>CAWCKF010000017.1:0-12171 GCA_963796085.1 uncultured Acidobacteriaceae bacterium | reverse complement strand
GCACCCCGGCAGAGCGTCCCTCAGGGGCTAAAGCCGTGCCCTTTCAAAACCGGTTTATGAGATAGCTTCTAGGGAACAGAGAATAGGATCAGCGCGGGCGGTCAGGATGAGGACTCGCGATAGAGCAATGCGGCGCCTATCAGCGGCGCATCTTCGCCCAGGGCGGAGCGGCAGATGCGGACTTTGCCGGCTACGGATTCGTAGGCCCGGTTGCGGACAAAGTCGATCAGGGGGTCCAGCAGCAATTCCGATGGTGCGTTGCTGATGCCGCCGCTGATGGCGATCAAATCCACGCTATTAATGTTGATCAGATTCACCAGCCCCATGCCAACGTACTTGACCACCCTGTCAGTCAGTTGGCGCGCCTGCGCATCTCCCTCGCGCGCCAATTGGTAGACGCACTGCACGCCATCCTGGGAGGGGTTGCTGCGCAGGAGTTCGTGAAAGGCGGGAACACTCTTCTCTGCGTCGCGCACAATGGCCAGTCCGCCGGCGTATGTTTCCAGGCAGCCGCGGCGGCCGCAATTACAGAGATGGCCATCGAGTTCGACGATCTGGTGGCCAAACTCTCCGGCGGTGTTGTGAGCGCCGTGGAAGATTCGCCCATCAAAAACCATGCCGCAGCCCACGCCTGTTCCGAGGGTCACGCCGGCCACGCCGCGCAGACCCTGGCCCGCGCCGATCAGATACTCGGCCCAGGCAGAGGCGCGCGTGTCCTGCGCGATGTAAACGGGAAGATCGATGGTGCGGCGAATTTCTTTGACAATCTCTACATTTCTCCAGAAGAGATTGGGCGCGTAGACCACCACGCCGGTCCTGGCGTCCGCGGTGCCGGGCACGCCCAGGCCGATGCTGTTGACGTCCTGATGGCGCAAGGAGGCCTTGCGCAGAATGGCCTCGATGCCTTGAATGATGGAGCTGACAATGGCCTGGCTGCCGCGGCCGGTCTCAGTCTTTACCTTATCCTGCAGCAGGATTTTGCCATCTTCGCCGATGACTCCGAATTTGATGTTGGTTCCGCCAACATCCACGCCTACATTCAGCATCCGGCCACTCCCAGGGAAACTTTGAACAAGTCTTTGTTGCGATACCGACATTCCCTCGGGGGCTAAAGCCCCGAATCTTTCTGGAACCTCTATGGCACGGCTGAAGCCGTACCCTTTCAAAACAACAACGAAATGGTAAATAACGTCTTATAGCTTTACCGCTAAAGCCCGTACCCTTCAAGTCATGGCCTCGTTCAGAGGTTGCCTAGCGCTCATGTTGTTCGTAGCGCGCGATCTTCTCAATTCTGCCTTTATGCCTGCCTCCGTCAAACCTGGCTTCCAGCCAGACATCGACAATCATTTTGGCCAACTCGATGCCCACCACGCGCGAACCAAGGGCAAGAATGTTGGTGTCGTTATGTTGGCGGGAAATCCTGGCGGAGTAGGGCTCGCTGCACACCACCGCTCGTATGCCCCGGACTTTGTTGGCGCTGATGGAGACGCCGATTCCGGAGCCGCAAAACAGCAGTCCTTTTTCACATTCGCCGCGGGCTACCGCTTCGCCCACGGTGAAGCCGAAGTCGCAATAGTCGACTCGTTCCGGCCCATAAGTGCCGTAATCCTTGACCTGATATCCCTTCTCGATCAGATAGGCCTTGATTTCTTCCTTGAAGGAAAGCGCCGCGTGATCAGAACCGATAGCAATCATTTTGTTTCCTTGTTTTGGGTTTGCAGTTCGTCCCTGGTTACAGCATGGCCGTGACCAGCATGACCAATCCGGCAAGGAAGAATACAAACATAGCCGCGATCATGGCCAGGGTTCCCCTGGACGCGCCTTTGAATTCCTTCCAGATAAAGACGCCCCAGATGGCGGCGATCATGGTGCCGCCCTGGCCGAGGCCGTAGGCAATGGCGGGGCTGGCGGTCTTGGAGGCGATGAAATTGGAGGTGGTGCCGGTGCAGTTGATCAATCCGCCCCAAACTCCGATGAGGTGATACTTAAGCGTGCCCTTGCTGAGGTAGTCGGAGTATCTGACTTTTGGACCCTTGAAAGGATGCGACATGAAATAGCTGTTGAAGATCAGGTTGGAGACCAGGGAGCCGGCGGCAAAGACCAGCACGGCGGCATAAGGCCCGAACCGGCCGGGATCGAGATGGGTGTAGTTGACGGAAAGGGATCGTTGCACGAGGTAATAAAACAAACCCATCAGAATGCCGCCCGTCGTGGCCAGCGAGATACCTTTGACGAGGGCGCCCGGCTCGCTTTCTTCGTTTTGCTGATTGCGATAGGCCAGCGCATCCAGAACGATGGCCAGCACGATCAGCGCCACGCCGGTAAAGATCAGCAGCGGATTGCCTTTGGGCTGGGCAATATAGTTGATGACCACGCCTTCGACGAGGGCAATGCCGATGCCGATGGGGAAGGTAACCGCCAGGCCGGCAATAGCGACCGCAGCCATAAAGAGGATGTTGGCCAGGTTGAAGACAAAGCCGCCCAGGATGGCCCATTCATAACTGCTCGCGCTTCCCTGCACCAGATCCTCGAGAAGGGTCCTGCCTTCGTGACCGAAGGAGCCGAAGGTAAGGCCGGCCAGCAGAGGCAGCAGCAGGTAGCCGATGGCCTGATCCCAGTAGTAGAGCGGGAAGGCATAGGAGCGCGGCTCCATTTTGAGGGTGTTGGCGTGCGAACCCCAGCACATCATGGTCAGCACACAGAGGGCTACGGCAATGGCGTACGAATGCACGATCATCATTGGGCTGCTTCGACCCCTTTCACGATCTTTCTTACGGCGGCTATGGCATCGGCGATGGAATAGTCCTTGTGGAAGACGCTGGAGGTTCCGCCCACCAGCATGGTTGCGCCGTTCGGCCACCATGGCCGGTATATGTTGAAAACTCACATTGCCGTCGACCTGGATTTCGACATGGTCATGTCCCGTTGAGTGGAGCAATGCGCGGACGTCCCTGATCTTGCGCATCATGGCGGGGATGAGAGTTTGCCCCACGAAGCCGGGATTGACGGTCATGACGGTAACCATGTCAATGTCGTCCAGAATGTATTCGAGGTTGGCGATGGGAGTGGCCGGGTTGAGGACGATTCCGGACTTTGCCCCGGCGTCGCGAATCTGTTGCAGGGCTCTCTGCACATGATAAGTGGCTTCAGAATGGATGGCGACGTATTCCGCGCCCGCCGCAACCGTCTCTTCGATATAGCGCTCGGGCTCGACCACCATGAGGTGACATTCCTGGGGAATATCGCAAAGCTCCCCGGCCATGCGCATGATGGCGAAGTTGAGGGCGAAGTTGGGAACAAACTTTCCGTCCATGATGTCGATGTGCAGATAGTCGATTCCCGCGGCGCTGAGCTGCCGGATGTCGGCCTCCAGGTTCCTGAAGTTGGCGCAAGCCAGCGAGGCTTCGAGTTTGACGGTTTTGCTCATGGCGCGGTTCCCGTGGCTGCTCAAATCCTTGGGGACGGTTGCTGCGCTTCATGATAACGGCTGCCGCGCTCAAAGTCCAAGCGGAACTAACTCCTGGTCCTTGTACTGCAACTGGTAGAGCTTCCAGTAGAGGCTGCGGTTGGCCAGCAGTTGCTGGTGCGAACCCATCTCGCGCAACTGGCCCTTGTGCATAACCAGGATGGTATCGGCGCGCTGCACGGTGGAGAGCCGGTGAGCGATAAGCACGCTGGTGCGCCCCTCGACCATGCGCTCCAGCGCGCCGCGGATACGCAGCTCGGTATCGGTGTCCACGCTGGAGGTAGCTTCATCGAGGATGAGAATGCGCGGATTGCAGGCCAGGGCGCGGGCAAAATTGATGAGCTGCTTCTGGCCCGTGGAGAGCGAGCTGCCTCGTTCGCGGACCGGCTCGTCGAAGCCGTGGGGCAAACTCTCAATAAAGTCCAGCACATTCACATTGCGGGCCGCCTGGCGCAGGTCGTCATCGGTAATCTGCTCGTTGCCGAAGCGGATGTTCTCAGCCAGTGTGCCGGTGAAGAGGAAGGGGTCCTGCAAAACCACCGCGAAGTGCCGGCGCAGCGCGGTCAGGTCCTGGGTGCGCAGGTCTACGCCGTCCACTAGGATCCGGCCGGCGGTGACATCGTAGAAGCGCATCATGAGGCTGGTCAGGGTGGTTTTTCCGGCGCCGGTGTGGCCCACGATGGCCACCGTCTGGCCGGGCTGGATGGTGAAGGAGACATCTTTGAGGATCCACTCGATGCCGTCGATGGAAGCCGGCGCGGAGGCGGACGATTCACTTGCGAATGCCTGCTCAACGGCGGACTTTTGGGCGGCGGTGAGCTTTTGATACGTGAACCAGACGTGGCGGAACTCGATACGGTTGGATCCGTCGCCTTCGATGGGATGGGCGGGACTGACGATTTCAGGAGCCGTGTCGAGGAGCTTGAAGATGCGCTCGCAGGCGGCCATGGCGGCCTGCAGGATATTGTACTTATCGCTCAAATCCTGGATGGGACGCCAGAAGCGCTGCGAGAACTGAATGAACATGGCGAGGATGCCGATGGTGACCGTGCCCTGCGCAATCACGCTGAAGCCGCCGCGCCAGATGACCAGGGCAATGGCGATGGAGGAGAGGAGTTCTACGGCAGGGTAATAGAGGGCGTAGGCGAAGATGGTGTCTTTGAAGGCGATCATGTGCTGGCGGTTGACGGCCTCAAAGTCGTCGTAGGCGCGCTGCTCGCGGTTGAAGAGCTGCACCACGCTCATGCCGGAGATGTGTTCCTGGGTGAAGCTGTTGATGCGGGCGATGGCGGCGCGAACGCGGCGATAGCTTTCGCGGACGTGGTCGCGGAAGAGGCGGGTGACGATGAGGATAAGAGGCAGGACGGCAAAGGCCAGCAGGGCCAGCCACCATTTGATGGCCAGCATGACCCCGGCCATGATGGCGAGGGTGAAGAAATCGTTGACGATGGCCAGAATGCCGTCAGTAAACATGTCGTTTACGGCGTCCACATCGGAGGTGATGCGCGTAACCAGACGGCCCACGGGGTGGGTGTCATAGAAGCCGACGTGCATGCGCTGCATGTGGCGGAAGATGTCGCGGCGCAGGTCGAACATGATCTTCTGTCCGATCCACTGCATCAGGTAGACCTGGATGAACTGAAAGAGATAAGCCGAAACCAGCGTGGCCAGGTAAATGAGAGCGAGCCTGGTAATGCCCGGCACCGGGTTTTGGGGCAGGACGCGGCCGAGCGGGCTGTTGTTAGCCAGCCAATGGGCGAGCGCCCTGGATGCATCAACGCCTGCCGGACCGGGTGCAAGGTAACGGTCGATGGCCACCATGAAAAAGATGGGCCCGGCCACATCGCAAATGGACTTGAGGGTCACTGCCAGCGAGGCGATGGCGGCCTGAAGCCAGTAAGGGCGCAGGTAATGAGCCAGGCGGCGCACCAGGCGGGAGTCGTAGACCTGGCCGACCGGGTCTTCGTCGGGCTTGCGGGGGTCTGGATTTTGGGGTTTCTTCTGCTCTTCTTCGGCCATGCTGGGGTGGGTTCGACTTCCTTTTCTATTGTAACGACAGGGGTGAGCAAGGCGGCGAGGCGGCGGGTCAGCAGGTCAGCGAGTCAGCAAGTTCGCGAGCCTGTGAACGGAGGGGATCTGTCAACCTGCAAGCCGACTATGTTTTAGGCTTGCAGGCGGGCGAAAGAGGAAATTTCTGCGGGTTCTAGGGCTACGGATTGGAGATGGAAACTCCGTTCTCAAAAATAGTAAGGATATGGACGTAGATCATGGGGTGAAAAGTCCGGTGCGGGGCGGACCAAAACGTTTAAAAACGTATCAAAATCGATCGATTTTGATGCGTTTTTGACTTCTTTTTGCGCAAATTTCAGGTCGTTTTGTCGGCCTATAGCCGTAGTGGGAATCAGAGATCAGAGATCAGGGGTCAGGGAGCAGGGGACAGGGAATAGGGAGTAGAGAGCAGGGAACAGAGATCAGAGATCAGGAACGGAGGGCGTTGTTCCGATGGGCGCGCAGCCGGGTTGCGGGGCGGGATCGGGCGGGCATCGATCCCAGGTCACAACGGCGAGATTTGAGACACCCGGCCGTCGGTGTCGAATTTTCCTCTCTAGTTGAGGACCAGAAGTTTCTTTACCATTGCGTCGATCTCGGCCAGGGTTTCTCCCAATGCCGTGCGGATGCAGGCTCTTTGGCGCGCCAGGCTGCCTCCGGCGGGGAAGTTCTGGTCTGAGATCACAGTTTGTGCATGACGGTGCGCGTCGTGGCCAAGCTCCGACAGCTTCCGGTGAAGGGCAATTCCGGAGTCGAATATCGGAATGGGAACGTCGAGGAGTTTCTTTTCGATGTCTCGCTCGCCTAAGAGTCCAGTAGATTGAAAGGGTTTGATTATCTCATTAACGCTTGTGGAATTAAGAACAGCAACCACAAAGTACGCTTCGGCTGGATTATTGAAGGCGGCCCAATACAACTTATGCTCGACGAGCAAGGGCAAGTTTAGCGCCTTCCTGTCGCAATAGGTCGCTGAGACGTTTGTTCCGGCTGCGTTATAGAGAACAAGATGGCGGTGCCTTGGAGACTGCGATGTCAACTTTCCTGAGTAATCGAGCCATTGAAGCAGGGAGTGGGAGGTTTTGGCCCCTCGTTTTTCATCCCAAATCTTCCCTGCCTTATCCATCCACTTCGCAAACTCTCGATAGCCCTTGCGTTTGAGTTCATGCGTCTTCATCGTGTAATAGGAGCCGTTGGATTCTTCGAGCGGCAACACCACAGTCGCGGGTTCCAGCAGGGCGAAGGGCAGCACATGATGTGAAATGGCTGTACTGAAGAGGAAACGGCCTTCGACGTTCCCCTTTAGCCGCACCTCCTTATATGGCGGCTTGGAGTCGAGTGCGCTTTCTTCATTGGTCCTGACTGCGTAGAGGCGATCAGGGTCCGGCTTGCCATCAAGTCCGTCCACCGTAACAAAATAGAAGTTTCTGGGGACAATGGTTGCGCCTTGCTTGAAAGCCTTTGCGTAGGCGCTCGATTTTGTCTGTGATTTTGAACCCGACTCCGTAGATAAGGCCGAGCGGTTTCCGAGCCAGATTACGTGCGCTTTTGCTTTGGTGATAGAAAAGGAGTCTGCAACTTTAATCCAGGGCAGATCGCGTCCGGGGAGCCGGCCCTGCCAAATCTCCGCCGGAATCGAATCCTTCACGTTTCCCCGTCGCGTGGATTGTTCCGCGAAGAGAACACATGAAGGCACGTTGAAGAGCGGCGATACATCCCAGAGGTCCCAGTAGCCGGAGAGGCGGAAGTTCGCATCATATTTGCGCTGAATGAGGTTCTGATGCTGGTCAGCGGTAAGGATGCTACGGGGCATGATGAATGCCAGCTTGGCTCCGGGCCGCGCGAAGGTCTGCATGGAATGAGCGAGAAATACGGTCGCCAGTTCCATTTGAGTGAAAAGGCTTTGCGATTTGGGCGCTATCTTGTAGGTCTCGACGGCCCGGAGTTTGATCTCCTTTTGATACTCAGGATCGGTGACGTAGCGGTATGCGACCCAAGGAGGATTGCCAATGATGATGTCGAACTGCTGGCGCAGCATAGCGGGCCGATAGCTATTGCGGATGATGAAGGACCAAATCGAGTTCTGTTTCTGTTGGATCAATTCGGCCAGACCTACCGTGAAATTCCACAGCGCGGTTACAATCTCCTCCCGTTGCAGGCGATGCGAGAGTTCGGGGACGGCCTGATGCAGATACTTTTCGAGGGACTCGCGCGATTCCCTGTTGCCGGATGCATGACTTTTCGCGATCTCTGTGGCCGCTGCGATAGCGTCGTCGAAGTTCTCGGGTTGATTCACCATCATGTCCGGCAGGATAAAGCGGCGTTCGTTTCGCCGGGGTCCAAAGGTAATCTCGATTCCACTTAGCTGCTGGTAGAGGTTCTTCTCCACCTCATGGGGGAGGAACAAGGAGTCTGCAAGGTAGACGGGGATTTGTATTGGACGGCGCGCAGAATTGACCAGCTTGCCCAAGGCCAACACATAGGTTGCGCGAGAGATGGTTACAGCTACCGGATGAATGTCTATGCCGTTCACACTTGCCAGAACCTTACGGAGCCGGTCGTGAGGCGTTCCGGCGGAATTCTGACGCAGAAAGTGTCTGATGGCTGCTCGCAGAAAACTGCCTGAGCCACAGCTTGGGTCAAGTACGCTCGCGTAGCCCTCCTCCGGCAGCATCTCCTCAACGATGCGTTCGCAGAGCCAATCGGGGGTGTAGTATTCGCCCAGATCGTGCCGGTCCTTGGGGTCGATGAGCTGCTGGTAGACGCCCTTCAGCACGTCTTCGCGGATGCGGGTCAGGTCATAGGTGAGCAGAATGTCGAGAACTCGCTCCCAGACGGGGGCGAGAAGCTGCTCGGCTCTGGGGGTGCGAATCCAGTGGAAGAAATCCTCATCGGCAAGATTTGCCAGACGCTTGGATTCGAAGAACTGTCCGGAGAATACCTCTTGCGCCACCTGCCGCAGAGTTCCGGTGGTCTGTCCGCCGGAGAGAGCGGCCCATACCATCAGGCGCGAGACGCTGACGAGCCAGGTGTGGCGGAGGAAAAGCTCATCCATCTCGGAGACTTCCTCTCCGGTCTCGCGGTCTCTCTTGAGCCTTTCAGACTCGCTCAACTTGCCGTAGGTGACGGTGAGGTAGCTTTGCCAAGTGTCGAATGCCAGTCTTGCTTCGCTCTCACCGCGAGATGCGACCCAGGCTCGGCGCAGGGTCGCGAGACCTTCATGGAAAAGATGGCTCCAGGAACCGAAGTCTTCCCGGATGGCCTCGGAGGTGGGTTCAAGCCGGGATTTCCGGAAGAGAAAGAGGTCCAGCCAGCGGTAAAAATCGTTGAGAGTATCTTCCTTGAGGGGAATTTCCCGGCGGAGTTCGAAGGTCGATGTTTTCCGGGATCAGTTCCTCGTTTTCCGGGAGGACGGGGCGGTAGATTCTCCAACGAACGCCGTCTGTGGCCACAGCATCCAAGTTGCGCCGCGATAACGGTTCTTTCTGCCATATACCAGTGACATACTCGCGGAGCTGGCGTTCGGCCTCGGAGAGGGTTTTGTTGAGGTCTTTTCTCAAACTCGACGACCGCGGAGCCATAGATGGTGTCGGCTCTGCCAGTCCTTTCCTTCTCCGGGGTCATGATGCGCAGGGATGTTTCCGCGCCTCTGGCGTAGATGCCGATTTCGCGTTGGTTCGGAAATAGTGTTCCGAGCAAGGATGCGAATCTCTCGCGCTTGCCGATCTCGCTTTGGGTGGTCTTCACCTCCCGCAGATATGCGCGGAGCGAATGCGACGTGCCGTCGGTGAGAGGGATGGACATTGCGTAGCTAGAAGATTAGCAAACCCTGGTGGCGGGTGGTAGTGGCGGCAAGGGTTCGAGCGCGGCTTGCGCCGCGTTGATTGATTTTCAAAAAAATATGTGTTGGCATATGTACGGGCTGAAGCCCGTACCCTTCAAGAAAGCAAAATGGTGGGTTGATGCCGGGGTTAAAACCCCGGCTTAGCGGGGCGCGCACCGTTTGCTTTTGTGGTTTCCCAGGTCTCATCCGCCGCGGCGGACGAGACCTGGGGCACCCGAGAGCACCTGACATCCGGCACCCGGCGAGAGAGGTCATTTCGACCACAGAGGGCAGGTTTTTTCTTGCCAAAGCCCACAGGAAAGGAGTAATTTAAAGGGGTTTTCCAAGGTGCGCGCCGTGGGTGGCGCGAGATGGGGTGATTTTTCCCTGCAATTCAGATCACACCCGAGCGAGATATCGGTCTAAGCCTATTGGAAGACAACAACCGTTGACCGTGCCGATGAACGGAGGTCTTGTCCAGCAGTCTCATCGCCACGGCGCACAAGCCCGGACAAAGGAGGGATACTCTCATGAATCGCATCGCAATGGCATTGGCGATGGTTGTGTTGATGGGATCGGCTTACCAAACCATGGGGCAGGCAAAAGGCAACAAGGGAACGGCTCCCGCGGAACCTTCTGTCGCGGAACCTGCTGCTCCTGAACCGGCTGCCCCGGCAGCGCTTACCGTAAGAAAGGCCGGCGGGGAACCTGTAGCCGCGGAAGCGGCTGCCCCGGCACCGGCTGCGGCGGAACCGGCTGCCCCGGCATCGAGCGCCACGCTGACGTGCACAAGCGCGGACGGCACCTCATACTGCACGGATCAGCAGGTATCCGATCTGAACCAGGGGATCGTGACCGGCAGGCGGATGCATAAACCGTTTTTGATGACCGTGAAAGGCGTGACCCAGGGCGGCTTGAAGGGCACGCTGGAGTGCACGCAGACTGACGGCAGCGGCTGCAGCGACGACCAGTTTGCGGCGATCATCTCGCTGGCGTCGACCACCAACTCCAGCGATGGCGAGATTGTCATCATGAAGGAAGTGGATAAAGCCAGCCCGCTTCTTGCCGTGAGAAAGGCCGGCGGGGATCAGAATTCCGCGACCATGCTTGCTGTGAGAAAGGCCGGCGGACAACCGCTGGCCGCGTTGACATGCACCGGCGCGGACGGCACTTCAGCCTGCACGGATCAGCAGGCGGCTGATCTGAACCAAGGGATCGCCTCAGGCAAGAGGATGCATGAACCTATGTTGTTGAACGTCGAAGGCGTGAAACAGGGCGCAACTGCCGGCTCGCTGGTGTGCACGCAGACGGACGGCAGCGCCTGCACGGACGACCAGGTTGCAGCGGTCATCTCACTGGCCTCGACAACCCAGTCCAGCGGCGGCGCGATTGTCGTCCATAAGACATGGGATGCGTCCAGTCCGAAGATGAATTGAACCAGGCGGGCGATTGCGGGTCTTTCCTGTAGAGGTTAGCCGCAACGAACTTCTGGCGCGGGAGTTACTCTTCGGGAAAATGTTTTTGCTTTGCAGACAGCGCGGCTGGCCGCGCTGTCTGCTTTTCAAGGAAACTAGATACTTCATCATCTTGCGGATGCAACCTTTTTGTTTTTCATCCGGGCTTGAGCAAGAGCGAGATTTCGCCTGGCATCGGCATAGGCCGGATCAATGCGGACCGCGTCGCTGAACTGCGCGGCCGCATTTTCATAATTGCCCATTTGAGATAGAGCTACGCCGAGATCATTATGCGCATGAGCATTCGCAGGGTCGATGCGCAGCGCCTGGGTAAACTCCTCTACCGCTTCGGGGAAGCGATGCATTTCTAAAAGAATGGCGCCGATGGTGTATTGGGCCATGGCCTGATGGGGATTGATAGCCAGAGAACGCCGGAATTGCTTCAGGGCTTCCTGGGGCAATCCCTGGCGGCGCAAAATTACGCCTAAACTGTTATGCGCATCGCAGTTATCCGGCTCGATGGCCAGCGCCTGACGGCACTGCTGAGCCGCCTCGTCTAACTTTCCCTGCGCCTGGAGCGCATCGGCAAGATAAATCCGCGCCGCCGCAAAATCGGGGTCCGCAGCGAGCGCCTTTCTGCTGTAGGTTTCCTCATCTTCAGGCCTGCCCATGAGCGCAGACCATAATGCCATGCCGGCCAGGGAAAAGGAGTCGTCAGGAAGAACACGCAAGGCCTGTTCGATGCGTTGGCCGGCAAGCTGAATATTGCTCTGATCATGGGTTTGCATCAGGCAATAAGCGGAATAAGAAAGAGTCATAGGCCCGAAGGGGTTATAGAGCAACGCCTGCTCGAAATATGCCTGTGCCTGGGCAAGTTTTCCTTGCCTGAGGTACTGCACGCCCAGGCTGGAGTAGGGAAGTTCTCCGCGCGGGTCAACCTCGAGAACGTGGCTGAAAAGCGTTACCGTATTTTTCATACCTTTACCTGCGCCTGGGTGGTTACGACGCAGGCCGCAACTACGGTGACGGCCAGCAGTTGGGCCGCGAGCCTGATCCTGGGGGAGTTGGCGACGGCGTCGCCCAGCAACCAGACCACGGCGATAAAAAGGCCGATGAAGGGAATATAGGTGTAACGCTCGGCCATGGCCTGAAGTCCGACCTGCACGATGCCGATGACCGGCACTAATGTACCCAAAAACCACAGCCAGCCGAAGAGACAATAAGGCCTTGTCTTCCGGAAGCGCCAGCAGACGGCAGTTATAAAGATGAGCGCAAGGGCCGATAACATCGCCGCAGAAAGCGCGATGTGAATTCTGTCATGGTAGTAATAGGCCGTGAGCGGATGGGGCCAAAAGGCGATGCGCACATAGCGGCAGTAACAC
>CAWCKF010000016.1:0-44471 GCA_963796085.1 uncultured Acidobacteriaceae bacterium | reverse complement strand
ATTAGCGGAAGCGAGAACCCGCACCCACTCGCGCAATCCCGGGTCGCGCCAGTCCAGAAATGGGCCTAAAGCGCGTGCCCGCCAGCCGGGTAAGTATGCGTTCAGCAGAAACGGCCCCAGAAACGCGCCGGCTAATGTTCCGATGGCCAGCGAATCGACGCCCAGAAGGTGCACCAGAAACAGGCCGCCCACAATGGTGCCTAGGTTTAGGATCAACGGCGAGAAGGCCTGTACGCTGAACTGCTTGCGGACCAGCAGCACCGCGCCAAAGATTCCGCCGGCAAACAATAACATTGGACTTTGTTGAGCAGGTTTGGATTAAGCCGCCTTCTGATCTTCGGCCCACAACCAGCCTGTTATAGCTTCACGAATGTTCTCCAGAGCCTCTTTCTCGTCGCGGCCCTGCGAGACGCACCCCGGCAGGGCGGGACATTCGGCCACAATCCAGCCGTCTTCCGCCTGTTCCAGCGTTACGTGAAAGATCATGCCGAAAGCTCCATTGCGTTGATTCTAGCGCATGATTATTGATCCGGCCCTTAATCATGAGTTTGTGGTTTCCCACCCTTTCCGCAGAAGAAAGCGGAAAGGATGGGGCACGGAGCATTTGCGGACCACTGCTCCGAATTCATTTCTGCCGCAAATCGCAGCTTCGATTTGGGAAGTTGCTAAATCTGCGCCGCCTCCACGGCCCGCGCCACGCGGAAGGCCGTGCCCTCGTTCAAGTGCGCGGCCAGCACCTGCATGCCCACCGGCAAGCCGGCCTTGGTCGCGCCGCAGGGCACGGTCACGCCGCAGATGCCCGCCAGGCTGGCCGTCACCGTGTAGATGTCGGCCAGATACATGGCCAGCGGATCGCCGGTCTTCTCGCCCAGCTTGAAGGCCGGCGTGGGCGCGGTCGGCGTCACAATCGCGTCCACCTCGGCAAAGGCGCGCAGAAACTCCTCGGCCAGCAGACGCCGCACCTGCTGCGCCTTCAGGTAGTAGGCGTCGTAGTAGCCGGCGCTCAGCGCATAGGTCCCCAGCAGAATGCGGCGCTTGACCTCGGCGCCGAAGCCCTCGTCGCGGGAGTGGCGGTACATGGCCGACAGGGTCTCCGACGCCGGCGAGCGATAGCCGTAGCGCACGCCGTCAAAGCGGGCCAGGTTGGCGCTGGCCTCCGCCGTGGCGATCAGGTAATAGGTGGGAACGGCGTAGCGGGTGTGCGGCAGCGAGACCGGCTTGACGGCGCAGCCCGCCGCCTTCGAGCGCGGCAATGCCCGTTTCAATAGCCGCGCGCACCTCCGGGTCGAGGCCTTCGGCGAAGTACTCGTCGGGAACGCCGATGCGCAGCCCCTTCACGGGCTTGTCGCTCTCCGCCGCGTAGTCCGGCACCGGGGCCGGGGAGCTGGTGGCGTCCTTGGGATCGTGGCCGGCAATCACGCCCAGCAGCGTGGCGGCGTCGCGCACGTTGGCGGCAAACGGTCCCACGCGGTCCAGCGACGAGGCAAAGGCGATCAGCCCGTAGCGCGAGACGCGCCCGTAGGTGGGCAGCACGCCCACCACCCCGCAAAAGCTGGCCGGCTGGCGAATCGAGCCGCCGGTGTCCGAGCCCAGCGTGGCCACGGCCAGGTTGGCCGCCACCGCCGCCGCCGAGCCGCCGCTGGAGCCGCCCGGAACCCGCTCCGTATCCACCGGATTGCGCACCGGCCCGTAGGCCGAGTTCTCGTTCGAGGAGCCCATGGCGAACTCGTCGCAGTTCAGCTTGCCCAGCAGCACCGCGCCGGCCGCCTCCAGTTTTGCTACCGCCGTGGCGTCGTAGGGAGGCCGGTAGCCCTGAAGAATCTTCGACCCCGCCGTGGCCGGAGCGCCGCTGCATCACCAGCACGTCCTTGATGCCCACCGGAATGCCGGCCAGCGCGGGCAGCGGATCGCCTTTGGCCGCCAGCGCGTCAATGCGGGCGGCCTGCTCGAGAGCGCGCTCTTTGGTCAGGCTCAGGTAGATATTCAGGCGCGGATTTTTCTTCTCGATCCGCTCGTAATAGCTGGCGGCGAGATCCGCGGCCCTGGTGCGGCCAGAGGCAATCTCCGCGCGCAACTGGGTCAGGGTTTTCGGCTTTTCTACGTAGTTTTCCAATGCTTCAGCTTGGCTGGGCAATCGGGCTTACCTCTCTCGGGCCATTTAGAGCCAGTAAAAACTCGCTGGAACGCCGGGACTATGCCTCAGGGGCTAAAGCCCACGTTCATATTGTGGCTATTTGCGGCACGACTAAACAGGCTGCGGAAAAAGGGGGATGCCGCGAAAAACCTGAAAAACATCCCTCCGGGCCTCAAGGCCCCGTTGATTCTGTTGGCATTATGCGGGGGTTGAAACCCCCGCCTCCCTCCGGGTCGAGTTTCTCCGCAGCCTGTAAAGTCGTGCCCTGATACAACACCTCACCGTTGAAGTACTTAACTTACGCACACTTTTTTACCGCTCAATCACCTTGGGCACCTTGAAGAAGACCTGGTCGGTCTCCGGCGCCTGCGCCAGCACTTCGGCGCGATCCAGCGAGGGCAGCGGCAGATCGGCGCGCAGCACACCCGCGCCCGCGGCTTCACCGAGCTCGCTCACCTGCGCCAGGGGCGCCACGCCGACCGTATCCAGTTGGTTCAACTCGGCCACATAATCGAGGATGGCGTTGAGGTCGCGCAGCATGGCCGGCGTCTCCTCCGGCTTCAGCTCCAGATGGGCCAGCTCGGCTACCCGCTGCACATCTGCGACAGTAACTTTGGCGGTCATTCCCTGCTCTTCCCCATTTTCCGGCGCTGCTTTCCCAGGTCTCAAAAGCGAGACCTGGGGCACCCAACCCTGCTCTGCTTTCCCAGGTCTCAAAAGCGAGACCTGGGCACCCTACACCCTGCCCCGAAGATAGAGTATAGCCCGATATGGTTTGCGGCCCGGATGCCCGGATCATCAATCGACGGTGAGAGTGAGAGGACCGGTGGGCGCGGCCAGTGTGTGCGTCACGCCGTTGGAGGTGACGTTCACGGAGATGGTATAGGTTCCAACCGGGGTTAAGCCGGAGTTGCCCGAGCCGCCGCCTCCGCCTCCACCTCCTCCCGAACCTCCTCCTGAGCTGGTGCAACTGGAGACGCTCCCCGCCAAAATGGCCAGCAGCGCGGCCATGAACCAAGCCTTCGTGCGCCGCCTCCATGTGAGGGGGAGAAGCAGCGGCAGCAAGGCCAGCCCGCAGGACAACAGCAGTACGCCACCCCTGGCCGGACCGGGGGCAAGCGAGGAGGAAGTGGATTGCCCCGTGGAAATCTCCACCGTCTCGTAGCCGGTGGCGCCGGCGCTGACGTTTTCGCCCGTGGGGTCAAAGATGCAAAGGGCATTGGCCGGCAGGGTGCCGCAGGTAAAACTGAATGTTCCTCCCGGCGAGCCGCTCAGCGGAGTAATGCGCCATGGTGTAGTAGGCGATCTGGCCGGCGGCGACGGTATCGGTATTGGAGCCGGAGACCACGACCGAGAAATCGAATCCATTGCCCGACAGCGCCACCGACCCGCTGGCCGAGGCCGTGCTGCTGGTAATGGCAAGGACGCCGCTCTGCACGCCCACGCTGGAGGGGGCAAAGACCACTCCGACGGTGCAATGCGCCCCCGGCCCCAACGAAGCGCCGCAGGTATTGGCTCATTGGCCAGTTGAAAGCCCGCCGAAGGCGTGAACGCCAGACCCTCCATCGCGGCTGCCGTCCAGGGATTGGTTACGGTCACCGCGATGGGGCTGCTGAGGGTGTTCACGCCGGTGGCCGGGGGGTAGAAGTTGATCGATGCCGGCTTCACCTGAATCGATCCCGGCCCTCCGGCCGTTCCGTTCAGCACCACGGTGGCCTGAGTGGCAAAGGTGGATGAACTGACGGTGAGAAGTCCGGTGGCCGTACCGCCGGTCGGCGTATAGATGACCCCCACGGTGCAGTTAGCTCCGGCGGCCAGGCTGCCGGTGCAGGTGTTCGCGGTGAGGCTGAACTGGGTGTTGCTGATGGAAAGCGCCGGCGTGCTGGATGCCACGGCGGCCGTATTGGTGATGGTGACCGTTTGCGCCGCGGTGGGCTGGCCGGGGCTTTGCGGCCCAAAGGTTAGTTGCGGCGGGCTGACATTGAGCCCGGCGGTAACCTGCCCCGAGCCGCTCAGGGGCACACTGACCGCCGTGGCGTTGGAAGAGGAGATCGTCAGCGTAGCCGCGCTTCCGCCCGCCGCCATGGGGGTAAAGATCACCTGCACCGTGCAACTGCTCCCGGCCGCCAGCGTGGTTCCGCTGGTTACGGGGCAGGTGGTGACGCCGATGGCAAAGTAGCTGGCCTGCGAGCCGGGAACCGCCGAACCGGGAATGGTGAAGCTGAGGTTGGCCAGCGGCGCTCCGCCGGTGTTGGTTACGGTGAGCGTCAGCGAGCCGGCCACGCCTACCGTTTGCAGGGGGAAGCTCAAACCGGCCGGGGGGCTGAAGCCGATGGCCGGGGGCGCAAGGCCCGTGCCCGAGAGAGTTACCGGCTGCACGCGCAGCGCATCGGCAACCGTCAGAGTACCGGTCTGGGAGCCCAGTTGGCCGACGCTGGGAACGAATTGCACGCTGATGGTGCAACTGGAGAGCGGATAGTTGGCCGCCAGTTGGCCATCGCAGTTATCCAATTCCGTGAACGGACCGCTCACCGTGATGCTGATCCCCGTCAGCGGCAGGTCGCCGGTATTGGAAAGGGTAATGGTCTGCACGGGCGAAGACTGCCCCACCACGATGCCGCCAAAGCTCAGCGAGGCGGCGGAAAGAGTGTCAGTGGGCGGGGCCCAGCCAAAGCCGCTCAGCGCCACGGTCTGCGATTTGGTCCCTTCGGTAAAGGTCAGCGTTCCCGCCGCCGCTCCCCGCTGAGTGGGAGCGAAAGTCAGCAGCAACTGGCAATCGGCCCCGGCGGCCAGGGTAGCGCCGCACGTGTTGCCGGCGATTTTGAAAGGAGCAGTGATGGCGATGCTGGTGAGGGAAACGGCCGCGCTGCCGCTATTGCCGGCCTCCACCTGCTCGGTGCCGGAGGCCGCCCCCACCAGCACCGGCGGCAATAAGGAGGTCTGGCCCGGCGCTGGGTCAAAGCTGATGGTGGACGGAGTCAGCGTCACCTGTCCCGCCGGGGTTGCGGTGCCGCTGAGTTCCACCGCGGGCAGTTGCCCGCCGTAAACGTTGGCGTAGATGGTCATCTGGGCCGTCAGGGCGCCTACCGCGATGGGAGCAAAGGTCACCTGAAGTATGCATGTGCCGCCCGGCTGCACGGTCTTGCCCTGGCAGTCGTCGGTGGTCACGCTGAAGTCCGCGCTGTCGTTTCCGCCCATGGAAGTATCCGCTAAAGGCATGACCAGGGCGAGGCTTCCCGTGTTCTCCACGGTCACCGTCAGCGTGCTGCTGGAGTATTCGGGCACCGGGGTGGTAAAGATCACCGGGTTGGGGGGGATGGTGATGGCGGTGGTCAAACCCGTTTCAGAGGTCCATAGCGGGGTCTGCCAAATTCCGCGTCCGTAGGTTCCCGCGGTCAGCACGGCCGCGGAGGCATCGAGCGGAGCGGCGCTGAGTTGCACCGCCGGCGCCTCGGGCAATCCGGTGCCAAAAGCCGACCAGCAGACAGGGCCGGGGTTGGCGCAACTGCCGATCCCGGTGGTGAAATAAACTCCCACGTCCGTGGCCACGTAGACGGTAGTGGCGCTCTGCGGGTCCACCACCACGCTGCTGGCCGGAGCCCAGGGAAGGTTGCCCGTCATATTGGCCCAGCTCGCTCCCCCATTGGTGGAGCGGTAGAGGGTGGGCACCGCCTGGGTGGGGCCGGAAAAACCCTCCACCGTGGCGTAGACCGTCTGCCCGCTCAGGTCGTGGGTGTCGATGTAGAGGCTGGAAATGTCCAGGTCGAGCGCATTCATCTTTCCGCTCTGGCTGGGCGCGGTGACCGGATTCTGGGTCAGATTCTGCGGCGCGGACCAACCGGTGGACGAATGATAGGCGATGCTGAAAACCTGTCCGGCCGCGTTTCCGCCCTCGTCCAGGGCGCCGTAAGTACCCGCATAGACCACTTCGCCGCCGCCGCTGGTGGCCATGGCCGCCAGGGAGCGGATCAGGGAGTTGCCGCTGCACGGCCCCGGAGAGGCTGGCTGGTCGAGGATGGGGCTGATGGCGTTGGAGCTGCTCCAGCCCACGCCGCTGGCCGGACCGCGCCAGATGCGGCAGGTGCCAATCAGCAGTTGCGTGGGGTCCAGCGGGTCCACCAGAAAGGGCGCGGCCGTGGCCATGGCCAGCCCATCGCCGCCCACGTCCGCATCGGTAATGACCGGGCTGGCGCCGAAGGCCGCCGGGGTGCAGGCGCCCGCTTGCGCGCACAGGTAGATGGAAACTCCCTCTTCGTTGTTCACATACCAGTTCTCGGCATTGCCGGGATCGATGGCCACCGGCCCGCCGTCGCCGCCCAGAATCTGCGGCCAGTCCGCGATCGGCCCGGTGGAACTCTTGACGCCGGCGGTCCCGTTCACGCCCAGCCCGGCCATCATGGTGTAGGGAGAGGCGCCGGTGGCGGAGATGCTCTCCACCTCCGCCAGCGAACCCAGAGTTCCGTTCAGGTTCTGGAAGTGAGTGGCGTCGCTGGCCGAGCAGACCGGCCCGGTTTCATCGACCTGGTCAACGGAACGCCATAGCCCGCTGTCGTTGCCCAAAAAAATCTCCAGCGGATTGGCCGTGTTCCAGGCCAGGGAATGCTGGTATTCGGCCACGTTGGAGCAGAAACCGGCGGTCGAATTAGTGGTGTTGCGCCAGGCGCAGCCCATGGCCAGGCTGCACTTCCACAGGTCGCCGGCCCCGGCAAAGAGCAGCGTGTCCTCACCCAGCCCCACGGCCGCCGGAACCGCCGCCAGCGCCAGGGTGTAATCGCCGTTGGCGATCATGGGCTCCGTGCTGCTGGTGCCCGGAAACCACGGCAACTCCGTGGCAAAGGTGATGGCCAGGTTGGTGCAGGCGTTGCCACTGGTATTGATGGCGCACTGGTCCCGCCAGATTCCGTCGTTATGCCACAGTCCCGTAGTTTGGTCGTAGGTATCCACCGTCCAGGCAAAGGTATCCCCGGTCAGCGGATTTACCGCCACGGTGCCGCGAAAGATGGGGCAGGCGATGGAGCCGGTGCTGCCCAGATTGTTGGGGCAGTTTGTTGTGGTCAGATTCGTGCCGGGCTGGGCCGTCATGCGCGTCCAGGCGACCCCGTCCGGGGACTGGTAATAGCCGTGGTAGCGCACCGCGGCCACAAACAAATGCCGCACCGGGTTCCACGCCACCGAGGTGGCGGCATTGCCATCCACCTGCCCAGGCAGATATTCGTAGGCCGGCCCCTGCACGTCTTTTCCGCTGCCGTCGGTGATGGCGGCCAGGTGCCAGGTGGCTCCGCTGTCGGAGGAGTAATAGAGCCCCTCATAGCTCACGCCGGAACGGTCCGCGTCCACCAGCGTGCCTTCCCAGGCCTGGGAGACCGCGGCCACCACCTGTTGCGGAGTGACCGTGCTCCAGGCAAAGCCGGCAAAGCCTTCGCCGACAAAACTGTAGTCCTGGTTGCTGAGGCCCGACTCAAAATCCACGGTGGTGGAGATCAGGTTCCAGGTGTTGCCGCCGTCGGTGGAACGCAGGATGCCGGCGCCATAATAGGAGTCCAGCACATCGTTGGGGTCCCCGGTGCCAGCCAGAATCACGCCCGTTGCACCGGGCTGCACGGTCAATGCTCCAATGCTGATGGAAGCGTCCGTGGCTCCGCTCAAAACCCCCAGGCTGTCAGTCAGCGGCGTGAAGGTGATGGAAGAGGTGCTGGAGGCGCCCGCATTTTGCGCCACCCACACCCCGCCCCCGGTGGTTCCCACGTAGAGATGATTGCCGGTGGAGTCCGAGGGGTCCAGCGCCAGCGCCGAGACCCGGCCCGTCACCAGGCCGAAGTTCGCCGAGGCGACCGCCGTGGGGCCCAGCGGCTGCCAGGTCGCGGTCTCCGGCGTCTGCGCCTGCGCGCCGGCCGTGCTCATGCGCGCAGCGGTGCGCGCGAGGCCGCCCCGCCCGCCGGCACGCCAGTTGGCCCGGCTCTTGGTTCCTGCTTGCGTCCAGCCGCGCCGGGCAAGAAAGCGCTGGGCCTGAAGCACGCGCGGAGGGAGATTCAGCCGCCGCGACGCCGCATTTACTTTTGCGCTCTGCGCCATCGCTGCGGACGGCGCCAGCGCCAGGCCCGCCAGAACCAACACTCCCAGCATCAGCCCGGCCCGCGCCTTGCTTCGTCCGCTGTTCCATGATCGAGAAGCGCCCGGACCCCTCAACCCCCTCGGCCCAGGCACACCAGAAACGCGATGAACTGCCCGCATAGACGCTACATCCGGAATCCGATTCCGGTTTCCCCTCTCTACATCCTCCGAGGGGGAGATGAACGGAATCCAATGGAATACGCCGTGCGAAACAAGCAGTTTCCGGGATTGGAATTTGCTGAGATTATAGTCCAGAAACGGGACAGTTGGACTGAATACCTATTAACGATGTCAAAGCGCGCCGGGTTTCCACTTGCCGGCCGCACCTCGATCGGGCCGCGGCTCAAGTCACAGACGGTAGAGCCACTTCCGCCGCAGCGTATCTCCCATCACATACGGAAGCACGGAACGACGGCCAATATACGCGCATGGTTGCGTCCGCGGTCTTCGGCGAAGCGCTGGCCCTGGGGCTGGGGTCGGGACCTGCCTGCATCGCAGCTTGTGGACCCGTGCTGGTTCCCTCCATGCTTGCCGGGCATCAGGGGTTGCGGCCCCAGGTCCGCTATCTCTCCGCCTTTCTCGCGGCGCGCCTTCTGGGATACCTGCTGTTTGCCGTGGCGGCCTGGGAACTCGGCGCCCTGGCCTCGCTGCTGCCGGGGCCGCGCCTGCTGATGATGGGCGTGGTGTATGTGTTACTGGCCGGCGTGCTGCTGTGGTACGCCTACCCGGCCCGGCGCCATCGCGCTCAACCATGCGCGGATTCGCAATTGGTGAATATCGGTGAAAAGAAGCATGGCGGCGCGGCCGCCGCGGCGGCGCTGGGCTTTCTTACCGGCTTGAATCTTTGCCCTCCGTTTGTAGTGGCCGGAGTGAGAGCGGCCCAGTTGGGCAGCCTGGCTGCGGCCCTGCTCTTCTTCGCGGCTTTTTTTGTCGGCACTTCGGCCTGGTTTGTGCCCTTCGCCGGCTTGGGTTGCGTGGCGCGCAATGAAGCCGTGACCACGGTGGCCAGGATGGCGATGGCGCTCATCGCCCTCTATTACCTCTGTTTGGGAATCGCCATGCTGTTGGGGAAGAAAACCTATGGCTACTGACGTTCGCATTGCGCAGCTCGCTCACCCGGCGCCGCGCAGCATCCTCCGCTCTCTTCTGCTGACCCTGCCGATGCTTGTCTGGTCGCTGCTGATGTTCGCCAACCCGCGCGGGCACGCGGACAGGCAGATGCAGATTGCCGGCTTCATCACCGCGGTCTTCATGATTGCGCTTTTCTTCCTGATGATGCGGACGCGGAGCACCTATCGATGGCGGCGCTGGTTCTTCGTGAGCCTGGGAGTCCTTTTTCCGGTGGGCTTTATTCATACCGTCATCGCCATGCGCGGCACCATGGGCATTCCCCTGGAAGAGATGATCGCGGGCCGGACGCCGTTCTGTTTTATGCCCATTCCGCTGCTCATTCTGCCGGCGGCGCTGACCAAAACGCTGGTCTTTCCGGGTTCGATTTTGCCCGCCGGGGGCATGTCCGGCGGGGGAATAGCGGCCATGGTGGGCATTTGGCTGGCTTTGACCATTGTGCTGGGCAAAGGCTGGTGCAGCTATGCGTGTTTCTTCGGGGGAATTGAAGAGGGCGTGGCCTCGATCCCCAAGCGCGCGCAAAATGCGCAAGATCGACCCGCGCTGGCGCTATGTGCCCCTGGGCCGTGCTGCTGGCGATGGTACTGCTGTCATTGGCCCTGTTTGAGCCCGCCTACTGCATGTGGCTCTGCCCCTTCAAGGCGGTGTCGGAATACGTAGCCGCGCGCAATACGGTGGGGCTGGTGCAGAACGGAATCTTTGTGGCGCTGTTTGCCGGCCTGGTGATCGCGCTGCCGCTGCTGACCAAGAAGAGGACGCAGTGTTCGTTTTTCTGCCCCTTTGGGGCCTTCCAATCCATCTTCAACAAGGCCAGCGTTTTCGAAGTGAAGATCGACCAGGCGCGCTGCAAGCCTTGCCTGCTCTGCCAGACGGCCTGCCCGACGATGTCGTTGACCAAGGAATCCGTGGCGCGGGGCGAGACGCTGATCTCCTGCACCAAGTGCGGCGCGTGCGTGGATGCGTGTCCCCGAGGCGCGGTGGTCTGGCATATCAAGGGAACCGAGGCGGCGGCGAAACCGGAACTGGCGCGGCTGATGTTTCTGTATGCCGCCTGGGGGATGGCCGTCATGTTCGGGGGCAGCATCATCGCCCAGGGCGTGGCGACTATTCTGCACTTTTTTGTTTAGAGCATTTTTTTCAGTTGCTATAAGGCAGTAAGAAAGTGAGAATTGTGGTTTCCCGCCCTTTCGCCAGAAATCCGCCGCGGCGGACGAAAGGATGGGGCACGGCGCCTTATAGGAACAGTGGAAACGCTTTAGAGGGAAGTTATGAAACTGCGGACGGCACTCGGCTACACGGCGGCGGGAGCGACAGTGCTGGCGGCGCTGCTGACTCCCTTTCTGCTCTATGGACTCTTCAGCAAAGGGTTTGCCTCCCTGGGCCTGCACGTGGACGAAGTGTACTCCGGCGGAGCGAAGGCGCGCACCATTCAACAGGGCACCTACTGCATCGATATTCACCGGCCGGTTTATCCGCACCTGCTGCAGAGCGAAAAACCCTTCGTGCAACTGGATTGGAGACCGGTGAGCGCGCTGCCGGGGCACGTATCTGACCTGGTGGACGTGGACGGCGATGGGCAGCCCGATATCCGCGTCAGCTTCGATGTGCCCACGGACCCCAAGGCTCCTCTGAGCCTGAACGTGGAGCCGCTCAACCCGCGCTACCAGGCCATGCGCAATGTGGGGAAAGAGAAATTTTCGCGGCTGATTGTGCGCGTGGACAATGCCATCCTGGTGCGGGTTCCGCTGGCCAACTGACGGCGGTATTTTATCTCGCCGGAGGCGCTGAAGTCGGCCTGACGGGCATGGCGGCGCCTTCTCCGGCAACCGTGGTCCATTCCCGCACATACCACCGCTTCACGATGCCGTTGATCACATAAGGATCGGCGCGGGCAAAGTTCTCCGCAACCTGGGGCGAGCCGCCCTTGAAGAGCAGCACAGCGCCGTCTACCGGATTGGCCAGCGCGCCGGCCAGGACCAATTCGCCGCGCCGGCTTGCCTGCCACGCCAGATCAAGGTGCGCATGGCGAAATTCCGCGCGCCTGACAGGGTAATCCTCGCCAACTTCGTAGAACAAAAGGTAATGCATATAAGCGCCGGCTTCCTTTCCTGAAAATTGGATATCGATTGATCGGGGCAGTGACGTTGCCTCCCGGATCAGGGCAAGACCTGAAGATGACTACGAACAATCCAGTGTACAGGAGGATGGACGCGAATGGAGCGGTTTCCGTTGTGATGGGCAGGGCATTCGACGAACGATTCAGCACCGAGAATATTCGACGCGGCCTACGGGGCGCGACAAGATGATTGGGGTACGGCCAGGGGTCATCTCATAAACACTATTCAGTCAGTGCATAGCGTTCCTCAGGGGCTAAAGCCCCCAATTTTGTTGGGCATTTTTCGGCACGGCTATTGGTTCCTGCATAAATAATGTCTCTGCGCCGTCCCTACGGGACTCCGTAACGAATTTGTGGAATCCCATTTCCCCACTCTTCCACCCCAAGAAACAAAGACCGTTTCTTGGGGACCCCGGTGAAGCGCGGGGCTAACCAACTCTGCGCCTGCAGCGCGTTGGTGCGGACATTCCTTATGCAGTTCTCAATAAAGCCGTGCCCTTTCAAGACCGGTTTATGAGATAGCTTCTATAGGGAACCACTGTAGCGCAAAAACCTACCAGCTTCCCCATGCGCGGCTGATGTAGTCGGCCAGTGTGAGGCTGATCAGCGTGAGGAACATGAAGATGCCGGCTCCGATGGCGAGCATGGTCAGCCTGGTGCTGTACCACACGTGCATGAAGAAGAGCACCACCAGCACGGCCTTGGCGGTGGCGATGGCCAGCGCGATGATGGGATTCCAGAAGCCCAGGTCAATGAACGAGGCCCAGACCGTGAGCGCGGTGCCGGTCAGCAGCGCGAGGAGTATGACCACGTAAACCCCGGGGCCTACGATGTGTTGCGCGTGTTGGTGCTGTTGGCTCATGGCGTCATGTCCTTTACGCATGCCTGCTGATCAAATAGAGCAGGGCGAAGAGATAGATCCAGACAATGTCGATAAAGTGCCAGTAAAGGCCGAAGTTCAACACAAAGGTGATGTGGCCCGCGGTGTAAGCCCCGGCCCGGGCGCGGAGGATCATGAATGCCAGATATCCCGATGCCGATGATCATGTGCAGCGCGTGCATGCCGGTCATGAGGAAGTAGAGCGAGAAGTAAAGCTCGGTGTGCCGCGCCATATCCAGCGGCAGCGGCTTGTCGTGATACTCCGCAAAAATTTCGGGGTCCGAGCGCGGGATCGAGAAACGACTGCAGGCTGTAGTGGAAGCCGGGAACGTGGTGCTTCTCGATCTTCTCCGAGTACTCGATGGTCTTGATGCCCAGAAAGCCCAGGCCGAGAAGGAAGGTGAGCGTCAGGCAAAGCACCAGCCCGCGCCTGCGCCGCGTCTCGGCGCACCACACGCCCATGGCCATGGTGAAGCTGGAGCAGATCAGCACCAGCGGTGTTCAGGGCGCCCCAAACCACATTCAACTGGTGGGAGCCGGCCACGAAGGCCGGGTAGTACCAGTTGCGGTAGATCAGGTAGGCGGTGAACAGCCCGCCGAAGAACATGACTTCGGTCAGCAGGAAGAGCCACATGGCAAAGTTGGTGGTGTCAGCCTGCTGCTCAACGGATTCAAAGTGGTGGCGCAGATAGGGCGGGTGCTCGCCGTGAGCGGAGTTAGCGGCGTTAGCAGAGTTAGCTGCATCCAGAGCGCCATGGACAATGGCTGTGCTATCCGGCACTGGCCACCTCCTTTGCCTTCCGGCGCTCCTGGTCTTCCAGCCATGCGTAGTCGTAGGCTTCGTGGTCCATGATGGGCATCTCGGTAAAGTTCTCGGTCAGCGGCGGCGACTGGGTCTGCCACTCCAGGCCGGTCGCCTGCCAGGGATTGTTGCCGGCGATCGCGCCGTACTTCAGCGACCAGGTCAGGTAGAGGACGGGCAGCAGGTAGCCCACGCCCAGAATGGTGGCGCCCGCGGTGGAGAAGACGTTCAGAATCTGGAACTCCGGCGGGTAAGACGCGTAGCGCCGCGGCATTCCCAGCACGCCCAGGATGAACTGCGGGAAGAAGGTGAAGTTGAAGCCGATGAAGGTGACCACCGCCGCCAGTTGCGAAATCTTTTCCGGATACATGCGCCCCGTCATCTTGGGCCACCAGAAGTGGATGCCGGCCAGAAAGGCCATCAACATCCCGCCCACCATGACGAAATGGAAGTGCGCCACGATGAAGTAAGTTTCCGTCAGGTGAATGTCGGTGCCTGAAGAGCCGAGGAAGACGCCCGTCAATCCGCCGATGGTAAACAGGCCCATGAAGCCGAAGGTGTAGAGCATCGGCGTCTCGAAGGTGATGGAACCCTTGTAGAGCGTGAAGGTCCAGTTGAAGATCTTGATGGCCGAGGGCACCGCGACCAGCATGGTCAGCAGCGAAAACACCAGCACCGCATAGTTCGAGATGCCCATGATGAACATGTGGTGGGCCCAGACAAAGAAGCCGAAGACCGCGATGGCCACCGACGAGAAAGCCACCGCCGTATAGCCGAAGACGCGCTTGCGGCTGAAGGTGGAGATGGTTTCTGAGATCACCCCCATGCCGGGCAGAATCATGATGTAGACGGCGGGGTGCGAGTAGAACCAGAACAGGTGCTGGAAGAGCAGCGGGTCGCCGCCCTTGGTGGGGTCGAAGACGCCGATGCCGATGGTGCGCTCCAGGGCAACCAGCACGATGGCGATGGCCACCACCGGCGTGCCCAGCACCATGAGGATGCTGGCCGCATAATGCGCCCACACAAACAGCGGCAGCCGGAACCAGGTCATCCCCGGCGCGCGCATCTTATGGATGGTCACGATGAAGTTCAGCCCGGTGAAGATGGAACTGAATCCGGCGATGAAGACGGCCAGTCCGGTGGTCAGCACGTTGGTGTTTACATAATGAGTGGAAAGCGGCGTGGTGAAGGTCCAGCCTGTATCCACTCCGCCGCTGACCATGGTGTAGATGACCAGGATTCCGCCAATCATATAGAGATACCAGCTCAGCAGGTTGATCTTGGGCAGCGCCAGGTCCTTGGCCCCGATCATCATGGGGATGAAAAAGTTGCCCAGCGTGGCCGGCACCGACGGCACCAGAAAGAGGAAGATCATGATGACGCCGTGCATGGTGAACACCTTGTTATAGGTGTCGGTGGCCATCAGATCGGCCTGCGGCGTCAGCAGTTCCAGGCGGATCAGCCCCGCCAGCGCGCCGCCGATGAAGAAGAAGAAGGTGATGCGAGATCAGGTAGAGAATCGCAATCCGCTTGTGGTCGCCGGTCAGCAGCCAGCTCAGCAGACCGTTCTCCCTGGTCATGATAGTTATCCTTGGGAATCCTGGCCGTCGATTGATCGGGAAGACTGACGATTGTGTCGCTCATGGCTTCACCTTCCCTTTTGCGCAGGCGTTTGCGCGCCGGCGCTTGCCTTCGCTCCCCGGCAGCAGATCGGTGGTGTTCAGCGTCTGCTCGATGCGGTAGTCGGAGTTGAGGTTCTTGATGTATTCAACCAGCGCGATAACTCCCTCCTCGCTGATCTGCCCCTGGTAGGTGGGCATGATCGGCGCATAGCCCTGGGTCACGTGCTGCGAGGGGTTCAGAATCGACTCGCGCAGATAAGCTTCGTCGGCGATCACCGTCCCGCCGCTCGCCAAGGGCAGCCTGGCGCCGTAGACGTTGGCCAGGCTCGGCCCGCGCGCATCGGGCCGCGCATTGTGGCAGGCGGCGCAACTCAGACTGGCAAACAGCCGTTCGCCGTTCTGCGCCAGCGACGCGCCGCTGGTGGAGCTGGCCAGCCACTTCCTGTAATCCTCCGGCGTCATCACCACCATGTCGCCGATCATCTGCGAGTGGTTCGTCCCGCAGTACTGCGTGCAGAACAGGTGATAGGTGCCCGGCGTGGTGGCTTCAAACCACACCGTCGTGTAGCGGCCCGGAATCGCCTCGCGCTTTACGCGGAAGGCGGGAATCGAAAAGCTGTGAAAGACATCCTGCGAAATCAGCGTCAACTGCACCGGCGCGGCCCGTCGGCACGTGCAGCGCATTGATCTCATGCTGCCCGCCCGGATGCTCCACCTTCCACATCCACTGCTTGCCCACCACGTAGATGTTCATGGCGTTGGCCGGCGGCGTGTAGACGCGGAAATAAATCAGCGCGCCCCACACGAACATCACCAGAAACAGCCCCAGCGGAATGATGGTCCAGGTAGCCTCCAGCAGCGTCGAGCCCTCCATCTGCACCGCCACCGGATGGCGCTTCTTGCTGTAGAGAATCGAGAAGCTGGTCACCAGCAGAACCACCATCGTCAGCCCGATCAGGCTCACCAGCACCATGAAGAAGAGCAGCGCGTCCATCTGCGGCGCAATCTTCGACGCCTCCGGCGGAAACAGCGCGAAGTTCGTCATCCACTTGACGAGAAACTGCCAGATTACTGGACTGATGTGGCTCATTCCGTTATCCGTTCACCTTTGTTGCCTCTGTTCCCTGTGCTGTCCGCTTGTCCTGCCGCGCGTCTCTGCGGAACATCACCAGCATGAATCCGCCCAGCAGCACTACCGTCAACAGCCCGCCCAACTGCACCACCCGCGCCACGATCAGCGAGTGCTTGTTGGTCTGCGGATCGTAGTGGTAGCAGTAAGTCAGAATGTTATCCACCGGCGAGCCGATGCGATTGGCCGAGGCCTCCACCAGTCCCAGCCGCAGATCCTTGGGCGAGTACTCCACGCCCATGTAATACTGCGCCAGCTTGCCCTCCGGAGTTACGATCTGAATCGAGCTGGCGTGCGCAAACTGCGTCAGCCTGCCGTCCGGCCCGGGAATCTTCACGTAGCCGAAGCCCACCGCCTTGGTGAGCGCGTCGATGTTCGCCTGCGTGCCGGTCATGAAGTGCCAGCCGTACGCCGTCTCCGGATGCCCGTAGCGCTTCAGGTAGCTGCGCTTCTTGGCCGCGGCCAGGTCGGTGCCTTCGGTGGGATCGATGCTCACCACGATCACATTGAAGTCCTTGCCGGGAACGAACTTCACCATCTGCAATGCGCCCGTCAGCCCGTTCAGCTCCTCCGAGCACAGCATGGGGCACTGGTAGTAAACCAGCGCCAGAATCGCCGGCCGCTTGCCGAAGTAGCTTCCCAGTTCGCACCTGCTTGCCCGCGTCGTCGGTAAATGTCGAGCCCCAGCGGCAGTTGCCGTTCAGATTCTGCGCAATGCCCACCCCGTTCAGAATCGCCGGCGGCTTGTCGTTGGCCGGGCCCATCTGCTTGTCGCCGTAGCCCGAGACCTGCGCCTCGAGAGAAGGGGTCAACGCCGCCGCGCATAACACCGCCGCAACCGCCACCGCGCTTCGCCAACTTGCCCGCATTCTGCTTGCCCTCTGCATTTTTTCCGCTTCCTTCTGCTGCTCCCTGAATCGTTGTCATCCTGAGCGGAGGTCTATCCTTCCAGTTCGCTCCGCCCCTACGGGGCTCTACCAGGATTTTTACCTTTTCCCCAGGGCTGCGCTTCGCTTGCCCTGGGCTACTCTCACATCGTCCCTCCGGGACGGTCCTGCCGCCGATCCGCTGTTAAAAAAGACAGCTTGGCGACATCGACAGCGCTTCTCTCTAGAAGCTGTTTCATAACCGAATGCTGACCGTCTTTGAGTTTTCCCTCCGGGGCTAAAGCCCGCGTTAATTTTGTTGACATTATGCGGGGGTTGAAACCCCCGCCTCCCTCCGGATCGAGTTTTTCCGCTCGCCGCGGTGAGTAAAGCCGTGCCCTTTCAAAACCAGGTTATGAAACACGCTCTAGTGTCTCCCCGCCGAACCTTTCAAAACTCTCTACTTCTGCTGCTTAGTGCGCCGCGCCGCAACCGCCTCCGCCTGCGCCTGCGCCTCCTCCAACTCATAAGCGGTGCGCGCAAAGCCATTGGTCAGGGGCATTAGCACTACCGGCTTGGCGTCCCCGGTCATCAGCGGCGCTTCTTCCACCTGCGGCGCCACCGGCAATCCTCTCTGGGCAATCAACTCCATGGCCCGCTCGATGGGAATCCTCACCTTGCCCTGCGCGCGGCCGACCCAACTGTAGTTTTCCAGCAGCAGATCCTCCCGGGCATGCAGATCGGCGATCTCCTGGTTGCCGTCATCGGTCTGCAACCGCGGCGTGGGGAACTGCTGCGTCATGGTCGGCCAGCTTGTTCTGCAACTCCGGGCTGGAGGGCATGTTGCCCAGGGGGCGCACGTCCACGGCCGCCGCCCACTTGCTCCTGGGCCCGTGTTCCTTGGCCAATTGGGCGTTGATCACCTTGCCGATCCCGTAGCACAGCAGCGCCGTCACCACCACAAAAATGCCCAGCGCGATGAGAAAGACCACGATGCCCGAGACGCGGACGTCGCTGCGCTCATAGCCCGCGGAGGCGTCGATCTCTTCCCGTTTGCGATCTTCCGGATGGTTATGGTCATGCGTGGGCATGTTCAGGCTCCAGAATCTCCGCCAGGTGCGGATCGTTGGTTTGCAGCAGCGGACGCGCCTTCAAACGCGTGCAGTAGAAGGCCGTCCAGAAGGCGACCATCGCCACCGGCACGGCTACATATTCGAGAATCCCCCAACTGAAATGCAGATTGCGCGCCGCATCGCTTGAAGTTCGGCTCGATCAGCCAGAACATATCGAAGGCGCGGGCGAAGACCATCCACTGGCACACCCGGACCAGCCGCTTCTTGTTGCGCTTCAGGTCCCGCGACAGCAGCAGCGTGAACGGAATCAGCCAGTGGAAGATGAAATCCAGGGTGATAATCACGCCCCATCCGCCCATGAAGCGGTCCATGTACCAGGGAATCTCTTCCGGCAAATTCCCCGACCAGATGATGAGGAACTGCCCGAAGGCCAGGTAAATGTTCAGCATCACAAAGGCAAAGGTGAACTTGCCCAGGTCGTGCTGCTCGGTCTGGCGCAGAATGGTGCTGAACGGCTCGCCCTTGGAGAGCGAAATCACGACGATGATGCCCAGCGCCAGCACCATGTACCCCTGCCCGACCAGAAACAGCAGCCCGTAAACCGACGAGTACCACGTGGGATCAAGCGACATGACCCAATAGATGGCAGCAGCGGACATGGTGATGGCATAGACCACGATGCCCGGTCCGCTGATGTTTTCAAATCGCTTGATCCACTGGGGCGTGGTAGCGGGGGAAGCCGCATCCCGTTGCAGGCCCAGAGAGTTGAGCCGCCATGTGTAATAACCCCAGATGGCGAAGCAGACCAGGCTCACTAATGATGAACGCCGACGGGTTCAGCATGGGCTGCTTGAAGTTAATGGCGTGCTCGATGGTCTGCAGTTGCTCCGGACTGATCAGTCCGCGCTTCACGCCATCATCCACCATCGCCGGGCTAGCCCAGAGGTAGAGCTTCTTGAGGCTGAAGGCAATCACCAGCCAGTACACGAAGACCAGCGGCAGGGTGCGGCTCATCGCCTCCAGCGGCCGGCGCAGCAGCAGGCCCCACTTGCCGCCCGAGCAGTACTGCACCATCAGCAGCGCCAGCCCGCCCACGGAAAATCCGAAGGTCAGCATCAGGCCCAGCAGCCAGGCGCGCAGCACGTGGTCAATGGACCGGTCAACAAGAGCCAGCAGCGCGGCGATGACCGAAAAGACCAACCCGACGGCCAGCGCGCGCCTTCTCCAGCCGTCCACAAAGGCCGGGGCGCCCAATTCGGCGGGCAGCGTCTTGGCGTGCGTCTCGTGAGCCATTCGCGTCAGTCCTTACTCGCGCGGCCGCGGGGGCCGGTTTGCTTAATGGAATCCTGATCTGCCGTGGGCGCCGGATTGGCCGGAGCCATGCGCCGGCGTCGCCCTGCTGCGGCGTCATGCGGATACCCCTGGATGGCCGTCGCGGGCAACGTCCACGGTTCGGCAAAACCTTCCGGCATGTGCTTTTCGGCGGCAATCTCCTTCAGGTTTCTCACCTGAACGCCCGGGGGCACATCCTTCCAGCGTGGCCGCCTGGCTCAACTGCAATGCGCGTATGTAAGCCGCCACCGCCCAGCGGTCAACGGGCGTCAGTTGCGCCGAGTAGTCCGGCATCGCTCCGTAGCCGTGCGTCATCACGTAAAAGTAGTGCGAGATGGGCTGCGACAGCCGCACCTGGTCGTGATAATTTCGCCGCCGGCTTGTAGCCGCGCTGCACGATCTCGCCCAGCCCGTTGCCCACCCGCGAGTGGCACGGCGAGCAATAAATGTTGAAGCGCTCCTGTCCGCGCTTCAGCACTTCGCAGCGTCACCGGAAAGGGCATCTCGTTCTTCTCTTCGCGATAGCCGTTGGCGGCCTGCACCACGCCGGTATAGAAGTAGCTGTCCTCGCGCAACTGGCCGCGGGCCACGGTATTCGCCACCTGCGGACGCGCGCCGCGATGGTCGGCAAAGAACTCCGAGCCGCGCTGCGGAATGATCTTCGGCTCGTTCTGCATGTCCTGGCGGCAACCGGCCACTAACAGAAGAACTCCCAGGACAACAACGGCAGTTATGCGCCCGATGCCGGTTGAGGGTTGCGGTTTCCCACCCTTTCGCCAAAAAGAAGGCGAAAGGATGGGGCACGGAGCCTGATCCCTGATCCCTGCCGGGGTCCCCAGCGAGCGGTCTGTGCTCGGTGGGGTGGCTGTTCCCTGTTCCCTGTTTTTGAGGCGGTTCACTTGCATCAGTACTCCACCTCCACCACCGAAACCGGCTGGAAGCCTGCCAGTACTTCTTTGTTTCCACCAGGTCGAATTGGGGTCCAGCGCCTCCAGGCAGAGGAAGAACTTGTCCGTCGTCACCCCATCGCGAAAGTTCGGCGCGTTGAAGAGCGGATGATAGAGCGCCGGCAGCCCATTCAGCGCCAGCATGCCGAAGGCCGCCGAAAGCCCTGCGAACAGAATCGTCCATTCGTAGGCGGGCACAATGAACGCCGGCCAGGAATAGGTCGGCCGCCCGCCGATATTCAGCGGATAGGCCCACACCGAGATCCAGACCTGGAGCAGAAACATAGCCACCAAACCCATCAATCCGCCAATCAGAGTGATCAGCGGCACTTTGTTGCGATGGAAGCCGATGGCCTCGGCCGCCTCCTCCACCGGGTAGGGCGTGTAACAATCCAGACGCCGCCAGCCGTCCAGGCGCGCCTGCCGCGCGGCGCGGATCAGGTCGCCCGGGGTATCGAATTCGGCCAGCAGGCCGTAAGTTCCCTTGCGCGGGGGCATCAGAGCGGTTCCTCCAATTCACTTGCCCTTGCTAGCTTGATCAAAGGTGGCCTTTTCTTAAGGAAAAGGCCACTTGAGGTTCGTGGCTTCGATATACAGCAATTGGAGAACCGCATCAGTCACCAGCCTCCGCCGCCGCCTTGGGCCTTGATTCTTGGCCTCAGGCAGCATCATGCGGATCTCATTCATGGGAATCATGGGCAGGAAGCGCACAAACAGCAGGAACAGGAACGTGAACAATCCCAGCGTGCCCACATAAGTCATGTAATCCCACCGGGTGGCGCGGTAGGTTCCCCAGGCCGAGGGCAGAAAGTCGCGGTAGAGGCTGGTCACCACAATGACGAAGCGCTCAAACCACATGCCCGTGTTGACCACGATGGAGATGAAAAACATGTACCCGATGGAGGTGCGCAGCTTGCGCGACCACAACGTGGTCAGCGGAATCGCCAGGTTGCAGGTGACCAGCACCCAGTAGGACCAGCCCATGGGCCCGAACATGCGGTTCCACAACATGAACGCTTCCCAGTGCGAGGCCGAGTACCAGGCCATGAAGACTTCCATGCCGTACCCGTAGGCCACGATGAAGCCCGTAGCCAGCATCACCTTGCCCATGTTGTCGATGTGGCGCTCGGTGACCAGCGCTTCCAGGTGATAGAACTTGCGCAGCGGAATGGCCAGCGTGAGCACCATGGCGAAGCCGGAGTAGATGGCGCCGGCCACAAAGTAGGGCGGGAAGATGGTGGTGTGCCAGCCGGGCAGAATGGCCACGGCGAAGTCGAAGCTGATGACCGTGTGCACGGAGAGCACCAGCGGCGTGGCCAAGCCCGACAACAACAGCGCGGCCGTCTCGTAGCGCATCCAGTGCCGCACCGAACCGCGCCAGCCCAGCGAGATGATGCCGTAGAAATACTGGCCAAGCTTCGACTTGGAGCGGTCGCGGAAGGTGCCCAGATCCGGAACCATGCCGATGTACCAGAAGACCACCGAGATGGTGGCGTAGGTGGAGACCGCGAAGACGTCCCACATCAGCGGCGAGCGGAACTGCGGCCAGACGGTCATGGTGCTGGGATAGGGAAAGAGCCAGTAACCCAGCCAGGGACGGCCCAGGTGGATCACCGGAAACATGCCGGCGCAGACCACGGCGAAGATGGTCATGGCCTCAGCGAAGCGGCTGATGGAGTTGCGCCAGCCCTGCTTGAAGAGCAGCAGAATGGCGGAGATCAGCGTGCCGGCGTGGCCAATGCCGATCCACCACACAAAATTGATGATGGCAAAGCCCCAGGCCACCGGCTGCGAGACGGCCCAGATGCCGACGCCTACCAGGAAGAGCCACACCAGGGCCACCATCAGCATGGTCGCCCCGGCGCCGGCCACGCCGAAAAAGGCAAACCAGCCCAGCGGCGTACGGGGCGTCAGCACCAGCGCCGAGATCTTCTCGGTGATCGACCGGAAGGTCTGGCCGGGCGCGATGACGCGGTATTCCCCGGTGGCGGGATCGATATTCAGGCCGTGTTTTACTTGGCTGGTGGCCATCGTGGCTTCAACCCTTGGCCGGGGAGTGCTCCACCGGCGCGTCCAGCAGTTCGGAATTCGGATTCAGCACCGCGGCCACATAGGTTGTCCGCGGACGGGTGTTCAGATCGGCAAGCACCTGGTAGCTGCGCTCATCGGCCTGCAGTTTCGCCACCTGGCTCTGCTTGTCGTTGATGTTGCCGAAGGTGATGGCCGGAGGCCGGGCAGGCCTGCTGGCAGGCGGTCACGATCTCGCCGTCGCGAATCGGCCGGTTCTCCTTGTCGGCCTCGATCTTGGCCGCGGAGATGCGCTGCACGCAGTAGCTGCACTTCTCCATCACGCCGCGCGAGCGCACGGTGACGTCGGGGTTGCGCATCAGCTTCAGGCTCTCGGTCTCGTAATCGGAGTAGAGCAGGAAGTTGAAGCGGCGCACCTTGTAGGGGCAGTTGTTGGAGCAGTAGCGGGTGCCCACGCAGCGGTTGTAGACCATCATGTTCAGGCCTTCCGGCGTATGCACCGTGGCGCCCACCGGGCAAACCTGCTCGCAAGGCGCGTTCTCGCAGTGCTGGCAGGCCATGGGCTGAAAGTGGGCGCGCGGCGCGGCCAGGTCGCCCTCGAAGTACGTGTCGATGCGCAGCCACTGCATGTTGCGCCCGATGCGCACCTGCTGCTTGCCCACCACGGCGATATTGTTCTCCGCATAACAGCTCACGATGCAGGCGTTGCAGCCCGTGCAACTGTTCATGTCGATGGACATGCCCCAGGCATTGGCTCCTTGTACTCCCAGTTGGGGAAGAGCGAGTTGCTCCATGTCGGTCGTGGTGTGGGTCTCGCCCTCGTTGGCAAAGCCGGGATTGGCCTTGTACTCGGCCAGCGTGGCGTAGCGAATGATGCCGCGCTCGCCGATCGCCTCGTCGGCTTCGAGCGAGTTGTTGCCGCTGCCCTGCTCCGCCAAACAGTTTCGGCCGGTGGTCCTGGTAGTGGCTCTTGGTGATCGCCACGCCCCACTTGCCTTCGAGCTTGCTGCATCGACCCGGCGGCGTAAAACGGCGCGTCCGAGGTGCGAATCAGGTAAGCGTTGAATCCCGCGCCCGAGCCCACGCGGCCGGCAAACTGGCGGCCATAGCCCAGATACACGGTTACGGAATTATCCGGATGTCCCGGAGCAACAATCACCGGCGCATTCACCTTGCGGCCATTCACTGTAATCTCGACAATGTCGTCTTCTTCCAGGCCTTTCGCGGTCAGCGTCGCGCCGGAGACGATGCGCCGCATTGTCCCAGCTCAGGCTGGTGACCGGCTTGGGCAGCTCCTGCAGCCAGCCCACATTCGACCAGCGCCCGTCATAGACATTCGGGTCGGGGCGGAAGATGATCTCCAGCGAATCCTTCGGCGATGGCGCGGGGACAAGGACCTTGCTGTTCAGCTTGACTCCCATGCCTCCGATCATCCCTTTATCGTAAGCCGTATTGCTCAATCCAGCCCTGATGCAGCGCCTTGCGCCAGCCGGTCTCGAAATCGCCTTTGATCACCGACTTCCACGTCTCGCGCACCGCTTCATACGGACTCAGTCCTGGCTCGTCCAGCAGCGCCTGCAGCAAATCGTGCGCCGTCTTGCCGCCGTACAGCGGATCGATCATCGGCTGCACAATGGAAACCGTTCCGTCATAAGCCCGCGCATCCGACCACGACTCCAGAAAATGCGCAGCCGGAATGTGCCAATGCGCGATTTGCCCTGTCTCGTCCACGTGCGAGCCCAGATGCGCCATCAGTCTTCGCCTTGTCGAAGGCCGCCGCAAACTCCAGATCGGCAGGCGCGTTATAAATCGGATTGGCATTCAGAATCACCAGCCAATCCACTTTGCCCGCATTGAGATCGGCAACAAGAGATTTGAGATCGGTAGCCTGGCCATAAATAGAGTTTGCAGGGTCCGGAATCGGATGCATCGACTCATTGCCCACAGCGCCGTTGATTGCAATTGACAGCGCGAAAACCGTTGCATCCTGATACAGCCCCGGAATCACTACACTCTTGCCCGCATGGGCCTTCAGGTCCTTGACTAGCGCGACCATGAACTTTTTTTGCTCCTCGGTCCAGGCGTAAGCCGGTACTTCGACTCCCGCCACACCAAGAGCTTTGGCAAACTCCGCCGCAAATGCCGGAATTTCGCTCGCCCGCAAGCCCAACCGATGCTCGGCCTTCAAGCCTGTCGTCGTCGGCGTGCTTTCAATCGCATACAGCCGGTTCAGCTTCTCCGGGTCTTTGCGCCGCTCCGCATACTGGCGCACCAACTTGTGAAATCCGGGAAACGCCGCGCCGGAAAGAAAATCCGCGTCGAGCGAAACAATCACATCCGCATCGGCCAAGATATACTGAACGTTCAGAACTCCGCCCTGCAAGCCGCGGTCCCAGCCATCGCCGGGTCGTACTGCACCAGCTTCGCCTTCGGGTACGCCGCCTGCACCGCCCTCCACTGCCGCGCCAGCGTCGGCGAAGTGATGGTCGCGCTGAGGAAATAAATCCCCGTCCCGTCCTTGGTCGCCTGCGACTTTCACCCGCAGCTCCTCGGCAAACTCCGCCCACTCGCGATTCTCGCCGCGATAGGTCACGTGCTGCGAGCGGTCCGGATCGTAGAGGTCCAGCAGCGTCGCCTGCGTGAACGGGTCCGACGAGCCCTGGTTATAAGGATGCTCGGGGTTGCCGTCGATCTTGATGGGCCGGAACTGATCGCTCTTCACCAGCAGCGGCACCGCGCCGGTCACAAACGGATGCGCCGTGGCAAAGTAATTCGGCTTGCCCAGAATCAGGTCTTCCGGCTGCTTGATATAGGGATAGATCGGCTCATCGGGCTGCTTGGTGCAACCGGCCAGCCCGGCCAGCGCCAGCGACGCGCCCATCAGCTTGAGGAAGCCGCGCCGCGAAACCGGATCGACCCACTCCTGCGGCGACCGAGGGAAACTCCCGCTCCACCGCCGCCTGAAACTCCGCCGTATCGGCCAGCTCGTCCACCGAGCGCCAGTAGCGTTTGCCCCGGATGGACTTCAACTCATCCCGAACTTGAGCCAGAGTTTTCGGCGCGGCCGGGGCAGTGACAGGCGCTGCGGGTGAATCGCATCCCTCAGGGGCTAAAGCCCCCGTCGATTCAGGATCGCTGGCGGCACGACTGAAGTCATGCTCTGTTACAGAGCCTTCGCACGCTACCGCTGGAGCGAGTTTTTCCGCAGCCTGTTTAGTTCCTGAGGTCTGCATTTTAGAATTCCGGCTCAAACGATCACCATTTCCTGCAGCCGCTGTGCCGGTAGAGTTTGTGGTTCCCTTCATACCTTGTCCGCTCATCGGTGGCAGACCTCGCAGCTGGTCAAATCTTTGGGGGTGCGAATCTTGTAGCGCTCTAAAAGAAAATGCCCCAGTCCATCCTGGCTGGTGAATTTTTCGTACTTCGGCCGCGCCAGAGCGCTGTGCCCCGCCGTGGAAGCTTCTCCACCCGCGCCAACCGCGGGCAGGTCAAGCGATGCCATCTCCACGCCGCCCTGGGCCGAATCCCCGCTGGGTTCTTGGGTCACGCAGCTCACGCTCTGGGCCGTGGGCAGGCCCGGCTTCTCCTCCCCCGCCGCGCACCACACCGGCCGGTCCCCGGCCGGCGGCTCCCAGGCGTTGTTGTAGATCTCGGCTGTGGGGCGCAGATTCTTGGCCGGATTGCGGTGGCAGTCCAGGCACCACTCCATCTGCAGCGTGTTCTGCGCGTACATCAGCGGCATCTGGTCCACGCGCCCATGGCAGCTTGCGCAGCCGATCCCCTTGTTCACGTGAATCTCGTGGCTGAAATACACAAAATCGGGCAGGTCGTGCACCTTGGTCCACACCAGAGACTGTCCCGTAGCCCAGCTATGGCGCACCGGCTCCAGCAGTTGCGCGTTGGTCCAGATTTGGGCGTGGCAGTTGATGCAGGTCTTGGTAGGCGGGATTCCGGCGTAGCTCGACTTTTCCACAGTCACGTGGCAGTACTGGCATTGCAGCCCCAGCCCCTGCACATGATGTTTGTGGCTGAAAGGCACCGGCTGGTCCGGGCGCTGACCCTGCCGCGTCACCCAGGGCGAGCGCTGCAACTGGTCCAGCGTGACCCCCAGGGCGATCACGATCAGCCCCGTCAACACCAGGCTCGCGCGAGCCAGAGCATTGGAGCTGCGGTCGAATATCTGCGCCATGAATGCTTACCCTGCTTTGTTTTTTCTCTATTTGGATGCGCCCAGTGTGATAGTGGTCACATATTTTGTGTACAAAAATTTTTCTTGGGCAAAAAATACCTCAGAGGCGAAGGAGCCCGCAAAAATAATATAGCAGCCGCGCACCGCTTCCGGAAGTGAAGATGGCTGAGGGCTTTTTCAGATGGCGTTTTCAGAGCGGCCATTTGGTGGCGGAGGGCGGGATCGAACCGCCGACCTACGGGTTATGAATCCGTCGCTCTTACCATCTGAGCTACTCCGCCGGAAAGGCCTGCAAGGACAGGCCGCGATGGCCCGTTGGGGAAGGGCGGATTAAAAATATCGCGCACGCGACCCCATCCTGATGATACGGTTGTCAGGATTCGAGGTCAAACCGCGGGATGCGTATTCCGCGCCGGGATGCGACCAGGATGAGTCCTCCCCCGCCGCTCGTGTAAACTCGCCTGCATGAGTACGTTCCGCATCGCCGCGGTGATACCGGCGCGGCTGGGCTCCACGCGGCTCCGCCGCAAGGTGCTGCGCCTGATCGCCGGCCGGCCCATGGTGGAGTGGGTGTGGCGGGCCGCCGCCCAGAGCGGTCTGATGGAGCCCGTGGTGGTGGCCACGGATGCAGAGGAAGTGGCCGCCGTGTGCCGGGCGCGCGGCATGCCCGTGGTGATGACCTCGCCGGATTGCCCCAGCGGCTCGGACCGGGTGCGCGAGGCGGCGCGGCAGATCGACGCCGATATTTACGTCAATATCCAGGGCGACGAGCCGACGCTCACGGCGGAGTTTTTTCCGCCGCTGCTGGGGCTCTTTGAGCGGCCCGAGGTCGAGGCGGCCACGCTGGCCGTGCGCTGCCCGCCGGAGGAGATCGCCAATCCCAACGCCATCAAAGTGGTCACGGCCCTGGACGGCCGCGCGCTTTATTTTTCGCGGGCCGCGATTCCCTTCGACCGCGACGGCGCCGGCCTTGGCGAATATCGGAAACACCTGGGAATTTACGCCTACCGCAAGGCCGCGCTGGAGCGGTTTGCCGCGCTGCCGCCCTCGCCGCTGGAAAAAATGGAGCGGCTGGAGCAGCTGCGCTTGCTCGAAAACGGGATCGATATTTACGTGGCTGCGGCGCCCCGCGACACCATCGGCGTGGATACCGAGGAAGACCTGGAGCGGGCGGAAGCGGCATTGATTAGTCAAAAAAAACAGTTCTAAGGCGCCTGGGGAGATATGCCCACATGAAGCTGTTTCATCTGATTGCAGTAGCTTTAATCGCGGCCCCGGCTGCTCATTGTGAATCCTCGCCTTTGAAGATTGTCATTCCCAGCCAGCCGTCTCCGATAGTGCAACATGCCGCCATGGAGCTTGCAGATTACCTGGAGCGGATGGGCAATCCGAAACCTGATATTGCAATTGGAGGCAAAGACGGCGATTTGTTTCTGGGCTGTTTCCCCTCTATCGCGACCGAACAGGAGAAGCGCCAGACTCTGGAACGGATAAACCGCGAACCTCGTGATCCCGATGCCTTCATTTTGCACAGCTTCGGCGAACAGATCGTCATTGACGGCAATTCACCCCGGGCAATCGAATACGGCGTCTACCAGTATCTCGAAAGCATGGGGGTTCGCTGGTATTTTCCAGGCCGGGATAATGAGGTGGTTCCTCTCCATGGCGCGACTCTCAGCGGATATGATGTGGCGGCGATCCCTTCATTCCGTAAAAGAGGAGTTATTACTTTCAGCCATCGGGTCATATTCACAAACCATCCGGAAAACTACATCCAGCCGGGCTTTGCAGACTTGGTGGCTTTTGCCGCCCATAAAAAACTCAATACTATTGCCGTCCACCAGGATTACGATTTCGATGCGGCAAAGAAGATCATCGAGGAATACGGATTAGAGGCGCAGCAGGAGATTCATTACTTCGGGGAACGCTATTGTCCCGATGATTCTGTTGCGCTGCAGCAGAATACAGAGCGATTTGAAGCGTACCTGGCAAAAGCCCCGTCCGCGATGCGGCAATTCTTTCTATGGCCGGATGATGAAAACCTTCCCGGCTGCGCGACAAAGAATTTTCGCGACTATTCCATATCGGACCTGACTCTTAATTTCAGCAATCAAATGAATCGCATCCTGCAGGCAAAGCGGCCGGGAGCGGAGTTTGCATTCATAGCTTATCTACGAACGTGGGACCCTCCGTTGCATACCAAACCTGATGCGGGCGTGCTACTTGAGTGGGCGCCCATGAATCAATCGTTTGCCCATGCGCTCAATGATCCCGCTTCACCTGTAAATATGCGGATGCGCCGGCAACTCGAAGGCTATCTCAGATTATTTTCACCGGCTAAAACGCAGGTCCTGGGGTATTGGCTTGACGACACGCTTTTCAGCCGTTCCGGCCTGGGCAACTTAGCGTTCCGGCCCGACGCTTTGAAAGGCGAGCTGAAGTATTACCAGTCGCTAGGTATCCGGGATATTACCACCTTTGGGATATTTTCAATGTGGGACATGTTTTATTCCAAGGCGCCTCCGGCCGTATTTCTCTACCCCGACCTGCTGTGGAATGTGAATCTTGATGCCGGCGAAGACCTTCGTGAGTTTTGCCGGAGTTACTACGGTGACGAGGCCGCATATAACGTTCTGATGAGTATCCAAAAGCTGGATGGAATCGTCTACGCGGAGGATTCATCGCTGAAGATCGATACCTCGCGGCTTCCCGAATTCAATCAAGAACTGACGCACGCAATTCAGGAAGCTCAGAGTCTGATGGAACGCCACTCCGGCAACGAAATTTACAGAAATCGGCTGGCCAAATTGCTGGTGGAAGCAGCAAGCAGAGCGAACTACCGGAGATCATAGATAGGGACAAGCAATGTTTGCAACGAACTTGCCAGTGCAGCCGAGCGCCGCATTGGTTCGGGCAGCCGCCATAGGCCACCGCTTTCACCAGCGCTCTGGCCGCCGCCGCGGTGCGGCTCTCGACCGTTCCCAGGACAAATCAGCTCAAAAAATATTGCATCGATTGAATTTGTACTACTATCCTATGAGTGACCGGGTCCCCATCACAATTGAAATCAACAAGGAGCATGCATGCACTTCCCCGCACGACTGGTAGTTCTTTGCTTCTTCTCGTCTGCTTTGATCGCATGCCTGGCGGCATGCAGCGGCAGTTCCAGTTCCACGCCCAAGGCAACCAAGGGCTATGCGGTAACGGACTCACAGAATAACCGCGTTCTCATCTTCGATGCCCCGTTCAGCACAGATCAGAACGCCAGCGTGGTGCTGGGCCAGGCGGACTTCACACACGGCTCGTCCCTTGGGTATGCGGCCAACACCATAACTGATGCGACAGGAATTGCCGCGGACTCGTCCGGCAATCTCTATGTTGCCGACTATGAGGGCTGCCGCGTACTGCAGTTCCAGCCGCCCTTCACCAGCAATATGAATGCCAGCGTGGTGATTGGGGAACCTGATTTCACTACGCGCACCTGCACCGCCTCGGCAAACACAATCGAATTACCGCTTGCAGTAGCCATCGATAATAATGGCAATCTGTGGGTGGCGGAAAGATACACAACCTCACGCATTCTGGAGTTTGTTCCGCCCTTCAGCAACGGAATGGCCGCTACGCTGGTGATCGGGCAGACCAGCCTGACCAGCCTGGCAGGCTGCAACCAGGGGCTCGCCGCCCCCACGGCAAGCACGATTTGCGGTGTTGAGGGAATGACCTTTGACGCAAATGGCGATCTGTGGGTGGGGGATTCCAACAATGAACGCGTGCTGGAATTCAAGCCGCCCTTCACCACCGGGATGGCCGCAAGCGTGGAACTTGGCCAGCCGGCCGCTACCGCCTTTACTTCCACGACAGCTAACAACGGCGGCATCTCCGCCTCTACTCTGGACGACCCGGGCCATCCGGCCTTTGATGGCAGCGGCAATCTGTGGGTGACGGACGCTTTCAATCAACGCGTACTGGAATATACTCCGCCTTTCAGCAACGGCATGGCCGCCAGTTTGGAGTTGGGCCAGCCGGCCGCGACGGCTTTTACCTCGAATACCATCAACACCAGCCAGAGCGGTTTTAAGTTTCCATGCGGTTTGTCGTTTGACCCCAGCTTCAATATGCAGGTGGTCGATTGCCAAAACAACCGGGTCATCGTCTTCGACTCCCCCTTCAGCAATGGCATGGATGCAACCATCGTTCTCGGCCAGGCGGATTTCACTACCGGCTCAGTCAACCAGGGCGGCAGCATTGCCGCCAACACTTTGGATCAACCCAGCGGCGTCACGACCTTCTGAGGCACATTCGCTCCGGCATGCCTGCCGCGGCTTCCCCCATATCGAAAGACTGGAACCCAGGTCTCTATTTTAGAGACCTGGGTTTCCAAAAAAAAATAATCCGAATTGCGCGCAAGAACCGGGTAGCCGAGCAGGCCGCGTATAGGCGACCATGGTTCTCATGAGCCGCATACTCCAGCCTGCGCAGTCCGCGCGCCCCGCAGTCTCCATCGACCCCGAAAAAGCCTGGGGGCAGATTCTCCGCCGCGATCCGGCAGCCAAGTTTTTTTATGCGGTCACGACTACCGGCGTCTTCTGCCGGCCCGGCTGCGCCAGCCGCCGTCCGCTTAAGGCCAACGTCCGCTTCTTCTCCTCGGCGGAGGCGGCGCGCGCCGCCGGCTTCCGTCCCTGCAAACGCTGCACTCCTGCGGAGGGCGGGCCTTTGGACAAGAACCGTGCCGATCTGGACGAGATTCGTGGACATATTGAGCGCAATCTCGACCGGCCGGTGCGGCTGGCCGAGTTGGGCCGCCTGGTCCGCCTCAGCCCCTTCACGGTGCAGAGGCTCTTCAAGCAGAAGATGGGCGCGAGCCCGCTCGAATACCAGCGGGCTCTTCGCGCCGGCGCGCTGCGCGCCGCGCTCAAACAAGGAGATACCGTGACTGACGCCATCTACAACGCCGGATTCGGCTCCTCCAGCCGCGCCTACGAGGGCGCGCAACTGGGCATGACGCCCAGCCGCTTTGCCGCCGGGGGCCGCGGCGAGCAGATCGGCTACGCTACCGCGTTTTCACCCTTTGGTTGGGTGATTGTGGGTGCGACCGCGCGCGGGCTGTGCTGGCTGGCGCTCGGAGCTACGAAAGTTGAGGCCGAGACCACCCTGCGCGCGGAGTTTCCTTTGGCCACTCTGCGCCGCGACCCGCCGCTCTCGGGGCTGGTGGACGCGGCGGTGGCGACTGTCACCGGTTCCACGGAGTCACTCCAAAACCAGACCACAACGGAGTTGGACTTGCGCGGAACGGCCTTTCAACTGCGCGTGTGGCAGGCGCTTCGGGCCATTCCGCGCGGGCAGACGAAGAGTTACAGCCAATTGGCGAGAGAGCTAGGCAACGCCGGCGCCACCCGCGCCGTGGCTCGCGCCTGCGCCGTCAATCGCGTGGCCATCGTGGTTCCCTGCCATCGCGTGGTGGGCGCCGGCGGCGCGTTGACCGGCTATCGCTGGGGCGTGGAGCGCAAGCGGCAACTGCTCAATGCGGAGAGCGGCCAAAGCTGAGGCTCCGGTATGCGGAAATGCGCGGCTGCGCATTCCATGCACGTTCCGGCCGTGTTGCCGGTGGATACTTACTTTGAGAAAATTCCCCTCAGCTTGCGATATACCCTCCCAGGAAAAGCGACCATGCTTTTGGGAAGCATGAGGAGAAGCTTTTCCAGGGGCAAGGTGCTTTCATTTCTTGCTATCCACAGCCGGGGATGAACTTTCGACAAAGGTCCCTGGGGCGGAATGACAGGAAGATTTCTAAGTCCTTCGAGCGTCTTGAGATGTTCAGCCTGCACATAGATCAGGGTGTTTTGCAGATACCATATTTCTACATTGGGATTATTCCAGAGAGGATCGCGGATGGCATCGACGGCGAGATAACCTCTGCGCGCAAACAGTTCCGCCCAATACTCCAGCCACTGCTCGTTGTAATGCTTCGATCCTCCCTGGTAGGGGATGGCGGCGCCGAACAGGACGACCGGCCCCAGGGAGCACAGAAAGGAAACAAAAGCATCGGCGGCATCTTTGGGAAGGTGTTCGGCAACCTCAAGCGACTCAACCAGGTCAAATCGATCGGCCGGCTGTGACCGGGTTCTCATCGCCATGGGCTTGAACCCGCCTGCCAACTCTTGAGGAGAGCTCAAATCCATGGGCCTGAAACGCTCAGGGGGAAACAAAAGCAGTTCCGACCGGACGTAGCGCCCGTCAATTCCTACAATGTCGTCCACTCCCGCATCCAACCAGGCTCTCAGCCATGTGCCTATGCCGCAGCCCACGTCAATCACAGTTTTGGGATGGAGGATATTCTTGACGACCTTCACAACCTCGCGCGCCGACCTCATCGATCCGCCGGCGTGCATTTTGTAGAAGTACGAATTGTAGGTTGAGTCTCTCAATGCAGCGCTTCGCTCCATCCCGGCAAGGCCTGCCGTTGGCTTCATGGAACGGCTGCCGCAAGGGCCAACTGCGTCCTGTTAAATTTTCAGCTTGACTTCTTTTGCCGGCTGCCTTCCATGGCCTGCGTCAGTATACCTTCGGCAGCCACTTGTGACCCGTTCCTGGTGGATTTTTTACTTATCGAGTCCGCGCCGATAGAGTTGGGCAGATTCCTGGAATGGTATTCTGTATAGGTTAGGAGCAACCGCGCATGGCAACCACAACACTGGAGATCACGAACGCGGAATACAAGGTCGCCGACCTGTCTTTGGCCGATTGGGGCCGCAAGGAGATGGCTATCGCCGAGCAGGAGATGCCGGGGTTGATGTCCATCCGCCACAAGTATGCCGCCCAAAAGCCGCTGGCCGGGGTGCGCGTGACCGGCTCGCTGCACATGACCATTCAGACGGCGGTGCTGATTGAGACGCTGGCCAGCCTGGGCGCGGAGGTGCGCTGGGCGAGCTGCAATATATTTTCCACGCAGGATCATGCCGCCGCGGCAATTGCATTGAGCGGAGTTTCCGTCTTTGCTTGGAAAGGAGAGACGCTGGAGGAGTACTGGTGGTGCACCTACCAGGCGCTCTCCCACAAGGGCGGCAAGGGGCCGCAACTGGTAGTGGACGACGGCGGCGACGCCACGCTGCTGATTCACAAGGGATATGAGCTGGAAGAGGGCGATAAGTGGGCGCATGGGCCGGCGTCGAACCACGAAGAGCAGGTCATCAAGGAGCTGCTGAAGAAGGTTCATGCCGAAGATCCGCAACACTGGCACAAAGTGGTCAGGGAGTGGCGCGGCGTTTCGGAAGAGACCACGACGGGCGTGCACCGCTTGTACAAGATGATGGAGCAGGGCAAGCTGCTGGTTCCGGCCATCAACGTGAACGACTCGGTGACCAAGTCAAAATTCGATAACTTGTACGGCTGCCGCGAATCGCTGGCCGACGGCATCAAGCGCGCCACCGACGTGATGGTGGCGGGCAAGGTGGCGGTCATCTGCGGCTACGGCGACGTGGGCAAGGGCTGCGCGCATTCGCTGCGCGGCATGGGCGCGCGCGTGATTGTCACCGAGGTCGATCCCATCAACGCGCTGCAGGCGGCCATGGAGGGCTTCGAGGTGACCACCGTGGAGGAGACGCTGGGGCGGGGGGACATCTACGTCACCTGCACCGGCAACGTGGACATCGTCACCCTGGAGCACATGAAGCGCATGAAGGACCAGGTCATCGTCTGCAACATCGGCCACTTCGACAATGAAATCCAGATCGACCGCCTCAACCGCGAGCCGGGCGTGAGCAAGCTCAACATCAAGCCGCAGGTGGATCAATACAGCTTCCCCGGCGGACACAGCATCTTTGTGCTCGCCGAAGGCCGCCTGGTCAACCTGGGCTGCGCTACCGGGCATCCCAGCTTCGTGATGAGCAACAGTTTCGCCAACCAGACTTTGGCGCAACTGGACTTATGGGCCAACAAAGATAGCTATAAGATTGGCGTGTACGTGCTGCCCAAGAAGCTGGACGAAGAAGTGGCGCGGCTGCATCTGGATAAGATCGGGGTCAAGCTCACCAAACTTACGCCCAAGCAGGCAGAGTATCTGGGCGTGCCGGTGGAAGGGCCTTACAAGGCGGAGAGTTACCGGTACTGAGCATTTTCACGGATAGTGTACGGTCATGGGCGCCCCACCCTCGCCGCGTTCTTGTTTTTGCGGCTAGGGTGGGATAGCACGACGTCCGCACTACAGAAACAGTGAAAATGCCCTAAGCAGTATTGAGCTTTCGTGGATTCCCACCCTTGCGCCAGAAAAAAGGCGCAAGGATGGGGCACGGCGCTTTTTCCCTGACCTCTGATCTCTGACCCCTGCCTTAGCTCCGCTTGTGATCAATGAGCCGGCGGTAGAGCCGCCACAGCGCACTGTGCAGCAACTCCGTCTGCCGGGCTTTGAGCGCGGCATAGGAGCGCTCCACATAGACATCGAACTCCGGCGGCCAGCCGATGGTGGAGCGGCTCTCGGAGTAATCGCCCTCGGCCCACTTGGCCAGCACCGCCTTGTAACCCACCACGTGGGTGACAAAGTCGAGCAGGCAATGCGGCATCTGCTCCTCGACGATGAGGTAGGCCTTCTCAATGATGATCTTCTCGCGAATATCGTTCAGGGGCATGAAGATGGCGGTCATCCACAGCACCCACTCCTTCATCTCCTCGTCGCGGATGGGATGGCACTGCGTCTTGCCCTGCTTCTTCAGGAGCGAGCGGTAGGCGATGTTGCCGGCCTGGGAGGCGACGTAGAGCGGGCCGTAGAACTCGTTGAGGCGCCTGTTGACCAGGTCCAGCTTGTCGCGGCGGCGGGCCAGCATTCTGGCGCTGAGGAAGGTGGCCATGTAGCCGGCAAAGGCCAGAACCACGGTGAGCACGGCGGCGTTTTGCAGGGAATTGGGAAGAAAGATGGTCGATGGGTCCATGGCGCGCCTGGCCTTGCCCAAGAGTATACGCGCGCGGGCCATGGCCGGAATGTGACTGCGGCGCAGCGGAGAACGTGCGGTTCCAATTTGCTGCTTGTGCCGGCGGGCGGGAAGAGGCTTAAAGCATTTTCCCAGTTGCTATAAGGCAGAAAGAAAGTGAGAATTGTGGTTTCCCACCCTTTCGCCAGAAAAAATGCGAAAGGATGGGGCACGGCGCCTTATAGGAACAGTGGAAACGCTCTAGTCCACGTCGTTGGCCATGAAAATTTCAACGGGCGGATTGCTGGTCAACTGGGTATCCACGATCAGCACCGTCCGCACTTCGCCGCCGGTCAGACCCAGGGGCGTGGAAGTGTACTTGGGCGTGGTCAGGCCGGTGGGCGTGATGACCATGGTGACCGTCTGCGAGGTGAAGCTGATGTAGCCGGCCGTAGCGCCCACGGGCAGGTCCGTGACCAGGGGAATGGTGTTGGCCAGCGTGGTGCCGGCGGGGATCATATACACGTCCACGGCGCCGGTCTTGGGCGCCTGATTGAGGAAGCGGAAGGCCGAGTGGCCGGCGGCGGCGGGAATCTGCTGGTCCTCAAGAACCGTAACCTCATAACTGGTGGGAGCGGCGCCGTTGTCGGTGAGAAAAACAGAGTGCTGATGGCCGGGAAGCAGCGTGCCGTTGGAGGTGACCAGGGCGACGCCGCCGGTGGCCGCGGTCACCTGGATATAAGCGTTGTTGGAGGCCGGAAGCGTGCCATAGGGAGTGATGGCTCCCTGGCCGATGTTGGCGGCAATTACTTCGTTTTCCACTTCCACATCCACGGCCGGGGCGATGTAGGAAGCATCGATCACCCGCACCAGGCTGGGCTGGACGTAGGTGGCCACGTTCTCGCAGGCCGAGAGGCCAAGCGCCAGAGCCAGGGAGGCTGCCGCCGTCATGGCCAGGCCGGGCAGCGTCAAGCGCCGTGATTCCTTCATCCGCCGGTTCCGGGTTGTCTTCATAACTTGCATCTTCTATAGAGGGCCGCTCAAGCCCCCCACCCATGGTACAGCGGAGGGATGGGAAGAGTTTACGACATTTTTTGGCTTTGCGGCCCCTTGCCGACAGGGAAGTTCACAAGCTACAACGCAGGGGGACCCGGGCCCGCAATGCGCAGGCTCACTCTCCCCCGTGCCACCGGCCGAATGCGCGGGCAAGCATGAGCGACATGGCCAGAATGCCCGCCCCCAGAACAAGAACGTGTTGGGTGTTGAGCAGGCCGAAGCTGCCCACGCGACAAATCAACAGGTAGGCCACGGCCAGGTTGAAAAAGCCCCACAGGACATTGACCGTGGAGGAGGACAAGCCTTTCCCCGGCGGGGATGCGAAAGGGCTGTAGAAGGCACGGCCCGAGATCCCATTGCCCAGATGGGGCAGGCTGTTGGCCAGGAATGCGCCCCCGAAGAAGTAGGCCAGGTATTGGCACCAGTGCATGGTTGCTCCTTTGCGGCTGCGAACGCAATGTTAGCAGGCTTCCTATTGATCCGGTCCATAGAGAGTTTGAGGTTTCCCACCCTTTCGCCCAATAGCATGGCGAAAGGATGGGGCACGGAACCTCAGTGTTTTGGGCAGGATCAATAACTCGCTCCCAGGTAGATAAAGCGGACCAGAAACAGGAGAGCCAGCAGGTAGAGCAGCCAGTCCTGCCGCCGGAAGCGCCCCGTGCCCAGGTGGATGACCGCCCAGGCAATCACGCCGAAGCCCAGTCCGTTGGCGATGGAGTAGGTGAGCGGGATAAGCATCAGGGTGAGGAAGGAAGGAACCGCGACCAGCGGATCTTTCCAGCGAATCTCGGTTATGGCGGCCAGCATGAGCGAACCCACCAGGATCAGCGCCGGGGCGGTGGCTGCCGGGGGCACGATGCCGGCAAAGGGAGCGGCGCCGATGGCGGCGAGAAACAGCAAGCCGGTGACGATGGCGGTTACGCCGGAGCGGCCGCCGGCGGCCACACCCGCCGCGGATTCCACATAGCTGGTCACCGTCGAGGTGCCGGTCAGCGACCCGAAGACGGTGGCCGTGGCGTCGGCGAAGAGGATGCGGTTGAGGCGGGGAATGGAGTGGTCGGGCTCGATCAGGCCGGCCCGCTTGGCCACGCCCACCAGGGTGCCGAGGTTGTCGAAGAGGTCCACAAAAAAGAAGATGAAGACGATCTCCAGCAGCCCCGTGCTCAGAGCGCCGCGAATATCGAGCTTGAAGGCGGTTCCGGCCAGCGCATGGAAGCCCCCGGCGGCGGGCGTCCAGTGCGCCAGCCCCAATGCCCAGGCCAGCGCCGTGGTGGAGAGCACGCCGATCAGGATGGCTCCGCGGACCTTCTTCACTTCCAGCGCCACCATCAGGATGAGGCCGAAGAGGGCCAGCGCGGCGGTGGGATTGCGCATGTTGCCCATGGTGACGAGGGTCTGCGGGTCGCCCGCCACCAGGCCCGCGTTGCGGAAGCCGACGAAGGCAATGAACAGGCCGATGCCGCCGGCCACCGCGGCGTAAAGCTCGTGGGGAATGGCGTACAGAATCGACTGCCGGATGCCCGCCACGGTGAGCGCCAGGAAGAGGATGCCGGAGAGAAAGACCGCTCCCAGGGCCGTCTGCCAGGGGATGTGCAGCTTGATGCACACCGCGTAAGTGAAGTAGGCGTTGAGGCCCATGCCGGGGGCCAGGGCGATGGGATAGCGCGCCAGTACGCCCATAAGGATGGAGGCGAAGGCCGCCGACAGGCAGGTGGCCGCGGTGACCGCTGCCAGCGGCATGCCGCTGGCCGACAGGATGGCCGGGTTCACCAGCACGATGTAGGCCATGGTCAGAAAGGTGGTGACCCCGGCCAGAATCTCGGTACGCCAGTTGGTTCCCAGGCGCGTGAATTCAAAATAGGTTTCGAGGCGCTTGAGCATGGGTGGGTACTCTTAGAAGACCACACCGCGGCAGCAATGCAAAGTGATTTGTGCGACATAGGGTGTGGAGAGCGCCTCATTCAGAGTTTTGCTTTCCCACCCTTGTGACAGAAGTAAGTCACAAGGATGGGGCACCCAAACTCTGAATAGAATCGTGAGAGGGGAATATGCGGCAAGATTGGGCAGGCGAGCTACGACGGCAATGAATCATAGTACCCGTCGCGGCACGAAGGCCCTGGCCCTATCCTTTGCTTTTTGGGGGCGAAAGGGTGGGAGATCTCAATCCTCGCATGGTCTCCGGTCATGGGCGTGAATCGCGCTTAACCCATCATTTTGGCGGCGTCCTTGGCGAAGTAGGTGACGATGAAGTCCGCTCCCGCGCGGCGAATGCCGAGCAGCGATTCGAGGATGGCGCGATCCCGGTCCAGCCAGCCCTTCTCAAAGGCGGCCACCAGCATGGAGTACTCGCCCGAAACCTGGTAGGCGCCCATGGGCACGTCCACCCACTCCCGCGCCGCGCGCACCACGTCCAGGTAGGGCATGGCGGGCTTCATCAGGATCATGTCCGCGCCTTCTTCGAGGTCGAGCTCGATCTCGCGCATGGCCTCGCGCAGGTTGGCGCCGTCCATCTGGTAGGTTTTGCGGTCGCCGAACTGGGGCGCCGAGTCGGCCGCCTCGCGGAAGGGCCCGTAAAAGGCGGAGGCGAACTTGGAGGCGTAGCTGAGGATGGGCGTCTGCGCGCAGCCCTCGCCGTCCAGAGCCCGCCGGATGGCGGCCACGCGGCCATCCATCATGTCGCTGGGGGCCACCACGTCGGCCCCGGCTTTGGCCAGGCTGAGGGCGGCGCGGGCCAGCAGGACAAGCGAGGGGTCGTTGTCCACGGCCCAGCCGTCGCGGGTTTCGATCACCACGCCGCAGTGTCCGTGGCTGGTGTACTCGCACAGGCAGACGTCGGCAATCAGCACCAGCTTTTTGCTGGCCGCCGTCTTTTTCAGGGCGCGCAACCCCTGTTGCACGATGCCGTTCTCGTCCCATGCGCCGGAGCCCTGCACGTCCTTGGTTTCGGGCAGGCCAAAGAGCAGCAGCCCGCCCAGCCCCAGCCGCGCAGCTTCTTCGGCCTCGCGCACCGCTTCGTCCACGGAGAGGTTGAAGACTCCCGGCATGGAAGCCACCGCGCGCCGCACGCCCTCGCCCGGACAAATAAACAAGGGATAGATCAGGTCGCCGGGCGCGATGGCGGTTTCCCGCACCAGCGCCCGCAAGGATTCGCTGCGCCGCAGCCGGCGCATCCTCGTTTCAGGAAAACTCATGGTCCCGATTGTACTCGGGAAACTAGTCTCCGGCACGCAGCCGTGAGCCGCGAACCGGGCGGAAACGCATAGACACCGGAGGAAGGGGTTGGCTGGTTGCAGCGCTTCCACGAATCTTTGCCGCATGGCGGCAGCGCGGAAAGCAGAAGTAATCGCTGCGCCGGGGTTGACGGCATGGCCCCCGGAGGCATACCCTTGGCGCAAAATTTCGGGACAAAGGGGATGTGCTATGAACCATAGGCATGGAATTCCGGCCATGGCCGGGTTGTTGATGTGTGCTCTTTTTGCAGCCCCTGTTTATGGAGCGCAAAAACAGCAGACGCTGAGCAAGGATGATCAGGACATGATCACCGAGATGCTGCGCGGCGCTCATGAAGACGTGAAGAAGTACTACTACGATGCAACGCTGCAAGGCCTGGACTGGGACGCGCGTTACCGGCAATACACCGCCCAGGTTGGGAAAGCGCGCAATCTGGGCGAGGGATTCAGAATTGTCGCCGCTTTTCTGGGCGGGCTCAAGGATTCACATACCTATTTTTGGCCTCCGGAGCGCGCCAACCGGTACGAAACCGGATATCGCATGGCCCTGGTGGGAGATGACTGTTTCATTACCCAGATTCGTCCCGGTACCGACGCCGCATCCAAGCTGCACATCGGCGACCAGGTGGTTACATTCGACGGCTTCAACGTGAATCGCGACGATTTCCACGATCTGCGGTACTATTTCACGGTTCTTGCGCCACAGGCCTCGGGGCAGTTCAACTTACGATCGCCGTCAGGCGAAGAGCGGCAGATGGCGGTGAACTCCGATGTCAAACCCAACAAGAGACTGATTTCGGACTTGACCAATACCGTGGACTACAACGATTTGGTGCGCCGCGGCGAAAATGAGAGTCGCACGACGCGCTCGCGGGTCGCCGAAAACGGAGATGTCGCAATCTGGAAGTTGCAGCAATTCTTCGACGACAGCCAGGAAGTCGAAAGGGCAATCGGCATTGCGCACAAGCACAAGACACTCATTCTCGATCTGCGCGGAAATTCCGGCGGCAGCACAGAGACGCTGAAGTGGATCGTGGGATCGTTTTTTGACCATGACGTCAAGATTTGCGACCGCACCGGCAGAAAGGATCACAAGCCGATGATCGCGCAGAACCACGGACAGAAGTTCACCGGGAAGCTGATTGTGCTGGTCGATTCCGGATCCGCCTCGGCTGCAGAGCTTTTGGCCCGCGTGGTTCAGCTCGAACACCGCGGAACCGTGATCGGAGACAGGACGGCTGGAGCTGTGATGGAATCGATAATTTACATCGAAAAGCAGGGATTCGGCACCATCATCCTGTACGGATTCAGCGTGACCGAGGCCAACCTGATCATGAGCGACGGCAAGAGCCTGGAGAAGACGGGCGTCGTACCGGACCAGCTGCTGCTGCCGACAGCGGCCGATCTAGCCGCGGGCCGCGACCCCGTGCTGGCGCACGCCGCGGAACTGGCGGGCATGAAACTGGACCCGGTGGAAGCCGGCAAGTTGTTCCCATTCGAGTGGCCGCCTCTTCCCTAGAGCCCCGCAACGGCGACTGGCCGTCGAGAGTCGTGTTGCGGTAACCTAGCAGCACCAGGATGGCGGCCGCAATGCGCCCCCACTGCGCGCGTTCATCGGCCTATGCCGCATCGCCGAAGCGCGGAGGCCGGAAGCCGCGGCGGAGCCAAAATTGACGGCATGGCCCCCGGCAGCATACTCTGGACGGAAATTGCACGAAAAGGGGATGCTGCTGTATGAAACGCAGGTATGAAATTCCGGCCATTGCAGGGTTGCTGATGTGCGCTTTTTTTGCGGCTCCTGTTTATCAGGCGCAACAAGCATCGACGATGAGCAAGGATGATCAGTACATGATCGCGGGAATGTTGCGCACCGTTTATACCGAAGTGAAGAAGAATTACTACGATGCCAAGCTGCATGGCATGGATTGGGATGGAAATTACAAGCAATACACCGCCATGATCGGGAAGGCGCGCAATCAGGGGGAGGGACTCAGGATTGTGGCTGCTTTTCTGGCCGGGCTCAACGATGCGCATACCTTTTTCACGCCTCCGGAGCGCGACAGCCGGTACATACCCGGATATCGTTTCGCCATCGTGGGCGACGCCTGTTTCATCACCCAGGTTCGTCCCGGCTCCGATGCCGCATCCAAGCTGCACATTGGCGACCAGGTGGCGATGCTGGACGGCTTCAACGTGAATCGCGACGATTTTCACGATCTGCGCTACTTCCTCGATGTTATGGCGCTGCGCCCGTCGCAGAATTTCAAATTGCGTTCGCCGCAGGGCGAGGAGCGCGAGGCCGTGGTCAACTCCCAGGTAACAACCACCAAAGCCGAGACGGTCCTGGCCAATACAGTGGACTACATCGATATCCTGCGCCGCAACGAGAATCAAGATCACGCATGGCGCTCGCAAATCGTCGAAAACGGGGATGCCGCATTCTGGAAGTGGGAGAGCTTCAACCTGCGCGCCCAGGAAATCGAAAAGGCCATCAGCGCGGCCAGCAAGCACAAGACGCTGGTTCTCGACCTGCGCGGGAACGCCGGCGGCAGCACGGAGACGCTGGAGAGGCTGGCGGGAGCGTTGTTTGACCATGACGTGAAGATCTGCGACCGCATGGGCAGGAAGGAAGGCAAGCCCATCATCGCGCAGCGCCGCGGACAGGCGTTCGACGGGAAGCTGATTGTGCTGGTGGATTCCGCTACCGCCTCCGAAGCAGAGTTGCTGGCCCGCGTGGTGCAGCTCGAACACCGCGGAACCGTGATCGGAGACAGGACGGCCGCATCCGTCATGGAGGCGAGATACTTTAAAGAAGCGCAGGGAGTGGAACCCATCATCAACTTCGGCATCAACGTGACGGATGCCGACCTGATCATGAGCGACGGCAAGAGCCTGGAGAAAACGGGCGTGACGCCGGACGAACTGCTGCTGCCCACAGCGGCCGATCTGGCCGCGGGCCGCGACCCCGTGCTGGCGCGCGCCGCGGAACTGGCGGGCGTGAAAGTGGACCCGGCGGAAGCCGGCCAGATGTTCCCCTTCGAGTGGCAGCCTCTGCGCTAGGGCCTCGCTTGCGGCAAGCGGTCATAGAGGGTGGTGTTGCGGTAGCCCAGCAGCACCACCAGGGTCCAGATGCCCAGAGCGGTTCCAAAAGGAAACTTCAACAGGCTGAGGATGGCGGCCACGATGGCCACGATGCGCCCCCACTGCGCGCGTTCCAGCAGGCCCCATCCCGCCACCAGGGCGAGGCAGACGCGGAGCAGCAGCGCCACCCAGACAAAATGCAGGAGGGCAGGCGCGAACCAATCCGGAAAGACAAAGCTGTCTCCCCAGAACCCATGTCCCCAGTTGCCGAAGTGGTTGGAGAGGAAGGCCCGCGCAAAGGCCAGCCCCACCACACCCCGCAGCATGGAGTAGCCCGCATAAACAAACCAGACAATGGCCAGCGCTTTCACCTTGCCCGCGTAGCTTGCCAGTTGGAACTCGAAACCGGGCACGGGCGGAACCGCTGCCGCGACTGGGCGGCCACACTGAGGACAGACTCCCTGTCCCGGCGCTAAAACCTGACCACATGCACTGCAATACATGCTGCCTCCTCTTTGAACGCCCTTCCGGAATTAGTACGCAAATGCGGGGCGCGGCGTTCCATTGGCGTGCGTTTGGTTCTACCTTTTCGGGGGCAAACCCTGGTTGTGGGTTGCGGCTTCCCACCCTTTCGCCAGAAAGAAGGCGAAAGGATGGGGCACGGAGCATTCATGTGGCGGCCAGCCAATGCAGCCGACTTCCGTCACATCCAGTTGACTCCCGTCACAACCCCTAGTGGCTGGAAGCCGGCGTTTGCTTTTCCCATCGCTCCTCGTGCCGGTCGTCGTGGAGGAGCAGGGCCGTCACGCGGCCCTCGGCGTCGCGCTCCAAGGTGAGCCGGGTGATGCTGGAGCCATTGGGATAAAAGAAGTTTGCCCGGCGACTCCGCGGCCAGCTCGGCAATTTCGCCATGCACGTTCTTCTCGTAGAGCTGGTCGCCCTGGCGGAAGAGAGTGACCGCGATACGGCCGCTCGCGTCGCGATACTCGCCGGCCAGCGCGTCGAGCACGGCCGGGGTCAGCTTGATGGCGGGCGGATGCAGCGGAATCACCAGCCGCTCGGCCAGCGCCGGCAACTCCTCCGGCGCCGGCCTGGGCTGGCGAGGCTCGACGCGGTGCGCCAGCAGCCAGCGCGGCAGCTCCGGCTCGTCGTAGGCGCGGGTCCAGCAATCGTGCTTGAGGCCCTGGTAGATCCACAGCCGGATGTGGCCGCCGGCGGCCTTGAAGGCCTCGAACATCAGTTCGCTCTGCGCGCGGCGGCACCACGTTGTCGTCGGCTGCCGTGGAAGAGCCAGACCGGCGTGCGGCCCAGCGCGCGGGCGTACTCGGCGGGCAGGGTGGACGCCTCCTGCCAGCGCTCCGGCGCATAGCTCCAGAAGATGCCGCCGGCGGCAATGGCCATGGCCGCCCAGCGATGGGGATGCAGCCGCGCCAGCTCCCAGGCGCCGTAGCCGCCCATCGAGAGGCCGGTGAGGTAGGTGCGCTCCGGGTCGCCGTGAAACTCGGCCGTCTCCTGGTCCAGCGCGGCCATGGCCATGGTCCAGCATCTCCGGGTCGGTCCAGTAGCCGGGCAGCGGGCACTGCGGCATCACGATGACAAACGGCCAGCGCTCCGGGTGGTCGCGCACCGCCTGGGGCAGCCCGATCTGCGTCTGCCACATGCCCTCCGAGCCGCGCTCGCCGCGCCCGTGCAGAAACAGGATGACCGGCCACTGCTTGCGGTCGTCGCGCCGCCACTCTTCGGGCAGGTAGACCTGAAAGCGGTAGGTGACGCCGTGCAGTTCGATGCTGCGATTGAGAAAGCCCGTCTCCTGCGCGGGCTGGGGATGCGAGGCGCGGACGCCGGCC
>CAWCKF010000015.1:0-14819 GCA_963796085.1 uncultured Acidobacteriaceae bacterium | reverse complement strand
CCAAGGAAGCGGATTCCGTCAGCCAGTAAACGGCGCCTGACTTCCCAGGCGATTCGTCCCTGCCTTCGCAGAAGGAATGGCCGCTGCAAAAGCAGCAACACGAAATTCAGAGCTGCACTGGCCAGCGGGATAAGAACGACAATGGCCACGAAAACCGCGACTGAGGTCGTCCGCCGCGCGGCCACCAATAAAGCAATAAGAAGGAGAACATTGAACCCTGTGCCAAACAGGTTAGTGAAGTGCATCTCCTGATACGCCTGCCTGAGGTAGCCGACGGCGTTCAGGGGTATGGTGGCTAGAGTCACCGAAACCGCAACCAAAGCGGCAACCCGAAGGTCCCAGGATCCCGTGGCGCCAACTCTTCCGAACAGCGTGCTTAAGGGCAAAAATGCCACGATGGGGATGGCTATGACCGCTCCCAGCAGGCAGGCCAGGAGCAGAGGGCCTAAGCCGGCTTGAAACAGCACGGCTTGTTCGCGCTCATCCTGTTTGGCGGCAGACTCAGTCAGCGGCGTCACCAGGGAGCCGCCAATGCCAAGATTCAAAACCGAAAGCATGGAGGCGGAAGCCGTAACCGCGGCGTATGCCGCAAAACCACTCTCCCCCAAAGCCCGGTATACGAGCGGCAACGCCAGCACCTGCACGCCGATAGTGACAATTTTGGAAAGAAGGGATGTACTCCACGCCAAGTTCATCCGCTTCTGCCGGTGCCGCCGGTGGCCAATGGTTTTTGCCAGGTGTCTCTGTGCCTGAGGATCGTGGGCAACCTCCACTGCTGACGTCACCCCAGGCTGATCACGCTTTATGTTATTCATTCAACGCCTTTTTACTTGAACCCATCCTTAAATGTACTCGATCCGCTCCGGCTGGGCGCCGTGGAATACGATGTCGCGGAAGCCGAGCATACTGCCCCGCAAGCATCCCCATCGCTGCACGCGGCTTACGCCACGGCGGATAACGGCAAGTCCGCAAACATTGGCGATCAAGGCTTTGGTTGTGGTGCGCAGAAAGCTCAGCCCGCCCTGGCTGCCCTTTCGCCATAGATATAAGCCGTTCATCGCGTGGGCGTAGCCGTATCGCCGCGCGGAGATCTTGGATGTCTGTGTGGCCAGGTGCACGCTGACAACCCGTGAACCCTGCCAGGAGTCCCAAACGCGCGCAGCGCGCGCCATAATCCAAATCTTCATTGAGGGTTAAATACCGCAGTCGCGTATCGAAGGAGTTTTCTCGGCAATACTGCGGCGATCCATCATGTCACAGCCATAAAGCCCGCTGCGAAGCCGGTACCTCCCGCTTCTATCTTCCCGGGCATTCTCCACCAGCCTTCTAGCTTCACCGCGGCTCATTTCGCCGCTTGGCGTTCCGTTGGCTATCATGCCTCCATCGGATATCGCCACGATCTCGGGGTACTGCGCCATGAACTCGCAGCCGTTACGCAGGTAGTTAGGATGAACTTCCACGTCGTCCTCGAAAAAGCTGATCCAATCGCATTGGGGATTAACACTGGCCACGCCGCTGTTGCGTTGGAAGGTTGATCCCTTGGGACCGACCACGATGCGCACTCCCTGTACTTTCAGGGTCTCGGCCTTCACATCCCGCTCAGGGGCGACTACGGAAAGCAATATCTCGTCCGCCGGCCGCGATTGACGGGCCAGGCTCAATACCGTCTTATGCAAAATATCGCGCCGGTTCATGGACGGTATCACGACTGATATCCACATGAAGCTTCTCCGCATCCCTGCGGATTGGGGCTCGATGCAGCTCACCGGATCCCCGAGGAATACCGTACGGGACTGCGTTGGAAGTTCCTTAGTTCTCTCGGATGACGCTTCAGGCTGGTCTGAACCTGGCCCTCTCAACCGACCCCATCTTCAACTACACAGTCTAAGCGGCATGCATACGCGGCTGAATCCCTTACGCGGCATTTAATGGTACACCGCGGCATAAATGCTGGCCGAAGCGGCTGAGTTAAGAACCATCTGGACATCGGAATAGAGCAGTTTGACGGTGCTCATGGGCACATACAGCACATCCGTGGCATGCAGTTCCACGTTAGAGCTTTTGCCGCGAGCCATCTTATTAAAGGGCAGCGCAACGTATACTACAGAGCCATTGGCATTCCGGCGCAGCAGATAAATTGTCTTGGCGGAGGCCAATGTTGTTGTCCCATCGGCCAGTGCGATGGCTTGCAGCACGTTGAGTGTGCCTTCCTCCTGCATCACATACCCGCCGGGCCGGTTAACGGCGCCCAGCACGTACACGATGCCCGCCCGTTTTACCTGCACTGTATCGCCGGGATTCACGATTACATTTTCAACCGTCTTGGGATCCGTGGATTTCGAATAGTGAACCAGAACCGGTTCGCCTCCGCCAATTCCGCGCGTGATCTGGACTTCATTGCCCGCGGCTACCGTAGTTCCCCCCGCAAGCGCCAATACATCCACCAGCTTGCCCGGAGACAGCAGCGGATGCCTGCCTGGGTTAGCCACTTCCCCCATGATGGTTACATCAGTCTCCGTGTATTCCAGCACGTTCAGTTCGACTTGGGGATCTTTCAGAATCTTGTTCTCCAGAAGCTTCTTCCGGATTTGGGTTCGTGCCTCGGAAACAGTTTCGCCTGCAATGTGCATGGTCCCCAGGATGGGCAAGGCGATATTGCCTTGCTCATCGATGCGAAAACTGCCTGCAAAGTCCTGGTCGTCGAGAACATTCAGGCCCACCATGAATCCCGGAGCAAGCTTCATCTTTGCGAAGTCTTCCGGCACTGCCCCCAACCCTTGAGGGCGCGCAGTCTCATTGGACGAAGTTCGGCTCGAAGAATCATTGCGCGGGGAACCGCCTACCTGTGCCACGCCTGGCGAAGCGAACAAAATCAGAACAGCGGCCGTAACGAGCAGTACTTGGAGATTCTTACTCGTCATTTGGATTCTTCTCCCCATAGTAGGATCCATAGTACTTGTACATATACTCGTAACCGTAACCGTAGCCGTAGCCATAGGGGTCCACGCTCTTGTCCATCCGGTTCAGCACGAAGCCGATGACCGGCATTCCATTGCGATCGATCAACTGAGCCGCGCGGGCAAGATACGGCCTGGTGATAACTCCCGCGCGAGCCACCCAAACAACGGCGTCGGTCTTGGACGCGATAGACACAGCATCCGTCAACAGAAGTGCGGGAGGACTATCGATCAGGACAATGTCGTAGCGCGAACGAAGCTGCTCCAGCAGATCGTCGAAGGCCGACGAGCCCAGCACCTCGGATGGCATGGGCGGGCGCGGGCCGGCCGGCAGAACATCGAGCGTGGGCACATGAACGCCGTGAATACTGGCTTCATCCAGCGTAAGCGAGCCCGCCAGAACACTGCTGAGTCCTGCTTCGTTGGCAACATCCAACACGTGCTTCATGCTCGGCCGGCGCATATCGGCCTCCATGATGAGCACTTTCTTGCCGTGCTGCGCAAAAGAAATGGCCAGGTTGACCGTCACCGTGCTCTTGCCCTCCACGGGAATGCAACTGGTGACCAATATGATTTTCGGCCCGGCTTTAGGGCGGGAAAGGAGGATGGATGTACGTAGCGACCGGAACGCCTCCGCGGCTACGGATTCGGGGTGATCCAGCATCCAGATATCCGTGGCAGAAGAGGATTCCTCCGTTTGGGACTTGCGCTTTCTCTTTCGCCGCACCGACTGATACACACCATAAGTCCCATAACCGCCGCTGGATTCCCCGAAGGTGGGGATAATCCCGATCACGGGCATCCCGGTAATTTCCTCCACCTCGAGTGGATTGACCACCGTCGCATCCACGCTATCCACCGTAAACGCCATGGCCAGACCAACGAATATGCCGCCCAGCAATCCCAATTCCAGGTTGAACAAGGTGTTGGGACGGATAGGATTGGCTTGCGTGCGCGCGGGGTCCACAATGGTGATATTGGTCGCCTTGATGCCCGCAGATACATTAGCTTCCTGCAGCTTGGTGTAGAGGTCTTCATACAGTTTCTTGCGCGAATAAGCCTCCTGGCTCAATACCGCGAATTCAACCGTCTTTTCATTGAGCTTGCTGGCCTCCTCCTGCTGCTGCGCAAAGCGCCGCCGAATCTCATCCTCTGTCTGTTGCGCCAGTTCCAGATCGGTTTGTGCGCGCTTCACTATCTCCTGTATCTCATGTTGGATTTGTTCATCCAGTTCGCCTATCTGAGTTTCAATTTCTTTGAGATGGCGATTGTTTTCTCCATACATTGTCGCCGCGTCGGCAAGGGCGACCTTCAAGTCGTTTTGCTTCTGCTGCAGGATCTGGAGTGCGGAAGTGCCCCCGCCCTGCGTGATCACCATGGAGTTGCCTTGCGCCGCCAGAGGATTGTTCCCCAGCGCGACAATGGCATCGGCGTTGCCGGCTCGCGCCAGGCGGTAGATGGCCTCCTTTTGGATGCGATTTGCCTCGGCCACCGTCAGTTCGGTATTCAGCGCATCGAGCTTTTGGATGACAGTACTATGGATTTCTCCGCCGCCCCCTCCGGACTCGCTATTGGGACCAACCGTTCCCGCCTGAAAGCTGAGAATCCCCGATTCCTTTTCAAAATCCGTCAGCTTCTTTTCTGAATCCTCGACGTTGGACTTGAGCTCCGACAACTGTTTCGTCAGCCAATCCGACGCCTTGCTTGACGCATTGTAATGGGACTGAAGATATTGACTCTTGTAACTGTCGATCAATTCGTTCGCTATCTGCGCTGCTTGGTTCGGATTGTGACTCTCGTAGGTGACTCGAATCAGGCGCGTGCCGCGCACCGGCTGCACTTTCAAATGTTTTCCGAAAATTCCCAGCAACCGCGTCCGTGTCTTGGGCGATTCATCAAGAGACAATACCGGCTCGTTGGTATTGGTTTTCTTTTCGGCAAACGGAGGCTGCGCGGCCAGCTTTAGTTTCTGAATCACGGCCAGGGCCAGCGAGTCGCCTTTGAGGATCGCGGTCTCCGTGGCCAGATCTGTTTGCAGATCGGCGCCCGAGGCCAGTTGTTGGCCTAGCGCATCCCCCAGGCCCAAATCCAGAGAGCCGCCGCCGCTCTTGTTCAACTCTATGGTAGCGGTGGCCTCATAGGTCGGCTTCATCACCAGTGTTACGATCACGGCCGCAACCAGACAGGCGATTATCGTGCCTACGATCCACCTGCGGCGTCTGGCCAGCACACGGATAAAATTGCGCAGCCCATAAGTGCTTTCGGATCGCTGCAGGGCCGGTGGCCCCGGAGAATCTGGCGGCGTCTCACTGCGTGCTTGGGAAACTTCGTAATTACTCAATTGGTATCCTTAAAGATTTGGCTCGCAATCCCTTCATGGTAACCGCAATTTTTTGTTCCAGTAAGGTTTGCGCTTTGCAGTTTCTCCGCCGTCACCATGTGCGCCAGCCGTTCAGAGCAAACATGGGGTCCGCAACTCCGGTTCCGCACTGCTGGTTCAGCTACTGCTCAGTGGAATCGTCAAAATGGGCCGTGATCAATACTACACCCGTTACACGATGGCCTTCAAACTCCCTGCGGCGCGGGCGGATTCAAGCCATCGCACGCAGGCCGCAGATCCTATCAGCAATGCGGTTTACAAGTTCCTTGGCAATGACCAGTGAAGCTGTGGCGGCGGGTGAGGGCACATTGTAGACATGCATGATTCGCGCCGTATCTTCAAACCTGAAGTCGTCAATGAGGTTCCCGTCGCGATCCAGCGCCTGGGCGCGAACTCCGGCCCCTCCGCGTTTCAGGTCCCAGGGCGCGAGTTCAGGCACAAGCCGCCGCAGGGCGCTAACAAATGCGCTTTTGGAGTAGGAACGGTAGTATTCCCCAGCACCGCTCTTCCAGTTCCTGAATGCCATTCTCCAAAACCCCGGGAACATGAGCGTATCTGCCGTCTCAGTCAAACTGAAATCCGTTTTTCGATAGCCCTCACGCCGGAACGCAAGCACGGCGTTGGGGCCGGCCTCCACGCCCCCTCCTATCTTGCGCGTGAAATGCACCCCCAGAAAAGGGAAGCGCGGATCCGGTACTGGATAGATCAGGCTTTGCACCAGTTGCCGCTTTTCTTGAGCGACCTCGTAATACTCGCCACGGAAGGGGACAATCCTGACTTCGCCGTGGGATCCGCTCATGCGCGCGATGCGATCGCTGTAAAGGCCCGCACAGTTCACGGCATAGGTTGCGGAGAACTCGCCTTGGCTGGTCTCAATGCATATTTCGTCCGCCGACTGCCTGATTCCCACGACAGAGGCGCCGCATTGGATCTTGCCGCCAAGCTGGCGAATCATATCCGCGAGTTTCCGCGCAACCAGCGAGTAATCGGTAATCCCTGTGCCCGGAACATGAATTCCGCAAATTCCCCATGCGTGTGGCTCTATCTCGCGTATCTCCTCTCCCGGGATAATTCGGAGATTGGGAATGCCATTGGCGATGCCGCGGCGGTAGAGTTCTTCGAGCCGCGGCAATTCGGACTTTTCGGTGGCAATGATAACCTTGCCGCAGATACTGTAGGGTATCTCATGTTCCTGGCAAAACCTGAACATGGCCCGCGCCCCGCTAACACAAAGACGCGCCTTCAGCGATCCGGGCTTGTAGTAAATGCCGGAATGAACTACACCGCTATTATGACCTGTCTGATGTCTTGCGACCCCTGCTTCCTTTTCCAGAATGATTAAATCGGTATCCGGGTAGCGCAGCCTGAATTCTAGTCCCGCGGCCAGGCCGACTATACCGGCGCCGATGATAACCACGCGCTGTTGACTCATGCGCATCTTTTCTTCGCCGCCCTGGAAGGCCGCTCCATGCGCGCTGCAGGAAAGCCAAGCCGGCGGCCTGTGGCATGGTAGTCGCGCAGGCTAACGAGTGTGCTGTTTTTCAGTTGGGGGGTCATGCTGTCCTGGCGTACTACCGCGCATCTCCAGCTCACGTAGCGCTAACCATGCTGTTGCAAGCATTCAGAGCGTCATGGGCCCAGCACTGCGCCGCAAATCGCAAGGACTCGGGTCCGATTTTCTCGGACAGAAATCTCACATTGCTGTAAATGGGGTTCTGATAGTCTTTGATCTTGCCGTCCCGGATAGCTTCGATAACCTGCTCTATGCCGTCTTTCAGTTTCCACTTGGGAGCGTAACCCATGCACTTCCGTATGCGGGAAAAATTGACGCGGTAATTGCGCCTGTCAATATCGCCGTTGTCGTATATCTCCAGTTCCGCGCTCGGCACCATCCTCTTGATGAGCCGTCCCACATCGCCCAGGGTGTAATTCTGTTCGTCTGAACCCACGTTGAAGATGGTGTCATTCAACGCCTCGTCCGGCGCTTGCAGGGCGCAATAGACCGCCAGCGCGGCATCATCGACATGCAGGAAGGGACGCCACTGGTCGCTGCCAAACACTGCAAGGGCTCCATCTACCATGGCTTTGGCCGTGAGCAGATTAACCACCAGGTCGAAACGGGTGCGCCCGGAAAGCCCATAAATAGTGCCGAAGCGTAGAATTACAGGTCGGAATGTTTCATTTTTCATGCCCAGAAGAACGTTCTCGCATGCGATCTTGCTGCGCGCATAGAGAGAAACAGGGTTTAAAGGCGAATTCTCGTCGAGATATGTGTCGCTGGCTCCGTAGACAGAGCAGCTGCTGGCAAAAATGAACTTCTCAATTCCCTCCCCCTTGGTCACTTCCGCAATCATGCGCGTGGCCAGCAGGTTGGTTTCGATGGTAAGTTCCTCATCCAGCGCGCAGGCGGGGTCGCCGACAATGGCTCCCAGATGAACCACTGCTTTCACATCGCGCATGGCGCGGACGACGATATCCACCCTGCGGAAATCGGCTTCGACTATTTCCAGATTGGGGTGCTTCTTCCACTGCGCGATGGGATCCTCTCCGTATAGAAAGGCATCAAGCAGGCGCACTTTATAGCCGTTGTTCAGCAGTTTGGGAAGCAATCCGGAGCCAATATAGCCCGCTCCGCCAAGAAGCAGCACACGCTTGCCAGCCTCGGTGATCTTATCTGTTTTCCTGCGGCTGAGCATATGCTCTATGGTGACGTTTCCGCTGCGGATCTGCTCGCCCAGTTCTGTGCTCTGAATAATATCCCCCAGGCCCGGCACCATCTTGTATTCCACTTCGGCATCGATGGCAAACTTCAAAATGCGCACCATCTGCTCTTCCGTAGCGGAAGGGATGGCAATGAGCACTCTCTTGATGGCATGCGTTCGCACCACATTACGCAGGTCTTCGCCGCTTCCCAGGACCGGCTTGCCCTGCAGGATCAAGTGGGCCTTGGAGGGATCATCATCGATCAGCCCCACCACATCGCACTTCAGTGAATGGTTTTGGCGAAGCTCCCACAGCAGCGCCAGCCCTGCCGTGCCGGCGCCATAGATGAGCGTTCTGGTCTGATCGCCTGTGGCCCGATGCATCTTTCGCGCGGTAATCACCACGCGCGCCGCCAGCCTTCCACCCAAAGTCAACAGGCAGGAAACCAGCCAATCGAGAATCAACACAGAGCGCGGAATTACCCAGGGAGCGGGCAAAAGAAATATGACCATTCCGCCCAGTATTGACCCCGCCGAATTTGCCAGAATAATCCGTACCGCATCGTAGGCGGATGTATACCGCCAATTCCCTCGATTCAGCTTGGCAGCGATGAAGGCAGCCGATTTGGCCACTACCCAGATGCACACAAACACCTCCATGGGGTGCATGTAGCGCACAGGCAATGCGCCGTCAAACCTCAACTCGAATGCAAGCAGGCCGGAAAGGGCGAATGCGCCCCAGTCCAATAGATATGCCACAAGGTAATGCCGGATTTGTTTAACGCTATAGCGTCGAGTAGAAAGTGATAAGTACGACATATGTTTCTCCTGGCTTCGGATCCGATTTGTACTCATGTGATGCTCTGCACAGGCAATTGCTTGCTTTGCTGCACGGCAAAAGTTGCCGGACAAATCAGCGGCGCTCACTCCGCGCTGATGGCGAGTGAGGCCGGGTCAAGGGGCGGCTGGATTGCAGGTTCCTCCGGCGCAGCCCGTTCCAGTATTGTAAACCCCGCATAAGCTTCAAACATGCGGTCTGGGCTCAGCCTTTCGCCCGTGAAAACCCGCTGCAAGGAATTATGGCTGATCACAATTCCGATCAGCGTGAGAATAACGGTTTTGGCATTGTTGCACTGCAATTCGCCCCTCTTGACCCACGGCTCAAGATAGCGGGCCAGCACCTCCACCAGTTCGCCAAGATGCCTGCGCACCAGGGGGTCGAAGTTCTCATTGAGGTCAAGGGCGCTGTATTGCAGGAGCCGCAGTATCTCCGGCTTGTGCATCAGGGTTTTGGCGAGCAGCTCAAACGTGCGCGTCAAGGCCGTTCGCCCATCGGAAGCTTCAGCGATCCTGGCCAGCAAATCGCCGCGGAAATAAACCTGCTGCAACTCCGATTCAAGCACTGCGACATAGAGGTCGTGCTTGCGTGGATAATGCCGGTAGACGGTGACCTCATTCACCTGAGCCGCGGAAGCAATGTCCCTGGTGCTGACGCCGTTATACCCGAATCGTGCAAAGAGGTCCGTGGCGGTTGAGAGTATGCGCACACCTGCTCCACGCCGTCTCGGGCCGTTCGTTTCTGGCATGTGCCCCTCCTCCCATGCGACCGCTGAATTATGACTCGAGGCTTTAGACATATATGAGTGCTCCGCAAGCCAGTGGCTCCTGCTTTTTGCAGCCAACTTCAACGGCCATCTTCGGCATAATAATGTCCATGGTGAAAACTACCCCGACGCTGTCCTTCTTTGGCGTCAGCTCGTCTTTCTTTGACGTCCCTCTCCATCACCCTCGGCAAGGGCAACGGAGCGTATGCGGGCCCGCTGCCGTCTTTGCTGCTTCGGAAGGCGGTATTTCATGCATGAATGCGCTAATTTCAGGCAAGGCTTCGCCATCCTCACTTGGGTAGGCTGTTTTGCTGCACTGTCTTATAGGGGGCAAGTGAAGTCAGCGTAACAAAATTTGTAAGCTTCCAAATGCAGGTTAGTGCTTTCCTGCTCCTCATATATCCAAATGTGAGCACGTACTTAAACTCATTACACAATAGCATGGGAGGTGGGGAGGTAAATAGTTTTTTGCAGAAGTACAAGTACCGAGGTGCTGGTTAGCGATTACCAGCGTGTTCTGATTAGGCATGGTTTCGATAGAGGTATAGTTCTAATAGGAAATACTCACCCAGACCTTTCCATAATAACTGTCACTTCAAGCATGCTTCCCGTTGACCACCGCATAGTGTAACCTATGCACTATGAATAACTTACCACCAAGACAGCGACGTGTGCGCTATGCCAGAAGCACCTCAATGCCATGGCGGCGCAGTAGGTCCACATATTCCGGCGCAAGCTCCCGGTCGGAAACCACGATATCGGCGGCCTCCAACGGGGCCACCGGAAACATTCCCCCGCGGCCAAACTTGCTGCGATCGGCAACGATAATTACTTTGCCGGCAATCTCCACCATCTTCTTCTCTGAGCCCACTACCAGCGTATTGTTATTGCTGAATCCGGCTTCGGAGATGCCGCCGATCCCCATGATCACCGCATCGGCGCGAATGGCGCTCAACATCTGCTCGCAGAAAGGCCCCAGCATGACGCGCCGGCGCGGATCGAGATACCCTCCGGTCAAAGTCAGCTCGATGTTGCGAACCGATTCCAGCCCTTCGGCAATGGGCAGCGAATTGGTAACGATGTGCAGAGACTTGGCGGCCAACTCCCTGGCTACGGCGGCAACCGTCGAGCCGCCATCCAGAATCACCGTCTGGCCATCTTCGATCAGTCCTGCCGCGAGCCGCGCAATGCGGCCCTTTTCGTCGCTGAACCGCGCGCTCTCCTCCGCAAAGTCGAAGGCATCGTTCGCCGGAGGCTGCACGGGAACTGCGCCCCCATAAACGCGCTTCAGCACCTTCTCATTTTCCAGGATGTCCAGGTCGCGGCGGACACTGGACTCTGAAGCGTCCAACTCGCGGCACAGAGTCTCCAGGTCCAGGAAGTCCCTGGACTCCAGCATCTGGCGAATTCTAAGTTGCCGTTCGGTAGCTTTCATCTTGTTTACGGCGTTTTTCCGCATCGTGCCGAAGTACTTTCACCTGGCGCCGATTGTTTCCATCACCGCATCCGTGACCGATTTCACTAGCATTTCCAGATCCATCTCCGCGGGTTTGCCGGTGCTGCCATCGCAGGGCGTAGGAACCAGCGCGATGGAGTCTGGCACCTCCAGATCGGAGAGTTGGCACTCTTTCATCCTTGAAGTGTCGAAGCGAACGTCGGGCAGCCCCAGGCGCTTCTTGATAGCCAGCAGGTCGGCGCCCTGCTGCTCCGAAATATAGGAGATGGGAGCGCCCAGTTGCGCGGCCAGCATCAGCGTCCAGCAGTAGGTCTCCAGCACTTCGGCGTACCACTCGGCGTGGGTTACCGTATCCGCCCAGCAGATAATCCCGTGATTGGACAGAAGCACCGTGTTATGTTCCCTGACGAATGGCAGCACGGTCTGGGCAAACGCAGCCGTGCCCGGCGTTTCATAGGGCGATATGGCCACCTTGCCAATGAACACTTCAAACTCGGGGATGACCAGGTTGGGAGGCACGCGCCCGGTGATGGCGTAGGCGGTGGCATGCGGGGGATGGCAGTGGAGAGCGGCCTTCGCCTCCGGCACCGCTTTGTAGACTTCAAGATGCAGCAGGATCTCGCTGGTGCGCGCCTTGGTGCCCGCAATCTGATTCCCTTCCAGATCAACCATGCTCAGGTCTTCCGGCGTCAGGTCGTACTTGCTCACCAGGGTCGGGGTGCAGATGACTTCGTTGGGGCCGATGCGGTAGGAAATATTGCCTCCGTTGCCGTCTACAAATTGGCGCATCCAGAGCTTACGCCCCACGGCGCAAATCTCCTTCTTGATGGCTTCGGCTTCAGGCGTATAAAACAGCCGCGCACTGGCCGCTCCGCGGTTGCCGTCTTTCTCGCTTGATCCCGGCGCCGTTGTAGATTCCCGGTAAGCGGCAGTGGCCGCGGCCTTTCCTTTCCCATTGGCCGCCAGAGCGATATTGTGCTGCGTCAGGAAGTCGCGGGCCGAAGGCGTCACCACGCAGTTCTCTCCGATAAGCACGCGGCTGGCGCCCGCCGCCAGGGCGCTCTGGGCATCGCGCATCGTCACTACCCTCTGACCGGAAATATCCACGCTTTTTGCTTCGTTCTTCACTTCCGCACCTCAGATCCTCATCTAAACTGCCTGCGGCTCCATGCTGATGGAATCGACGATCAGGGAACAATACGCATCCACTGCCACGGCATCAGGCCAGAATGGATTGGATGCTTCGCGGCCTTCGGTAAACGCCACCATCTGCCCTTCGGCGGCGCCCAGCGCATCGATGGCGACCAGGGACTTGCCTCCACCCAATCCATTCCCGGCACGCAGGTTCTCCATCGTCACCGGCTCCAACACCACCAGTGTTTGGCCGCGAAATGCCTGCACGGCCAGGTTGAGAGTCACATGCCCGCGTACGATGCCCAGTCTCATGCGCTACTCCCGCCTGGCGCTTTCGCGCCTCTGTACCTGTTCCACAATTCCCACCACCACCATGCGCACCGGCGTGGTGTTGCCAAGTCTCTCCCGGGCAATGTCGCCGTCGGTGGAGACCATGACCAGGGAACCGTTTCCCGCGCCCAGCCAGTCCACCACCACCAACGGTTCCAATCCCGCGCTGCCGTCGGCTTCAATCCGTTGCGCGACCAGGAACCGGCAGCCGTCCATGGTCGGATGCTTCACTGCCGGAACTACCGTGCCCTCAATGCGCGCCAGAAACATGGTTATATGATCCGCAATGCGTTGCCGATGACCATCTGCCGCTCCCGCGTAAATGTGAGTGGCGTAGTGACGCCCTCGCCGGTGGGCGTCGCGATGCTGTGGCTGAAATATCCCGGGCCGCCAACGCCCAGCGAGGCCGGCGATGCGGCGTTGTGGATGAACAGGGTAGTATTCATGGCGCGCGCCATGCGCGTAGCGGTCTCCACGCTTTGCGTGTGAATGATGGCCGTGTGCCGGTAGCCGTGCTCGGCCTTCACCGCCGCCGCGATGCCCGCGTCCACATCCTTCACCCGCACCATGGGGATGAAGGGCATCATCTGTTCTTCCACCACGAAGGGATGATCTTCGTTCGTTTCTCCAAACAGGAGCTGCGTGTTTGCGGGCACGCGCACGCCCGCCGCCGCCGCCAGCACCGCCACGTCTTTGCCTACAAATTCCTTCTTCACGTGCGCCCGTCCGCAGCCCTTGCCGCCGCCCTCAAAGGTAAACGCGGCCTGCGTAAGCCTTTCGATGGCCGCCGCATCCAGCTCCCATGCTCCCGGCCCGGCGCATCGCATCCTTGAAGGCATTGGCAACCGATGCAACGACAAAAATCTCCTTTTCGCCGATGCAGAGCAGGTTGTTATCGAACGCGGCGCCCTCGATGATGCACTTCGCGGCGCGCTCCAGATCGGCGGTCTCGTCTACCACCACCGGCGGATTGCCCGGCCCCGCCGCAATCACGCGTTTGCCTGACTTGCTCGCCGCCGCCGCCACGGCGGGGCCTCCGGTCACGCACAGCAGTGCGACCTTGGGGTGATGGAATATCTGCTCGACGGCTTCGATGCTGGGCTCGCGGACGGTGGTCAGCACGTTGCGCACGCCGCACTCGCGCTCGATCTCGCGGTTGAACAGTTGCAAAGCGTATTGCGCCACCCTGGCTCCCGATGGATGCGGCCCGAATATCGCGGTGTTGCCGGCAGCAAGAATGTTGATGGCGTTGGAGACCATAGTGGGCACCGAGTGAGTGACGGGCAGCATCATGCCGATCACGCCCCAGGGCGCGCGCTCGATGATGCACAAGCCGGTGGGATCGCTGCGGGCATCGCTGCGCATGGCTTCAACCCCGAGCACAAGACGCATATTCATCAGCTTCTGGATCTTGTGGTCCAAGCGGCCGACTTTGGTCTCTTCCAGCTCCATGCGGCCCAGTTCCTCGCGGCGCTCTTCGCAGATGCGGCAGATGATCTCGATCATGCGCCCGCGCTCCTCCAGGCTCATGGCTTCTACGCGCTTCTGCGCCTCGTAGGCCGCGTTGACGGCTTCGTCCACGGTCGCGAACACCCCGTCGCGCGCAGTGGCTCCGCTCACGGCGGAAGCGGCGGACGAAGCCGGCTGTTGCAACTGCACACGAAGCCGGGCCACAACTTCCTTTGCGATCTCCTCAATCACCTCTGCTGAGGTTCACGACGTTGTTCACGGATGCCACCTCGGGCGCCCCGGAGGAATTCACTATCGAGACTATTACGGCGCCATAATTCGAGTTGTCTGCTAGTACGGGGCTCGGTGCGACAAATATCTTGAGACCTGCAGGACCGTGTACGGGCGCAGAATTTCGGACGGTGTCAAAACCAGAGATCAGCCCTTGCGCCGAGGCGGTTATCGTCGAGGTCCCCTGAATCTTCGTTGTGGTGAAGTTCGCTATAGCGGAGATCCGCCCGGCCGCAATTGTCACTTTTTGTTGGGTCATGGAAGCTATGGTGAGGTTGGAGGATGTAACAGTAATGGCGACTTTTGAGGACGCTCGAGCGGGATCACCATTTGGGTCCTCGAGTCAGATTACAACCCTTCCTCCGCTAGATGTCACGACTTCGTTAGGTTGGGCGCTGACCCTCAACTGGAAGGGCGGGGATCCTACCACGCCCACCGTCGCGACCCCGGAGGAGAACCCAGTGGCAGTCGCGGTTATGAATGCAGTTCCAATAGTGTAGCCACTCGTGTAATTTA
>CAWCKF010000014.1:0-113515 GCA_963796085.1 uncultured Acidobacteriaceae bacterium | reverse complement strand
CACCTGGCCGTGAAAGAGCCGCGCAAACCCCGCCTGCCGCTCCAGCACCTTCTCCTGCTCGTTGTTGGCATACAGAATCTCCAGTTGCCCCGCCCGTCCGGCAAAGTTCCTGGCCAGCGCTCCCAGCAGCCGCCGCATCACCGGCGCGCTGAAGGGATTGAAGAGAAAAGCCACGCACGGTCCCTCCGGAAACCGGAACTCCACCGCATCCCGGCGCACAATCCTCATCGGCGCCAGCGCCCGGCCCGCCGCCCGCCACAGCGCAGCGTTCCTGCGTGCAATCCGCGCCAGCGTGGGATTCAACCCACTCCCACTGCCGCCCGAAAAGGATACTCCGAAGCCAGTAGCACCGCCCGCCCCATTCCCGCGCCTAGATCCACAAAGGTATACTCATCGATCGGTGCTGCCGGCCGGATCCGCCGCCAGCGCACCACCAGTCCCTGCAACACCGATGGCGCGACGCCGTAATACGCCGTATTATGCCGGTCATTGGGGTGCCCGCTCCTGAGGTGCCGTCCGGCAATCAGCCCGCTGGTCCTGGTTCCAAACTCCAGATCGAAGGGATGCCGAATATACCCATCCCCTACCTTTAGCCCCGGCAACAGCCGTCTTGTTTGGTCGCCCAATTTCTTGTTCGCCGCGGCGGAGAGAGCTGGGGAAACACCTTCGCCCATTGATTTTCTTTCAGCTTTCACGTTTGAACCTTAGCACAGCCCGGCGTGGGGCAAGACCTGAAAGAAAGCCGGGATTCGGTCTATGATGAACTTTATGAAAATCAGAGCGAATTCATACTTATGCGGAGCAATTGCCTTGCTTTTTCTCCTGGTTGCGAATTGCCGGCCGGCCTTCTCTCAAGCGGCGGCAGCTTTCCAACCAGGCCTGGCTCCCACGCCGCCCATGGGGTGGGCAAGCTGGAACCACTACTTCTGCGACTATACCGATCAGTCCATCCGCGACCAGGCAGATGCGCTGGTATCGAGCGGCATGCGCGATCTGGGGTACCGCTATGTGCTGATCCAGGAGTGCCTCACTCGGGGACGCCATGCTGATGGTTCGCTGATTGTGGACGCCAAGCGGTTTCCGCATGGGATGAAAGATCTTGTCGATTACGTCCATTCGCGCGGGCTCAAGGCCGGTACTTATACCGACATCGGAGCCAATACCTGCGCCGGCAAGCCTTATCAAGGCAGTTATCAGCACGAAGAACAGGATGCCGCTACCTTTGCCGCATGGGGCATGGATTTCATTGAAATGGATTACTGCAATCGTCCCGAGGGCGTGACTGGGCGGGAGATTTATGAACGCATGGCCGCGGCTATCCAAAAAACCGGCCGTCCGATGGTCTTCTATATCTGCTCCCAGGGCAGCGAAAGGCCGTGGACATGGGCGCAGGGCAAAGCCCAGTTATGGAGGACGGACGACGATATCAGCGGTCAACAAAACCATGTGGAGTGGGCGAGCGTGGTGAAGAATTTTGAATCGAATGCCGCCCATGCAGTCTTCAGCGCTCCTGACAGTTGGAACGACCCCGACATGATCGAGGTAGGCAACCAGGGACTGACTCCTGCCGAGGCGCAGAGTCATTTTTCCATGTGGGCGATCTCCGCCGCGCCGCTGTGGGCCGGCAACGATCTGACCGCCATGACCGATGCAGTTCGCAATATCTATACCAACTCCGAAGCCATCGCCATCGACCAGGACCCGCTGGGCGCAGGAGCTACAAAGGTAAAGGAATACGGCCACGGCATTGAGGTGTGGATGAAACCCCTAGGCAGCGTGGGCAGCGGCGTGAACGCTGTGTTACTGCTGAATCTGACTGCGGCGCCGGCGGAGGCTGCTGTGCAATGGAGCGAAGTGGGGCTGAACGGCAAGGTTCAAGTGCGCGATTTATGGGCACACAAGGAGCTGGGCGCATTTCCCGGCGGCTATAGGACGCGGCTTCCCGCGCATGGTTCCGTTCTGCTGAAGGTCAGCGGAGAATTCTACTGGACTAAAGGCGCAACCTACGAAGCTGAATGGCCGGGAAATATTCGCGGAGGGGAGGCGGAGCTGATTGTTTGCCCCGATTGCAGCCGGGGCTATGCGGTGTCGTTGCGCGGCGCGGGCAACGGTTCCGCGGGCACTCCCCTTGCTTTCACGCACATTGACGTGCCGAGATCCGGCCGGTATTGGTTGAATCTTGTTTACGTCAACAGTATTTATGAAGACAAGACTGTGCAAATGCGGGTGAACGAAGGCCAGCCGGCGGATTTCAAGCTGCCGAAAGCAGGTTATGGGTCCGCGAGAGTTCCCGTCGATCTGAATAAAGGCGATAACTCCATTGAGTTCAGTTATCGAGGGGAAGGCAGCGTAGATATCGACCGGCTCGCAGTTAGCCAGTGAGCCGAATTTCCACGCTAGCTGGAATAATCCGCATTAATGTGGATGTATTCGACAGTCAGGTCAGTCGTCCAGAAGACGCACGAGCCTGAACCCTGGTGAAGTTGGATGGCGATGGAAAACTCGGGCTGGGTAATGTAAGCGTGGGCGGCGGCCTCGTCATACTCCGCGGCGCGGCCGCCATTGCGGCAGACGGGCAGATCGCCGAAGTCAATGTCGATGCGTTCGGGGTCGATCTGCGCGCCGGAGTAGCCGATGGCGGCGATGAGGCGTCCCCAGTTGGGATCGCTGCCGGCCCATGCGGTCTTAACCAGCGGGGAATGGGCGATGGCTTTGGCTATCCTGAGCGCATCCGCGTCTGTCGCCGCTCCTTCGATGTGCAACTCGACAACATGAGTGACGCCCTCGCCATCGGCGACGACCTGGCGGGCGAGCGAGGTGCAGACCTGGGTCAGGGCGGCGGCGAAATCGGCGTTATGGGGGCCGACGACCACGCCACCGGCCCCGGAGGCCAGCAGAAGCACGGTGTCGTTGGTGGAGGTATCGCCGTCCACCGAGATGCGGTTGAAGCTGACTTCGATGGCCTGGCTCAGGTAGCTGTCGAGAAGGGAAGGTTCGACCTGCGGCGTCGGTGAGCACGTAGACCAGCATGGTGGCGTGAGGAACCAGCTGAGGGTAAATCATGCCCGCGCCTTTGCAGAGGGCGGCGATGCGAACTTCCTTGCCTTCGATATCCAGGCGGGCGAAGGCGGTTTTCTCATCGGTGTCGGTGGTGAGGATGGCCTGGGCAACCTGCTGGAAGTGATCGAACTCAGAGCCCAGCGAGCAGACGAGGGCGGGCAGGACGGCGATTAGTTTTTCTGCCGGCAGCGGGACGCCGATGATGCCGGTGGAGGAGGGAAAGACCTGCTCGGGCGGGCAGGCGAAGAGCTGGGCGCAAGCGGCGCAGGTGGCGCGGGCGGCGGCCAGGCCGGCTTGGCCCGCGGCGCAGTTGGCGTTACCGGCGTTGATGGCGACTACGCGCACCTTACCGCCGCTGGCGCGCAGGTGTTCCTTGTCCACAATTAACGGGGCGGCGGTGACGCGGTTGGCGGTGTAGGCGGCGGCGGCGCTGGCCGGGGCATCGGCCACGATGAGAGCGAAGTCAGTGCGGCCGCTCTTCTTGAGGCCGGCTTTGCATGCGCCAAAGCGGAAGCCGCGGGGAAGCAGGAATTGGGAGGCGTCGCTCATATCTTGATTGGATTTAATCTAGCAGGTTGGGGGTAGGATGACGGAGAGCGGCGCGGAGGCGGCAAAGTGGGCGGAGCGAAGCGAGTTTCTTGAACTGCGGCACGTGAATGTAGCGCGCGGGGAGCGGGTGGTGCTGCATGACGTGAACCTGACTATCCGCGCCGGAGAGCATGTGGCCATCCTGGGGCCGAACGGGTGCGGGAAGTCGACGCTGATTCTGGCCATGACCTGCCAGATTTATCCCATCGTCCGGCCGGGGATGGTGGTGAGGATTTTTGGCCGCGAGCGCTGGGACCTGACCGAGTTGCGCAGGCACTTCGGGGTGGTGGCGCTGGCGCGAGTTGCCGGGGGAGCGCACCGCCGTAACCACGGGCCTGGATGCGGTGATCGCGGGCTTCTTTTCGGCCTCCACGCTGTGGCCCAATCTGCATGTGACCGGCGAGATGCGCGAGCGGGCCGTGGAGGCGCTGGAGCGGATGGAGGCCAGGCATCTGGCCGGGCAGCTGGTGGGCGAGATGTCGGCGGGGGAGAAGCGGCGCATTCTGATTGCGCGGGCGCTGGTGCACCGGCCCAGGCAACTGCTGCTGGACGAGCCCTCCAATGCGCTGGACCTGGCGGCGCAACGCGGAGCTGCGCGAGACCCTGCGCAGGCTGGCCCGCGAGGGCACAGGGCTGGTGCTGGTCACCCATCACCTGGGCGACATTCTGCCTGAGATCGAGCGCATGATTCTGATGCGCGGCGGGCGCATCGTGGGCGATGGACCGCGGGAAGAATTGCTGACCGAGGCCAGGCTGAGCGAGCTGTTTCATGCGCCGGTGCGCATCGGGCGGGATGAGGAGTGGCTGCATAGCTGGTGAGGGCAGGGAAGAGCCACCCCAGCGAGCCGCCCAAAGGGTACCCGTCGCTCGCCGGGGACCCCGGCAGGGAATAGCAGCAGGTGATGGTTTTGATGCCGGCAAAGACTCCACTTGACGCGCCGGGGCCGACAGGTTAGTTTAGCGGTACACGGGAAAGGAGGGTGATCCAGACGATGCAAAGTGATTATTTCAGTAGTTTGATACGTGAGGTGACTGAGGCCTGAGGCCCTAGCGCCCCAGCCCCAGATAAGACCCGGCGGAGGGTTGTTCCGCCAACGGCTCTGGCACTCGCGGATGCGCGAAGGCCTCCAGTCCAATCCCAACAGTTCACCGGCAGCGGCCTGGGCGAAAACGCTCAGGCCGCTGTTGCGTTGGGGCCAGCTATGCTGTGGTGTAAAGAATGGGGCGGCGCGGCCCAGGAGGAACGATGAACCGGGAATGGCACAAGCAGCACGCGATGCCAAGCGGGGCGACGGAGAAACAGCGGATTAAGTGGCATCTGGAGCACACCAGAAACTGCGCGTGCAGGCCGTTCCCCAGGGGGCTGCTGGCCAAGCTGAGCGAGGCCGAAAAGCGGCAGATTGCGGAGGCATCCGGCCGGCGGCAGGCGGCGCGGTCCACTGGAGTAAACTGACAGCCGATGCGGGTCTTCGGGATCGATTGCGGAACCGAGGTAACGGGATTTGGCGTCGTGGAGTCGGACGATGCCGGACGGCAGCCCCGGCTGGTGTTGAAGGCCATGGGAGCGATCCGGATGGCCAGGAGCAAATCCACGCCCCAGCGGCTGGAGCAGGTGTTTCAGGAACTGACCGCGGAGATGGAGCGCTGGCATCCTGACGCGGTGGCCATCGAAGAAGTCTTCTACTCAGTAAATGCCAAGTCAGCGCTGAAGCTGGGACAGGTGCGGGGCGTGGCGCTGCTGGCGGCGGCCTTGCAAAAGCTGCCCGTGGCCGAGTATGCGCCGCTCAAGATCAAGTCCAGCGTGGTGGGCTACGGGCTGGCCCAAAAAGAACAGGTCCAGTTCATGGTGGCGCGGCTCCTGAACCTGAGCGAGCTCCCGCAGCCTGCCGACGCTGCCGATGCCTTGGCCATCGCCATCTGCCACATTCATACGGCGCAGACGCAAATTCTGCAAGAGCAGGGAATAGCGAAACGGGAATAGGGATAAATAATCCTCTTTCCGGCCGGGTTTTGACGAGACTTTTCCGGGCGCGAAGGTGTCCAAAAGAGTGCAGGAATACAATAGGTGTGGATTATGTCCGGCGGCAGGTGCGTTGGGAAGGTGAATACCATGAAGCGCATTGAAAATCGAAGCGGGAATCGCAGCAGGTTGGCTGCACACGGGTTGGGCGCCGGGTTGCTGGGGCTGGCGGCGCTTGCCCTGGGAGCTGTATTGCCGGCGCCGGTTCTGTGGTCGGAAGATGCGGCGCAGCCGGCGCGGGCGGTGCGGCTGAGCAGCGTGGATGGGAAGGTGCAGGTGGCGCAGGGTAACCAGGTTCTTGCCGAGCAGGCGGTGGCCAATACACCGCTGTTTGAGGGCACCTTGTTGACGACCGCGGACGATGGGCGGGCGGAAGTTCAGTTTGAAGACGGCAGCGTGGCGCGAATTTCGCCCAACAGCGCTCTGGAACTGACGGTCTTGCGCGGGCAGGGTGGGAGCAGCGACACACAGATTACGCTGGAAAGCGGTCTGGGCTACTTTGAATTGCCGGGCGGAGGCCAGATCGGGCAGATTCGAATTAAATTTGCCGACAGCGTGGTGACGACCAGCGGTTCTACCGTGCTGCGGATCGATCTCGACAACCCGCCAGGCGAGCTGGCGGTTTTCTCAGGGAACGCGCACGTGGAGCGCGGTGGAGTGTTGACGCTGGACCTGCACGGCGGCGAGAGCGTGGCGATGAGCGGCAGCGATCCTGGCCGCTATAGCCTGGCTGAATCCATCGAGCCGGACTCCTGGGATGCGTGGAACTCTGATCGCGACCAGGCGCTGGCGGCCGAGTCCGCGGCAGGGACCGGGGCGACGAGCGGCTTTGCGGAAAGCAGCAATCCTGCGTGGAGCGACCTGGACGCCAACGGCAACTGGTACGAGGTGCCGGACCAGGGATATATCTGGTCGCCGTACGATGCCTCCAATCCGGAGTGGGACCCCTACGGAAACGGGTACTGGATGTGGATGCCGCAGTTTGGCTACGACTGGATATCGGGCTATGGGTGGGGTTATCTGCCGTTCCAGTGTGGAGAGTGGAACTATTACAACAGTTTCGGCTGGGGCTGGGCGCCGGGGCTGGGTGGTTGTTCGCCCTGGTGGAGGAGGGGCCATTATGGCGGTCCCAACATCGGCATGGGCTTTGGCGGCTATCGTCCACCGAAGACCCCGTATCGGCATCCACCCGGCGGGCGGAATCAGGCCAGTGGCGGAGGCACGCCGGGGTTGATCGCCGTGAACCGGCGTCCCTCGGCCGGGTCGACCGCACTGCCGGCGCGCAACAGGAACACTCCGGTGGAGATTGCCGGGCACACGGTGCAGGCTCTGCGTCCACTGAGCCCGCGGCCGCAGTATGACCGCTCGGCCTCGGGATTTGTGACTCGCCCGGCGCCGGGCTATACGGTAACCGGTCAGGAACCGAGGATAGGTGGCGGATCAGGATATAGCGCCGGGTCCGTTTACAGCGGCAGCCGGACGAGCAGTTCTCCGGCGCCAAGGAGTTACAGCAGCGGGGGCAGCAGCGGCAGCCAACATTCAACATCGTCGGGGAGCCATGGTTATTCGGGCGGCGGGTCAGGGGGCAGTCATGCCTCGGGCGGCGGATATTCCGGTGGTGGTGGCGGTGGCGGCTACCACGGCGGTGGCGGTGGCGGAGGCGGTGGCGGCTACCACGGCGGTGGCGGAGGCGGCGGCAGTAGTGGCGGCGGGGGATCGCACCGCTAATGGGAAGATGATTCAAATGGAGGGGCTGCTTCGCCGGACGAAGCGGCCCTTTCTGTTTTGAGGCTGTGCCAGAGGGCGGCCAATGCTTCGACGGGCAGAGCTTCAGCGCGGGCCCGGGGATCGATTGCGGCGTGGGCCAGCGCGGCGGCTGCGGCGGCGGGGGAAAAGCCGGCGGCGCGAAGATTGTTCAAGAGGGTTTTGCGTTTTTGCGCGAAGGCTTTTCGGACCAAGGCGAGGAAACCAGCTTCTTCAAGGCCGAGTTCCGCAAAGCGCGGGGCAAAGCGCCAGCGGAAGACCGTGGAATGCACGTCGGGCGGCGGCGAGAAGGATTCCGGCGGCAGCGTGAACAGCTTATCTGCCGGGCCGTACATTTGCACGGTGACGGAGAGCAGGCCGTAATGGCGCGAGCCGGGCCGGGCGGTGATGCGATCGGCCACTTCCCGCTGCACCATGAGGACGGCGCGGTCGAGCGCGGCGTGGCTGGCTGCCAGCTTGAGCAGGATTTGCGAGGTGATGCCGTAGGGCAGGTTGCCGAAGACGAAGAGGCGCTGGCCGAGGGTTGCTGAGACTGCTGCGAAGTCGAAGTTGAGCACGTCCTGCTGGAGGACGGTGACGCGATCCGAAGGAAACTGGGCGCGCAGATGGGCGGCAAGACCAGGGTCCAGCTCGACGGCCAGCACTTGGGCGGCGCGGGCGGCCAGCGCTCCGGTAATGGCGCCGGCGCCGGGGCCGATCTCGACTACCGTGCGGCCGGATAAATCTCCCAGCGCGGCCGCGATGCGCTCGATGGCTTGCGCATCGTTGAGGAAGTTCTGGCCGAGCTTGGGTTTGGCGGGCATGGGCTTCTTTGATGGTAGATGAAGCTGGAGAAGATTCCGCGTAGAATCAGGAACGACCCAGGTATGCGGGGAATTTTCGTTATGCGTAAATGCAGATGGTGATCGTGGCTGTACGCAACTGCTTTCGCAATCCGCTCTTCCTCCTCGCCCTGGCAGCGGGGCTGATCGCATTCACAGTGCAATCCGGAGAGCTGGGCACGGCGGACACGCAGCATCGGGAGCAATCCGCGCATGCCTTCTGGACCTCGGAGCCGCCGGTCTTCCCCAATGAATATCCTGACTTTGGCGTGCACGGCCGCGGAGGCAAGCTGCAGAGTTGGTATGGCATCGGGCAATCGCTGCTGATGCTGCCCGCGGATGTGGTTGCAACCTTCGCGGAGCGGCTTCCGGTTTTCGATGAGTACAGAGGGAATGACCCCACGGTGCGCAACATCATCGTCAGTTACAGCACCAATATCCTACTCTGCGTGCTCACCGCACTGATTTGCTTCCGCTTCCTGAGGCAGTTGAACTTCGGGGTGAAACAGGCGGTCGCCGGCGTGCTGGCTCTGCTGCTGCTCACCACCCACCTCCATTACACGCAGAATCTGATGGAGAACAACTACATATGCCTGCTGACGCTCACCGGGTTCTCCTATCAATATGAGTGGCTGCGCAACGGCAGCCGCCGCGCACTGCTGATTGGCTCGGGTGCCTTGGGGCTGAATCTGCTCACCCGCCTGACCACCGGCATGGACCTGCTGGCGGGAGGCGTTTTCGTGCTGCTGGCGCTGTGGCTGGAAGGAGTTCGCGGCCGGGCGCTTTGGGAGCGGTGCCGCGGCTACATGGCGATCGCTCTGCCGGTCTATCTGATCTTCGGGCTGTTGGACCGCGTTTATCAGTTCTACCGCTTCGGGTCGTTCTTCAACACCTACGTGAGCGTGACGGCAAATGAATTCAGGCAATGGGATCCGACGTTGCCCGCCAATTATCCCTTCGAGACGCCTTTCCATGTGGGCTTCTTGGGAGCGCTCTTGGCGCCGGAAAAGTCGATCTTTCTCTTCGATCCGCTGCTGATCCTGATGATTCTGCTGTGCGTGGTGGCGTGGAAAAAGTTCAGCCCGGAGGTCAAGGCGTATGTAATCACCTGCTTTCTGCTGCTGCTGGCGTACATCAGTTTCTACGCCAGATATACCATTTGGAGCGGCGACTCCGCCTGGGGCGACCGCTACGTATCAACCTCCGTCGAACTGGCGGTTCTGCTGGCTGTTCCTCTGTTGCTGCGTTATCGCAGGGAAGCAGGTAAGCTGGTTTGGAGTGTGGGAGTGGCGCTGGTTGCCCTCAGCGCGGTGATCCAGGCCGCATCGGTCGCCTTCTGGCTATCGCTGGAGATCTACCAGATGGAAATACTCGACCACCCCACTTTCGTGGTTCCCCTGCGCCTGGAGAACGTGGTGGCGTTCGCGCTGGGGAAGATGGACGCCTGGGGCCTGGGCACCAATGCCATGAACGAGGACCCATGGGACTACGTTCACATCGACACGTGGAATTTTCTGCCCTTCCTGCTGAAACGCGTTGGCGTGGCGCCTGGGTGGGTGGTGAATGTAGCCTTCGCGATGTGGGGCGCGGGACTGGCCGCATTGGCGTGGGTCCTGTTGCGGCTTCGCAACGTGCTGGCGCGGCTTGATTAGTTCCATGGCGGCAAGCCGCTGCCGGCCGGGGAGATTTCTTCATGCAGATTGTCTTTGCAGCCTCGGAATGTCTTCCCTTTGCCAAGACCGGCGGGCTGGCCGATGTGGTGGGCGCGCTGCCTCCGGAGCTGGCGAAGCTGGGCCACGAAGTTACGGTTTACCTGCCCCTCTACCGGGCCGTGCAGCCCCACCTCCCCGAGGGATGCACCTACGCCATTCGCTCCATCACCATTCCCTTCGAGTACTACAACCGCTTCGTGGGCATCGTGGACGGGGGCAGGCGCAACGGGGTGCGGTACTACTTTGTGGATTGTCCTGAGCTCTTTGACCGGCAGGGGCTTTACGGAACCAAGACAGGCGATTATCCCGACAATTGGGAGCGCTTCGGCCTGTTTTGCCGGGCGGTGCTTGAGGCTGCCAAGCAGCTTGGCGTCCCCCAGGTCTTTCATGTGCACGATTGGCAGGCGGCGCTGATACCGGTTTACCTGCGCACGATCTATTCCTCTGATCCGCTGCTGAACGGAGCGGGGGTGGTGCTGACTATTCACAACGCCGGCTACCAGGGCTGGTTTCCGCCGGTCACGACGGAGCGCCTCTTATTCCCCTGGGACCTCTTCACCTTGGACAAGGTTGAGCAGTTCGACAACTTCAACTTCCTCAAGGGCGGACTGATTTATGCCGACATATTGACTACGGTGAGCCACAAATATGCGGAGGAGATTCAGATCGCGGAGTTCGGCTGCAAGCTGGACAGCGTCCTGCGGCAGCGCGCGGCGGACCTGCGCGGGATTCTGAACGGCGTGGACTATGCGCATTGGGACCCGGCCACGGACCCCAACCTGGCGGCACACTACTCGGCTGCGGATCTGGCCGGTAAGCAGCAGTGCCGCGCCGATCTGCTGCATGCTTTCGGGCTGGAGAAGGTGGCTCCGGCCATGCCGGTCATCGGCATTGTCTCGCGGTTTGTCACGCAGAAGGGCTTCAACTTTGTGGCGGAGATTGCCGACAAGTTGACGGAGCGGGAGGTGGCCGTGGTGGCGCTGGGGACGGGCGAGCCGGTTTACGAGAAGTTTTTCCGCGGCTGGGCCTTCCGCAATCCGGGGCAGGTGGCCGTGAAGATCGGTTACGACGACGCGCTGGCCCACAAGATCGAGGCCGGGGCGGATATGTTTCTGATGCCGTCGCGCTATGAGCCCTGCGGGCTGAGCCAGATTTATTCGCTCAGGTACGGGACCGTGCCTATTGTGCGCGCCACCGGGGGCCTCGACGACACGGTCGAGGAGTGGAATCCCAGGCTGGGAACGGGGACGGGATTCAAGTTCGAGGGGTTGAATGCGCTGGGGCTGCTGGAGGCCATCGACCGGGCGCTGGAGGCTTTCCAGGATAAGAATGGCTGGACGAAGCTGATGCGGAACGGCATGGCGCGGGATTATGGTTGGGCAGGGCCGGCGAAGGAATACGCCGCTGTTTATGAGGAAGCTGCGAGACGGAAAGCGTAAGCGGGCCTTCGCCGGCTTCGTGACTCAGGCGGCGTGAGGGGTGAGCTTGATGCCGAGAGCCTTCATCACGCCGAGAAAAGTCGAGAGCCTGGGGTCGCCGGTGGGCGAAAGAGCTTTGTACAAAGCTTCGCGTGTTGCGCCGGCCTGGTTGGCGAGCTGGGTCATTCCCATGGCGCGCGCAATATCGCCGAGTGCGGCTGCGATCAGAGAGGGATCGCCGTCCTCGAAGGCGGCTTCGAGATAGGCGGCGATTGACGCGGGGCTGTCAAGGTACTCCGAGGGGTCCCACTTTGTAGTCATAAGAGCCATATTGAATCGCCCTAACAGTATTTCATTTCTATAAGCCGGAAAAGACCATTTCTTCCAGATAGATGTCTCTCTTCTTGGACAAGAATTCTCCTAGAAGGGTCGGGTCAGTGAGAATGCGCAAAAGCACGTTCCGACCGATTGTTTCGGTGTTTGCCGTATGCGCGAGCATACTCTTTCCACTGGTCCATCTTCCGTGGACGATCTTTGACCTTGTGCCATAGCACTCCTTCGCATTACGGAACGTTGCTTTTGCCTGTGCCGGGTCTTTGGACGTAAGGAAGGCGATCCTCTGCGCTAGCTTATAGGCCACCTCTCCAGTGTTTCCTTCTGGCCCGAGCAGTGCCTCAAGTCCGATCCAAAACAACGAGAAGCGCACATCTTCCGAGCCAACCGTTAGAGCCCCCCAGAAGGATCGTACTGCAGACCACACAGTAGTCCTTCGAGGGATCGACGTCAGGGTAGCATGCAATGCTGCCGCTTGATCCACTTGGGCAGTGGAGATTGTATTCGACAGATCGTTAGGGTGTACTAGGAGCGGCTGGCGGGTTTCAGTCCGCAAGATGACGGGCGGGTCGTGGCGAATGCCAGACGTGCTTTGGGAAAGCGCGTGAAAAATGGTCGTGAAGCAGGCTGTCGTGGGCCTGACCAACCATAGAGCCAGGTTCCCAAGCATTGCGGATTCAGATTTGGAATCCTGAATCGACATGCTAGATTGCTTGTCTGCCGGATCCGGCTCGCCGATCGCCGAAGCTTCATATTCCGCGACTAAAGCGTGTTTCGCAGCGAGAATAGAATCCCGCTCCCGGGCGCTGAGTCGATTGACCATGAATTCATCTTCTCTTAGCCAATCAGGCACAGAAGTCAACATGAATCCCGCACCAAATGCGATTGGTGAATCCAGCGAGAGGTTCATATTATGGAGCGGAACAACTGTGAATGACATTTATGGCAAGTCTATTCTGCGATTCCTTGCAATGCAATCCGAATACGTTCGGCTTCTGGTTAGCCAGTTGTGTTGGATTTGAGGGCTTGCTGGTGATCATGGAAATGCCGCCAGATGGTTTCGGCGGTTTTGCGGGAGACTACGGCGGCGAGAGATTCGGCGGTGGCTTGCTGAATGTCGCGCAGGCTGCCGAAGTGGGTGAGCAGGCGCTGGCGGGTTTGGGGGCCTACGCCGGGGATGTTCAGGAGCTCGGAGTCGCGGTCGCGCATGGCGCGGCGCTGGCGATGATAGCCGACGGCGAAGCGGTGGCTCTCGTCGCGGATGAGCTGGATGAGATGCAGGACCGGCGAGCGGCGATCGAGCACGATAGGCTCGTCTTCGTTGCCGTAGAGGTAGATGACCTCTTCGCGCTTGGCGATCGACGCCAGCGGCTGGCTGGTGAGGCCCAGGGATTCGAGGGCTTCGGCGGCGGCGTGGAGCTGGCCCAGGCCGCCGTCGATGAGGATGAGCGAGGGGAGGGTTTTGGGCTCCCTGGAGGCTTTGCCCTCAGGGGCTAAAGCCCCTTCCCTTTCTACGGTCTTTGCGGCACGACTTAAGTCGTGCCCTTTCAAAGTATCGGTTCCGCCGTTCTGATCGAGCAATCGGCGGTAGCGGCGGTGGACCACTTCGCGCATGGAGGCGAAGTCGTCCACGCCGGCGACGGTCATGACCTTGAATTTGCGATAGGCCTGCTTGTTCATCTTGCCGTCTTCCCAGACCACCAGTGAGGCTACGGTTTCAGCGCCCTGGATGTGGGAGATGTCGAAGCACTCGATGCGGCGGGGCAGCTCGGGAAGCATGAGGGCGTCGGCCAGGGCTTCCTGGATGGCTTTGCGCGAAGGCTCGAGGACGCGGAAGCGCTGGGTGTAGGACTGTTTGGCGTTCTGGCCGGCGAGATCGACGAGCGAGCGCTTCTCGCCGCGCTGGGGGACGGCGATCTCGATGCGATGGCCGGTGCGCTCGGTGAGTAACGCGGATAAGGCCTCGCGGTCGTCGAAGTCGACCGGCACGAGGATGCTGCGCGGGACGTATTGCTGATCGATGTAGAGCTGCTTGAGCAGGGCGGAGAAGACCGGGCCGGCGTGGAAGATGGACTCGGGGTTGGCGGGTTCGTGGTCTCCCACCCTTTCGCAAAGAGAGCGAAAGGATGGGGCACCCATCGTCTCTGGCGGGCCGGCGTCGCCTTCGTTCGCCGCAGCTTCTAGGAGATTCGGCAGGTCTTCCCAGAAGAACTCGCGGCGGTCTACGATCTTGCCGGCGCGGACGTGGAAGAGGTTGACGGCCAGCGAGCCGGCTTCATAGTGATAGCCGAAGACGTCGGCTTCGTCGTCCTGCCCGGCGGTGGCGATGCGCTGCTTCTCCTGGAGCTGGCGGACGGTGGAAAGCTGGTCGCGCAGTCGGGCCGCGGCTTCAAACTGCTCGGCTTCTGCGGCGGCCGTCATGCGTGCGGTAAGCGCGCGCTCCAGTTCGGCGTGGCGGCCTTCAAGGAAGAGTTGCGTGTCGCGGACGGCGTGGGCGTAAAGTTCCGGCGTGGTGAGACCTTCAACGCAGGGGCCGAGGCAGCGGTGAATGTAGTACTGCAGGCAGGCGCGGGGATGGTAGCGGCTGAGATCGACTTTGCAACTGGGAATGAGAAAGCTGCGATGGATGAGCTCCACGATGCGGTAGGCCAGGTTGCCGGGAAAGTAAGGGCCGTAGTAGGCGGCGCCGTCCTTGCGCAGGCGGCGGGTGACGAAGACCTTGGGGAAGCGGTCGGCCAGGGTGAGCTTGACGTAGGGGTAGGTTTTGTCGTCGCGCAGCAGGATGTTGAAGCGCGGCTTGCGCTGCTTGATGAGGTTGTTTTCCAGAGCCAGGGCCTCGTGCTCGTTGGCGACGAGAATGTAGTCGAGATCGACGGCCTCGCGCATCAGCGAGCCGGTCTTGGCGTTGGCCTGCGCGGCTTCAAGAAGATAAGAGCGCACGCGCGCGCGCAGGTTCTTGGCCTTGCCCACGTAGATGACCTCGCCCTCGGCGTTCTTGTAGAGGTAAACGCCGGGCTGGGTGGGGAGAGTGCGGATTTTCTCGTAGAGGTCCATGAGAGCGAGGCCAGCTTTTAGGATAGCGGGAGACGTGAGGGGAAAGGGAATAAGAAATAGGAACAGCTAGCCCGTGGCGAGCAAACGCGACGGAATGCGATTTACTGAAAACTGAGCACTGATCGCTGTGCGCAGGGAATCGGAAGCTGGAGGGTATGCGGCCGGGAGGGGTGGTGAGCTCGCTGGGAATCGAACCCAGGACCCACGCCTTAAAAGGGCGTTGCTCTACCAACTGAGCTACGAGCTCGTAAGGCCGCTGTTTACAAACTACCACAGAGGCAGTTTGGCTGCTCCATCGGGAGCCGTGCCGGCCTGCTTCAGACCGTCCAAGCAGGGTGGCTTGAGGGAAGCGAAAGGCTGCTTCACCAGCTTCTGAAAGTGAAACAAGAAAACTACTTCTGGGGTCAAGACGACTCCATATCCCACCTCGATAATCGTAACTGCAGGTACCTTAGTAACCTAACTTTTCGGAAATAGGTGACGTTAGTTCCAATGCTTCGTATAGCGATGAAAATGAAGCGATTTGAAGCTCCGGGATGGCAAGAAAGTGGTAGGAAGGTAACCGTGCAAGTGTTATTGTTCTGACAATAGCATGCGGCTAGGATTCCGGAAGAAGACCTTCCGCCTGCATGCGCCAGACCCGGCATTGCGAGAATCAGGGCTCAGCGGCGGTAACGGAAACCCAGAGGACAGGTTCTGGTTGGGGAAGGTCAACAGGTGACCAATGGCAGATCGCAATGCTCTGAGTGATCAGAACGAGACGCCTGAAGACGTAGCAACTCTCTATTCGTGGGCCAATCTGCATGGCGCGAAGTACCGGGATTTCTCCGCCTCGCGCGCGCAGACCAGGGAGAAGGCGCGCCAGCGCGTGCAGGAAGCTATCGATGCGGATCGCCGCCGTGTACGCGAAGAGGCCGAGGCAGCGGCGGCAGCCGAAGCGCAGCGCGCGGCCGTGGTAGCGCGTGCGGCGGAAGCGGCCCGCCAGGTGGAGCTAGCTGCGCAAGCGGCAGCACGCCAGCAGGAGTTAGCCGTCCAGCAAGCGGCGCAGGAAGCCGCGCAACAAGCTGCCCGATTGGCTGCGCAGCAGGCCGCGCAACTGGCCGCGCAGCAAGCCGCAGAGCAGGCCGCCGCCCGGCAGGCTGAAATGGCCGCGCAACAGGCCGCGCAGCAACAGGCCTGGCAGCAGTCACGGGCGGATCGTTTTTCCGCTCAACCCGCTGCGTATCCTGCGCCTGCAGACGAGCCGTATTATCCGCAGCAGCCTCAGCAGTTCGATAATCCGGATTACCCTCCGCCTCAGGCCAATAAGCCGGCGCCGGGCCAGCCGCAATATACGCCGGCGCGCGAGGAAAGTTTCATGCAGCCGCGCTACCCGTGGGCTCCACCCGAGCCCAGGGAGACTGCCGGCCGTCCGGCATGGCTGACGCAAGACCGCGGGGATTTTTCCAGCCCGCCCTCGCCCCATGCTTCGCTGCCGCAGGCTCCTGAGGATACGCTACAGGGCTCCCGCGATCGCATGACCTCCCGCTGGTTCGCCTTGAAAAGTGTTTTCGAGGGAAGCCAGGCATCTGAAGAGGCGGTGCCGGCTCCCATGCCATCGCGCGCTCCCGCGCTGGCTGTTTTTTCGCTGGCCGGCGGAGTGGGCAAGACCAGCCTGGTGGCGACACTGGGCCGCGCCCTTTCAGCCCGCGGCGAGAGGGTGTTGCTGGTGGACACTGCGGCCTTCGGCTTGCTGCCCTTCTTTTTCGGCGCTCGCGATCAGCGTCCCGGCCTGCTGAGGACCTTCAGCCCTCCCGGCGCCAGCGGCGATGCGCCCATTCAAATGGTGGCCATCGATCCCGAGACCCTGGGCCCGGAAACAACCGGCCAGGAGGCACTGACCGCGGAGATCGCCAAGTATTCACGTGGCGCAAGCCGCGTGATCATCGATCTGGCCACCGCCTCCGGCGCCACCACGCGGCGGGTGATGCGCATGGCCCCTCTGGTTCTGGTGCCGGTGATTCCGGATATGAACTCGGTGGTCAGCGTCAGCTCCATCGACGCCTTTTTCCAACACAACGCCAGTGCCGCCGGCAAGCCGGTGCTGCCCTACTACGTGCTCAATCAATTCGATCCCTCTCTTCCACTGCATCTCGATGTCCGCGAGGTTCTGCGCGAGCAGTTGGGCGAACGCCTGCTCCCCTTTGCCCTGCGCCGCGCCCCCGCAGTAAGCGAGGCGCTGGCCGAGGGCATGACAGTGATGGATTATGCGCCTAACTCCACCGTGGCCGAAGATTTCGGCAGCCTTGCGGGGTGGGTGAAGGGCCTTTCTGCGCCCGCGAGTTCCAGCTATCGCGGGGTGCGCTGGAGTGAACGATGACGGCAACGGGTCTTTGGCAGGATATTGGGGCGGGGGAGAATATCTTTACCAGGTTACTCCGCCTGCTCTTCCTGCTGGCTGCGACAGTAGTCTTCTATTTCCTGGCCGTTCTGCCCCTTACCTGGCCGCAACAGACGGTTCTGGGGCTGCTGACCCTGGTGATGTCCCTGGCCCTGGCGCGCAGTTCCGACTCCTACCTCATCACCCTCGCCCTGATGATGATGTCCATGTTCTGCACCTTCCGCTACGGGTACTGGCGCATCACGCAGACGGTGCGCTTCTTTCAGGACCCGGCCAATCATTGGGGCGCATTGGACGCATTCTTCATCCTCTGCCTGATTCTGGCCGAGGTCTATGCATTCTTCATTCTTTTCCTGGGATACTTTCAGACCATCTGGCCGCTGCGGCGCGCCCCGGTGGCGCTGCCCGACGCGCCGGAGGAATGGCCGCACGTGGACGTTCTGATTCCCACCTATAACGAACCGCTGGACGTGTTGCGCTACACCGCGCTGGGCGCGCTGAACATGGACTGGCCCGCCGACAAGATGCACGTCTACATTCTGGACGACGGGCGGCGCAAGGAGTTTGAGCAGTTCGCCTTCGAGGCGGGCATCGGCTACAAGACCCGCCCCGACAACAAGCATGCCAAGGCGGGCAACATCAACACCGCGCTGAAGACCACAAACTCGCCCTATGTGGCCATCTTCGACTGCGACCACGTGCCCACGCGCAGCTTTCTGCAGATGACCATGGGCTGGATGCTGCGCGATGCGAAACTGGCCATGCTGCAGACCCCCCACCATTTCTATTCGCCCGATCCGTTTGAGCGCAACCTGGATCAGTTCCGCATCATTCCCAACGAGGGCGAGCTGTTTTATGGCATTGTGCAGGACGGCAACGATTTCTGGAACTCCACCTACTTTTGCGGTTCCTGCGCGGTTCTGCGCCGCGAGGCCCTGGACGAGATCGGCGGCATTGCCGTGGAGACCGTGACCGAAGATGCGCACACTTCGCTGCGCATGCAGATGAACGGCTGGGGCACGGCCTACATCAACATTCCCCAGGCGGCGGGACTGGCCACGGAACGGCTCTCGGCCCACGTGGGCCAGCGCATTCGCTGGGCGCGCGGCATGGTCCAGATTCTGCGCACCGAGAATCCCCTGTTTGCGCCGGGACTCACATTTCCCCAGCGGCTGTGCTACTTCAACGCCATGGCGCACTTTCTCTACGCGGTGCCGCGGCTCATCTTCCTGAGCGCGCCGTTGATCTATCTATTGCTGAATCACACCAACATACCGGGGTATTGGGCGGCCATCCTGGCCTACGCGCTGCCCCACCTCACGCTCTCCAACGTCACCAACTCGCGCATCCAGGGCGAGCACCGGCACTCCTTCTGGAATGAGATCTACGAGACCGTGCTCTCGCCCTACATCCTGCTGCCCACCATGCTGGCGCTCATCAATCCCAAGCTGGGCAAGTTCAACGTAACGGCCAAGGGCGGCGTGGTCAAGCAAACCTTCTTCGACGCTAGGATCGCGCAGCCGTTTATCGTCCTGCTGATCTTCAACCTGGCCGGGCTGCTCATCGCCATTCCGCGCTTCTTCATCTGGGATCGCGACCGGCCGGGCACGGTGCTCATGAATGTGCTGTGGTGCTTATTCAATCTCATCATTGTGGGCGTTTGCATCGCCGTGGCGCGCGAGTTGAGGCAGTTGCGCACCACCGTCCGCATCAATGTCGTGACTCCGGTCATGGCCAGGATGGCTGACGGAACTCCCATTGCCGGAGAGACCGTCAACATCGTGGCCCCGGGAAGGACCGCGCTGACGGCCGGGAGGCCAATCTCCGGAGAAACCATCAACATGTCGTCGGGCGGCACCAGCATCCGCTTCCCCGAGAGCGTGGATTTGAGTCCGCAGACGCGGGTGTGGCTTACCTTCGCGTACCCCGCCCCGGCTACTGAAATCCCCGCCTCCGTGGTCTCCTCGGAAGGTTCCGTGTTGCGCGTGCGCTTTGACGATTTAACCATTGCCGAACAGGAAGTGTTGACTATGGTGCTATATTCCAGAGCAGACTCCTGGCTGGGCTGGGGCGAGTCCCGCGAGAGCGATAACGTGTTGCTAAGCCTTGGACGCATCTTCCAGATCTCTTTTATGGGCATGATCTCGACCTTCCAGGGCCTGTTCACGGGCAAGGAAAGGATGGCCGGGAAGGCCGGTTCTCTTTCCGTGGTTCGTTCCGCGGGGATCATCGCGCTGGCTGCCATTCTTGCCGGAGCAGCGCAGAACCTGCACGGGCAGGTCCAGGGCTTTGCCGGCGCGCTGCAGACCGGGACCTCCGACCTGAACGCTCCGGTTCCTCCCGGCCAGTTCCGCGACACCTTCACCCTGAACGACGCCGGCTCGCCGCAAATCGAGCTGCACGGCATCGACACCAGGCACGAGATTTACTTCACGCTGCCGCAGACCCATGTGGTCCGGACGGCCAGGATTCACATCTACTATGCGTTTTCTCCCAGCCTGTTGCCGCAGCTCAGCCATCTCAAGCTGCTCATGAATGGAACGCTTTTCGCCACCGTCCAGCCCACCCCCGGACAGTCGGGCGGCTCCGACAGCCGGGATGCCGAGGCGGATTTCAATATTCCCCCGGAACTGCTGGTGCATAACAACACGCTTACCATCGAGTTCATCGGCCACTACGTCCTGGTCTGCGAGGACCCCGCCAACACCACCTTGTGGGCCCGCGTGCATCGCACCACCTTTCTGGACATGCGCGGCGACCTGCTCCCCATGGCCGACGATGTGAAGCAGTTGCCCATGCCGTTTCTTGATCCGGCCGTCATTCAACCGCTGAGCATTCCCATCGTCTTTGCTACCCAGCCCTCGTTCAAAGCTATTCAGGCCGCCGGCGTGGTCTCCAGCTACTTCGGCATGGTCTCAGAGAGCAGGCCGGTGCGTTTTCCGGTTCACATCGGGACCATCCCTGCGGGCAATGTAATCGTCGTCTCCGATAATCCGGGCAATTTGCCGGCCAGCCTGAATCTGCCCGCTGTCACCTCGCCCACCGTGGCCATGCGCACCAACCCCGGCGATCCCTATAGCAAGATCCTGATTGTGGCCGGCGCCGACGGGGACCAGGTTCTGGTAGCGGCCCAGGCTGTGGCCTTGCATACTGATCTGCTGGCGGGAGCGCAGGCCACCATCAGCAGCCTCAAGCTGCCCAGTAAGCAGAAGCCCGATGCGGCGCCGCGCTGGGCGCGCACCGACCAGACCATCCCCTTGTGGGATTACGCCACCGCGGAGCAGTTGCAGGGCGACGGTACGGCTCCCTTGAACGTGTATTTCCGCATCCCCCCCGACATCTTCTACGCCGAGCGGCCCAATGCCATCCTCAAGCTCGTCTACCGCTACAACTCCATTCCCATCGGTCCCATCTCCAGCGCGCAGGTGCGCGTCAACAACGCGTTCCTGAGTTCCATTCCGCTGATTCCGGGGCAGGAAACCTCGCGCAAAACGGTAACCGACGTGGCCGTGCCGGTGGTCAATCTGCGTCCTTTTTCCAACTCCCTGTCCTTCGATTTCACCTTCCAGTTGCTCAAGAAGGGCGGCTGCCAGGACACCACGCCCATCAACATGCAAGCCGCCATCCTGCGCGACAGCTACCTGGATTTGCGCGGCTATCCGCACTACGCGCCGCTGCCCAACCTGGAGACCTTCGCCAACGCGGGCTTTCCTTTCACGCGCCTTGCCGATCTGAGCGATACCACGGTGGTGCTGCCTTCCGCGCCCACCGAGCAGGAGATAGAAACCTTCGTCACGCTGATGGGCCACTTCAGCCGCCAGACCGGCTTTCCGGCCCTGCGCGTCACCGTGGCAGGCCCCGAAGCCGCGCAACAGGGCGCCAGGAGCGACTTCCTGATTGTGGGCACGGGCGACGACCAGCCGGCCTTCGAGAAGCTGGCCAGTCATCTGCCCGTTACCCTGCATAGCGGCCAAATCCAGGTGCGCGACACGCAGGGCTTCTTCATCCCGGTGCTGCATCACGCCTGGTGGAAACTGGAAACCAATGAGCACACCGAATCCGGAGACCTGATCGCCGGCGGCGTGCCCGACGCGGTGATGGAGGGAATCAAGTCTCCCTTCGACCCCGACCCCATCGGCAACCGCAGCATTGTCGCCATCCACCTCAAGGACGCCAGCGTCTTTGCGCCCTTCATGGACACGTTCATGAAGGTGCAGCAGTCCAGCGACGTCTCCGGTTCGGTTTCGGTTCTGCACGGAACCCAGTTCCAGTCCTTCCGCATCGGCGCGGAGGTCTATCATGTAGGCGTGCTGCCGTGGTGGACACGGCTGACACTGTGGTTCATGCAGGTGCCTTGGCTGGCCGCCGTGGTGGTCATGATTCTGGCTTTTTTGATTGCCATCTGGACAAGGCAATGGTTGCGCGGCAAAGCCAGGGCGCGCTTGAAGATGGTTGAGGACTAGAGCATTTTCCAGATTCACGCGCAGCCGCGGCGGGTTTTGAAAGCCGGTTTTTTCAAGCACAGAGCTCGGAGAGACGCCGTGACTATCTGTACGCCTTTTGGAAACATGTTCAGGAGCGGTTCTTTGCCGGCTGCAACCGTTGCGCAGCCGACGGCATTTCTGGTTGGAGAACTGGCGCCATGACCCTTGGGAAATCCCGGCCGGGGAAGCGTTGGTGGCTGATCGCCTGTCTCTTGATGCTCGCGGCTACCGGCGGCTGCAAGCAGGGTCCATGGACGCTTTGGAACTCCTATGCCGCGCGCTTTATCGATGCGCAGGGCCGGGTGATCGATCCCCAGGGCGGCGACCGCACTACCTCGGAGGGACAGGCCTATGCGTTGTTCTTTGCGCTGGCCGGCAACGACCGCGCCACCTTTGACCGCGTGCTGGCCTGGACCCGGAACAACCTGGCCAGCGGCGATCTCGAAACCCACCTTCCCGCATGGCTGTGGGGCAAGGACAAGGACGGCGCGTGGAAGACGCTGGATCCCAACTCCGCTTCCGATGCCGATGTCTGGATGGCCTACACGCTGGTGGAGGCCGGCCGCCTGTGGAGGGTTCCCGCCTATACCAACTTGGGCCGGCAGATGATGGCCCAGATCGCCAAGAACGAGGTGGCCGACCTGCCCGGTTTTGGCCCCATGCTCTTGCCTGGACCCACAGGCTTTCAGCATGGCCGCTTCTGGACGCTGAACCCAAGCTACATGCCGCTGTTTCTCTTTGAGCGGCTGGCCGCCGAAGACCCGGCAGGTCCGTGGAAGCAGATCGCTCTTGGCATTCCCGGCATGCTGGAGGCAGAGCGCCCGTCACGGCTATGCCATGGACTGGGTGGACTATCTTCCCGGCGACGGCTTTTATCCCGCCCTCGAGCAGCATCCGGGCAACAAGGATTCCGATGCCGCCCGGAGGCAGCTATGACGCCATCCGCGTCTACCTATGGGCGGGCATGCTGGACTGGCAGCGGCAATACGCGCAGCCGCATCCTCAATGCCATTCCCGGCCATGAGCGTCTATCTTGCCAATCATGATGCCCCCCCTGAAAAGGTAAGTGACCAGGGCATTCCATTGGCGCAAGATGGACCTGTGGGATTTTCGGCGGCCGTGCTGCCTTATCTGCGGGCCTACCCCGATCTGGCGCAGGCTTAGCGCGCGGCAGACAATTCGCCTGAGCACGCAGAGGAATCCGTCTACGGGATTGTATGGAAAGGACTTGGCATATTACGATCAGAATCTTGCCCTGTTCGCCACTGGATTTCTCGACGGCAGATTCCGGTTTGGTCCGGGCGGGGAACTGAAAGTAGAATGGAAGCGCTGATGAGGGTTGGCGGCAGGGCTTGGAGAAAGATGTTCGATCGTTGCGGGCTGCCTGTTGCTGGCGCTGCAGATGAGTCTTGCCCAAAAGAAGCCTGCCGGCACGGCCGATGCCACGCGCGGCATCCTGGTCGAGAAAGCCCGTGCCCTGGAGTCCCGCGGACGGCCCGACATGGCCATCCAGATCTGGCAGCAGATTCTTCTCTCCGACCCCAAGAATACCGAAGCGCTGGCCGGCCTGGCCAGGGATTACAAGCTGATCGGCTCGCGACAAGGCCGACGAGGCGCTGGAACGTCTGCGCAAGGTCAACCCCAACGACCCCAACATCGCCAAGATCGAGGCGATGGCCAGCACCAAGGCGCAGAGCGACGAATTGCGCCAGGCAGGCGAACTGGCGCGGCAGGGCAGAGCTCGACGACGCCATGCGCATCTACCGGCAGCTGTATGGCGACCATCCGCCGGACGGCGACATCGCCCTGGCCTACTACCAGACCCTCTATGGCACGTCCACCGGCAAGGCCGGCGGCCATTGCCGGCATGCGCGCCCTGGCCGAGCGCAATCCCGGCGATCCGCGCTTTGCCATCGAACTGGGCATCATGCTCACCTACGACGCGCAGGACCCGCGCCGAAGGCATTCGCATCCTCAGGGAGCATCCCCAGGATCCCAGACGCCCAGGCCGCGCTGCGCCAGGCGCTGATCTGGGATTCAGCCAATCCCGCTTCGGCCGCGGAGCTGCGCGAATTTCTCAAGGAGCATCCGCAGGATACCGAGCTCGCCGGCCGCCTCAGGCAGAACGAAGTCAAGCTGGCGCAGATGAACTCCGGCATCGCGCGCACGCCGGCCGAGCGCGCGGCCTTTGCGGCCCTCAACGCGCACCGGCTGGACGAGGCGGAGACGCGCTTTACCGCGCTTCTGAAGCAGGAGCCGAACAACGGGCGCGATGGCGGCGGGCATGGGTTTCCTGCGCATGCAGCAGAAGAACTTCGGCGGCGCCATCAGCTATCTTACCCAGGCCGAGCAGAACGGCTACAAAGCCAGGACGGTGGAGGACGCGCTGGCCACTTCGCGCTTCTGGTACACCATGGGCGAGGCCACGCAGGCCTTCGACGACAATCAGCTCGATCTGGCCGCGACCAAATACCGCGCCGCCCTGGCCATGCGCCCGCGCAGCCCCGGAGGCGCTCAACGGCCTGGCCGGACTGCTGATCAAGGAACAGCAATATCCCGCCGCCGCCGGGGTCTACGAGCAGTTGATCAAGGTGCAGCCCGGCTCCGTCGACGGCCTGGCGCGGCCTCTTCCTGGCCTACGCGCGCGACGACCAGAACCAGAAGGCGCTGGCCGTCTCGGCGCGCTTTCCCGGCGGCGGTCAAGGCCGCGCTGGACAAGGATCCTGAGTATCTGCGCACCCTGGCCACCATCTATCAGGCCCAGAACCGCAACGCGGATGCGCAGCGCGTGCTCGCCCAGGCTTTGGCGCTGCCTTTCCCCGACAACGGCGCCACGCCTCAAGGCAGACACCAAGCTGCAATACGCCGGCATCCTGATGGAGGCCAAGCGCTTACGATCAGGCTGCGGCGCTGTATTCGCAGATTCTCAACGACGATCCCGGCAACCTTTCCGCCTGGATGGGCCTGATCAGCGCCCATCACGAACTGGGGCAGGACACACAGGCCATCGCCGACGTGCAGAAGATGCCCCCGGCCACCTACGAGGCCGCCCTCGCCGATCCCGGCTTCCTGGCCATGCTCGGCGCCATCTATCAGCAGGCCAACCAATTTGAAGTCGCGCAGGGACTGCTGGAGCGCTCCGCCAAGCTGCAGATCGCAGCCGGCGGCCAGCCCAGCGTCGCGCTGCAGTTGCAGTTGGCGGCCATCTATCTGCTGCGCAACAACACCGACCAGGCCTATGCACTTTACCGCCAGATACTTGCTGGACAATCCAGACCGCGCCGATGCCTGGAAGGGCCTGATTGACACCATGCTGGCCACCAACCGCAACACCGAGGCGCTCGAGGAGATCGCCCAGATTCCCGCCGCCGGTGCGCAAGCAGCTGGAAGCCGACATCGACTTCCTGCAGACCGAGGCCAGCCTCTACGCCGCCAGCGGCGATATTCCCCACGCCGTCGAATACATGAATCGCGTGCAGGCCCACTACGCCAGACTGAAGCAACTGCCGCCCGCCAATATCGATGTGCAGAACGCCTGGCTGCTGTACAACACCGGAAACGACCGCGCCCTCTATCCGGCTCTGATGCGCCTGGGAGGCCGCACGGACCTGACCGTTGCGCAGCGGGAGACGGTGCAGGACATCTGGGCCAACTGGAGCGTGCGCCGCGCCGGAATCGCCATGGACAACGGCAACGTGCAGCGCGCGGTGGATATCCTGGACGCCGCATCCCAGGCCTTCCCTGACAACATGACCGTGCGCAAGGCGGTGGCCGGCGGTTATGCGCGGGTGGGCCGGGCCAAAGAGTCGCTCGCCCTCTACAAGACCGTTCCCATGCAGGACGCGACCGCGGGCGACTTCAAGGGCGCCATCGGAGCGGCCCTGGCGGCCAACGACAAAAATCAGGCTGAAATATGGCTGCGCCAGGCGCTCGACCGCTATCCCCGCGACCCCGCCATTCTCTCCCTTGCCGCCCGCTATGAACAGGCCCGCGGCGACAATCAGCGCGCCGCTGACTACTAGCGAGCTTCCCTGGCCGCCATGCCCCTGGCTTCGCCTACTGACAGGCTGGCCCACGCCCTGGTCTATCCAGAGCAGGACATGAAAGCCCATCGCGCCGTTAACCGCGGCCGACCTACAGCATCTGCTCGACCCCAACTACGAGCCCTTTGCCAAGACCACCAAGGTGCCGCCTTTGCCTGCCTACGGCCCCGATCCCTACGGCGGCTCCGCTCCCGTGGTTCTTCCCCCGGCCCAGTCTGTCCCGCAGCCGGCCCCGCAGAGCGCTCCTTTGAGCAATGGCCCCTCCTCCCAGGATCAGTTGCCCCTCCCGCCGGCTTCCAATCCCGCCATCACGGTCATCCCCGCGGCTCAGGCGCCCGGTCCGCCGCTCTATCGCCTGCAGAGCGCAAAGCAGATTGACAATTCCGGGTTTATCGATCCGGCCTACCCTCTGCTCAGGCTGCGCACTGTTTCCAGCCAGTCTAGCCAGGCCAGCCTTGCGCAGGCTCAGCTCCCTGACCAGTCCTACGCGCAAACGGAGCAGCTTACCGCCAATGCCCCTCATTCACTGGCCTCCGACGCCTGGAAGGGCCTGATCTTCTCGCTGATGGCCGGCAACCGCAACGAGGAGGCACTGCAGGAGTTGCAGAAGATTCCACCGGAGGTGCGCAACCAGCTGGAAGCCGACGTGGAGTTCGCGCAGGGAGAGGCCAGCCTGTACGTGGCCCTCGGCGATGTCCAGCACGCCCTCGAATACCTCAACCGCGTGGAAAATTTCTATCTCCTGCGCCGGGCCATGCCGCCTGCCGGCATGGAGGTCCAGCACGCCTGGCTGCTCTACAACATCAAGGACGACCACGCGCTGTATCCGGTTCTGTTGCGTCTTGACAGCCGCCAGGACCTGGCCCCCGCGCTGCGGGAGCAGGTGGAGGCCATCTGGGCCGATTGGGCCGTGCGCCGCGCCTCATTCGCCATGGACAACGGCTACACCCTGCGCGGGGTGGAGATTCTGCAGGCCGCATCCCAGGACTACCCCGACAACCTGAACGTGCGCAGAGCCGTGGCCGGCGCCTATGCCAAGGTCGGCCGCGCCGCGGATTCGCTGGCCCTCTTCAAGACCATCCCCATGCAGGACGCAAGTTCAGGCGACTTCCAGGGAGCCATCGGGGCGGCCCTGCTGGCCACCGACATGGCCCAGGCTGAAGCCTGGCTGCGCCAGGCGCTCGACCGCTTTCCTAACGATCCGCAGATTCTGGCCCTTGCCGCCCGCTTCGAGCAGGCCCGCGGCAACAACGAGCGCGCCACTGACTTCTGGCGCGCCGCGCTGGCCGCCATGCCACCGGGCGCGGCCGTGCAGAGTTTGGACAGCGGGCTGGCTTATCCCCCGGGAGGCTACCATGCCCCGGCGCGGGGCGAGCTGAAGCGTCTTCTCGATCCGCGCAACGACCTGCCTGCGCGGACCACCAAGATACCGCCTTTGCCTTCCTATCCCGGCCAGTCTCAGAGTGCGCCTGCTCCGCCGGTGGCACTCCCGCAACAGAACCTCCCGCAACAGAAGCAATGGCTGGATGCTCCCTCGTCCAACCCGCTCCCGCTTCCTCCTTCGGGATACAATCCCGGCGCTGTGCCCAATGCGCCGGCTACAACGCCCGGCGCCGCGCCCGTCTACGTTCCGCAGAGCAAGTTGCAGGGCAGGCCGCAAAACCAGCCGGTGCTGGTGGAGCAGAGCGCCCTGCAGGATGCGCTCATCCAGCCGGCTACAACCACAACCCATGCCGCTTCCCGCTCCGGGGCTTCCTCCAGCCCACCGCGCAGTTATACGGGCAGAATGAACCTGCCTCCATCGGAAGAAAACATCAATTCCACCGAGGCTCTGTCCGGCGGCGCTGCGGCGCAGGCTCCCCAGCCGCCCGCAGCTTTCACGCCCAGCCTCCCGTCCCGCAATTCACATCTGGTACCAGGGTTGCGGATTACCTCCCAGCCCATGGGCAGCATGGCCACCCAGGTGCAGGCTCTTTTTGCCGAGCAGACGGATAGTCAGCTCACACAGGGTTCGGCAACGGCCATCCACGCCCTGCCCAATGCTCCAGCCGGGCCGTTGGACAACTTGAGCGCGCTTCCCGCCGGCCAGGGGCAATTCACCATGGCGCAGTACACACCCTCCGCCCAGGAGGCGGCCACGGGTGCGTATTCCGCGCCCAAGCAGCAAGCCGCGCCGCAGCAAGCTCCTACGCCGGCCACTAAGCCGCCGGCCATTACGCGCGCCAAGAAGAAAAAGAAGGCCGCTTCCACGCTGGGCCAACAGACCACCCCGGCTCCAACCCTGGAAACTGCTCCGGGTGCGCAGCGATATCCTGAGCAAGTGCAGGCCCCTGCCGAGCTTCCGGCCGAGCCTGTGCCCGCCACCACCGGCGCCGGGCTCACGGACGAGGAACTCCAACAACGCAACCTGCCTCCTCTGCGCGGACCCTGGGTGCGCGTGCAGCGCGAAGCTCACCCCATCAGTCCCCGCGAAGAGGCGGAGATGCAATTGCGCGCCATCGAGAGCGGTTACAGCGGCTGGCTGGGCGGGGCCGGCATCGTTAACTATCGGTCGGGCGATCCCGGATACGATCAATTGGCCGCCCTCGAGGCTCCCTTTGAGGCCTCCGCGCCGCTGGGCTACAATGCCCGGGTCACATTTGTCGCCAGGCCGGTCTTCCTCGACTCCGGGCAGGCCGACGGCACCAGCACCCTCACCGTTCTGCAGTCCACCACTGCCGGAACCACGCTTGGTCGCCATCCCGCAGCCTATCGGAACCCTGACCGCGACCAACGTTACTCCCCCCGCGCAGCAGAACTCCGCCGGGATTGGAGGCGAAATCCAGTTGGCCTTCCCGCATCTGGCCCTGGCCGGTGGATACACGCCTGCCGGTTTCCTGGTCTCCACCTTCACCGCGCGCGGCCAATGGAAGCCGGGCAACGGACCCTTTACCTTCAGCGTGGTCCGCGACTCCATCAAGGATTCGCAACTCTCCTACTCCGGACTGCGCGACCCCGCCGGCAACACACTCGGCGCCCTGGGACAGATTTGGGGCGGCGTGGTCGCCAACCAGGGCAATGTGCAGTTCGTGCATGGCAATGCGGAGTCGGGATTCTACCTGGGCGCCGGAGGCCAATTCATCACCGGCTTCGTCGTGGAAAACAATACCCGCGAAGACGGCTCCGGCGGCGCGTATTGGCGCGCGAAGACCGTGCCGGAGTATGGGAACCTGAGCATCGGCGCCAACTTTTTCGCCATGCATTACGCCAATAACCAGGACGCCTTTACCCACGGCATGGGCGGCTACTTCAGTCCCCAGGCTTACTTTCTGGCTAACGCGCCCGTCACCTGGGCCGGCCACTACCTGACCCGCTGGCACTACAACATCGTGGGCAGCCTGGGCGTGCAGGCTTTCCAGGAGAATGAGACGCCGCTGTGGCCGCTGCCGGTGGATAAAGCCCTGGAGACCAGCCAGAACAATCCCATGCTCCCGGCCAGGACCATTGTGAGCCCCAACTACGACCTGCGCGGCCAGACGGCCTACCAAATCAGCCCCCACTGGTTTGCCGGAGGATTCTTAAGCGCCAACAACTCCCGCAACTACTCGGCTGTCTCCGCCGGATTCTATGTGCGCTTCATGTTCCGCGCGCAGCCGTCCACGGCGACCGGACCCACAGGATTGTTCCCCATGTTCCCTCCCAACGACGGCCTGCGCCCGTTCACGGTACCGTAGACGCGGATTTTGTTCTATTTTGCGGAGTAGGAATAAAGCGCTTAATCAGACTCGCCGGATGGGCTTATGCATGGGGACCACCTGCACGGTGACGTCGCGGACCTCGGAGAGAAACCGGTTAAGCACCGAGCCGTGCAGAAAGATGTCCCAGCGCGAGCGGACCGACTGCCCGAAAACCACGTGGGAGATGCCCTCCTGCTGCGCAAAGCGGATGAGGGCGTCGGAGACGTTGCGGCCGGTGAGCGTGACCACCTGCGCGCCCAGGTCGCGGGCCATGCGCTGGTACTCTTCCAGACGGTGGTAGGCCTCGGGATCGCCGTGGCCTTTGTCGTCGGGGCGGGTGACGTAAACGGCGTACCAGTTGCTGGCCAGGCGGCCGGCGATGCGGGAGCCGACGCGCAGCAGCCGCTCGGTGCCGGGCCGGATGCTCAGGCACACCATCACCTTCTCCGGCATGGGCGCCTGCTCCAGGCCCTGGGTGCGGCGGTATTCTGATTCGCGGTTGCCTACCTGCTCGGCGGTGGTGCGCAGGGCCAGCTCGCGCAGCATGTTCAGATTGCCCTTGCGGAAGAAGTTGGCCAGCGACTGCTCCACCTTCTCCGGGGCGTAGATCTTGCCCTGGCGCAGACGCGAGCGCAACTCGTCCACCGTCACGTCCACGTTCACCACCTCGTCGGCGCGCTTCAAAAAGCTGTCGGGTATGGTCTCGCGGATGGCGGTGTTGGCCGAACGGCTGACGGCGTCGTTCAGCGTTTCCAGGTGCTGGATGTTCACCGCCGTCATCACATTGATGCCGGCATCCAGCAGTTCCAGAACATCTTCGTAGCGCTTCTTGTTTCTGCTGCCGGGAACGTTGGTATGGGCCAGCTCGTCCACTATCACGGTATGGGGATGGCGGGCCAGGATGGCGTCCACGATCCATCTCTTTCAGATTCACGCCGCGGTAGGCAATCACGCGCTGGGGAATGATCTCCAGGTCGCGGATGCGGTCCGCGGTCTCCTTGCGGCCGTGGGGCTCCACCAGGCCGATCACCACATCCACGTCCTGCTGATGCTTCATCATGTATGCGTCGTTCAGCATTTGGTAGGTCTTGCCCACGCCCGGCGCCGCCCCCAGATAGACGCGCAGTCTGCCGGGTTCCTGCCGTTTTTCCAGGACGATCTCGGCCATGGCTCAGCCCACCTCAACGGGATGGCGAACGGCTTCGGCCGCCGCCACGGGAAGAGTAAAGCGGAAGGTGGTTCCGTGGCCCAGCTTGCTCTCCACGGCGATCTGCCCGCCCAGCGACTCCACCAGCCGCCGGGCCAGTGCCAGCCCCAGCCCCGAGCCGCTCTCTGAGAAGGCGTTGAAGCGGTCGAAGATGGTGCTCAACCGCTCCGTCTCAATGCCCCGCCCGGTATCGCGCACGGTGAACTGGACAAAGTCCTTGATCTCCTCTGCGGCCAGCAGAATTTCGCCCTCGGGAGGCGTATAGCGAATGGCATTGGACAGCAGGTTGTTCAGAATCGTATTCAACGCCCTGCGGTCAGCCTTCACAACGGCCAGATCGGCATAGGCGTTCACTTCCACCCAGATGCGCTTATGAGCGGCCTCCTCGCAAAAGCGGTCGCGGGCATCGCTCAGAGCCTGCAGCGGACGCAGCCGCTCGTAATTGAACTCCCGCTTGCCGGCGTCCAGCTCGGCCACCTCGATCAGGTCGCTCATCAAATCGTCCAGCTTCTCCGCCTCGTGGCTGGCCGCCGCCACCAGTTCCGCCTGCAGCGGCTGCAACTCCCCGCCAAAGCCCTGACCCAGGGAGTAAAGCCCGCGGCGCAACTGCAGCAGGGGATCGCGCAGCTTGCGGCTGGCCACGGTGATGAACTGCGTCTTAAAGCGGTCGGTATCCTGCAGGCTGGTCACGTCTTCCAGAGTGGTCACGGTGCCCAGCAGCCGCCCCTCGGAGTCGCGCATGGGCGTGGTGCGCAGGCGGTAACTGCGCTCCAGCTTGCCGATGCGCATAGGCAGCATGGACGCTTCGTCCTCCGCGGCCACTGCCTTCTGCATTGTGCACGGCATCGCGGATGGCGCTCAGGATCTTGTCCCCGCCCGGTGTGTTGGTCAGCGCCATGCGGTCGCCGGCGGCTTCGCCCAGCAACTCGGCCGCGGCCTGGTTCACCTTCAGTATGTGGCCCTTGCCGTCGGTCACGATGATGGGCTCGAAGATCGATTGCAGCACCGCGTCGGAGAGTTGAAACTCCATCTGCCGGCGTCCGGCCTCGGAGTCGCGCAGTTCGCGCAGCCGCACCACCAACCGGTTTAACTCGGCGGCGATGATGCCGAAGGGGTCGCGGCTGCTCCACTCCACCCGGTGTTCCAGGTTGCCCTGCGCAATTCTGCGCGCATCGCGGGCCAGCATGCGGATGGGCCGCAGAACAAAGTAGACCGTCCCCAGCTCGATCAGCAGCGCGGCCACCACGAAGGCCCATGCCAGCCGGGACTGCCCCGCCGCTTCCAATGCGCGGTGAGTCGCCGCCACCAGCCCCACCGTCAGGCCGGCCAGCAGCACACAGCCGAGAATCAATCGCTGCGAGAGGTTCAGCATGGTCCGGTCTCCGCGCCGGCAAGGAGCATATTCCGAATCATTTTGAGTGTAACCGGGGCTCCGGCCTGGTATAAGCCGCCTGGCTCTTCCGGCTCCCCAAAGCCCATTCGAATCATGCTGTGGAGGCAACACACCATTTTCGCGGAAAACAGCCCCAACATGCAAAGAATTGCCGAATCCTGGCCCGGCTTGTGGATATGGTCCTCTGCATCTATAGTTATCTGCAATCCTTCATGGGCAGGTGCACCCTTGTCTTCTTTCTATTCCCGCTCTCATCTGGCATTGCTATTCGTTGCAGCATGCGCATTTTCAACCATACACGTTGGCATCGCCCAACAAGCGGTTGAACCCTGGAAAGCCCCCCACTTTTCCGTCGCTCCCAAGGCCCTTTACGAAGCCGCATCGGCGGTGGCCGCCCCCGACGGCGCCATTGCGGCCGTTCTTGAGGACGATGACAGTTATAGCTTCGATGACTCCGGCCGCATCGTTCACGTGGGATATGTGGTTTACAAGGTGCTAAACCAGAAAGGCGCCGAGAATTGGGACTCGATGTCGTCGAGTTGGGAACCCTGGCATGAGGCGCGCCCCGAGATTCGGGCTCGCGTGATAGCCCCGGACTTTTCGGTGCACACGCTCGATCCCAAGTCCATCACCGAAGAGCCCGCACGCGGAGGAGACTACAAGACCTACAGCGACGGCAAGCGTGTGCACGCGCCCTTTCCCGCCATTGCCGCCGGAGTCGTGGTGGAGGCGGAGTATGTGGAGCGCGAGACGGAGCCTTTGTTCAATCAAGGCCATGTGGGCCTGGTCAGCTTTGGGCGCGAGCAGATTCCGGTGGCGCATAGCCACACCGTTTTTGAAGCGCCGGCCTCGCTGCCGCTGCGCACTGAAATTATGCTGCTGCCGGATTTGAAGCCGGTGCGCTCCGAATCCGGCGGAAGGGTTACGCTTACCTTCGATCTCGGCCGTCTGGAAGGCATCGAGCCCCGTGAGCCCAACCTGCCTCCTGACCTGGTGCGTTTTCCGGCCATCCAATTCTCCACCGGCCAGTCGTGGCAGGCCATGGCGGCGGCGTACGGAAAAGTCGTCGACAGCCACGCCGATCCAGCCGCCGTGCAGGCCATCGTGGACAAACTCATGGCCGGCAAGACCACCCTTCAGGAGAAGGAAAGCGCCATCCTCGATTACCTCGACCGCGAGGTCCGCTACACGGGCATCGAATTCGGCGAGGCAGCCATTGTGCCTCACGATCCCAGCGAGACCCTCAGCCGCAAATACGGCGATTGCAAGGACAAAGCCACCCTGCTGGTGACCATGCTGCGCGCGGCCGGGATTCCCTCCTACGTGGCCCTGCTCAACACCGGTTCGCGCGTGGATGTGCCCGCCGACTTGCCCGGCATGGGCCTCTTCGATCACGCCATCGTCTATCTCCCCGGCGATCCGGCGCACGGCAATCCGGAATTATGGATCGACGCGACCGACCGCTACGCGCGCCTGGGCCAGTTGCCCATCGACGATCAGGGACGGCTGGCGCTGATCACGCGCCCTGAGACCACCGCCCTGGTCAAGATCCCCGAGTCCACTTCTAAAGACAATGTGCTGCTCGAGTTCCGCGAACTCACTCTGAGCGAGAATGGCCCTGCATCGGTAACCGAGAAGACCCAGCCCAGGGGCGTCTTCGAGTCCCGTTACCGCTCTTCCTTTGCCGACCAGCCCGACAAGGAGACCCGGGATGGCCTGGCCGGCTACGTGAAGGCCCAATACCTCGCCGATAAGGTCAGCAGTGTGGAGCGCACCGATCCCGCCGACCTGTCGCGGCAGTTTGAACTCACGCTGAGCTGCGAAAAGGCCAAGCGCGGCTATACCGAACTGGACAGCGCGCAGGCAGCCGTGCGCGTGGATGCGCTGTTCTCCCGCCTGCCCGACGATCTGAGGCGGAAAGACGACTCCGAAGAAAAGAAGAAGAGTGAGCAGGATAAAGACAAGCCCAAGAAGCCCCGCACCGCGGACTGGGAGTCTGCAGAACCCTATACCGCCGAATGGCATTACCGCTTCGTGCCGCCGCCCGGCTTTGTGCCCAAGGAGTTGCCCAAGGACGTGAAGATCCCCATCGGTCCGGCTCTGTTGACCGAGGAGTTCACAACAGAAAAGGATGGCGTGGTAGCAGCCCACGTGACCTTCGATTCGGTCAAGCGCCGCTACACGGTGGCCGAGGCTACCGAGTTGCGCAACAAGGTGGCGGAACTGGTGGCGGGCACCCCGATTATGGTGAACTTTGAGCCGCAGGGCGCGGCGCTGATGCAGCAGGGCAAGGTGCGCGAGGCGCTGGCCGCCTATCGCACTCTGGTCGCCCTGCACCCCAACGAGGCGGTGCACCATTTGCAGGTGGCTTTAGTGCTTCTGGAGGCGGGCATGGGCGAGGCGGCGCGTGCCGAGGCTCGCCTGGCCGTCAAAATCGAACCCAAATCCGCGCTGGCCGAGAAGACATTGGCGGAGATACTCAAGCACGATCTGGTGGGCCGCAACCTGCGCGCGGGCAGCGATCTGGCGGGCGCCGCCGAGGCCTATCGCGCGGCTATCAAGCTGGACCCGGACGATACGACCGCCCAGGGCAATCTGGCTATTCTGCTTGAATACGACCCGGTGGGCCGGCGCTACAGCGGCCAATCGAAGGATGAAGGAAGCGATCGCCGAGTACGAAAAGCTGGGCCAGGACAAACTGGATGATCTGGGCATCGTCAATAATCTTGCCTTCGCACTCTTCTATGGCGGCGACTTTGCCGGAGCTTTGAAGGCCGCGCAGATTCTCAACCCTCAGCCCAAGGCGCTGATGGGGGCCAGCGAGGCCATGCTCCACGGCAGCCAGGCCGGGTTGGCCGAGATTAACAAGCGATCCACCGAGCGCCGACTCTACAAAGAGACGGCACGCACCGCGGGCGAGATGCTGATGAACATCCGCCAGTATAAGCAGGCCGCGGACCTGCTGGAGGCCGGAGCGGCAGGCGAAAACGCCGCCCAGACCATGGGCCAGGCCGCCATGCTGCGCACCGCCCAGCGCCACGAGGAGATACAATTCGCCAACACCCCGGTGGATATCGTCAGGCATTCTTTTCTGCTGGGCATGGACCCCGTCGCTGACCCAGGCCAAAATGGATGCGATCAGCAGCCGCAATGCGCATCAAGGTGATGAGGAATGAGGACCCCGAGGACGAGAAAAAAATGCTGGAGAGCGGCAAGAAGATGAACAGCCAGATGGCGCGCGAGGATAACTCGCTGGATGTGTGGACCGATATGCTTGCTATCAGGCCATCGATCCCAAGGGCGAGGGCAACGACGCCACCGGCTACCGGGAAAAAGTCCAGACTTCCCGGCGGCGCCAGCATGACGTTCTTTGTGGTCAAGGAAGACGGCGTAATACAAGCTGCTGGACACGCGACGACAAACCCAACTCCATCGCTCTGGAGATGCTGGACCGCATCAAGGCCGGCGATCTGAAGGGCGCCAAGGCGCTGCTCGACTGGCTGCGCGAGGATCCGCACCTGGAGGGCGGCGACGATCCTCTGGGCGGGCCGGTCTTTCCCCGCTTCTGGACCAAGGGCCAAGCCGCCGGATGCGCGCAAGATGAAGCTGGCCGCCGCGTCCATCATGGTGGGAACCAAGCCTACCGTCGCCGAGGGCGTCGCCATCCTCGAAGAGGCGCTGAAGGATGCCACCTCGGACCGGGAAAAGACCAACATCCTGCTGGCGCTGGACTCCGCGTACTGGCTGCAGGACAACTTCGCCAGGCTGCTCGAAGTCTCCTCGGCGCTGCTCAAGCAGGATCCGGAGTCCAGGCTGGCCTTTATCCACAATGTGCAGGCGCTGATGGGGCTGGGCCGCCATGACGAGGCCATCGCGCCTGGCCGACGAGCGGCTGAAGCTGCTGGAGGGCGATGCCGACGCGTTGCGCATGAAAATGACGGTCGAAGCCTACCGCGGCGACTATGCGGCGGCACGCGCGGGGCGCGAAAACTGGTCGACCAGGGCAAGCAGAACGCCGAGATTTTCAACGAGATTGCCTGGTACGCGCTCTTCATCGATAAGGTGGAGCAGGCCGACATCGCCACGGCCATCAAAGCCACCGAGTTAGCCAAGGACAATCCGCATATTCTGCACACCCTGGCCTGCCTCTATGCGGTAACCGGCAAGAGCAACGAGGCCCACGACCTGCTACTGCGCGGCATGGACGAGCTCGACCTGGATGAGCCCAACGACGACTACTGGTATGCGCTGGGCCTGCATTGCCGAGCAGTACGGCGAGTGCGACACCGCCATTACCGACTATCGCAAGCTGGAAAAGCCCAAGTATCTCCTCTCCATTCCCACCTCCAGCTACCTTCTTGCGCAAACGCGGCTCAAGGTGCTGGGCGCGGCTGGGAGCGTGGCCGGCAAGTAGCGCACAGCCGGGAATTAAACGCTGCGAGAGGCTCAGCATGGCCCGGTCTCCGTGCAGGAACGAAGCATACTCCGAATTTTTTTAGCGTAACCGGGACTCCGGTCAGACGATATTCGCCTGGCTCTTCCGGTTTGTGCGTTTACTGAAGCCGGGTTACCATCGGAACCAGGCATCGGAATAAAAGGAGTTTTAACGGTGTTTGAGAATGAACATGTCAACGAAGACCGACTGGACGCATTCCAAAACGTTTGTGCGTCAATTAATTCGACAGCATTATTACCAGAGCAGGTATTTAAGGGGAATTGGAATCAATTCTTGTTTTTCGAAACGGACATGATTTTCGCGCGGTCCTTTCCTGAGGTTGTAACTGATATCATTCGCATAGAACAGGCAAAGTGCTGTTGTTTGCTTAATTACGATCTGACGCCTGTAATTGAGTATCAGGCTGCGGCGATGATGTTTCTGGATGAATCGCTTGGGGGAGAAGAGTATTTTTCACGACTGAAAATGAACGGGCCATCATCTTTAGGTACAGAATGGCTGTTTAGAATGGACCGCTACGGATGTGCTTCAAATAAGGGGGAGTGGTGTATTTATTGTGAGAAGACGAATGATGTAGCTGTTATCGGATTGCGTAATTCCGATGGTGCAGCAAAGTTTTCCAAGCCTCTGAAAAAGTTGTACGCCCATTCGATTGAGGCTTTTCTTGAAATGGGCTCTTTGGCGCCTGTACCATTTAACGTGCTGGTTGAGAGTTGGCGACATGGCCTGGTTCAGAATTATTCGAATCATTAGGTGACCCAAATCTGAATCAATAAAGAAATGGTAGCTTGGTGCATCACTCCAATGTAACCGCAATGAATTGAGTGACTCGCCATTCACTCAGTTCTATATAAGGCAGGTAAACAATGAAAAGGGACCTCAACCGAAGAGAGCTTATCCAGGGCTTGAGCGCTGCAGCGCTGGGATTGTACCTCACGCCAACCCGGCTGCTGGCGGCCGACGCGCCCACTGCGCCTGTTGCGGTAGCCAAGTGCGCCACTTACGGCTCGGAGATGGTTACGACACTAGCCGGCATGCTCGACCAATTAGGCGGGTTGCGGAAGCTCGTCAGCGGCAAGACCGTGGCGGTGAAGATCAACGTGACGGGGAGTTCCTCGGAGCGTTACTACGGCATGACGCAGGGGCAGACCTACTGGGTGCATCCCCAGGTGGTGAGCGCCACGGTTCATTTGCTCGGCAAGGCGGGAGCGCGGCGCATACGCCTGCTCGAGAGTCCAAGCGTATCCCAGGCCCATACGCTTGAGGAGTTCCTTTCGCAGGCCGGATGGCGGCTCTCGGATTTCACCGGCGCTGCTTCAGGCGTGGAGTGGAGAACACCAACTTTGCCGGTCCCTCGAAAAAGTTCACGCGGCTCCGGGTTCCGGGCGGAGGCCTGTTGTTCAATGCCTACGACGTGAATCGCGCCTATGAAGACTGCGATGTTTTCATCTCTCTCACCAAGCTGAAAGAGCACATCGCCGCCGGCATAACCGGAGCCATGAAGAACTGCTTCGGCATTACTCCCACCACCATCTATGGCGATAATGCCGGCTGGGATGAGCCGGGCAAGGAGGCGGGGGGAGCGCGAAACATGCTGCTGCACTACGGGAAGCGCCAGCCTTCCAGGAGCGCGCTGCCGGAACTCGATCCGCATTCGCCTCGCGACCCCGGCTACCGCGTTCCGCGCGTGATCGTCGATCTGGTGGCTGCGCGGCCCATTCACCTGAGCATTATCGATGGCATTGAAACCGTGGCGGGCGGCGAAGGCCCCTGGGTTGAGCAAATGCGGCCCGTTCCTGCAGGTTTGCTGATCGCGGGCACGAATTGCGTTACCACCGACGCCGTTTGCGCCGCGCTGATGGGATTCGATCCCATGGCCGAGCGGGGCACAGCTCCCTTTGAAAGCTGCGACAGCACCCTGAAGCTGGCCGAGCAACGGGGCATCGGCACGCGCAACCTGAAACGCATTGAAGTGATCGGGCTGCCCATCGCCAAAGGCAGGATCGAATTTCGGAAGGTGTAATAGCGCGCCCCGGCCTTCCTCGCCCGGGATCAGGCGCTGCTTCACTCAATTTCACAGCCAGGTAAGCCTGCCGGTTCGGTTTTGACTTACGGAATGCGGCAGACTGAAAGAACGTCATTGTGCCAGCGGCAGTCCAGGCCCGCCGGCGGCGGATTGGAAACCAGCGCCCAGTCCACGCCAAACTCCGCCTTCAGGCGCTCGAAATCCGCAAACTGGAAGCTGCTCCAGCCTTTCCGCGCCTCGACCTGCCGCTTCCACGCCCAGGCCAAGGTTGGCTGCTTGGTTACCGTGGATGTGTCCTTGTTGATATCGGCCATCATGCCGCGCTCAGCCAAGGCTCTGAAGCCGTGACAGTCCTCGCCGGGGGCGGTGATGTAATTGGGGTCCAGGGCGAAGTACGCGTCTAGCGGGGTATTGAGCCTGATCCAGTCGAAGGCTTCGAGCCAAGGGTTGGCGCTGGTCATTTGAGGCAGCTCAATGTGAGGGGATGCGGCAAACAGTTGCCGCTGCGCCAGGAACATGCCGCCATTGGCCACCAGCAGGAAAACCGCCCAACGCCAGGCGCGCGCCTTGAGCACATACCGGCCCAGGTAGGCGCCGCCTATCAGCGCCATAAAAACATAAACCAGTTGCAGGTAGCGCATCGGCTCCAGGGTGGTCATGCCGATGGGCGCCGCCGGGCTCAGGATGACCATGGCCACCGCTTGCTGGAAAACGCCATAGATGAGAACCGCCGTTGCAAAGCGATAGAGGGTGATTTCGCCGCGCCTGCGCGCCATGCGGGCAATTAGCCAGAAGAGCAGCAGCGGCGCGAAGGCGCCCAGCCATTCGTACCACTTCCATTGGTAGAGGAGAAACATATGCCGGGTTTGTATTGCTTCCCGCCAGGGCTGCGAGGGTTTGCCGAAGATCCATAGGAAGGGAAAGAACGCGGCCACGGGTGCGGCCGCATCCGGGCCAGGCCGTCTGCCCAGAGAAGAAAGACGCGCGCACAGGGGCTCACAGAGCACGAGCGCCAGCACTGTGCAGAATGAAATACCCAAAGCTCCCATCAGCGGGTGCATCAGAAATGCCAATACAACCAGCGGCACGGCCTGCCAGCGCTTGCCGGCCATCATCCGCGAGACACCAAACAGGATCAGGGCCGTGGCCGGATTGCGCGGGTGCAGGTACTGGTCCATGAAGTAGAGCCCTGTTCCGGAGACCGGCAGCGTCAGCATGGCCGACACCATGGCCACCCCGGCCCAGCGGGCTGCGGTCTCTTTGAAGAGATGCCCCACAATGCACCAGCAGGACCAGATCACCAGGAGGAGACAAAGCCATTGCCACAGCAGTTCCGCCCAGGCCACCGACATTCCGGTTCCCAGAACAAAGCGCGCCATCCAGGCGGCGAAGACGCTGGTGCGCATCTGAAGCTGGAAGAACTCCGCGTCGTGGGGGAAGAGAGTCTGGATTGACGTCAGTCTTGACGGCCGCCAGGTAAAGACTGTCGTCTTCCGCGCCGGGGTGATAGCCCATCACCAGAAAACCAAGCGCGGTCAAAAACAGAAGAGGCAAGAATACGCGTAAGAACCTTCCGGGCCGCAAATGAAAATCTTCCTTCACTGTCTGGCCAGAATAGCATTGGCGATGGATGTTGGTAGAGCGGCATTCAGAATGTTTATTGGGATTCTTGATTATGAGTAAGATTCCAATTTGTCAATTGTTCGACCGTGTTACGATTTTGGTATTGTTAACCACTCTGGAACCGGAGGCGGTACTGGATTCTGGCCCATGATTGGGTGTCCCGGTGAAGTCATCAATCGAAACTTCCCGTCGCCTTTATCGTCGATAATGTCAACCGAAAAGGTGCAGAGAACATCATAGGGCAAAAGATTATAAGAGTAAGCATAGGGCTTACCATACATCTCCCACCGTAAGAGCTGCTGTAGCTCAAAGACTTTCGGCAGCATTTTCTTGTGAATACCATTGTCGTCGAATATTGCTTCTGGAAATCTAACGCGATATTTGTCTTTATGCAGAATTACTGAGACTGTTATTCCATCCGGCCAAACTTGCGGTTTGCTATTGACTGACACGTTTAATTTGCTGATTGATTTGGCATCTGCCACGCCTGGCGTTTGCCATCCTGAATCGCGGTACCATCTGACTACCGCAGCGGGTTCGATAGTGAAACCACATTGTGCTAATGAAATAAGCGGCCAGTAACAGGCAACAATCGCTGCAAACGCAACTATATGCCACCGTTTCATTTGTTCTCCAGACTGTACAGTTTATTGTAGCTCCAATTGCTACCGGCACGTCTAGCGCGCCCGCGGGTGCGTCTTGTCGTAGACCGCTTCCAACTGCGCGGTGGTGAGTTGCGTATAGCGCTGCGTGGTCGAGAGCCGCTCGTGGCCCAGCAGTTCCTGGATGGCGCGCAGGTCGGCGCCTTCCTCCAGCAGATGCGTGCCGAAGGCGTGGCGCAGGGTGTGCGGATGCACGTCGGCGGAGAGTCCGCGCAGGATGGCGATGCGCTTGACGATGCGGCCCACGCTGCGCGTGGTCAGCCGCGCCTGGCCGCCCGTTTTGCCCAGGCCGCGCAGTTGCAGATTGACGAACAGCGCCGGCGTCGTGAATCCCTTGCCCCCGCTGCCCGCGCGCCAGCAGCGCCGAGCGCTCCGCGAGATAGGCGCGCAACGCCTGCGCCGCCGCGTCGCCCAGCGGCACGTAGCGTTGCTTTTGCCCCTTGCCGCGCACCAGAATCGCTTCGTTGGCCCAGTGAATGTCGTCCAGGTTCAGCCCCGTCAACTCCGCGTTGCGGATGCCGCAGCCGTAGAGCAACTCCAGGATCGCCGCGTCGCGCGCCGGCCAGCTCGCAGCGGCGTCTTTGCCGACCGAGTCCGTCACCGAATCGACTACGCGGTTCATCTGCTCGATGGAGGGCACGCGCGGCAAATGCTTGGGCAGCCGCGGCGTGGACACCAGCGAGGCCGCATTCTGCTCGAGGCGGCCGGTGCGCGCCAGCCACTTGAACCAACTGCGAATGGCCGCCAGCGCCCGAGCCGCTGAAGCCTTCGAGAGCCCGCGGTCATAGAGCGTGCCCAGGTAGGCGCGAATGTCGGTGTGCTCGATGCGGTCAACACTCTGCTCGTTTGCCTTTGTGTTCGGCGATATAAGCGGCAAAACCACGCAATTCGCGCTGGTAAGCGCGCAGGGTGTGCGCCGAGGCGCCGCGCTCATTGGCCAGCACGCGCAGATAACCGGCCACGAGCGCGTCAATCGCACGCGGCTCAGCCGTTCCACTCATGCCGTCTCCTCATTCGGATGGGCGCGCGGAACAAGGCGCAGCTCGCTGCGCGTTTCAGGTTGCGCATCAGCCTCAGCTCCTGGCCCCGCACCCCGCCGCGTTGCGCGGGGATGATGCTCGCGATGCACGGCCTTCAGCCGGCCCAGCGCCAGATGCGTGTAGACCTGCGTAGTGGAGATATCGGCGTGGCCCAGGAGAAGCTGCACGCTGCGCAGATCGGCGCCGTGCTCCACCATATGCGTAGCGCAACTGTGGCGCAACCGGTGCGGGCTGGCCGCGCCGTTGGCCATCTTTACCACGTGCCACACCCATTGCCGCGTAAGCGGCGCGCCGCGCAAGGAGAGAAACAGCCGCGTGGCGTCTTTCCGCGCCGCATTGGCTTTCCGCGCCGAGCTGATGCGCGCCAAATGCGGTCTACCCTGCTTTAGATACTCCTCCAATGCCAGAACCGCGGAGCGCCCCAGCGGCACTATGCGTTCCTTGTCGCCCTTGCCGCGCACCTGCACGCGTCCCGCCTCCAGCGCCAGGTCGCCGGTGGAGAGCGCCGTCACCTCCGAAACCCGCAGCCCGCCCGCGTAGAGCAGCTCCAGAATGGCGCGGTCGCGCAGCGCCGTGGCTCTCGCCTGCGGATGAGATGCGGCCATGCCCGCCCGCTCCAGCATCTCCGCCACCTCCGGCTCGGCCAGCGACTTGGGCAGCACCTTCCACGCCTTGGGCGATTCAATATTCACGGTTGGATCGTGATGAATGCGCCGGTCCAGCAGCAGCCACTTGTAAAAACCGCGCAGGCAACTCAGTTTGCGCGCCGCCGAGCGCGAGTCGATGCCGTGGCCGCGCAGATTTTCAAGAAAGGCCGAAACATCGGCCTGCGCCGCCGTCAACAACACGCTATGGCGGCCCTCCATGAACTCGGCAAAGGTCTTCAAATCGCTGTCATAAGCCTCGCAGGTCAGCGGGCGCAGGCCTTTTTCCACGCGCAGATACGCCTGGTAGTCCCTCAAAAGCGGCAGATTGCGCATGTTGTCCATATTCCCGATTATCAGCGTCTTACACCCATCCCCGCCGGCGTGGGAGTGGTTACCGTACCTCGTTCATCATGGAATCAACATCGGCAATAGCGGCTGCGCGGATTTATACTGGAAGCATACTGGCCGGTTTTCTCCGGCGGATGCCGGGAAGGTCGCTTTCCCCAAAGTCCAGATGCGGAACCGGCAAGACCAACATCCAAAGAAAAGCAGAGAAAGAGCCTTAGATGGGTCACAACGCCAGTGTTCTCGAACAGCCGTTCATCCGCCCCGACTACAGCCTGACGGGTGTGAATGCCGCGCTGGCTATAGAGAAAGGGCTTGCCGAAGCGGACTGGTATCAATGCCCCGTGCCGCGCGAAACCATGCGCCGGCTGCTGGTGCGCCGCAATGGGCCCGCAATCCGCGATACCATCCTCTGGTTTGCGCTGATCTTCGGCGCCGGTTATGCCACCTATGCCCTGTGGGGCGCCTGGTGGGCCATCCTCCCCTACGCGATCTACAGCGTGCTCTATGCCACCACCTCCGACTCGCGCTGGCATGAGACCGGCCACGGCACCGCGTTCAAGACCGACTGGATGAACAACACTCTTTACGAGATTGCGTCGTTCATGCTCATGCGCGAATCCACGCTCTGGCGCTGGAGCCACAACCGCCACCACAGCGACACCATCATCGTTGGCCGCGACCGCGAGATTGCCGTTCCCCGTCCGCCCGACTGGAAGGACCTTCTCATGAGGTTCTTCAATATCGGCACCTATCGCATGTATTTCAAGCAAGTCCTGATGCATTGCGCGGGACGCATGTCTGCCGAGGAAAAAACCTACGTCCCCGAAAGCGAGTTTCCCCGCGTCTATCTCGAAGCGCGCATCTATGCGGCCATCTATGCATTCGTCATCTCGCTCTCCATTTACGAGCGCAGCATCCTCCCCCTCATGTTCGTCGGCCTGGCCGGCTTTTTCGGCGCCTGGCTGGGGCCTATTTACTATCTGACTCAACACGCCGGCCTGGCGGAGAACGTTCTCGACCACCGCCTCAATTGCAGGACGGTGTATATGAACGCGATTAACCGCTATCTTTACTGGAACATGGGTTACCACGTGGAGCATCACATGTTTCCGCTGGTGCCCTACCACGCTCTGCACAAGTTACATGCCGTGGTGAAGGACGACTGCCCCACGCCATACCCCAGTCTCTTTGCCGCCTGGCGTGAAATCGTTCCTGCCATTCTCAGGCAAATCAAGGATCCCGGGTATCACGTCAAACGCCGGCTTCCCGAGCCCAAGGCGCGCCTAAAGAAACGCTGCCAGATCTTATCTGCCGAGCCTGACGCGGCGGGCTGGATCGACGTTTGCGCCACTGCCGACTTGCGGCGCGACGATATCATTCGCTTCGACCATGGGCAGAAAACCTACGCGCTTTACCGCGGCCAGCAGGACAGGCTCTACGCCACCGACGGAGTCTGCACTCACGGCAACACCCATCTCTCTAATGGCCTGATTGTGGGCGATATGATTGAGTGTTCGAAACACAACGGGCGCTACAACCTCGCCGACGGTTCGCCGGCGCGCGCGCCCATCTGCCGCGGACTGGTTACGTATCCCGTGGAGGAGCGCACGGGACGAATCCACGTCAATGTCGTCCGCGCCGGTGGAGTTGGAGCGCGCATGCAAAAGGCCTGCCGGTTCCGCGTGGTCAGCAACCGGAGCGTGGCCACGTTCATCAAGGAACTGGTTCTTGAACCCGAGAATCCTGCCGAAATCACCGCCTTCACCCCAGGCGATTACCTGCAACTCGACATCCCCGTCTACGACTCCATCCGCTTCAGCGACTTCGATATTCCCGAGCCCTACGCCACGGTGTGGAAGAATCACCACCTCTTCGATCTTGTGGCCCGCAACACAGAGGCCGGCCGCCACAACAACTACTCTGTGGCCGGCAATCCGCTCACGGAGAGCACCCTGCGCTTCAACGTGCGCATCGCCACACCGCCCGCCGGCCAGGATTGCGCTCCCGGCGCCGGTTCCAGCTACGTCTTCTCGCTCCGCCCCGGCGACAGGGTCTCCGCCATCGGCCCCTATGGGGATTTTCATGTCAAACCCACAAAACGCGAGATGGTTTACATCGGCGGCGGCGCCGGCATGGCCCCGCTGCGCGCCCACCTCTCGCACCTGCTTGAGAACGAGCGGACGGCTCGCAAAATCAGCTACTGGTACGGCGCGCGCTCCCGGCAGGAGATCTTCTACGAAGACTATTTTCAAGAGCTGGCCAGGGCGCACCATAACTTTACCTTCCACCTGGCTCTTTCCGCTCCGCTGCCTGAGGACAACTGGACTGGACATGTGGGATTCATCCACGATGTTGTAGCGGATAACTATCTCCGCGCACACCCCGATCCCGATGCCGTGGAATACTACCTGTGCGGACCGCCCATGATGATCAAGGCATGCACGAAAATGCTCGCGGCGCTCGGAGTTCCCACCCACCAGATCGCGTACGACGAGTTCTAGACGCCACAGTCACTACAGCGCGCTGAAAAAATGGCTTATCGAATGTTGGCTGCGGCCGCGATCAACGGCGGCCAAGCAGTTCCCTGATCCTGCTCTCCATCGCGTTCAGATCGGTTTCACCCTGGAACCTGGCGCTCACCTGGCCGTTGCGGTCGATCAGGTAGGTAACGGGCAATCCCAGGATGCCGCCGTAAAGCATGCCCAGCCGTGCATCGCCCATCACCACCGGGTAATTCACTCCCAGCTTTATTGAGGTCTTGCGCGCATCTGCCGGATCGTCGTCCATGGAGACGCCTAGAATCTGCAACCCATGGGGTCCATATTTACTTTGCCAGGCGGCAAAGCGCGGCATCTCCAACTGGCAGGGAGCGCACCAGGTGGCCCAGAAGTCCAGCACCACCACCTTGCCCCGGTAGGCATCCAGGTCCACTTGTTTGCCGCTCAAGTCCCGGCGGACGAAGCGGGGCGCCTGCCCGAGCGGCAGTTTGTCCTGCGCCAGCGCGGTGTGCGCCATGGCTGCTCCCAACAACAAGCCCAGCAGCAGGGCCATGCGTATATCAATGCGCATAGCGGAACCGATGCGGCCTCGATGCCTTGCATTCATCCTCGCAGCTTTCGCTCCACAAACGGCGCTACTCGCCATGCTCAACCGGATAGCCCCTGGCAACCCAATCGTCGCCAAAGTTGCTGGCCATATAGAGCACCTTTACATTGGTAAATCCCAGGTTGCGCAACAGTTTGTAGGCCGGTCCCACATTGGGGCAGCGGTTCCAGGGGCAGCAGCCGCAGTAGAGAACGATGAGCTTGCCCTTCTTGGTCGAGGCCAATGTGCTCTGCAGCAGTTGCAAACCGCCCGTTTGCGAACCTGGGCCGGCAAATATGGACCCTGCGATGTGCATCTCGTCAAAAAGGATGCGCGAGCCCACCTGGATTACCAGAGGCTTGTCCGCGCCTCGTGCCTGGAGCAAGTGGTTCAAGGCCTCCGGCTGCATCAACTGGAACTGGGGTATCGAATAGGCGCTGATGGCGGAAACCGCACTGCCGGAAAACTGCGCCAAACCCATGGGGGCGGCGAATAGCATGGCCATCGCCGCCGGAAACGTAAAAAAATAAATAATTCGCACATGACGCTGGTGCGAGATGCGTGAATGCTGCATCGAATAAACTCCCGTCCTGGTGAGATGGTTCCTAGGTAGATATAGCAGCGCGGAGGCTTCCGGCGCAATCCCCCGGTCATGCGCTGCATAGTGTGCGCGAAGATACCCGTACGTGCAAAACAGGCCCGATTGGAAGAGAATAGAGTGGGAAGAGTTTCGAGCAGAATAGAGGAACGCTTGACATCTACGCAAATTGAAATTCAAAAGTGGACCGCCCCGGAGTTCGAGCGGCTGGTCTTCGATAGCAAACCAAAGGTTGCGGTCTTCGATTGTGATGGAACATTATGGAGCGGCGACGCGGGCCATGGCTTCATGATCTGGTCGATGGAGCAGGGCCTGGTCTCGCGCTCCACCAGCGACTGGATCGATACCCGTCATCGGGCATACCGGCAAGGCCATGTGAGCGAGTTGGCGATCTGCGGCGAGATGGTGCAGATTTATGCCGGCCTGCGCGAGCAGGAGCTGCGCGCCGCCGCGGCCCGCTATGTGGACAAGTTTGTCCGACCGCGCGTCTTTGCCGAGATGGTCTCGCTGCTGGCCGCGCTGCGCCAGGCCGGAGTCGAGCTTTGGGCCGTCAGCTCCACCAACAAGTGGGTGGTCGCCGAGGGCGTGCGCGACTTCGGCATTCCGCGAAGAGCGCGTGCTGGCCGCCGAGGTCCGCGTTGCCGACGGCCTCATCACCAGCGAGATTGTGGACGTGCCCACCGACGAAGGCAAGGCCGCCACGCTGGCCCGCGTGGGGATCGCCCGTCCCGATGCGGCCTTCGGCAACTCCATCCACGACCTAGCCATGCTGGAAATCGCGCGCTGCCCCTTTCCGGTCAACCCCTCCCCCGCGCTGCTGCAGGCCGCGGCAAAGAACGGCTGGGGCTACTTCCGGCCCCAGGCAGCCGAGGGCGCCGTGGCGGCGGTGGCGGGAGAATAATTCCCCTTTCCGGGAAATAAACCGTTTCGCAGGAACAAAAGAGCCGAGTTTTTCCCCGGAGTCCGGGAATGCACAGCTCTGACTTGCATCCCTTTTGGTGCGTTTACACTAGAATCGTGGAAGAAGTCCAGCCTGACTCCAACCCTCGCTCCCCCGGCCCCGCACTTCGTTTTGTGGCGGCTGCGCTGATCGTGCGCGGTGGAGAGGTTCTGATCGGTCAACGCCGTTCCGATCAGCCCATGGCGCTGCTGTGGGAGTTTCCGGGGGGGAAGATCGAGCCCGGCGAGAGTCCTGAGCAGGCGCTGCTGCGAGAACTGGAAGAAGAACTGGGCATCAAGGCAACCATCGGCCCCCGCGTCACGCGCGTCCGTCACAACTACCGCCACGGCGGCGCCGTTGATTTGCAGTTTTTTGCGGTGCCTGAGTTCTCCGGCGAGATCGTGAACCGCATCTATCAACAGGTGCGCTGGGTCCGCCTCGAGGATCTGCCCGGCTACGAGTTTCTGGCCGCCGATCGCGACCTCATCCGCGACCTGGCCGCGGGCAAACTGCTGTAAGGGCTGTGCACCCCAAGTCTCAGAAGCGAGATCTGGGGTACCCGAGCAGGCTGCGGGGAATAAAGCCCGTGCCTAAAGGCCCCCAATTGATCCACTGTATCCAGGGGCCTGCAGGCCCCTGCTCCCTCCGGCTGGATGGAGCGTTTCTTTGGACAGGCTGCCCCTGAGCTTGCCGAATAGGCGAAGTCTTCTCAATGCCCCGGAATCATACCCCACAGCATGACCAGCGTCATGCCGATCACGATGATGCTGGTGCTCCAGGCGATCCAATTCCACAAGCGCGAGTTCTTGTGCTCGCCCATCAGGTCGGCGCGGTTGATCAGAAGCAGCATCAGGATGATGACCACGGGAAGCAAAACCCCGTTCAGCACCTGCGATAGGATGGCCACATTGATCAGTTGCGCGTCGGGCAGCAGGAGCACCGTGGCCGCGCCGCCGGCGATCAGCAGCGTGTAGAGCCAGTAGAAGAACGGCGCTTCCCTGAAGCTCTTGTCCACGCCGGATTCGACGCCCAACCCTTCGCAGACCGTGTAGGCGGTGGAGATGGGCAGAATTGAAGCCGCGAAGACCGAAGCGTTGAAGAGCCCGAAGGCGAAGAGAATGAAGGCATAGTCGCCGGCCAGAGGGCGCATGGCCTCGGCCGCGTCCGCGGCCACCTGGATGGCCCCCATGCCATGCACGTAGAGCGTGGCCGCGCAGGCCACGATGATGAACCAGGCCACGATGTCGGTGAAGAGGCTGCCTACAATCACATCCAGCCGCGAGGCCGCGTAGTCCTTCACGCGAATGCCCTTTTCCACGATCGACGATTGCAGGTAAAACTGCATCCACGGGGCAATGGTGGTTCCCACCACGCCGATGGCCATGTAGATATAAGACTTGTCGCTCCACACTGACCTGGCGGGTAACCGCACCGTGGCCAGAATGGCATCGTGCCAGCTAGGCTGCGAGAGCACCCCGGCCAGGATGTAGGAGATATAGACCAGGGAAGCGACGATGAAGATCTTTTCCGTGCTCTTGTAGGTGCCCCGCACCACCATGTACCAGACTAGGAACGCGCAAAAAGGCACGGATATATATTTGGTCACGTGAAACAGGTGCATGGACCCGGCGATGCCGATGAACTCGGTGACCACGTTGGCGTAGTTGACCACCACCAGCAGCGCCATCAGCACAAAGGTCAGGCGCAGCCCGAACTCCTCGCGGATCAGGTCGCTCAGCCCCTTGCCGGTGACCACGCCCATGCGGGCGCACATCTCCTGCACCACGATCAGCGCAATAGTGATGGGAATAATGGTCCACAGCAGGGTATAGCCGTACTGCGCGCCGGCCTGGGAGTAGGTGAGGATGCCGCCGGAGTCGTTATCGACGTTGGCGGTAATGAATCCGGGGCCGAGAACAGCCAGAAACAGCAGTATCCGGATTCGCCAACGCTTCCACATGCCCGCGGGGTCCTATGGTGGATTCATTTGTAAGTTTCCTCAATGAACATAACAGGTAAGCCCGTGGTGAGACGAGCCGTGCGCATTGACAGGGGGCGCCCCGCGCGGCTACAAAGGCTGAGGCGCGAAACGCGGCGCACTCCACAATGCTGCGCCTGGCCTTCTTGATCGCTGGAACCTCCCGGAGATCGGCAGGCAAGCCAATCTGTTCTCAGGAAAGGAACCACCCCATGCCTCCATCCAATCGCATCCAAAGTTCTCCGGCACGCCGCAAGCTGCTGGGTTCCATGGTATCCGCCGCCGCGCTCCTGGGCCTGAACGCCGCGGGAGCCGCGGCCAGCCAGGCTACCGGCGCTGTCACTGAACCTCCCGGTCACGAGCCATGCGGAGCGGAGGATCTCTTTGCGCTGGCCAGCTTGCGCAACTACAAAACCCGCCGCTCCTCAAGCTGGGACAGGACGGGAGGCAATGACGACTGTGTTCACGTGGAAGCGGGCGCGACGGCGACGTTGCTCGACGTTACCGGCGCCGGCGTGGTAACCCATCTCTGGTTCACCATCGACTCCAAGGACCCCATGCACCTGAAGAACCTGGTTCTGCGCGCCTGGTGGGACGGCGAAGCCTCGCCCTCCGTCGAAGTCCCCATCGGCGACTTCTTCGGCCTCGGTCTGGGCGAGTATTTCACCTACCAATCGGCTCTGCTGGCCGTGGCGCCCATCAAGGCGCTCAACGCCTACTTCAAGATGCCCTTTGCTACCTCCGCCCGCATCACGCTGACCAACGAGAGCAAGATTCGCACCCGACAGCCTCTACTTTGCCGTGGACTACGTGACCCTGCCCGGCTTGCCCGGCAACCTGGGCCGCTTTCACGCGCAGTACCGCCAGGCCGCGCCCTGCAAGGGCTGGACCGACGACTGGAGCGACGAATACAAACCCCCGGTCGGCGACCGCAAGAACCTGAACGGCGAAGGGAATTACGTCTTTCTCGAAGCCGAGGGCAAGGGACATTTTGTGGGAGTGACCCACGCCGTGGAGCAGAACCAGGGCCAATGGTTCGGCGAGGGCGACGATATGATCTTCATCGATGGCGACGCGCTGCCCACCATCAACGGCACCGGTACCGAGGACTACTACAACGGGGCATGGGACTTTGGCGGCCAGGCCTTCGACTACATGCACAATGGCGCGCCCTACATTGTGGACGCGGAACGGCTGGGCGGCCGCTAGTGCCTCTACCGCTGGCACATCGAGAGCCCTATCACCTTTGAGAAGTCGATTCGCGTAACCATCGAGCACGGCCACGCCAACCATCGGTCAGACAATTATTATTCGACGGCCTACTGGTACCAGACCGAGCCGCACGCGGCATTTCCCGCGCTGCCGTCGCCTGCCGATCGCGTACCGAGAATATTCGACGTGGGCAGCGGACAAGGAGCCGCGCCCGTGCCGAAGAGCTAGGCGGTAGCCATAACCATCGGTTCTGACTCGAATGCCGCCTCCGCAGGCAGGGAGCTAAGCAGGGACGCAACCACGTCCGCTGCGCTGTAGCTATCGCGCCCCGGAGCCAGGAACTGCGCCACTGTATTCAGGTCGTCGCCCACGGTGACCAGGGCCGGCTCGACGGCCGAGTCCTTGCGTATCTGCGCGTGGCCGATGTTGGCCAGCAGAGCATTGCAGAGGCACTTTCTGCCCACTGTATCCTCGACCTTGCCGCCCTTGGCCACGTAGTTGGCCACAGGCTCGGCGGCGCAGCGGTAAGCGATGTTGCCGTCCGGCAAGGCGTAGGGTTCGCGCAGATAGCCGAGATCGCATACCCGCGTCCGCGCCGCAGTGACTTCCGGATCGGAATACGTGCCTTCCAGCAGCGCTACCTTGAAGGGAAATCCCGTGGGCGAGGCCAGCGGATCGGTAAACACCTCGCCCGTGCCGGTGACCGCATGGGCCAGCAGCGACTGCTTCAGGTCAGCGCGCAGTCCGGATTCCCGGCTGAACGCGAAGGCGGTGCCAACCTGCACGCCCGCGGCTCCCTGTTCGAGCGCCTCGCGCACTTTTTCGGCGTTTCCATATCCGCCCGCCAGCCAGAAGGGAACGCCCAGCGTGCGCAACTCCGCGATATTCACCTGGTCCCGCTCGCCGTAGACCGGTTCTCCGGCGACATTAAGCTGGAGTTTTCCGCGCGGGGGCGCATTGTGTCCGCCCGCCGTCGGGCTTTCGATCACCAATCCGTCCACGCGGCCGCTGGCCCGCCGCAGCATGGTCGTGGCCAGCGTGTTCGAGGAGACGATGGCCAGGAAGCGAGGACGATGCAGCAGCGGAAATGAGCCCTCCACATAGTCGGCCGGATCGAAGCGCATCTGCGTATCCTGGCTCTGCGCCGCGCCCGTCACGCTTAGCTTGTACTCGGCCGCATGGTGCATCGCAAAGAAATCCAGTACGCCGGGAATGTGCAGGGGAATGCCCGCCCCCATCAGCACATAGCCCACGCCGGCCAGCATGGCTCCGTAGATCGAAGCCAGATGCGGCATCTGCACCTTCTCAAGATAATTGATCCCCACCTGATTCTTGTGGTCTTCCCTGGCCAGAAAAATCTCCACAAAATTGCTCACCATGCAGAGCTCGACCATTTTGCGCAGGTCCCGCCGCTGATGCATGGGCGTGGCTGGATACGGCGTTCCGGCAGGCTTGCCGCCGGGTACGAAGTACTCCTGCCAGATGCGCCGGGCCATCTCGGGAAAGGGGAATGCATCCAGTCCGCGGCGCATGTAACCGCCCAAATCGCCATCGGCAAGGCGGCGTACAAAAACCTGATCGAGCGCCGTGCCGGAGACGACTCCGAGCTGGCCCAGTTTGGAGACGGCATTGGCCAGGCGCCAGTTCGAAACGCCCACGCCCATGCCGCCCTGAATGATTTTGGGAAACTGCATCATCTGTTAATTCTTTCACACATCCGGATTATCTCCGGGATTATTTGTCAGCATAGGCCCATGGGGGGAACGGAAGTGAGCAATATTGCTCATGCGGCCAGAAACTCGCTGGCGTTTGCTTTTCGCGCTGTACCTGTGCTGCTAAACTATTATCGGCGGAACAACAGGCGCGTAGCTCAGTTGGTTAGAGCGCTTCCTTGACACGGAAGAGGTCAGCAGTTCGAATCTGCTCGTGCCTACCATTACTCCTTCAGAATCAATGGCTTATACGGCAGACTTCTTTTGTCTGGCGACTCTCGGCGATTCGCATTGTATGCCATTCATTGATTTCGGACTCAACCCAGCCGACTGCACGGGCGCCAAGAGAGACCGGTGAAGGAAACGCCCCTTGAGAAATTCGTAGGTATATCGACGAACGAGAAAGACCTGTCCGTAGTTTCACCGCCGGAAGTCTGAGAATGACAGTAGCCATAAATGCAATCGGCACCTCTCGCCAGCCAACGAGATAACATAGGCATCGGGTTGCGTCCGGTGACGATCATCACTAACTGCTAGACCTCTTCTTTAGACTCCCTCTTGAGGAGGCGGGCAGGGAATGTCGTACCTGCTTCAATGGGTATCAACTGGCCTTGGCCAGCGCGATTTCCTGTCCCTTGCAAATCGCGTCTTATCTGGCTTGAAGTGTTGGCGTTTCCCATGCGGGCGTGACTTCGAGCGTTGCCTTGAGCGGGAGATCCGCAGAGGAGCTGCCCACCATGATATCGAAGATTCCGGGAATGACGGACCAGTGCATATCCAGGTCGAGCAACATCAGATCCTCAGGCGTCAGAGTGAACTCGACGGTCCTGGTTTCGCCGGCATGGAGGGCAACCTTCTGAAACCCTCGCAGTTGTTCGTAGGCGGTAGATACAGGAGCATATCGCTCGTGAAGATATAGCTGCACAGTATCTGTGCCGGGCCGCTTGCCGGTATTAGTCACATCCAATTGAACGCGCGTGTTGCCACCGGCACGAATCCGCGGCGGATCGATATGGAGATTGCCATAGCGGAACTGCGTGTAGCTCAACCCGTAACCGAAGGGATAGAGCGGAGTGGCGGGCATATCCACATACCCATGGTTCTTACTCCAACCTTGCTGGTCCCAGAATATCTTCGATGGCTTGCAGTTGTAATAGACGGGCAACTGCGCGGAGTTGCGAGGAATGGTGATGGGGAGCCGTCCGGTGGGATTGAAGTCGCCAAAGAGCACATCGGCAACTGCCATGCCGCCGCTTTCACCCGGCGCCCACGCCTCAACCAGCGCCGGCACATGAGCGGCTTCCCAGCGGACGGAGAGCGGCCGGCCATTGATAAGTACCACCACCACCGGCGTGCCGGTGGCGGAGACTGCCTGAATCAGCTCCTCCTGAACGCCGGTAAGATCCAAACTGGCCACATCGGAGCCCTCTCCATCCGTGGCCCTCTCTTCTCTGTTCTTACTTTCGCGGTCGAACTGTTCGCCTACAACAACAACAGCCAGCCTCCGCGTTCTTTGCAATGCCAACCGCTTCCTCAAATCCGCTTTTATCATCGCCCATCACATTGCAGCCCTTGGCATAGAGCACTTTGGTCTGCGGGCCCACTTTCTGTCTGATGCCATCGAGAATCGTGACCACGGTCTGGGGGACTTTAGTGGGAGCGTAATCGCCCAGCAGGTTCATGGCATTGTCCGCATCCGGCCCGATCACTGCAATCGACTTGAGATCTTTTCGCAAAGGCAAAATATCATTTTCATTTCTGAGCAGCACAATTCCTTCGCGGGCGGCGGTGAGCGCCAACTCCCGATGCTGCTGCGAATGCACAATCTTAACCGCCTGCTCCGGGTCCACATAGGGGTGCTCAAACAGGCCGAGGCGAAATTTCTCTTCGAGCACGCGGCGAACCGAGCGGTCAACAAGAGAAATCGGGACCCGGCCTTCCTGCACATTCTCAACCAGAGGCCCCATGTAAGCCGGCTCATAGGTTATGTCCAGATCAACGCCTGCCCGCAACGCTACCGCCCCCGCCTCTTTCTGCGTGGGAACAATGCCTTCATCGATCAGAGTCTGAAAGCCGTCGCCTTCGCTCAGAACCAGTCCGTGAAAGCCCAACTCATTTCGCAAAACCTCTGTAAGCCACTTTTCCGAGGCGTGCGCGGGCACATCGTCAATCTCGGGATAGCCGGCCATCACGCCCAGAGCGCCGGACTTGGTAATCCCCGCGCTCCAGGGGGCCAAAAAATCTTCACGCAGTATCCGCTCCGATAACTCGATCGCTCCCCGCTCCATGCCGCTTACGGGTTCGCTCTGGGTAGGAAAGTCGGTAAGAACCGCCTCCACTTTGTCCGGCGCATTGACGTTGTCGCCCTGCACGCCCTGCACAATGCTTTGCGCGAGGCGCGAGTAAAGATAGGGATCCTCAGTGTAAGCCTCGGCATTGCGGCCCATGCGGGGATCGCGGTCCAACTCCATCACCAATGTGGAGAGCATATGAATGCCCACCGCCCTGGCTTCCTGGGCGGCTGCCGCGTAAACCGATTTGACCAGGTCCATGTCGAAGGTGCTGCCCATCGCCAGCCCCTCGGGAAATACCGTGGCGCCGGAAAACATGGCGCCATGCGTTCCCTCTTCGTCCTCAAGTAAAGGGATCTTCAGGCGCGTCCGGGTGAGGGCGATTTTTTGCAGATCGTTAAAAAACTTTGCCTGTTCGAGAGGCCCATCCCGCAAAATCTCATTGGCCAGCGTGAAGAAGCCGCCCCCCGGTCCGATCTCGCTGTTATATGTTCCGGCCGCGAAGCGCCTGGTGGCTTCCATCTTGGCCGGGATATCTTCTCCTAATTGGCGCACGTAGACGCAGGGCAGGTTGAGCTGGCCAACTTTCTCTTTGAGTGTCATCCGGCTCAGAAGATCGTCGACGCGGCGCTCCAGGGGCTGATCGGCCATGAGGTAGATAGGAGTGCCGCTCACCTCGGCGCTCGATTGCAAACCTCTTAACAGGCTTGGCGCCATAAACGGCGCCAGACACAAGATGAACATACTAACCTGTTTCCAGAAGCGCATGGAAGCTGGAATCTCCTTTTCGAGAACGTTTAATCGAATTGTACCGCTCAGGGATATTAGAGGACCAGGTACGCATGAATACTGCTTTTTCACTTAGGGGCAATTAGATCGACTAATAAGTAATTCCGGCCTTATATCTTCTCGCGCAGGAAGCTGATCACGTGGTCGGCCTGGACCACGCCCACCATGCGGCCCTGGGCGTCCACCACGGGCAGCGCGTGCAGGTTGTACTTGTCGAAGAGTTCGGCCAGCTCGTTCTGGTTCATATCGGCCGGGCAGGAGAGCACGCGAGGATCGGCCAGCACAGCCAAGCGCGTCTCCGGCTGCGCCATCACCAGCCGCGCCAGCGGAATGGCGCCGCGCAGCACCTGCTTTTCATCCAGCAGGTAAATCTCCGTCACGCTCTCCGGGTCGCCGTCGAAGTTGCGCAGGGCCTGCACCGCCTGGGCCACGGTGGACTGCATTCCCAGATGGATGAAGTCGGTGGTCATGCAGCCGGCGGCCGAATCCTCATCGAACTCCAGCAGCTCCTCCACCTCCTGCCGCTCTTCCGGCTCCATCTCCTCCAGGATGGCGTCGGATTGCTCTTCGGGCAGTTCGGCCAGCAGGTCGGCAGCCGCGCCGGGGTCCATCTCCTCCACGATGTCGGCAATCTTTTCCTCGTCCAGCTTCTCTAGCAGAGCCTTTTGCAGTTTGGGCTCCACTTCTTCGAGGGCTTCGGCGGCCACTTCTTCGTCCAGCGAGGTAAAGACGGCTTCGCGCTCGGCCGGGGCCAGGTCTTCCAGAATATCGGCCAGGTCGGAGGGGTGTATCCCGGCCAGCCGCTCGTACTCGATGCGCAGCTTGACGCGCCGCGCGGGATCGACCTCGATCACGTCCACAAACTGCCAGGGAATGCCGTGCGCGCCCAGCTTGCGCGAGAGGGTTTCCAGCATGGCGCGCGGCAGCAGTCCTTTGAAGACCCGGCGAAAGGCCCCGCGCAGCCCCACCTCGACCTCGGCTACTCGCAATAAGTGCGCCGCGCCCCGCCCCAGCCACTCCAGGTCCACATCGTTGGCGCGCACCACCTTGCGGCCGTGAATATCGATGATCTGGCGGTCCACCAGGTCCTGCTGCAGGTAGAGGTAGTTGCCCTCTTCCTTGAGCGGAACCAGGTCGCCGGAGGAGCGCAGCTCCAGCGTGCCGGCAGGCGTCTCCATCACGTCTTCTGAGGGCACGATGCACAGTCCGGCGCGGGTCTTGAGCACCAGCCCGGCCACTTTGCCGGCGTCAGGGCCGGTGGCCACGGCAATATCCTTGAGCCGCCCGCGCAGGTGGCCCTGCGCATCGGTCACCGGAGTGCCGAGCAGCGCGGTCAGGCTCACCCGGGCTGTGGTGCGGGGCTGCATGAGGAAAGTGTATCTCCTCCGCCCGGCATTCCGCCCTCGCTGCATGCGCCATCCATGCCGGGCGCCCATCCTTGTCGCGTTTTTTCGCGATTAGAGCGGGAGGCCAGCCAGCCCGCCGCTTGACACAATCCCCTGCAACCATGAAACTGCATCAAGGTTGCCGCGACGCGGAGGGGTGAGTGTGCCCAGCCGTTCCGGGAGAGGCGGAGAAAGACCCAGTGGGCAGACCCATGGCAGGTCGGATGAATTTGTTGCTGAGTTCTACCATGGAGAGCGTGGGCACGGTCGAGGCTGCCACGGACAAGCTGGCCCTGGAGGCCGGCCTCAGCGATGAGGAGCGCTTCCACTTAACCATGGCGGTGCGCGAGGCCGCCGTAAACGCCGTGCTGCACGGAAACGAGTACGACCCCGCCAAGCAGATCGCGGCCAGCTTTGAGAACACCGGCGCGGCGCTGGTGATTACTATCGCGGACCAGGGCAAGGGCCTGGACCCGGAGACGCTGCCCGACCCCCTGTCGCCGGAAAATCTTTTGCGCGGCTCCGGCCGCGGCATCTTCCTTATCCGCTCCTTCGTGGATGAGGTACACTTTCGACAACTGCATCCCGGAACCGAGTTGACTCTGGTCAAGCATTTGGCCCCGGTGAGCGACAAAACTTGAGGTGCGTATGCAGGAAGCCGTTGTGGCGGGCGGGGGCCAACCATTCCCATTGGGGCAGGCTGGATTTTTCCGCTACATGCTGCCGGCTATAGCGGTTCTCCTATGGCTATACCCCGGAACCGGCACAGAATTGGCCAGGGCATGTGAATCGGAGAACCGCCCTAACGTGCTATAACCGTAATATCAACAAGGAGGAATATCCGTGGCACTGACATATTGCTTCCCGTGAAGTGGACGGCGTCACCGTTCTGGACCTTAGCGGGCGGATCACCCTGGGCGAGGGCAGTGTGCAGTTGCGCGATGCCATTCGCGACCTGATCGGCAAAGGACAAAAGAAGCATCCTGCTGAACCTGGGAGACGTTAACTATATCGATAGCTCGGGGTTGGGCGAGCTGGTGAGCGCCTTTACCACGGCCAAGAATCAGGGCGCCGGGCTCAAGCTGCTGAAGCTGACCAAGAAGGTTCACGACCTGCTGCAGTTGACCAAGCTCTACACCGTCTTCGACATCTACGACGACGAGGCCAGCGCCATCGCCTCCTTCAAGTAGACCTGTCCCGGCCGCGCCCGAAACGCAACCATCGGAAAGGCCATCCCGCGCTGCGGGATGGCCTTTTTGCTGGTGTTCTGCCTGGTTGCTGAGCCTGCCCCTCTAGCGAAACCAGTGTAGCTGTACCCCGATAGCAATGCTGCCAAGTGGCTTTTTCCTCAAGAAAAAGCCACCCTGAACACTATCAGAAAGGGCACGTTTACTCTGGTTTCGCTTTAGAACTTCACTGCCGGTACGGTCCGCGCGGTAGGGCTGGCGGTAAAGAAGGCGTTATTCACCTGGTAGCCGGCGATGCCCGCCCAGATATTGTTGGGGAACTGAAGCACGAAGGTGTTGTAGTCCTGCAACGCGTCGTTATAGCGCTTGCGCGCTATGCCGATGCGGTTCTCGGTGCCGGAAAGCTCGTCCTGCAGGCGCATGAACTGATCGCTGGAGCGCAGTAGCGGATAGTTCTCAGTGAGCAGCAGCAGGCGGCCGATGGCCGAATCGAGCTGGCCGTTGGCGGCAATTTTAGCCTGCGGCCCCTGCGCATTCAACATGCCGGCCCGCGCATTGGCGATATCGCCAAAGACCGTGCTCTCCTCCTTGGTGAAGCCCTTCACGGTCTCCACCAGGTTGGGAATCAGGTCGGCGCGCCGCTCCATTTGCACGTCCACCTCCGACCACGCGGCCTTCACATTCTGATCCTTGGCCACCATCTGGTTCCTGGCGCTTATATAGCTGCCGAATACCATCAGAACAACCAGCACCAGAACGCCTACCACTCCCAAGGCAATCCAAAGTCCCTTACTCATACTGAACCTCTCTCCTCCGGCCTCCACCAGGGGAAGCCTGTCTTCTAAAGTCTGAAAAACTTACCAGCTTCCCCCGGCTCCGCCGCCGCCGAAACCGCCTCCGCCGAAGCCGCCAAAACCGCCGCCGCCGCCTCCGCCGAAGCCGCCTCCGCCAAAACTGCCGCCGCCGCCGAATCCACCTCCGCCCCATTTTCTTCCGCTAAATATGCTCGAGAACAGGCCAAAACCCAGCAGCATCCGGAAGATGGATGAACCGCCAAAGATGATCAGCAGGAAGATCAACATGATCAGCTTGCCGAGTGCTGCGTTGTGGTGCATCTGGCTCACAGGCGGGCTGGCCAGTGCCGGCTCATCGGTGAGCGTCACCTTGGCGTCGGCGGCGATCACCTGCGCCATCTCGTCCACGGCCAGGGTAATGGCGCTGTCGTAGTCGTTGGCGCGCAGATACGGAACCATCTCCCGCCCGATGTCGCCCACCTTTCCGTCGGGCAGGATGCCTTCCAGACCATAGCCCGGCTCGATCCGGTACTTGTGGTCGTCCACAGCCAGCAACACCAGTAAGCCCCTGTCCGAGCCCTTGCGCCCCATCTTCCATTTGTCTTCAAGCTGGTTGGCGTAGTCCGCCGCGTCGTCGCCATCCAGGTTGTGGATGGTGACAATGGCGATCTGCGCATTGGCCTGGGTGTGATCGAGCTGGCTGCAAAGGCTGTCCAGCCGCGCAATCGCCTCAGGCGAAAGCACGTGGGCAAAATCGCTGACGTAATCAGTGGGTTTGGGCAGGTCCTGCACCCGCTCGGCCATCAGGGCCGTGGCGCAAATCCCCACGGCGGCGGCCAACAGCAGCCGGAAAACGGTCCTATGCGCGCGGCGAAAGCCTACCATCGTTCTTCATTGTACGCGGACGCAGGGCCAGCGGTTCCATTGCCGGGTGCGGGTGCCCCAACCGATACACTGGAAAGGAAATGACTGAGAGCCAGCTCCCTGCAGCCCCCATTGCCCGCAAGCAGCACACTGAAACCCGATTGCATGGCGTGGCCCTCAGCGATGACTACGCCTGGCTGCGCGACAAACAGAACCCCGAGGTCAGCGCGTACCTGGAGGCCGAAAACGCCTACGCCGAAGCCTGGATGGCTCCGCTGGCCGGCCTGCGCGACGACCTCTACAGGGAGATGCTCAGCCACATCAAGCAGACCGACGTCTCCGTCCCCTTCCGCGATGGCGTCTGGTGGTACCTGACCCGCACCGAGGAGGGCCGCCAATACGCCATCCACTGCCGCAAGGCCGCTACATCTGAAATACAAACGCTGGGTGCCCCATCCTTGCGCCTTACCGGGGTCCCCACGGACAGGTCTTCGTCCGTGGGGTGGTCGGGCGCAAGGGTGGGAGAGCACGACTCTCAACCACCGGACGACGCACCCGAGCAAGTGATCCTGGACGGCAACCAACTGGCCGAGGGCCACGCCTTCTTTGCCATCGGCGCCACCTCGATCACCGACGATGGCCGCTGGCTGGCTTATACCACCGACACAACCGGCTTCCGCCAGTACACCCTGCACATCAAGGACCTGGCCACCGGCGAAACTCTGCCTGGCGAGGTGGAGCGCGTCGGCTCTGTCGTCTGGGCCGCGGACAACCGGGGTCCCCATCGACAGGTCTTCGTCGATGGGGTGGCCAACCGGGGTCCCCATCGACAGGCCTTCGTCGATGGGGTGGCCAATCGCACCCTCTACTACACCGTCGAGGACGAGGAGCAGAAGCGCCAGTACCAGCTTTGGCGGCACCAGTTGGGCACGCCGCATGCAGAAGATGTGCTGGTTTACCAGGATGACGACGAGCGCTTCAACCTGGGCGCAGGCCGCACCCGCGACGGCAAATTTCTGGTGCTGGAATCGGCCAGCCACATCACTACCGAGTCCTGGGTGCTGCCGGCCGCCGAACCTGCTGGCGCATTCACCCTCATCGCTCCCCGCGAGGATGAGCACGAGTACTCCATCGACCACCGCAACGGCCTGTGGTTCATCCGCACCAACGACCGGGGACGCAACTTCCGCCTGGTCACGGCGCCGGTAGCCACGCCGGACCGCAAGCACTGGACGGTGCTCATTCCCCATCGCGACAACATCATGCTGGAAGACGTGGATCTCTTTGCCGGCTTCTTCGTGGCCTGTGAGCGCGAGGACGGCCTGCCCCGGCTGCGCATCTGGCGCTTCGCCGGCGACGGCCCCGAAGCGACGCCCGCCGGCGAAATCAGCTTTCCTGAGTCGGCCTACAGCGCCCATCCGCACATCAACCGCATCTTCGATACAGCAACCTTTCGCTACGCCTACCAATCCCTGGTCACGCCCAGTTCGGTCTACGAGTACGACCCGGCCACCGGCGCCTCCACGCTGCTCAAGCAGCTTGAGATTCCCGGCGGCTTTGACCGCGCGCTCTATGCCAGCGAGCGTATTCGCGCCACCGCTCCGGACGGCATCCATGTTCCCGTCTCGCTGGTCTATCGCATTGACAAAATGGACAAGCACGGGAGCGCCCGGAATCCGCTTTACATATACGGCTACGGCGCCTATGGTTACTCGCTGCCACTGGGATTCAATTCCAACCGCCTCAGTCTGCTCGATCGCGGCGTGGTCATGGCCTATGCCCACGTGCGCGGCGGCGGCGATCTGGGCAAGCCCTGGCACGACGCCGGCAAGATGCTCCTCAAGCACAACACCTTCTCGGACTTCATCGCCGCCGTCGAGCATCTAACTGCCTCCGGCTATGGCGACCCGGCGCGCGTGGCCATCGAGGGCGGGTCTGCCGGAGGATTATTGATGGGCGTGGTCGTGAACCTGCGCCCCGATCTCTTTCGTGCCGTCGTCTCCCACGTTCCCTTTGTGGATGTGATGAACACCATGCTCGACGCCACGCTCCCCCTCACTGTTCCCGAATACGAGGAGTGGGGCAATCCCAACGACGAGACTTACTTTCGTGCCATGTTGAGTTACTCGCCCTATGACAACCTTAGGCACGAGAGTTATCCGGCCATGCTGGTGAAAACATCGCTCTATGATAGCCAGGTCATGTACTGGGAACCGGCCAAGTATGTAGCCAAACTCCGCACCCTTAAAACGGATCACAACGCGCTGCTTCTGGTAACCAATATGCAGGCCGGCCACGGCGGCGCCAGCGGCCGCTACGACTACCTGAAGGAGATCGCCTTCGATTATGCGTTTCTGCTGCGGGAACTGGGAGTTGTATGATGGAATCATTCTGCGGAGTTAGAGGTAAGTTTATGCGGAATTTTTCTGTAATTGCATCGTTCTTTCTGTTGATCACAGGCTTTTCCAGTGGGCAGCAAACCAGCCCTTCTCCATCGGTTCCATCAACGGATACAAATCCATCGCCGGTGAATGTGTATGCAGTTGGCCCTGATGTGACGTCCCCGGAGCTTCTTCCCCACGATCTGGGACCATTCCCTACCGAAAAGTGCAGGAGAAATGTAAACGGACATGTTCAATTTTCCTACATTGACGGTAAGGTTGTGTTCTCCCTTCTCGTGGACACGGAAGGGAAGCCGCGCAACATCTTGTTTATTCAGCGGCGCAACACAGTCCTTGAAATGCTTGCACAACAAATCGTGGAGGAGGATCGATTCAACCCCGGAACCCATGATGGTGCCCCGGTCGTCGTCTCGGAGTCCGTGGAATTGAATTTGAAAGCCTGCGTTGAAGAGGTAAAGGACGACGGGGGCAAGGAGAATTATAAGTTACGGCTGATGTCCCAGCCGGTTCAGACGCTTGGAACCATACCGCAACCTTCTGAGGACTCCGTAATTCTTTCAAGGTCAGAAGCTTCATCGAATATTCCAGTCGTCAGTATGCCTGGTATTTATAACGTCGGTGGCGAAGTCAACGCTCCCGTAGTTGTTAACACCGTTAATGCGGAGTTCAGCGAGGAGGCGCGAAGTGCGAAATACAGTGGTATCTGCTATGTCTCTCTGATTGTCGATACAAAGGGTATGCCACAAAATGTGCACGTGGTACGGTCCTTGGGCATGGGATTGGACGAGAAAGCCATTGAGGCGGCCAGTCAATATCGCTTCAAGCCAGCCATGAAAGATGGCGTGCCCGTCCCGGTCCTGATCACAGTCGAGGTGAACTTCAAGCTCTACTAAAGTTGGTCCTCATAAGCTGTAGAATAGTTAGAACCATGCGTAAATCGGCGCCTTTAGCGGGGCGTCTGTGATAACAGTTCACAATGGCGAATAGCCGCCAGTTCATGGAGTGTATGAACGGATGTCCGAGAATTCACCAGCGCCGCAAATGAGCCCACTCCGCCTGAAAAAGGTTCTGACCCTATGGGACCTCATCTTTTACGGCCTGGTGCTCATTCAACCCACAGCGCCCATTCCGCTATTCGGAGTGGCGCAAAAACTCTCCAATGGCCACACGGTGACCGTCATCCTTATCGCCATGCTGGCCATGGTGGTGACCGCCGTCAGCTACGGGAGGATGGCAGCCATCTATCCTTCGGCGGGGTCGGCTTATACCTATGTGGGAAAGACAATCAATCCTCACTTCGGATTTCTCATCGGCTGGGCGATGATCCTCGATTACATCCTGCAGCCGCTGCTCAGCGTGGTATGGATATCCACGGCCCTGCAAAGCCGGTACTTTCAAGCCATCCCTTATTTTGTTATAGCACTCATTGTCATCCTCATCATTACGGGTCTGAATCTGAGCGGAATCAAAACATCGGCGAAGACCAATAAGCTTCTCATGTTCGCCATGTGCGCGGTGATCGCTGTTTTTTTCTACCTTGCCGTCCGCTACCTCTTCCACATGGACCGCTGGGCCGGCATCTTCTCAACCCAGCCCTTTTATGATCCCAGGACATATAATGCGCATCGCATCTGGGGCGCTACATCGTTTGCGGCCCTCACCTATATCGGTTTCGATGGAATTACCACCCTTTCAGAGGACGTAAAGAATCCGCGCCGTAACGTGCTGCTGGCCACAGTTCTAGTCTGCGTGCTCACGGGCCTCTTCAGCGGCGTTGAAGTATACCTGGGGCAGCGCATCTGGCCGAACTGGCACACCTTCCCCAATCTGGAAACGGCATTCATGGATGTATGCAGCCGTGTAGGCGGTTCGGCGCTGTTTCAGGCCATGGCAGCGATTCTGATTCTGGCTACGCTGGGCAGCGGGCTTACCGGCGCCCTGGGAGCGGCGCGGCTTCTCTTCGGAATGGGACGCGATGGCGTTCTTCCGCGCCGGTTCTTCGCCCATCTTCATCCCGAATCGAATACCCCGACATACAACGTGCTTCTGATTGGAGCAGTGGCTTATTGCGGGGCGCTGGCGCTCAATTCCATAGGCAACGCCTATGAGCACACCGCCGAGCTGCTTAACTTCGGCGCCTTTCTGGCTTTCATGGGCGTGAACCTGTCGGTTTTTTGGCACTTCACTCTGCTGATGCGCAAAGAACGACGGCCCCGGATTCTTTCAGACATTATTCTGCCTCTTCTTGGCTTTGGATTCTGCGCATTGATCTGGTGGAACCTCAACTCGCTTGCCAAAATCGCGGGAGGAATCTGGTTTCTCATCGGTATCAGCTACCTTTGCATAAGCACTCGCGGTTTTCGCAGGGCGCCCAAAATGATCAATTTCAGTGAGCCATAGCGCAGGACGGAAGTGCCGGCATTTAGCAGAAGACGCAGATCCCCGCCGCTGTGGACAAGCTTTCGACTCGTCCGCCGCCGCGGACCGCTCAGGATGGCAGCTTTGTTCAGAACGAGGAAGAACGTGTGAGCAGCGAAGAGCAAACAAACCGCGCCGAACCAGCCGGGGAAACGGGCGCCTTGGAGCCGCGTGTATACAGCGGCTCATCTCACGCCTGGCGCGCGTTGCGGCATCGCAACTTCCGCCTCTTCTTTGTCGGGCAGAGCATCTCGCTGATCGGCACGTGGATGACGCGCATCGCCACCAGTTGGTTGGTCTACCGGCTGACCGGATCGGCGCTGCTGCTGGGCACGGTGAGTTTCGCGGGGCAGATTCCCACCTTTCTCTTCGCGCCCTTTGCCGGCGTATGGGTTGACAGGCTGGACCGCCGCAAGGTGCTGGTATGGACGCAGACGCTGTCCTTGGTGCAGTCGCTGGCCCTGGCCGCCCTCACCTTTTCGGGCTGGATCACGATTCCTTTACTGCTGGCGCTCAGCGTGATGCAGGGCATCATCAATGCCTTCGATATGCCCGGCCGCCAGGCCTTCCTGGTCAAGATGGTCGAGGACAAGCGCGACCTGGGCAACGCCATCGCCATCAACTCGTCAATGGTCAACGTGGCGCGGCTGATAGGCCCGTCGCTGGCCGGCATGTTGATCGCCGCCACCAGCGAGGGCTGGTGCTTTTTGATCGACGGCATCAGTTACCTGGCCGTGATTGCCTCGCTGCTCATGATGCGTCTGCATGGGCCCGTGGTGAAGCGCCTGGCCACCTCCACGCTGAGCGAGTTGAAGGCCGGCTGGACCTATGTTTCCGGCTTCCTGCCCGTCCGCATCATTCTGCTGCTGTTTGCCGTGCTCAGCCTGATGGGCATGCCGTTTGTGGTGCTGATGCCCATCTTCGCGGCCAGGGTGCTGCATGGCGGCCCGCATACCCTGGGATTTTTGATGGGCGCCATGGGGGTGGGCGCGCTGATTTCGGCGCTGTCGCTGGCGGCGCGCAAGAGTGTGCGCGGACTGGTGCGCATGATCCCCATCGCCGCCGCAGTCTTTGGCCTGGGGCTGATCGGCTTCGGCCTGTCGCGTTCCTTCTGGCTATCCATGGTCATGGTGTTCGTGGCGGGCATGGGCATGATGCAGGGCATGGCCGCCAGCAACACCATCATCCAGACCATCGTCAGCGAAGACAAGCGCGGACGGGTGATGAGCTACTATACGATGGCCTTTATGGGCATGGCGCCCTTTGGCAGTCTGCTGGCCGGGACGATGGCGAATAAAATTGGCGCTCCATGGACGGTGATTGTAAACGGATCCGCCGTCCTGCTGGGTGCGGCATGGTTCGTGACGCAATTGCCGGCAGTGCGTCATACGATCCGGCCGATCTATCGGGAGATGGGAATCCTGCCGACAGAGGAGGGAATTCAGCAATGAGTGACTTGAAACTCGATCCGCGGCACACGGCCATCGTGGTCATCGATCTGCAAAAGGGCATCGCGGGTATGCCTGGCGGCGCGCCTCATTCGAGACCCACCGTCATTGCCAACAGCGCGCGCCTGCTCGCCGCGGCCCGCCAGGCGGGCGCGCAGCCTGTCCTGGTCCATGTAGGCGGCTCCGCGGATGGAGCCGACCGGCTGCATGCAACGGCGGACCAGCCCATGCGGGCAACCGGGACCCTGCCTCCGGACTGGAGCGAGTTGATCCCCGAACTCGGCCGCCAGCCCGGCGATATTGTGATTCTCAAGCGCCAATGGGGCGCTTTTTACGGCACGGACCTCGACCTGCAACTGCGCCGGCGGGGCTTGACCGCTATTGTCCTATGCGGAATTGCCACCGAGTTTGGCGTGGAAAGCACGGCGCGCGACGCCTACGAGCGCGGCTACGAACTGGTCTTGGCGGCGGACGCCATGACCGGCCTCAGCGCGGAGAGCCATTTGAACGCCATCGAGCGTATCTTTCCCCGCATGGGGCGAGTGCGCTCGACGGAGGAGATCATCGCGGCCCTAGCTTAATTGCGTATTGCCGCAAAGATGCACGGCTAGCCCCAACTCCGCCATCATGGCAGCCTTGGTCGCAAGAGCCTTTTCGGCGAGCTCAGGGGATGGCGCGTACGCCACGTTCACGTGGTTGGCGCGGTGACGGGCCATGAATTGATTCTGGCTGACGCCGTGGAAGACGGCATGCACGATGGGCCATTGAGGCGTAGTCTGCTGCCAGCGGCGCTCGGTCTCCGCCGCGGGCAGACTGACCACCGTGCCGCGGCCCAGGTCGGCATGCAGCGCGCCGCCCTCGACAAAGACGCGGCTCCAGACGATCTCACCCGGCTTGCCGATGCCTTTTAACGATCCGCCCCCAAGAGGGAAGTACATGGCCGGCTGGCGATCACTGCTGGCGCCCGCGTAGCCGCCCGCAAAATGATTGGCAGGCGCGGCGCCGGAGATTTGCAGGAGCCACACGAAAGCGTCAAGACCGTCGCCCTTGTAGTGCTCGCCCCAGCGAACGTCATGCAGCGTGGTCGAGGGGTCAAGCCCCAGCGCGCTCCAGCAACGATTGGTAACCAGCGCGTCCACGCCTGCGCATTCGTCCACTTCGTTAAAGTGCACCACCGGCCCGCCCGCGTAGAGCTCCTCTTTTGCCCCTTCGGCAAAGACCGGAGGACGCTGGGCATTGTTCAGCAGACCCTCGGCCAGGTCGGAGGCGGGAACCATATCTTTCAATCCCTGCTGATACTGGATGCCGATGGCGTCGCAGCCAAACTCCTTGGCGATGCGCACCGCCGCGATGTACATCTTGCATTGCTCCAGCACCTGCTCCAGGGTCAGTTCGGTAGCGGGGTCCTTGCCCAAGTCGAACTTCACTCCCTTGGCCACGCAGCCACTTGTAGACGGCCTCGGCTTCGGCCTGGCTCACCGTCCGCATCTTCGCCACCAGCGCGGACTGGCTCAGTCGCTCCTTGAAGATGCCGGCGGGATTCAGCAGTTCGTCGTCGATGATGGCGTTGTACATGCCCATGCAGCCTTCATCGAAGATGCCCATGATGGCCTTGCGATGCTTGAGCCCACCGGCCAGTTGCGCGCCCAGCCTGGCGCTTTCGGCGGGCAGTTTACCCCGCTCCAGCGCGTGTACATGCGACTGATCGTGGGTGATTTTTCCATCGCGCAGCCATTCCGTGAGCGCGGCCAGGAAATAATCGTCCTTAAAATCCTTGCTCCAGATGGAGGAGAACTTCTTGCCGGCCTTGATCAGCGACCCGTTCAGGTTGAGCAGGCCCACCAACCCCGGCCATTGCCCCGACCAGTTGGCCACGGTCAAAATCGGTCCCTGATGACTGCGCAGGCCGGGCAGCACATGATGCGTGTATTGCCACGCGGCGGTGGCGAATACCAGCCTGGCCTCCGGGTGGATGTTCATGAAAACGTCCATGCCCATGCGCTGCGATGCAATGAAGCCATGTTTTTCCTTTTCGTTGTAAGCATGGGCGCGGACAAGTTTTATGCCCTTTTGAGCGAAGGCCGCGGTCAACTTCTCTTCCATCTCTTTCTGCGCGGGCCAGCACTCCTGGTTGGCCGCCAGGCGCAGATCACCGCTGGTAATGAGCAATACTTCATTTGCCGCCGGCTTTACCGCCATATCGTTTTTCTCCTTGCAAATAACCTGATCCGTGTGCCGGAAATCTCTTAAAAAACCGTTTCAGTGCGCCGCAATCCTGACGCCGAGGCTGTTGAGCTTGGTGCGGGCCTGGGCGGCTTCAGGGGTTTGGGGATGGCGCTGATTGAGCAGGCGCAGCTCGCGAATGCCTGCTTCCTTCTTGCCCTCCAGCAGCAGGGCGAATCCCTTGCGCAATTGCGCGGCCGGGGCCTTGGGGCTGCCGCTGAAGCCTTCCAGCACGGCGTTGTAGCACTTCACCGCATCCGCGTAATTCTGCTGGTGGTAGGCGATTTCGCCCAGGTAGAACTGGGCGTTGCCGGCCAGGTCGTCAAGCGGATAGTAGTGCACCACGTCCTGGAACTCGCCGGCGGCCACCTCATACCGCGCGGCATTGTAGTCGCGCAGGCCGGCCTGAAAGGTTTCCTGCAGTGGCGGCACTTGCGTGGAGGCCGGCGTGCCGGCAGCGGGATTGGGCGCGGGGAGCGCGCCTCCACCGGAGGGCGGGGCATTCAGCTCCGCGCCTGGGGCCGCGGCGGCGGGTGGATTCTGGATATTCTGCAACTGCGTCTGCAACTCCTGCACCGACTTATCCAGCTTGGCGATGCGGGACTTCAACTCGTCGACCGAATCGTTCAACGACTGCACTTGCCCGGAGACGGCGTCCAGTTTGCCGTTGCCGCTCTCGCTCTGCGCGTTGATCTTCTGCTGCAGCGTATTCACGGCGGCGGTTATCTGGTTGGCGTTATCCGCGGTCTGCTGGGCCAGGTTCTGCAGCACGCCGAAGCGGCTGTCGAGGGTCGATTGAAGGCGCTGCACCATGTCCAACAGTTGTTGCACCTGAGTTTGCAGTTCGATGATCTCCTTTGAAGTCGCGTGTGCGGGAACAGGCACTGAGGCGAGAACCATGGCCAGGAGAGCCGCGCCAAGGAGGCGATTGCGAAGTGTGTGCAGTTTCAGCATTTTTTCACCTGTGAAATACTTCAGATCAGAATTCAGAGGTCAGAGATCCGGGCCGTCTTCCGCTTGCGGGGCCTTGGAGGTATCCCAGGTCTTCCGCTGCGGCGGAAGACCTGGGGCGCCCGGTTCTCATTCGATTGCAGCGCGTGGTTACCGCTCCAGCGTGAAACCGGCGCGGCGATTCTGCTGCCAGCACTCCTCGGTGTGTTCGGAGCAGAAGGGCTTTTCCTTGCCGTAGCTGACAACGTGAATGCGGTTGCCGGCCACTCCCGCGGTGACCAGCGCGTTCTTGGCGGCGTCGGCGCGGTTCTGGCCCAGCGCCAGGTTGTACTCGTTGGAGCCGCGCTCGTCGCAGTAGCCGCCGATGACGAATCTCAATTCGGGATGGCTGACCAGGTAGGAGGCGTCCTTGTCGAGAGTGGCCTTGGCGTCGCTGCGGATATCGTAGTTGTCGTAATCGAAGAAAATGTCCTGGACGTTGGCCTTGAACTCTTGTTCCTCGGTCAGGGAGCTGGTGGGCACCTGCACGGCGGGTGGCGCGTTGACGGTGACGCGGGCCGAGGCTTCGGCCGAGCCGCCCTCTCCGCGGGCCACCAGGTGATAGGTGGTGGATTCGGTTGGAATCAAGGTCTTGACGCCCGAGGTGGGCACCTCCCCGATGCCATCGATAGAGACGCTGGTGGCATTGGTGGTGCTCCAGCTAAGCTGGACCTGGTCTCCGGCCGAAACCACGGTGGGTGTGGCCGTGAGTCTGCGCGGTGGGCGCGGGGACGGCCACCGGCGCCGTCTCAGGGGGTGGAAGCGACTCCTTCTTCTTGCAACCTCCGATCGCGACCAGGGCGACAAGCAGGACAACAGGCATGAAAATCCAATAACTACGTCGACTCATGGGTTACTCCTTTCAAAAATCTAAAGTGTCTCCCCGGCCATGCGGCCAGCGGGGGATGGTTTTAGCAACGTTAGAATTATAGTGCAAAATGCCTCGAAGACCGGTGGTGCGTATGCCTGCTCGCAATTTCTTTGCCGGCTATCCGATTCTTGCCGCGCTCATCCTTTGCCCGCTCCCGCTTTACTTCCAGCTCCAGTTAGGCATGAAGTTGCTGCCGGTGTGGGTGAGCTGTTGCTGCCCGGTGCCGTCGGCCAGCATGGACCAGATCTGGCTGTGGCCGCCGATGGCGCGCTCGAAGACGATGTGCCGGCCATCGGGCGCCCAGGAGGGGAAGTCGTTGCTGCCGGATTCGTGGGTCACCTGCAGCCAGCGCTTGCTGGCAATATCCATAACGTAGATATCCTGCCCGCCGGGGTCGCCGGGACCATATTTGCGATTCCAACTGAAGGTCAGGAACTGGCCGTTGGGCGACCAGGAGGGGGAAGTGGCATAGCCGCCGTCGGTCATGCGCTGAATGTTGGCGCCGTCCAGGTCCATGGTGTAGATCTGCGGCTCCCCGGTGCGCCCGCTTACCCAGGCAATCTGGGCATTAGTGCGGGGGTTCCAGGTGGGCGAGACGTCGGGCCCGCGAAAGTTGGTCAACCGGCGTAGGTTGGCGCCGCTCTCATCGGCGACCCAAATCTCCGGGTCGCCCGTCCGCGAGGAGGAGAAAGCGATCCTGGCGCCGTCCGCGGACCAGGCCGGGGATTGATTGCTTCCGCCTACCGTGCCGGCGGTAAAGGCCACCGGGCGGTTGAGTTCCAGGGAGTACATGCGGATGGACCATCCCTCGCGGCCCAGCGTGGCAAAGGCCAGGCGGGAGTTGTCCGGCGAGATGCGGGGCGAGAGCGTGATGCTGCCCAGATGGGTAATCTGGTGCTGGTTTTGCCCGTCGTAGTCCATGGCCCAGATCTCTTTGGTGCCGGTGCGGGAGCTGACGAAGTAGATTTTGGTTTCGGCGATGCCGTTGATGCCGCCGCCCAGGCGATAGATGATTTCGTCGGCGAAGCGGTGGGCCATGGTGCGCGCCGCATCCGGGCTGGCCGCTTCGTTGTACTGCTTGCCCAGCACCTGGGGGTTGGCGGTGTTGCGCGTGTCGAAGAGCCAGCCGTAGACGATGAGGCGGCCATTGGCGGCCGAGAGCGCGCCGAAGGCCACCATGGCCGCGTTGGCCGGGGCGTCGGACCACTGCTGCAGGTGGATCTCCTGGGGCGAGCCCGGCATCTCCTGGGGCGCCAGGCTCTTTGAAACCAGGTCGAAGATGCCGGCGCTGGACAGGTCGCTGAAGAGGGTGGCGTCGAAGACCGTCTTCAAGGCCGGGGTCTGGGGATCGGCGCCCAGGGGCCTGAAATCGGCGGCGGCGATGCGGATGCGCTCATTGCCGAGGTTGGTGCCGGTGTGGACCCAGTCCTGGGCCGGCAGTGTGCGGGCCGCAAGACAAACCAGGACCAATACTGAGAGAGGCAGAAGCCGGGAAAATGTCTTCATGCGATGTGCCATCCTTCCTGGTGATTGGTTGAAGCGGCGCTGGAAAACTCCATGCGCCACGGAGCAAACGGTTCAATACGCACAATCATAAGTGACGTCCAGCCATTGATCGTTGGAGGCCGGCGGCAAGGCCCCAAATGTGTCAACCCGCTGTGTAGCGCGCAGACAGGAACGGTCGAGCGTGGGGCTGCCGCTGGAAATGTTGATTTTGAAGTTGGAGGGGACGCCCTGGCGGCTCACCTTGAAGTATACCTGCGAGGTAACTCCACGCGGCGTGCGCGGGTCCACCTCGCCGCGGTACCAGTTCTGATCGACCTTGCGCTTGATGATCTCCACGTACCAGCCGAAGCGGCTGCCGAAGTCGCCGTTGCTTACGCTCACCGGCCCATTCGATCCGCCCTGCGCCTGCGTGGAGCGGGGCATGAAGCTACCCGCCTGCTCGCCGTACTGAGCCCGGTTGTCCTGCCTGGTTGGGGGCTGGTGCTTCTGGGTCTTGGGAGCGGTCTTCTGCTCCGGCTTGATCTTCTTGCCGGCGATGGGAATAGCCTTTTCATCTACCGCCTGTTTGGCCTTGGGAGTGGGCTCGGCGGGAGCCTGGCTGGGGGTCTCGGTGGCCAGCACATTCTGATTCAACTGCTCGGCGGGCAGCGGCAGGGCATTCGAGACCAGGCTTACCTGAATGGCTCCGCCCGCTCCTGGATTGCCCCACATAATGCGATGGAAAAAGCCGTTGAGCATGCCGTAGAGCAGCAGCGAGCCGAACAGAACGCAGTGCAGCACAAGCGAGCCCGCGGCCGGCGCAGCCATGGGGTCCGGCGCCGGTGGACGCTCCAGTTGCCTCGAGATCTTGCAGCAGGCTGATCATGCGCTTGGCTGCCACTCTCTATTCAAGACGGACCAATCAGCAAAAGGTAAAGAGGCCTGATTTCTGCCCGCAATCAGTTCAGGGTGCCCCAGGTCTCGCCTCTGAGACCTGGATACCCGCAAACCTTCACCGCAATCCGTTCGATCCTAGTTTTCACCCGCCGTTGAAGCTTTCGTCTCCAGCGGCTGGGTGACGATGGAGATGTTGCTGATGCCGGCCTGCTTCACCGCGTCCATGACGCTGGCGAAGGCGCCGAAGGGAACCCGCTCGTCGGCGCGCAGATAAATCACCTGGTTGGCCGGGTCGACCCCCGTCTGGTGCAGCTTCTGCGCCAGTTCGTGAATGTTGACGGGCTCATCATCCAGAAAGACCTGCTGATCGCGGTCGATGGTCAGCACCCGGCGCTGCTCGGTGATCTCCTTGACGGTGCGCGTTTTGGGCACCGCCACTTCAATGCCCGACTGCAGCACCGGCGCGGTAATCATGAAGATCACCAGCAGCACCAGCACCACGTCCACCAGCGGCGTAATGTTGATCTCCGCCAGCGAGGTGCGGATTTGTCCGTTGCTACTTATAAAGGCCACGATCTGCCTCCCGGACGGCATCCCTGACGGCTTCAGGGCCAGGGTTGGCAGCGCGCTGCGGCAAGGGCGCGCGCACCGGAATCTCTTCCAGCGAGTTCAGCAGCTCGCGGCAAAAGTCGTCGATGGCCGCGGCAAAAACCCTGATGCGGGCGGTGAACTGGTTATAAGCAATGACGGCGGGCACGGCCACAAACAGGCCTGCGGCCGTGGTCACCAGCGCCTCGGAGATGCCGGGCGCCACGGCCCTCAGCGTAGCCGCGCCGGCCGTGCCCAGCCCGTGAAAGGCGTCGATGATGCCCACCACCGTGCCGAAGAGGCCGATGAAGGGGCTGGTGGCCGCGATGGTGGCCAACCAGGTCATGCGCCGTTCCAGAATGCTGACGGCCTCGCTGGCGGCGGTCTGCGCCGAGCGTTCCAGCGGTGCCAGGTTGTGCGGCGGTCCCGAGCCGCCCGTCTGGCGCTTGTAGGTCTCGTAAACATCTTCAAAAATCTGCGACAGGGGGCTGAATTTGTAGTCCGCCGCAATGGAGGATATCTCCTGCAGGCGGCTGGCCTTGCGGAAGGCGCGGACAAAACGGCGGCTTTCCTTGGTGGCCTTGCCGAAAGTTGAAATCTTGCCCAGGATCACGGTCCACGAGTAGAGACTGGCCACCAGCAGCAGCACCAGCACGGCCATGGCCACGGGACCGATGTTGCTGAGCATCTCCACCAGTTCGCCGGCGCCCTGCGTCACGGGCGAGCCGGCAGGAGCCGCACCGCTGTCAACCTGCATGATCATGAGCAAGGAAGCTGTAAGAATCGCCATTCACCTCAACATCCACGGTATCAGACGGAATGGCCGCTTCCAAAGTCCTTCCAGACCCATCCGCGTTATCGATCCGGGTGCCCCCCAGACGCCTTCCAGCCTCACTTCGCGGGCCAAAAAGTCCCCCATTCACGCTATACTGCGCTCGGATTCCCAAAGCGGCTTTTGCCGTCTGCTAATCCGGCCAAAAGGATCGAACCGCCACAAGGACTGTCATCCAGAGCGGAGTTTGGCGCGCTTTTTGCGCCAAATGCAGTCGAAAGCCTGCCCTGAGCCTGTCGAAGGGGACCTGCGATTGTTTTGTTCTTCTTCCAGGAGCGGACCAAAATGCTAGTCGAACTGCGCGCTGAAAACTACGCCGTCATCGATCACGCCATCGCTGTCTTTGGCCCGGGGCTTAACCTGCTCACGGGAGAAACCGGCGCCGGCAAATCCATCCTCGTGGACGCGCTGGCCCTGCTCATGGGCGGCAAGGCTTCGGCTGAAGTAGTCCGCCACGGCGCCGGCAAGGCGGTGGTGGCCTGCGTCTTCGAGTCCACCCCGAACGCCGAGATCATTCTCGAAGAAAACGGCATCGACTCAGCCGGCAACGACGTCATTCTCCGCCGCGAGATCATGGCCACGGGCAAGGGCCGCGTCTTCGTCAACAACCAGCCCGCCACCGTCGCCGTGCTCCGGCAACTGGCCCCCGAACTGGCCCTGGTCCACGCCCAGAGCGAGGCCCTTTCCAGCTTCGACCAGTCCCAGCAGCGCATCCTGCTGGACCGCTTCGGCGGCATCTCCACGGACGCCATAGCCGAAGCCCACGTCCGCTGGCGCCTGGCGGCAACCAAACTCGACGATCTCCTCCAGGGCGAGCAGGACCGTCTGCGCATGGTCGACCTGTGGAGCTACCAGCACAAGGAGATCGAAACCGCCCGTCTCGTTCCCGGCGAGGACGAAGCCCTGGAAACCGAGAAGCGCGTACTGGCCAACTCGGAAAAGCTCTACGCCGCGGCCATGGGCGCCTTCGAGCAGCTTTACGAAGGCGGCGCATCGGCCGAAGTCGCCCTCCGCGCCGCCCTGCGCAACGTGGAGGAGCTGGCCCGATACGACCCGCGCTTTACCGAGGCCGCGCAGCAACTGGAGTCCGCCCGCGCCACCGTTGGCGACGCGGCAGCCAGCCTGCGCGACTATGCCGAGGGCATCAACGCCTCGCCCGAGCGCCTGGCCGAGATCGAAGACCGCCTGGCCCTGATCGACCGCCTCAAGCGCAAATACGGCAAGACCATCGCCGAGGTCATCGCCTTTGGCGAAGAGGTGGCCCGCAAGCTGGCCGAGGTGGAAGACCGCGACGAAATTCTCAAGGAGCTGCGCGCGGCCCTCGATGATGCCGCAAAGGTCTACCGCGCCGCCGCCGCCATCCTCACCGTCGAACGCAAAGCCGCCGCTGCCAAACTGGCCAAACTGGCCGAGGCCCAGATCAACTCCCTGGCCATGAAGGTCAGCTTCGAGGTCGCCGTCCAATCCGCTGAAACGCTAGAGGCCGATGATGAAAAACAGGGTGTAAAGCAGAGCTTTGTATCAGGGCACGACTTCAGTCGTGCCGCAAACGCCGCAATAAAAGAGGGGGCTTTAGCCCCTGAGAGAAGCTTTTCTCAGATTTCGCAATCCGGCTGGACGGCCGCCGGCTGGGACCAGGTCGAATACCGCATCGCCACCAACCCCGGCGAGCCGCTCAAGGCTCTCCACGAGATCGCCTCCGGCGGCGAAATGTCCCGCGTCATGCTGGCCCTCAAGGTTACCGTGGAAGAGGGCGCGGTCAAACCGAAGAAAAAGACCCCCACCCCCCGCACCCTGGTCTTCGACGAGATCGACATCGGCATCGGCGGACGCGCCGCGGAAGCGGTCGGCCAAAAGCTCAAATCCCTGAGCCGCGGCCAGCAGGTCCTCTGCGTAACCCATCTCCCCCAGATCGCCGCCTTCGCCGACCAGCACTTCCTCATCGACAAACGCGAATCCGACGGCCGCACCAAGATGCAAATCCGTCTCCTCGACGACCGCGCCCGCACCCAGGAAATAGCCCGTATGTTATCCGGCGCAAAGGTCACCGAAACCAGCCTTCAGCACGCCGCGCAGATGATTGCCAGCAGCCGGTGACGCGGGGCGAAAGGGGGCGATGTGACGGCGCGACGCTCTAAAGTGGAACAGCGATGGGGAGCCCTTTCGATTGAAGAGCGAATCCCAACCCCATGCGGTTGGAAGCTCATAGGTGACCTTCAGGTGGGAGACTATGTTTTCTCCGGCTCGGGTCGGATTACAGACGTAGTAGGTGCGCATCCAATGGCGGAGGAAGAAAGTTACCGGCTGGAATTCTCTAACGGCACATCCATCGTGGCTGGCGCGAAGCATCTGTGGCAGACTTCTTGCTGGCCGAAATCGCATCAGGCGGGCACCAAAAAGCTCAATGCGCTTCGTACAACCCGCCAAATTTCTGACACGCAAGACCGGTATCACGAGATAGCACCGTTGCCGGTCATTGAAATGTTCCCTGCGCAGCTTCCGGTCCACCCTTATGTCCTTGGGTTGTGGCTGGGCGATGGTGACCAAGGGAATGCGGCGATTCACGGGGCGTTACCTGACCTAGAAGAGATTGCCGTGCATGTGTGCGGCTGCGGGTATGAGTGCGAGATTACGCGCAGGATCGCCAAGGGCAAATCCTTGACGGGGTCCCTTCTTATCCGAAATCTCTCAAAGGCCCTTTGGGCTCTTGGAATGGAGAACAATAAACACGTTCCTTTGCAGTACCTACGAGCGTCGAAAGATCAGCGGCTTGCGCTCGTCCAAGGGCTGCTCGATACAGACGGATGGGTCGGAAGCCGGAATCAGGTCGGTTGGGGACAGGCAGAGGACCACCTTGGGCTCGTTCAAAGTTTTTCCGAGCTGCTCTTTACTTTGGGGATTAAGCATAGAGTCGGATGCTACTCACGGGTGAACCATCCTCTCAACGCCCAACCTTTCCATCAGACTCAGTTTGCCTCTGCGCTACCGCTGTTTAGATTGAGCCGGAAAGCTCAGCGCCAGTGGATTGCGCCAGCCGAATCGCGGACCCAGAAACTCTTTATCGAGCACATCGTTCCAGTTGAATCGCTGCCCCTGCGTTGCATTACAGTGGCCGATCCCAGCGGTATGTTCCTGGCCGGAAAAGGATTCGTGCCGACCCATAATTCAGGTCTTTGCGGTCGCGGTTAGGATGAGAGATCTTTTGGACGCATCGCTCTCTTCCGTTGGGGTGTCTACTCCGACCGCTTAGCATACAGCCTAGCGTACTCCACGGCGTTCGTCGACTCCTTAGGATCAGCACCCATCGTAATCCATCCGGGGCGCTCATCCATTATCCACACGAGACTGTGGAGCAACGCCGGTACGTCGGCCCGCTCCAGCTTGGCTTTCGCCTCGGTAACGTCAGTGCACTCCTCGTGCCGAGCTGTAGCCACCCTTATCGAATGCCAAGCCGCCTTTTTCGTGGGATGCGCAACCTCACTCAACCCACCGTAGTCCCGCCCGATGTTTGGTATATCGATGCTCTGCGATCTCGCGAACGCTTCTAGTTTGGATATGTCTAACGCCCATGCCCCGGATTCCTCCACGTGCCATTTGGCGGCCTTAACCTCAGACTCGACCAGGCGGAACTCCAATGCGAGGAGCCATGCCTCGTAGAAGGCCCGTCTCACAATATCGTTCGAGTCGAGCTCCCCGCGCTCTAGCAGGCCCAGCGACGAGCGCAACAAAGACGTAGCCCGAAGCAAGAGGACAACCACCGCCGAAAGCTGCGTTTTGTCATGAAGTGAGTTGCATCTTGCCTTCCCGACCGCAAGCAGTTGCACCTCGATTTCATCGAGACACTTTCGGACCAAGCCGTAATCAACCGGGATTTCCATTTTCGCATTCCATTTCAGGGTCAGTTTACTCCCGGTTGCATCGCTTTTGCTGGGCGCCCAAGGGTCGCGCATTTGAGACCCGGGAAACCCTCGAACCCCTCACGCCGCCGTCCGCTTCCTCTTCTTCGGCTCGGCGTCGGGTGCAACGGTCCGTTCGGGCGAGCGCAGCAACTCCTTGAGCTTGTCGGGCAGCGCGGAGAAGGGAACAGCGCGAGAGAAATCCTCGTCGGTCAGCTCGCGAACCTCACCCTCGTCATTCGTCAATGGTTTTCGGCTTGCCATACTTTCGCGCCTCCCATACGATCGCTCAATCGTTCGCATGAAGGTCCACCATCAATGCATCAACACTGGCAAAACGCTTGCCCTTTCCAGCCTCAAGCTCGGCCATTGCCTTGCGCGTGGTGGCGTTGGGAACCTTGACCTCGAAGGGCAGGCGGCGCTCATCGGCAACGCGCAGCATCAGCAGGCGGATGGCGTCGGAGATGGATAGGCCCATCGCTTCCAACGCGTCGGCTGCGCGCTCCTTGGTCTTTGTGTCGATGCGGGCGCGAACGTAGGTATCGGCGGTAATCATGGCTGCCTTTCTTGAATTTCGGCGGTAAGATCCAATTGTAGTCGCAACAGGACTACAAATCAAGCTCTTGGCCCTCTCACAGCTTTGCCAAGGCCAGAGACGGGGCGCTTTGACGGCCTGCGTATAATCGAAGCCGAGGCGCGAAAGTTAGCCATGAGATTTTTGAAATGCGTTGCATTCCTGGCCATCGTACTGCCAGCAGTTTTTCTCCTGCCTGCCCAGGCATCCCCGGCGCGAACGAAAATTTACTTTTCCTCCCTCGATACCAACCACCCCTATAAAGTGTCGGGCACACTTTACCTCCCTGAAAACACCTCCAATCCAGTTCCCGCTATCGTTTTGGTTCACGGCACCCTGGGAATCGACCGGCGCAGCGAGCTATACCGCAAGCCGATCCTGGATGTTGGGATTGCCATCTTTGAAGTCGATTTCAAGACCGGGATTTATGCGGGCCCCATGGACCGGCCGAAGTCCGGACAACTTCATGCCCATGGCTTTCGCGGCGTTGAAAGAATTGCGAAAACTGCCCTCCATCGATCCCAACCGCATCGGCATCATGGGTTTTTCCCTGGGCGGCCACATAGCCTTGAGAACAGCCATGGAAAGCAACCAAAAAAAATGGATGGGAGATGACCAGGGATTTATCGCATTTGCGACATTCTACCCGGTGTGCAAGCCCTTTATAAAAGATTTGGATAAGAGCGGCAGCAAGCTGACCGGCGGTCCGATCATCGTCTTTTATGGGACCGATGACTCCTACGGCGAGGGCACGGCTGTTCCTAAACTGAAAAAACTGCTCGAGAAAAAGTACAATTTTCAGTTGATTACAGTCGAATACCCCGGCGCCACGCATGGTTTCAATCTCCATGTGCCCGACATGAGCTTTTTCGATCCCGCCGCCAATGGGTTCAAAGCCCACATATCCTGGAACCCCGAGGCCGCCAACGATTCCGTCATTAAAGTGGTGGCTTTCCTGCGGGAAAATCTGGCCGCCAAGTGACGGATTGCCAATGCCAGGCTCCCCGGTCAAGAGCCGTTCTTTCCTGACTGTTGAATACAGGCTATTGGTATACTGGCTATGTGACCACAACTGTCGTTGATTCCATCTCGAACGGTCCCCACGCCGAGACTTCCCCCAGTCAGAAGAGGGTGTTGCTGCTCAAGCCGCGCGGCTTTTGCGCCGGCGTGGTGCGCGCGATCGACATTGTCAAGATCGCTCTGGAAACCTTCGGCGCGCCCATCTACGTGCGCCGGGAGATTGTGCATAACCGCTATGTAGTGAATGAGTTGGCGGAAAAAGGCGCGATCTTTGTGCATGAAATCGACGACGTGCCCGATGGCCAGCGCGTCATCTACTCGGCGCACGGCGTTTCGCCGGCGGTGCGCGAGATCAGCAAGGGCCGCAACCTGAAGGTGATCGACGCCACCTGCCCGCTGGTGACCAAGGTGCACATCGAGGCGGTCAAGTTTGCCAAGCAGGGCTACTCGCTGGTGCTGATCGGCCACCGCGACCACGACGAGATCGAGGGCACGCTGGGCGAGGCGCCGGAGGTGACCCAGGTGGTTTCGAATGTGGCCGAGGTTGCGGCGCTCTGAAGGTGCCCGATCCGAACCGCGTGGCCTATCTGACCCAGACCACGCTCAGCCTGGACGAGGCGCGGGACATCATTCACGCGCTCAAGTTGAAGTTTCCGAACATCGTCGGGCCCCACTCGCAGGACATCTGCTACGCCACGGAGAACCGCCAGGTGGCGGTGCGCAACGTGGCGCACAATGCCGGGCTGGTGCTGGTGGTGGGTTCGACCAACAGTTCCAACTCCAACCGGCTGGTGGAGGTTTCGCGCAACCTGGGCACCATCGGCTACCTGATCGACAACTCGCAGGCCATCGACCCGAAGTGGCTGGAAGGCGTGACGAATGTTGCGGTTACGGCGGGCGCCTCGGCTCCCGAGGTGCTGGTGGAGGACGTGGTGAATTACCTGCGACAAAACGGCTTTGCGAGCGTCGAAGAGGTTGAAGTGATGCCGGAAAATGTGCGCTTCGGCCTGCCGCCGGAGATTGTGCAGGCCATCGGCAGCGCGGACGGCGCTGAGGCCGTGCCGGTGCGGTGAAAAAGCAGGGAATAGGGAATAGCCACCCCAGCGAGCAAAGATCGCTCGGCAGGGGACCCCGGCAGGGAACAGGGAATAGGGAAAAGCTAAAAGGACCTGAGGCATTTTATCCGCATGATTCCAGAACAGGGACAGACGCAATCCGCGGCAGCAAGATTCCCGGCGCCGAGATTTGGCCGGCTGGACGCGGACCTGGCGGATGTGGAGTCGGCCATCGTCCAGCTCGCGGGAGTTCCTTCTCTCCCGGCAGCATCCTGAAGGGTACTGGTGCGGCGAACTGGAAGCCGACTCGATGCTGGAGGCCGACTACATCTTTCTGCACACGCTTCTGGAGAGCGGCGATCCGGGCCGGCTGAAGCGCGCGCTCACCGAGATGATGCGCTACCAGAACGAGGACGGCAGTTGGAGCATCTATCCCGGCGGGCCGGGCAATATCTCGCTTTCGGTCAAGTGCTACTTCTCAGCCAAGCTGATGGGCATGGGCGCGGACGATCCGCGGCTGGCGAAGTGCCGCGAGTGGGTTCTGGCGCACGGCGGCGTGGTGGCAGTGCAACACCTTCACCAAGATGTATCTCTGCGCGCTGGGCCAGTACGACTACGACGCGGTGCCCGCCATTCCGCCGGAGATTGTTCTCTTTCCCAACTGGTTCTACTTCAATATCTACGAGATTTCGTCCTGGTCGCGCTCGATTCTGGTTCCGCTGGCGATCATGTACGCCAAAAAGCCGTTCAAGAAGATTCCGCCGGAGCAGGGGATCGATGAGCTGTTTGTCGGCGGGCGCGCCAACTCGATTCTGCGCCTGCGCAGGGACCGCAAGCGCATCCTCTCCTGGCGAAACTTTTTTATTGTGCTGGACCGGCTGATGCACTGGGCCGAGGCGGTTCACCTTCGCCCGCGTGCGCACGCTGGCGCTGCGCAAGGCGGAGAAATGGCTGCTGGAGCGGCTGGAGATGACCGACGGCCTGGGCGCCATCTATCCGGCCATGCTGAACGCCATCATCGCGCTGCGCTGCCTGGGCTACTCCGAGGACGATCCGCAGGTGATTCGCGCCCGCGACGAGTTTGAGAAGCTGGGCATCGAGGAGCCGGCCAACGACGGAGATGCCCGAGCCGACCTTCCGCATGCAGCCGTGCGTTTCGCCGGTGTGGGATACGGCGCAGGCGGTGTTTGCGCTGGGCGAGGCCGGCGTGCCGCGCAACGATCCGCGCATGATCAAGGCCGCGGACTGGATGCTGTCAAAGGAAGTCCGGCACAAGGGCGACTGGGCCGTGAAGGTGCCGCAATACCGAGCCCGGCGGCTGGTACTTCGAGTTCAACAACGAGTTCTATCCCGACACCGACGACACCGCGCAGGTGCTGCTGGCGCTGAACAAGGTGGACAATCCCCGCGAGCGCTACCAGCACCAGGTGGCCGAGCGCGCCATCGCAGTGGGAGTTCGCCATGCAGTGCAAGAACGGCGGCTGGGGCAGCTTCGACAAAGACAACACCAAGATGATCTTCCAGTACATTCCCTTTGCGGATCACAACGCCATGCTCGATCCGCCGACGGTGGACATTACCGGGAGAATGCTGGAGATGCTGGCCAGCTACGGCTACACGCGCGCGGACAAGCGCGTGGAGAAGGCCATCCAGTTCATCTTCAGCGAGCAGGAGCCGGACGGAAGCTGGTTTGGGCGCTGGGGCGTGAACTACATCTACGGGACGTTCCTGGTGCTGCGCGGGCTGGAGGCCATCGGCATCGATCAATCACGAGCCGCAGATTCAGCAGGCGGCGGAGTGGATTCGCATGGTGCAGAACCCCGACGGCGGCTGGGGCGAGACCTGCGGCAGCTACGACGATCCCGAACACGCGCGGGGTGGGGCCGAGCACGCCGTCGCAGACGGCCTGGGCGCTGCTGGGGCTTCTGGCCGCCGGCGACGACCGCTCCGACTCCATCGCCAAGGGCGTGCGCTGGCTGCTCACGCGGCAGCGGCCGGACGGCAGTTGGGACGAGAGCACCGGGCGAAGGGTTAAAACGGCAGGCGCTGTATCACTGGAACAGGCTTCCCCAGAGTCTTTTACCTGGCCTACGACATGTACCGCCAATACTTCCCGCTGCTGGCTTTGACCGGCTACAAGCGGGCCATGGAACGCGCCGCGCACCGGCGCTGGAGGTTAACCCCAAGATGGCTGTTCCGATCTCCCAGATGTGGACGGTTGCCACCTATGTGCTGAAGAAGAAGCTGGCCGGCAACAAGCGCTATCCGCTGGTGCTGATGCTGGAGCCGCTCTTCCGCTGCAACCTGGCCTGCGCCGGCTGCGGCAAGGTGCAGTATCCGCCCCACATCCTGAAGAAGCAGCTCACGCCGGAGGAGTGTTTTGCCGCGGTGGAGGAGTGCGGCGCGCCCATGGTTTCGCATCCCCGGCGGCGAGCCGCTGCTGCATCCGCAGATCGTGGAGATCGTCAACGGGCTGATCGCGCGCAAGAAGTACATCTACCTGTGCACCAATGCGCTGGAACTGAAGCGGCGGCTGCCGGAGTTCACGCCGTCGAAGTACCTGACCTTCTCCGTGCATCTGGACGGGCAGCGCGAGCATCATGATTTTTCAGTCTGCCGCGAAGGCGGCTACGACATCGCCGTCGAGGGCATCAAGGAGGCCGTCAAGCGCGGCTTCCGCGTCACCACCAACGCCACGTTCTTCGACGGCACCGACCCCAACAGCGTGCGCGCCTTCTTCGACGAAGTGATGGACATGGGCGTGGAGGGCATCGTGCTTTCGCCCGGCTACAGCTACGACAAGGCGCCGGACCAGAACCGCTTCATGGGCCGCGCGCGCGTGCGGCGGCTCTTCCGCGCCATTCTGTCCAACCGCAAGCCGACGTGGAAGTTCAATATGTCGCCGCTGTTTCTCGAATTCCTGATGGGCGACCGCAACTACGAGTGCACGCCGTGGGGATCGCCGGCCTATAACATCTTCGGCTGGCAGCGGCCCTGCTACCTGCTGCAGGAGGGCTACGCGGAGACTTTCAAGGAGTTGATTGAAACTCGACCAAGTGGGAAGAGTACGGCGTAGCCAGCGGCAATCCCAAGTGCGCCAACTGCATGGTGAGTTGCGGCTATGAGCCGACCGCGGTGATGGATGGGTTCGGATCGCTGCAAGGGTTTTGGGCCATGGTGCGCGGCAACTTCTCAGACCTATCGCGACCGGCACGCGCTGAAGCTGCTCAACGAGCCCATGCCGCAGGGACGGGCGCCGCTGGTGCAGATCGCGGAGCCGGACGCCCAGTCTTGAGGAGACCAGCGCATGACCGCCGAGGTGCAGAAGTACTCGCTGGAACAGATTGAAGCGCTGGAGCTGGCGCCGGGCACGGAGCACGAGAAGCTTGAAGGCTGGGTTCCCACGCTGGCCAGCGAAGAAGAGCTGCGGCAGGCGCTCGAAAAGGCCTTCGACTATCGCGGCGACGTGACGCTGACGCTGAAGAACGGCGAGCGCATCGAAGCCTACATCTTCAACCGCCACACCGGCGCGACGCTGGCCGATTCCTGGGTGCAGTACTTCACGCCCAACGCGCCGGAGAAGCGCAAAGTGAGTTACGCCGAGATTGCCCGGCTGGAGTTCAGCGGCAAGGATCGCGCCGCGGGCAAGCACTGGGAAGACTGGGTGAAGGCCTACAACGAAAAGAAGGCCGCCGGCGAGAAGAACATCGGGCTGGTGCCGGAGGCGTTGGAGTAGCAAGTTAGCAAGTCAGCGAGTCAGCGGCGCTGATGCGCTTTTGTTGCAATGGCTTAATTGAAGACAAACTGCCGCACCGAATTTGAAGCTGCCACATTGCGCGCCATGCCTGCGAGAAGCAGAGTATAAGATTGATCGAGAAGTCCGCTGGCTTGCCGACCCGCTGACTAGCAGAGTCGCTTACTATGAAAGTCTTCCTGACAGGCGCGACGGGTTTTATAGGCCACCACGTGGCGCAGGCGCTGGCCGCCGAGGGCGCTAAGCTACGACTTCTGGTGCGCAAGACCAGCAATCTGGACAATCTGGAAGGCATCGAGGGCGAGACCCACGTAGGCGATCTGGCCCAGCCGGAGTCGATCCGGCCCGCGCTGGCCGGCTGCGATGCCGTGGTCCACGTGGCCGCCGACTACCGGCTCTGGATTCCCGACCCGCAGGACATGTACCGCGCCAACGTGGATGGAACGCGCGAACTGCTGCGCATGGCGCGCGAGGCCGGCGTGTCGCGCTTCGTCTATACCTCTTCAGCGTGGCCACCATGCATTTCCGCACCGATGGGATTGTGATCAATGAGGACACGCCGGTATCGCTCGCCGATATGGTGGGCCATTACAAGCGATCGAAGTTTCTGGCCGAGCGCGAGGCTATAGCGGCGGCTGAGGGCGGCCAGCGCGTAATGATTCTGAACCCCACCACGCCCATCGGCCCCAACGACGCCAAGCCCACGCCGACGGGGCGGATTTTTTTGGACTTTCTTAACAGCAAGTTTCCCGCTTACATGGACACAGGGCTGAACCTGGTGGATGTGGCGGAGGTGGCGCGGACGCATGTGACTGCGCTGAGCAAGGGCCAGCCCGGCCGCAGGTACATCCTGGGCGGTGAAAACCTGACCCTCAAGCAGATTCTGGACAAGATGTCGGCCATCACCGGGATTCCATCTCCCAAGGTGAAGATTCCCTTTGCCGTTGCCGCAACCTACGCCTTTTTCGAGGAGTGGATCACGGGCCGCATCCGTGGCCGCGAGCCGAGAGCCACGCTGGAAGAGGTGCGCATGGGGCGCAAAATGATGTATGCCTCCAGCGCCCGCGCGCAACAGGAGCTGGGCTTCCGCATTATGCCTATCTACCCGGCCATGCGCGCTGCTATCGAGTGGTACCGCGCCCACGGGTATGCACCGTAATGGCTTATCGGCAATAATGAGCATTGAAATTGAAAAAGATGAGCTTTAGCCCGTACATACAACCCAGGGGTGGATGCGGCTACAGCCGTTAAAGGAGGCATGTCTATGCCAGTTCATAAGGCAATGATCGGAACTGTCCTTTTGCTTGCCGTGACAGCGTATGCGCAAGAGGCTAAGTGCCCTTCCTATCACGCTAATAAACCCCTCTCCAGAGTCTCCGTCTTTGACGGGCCGCCCGCGGAGAATGCAGATTTGGCGCCGGATGTTCAGAAGGGTAGCGGCGATCATCTCTACCTCTCATGGGACATTAGCTATCTCTCCGGCTCAGGCCGCGATACTTTTCTGGTGTGCCGATATGCGGCTTCGGGAGACGAGCCATCCGTGACCATCAAACTCGATAAGAAGTTGCGGACATGCACTTTCCAGGCGCATGGCGGGGGGCTGCCCGCGCAAGCGGAATGTAATTGAGCATCGCCTTCTGACAGTCATGGCAAGGTTGTTAAGCAGATTTCCGGAAAGAATCGATTGGCCGCACCCATGAACAGATTCGCGATCATTGCCGCGATGGCGGGTGAGCTGAAGCCGCTGGTTCGCGGTTGGCAGCACGAACGCCGCGAGGGCGTGGATCTGTGGCGCTGGGACTCTCTCGATGACGAGGGGGAAGTGAGTGAGTGGGTGGCGGCGTGTGCAGGGGCCGGAGTGGAGGCCGCAACGCGCGCCTTTGCCGAAATCGAGCGAGATGGCCCCATCTCGATGGCGATTACGACAGGCTGGGCGGGAGCCTTGAGCGAGGAGTTTGTCCCCGGCCGGGCTTACGTGGTTTCCGGGGTGGTAGATGCGCGCACCGGGGAGCGTTTTAAGACGGGGGATGCTGCGGATTCAGGAGATTGCTCTCCCAGGTTTCAAAATCGAGACCTGGGGCACCCAGGTTTATGGCTGGTCACCAGTTCCCGAGTTGCCGGCGTCAAGGAAAAGCAGCGTCTTGGGGCTGCTTACGGAGCTGGCCTGGTGGATATGGAGGCGGCGGGGGTTGCGAGACTGGCCCGGATGCGAGGTATTCCGTTTTATTGCGTCAAGGGAATCAGCGACGGTTATAGAGACCAACTACCTGATTTCAACCGCTTTATCTCACCGGATGGGCGGTTTCAACTGGCCCGGTTCGTGGTATTTTGCATCCTGAGGCCGTGGTACTGGCCGCGACTGATGCGGATGGGCGAAAATAGCAGGAAGGCTGCCCGAAATATCGCGGGGTCTCTGCTCGATGTTCTGGATGAATGAGGTTCCACAGACAAGCGCAATGGCCACCCAAATCTCAAACGCTGAAAACCAGATCGAGGCCAAGATTCCCGCCACCATGCAGGCCGTGGTCTATCGCGGCGTGAACGACCTGCGCGTGGAAACGGTGCCCGTGCCCGCCATCGGGCCGGGCGAACTGCTGGTGAAGATAGCTACCTGCGGCGTCTGCGGGACGGATCTCAAAAAAATTCATACCGGCTCGCACTCCGCGCCGCGCATCTTCGGCCATGAGATGGCGGGAACCATTGTGCGGGTGGGCGAGGGCGTTACCCGTTTTCAAATTGGCGAGCGGGTGATGGTCCACCATCACGTTCCCTGCGGAGAGTGCTACTACTGCCGCAAGCAGACCTTTGCGCAATGCCCGGTCTACAAGAAAGTGGGCGCCACGGCCGGCTTTGAGCCCTCCGGCGGCGGCTTTGCGGAGTACATTCGGGTGATGGACTGGATTGTCGCCAACCGCGGCGTGGTGCGGATTCCCGACGGCGTGCCGTTTGAGCAGGCGGCCTTTATCGAGCCGGTGAACACCGTCCTGAAGGGCGTGAAGCTGCTGAATCTGGCCGCCGGACGAAACCGTGCTGGTCATCGGCCAGGGCCCCATCGGCGTGATGCTGGCAGCGCTCTCTCGCCGCGGACCGGAGCGCGCGTGCTCACCTCCGATCTTTACCCCGAGCGCCACGCCATTGCGGCCAGGTTCGGGCTGCATGAACCCGATCCACGCGGAGACGGAAAATGTGGTCGAGCGGGTGCTGGAGGCGACCGAAGGGCGCGGCGCGGATGCCGTGATTCTGGCCGTGGGCGGCAATGCGCTGATCCGGACGGCCATGGACGCGGTGCGGCCGGGCGGCAAGGTGATGCTCTTTGCGCAGACCCAGCACGGAGAAGCCACCTTCGATCCCGGCGCGGTGTGCATGGACGAGAAGACCCTGCTCGGCTCCTACTCGGCCTCGTTCGGCGATTCTGGATGAGGTCGACGGAGCTGGTCTTTGGCGGCTATCGCAACGGATTCGATTTGACGCAGCTGATCTCGCACCGTTTTCCGCTGGAAGAGGCGGCAAAGGCGATCGAGGTCGCTTCTCACCCCACGGCAGACTCCATGAAGATTATGATTGAGCCTGTGCCTGGCGCAGGGGCGCAGTAGGAGGAACTTGATGGCGAGCACGGTGAAAGCCGCGATCCTCCGTGGCCGCAAGACGGTCGAAACCGTTGTCGAAGAGGGCCGCAAGAAGGTCGAGGACGTCGTCGAGGGAGGCCTGAATACCGTCGAGACGGTCGTCGAAGCAGGCCTGAATACAGTCGAGACGGTGGTCGTCAAAGGCCGCCAGACGGTCGAATCCGCCGTCAGCCTGGGCCGCAAGACCGTCGAGCACGCGCTTCTCCACGGGCGCGGCACCATGCAGGCCGCCGTCCTCCACGGCCGCGAAGATGTCCGCATCGAGCAGGTTCCCATTCCCAAAGCCGAAACGGGCGAGCTGGTCGTGCGCGTGGGCGCGGCGCTCACCTGCGGAACGGATCTGAAGGTCTTCCGCCGCGGCTACCATGCGCGCATGATTGTGCCTCCGGCGCTCTTTGGCCACGAGCTGGCGGGGACGGTTGTGGAGGCGGGCGAGGGGGTGATGGATTTTGCTCCCGGCGACCGCGTGGTGGCGCTCAACTCCGCGCCCTGCGGGCAGTGCTATTTCTGCGATGCGCGGCCAGGAAAACCTCTGCGACGACCTGCTGTTCAACAACGGCGCCTATGCCGAGTTCATCCGCATTCCAGCCCGCATCGTGGCCAAGAACACGCTGCATGTTCCCGAGCACGTGCCGCTGGAGCACGCGGCGCTGACCGAGCCGCTGGCCTGCGCGGTGCACGGCTTTGAGGATTCGCGCCCGCGACCCGGCGATACGGTGGCCGTGATCGGCGGCGGGCCGCTGGGGCTGATGATTCTGCATGTGGCCGCGCTGGCCGGCTGCGAAACCATCGCCATTGTCAAGCACGACGGCCAGGTGGAGGCGGCGCGGCAGCTGGGCGCGACGCACGTGGTGCAGACGGCCAGCATTCGCAAGGCCATCCAGCGAGACGCGCGCGCTGACGCCCAAGAACCGGGGCGTGGATATCGCCATTGAGGCCGTGGGCGTGCCCGAGGCGTGGCAGGAGGCGGTGGAGCTGGTGCGCAAGGGCGGCACGGTGAACTTCTTTGGCGGATGCGCGGTGGGAACGCACGTGACTCTCGACACCAATCGCATTCACTACAGCGACATCACCCTGCGCGCCACCTTCCATCACACCCCGGCCATCTGCCGCAAGGCGCTGGATCTGATTGCCGGCGGACGCTTCCAGGCGCAGGCCTTCATCACCGGCCACGCCCACCTTTACGAACTGAACCGCGTCTTTGAGAAGCTGATGAACCGGGGCAGCGAGATCAAGACCGCCATTGTGCCCTGAGGCGAAGCGATGACCCTGGCAACCGGACAAACCTTACAAACCGAACAAGCTGGGCAAGGAAGCGAAGGCGGAGGCGCTCAAGGCTGTGATAGCCCTCGGCTGGGCCGCGCTGCCGGAAAGCTATCGCATCCCTGAGGTTGCGCCCACGCTCGACGAGGCGCGGGCTTATTGCCAACGGCTGGCCGAGTCGCACTACGAGAACTTCCATGTGGCCACGTGGTTTCTGCCCAAGGCGCTGCGCCCGCATTTTCACGCCATCTATGCCTATTGCCGCATCTCCGACGATCTGGGCGACGAGGTGGGCGATACGGCGCAGGCGCTGGCGCTGCTGGATCTTTGGGGCCGCGAGCTGGATGCCTGCTACGAAGGCCGGGCGCGCCATCCGGTGTTTGTGGCGCTGGCCGAGACCATTCGCGAATGCTCCATTCCCAAAGAGCCTTTTGCCGACCTGCTCACGGCCTTTCGCCAGGACCAGACCGTTACCCGCTACGGCACCATGCAGGACGTGCTGGGCTACTGCCGCTACTCGGCCAATCCGGTGGGCCGGCTGGTGCTTTATGCCTGCGGCGAGGCGGACGAGGAAAATTTCCGGCTCTCCGGATGCCACCTGTTCGGCGCTGCAACTGGCCAACTTCTGGCAGGATGTGCGCGAGGACTACGCCCGTGGACGCGTCTATCTGCCGCAGAAGGACATGGAGTTCTTTGGCGTGAGCGATGAGACCATCGCCGAGGGAATCGCCACGCCGGAGTTTCGCGCCCTGATGCGCTGCGAGGTCGATTATCGCGCGCGGCCGCTTCGAGGAGGGGCTGCCGCTGATCGGCATGGTGAAGCGCGACCTGGCGCTGGACCTGGACCTGTTCAGCCGCGGCGGCCTGGAGATTCTGCGCGCCATCGAAGAGCGCGACTACGATGTGCTGAGCGCCCGGCCGGCGATCTCCAAGAGCACCAAGGTCATGCTGGCGCTGCGGGCCGTGGGCGCCAGGCTGCTGCCGTTTCTGGAGCCTCGGCCGGAGCGTAGAGAAGGCGGATTGAGGCACGACATCCATTGCACGGACGCACGCCGGAGAAGCTCACGCTGGACGGGGCCTACGCGGCGTGCCGGGCGATTGCCCGCCGCGAAGCCAAAAACTTCTACTACGCATTTGTCGCCCTGCCCAATCCACGCCGCAACGCCATCTGCGCCATCTATGCCTTCATGCGCCAGGCCGACGATCTGGCCGACGACGAAAGCATCTCCATTGAAGAACGCCGCATGCGGCTGCAGGCGTGGTTGGGCGAATGGCATAGTGTTTGCGCAGGTTCCAATACCAAAATCGACACCGGCGACCCGGTTTTCATGGCCGTTCGCGACGCCACTGAGCGCTTCAAAATTCCGCTCGGGCTGCTGGATGAACTGGTAGCAGGAGTGACGATGGACCTGGAGAAGTCATCCAGCCAGGAACCGGATACCTATGCCACATTCGACGATCTCTACCGGTACTGCTACCTGGTGGCCTCGGTGGTGGGATTGGTGTGCATCCGCATCTTCGGGTACACAGACCCGAGCGCGGAGAAGCTGGCCGAGGAGACGGGGATTGCTTTTCAGTTGACCAACATTCTGCGCGACGTGGCCGAGGATGCGGAGCGCAACCGCGTCTATCTGCCGCTCAAGGATTTGGCGGCCCACGGCGTTGCTCTGGTTTCTCTGCTGCACCGCGCCGCTGGCGCGCCGCCCACGGACCATGAGCGCGCGCTGCTCGCGGAGATTGCGCGGCGTGCGGAAGGCTATTACCGCTCGGCGCAGGCCTTGCTGCCGCTGATTGACCGCGAGAGCCGGCCCGCGCTGTGGGTGCTGGTGACGATCTATCATGGGCTTCTGAAGCGGATTGAGCAGGCGGATTACGATGTGTTTTCGCGCCGGGCGAGCGTGCCTATGGTGAAGAAGCTGGGGATTCTGGCCGTCGGATTGGCGCGGATGGTGTGGGCGCGGGTGTTTGGGTGATTTTGAAGGCTTCAGGAACGGCGGAATGTCCGCTTCGGTGAAGGGTACGGGCTTTAGCCCGTACATCAACAAGACTCAAAGGCGCGGGCTTTAGCCCCTGAGGGAACAGAATGCGTCCCAGTCGAGAGACAATTCGGAGCAACGAATTCGCCTACTTCGTCTCCACACAGACGGCGGGGCGAAAGCCCTTCTTTCGCCACGAGCGTTGGGCACGACTGATTCTTTCCACAATCAACCACTATGACGGGACTGGATACAAGCTGCATGCCTATGTGGTGATGCCAGATCATCTGCATTTGCTCATCACTCCATTCGAGACCGTCGAGAAATCGGTCCAACTGATTAAAGGCGGATTTTCGTTTCGCGCCAAGCGTGAGTTGGAATGGGCTGGAGAGATCTGGCAGCAAGGCTTTACAGACCACCGTATTCGGGATGAAGAAGACTGGCAGAGGCACCTGAAATACATTCGCCAAAATCCCATTGATGCAAGACTAGTGTCGGATGCTGTTCTCTATGAGTTCATGGGGTTTCCAGACAAAAAGTTCCCTCAGGGGCTAAAGCCCACTTCTTCTTCTGGCCCTCAACGTACGGGCTAAAGCCCGTACCCTTCAACATTGAGAGGTTTCTTGTTAGCGATGCAAAAATCCGAGAGGACGGTCACGGTGGTGGGCGGCGGCGTGGCTGGCATGAGCGCGGCTTGCGCGCTGGCCGAGGCGGGGCTGCGCGTGCAACTGGTGGAGCGGCGCGGCTACCTGGGCGGAAGGGCAAGCTCGTACCTGCATCCGGGCGTGGGTGAAGTCATCGATAACTGCCAGCATGTGCTCTTCGGCTGCTGCACCAATCTCATCGGGTTCTACCGGCGCATCGGGGTTGTGGACCGGATTCACTGGACCAGCGAGATGACCATGATCGAGCCGGGCGGGCGGCGTTCCGCGCTTGGACCTTCCGCATGGGGGCCATTCACCCTGCCGGCGCCGCTGCACAGCGCGCCCAGCTTTCTGCGCGCCAGGGCATTCACGTGGGCCGACAAGCTGGCTCTGGGGAGGGCGTTTGCGGCGTTGATGCGGCCGCTGCCGGCCGATGCGCAAGAGCCGCTGGGGAAGTGGCTGCGGCGGCACAAGCAGACCGGGGGAGCTCTCGACCGCTTCTGGCGGCTGGTGATTGCCAGCGCCCTCAATGCCGACCTCGATTCCATCGCCTTGCCTTATGCGGCCAAGGTGATCCGCGAACTGTTTATGTATTCGGCACAGGCGGGCAGCATGGGAATGAGCACCATCCCGCTGAGCGAACTGTATGCCGGCGCGGCGGAATTTCTGCGGCGGAGCGGGTCGAGCGTGTTGTTCAATACCAGCGTGGAGTCGGCGGCGCGAGACGAAAAGACTTCGCAATGGTCTCTGGCCACGCGCAACGGCGTGCTGGAGTCAGAGTTTCTGGTGCTGGCGCTGCCCTTTGAAGCTACGGCCAGGCTGTTGCCGCAGATGCCGCAGGCCGAAGGAGCCGATGCGCTGGCCGCGCAGCTTGAACGCCACCAGCATTGGCCCATTTGCAGCCTGCATCTATGGTTCGACCGCGAGATCACCACCCTGGATCACGCCGTGCTGCTGGACCGCGAGATTCACTGGCTCTACAACAAGAGCCGGTTGCAGCCGTGGCGCAAGGGCAACGGCAGTTATGTGGAGCTGGTGGTGAGCGCTTCGCGGGCATTTGCGGCGCTGAGCCGCGAGCAGGCGATTGACTTAGGCGTGCGCGAACTGAAGGAGTTTTTTCCGGCGGCGGCTCAAGCGAAGTTGGAAAAAGCAGCGCTGGTGAAAGAGGTGAGCGCGACCTTCGCCGTGCCGCCGGGGATCGATGCAGCCAGGCCAGCGTCCGTTTCGCCGTGGCCGAACTGCTTTCTGGCCGGGGACTGGACGGCGACCGGCTGGCCTTCAACGATGGAGAGCGCGGCGCGGTCGGGGCATTTGGCGGCGGAAGCTGTCTGCGCGAGCATGGGGGAGCCGCGAACCATTCTCGATCCCGACTTGAAGCCGCGGGGAATCATGAGATTTATCCTGTGATTGCCGAAGGAATGCCCACTTAATCTCTGTGGTTTCCCACCTTTGCGACAGAGAAAAGTCGCAAAGATGGGGCACGGAGCACATTGGGGTGAGATAGCTTTTTCTGATCTCTGATCTCTGATCCCTGATCTCTGACCCCTGATCCCTGACCCCTGTTTCAATGCGCCAGCAGATAGACGCCAATGCAAACCAGCACCGCTGCGGTCCAGCGGCGGCGGTCTACGTTTTCCTTGAGAAAGACTTTGCCGGCGATGGCGTTGGTGACCAGGGTAAGCGAGGCGGCGGCGGGCGCAACCAGGCTCAGGTCCAGGTGGTTCAACGCAAAGAGCAGGGAAAAGAAGGCCAGGGCCAGAAAGCTGAGGCCGGCATAGAAGCGCGGGCAGATGAGGACGGCACGCATAGCGCCCTTGAGGCCGGAGCGGGCGCGAATCACATCCAGGTCGCCGATGGACTTCATGGCGGCGGCGATGAGGACCTCGCCGGCGGTGGAGCCGAGGATGATGGCGGCAATCATGGCGGTTGCGGCCCAAAATCCGGTTTGCGCGGCATGGTAGGAAATGGTCATAGCGCCTGCTCCCGTTTGATTTCCACGGCGGGATCTGTTGCTTCCGTGAGTGCAGGCGCTTGCGTGACGGGTCTTACCGTCAATGACGGCCCTTGGGCTACGAAGCCCACGCCAAGGGTGATGAGCACGATTCCGGCCCAGCGTTCCGGCGAGATGGGCTCATGGAGCCAGTAGCGGGCAATCAGGGCAACGATGATGTTGCCGAAAGCCGTGGCGGGGAGGACGTAGGTGAGATCGGCCCAGGAGAGCGCGGTGAGATAGCTGACGAAGAAGCCGATGAGAAGCACGATGCCCAGGGCAATCCACGGGGTGAAGATCGCGGCGACCAGGGTGGCGGGATGAGCCAGCGAGATGGGCGGCAGGCTGGTCATGCCGCGGGAGAGGCAGGAGTCGCCGAGAGGGGCGCAGACGGCTACCAGCACCAGGATCATGTATTGCCGCGGCGATAGTTTGGCGTGAGACATCAGTATCTTGAAGGTCCTTTTGAGTAATCAGATATAAATCGGCGGCGGACGCAAAGCGCCACCTCCGGTGAGTTATGCACGCTGCGATTAAGCGCCGGCGCTAACGGGGGCTGACGCATCGGCCTGCTGGCTGCGCACAACCTTGACCGTGCTTGTTACGCTGCGCGCGGAGTTTGAGAAAGGCTTTTGCCTCGATGTAGAGCCGGGGCAGATCGCGATTCACAAACGCCTTCCAGACCACGCGGAAAGCGGCCTTGGGCCGGAAGTAGTACTCGTCGTAGAAGCGGTGCACCATCTCCAGGACGTAATCCATGGGCAAGCCCGGATACTCGATGTGCGCCATCTGGTGGCCGCCCCTCGTCGCTCATGGCCGCGGCATTCACGATGAAGCCGTTGGCCTTGGCGTAGTCGTAGAACTCGGTGCCGGGGTAGGCGTGGGCGATGGAGACCTGGAGGGTTTCCACATCCAGGGACTTGGCAAAGTTGATGGTGTTGCGGATCGACTCCTTGGTTTCGCCGGGCAGGCCGAGGATGAAGTCGCCGTGGATGGTCAGGCCCAGCTAGTGGCAATCCCTGGCGAACTGGCGGGCGCGCTCCACGGTAGCGCCCTTCTTGATGTTCTTGAGGATCTGCGGGTCGCCGGACTCGAAGCCCACGATGAGCAGGCGGCAGCCGGCCTCGCTCATGGCCTTGAGGGTGTCGTAGTCGGTGGTGACGCGCGAGGTGCAGCTCCAGGTGAGGTTGAGCGGCTTGAGCTTTTCGCACAGCTCGATGGTGCGGACCTTCTGAATGTTGAAGGTGTCGTCGTCGAAGAAGAACTCCTTGACGTCGGGGAAGTTCTCCTTGGCCCACGCCAGTTCGGCGGCCACGTCATCGGTGGAGCGCTTGCGCCAGGCGTGGCCGCTCAGGGTCTGCGGCCACAGGCAGAAGGTGCACTGCGCCGGGCATCCGCGCGTGGAGTAGAGGGCGATGAAGGGATGGAGCAGGAAGGGGACGTTGTAGCGGGTGACGTCCATATCGCGCTTGTAGATCTTGGTGGCCCAGGGCATAGCGTCCAGGTCTTCAACCTGCGGCCGGTCGGGGTTGTGGACGATCTTGCCGTCGAGCTTGTAGCTGATGCCGAGAATCTCGTTGAGCGGCTTTCCCTGGGCAAACTCGACCACCGAGTAGTCGAACTCGCGGCGGCAGATGAAGTCCAGCACGGGGCACTCGTTGAGGGCGCGGTCCGGGTCGGTGGTCACCGGGGGGCCGACAAAGGCGATGCGGATGGAGGGATTGGCCGCCTTGATGGCCTCGGCCAGGCGCTGGTCGCCCTCCCAGCCCACGGTGGAGGTGAAGAGCACCAGGAACTCGTAGTCCTTGCAGATATTGATGGTTTCCTCGGCGGAGACGTGGTGCGGGGGCGCGTCCAGCAGGCGCGAACCCTCCAGCAGGCCGGCCGGGTAAGTCAGCCAGACCGGGTACCAGTAGGACTCAATCTCGCGCGTAGCCGGCCAGCGCGAACTCGCGCCGCCGTCAAAGTTCTCGAACGAGGGCGGATTCAGGAAAAGTGTTTTCAGGGGCATAGACATCCCTTTTATTCTAACATTCTGGCGGTTTTTCGGACGGCTTGCCCAGATTTTCGGTAGTGTCCTAATTTGTCTTTTCTTAGTCTGTATATGCGTAGCCGGCGTTTTTCCCTCCCGTGAAAGTACAATCGCTTGGATTCCATTGGGTCAAAAAACCAGTGCGCCTTCCAACCCCGCTGTCGTCCCGATAGTAAATGAAGCCAAAACAGGCAACTGGAGAAGTGGCTGTAACTCTCCCGACCTCTGCGTCCTTATGGAGGGCATAAAGATAGCGGGTTTCAGTAGGATCATCGAGCAGGACGCTCTTCTCTTGCCGCTCTCCCGGCTCAATCAGGAATTGTCCGAACGAGTGCTGGCCTTCGTAATGAGGCATCGGCGGCAGCAACTCGTCAAAGTTACCGACTCCAAGCCTCTTGATCGTCAAATCGCTTTCGATAATACGGGCTTTGCCTCCGCCGGTATTAGCAATCACGCAACCGATCTGCCATTCATGGTTTTGAATGGTTGCTATTCCCTGTTCATCTATTGTCTTTGGAATGAGGAATACATGCTTTACCTCAATCTTGGGCCGTTGCATAGCGATGAGTTGGCCTTGCATCAGTTCAGCTTGTTTTTTGATGGATTTCAGCGTGGAAATAGCGATGAAGATTCCCGCCACCCCTGCGATGAACAGTCCGATATTCGGCAAATTTTCAGGAGAAAACAGGCGACTGAAATAGCATGGAGAGTCTTTTTCCGCCTTATTGCCTTCTGCTTGGGCTGCATCGTGACCTACCGAAGCAGAAGTTTGCGTGGCAATACTTTCGGCGTTTTGTTCATCCGCAGCGGACTTGGTGCTTCTTTCCTGCCCATATATCGGGACTATGATGCAACACACGGCTGCAAGAAGCGCCATCAAAACAGCGGTTTTCATGAAATAAATGTAGCACGGAAATTTCTTAAATTAGGACACTACCAGATTTTCGATCTACTTGGCGTGCAGTTCCTGCAGCCAGTCTTCCATGTGGCCCAAGGCGCAGAGCAGGCTGAGCCGGGCCTTGGCGAGGTCGAATCCGGCGTCCAGCGCGTCCACGAATTTTTGGCGCTCATCGATGCGGGCCAGCTGCTCGGCTTTGGGAGTCAGTTGCGGCTGAGGGGCGGGGCCGCTTTCGCTGCCGTTGCCCAGCTCCAGTTGGGAGAGCACGGACTGCAACTGCTCATTGGCGATCTGCTGCTTTAAACTGGCTACTTCGGCCAGGGCATCCAACTCGCGCAGGCTGCCGGTGAGCGTGGCGATCTGAACGTCATTCTGCCGCTGGGCCTGCTCGGCTTCGACCCTGGCCCGCAACGCGTCGGCCGCCGACTCTTTGGCTCTGGCGTGCAGAGCGAGATCGAATATAGGAATTTGAATGGAGAATCCGGTACTCAAATTGTCAGTCTTCAGGGGGCGCGCGAAGTAAGAGTTGGCATTGTTGAGGAGCTTGGTGTCGCGGTCGTATTGCGCGTTAAAGCTGATTTGCGGGAACAGCCTGTTGAGCGCATCCCCATGCGCCGTCTTTTGTTTGGCGCGCGCCAGCATCTGCGCCGATGCGATGGCGGCGGTGGTGCTGCTGCCTTCGTCCGCCTTCACCGCGGGAATCTCGGGAATGCTGGCATGATCGGGCACAATGGAGCCCATGGGCAGGCCGGTGAGCGAGGCCAGTTGCTTGGCAAGCGTGGCGGCTCGCGCCTCCATGTGCAGGCGTTTGAGTTTGAGTTGGGCGGCTGTGAGGCGAGCCTGCAACAGATCAAGGGACGAGTCGAAGCCGGCCTCGGCGCGTTCCTGCACAATCTTGACCAGCCGCTCGGCGAAAATCTCCTGCTGGCGGGCGGCTTCAAGTTCGCTGTTCACGGTATCGAGTTCGATGTAAGCCGTCGAGGCATCGAGCGCAACTTGCTCTCGGGCGCTCTTGCGGTTGAGTAAAGCGGCCTGAACTCCGGCGTGCGCCGCGCCGACGTATTGCTTTTGAGGAAGACTGTAAACCAGTGACTGCACGGTGGCGTTCACGATCGATGGCGGGGTGCCGGTGAAGCCGATAGCGGGTACGGCGGGAAGCCCTGAGCCGAAGCCCAGGCTGGGAACATATGCATCATGGGTCTGCGCCAGTGCTGCCTGGGCCTTTTGCACATCGGCCTCGGCCAGCTTGACGGCGCTGGAATTGCGCTGCGCCAGCTCCACCACGGTGCCCAGCGAGACCTGCGCCGGCAGCAGCATGGGCGCAGCCGCGAACGCCATGATCATGAGCCAGGCCCTGCGCGGATTGTTGTTTATCTTCACCTGAGAGATTCCTGTCAATGTTTTGCTTCCTGCGCGGGCCTGTAATCATGCGCCAGGGCCAGGGCCGCTGCCCGTTCCCGATCTGCCGCCGCCGTGTTTCCCGAGCTGCTGCTTCAGTTGCGCCAGGCGGTAGTGGGCCACAAAAGCCGGCGCTTCTTCTGTTTTAGCTGAGCCGGCCAGATAATCTTCCAGCATTCTGGCCGTCAGCGCCGGGTCCCGGTTGACGCCGGTCAGCACCGATGCCCCGTCATAGAGGGCAGCGCCAGCGTGCTTGTCGCGCCGCGCCGCGGTCATGCCGCTGTGCAGAGCCGACTCCATCTCCGTCCATCGCTGGCGGCGGCTATAGAAGCCGGCCAGCGTGATCCACTGGAAGGCGGGATGCGCGGCCGCCGCGATGGCCTGCCTGAACTCCCGCTCCGCCGTACCGTAGTCCTTGCGTCCTTCGGCAATGCTGCCGTGCAACTCGTGGGCGCGCGCCGGCATCCACCTTGTCTAACTGCGCGGCGATTTCCTGCGCTTTTTCCATGCCTCCGCCTACTATTCCGGGCGCCTGCCGGTAAAAATCGCCCAGATCGGCCAGGGCATCGGCATTGCGGGGATTCAGCCTGACCGACTCTTCGAACTCCGCCCGCACGCGTTTGGCGAGCGAATAGGCCCTGAGGAACGTGGCCCGGTCAGCCTTCTCGCCCAGGGCGCGGGCCAGCCACAGGTGATAGCCGGAGTTCTGCCCATCCAGCCGCACCGCCTGCTCGCACTGGCTTACGGCGGCATCCCACTGCTCCAGGGTGTAACGCACCCGGCATTGCAGGTTATGTGCCTCGGCCTGGCCCTCGGCTGACGGGGCAAGGGAGTTGAGCAATGCCAGCGCCCGGTCCGCCTCGCCGGCCTGGAGGGCCGCGTTGGCCTGGGCCAACAGGGCCTGCGCGGAGGCCGTATTCGCCATGGCCGCGGCCAGCACCACTGCCGTCAGAACCCTTGCCGCGCAGCGCAACAGCGTCACCGCGCAACCTTGATCGGAACGCCCTCCTGCAAGGGCTGTCCATTGATTGTCCCGGTGGCCACCCAATCTCCCTCCTTAAGTCCGGAGAGAATGGCTACCTGGGTCAGGTTGATGGTTCCGGTGGTTACGGAGGTGCGCACCAGTTGATCGTTGACCACCTTGTAGACGTAGGGCTTGCCGTTCTCAGAGTGCAGCGCTTCGCGGGGCACGCTGAGGGCATTTGGCTCGCTGGAGGTGGTTACCGTGACGGTGACGTTGGTATCGGGCAGCAGATCGCCGTCAGCATCGTCGATCTTGACCAGCACCTCGCCCACATTGCGCGTGCCGTAGGTGATCACGGTTACGGGCGTGCGCACGATGTGCCCATGCCACACCTTGCCCGGCTTGGCGTCCCACTTGATCTGTATCTTCTGGCCGACGGCCAGCCGGCCGATATCTGGCTCATCGAAGTAGGCCCGCACGCGCTCATGGTGCAGGTCAGCCAATCTGCAGCAGCAGCTTGCCCTCTTCGGCAAAATCGGTGGGCTCGGCATCGAGGCTGTAGACCGTTCCGGCCACGGGAGCGTGGATGGAAGTTTGCGCCACCACCTGCCGTGCCGCCGCCAGATTGGCCTCCGCGTCGGCCAGCGCTGCCTGCGCCCGCGCCACCTCGGCCGGCGAATAGCGGCTGTGGGCGCTCTGTTCGGATGCGTGCAGGCTGGCTTCGGCGGTATCCAGCCGCTGTTGCGCGGCCGCCACCTCGCTGGCCGAGGCCGCGCCCGCGGCCTGGAGCTTGAGGAGCGCATCCAGATCGCGGCGGGCCTGATCGCGGTCCAGCCGGTCGCGGGCAATTTCGCCTGCCGTGGTCTGGCGCTCCTGCTGGGTGCCGTTGTGGGTGGCCGCTTCCACCGCTGCCTGGGCCGCCTTGACCCCGCTCTCGGCTCTGGCCAGCCGGGCGCGCGCCTGCACATCGTCCAGCACCAGCAGCAGCTTGCCGGCCGGAACCTGGTCGCCGGGCTGCACGTAGACGGCCTTGACGGTGGTGGCGATGGGGCTGTAGAACTCGTAGTTCTCCTCCGGCTCCACGCGGCCATTGGTGCTTACCGTTTGACCAGATCCTGGCGGATCACCTGCGCTTCACGCACCGGCAACTGATCCCGCATGAGGTACCGCGTCAGTGAAAAAGACGATGACGAGAAGCACGCCCGCGCCCCTCCAAAGCCAGAGCCGGAGGTCCGATTGCTTTCTCTCTTCAGCCATTCACGTAACCAGAGTCAGTATATAGGACTCAAAAGCCGGTCTTCAGGAAGCAGAAAAATGCGTCCGGGAAGCGGAACTGGCCAGCCAATCCACAGGCTCGTACAATAGCGATATGGCCCCGGAACCACGCTATACCGACGAACACGCCAAGGCCGGCCTCGATTTCGCCTTTCCCGCCATCGAGACCTGGCAGAACCAGTTTCCCGGCTATGAGATCACTGATCGACGATCCGGAGCTGACCTCGGTTTGCCCCAAGACCGGCCTGCCCGACTTCGGCGTGCTGACCATCCGCTACATGCCGCGCGAACGCTGCCTGGAGTTGAAGTCGCTGAAAGAGTATCTTTTCAGCTACCGCAACCTGGGCATCTTCCAGGAAAACATCGTGAACCAGGTTCTGGAGGACGTGGTGAAGGCCTGCGACCCGGTGTGGGCCGTGGTGAGGGGCGAGTTCCGGCCCCGCGGCGGCATCGGAACCACCGTGGAGGCACGCTGGCCGCGGCCGGCGGCCTGATTGTCGCGCTGATCGCGTCGTAGCGAAGCCCGTCATGCGCCAACCGGACCTTAGAAACCTGCCCACCACCCCTTGTAGCGCAGATCATTGCATGCAAAGGTGTTTAGCGCGATGCGAAATGCACGTGCCTGTTATTTCACGGCAGACGGTAGCTCCAAGGTAACTTCCGAGTTGGCGACAATTCGACCGGAGCACGGTGTAGACTGCTCGTTGAATTCTCTTACCGTGGTCAAAGTGTTTAGAAAGTGGCTGACATGAAAGTCCGCTGCAGCACAACTTCGATTTCTGCTTTGCTTTTTTCCCTATGCCTGGTTATGTCTATTCCGGCAGCCCTGGGCAACGCCTCAACCTGGAGGGAACTCACTCTTAAGTTGCCTTATGGGGCTATATGGAACTTCTTGGCGCCTCTGGGTTTTGCCGATCTCGGGATCGTGGCGATCGGCTTGATCGTCCTCTGGACGGGATATAGAAAAAGGGAACGCTGGGCCTGGTTCGTCATGCTCATCATCCTTTTATGCTTTTCCTTCCCCTCCACCGTGCTCCCTATGCTCTTGCAAATACGAGCGGGAAGCTACCGATGGTCTTATTTGCTGGATTTCCTGGGGGTGTTTCGGGAAGGAGGATGGCATTGCTTAACAATTCTACCCTCTCCTTCTAAATCAGTAGGTATAGAATGTGTGGCTGTTCTAACCACGATTGGGCCTCTTAAATTTCTGGTGATGTCGATTGCTCTGCTCCTGCCGATCAAGGCGTTTTTCTGGAAGCCTGTCCCTCCCCAACAGGGCGCGGGAACGAAAATCGCGGCGCTCTGGAAGAAACACAACTGGGTCTGGGTTCTTGCGCTGCTTTTGGTCATCGCTTTAGCTGTCGCCTTCATGGTGAGGAACCTCATAGCTTCAAGTCAATACAGTGCGGCTCAAAATCGGCAGCAGATTGCAGAGACATTCTGGCCGTACAACATAGTAGCCGTCTCCTTGGCGAAGGCAGAGCATCCTGTCGCCATGTCCGGCGCCGGAGGGATGACGCCGTCGTCGTGGCTGTCGTGCGCAACGGCGCGGTGTTTCTGGGACCTGACAGGTCGATCCCGCCCAACTCGGCAGCCGCATCCGCGACAATCGAACCGATAGGACCGGCGAGACTATGTACCTCCGCGCGGATGCGCGCGCGCAGTATCGTGACGTTGAGAACGTCATCGACGCCATGCGCAGCGCGTCGAATTCTTCTCGTTCTTTTTTTATCCACATTTGTCGATAAATCTGATATTAATCCATTCAATTTATTGAGATCTTTGTTGGCATAATTTGCAGAGAATAATAACTCAGTCGATGGTGGAATTTTAATTCTTAACTGAGACTTTATCAAATCCAAAAACTTTTCAAATTCCAATTTCAATTTTTGATTTTCTTTTTTTGATTGTCTTGCTTTCGATAATTTCTATTTTTAAATCCACGAACAGTTTTAAGTGGGATTCTAAATCGTTTTCCAATATTTTTTGCTTCTTCAGTAAGAATTTTATTTATGATTGAAAATAGCGATAATATAATGTATAAATCTTTTCGACTCGTTGATTTGGATAAATTTGAAATCAAACATTTTTGAAAGTTCTCATTCAAAGAATTGAGATTCACTGCGCTTAGATTTTTTAGGGTGTTTCTTATATTAGTTTCATTTTGTTGGTTACCAATATCCCATAAATTATTATCATTAGATTCTAAAATTACTCAAAATAACAATCTAATACTTTTCCCATTGATTCTAAAGATAATACCTTTGTGGCAAAATGGTTCTCATTTCCTTCTTTAGTTTTAAATCATTATTAAATGATTCTCGTGCGCCTGTAAAAGGTATTGGTTGGTTTTTAATTTTCTCTATTAATTAATGCATCTAAAACACTTTTTTGTTCATTTAACGAGACTTTTTTAGTCTTTTGCAAGAAATTTTCAATAAAAATTTCATCTAAGTTTGTATTTAACTTCACCTTTGAAAGCAGAATATCACGAATCTCAATGGCAGTATTTATAGTTCCTTTAGTTTATCACGCCATACACCCATTAATTCTAAAACTTCGTTGGAATTTAATTCACTTTGAGTTAAATTAAAGATAATATCCTTTCCGATTTTATGAAGTTCTTCTAATGGGTAATAAGATTGAATTGTCTTTATGAATGATGCTCGATTTCCCGACTTTTATTAATGGAAAATATTGATCTGAATTATTTTCGTTTAAAATGATATTTCCAACTTCAAACAATGATGCTTTGACTGTATGAAAGGAGGACAATGATTATTTTGATCTGAAATCATCAGTTCATAAAAAAACTTCTCACCAGCTAATTGCTTTTGAAACTGGTTATCCGTTAATTATGTTTTATAAGAATAAATAAAGTACCTGTGATCATTTGAGGTTTGATTATTTCATTTAGATTACATTGAAAAGCATTAGAAGATATTTTAACTTTTTAAGTCATTATCGCAAACCAAAATATAACTATATGTTTTATTTTTTAATATCGCATTTATTTTTAAATTTATACTCTCGAGGGGTAAAATTCCATCCTTGGGGTTTTTCCATCTCTTAAAAAATTTACGCTTGGCCAGAGATCAGTTCCATTTTCAGAAACAGAATTGAAATCCTAATTGTAGATTTCTAATTCTCCTCCTTGAATTAAATTACTTATTACTTGATTAAATTCGGGATCTTGATAGTGTAATTCGACGATTAAATTTCCTTTATGATTTAGACCTATTCGTAAAGTTCTTTCATCCGTTTGAAGACTTACTTCTGCTATATTATAATCCGAAACCTCTATACTTTGATTTAAGTCTATATAATTAAATTCTTGCATAAATTTTTTGATAATCTCTGGTGTTATCATTTGGTAATAATCTAATTTGAAGTCCATTATAATCTGTTATCTTATTCGTAACCAATAATTGACCCATATTGGATTGATTTGATTTGACAAGATTATAAAGAGGCTCATGGACGAAAAGTTTCTGTAATCGGAGAATAAAATAATGACACTGCTATTTTGTTCGGAAGTCATTGTTTTTCCTAAAAGGTAACTATTTTTTCCAGGTATTGAGATAGTATAACTATGCATATCACTCGATGACTTATTTTGCTGTAGAATCAAGGTGCCGATTTAATAATAAATTTTCCAATACACATTTCAATATTTCAGGACCCCTATCTTTTCCTAAACCCATAATCTCAGAAATTTGACTGAGACTTAAATTGATATTTTGATTGACATAAAGATCAACAACAATTTTTAAAAGAAATTCCTCAAAAAGATTCAAATTCCGAACTGTCGAATAAATCACACTAAATTTGACCTGATACCAAGGAAACAGTACCTTTCTCATCTGTGAACAAAATCTCAATTTTGGATTTTGGCTCTTGAGATTTATTTTCTCGCTGTTTATGTTTTGGCGATTCTTTTCTATTTCCCATTTTAATTCACATCCAAAATTTAGTCAAATATTCTTGTTGAGTCTTCAATCCTAAGTTGAATTTATTTTAGATTCGTCTCGATTGCTCCTGAACTTTGATGTTTTATTATTTCAATTGGATTATAATTGATATGAACACTTGTCCTATAGCCACCAAAATCCTTAATCAACGAAATTATCCGATCATAAATATATTGTTTTTCAAGTTGACCATCAGAATTATGAACTTCCACTTCATAACCTGAATATGCGCTTGAGTTTCCTAAGATAATTAATAATTCCTTTGCTCTTGAGAATGCTACATTTATTTTTGATATTTTCGACAAAATCACTTGGATTTAGTGCAATTCTGACTAAACTCACTATAACTATTTCTCGTTCCATACCTTGGAATTTATCCACTGTATTATATCTTGGTTCAATACAATCTATAAGCTCTGGACATTTAGATCTGATTTCATTAATTTTATTTCGGATTTGTTTTGACTCGATCTCCGTAAAATGTGATAATTCCAATCCGTTTTTGATTTTGAGGTGAATATCCAAGATTTCGCAGATGTTCATTAATTTTGACTAATAAAAATACCATTAAATCAATTTCAAATAGATTATATTTACTATTTTTGTCTAGGTCTTCTTGTACGTGTTTATTCTTTCTGGCCGTATGATCAATAGCAGAATCAATCCAAAGGACATGATTCGATGGAACAACAATTCCTGGGATTGTGAGATTATGATTCTTTTCGTTATCTGAATCCGCCAGCCCACAAGATAATGGTGTATCTTGATAAAAGCAATTTACAATTTCCATAATTTGTGGATGAAACTGTACTGGACTTGAAGTGTTTGACGTAATTCGATTGGTGCATTGCGGAACAATTCGTCAAAAAGCATCGAAGTAACCATTCTTTTGAATTTTTTCTGACAACTCTTTAACATCAAGATCAATTGAATTTTCATCAGCATTAACTTCACTAGCTGAATCATCAGAGTTTTTTTTGATTTCTTTTTCAAATTCATCATATTGTTGCTGTTTAAACACAGGGGGCAATTGGCGTTGATCACCCATCAGTATGACTTTTTTGGCCAATAACATCGGTAATAATAATTCTGGAGCAGTTGCCCGACTGACTTCATCTATTATTACCACATCAAACGGTTTGAAGTAATCTGTAAGATAAGTTCTTTTATTACCGGCCTCTGCACAAGTTAAACCTAAGACATTAACATTTTGACTATATATATCCTGAAGATCTCTTGATTCATGAGTACTGAAGGCTATCTAATTGTTGATATTTGAGCAATAACTCTGATTGGAACGAACCCCAAATTGCATTAAATTCGATTTTATTTTGAATGTCTTTAGATTGATCCATTGTGGAAATTATTGAATCTAATTGAGATAATGTATCATTTGAAACAGCAGTTGGAATTTGCATATCCGTAATAGGAATTTGATCCCTAATGTCTTGAAGCTTTGTTAATTGATTTTTGCCGTTTTGCACATTTTCATTGATTTGTTGATCGTACCGACAGATTTTGATTATTTTGATTATTTATTTGCTTATCAATTTGCAATAATTTAACATTGAGTGTCTTTACAATCGTTTCGTTCTTATCTAACTCTAATTGAATCTGATCAATAATATTAATAAAAAAATTCCCAGATTCTTTAACAATTTCTGCAATTTTATTTAGTTGTTCAAAAAAGTCAATTACGAACTGCTTTGATTCTTCGATTATAGTCGGCAAGGATTGTTTTGGGATTAAACCGTAAAGATTTTCTTTCCACTGAGCTGGGGCTTCAACTGAAGAAGGAAACGTGTTTTTGATAAATTGGAGTAATTGTTTTTGATATTGGTACCAATCATTATATTGATATTCTTGTTGAAGTTGACTCTTAAATTCATTAAGTTTTTGATTGATTTCTTTAAGATTGTGTAATTCTTGTTCATTAAAGGCAAATTCTAATTCAGCATGTTTATGCATTAACTCGCGGTATTCTTCATTTTGCTCAGTAGAAGGCTGTAAGTTAATGCTAGAATGTATATGATAATACTCCGATATGCTATCAAATACCTTAAGAATGTCTGTCAGAGAAAAATAATTTGCAACATTTAAAAGATATTTAAGCGAATTATATTCTAAATCAATATTCGGGTATCCATACAACATTACGCTCTTTTGGAATTTAAGAAGATCTCCGGTAATTGGATTAAATTTTCATAATCCTTAGGTATTTTATCAATTAACATGAAATATTGATTTAACAATTCAATTTCTTGTGATCCCTTGGAATTCGAACTGCAGTTATTTAAAAAATCTCTGATACTTGATTTAACATTAGCGAAATCATTAATTTTTATGGTTACCTCTTCAATGTTTTTATTTATCTGTTTTTTCTCAACTTCTAAAGATATTATTTCCTTTTTTAATCGGTCCTGGCGATTTTTTAGATCCTTGATAAATTCAATTAAATCTCCAATATCTGCACGTGTTTGCTTTAAAAGAGGTGAAGTTTTTTGTAATTAGAGAATAGCTTTCAAAATGATTTTTACACGATTCACGAATGCTCTCAAACCAAGACTTAAGCACATTTTTTTGCAAAAATTTATCACCAAATTCAGCTAACATTATCTCCTTTGCGCATCGCCAAGATGTAGTTCTTGTTATATAAATAAGTCAATGCATTATCGACCGCTAAATTCATTTGTGATGCTATCAAAACTCGTTCTCCATTTAAACAGTAGTGATTACTAATTTCGGTGATTGTAGTTGTTTTACCTGTCCCTGGTGGGCCTTGCATTAAAAATAATTCTGGTGCAAGAATCGCTTTCTGAACTGCCACTTTTTGTTCATCATTTAGATCTTTTCGTAAATAATCAATCTGAATTGTTTTTTGATGAGATATTTGTGCTCCTTTACTACTAAATAAGAAATTGGAGAGATTATTATTTACAATTTCCAAATTTTGGAACCGACGAATACCGGTGCGTTGGATTTGAATCATATGCAAATCTCCAATAACGGAATTCAATAGAAATCCATCTGGCGGTAAATTGTCAAAATTGATTTCGTCTTGAATTGGACTGAAATCTAAATCAATTTCAAATACAATCTGTTCTTTTGCAGAGTTTTTTGAATCACTCACTTCAGTTTCAGAGTCAGATTCTTCCTCATCTTCAAAATCATCAAGAAATTCTTCGTCACCATTTTCTATTTGCGTATTTTTAGGTTTTTTAAAAATATCATGTAATTTTTCTTTATTAAATTCTTCGGTTGTATTGGAGTTTATCAAAATTCCTGGCATTCATTGCAATCCATTTTCTTTCCTTGGTTTCCATTCTAAATTTGATGTAGAATTGTCCGACATTGTAACAAGCATTTCATCTTCTTTTAAACGTTTTAATCGATTCATTACTTTTTGTTCTTGACTTTTTGGAGAGAATGAAAAAATCCGAATTTGTTTTTTATTGTTGTCAATTAATAAATCAAAATATCTTAAACCAAATTGCCTCTTCCTTATTTGTTTTTCTTGCCAGTCTAAATATACATTCCATTCTTCGAGTTTTTTACATAATTCAACGCAATGAGGTGAAATATTTTGGCTTAATACTGTTAAATCCATCATTTGCGTTCAATTATTTGAAATCATTAATTCGAGTAAGAATTTCAAATTCAGTTTTCGATTGATTAAAACCCGTTGAAATCCGATTTAAAAGTAAGCGAGTTTGTCTGCGTTTTTTATTATATCTTTCATGAAATTCAAACGCACTGTCATCTTTTTTCCATTTAACACCGGGACTTGTTTCAAGAGGCCTAACTCCATACGCAATGCGATTTCTTTAATTGATTTATTGCTACGTAAAAGGGAATTAATTGACCATTGGGTAGGAATTTCTGAATTAATGCATCTAATAATAGTTTACCCCCAAGTGGCGTGCCCATTATTATTTGAATTTCTTTTTTATGAAATATCAAATTTTTTAATAAATAAGATGAATCTGAAGGTATATCAAAAATGAATGGGTTAATTTCAATTGCATTCGAATTATTATTTTTATTAGCCGTATTTCCAGAGAACCGATTATTACCAATTGAAGAAGTTGTTTTTTTTGGAACTCTGGTTGAGATAATGTTTGGAATTGAATTACTTCGTAAAAGATATTGCAATTGTGCTTCTAACTTATCCATTTGGTCAATAATTTGTTGTTCAACTTTCATATCCAAATCTTGAATTTCTACCTTTTTGCTAATGCTTCAATTTCTTTCCTTAATCGTGCTTCCTCCTGCCAATCCTCGTTGTGCCAAATCAATTCCCTCTTTCGTTTTTTAATTTGAAAATAAATCTGTTTTAGTTATTTTGTTCAAAAAGAAATGTTCTTTTACTATTTTGATGGATTAAAATATCAAATATTTCTTGTTTTTAGTGTTAAAATATTCAATCAAATTCGATAAAAAGATTGCTATGTCAAATCTCATATCTTGTTAACAAACTATTTCCTAATCAAATAACTGCGATTTTAATCTTTAAAAAATCCTAAATAGTTAATTTAGATTTATTCATCAACAAATCGAAAAATAAGAAAAAATCATTGTATCTGTTAATTTGCAAAGAAAGTAAAAGGAAAATGGTAAGAACCATGGGCGGGGCATAATCCCTTAATGGCGAGCCGTTCACCTTTTTTTTATTTTCCTACCATACCTACAGCTGGTGAAAACCTTAAGGTAAGTGGTTTTACCTAATTTATATTATTAAAGTATGTATAAAAAAGCTATTCTTTCCCCTTGTCTATATGTTTAATCATATGAAGAATTTCTGAATAAGCTTATTACTTATCCTTCTTTTTTTCGTTATCATATCTAAATAGGATAATGAGGATTTTCCTTTCCAAATATAAAACATGCACTTCTTTATTTAGAGATAATAATTTGTTTACCAATGGTTTCTAACTGTGTTACTTGAAATTAAAGATGCAATGTCTAATTGATTTTCATAGACATCAGATAGAATATTAATGGTCATCGTGAATACTTCATCTCCTTTGATGCCAATGTTTTCCAAACTGCGATCAAACAAATTTAATTTCTTAATTCCATCATGCTCCATTCTATTAAAGAAGGTTTTTTGTTTGTTGATTCTTTCACCATCTTTATCTAACCAGGCATTATAATAATTGATCTTGACAATCTGTTGATTGGTATTCTTTCAAATTAAACAGTGCATTTTTTGCAAACTTCTTAAAATTAATGCAATAATCGGAATATCTCCCTAATTTCATTTCACTTAAACATGCTTGGAAATTGGCCCCGTCAATATAAAAATACACGTTCTTATTTTCCATAATTTATTGATCACCTTCAAAATTTAAATTACTTTATTATTTATCAAAAAAATTTGATCTCCTTTTGACGCCAGAAACCTATCTGATTCATTTTTCTTTTTAATTACCAATACATTATTATTCAATTCGTATTTTCCGCTTGAATATCAATTGATAGGTTGGTCCATTTCGAGTCGTTCGGGATCTCGACTCAAGAACGGATCAAACATCAATTCCCACCCTTTTTTCCCATAAGCGTTTAATATTCCTTGAAAACCCAGATAACTCGGTTGATTTTCTTCCCCGACTCGACCTTAATAACTTTCCACTGTAGGCGGTTCTTCGGTGAATCTATATTATTATATTCCAACACTTTTCGGCGATAAAAATTTGGCATACCAAGATTTTGGAGTTTGTCCGGGGTATCCAGACAGATTTCAACTACCTTATACTGAATTGATTCGATTTGAGTTTCTTCAGGAGAATTATCCAATTCTTCTTCTGCGATCTCTTTCGGACTGGGATCCTTTTCCAAGCATTCAGAACACACAGTAATATAACTGGGATATTTTTGGGGGTCGATTTTGCATCTAATAACATAATATGGAGATTCTCGATAGGTTTTACTTCCATACAAACCCGACATTTGTATCGATTGAGATAAAGAATCACTTCCGGAAGATTTGGTTTGACAGATATCTTTTCGGACGGCTTCCTTCTGTTTGAAAGATTTTTCCGTCACTCGTAATATTCGTGTGTTGATTGAATCTTTATCGATGTTAGGAATCTCGTTTTTCAGGGTCTTCAAGTGTTAAGGAGACAAAATTTCTTCTGCTAAAAACATCTAGAAGTTCCTTAATCGCTGATGTCAATATTTCTACTTCAGAATTGGCAATAAATTCGTTCATAAAATATTCTCTGTTAATCTGGATATTTAAAGACAATAGTCTGATTACGACGACATTAAATAGCATAAGTTGCCAAAATATTAATATATATTTTGATAACTCATTTCTTAGACGACATATAGCATTTAAAAAAATATGAGATAATTTTTCCTTTGATCTTATTGTTTTTTGTAAGTAATGTCATAAAAGTTCGAGAAAATATTCATCGCTTGATATCCTTGATGAGTAATTGAAATTCGACCTCTGGGTTTATTTTCCAATAATATATATTCTTTTTTTTGTAATTTTTCTAAAAAACTAAATTTTAAAGCGTTAAAATCCCCCGATTTTTTATGATTATTCGCATTCTTTTCTGGGGTTAAGTAAATAATAGATTTCTAAGCATTCCTTTTTGGAAATATCTCTCTTATTGGATAATTGCATTTGTTTTTCCATTTCAATTAAAAACGTAACAAGTTCTTTTGATGGTTTTTCTATAGAAAATGTCGGTAGCGGAATTATTTTTTTCAAGCCACTCGTTAAGGGTTGAATAATTTCTGATGCCCAGTTGTATTTTTCTGGTTCACAATAATATGGATTACCATTAAACAAAAGACAGGAGAGGCATTCCGGCTAGACTTAAATATATGTCCCCTGAAGAGACATTAAAGGACACCTCATTATGCTCATCATTTTCTTTTTTGAAAAATCCTGCAACTAATTCCATACATTTATCAAAATCATAAATATCAACAGATTTTATAATTATATCATCCGAATTGAGATAATTGTTATCCACAAAATAATTATATAGCACTTTTAACAAAGTTCTGCAACATCTATTCCTTTTTGTTATTAAATATATTCTTATCCTGCACGTAGTTTTACTGCAGCGAAGGGTAACTCTTTCAATTTCAAAACCAACCGGAAGTAATATGCGCTTCTTAATTTTGGAGAAGTTTTGGTTTGTTCCATAATTTACAAAAATATATTAAATTATAGAACTTATAAAAGTTATTTAAATTATCTAATTTAGAAGAATTAAAGAATTCTCATTGAATATATCCAAATAAATAATTGTTTAATAGAAGATCCTTAAATAGATATGCTTGCATCATTATGATAATGAAAATTTCGAATGTGATTGGCATTTCAAATTATTATTAATCGGAAAATAAAAATCAGAATATTAAATTGTAAATAATAAGTAGAAACGATGTTGGTCAAAATAATTGATAAAAAACCTTCCAATTCATTTGTTGGATAATATATCTAAAATGTGGAAGGAAGAATCATGAAAAATGGAAAAGATTTAGCAAAATGTGAAACTCTTTGTGATTGTCGACATAATTGTATAAATTGTGATCTTAATTTACATAATTTGTGCTGTCGATTTAAAAATCAATATTTTGAGGATCAACATTGCGAAAATTGCCCCAGTTATGAATATTGTTTACAAGCAAAGGATTTGGATCCACTAAATCTTTTTGATAATCTAATAGAATTGATTGAAAAGTCAAAAAATATTTATTCAAATCAGTTTTAATTTGAGGCCCTGGTTATATTCCAACAATAGATTTATCATCAGATAAGATTTTAATGAAAGAAGTTAAAGTCATTGAAATTTCAGGAACCAAATTTGTTGTAATTACATTGAAAGGATTATTAGAATCATACGAATTTTGTTTAAAAGAGAAATATCGGAAAGATCTACATACTCTATTGAATTATAACGGTCAGATCATCTTAGCGCTTCATATAAACGACAAGGATTGCATTCGTTGTTTGAAGAATTTAGATAAGTTAATTGAAATTATTCATACTTTGAATCCAAATATTCTTACAGGATTAGATGCCCATATGCATTATGATATGCCAATTTACTTGGCGATGATACGCTTAACCGAAATTTATACCGCAAATAGAATGCTTGCCGTATTAAATATTCCGATGATCCCATATTATTTTTATTTAAGCCGTAATCTTGCTTTATTCCAATATGCATATTTATTATCATCAAAACCCCCAATAATTGGTTTAGCGCCGTCATTTACAAAAAAGAGTAAAAATTTATCGCTATTAAGAAAGAGATAAGGATATTTATCAGCAATTAAAATGCATTTTACATGAAATACATTTTGATATATTTACATTTTACCGATGACCTTATCGGAATTTATATATTCCAATAAAATTCTTTTCTACTAAATTGTGGTTCAGATTTCAAAAATCAATAAATTATAACTTGAATATTATTAGTCGTTACAATCAGCGAGTTTTAGCGCTTTTTTCAAAAATAAATTTGGATACTTATCTAAAAGGAGGAATTAAAAATGACAAAAGGATATCGAAATCCGTTTACGCAGTATCAAGAATTTAATGGGATGTTACGTCAATCTCACTTAAATTTTTCAAATGAAAAAAAGGAATCTTCACAAGGTTTCAACAGGAATTTAACAACTGAAATGAATGAGAGATTGAAGGAATATAATTCTCGCAATACTGAACAAGTAAATCAGCACTTAGAAACGATAAAAAATGCGCCCACTTCAGATATTGAAGGTTCGATAGATTTAAAATATGGCGGTTCCGTTTCAAAACGAACATACGTAAATGGGCTTAGTGATAATGATGTATTAGTTTCCCAAATAAATCAGAACTTAAAGGAAAAAAGCCAAATGAAGTACTTGATTATTTTGCAGAAAAACTAAGGCAAAGATTACCTAATAGTGAAATTAAAGAAGGCCATCTTGCTGTAACTGTGAAATTTAAAAATTCTAATACTGAAATTCAATTGTTACCAGCAATTAAAACGAAAAATGGTATGCGAATTGCAGATTACGATACTGGAAACTGGAGTAATGTAATAAAACCAGAAAAATTCGTTAAGGAATTAAGAAGGAGTAAATCAACAAAATAATGGGAAAATAATTCCACTTATTAAAACTGTAAAGCCAATTATTAATTCATTGCCAAAAGATCAAAGAATTTCAGGTTATCATATCGAAGCACTTGCCACGGAAATTTTTAAAAATTATAAAGGCCACAAACTTTGCCAGAAATGATACCTTGGTTTTTTAAGCAAGCGAGTAGACGTATTCTTTATCCAATATCTGAGAAAACTGGCAATCCGAATACGTAGACGATAAATTAGGTTATCGAAATTCAATAAAACGGCATTTACGAAGTCGAGCCTTTGAGAATAT
>CAWCKF010000013.1:0-5356 GCA_963796085.1 uncultured Acidobacteriaceae bacterium | reverse complement strand
ATGTATTGCTCTCTTGCAAATCGGGGGCAATGCCATCTGCCTGAGTCGTGTTAACAGGCCCTAGTCAGCGGGAACTTCCAGCAGCCGTTCGGAGAGCCGGGCGATGTAGCGGACCGCCTGGATCATCTCCTGGTACTGGATGCGGGTGGGCGCGATGACGGCGACGGTGCCCAGGTTGGCGCCGCCCAGCCGGGCCGGAGCGCCGATGAGCACCAGATCGTGCATGGCGTGCGAGGCTTCAGCCTGGCCCACCAGGTCAGGACCCACCACCACGCGCACCTCCTGCTGACGTCCGTCCACGTAAGCGGTGAGCAGCTCCACCAGCCGCTGCTTGGCCTCCAGAGCCAGCAGCATCTGGCGCAGCCGCTCGCGGTCCACCTCGGCGGCGATCAGGTTGGCCATACCGTCGACAAAAATCGCAGGTCCGGCCTCTCCGCCGGCCAGCGCGCCCTTGCGGCAAAGTTCCTCGACCGAGGCAAGCATCTGGCGATAGGCAGCCTGCTCCAACTCGACGCGCCGGGCCACCTCGGCGCGGATGCGCTCGATGGGCCAGCCGCGGAAGTTCTCGTTCAGGTAGCGCGCGGCCGTCTCCAGTTCGATGTGGCTCAGTTCGCGGTCCAGAGCCAGCACGCGGTCCTGCACGGCTCCGGCCTGGGTGACCAGCACGGCGAGCACCCGGCCGGTGGAAAGCCTCGAAAAATGAATGTGCTCCAGAACCTGGCTCGCCGTGGAGCTGGCCAGCGCCACGCCCAGGCCGCTGGAAAGCAGCGCCAGCACGTGCGAGGTGCGCTCCAGGTAGTCGTTGCTGCTGGTGACGCCGCTGAAGCTCTCCTCGATCTGCTCGCGGCGGGCTTCGCTCATCGGCGACGCGCTTTGCGGCATCGCGCCCAGGCTCGCTGCCTGCGCGCCGGCGTCGATGCGGCCCGGCTGAGTAATCTGTTCGACGTAATAGCGAAAGGCCGCGGCAGTGGGCACTCGGCCGGCCGAGGTGTGCGGCTGCTCCAGCAGGCCCGTCTCGCCCAGCGTGGCCATCACGTTGCGGATGGTGGCCGAGCTCAAGCCCTCCTTGATTGGAGAAATGACGGGCGACAGCCTGCGAGGCCACCGGTTCGCCGGTGGCGATGTACTGCTCGATGATGGCCATAAGCACCAGCCGCTCCCGCGGACTGACGCGCGCATCAGGCATCTTTCCCGCTCCCCTTTCTGGCTTGTCCAGCGCTTGATCCGCAGCCCTCTCCGGGCCCGGAAAAACTCGGCAAACACTTGATTTTTCTAGCGTTTAGGCAAGAAAAAACGCAAACCCCTCCTCTTTAATTCTAGGCAGCGGCAAGGGTCGCTGTCAACCAGCAAGCCAGAGATGGCGCAGGTGCTACGGCTGGTTGTAATAGCCGGTGTTGGTGCGCGCTATCAGCCCCGGCTTGTCTACGGGCACCTTCAAATCGTGATATTCGTTGGCGTGAGCCGCAGGCGGAGGATCGAATGAAAGGGTATAGTAGGCGCCGGCATCCTGGACACAACGGTCGATCTGGGCTGCCATATCATTATCCGGGCCGACGACGCGCCCGCCGGTCTCCACGGCAAAGACCTTCAAGCCCAGGTTGGGGAGATTCATCTTCGCGGGCATCTTGACCCCTTTCAGGAAACCTTGATAGAGGAACGTACCCAAATTGGGTTGCCCCAATGAGACGCTGTAGACGGAGACGCGTGCTTCGCGCAGCCTGGTGGAAAGGCGAACGAGCTCATCGAAGTCCTGTTGCTGCTCCTTATATGTGGGCTGAATTCTTGGAGTATCGAAGAGCGGCCAGCCCGGTCCGGCCCAGATCAGCAACTTCCGGCCCGGCCTTTTCGCTTCATTGTCGGCAATGCTGTTCAACATTTGGAGTGAGAGCTGGAATCGCTCGGCCGCGCCCCAGAAGCCGGCCGAGCTGGTAATGGTGCGCAAGTGGTTGTCGAGCTGCCTGATGTCCTGGGCAAGTCCGTTTCCGTCGTAAGTAGGCCGGTGCTGGACATCCACGCCCTGGTTGGTCAACACGAAGAGCGATACCGGCGCAGCCAGATGCCCGCCGTTCCGGAGCAGAAAGTTCGCAATCTGCTGCCGGGTAATGGAAACCTGCTGGAACGGCTCGTTAACTGTGTCTACAAGCAGAATGACTTCAACCGGCGGAGTGGCCTTTTGCGCGCTTCCATCTAAGGCTTGAAAGGAGAGAATCTTGCCGGGCTGGTTGCTGTCCAGCAACGTAAAGTCCTTGAGTTCCAGACCGGATACGGGCGCTCCCGCCTTGTCGGTGACCACTACATCGAAGTGAATGCGACCCTCGGCGATTCCGGGCGTGGGCGCGGAGGGCGCTACGGCCTGGGGCTGAGCTGGGGCTGCTGCCGGAACGGGATTCTGTTGCGCCGAGCAAAGGACGGGCAAGCAAACAAAGAGCGCAAAGCAACCGCACCGCGACAAGGTCATACGATTCACCTCACTTGAATCTCCATGAGCGACTTCGCACCAAGTCTAACAGCGGCGTCTCGCGCGGGCATACCATAATAGGTTAAGCCGGAATGGAGTTGAGAGCTTCTATCCATGAAGAGCCACCTGGCAGATTTTGTCGTATTCGCAGCGGTGTTGTTGCTTGCCGGTTTGTGGGGTTTGGCAGGCGCATCCGCGTTGGCGCAGGCCCAGCCGGCGGCCAACCCGCCCCTGCCCGCGATCAGCCAGCTCATGAACGAGGTTGGCGACCACCAAAAGCGGCTCGAGAAGGTACGCGAGAACTATACCTACAGCTCCACGGAGACGACCCAGGACATCGATACAAACGGCCAGGTAAAGAAGACCGAGACGTAGGGGACCGAGGTGTTTTTCGTCAACGGCCACCTCATCGAGCGCGTAGTGAAGAAGAACGGCCAGCCGCTCAGCGGCAACGACCTGGATAAAGAGACCGGGCGTGTGACCAAGCTGGTGAAAAAGGCGGAAAAGACGCCGTCCGATAAGCCGCTGGAAGGCGAGGTGGTCACCGTCAGCCGCTTGCTGGAGATCATGGATGTGCGCAATGAGCGGCGCGAGAACTATCGCGGGCGGCCGACGATTGTCTTTGATTTCGTGGGCCGGAAGGATGCGAAGACCCATGGCCTGGCCGAGGACGCCTCAAAAAAATTGCAGGGAACAATATGGATCGATGAGGCAGATCGCCAGATCGCCCATCTGGATGTAGTTTTCAACGACAATTTTCACGTGGCCGGCGGACTGGTGGCGAATGTTCAGAAAGGTACCAATTTTCATTTCGATCAGGCGCAGGTAAACGGCGAAATATGGCTTCCAACCGGCGTGGACGGAACCGTGCAGGCCCGCGTGCTGCTGGTGAAAGGCTATCGACAGCACTTTACCGAGCGCGACTACGACTACAAGCGCTTCCGCGTGGAGGCCGAGCAGGGGAAGGGCGCGAAGGTGGCAGGGGAGAAGTAGCGGGCGGCCTGGGTTGGGGTTGCCGGGGACGGGGCGGGACGCGCACGATCCCTTATCCATTACATTGGAAGGATGTTCGCCCGCAGGTTCTCGATTCAGCGCATCGATGTGAACGGCATCAGGCACTTGTGCCCGATTGGCTGGATCGACAACTTTGCCATGCGCAACTTCACCAATGACTCGATCTTCGACGACACGCTGCCTGTGGCCGACGGAGTATTGGAAGCCGGGGCGCGCGTGCCTCTCGATCGCCTTCAGCCGGCCATGGAAGACTGGTTTCGCCGCAAGGGCTACCTGAAACCAGGCGAACGGCTTGAAGTGGCGGAGATCGGCGGGTCAGGATCATGACCTGATCCGAAGGCTGGGGAGCTACGCTGCTTGTAGCCGCGATGGGGCGTTGCGCCAGAGTTCGGCCTCGGCCTCACGGCGGGCCTTCAGGGCGGCGACTTCCTCTCCGCCGGCATGGTCCCAGCGCAGCAACTGCCCGGCGGCATCGTCGTACCTTCCCGCGTTGAGGCACTTGAGAAGAGTGGAGGCGGCGAGCCGTCCCGCTCCCAGGTTGAAACAGAAGTCCACCAGCGCGTCGAACTGGCCCTGGGTCAACGGCACCTTGACCAGGCGCTGGACGGCCTGCTCGGCGTCGCGCACATCCGAGGCCAGGAGGTTGGCGGCCTGTAGCTCATTGATTCCGTTGGGAAACGAATCGGGGTGCAGCAGCCGGTGGCCGTAGCCGATGGTCGGAAGACCGGCCAGATCCAGATAGACGCGATTGCGAAACCCCTCGGACTTCTTCAACAACTCCATTCCCGCGGCGCTAAAGTTCATCTCTCCCCCTGCTTTTTGTTTGAGATAACGTCAATTTCACGCTAGCAGGATGAGAGAAATAATCTGCAAAGCCGGCGCAGGCCGCCTGTAGGCTTCGGGGGGAGTTGCGGGCCGCGGCTGAGGTTTGGAGGGTTTTGGGGTCCGAGGGCGCGGAATCGGCCAACGCGGACAAAAAAAGCAGAAAATTGCACCATTTTTGGTGCAATTATAAGTTATAGGGAGGGAACGACTTAACGGAAAAAGCCGGGGAAAACGTCTAATTTCGGACAGAATATCCTCGTGCTTTTATTGACAACAGTTGGATGCGCTAGTGTCGAATTGGTAAAATAGGCAGATGGTGAAACGACGAAAATCAAGCAACGCGAACTCGAAATCATCGCTACGGATTTGGCTGGTAGCGGGAGCTTCCTCCGTTGCGCTGGCCGCGGGGGTGTTGGCAATTTCCACGCGGGCGGTGCAGGCGGATGCGCGGCTTCCCCGGCCGGCGACAACCGCGCCCCCGGCGGTTCCGATAGTGAGCGCGACGCCTGCCTTGCTTGCGCCGCAAAAACCTGGGGAAACATCAACCGTCCACGCGCTCCACGGCTATGCCTCCTGGTATGGGGGCGTGTTCAACGGCCGGCGGACGGCCAGTGGAGAACGGTTCGACATGTACGCGATGACTGCCTGCCATCCAACCCTGCCGTTCGGCTCGGTGGTGCGGGTGGTGAACCGAAACAACGGGCGCTCGGTCGTGGTCCGCATCACCGACCGCGGCTACCTTTACGAGGGGCGAATCCTCGATCTATCGTATGGCGCAGCCGAGAAGCTGGCGATGATCAAGCCTGGGATTGCCCCGGTTGAACTGGAGGTCATCTCCCTGGGCAGGCCTGGCCACGACAAATAATCAACCGAAAGCGTTCAAGAGCAACAACGGCCAGCCCGAGGGTTGGCCGTTGCTATTTGCCGGTTGGATTCCGCCGGCGGTTTACTCAACCCTCGCGGACGGGATTCTGGAGTTCATCGTTACAGTTTGTGCCGGGGTGGATGTGCCGGTTCCCGGATGGAAGATGGGAGTGTCCGCTGGTGAACTACCGCTGT
>CAWCKF010000012.1:0-34163 GCA_963796085.1 uncultured Acidobacteriaceae bacterium | reverse complement strand
GCTTTGTCGTTATTTGGTTCGGTTGCGTATTGTTGGTCCCAGCGCGACCTCACATCTCTGGGTAACCTTTCGGGATGTTATGGCTTGCCATTTATCGATCCCGTGGCCATGGCAGCTCTGCAGGCTAAGCTCCCCAACGGGCAGTATATGATTCCTGGAATCCCCGGCGTCACCACCGGCACTTGCACGGGTCCGTCCAGCCCGGTGCTGCAGACGATTCCCTCTAACTCAACTTATAAAGAAGACCAGTTCAACACCAATGTGGATTTCAAGCTGAATGAAAAGAACCGCATCTTCGGCAAATTCTTCTACGCCGCCAACCGCGAAAATCAGGCGCTCTACGACACCTTTGGCGACGGCAACGTGCTGCAGGCGCCCGGTTGGCCGACCGAAGAAGACGTCACCCAGCGCCTGCTTTCGGCAGGGATGTTATCACTGATATCGAGTCATCTGCTGAATGAGGCGAGGTTCGGCTGGAGTGAGATTTACGGGCCCGGCAAACCAGCCCAGCCCGTCTCTGCCTCCGACTTAGGTATCTATTCGCCGCTAGGAAGTTTGTTCCCCGGAATGCCGACATTGTCCTTCACGAACATGTTCACGCTGGGGCCGTCTCCGCTCGCCATCAACTACGCGAAGACCGACACCTACGGCGGCAGCGATATGATCACCTGGACGAAGGGTCCGCACACGATGCCGCTGCTGACGATGATTGGCGGAGTCAGGGCGCTGTGGTGTGGAATGTGCTGCGCGATTTTGTTCTGGACGGCCTGGCGTATGCCAAGATTGTTGCAGGGAGAATCGAGAACAGTCACAAAAGTCACGGCGGAGGCATGAACTTCTCCAGCATTGCAACTGAAACTATGCGGGGATAATTTTGCTCAAAAGAAGGCAACACGGGGAGGTTTTCCATTGATAGATGAAGCACAGGTCTATGCCCGGCTGGCGGGGATATTCGAGGACGTTTTCGGGGATGAGTCGATCAAAGTAACGCCCCAGTTGTCAGCCAGGGACATGGAGGATTGGGATAGTCTCGCTCATATCCGGCTTATACTCACGATCGAGAAGGCATTCAAGATAAAGTTTTTGACATCGGAGATCGGCAACCTGGGAAATGTGGGTGATCTGGTGAAGCTGATCAAAGAGCGGGCCTAAAGCCAGGCATCATAGCCTATAGATCGCAAGATTGCGTAAATAAGCAGGGACGGTAATTTACCAGTGAATCCACTTTATGCGGAATTGCAGTGGTTGCCGCGCGCGCCCCAGGATTTTCCCGGCAGGCTGAAGGCTTTGGGGAATACGGCCGGTCCCCTGGGGCGCGAACTGCAGGCTTTGGCTTTGCATGCCCTGGACTTGAACCAGTTAACCAGGCTGGCCAGGGCCATTGATACAGCGCGCGCGGACGGCAAGCGGCTGGATCCGCTGACGCCTTTCCGGCTGGCGGTGCTCAGCAACTCAACCATCGACTTGATGGTTCCGGCCCTGGCGGCGAGCGCCGCGCGGCATGGCATTGCGCTTGAGGTCATACAGCCCTCTTACGACCAGGTGGCTCAGGAGGCTTTGACTCCGGACTCCAAGGTGAACAGCTCCAAGCCGGACGCGGTGCTGCTGGCGCTCGATTATCGCGCCCTGCCGCTGAGGCTCTCCCTGGGAGATGTCGAGACCTCTTCTGCAACCGTGCAGGGAGCGATCGGCTACTTACAAGCGCTGCGCAACGGAATCAAGGCCAATTCCAATGCCGTTTGCATTTTTCAAACCTTCGCTCCCCCTGTTGAAACGCTCTTTGGCAGCCTGGACCGCGCGCTCAAGGGAACGCTGCGAAGCCTTATCGACGGCGTCAACCGCGAGCTGGCCGAGTATGTTTCCGGCTCCGGCGACGTGCTGCTGGATGTGGCTGGACTCGCGGAAACGGTTGGTCTTGCCGACTGGCATAACACGCAGTTATGGAATCTGGCGAAGTTACCTTTTTCGGACGAGCTCATCCCGCTCTATGCCGATCATGTGGCCCGGACGGTGGCAGCCATGCGCGGCAAGAGCGGAAAGGTATTGATTCTGGATTTGGACAACATGGTCTGGGGCGGAGTGATAGGCGACGATGGTTTGGAAGGCATCCAGATTGCGCAGGGCGATGCCCGGGGAGAAGCGCACCTGGCGGTGCAGCGTCTTGCATTGGAGCTGCGCCAACGCGGGATCGTGCTGGCTGTTTCGTCAAAAAACTCCGACGAGGTGGCGCGAGAGCCCTTTGAGAAGCATCCCGAGATGCTGCTCAAGCTGGACCACATTGCCGTATTCCAGGCTAATTGGAACGACAAGGCGACTAACATTCAAGCCATCGCCGAGGAGTTATCGCTGGGTCTGGACGCCATGGTCTTTCTCGACGACAATCCGGTGGAGCGGGGGCTGGTGCGCATGTTGCTTCCGCAAGTGGCCGTGCCGGAGTTGCCGGAGGAGCCGGCCTGGTATGCGAGAACGCTCGTGGCAGGCGGCTACTTCGAGGCCGTGGCCTTTGCCGGCGAGGATCTGAAGCGCGCGGGCTTTTACCAGGACAATGCCAGGCGCGCCACTCTGCAAAAACAGATGGGCGGCGTGGATGCCTATCTGGCATCGCTGGAGATGACCATCACCTTCCAGCCCTTCGATGCGACGGGGAGGGCGCGTATCGTCCAGCTCATCAATAAATCCAATCAATACAATCTCACCACGCGCCGCTATACCGATCCGGAAGTGGCCGAGGCGGAGAACGACCCGGAAGTTTTCACGCTGCAGGTTCGGCTGGCGGATATTTTCGGCGACAACGGCATGATCAGCGTCGTGATCTGCCGGCCTGCGCAGGCCGCAGTATGGGAGATCGACACCTGGCTGATGAGTTGCCGCGTGCTGGGCCGCAAAGTGGAATCTATGGTGCTGCGCGAGATACTAAGCCACGCGCGCGCGGCGGGCGTCCGCAAGCTGACCGGCACGTACCGGCCTACGGACCGTAACAAGCTGGTCGTCGATCACTATGCCAGGCTTGGATTCACCAGGGTGGGGGAAGATGACTCCGGATTGACGCGGTGGGAACTGCTGGTAGAGGGGGCGGAGCCAGAGAGCGCGCCGATGAAGGTCGTGACGCAGGGTTTTGCAGAGGCCAGGGAGTAGACGTTTGTGCTCCGGGTTACGCCTGCACCAATTCAACCAGCAGATTCGCCTCGGTCATCAACCAGGCTATCTCTCGCATTTGAAAGGCTACCGCGGGAACAGGACCGCTGATCAGAATCGATCCTTGCCCGGTAAGATGGCCGATAGCCTCGACGATGTCCGGAACCTGGTAGCAGACATGATAAGTACCTCCGCCCTTCCTGAGTATGCCATCAACCGGAGAGTTAGACCCAAGAGGCGCGACAAGCTCAATCACTGTATCCCCTTCGCCACGGCTCAGGAAGCAAACAGAAACATTCTGGACGGGATCGTCGAAGGGGCCCGCTATCGAATCGTAGCCGAATAGGTTCTTGAAATTTAGAATTGCAGCGGATAACTCGCGCACCGCGACCCCAACATGATGAAAGGTAAACTTGTCCATACGCGATCCCGCCACCTCTTTAGCCATTTGACCAAGAATCAACCAGGATGTCAATTATTTTGCATTTCCGGTTGAGCAACTCGTGGTTACCATTCCAACATATTTTTTCTATGAGACAATCGGCAATGACAAAAAAATGCAAACCACCGCTCCTCTGGATCACTCAATTGATCATGGGGATTCTTCCGCCGACCCGCTTCTTCCGGTTGAAAACCAGGATGCTGTCTTTTTGTGGTGTGAATATTCACCCCACCGCACGAATATGCTCTTCAGTAAAAATCTTTACCTCAGGGCATTTGGCAATTGGAGCCGACACCTTCATCGCCCATCAGGTGTTTATAGGGGGTGGAGATGCTGCAATCAGCATCGGCAGCTATTGCGATATTGCGCCGGGCGTGAAAATAGTCACCGGAGATCACGAGTTTGCGGCTACAGGGCCGAGGGCCGCCGGTCCCGGCTATTCCAAGCCGATTGTTATTGAGGATGGTGTCTGGATCGGTACAGGGTCGATTATTATGCGCGGAGTTCGAATCGGGCAACACTCGGTGATCGGTGCGGGCAGTGTGGTTGTTCACGATATACCACCACATTGTGTAGCTGTTGGCGTTCCATGCCGGGCCATCCGAAACATATCCTCTGAATAACCAAATGCTGTTCTATACCTCTGTAAAGGGGGCGATAACTTCGATGTATACCGAAAACCCTTTAGCTACCAAACTGTCCATTGTTGTCCCTGCTTACAACGAAGAACCAACGCTCAGAACTGTGAGCGAGAAGCTTCTCCGCGTTCCGCATCTCCATGAGGTGATCATTGTGGATGACTGCTCAACGGATCGTACTGGCGAAATCGCGCAATCGCTGGCAGCCGAAAATCCTTCCATCGTCAGGGTAATCCGGCACCGCAAGAACGGCGGTAAAACAGAAGCTCTTAAAACAGGCTTTGTAGCCACTACAGGAAATATCGTGATTGTCCAGGATGCCGACCTGGAATACGATCCCGATGAAATCGCGTATGTCATCGATCCCATCGTACGTGGCCTGGCTGATGTGGTCTTCGGGTCGCGCTTCCAGGTCCGGCGCGCCGCCAGAGTCTTGTATTTTTATCACTATCTGGCCAACCAGGCGCTGACTTTTCTTTCCAACCTATTTACCAATTTGAACCTCACGGACGTAGAGACCGGGTACAAGGCTTTCAAAGGGAAAATCATTCGCAACATGATCATCACCTCGCGCGGATTCGGGTTTGAGATCGAGGTCACCGCCAAGATAGCGAAGCTGAAGTGCGCAATCTATGAAGTGCCGATCAGCTATTACGGTCGAACGTACGAGGAAGGCAAGAAGATCGGCATGAAAGACGGTCTGGCAGCTTTATGGTATCTGGTGAAATACAACCTGCTTACCAGCCTCCACACCTCGTATACGCAGGTGCCACATCTGGTAGCAGCCACACTGTCAAGGCCGCCAGAGAGCAGCGGAGCGCTGCGGAACCGTCATAAGATCGGAGAGAAGCCATGAAATTTACATGGCCTGACCTAAAATTGCTGTTTTTTTGTGTATCCGCCCTCATATTTATTTCGGTTGGAGGGCGCTACGCGCTCCATGATTCATGTGACTTCGTCCCTGTTTACACAGGGGCGCGATGCCTGCTCCATGGCTGCAATCCATACGACTCATCGCAGCTAATACAGCAGTATTTCCAGGCAGGCGGGAGCGCTAGTGAACAGCCAGAATGGAATCTCGCAATACCCGTCTACCCGCCTTCGACATTCCTGGTACTTTCCCCCCTGGCGCTGCTTCGGTATCCTGTGGCCCGCCTGCTCTGGTTCCTGTTGAATGGCTGTCTGTATGTGACCTCTGCGGCACTCATTTTATCCATATGCCCGCGATCGCACCGGTGGCTTGCCACTACACTTGTATCGCTTATTCTGGCTACCAGCGGAATTCTGCTTTATCAGGGTCAACCGTCGGCATTGGCCATTTCGCTGTTGGTTATCGGCATTTATCTCTTCCTTCGTGCCCGCCTCCTCCCTTTGGGAGCTCTCCTGCTGATGCTCAGCCTTGCTGTCAAGCCCCCGATTGGCGGCCTAATCGTGCTCTATCTGCTTGCGAGGAGAATCCATCGGCGTTACGCTGTCATTGCTGTAGCGGGCGCTCTCCTGCTTCTTCTATCCGCGGGTCTGATTCTCAGCCTGCATCCGAGCAGCGCCAACTGGACTTCGGATCTCACTGCGAATATTTCCGCAAACTTAAAGGCTGGTGGACCCAGTGACCCCCGCCCCGCCAACATACACGCCGTCGCCTATCCAAATTTACAAGCCATTACCAGCGTATTCTTTGCAGACGCACGGGAATATGACCTTGCCGCATACGCTGCTTTTCTGGCCCTTCTCGCACTGTGGATCACGGCTGTCCTGAGGACGAATGCAGGCCCGGAAAAAGATGTTCTATCGCTCGGGGCCTTGTCGGTGCTCTCGCTGACACCTGTCTATCATCGCTCTTACGACGTCCGGCTGCTCCTCATTACCATTCCGGCTGTTCTGATTGTTTATCAGAAGCGCCGTCTCCTGGGTGCTTTTATCGGCGTACTGACCATTCTCGCTGTTGTTTCTGTCCAGCTACGGGTGCAGTTGTTTTTTTTGCATCATGCAATGTGGCAAGCCATTTTGCAGAACAAATTCCTTTTCATCCTGCTCCTGCGGCAGCAGAATCTGGAACTGTTGATTATCTTCTGTTTGTATCTGGTGGCGATTTTATCCATCCGCTTTCCCAGCGCTCCAGGGAGCGCATTCAGCAGACTTGGCTAACATGACCAGGTTGCCTCTGCTCAGCATGCGCTGTATGCCGCGCGGTATGCTGCTAATTCATGATTGCCTCTGCGCGTCGCCGGCAGGAATGGCGATGATTCGGTTTAAAGAGCAGAGAATACAGAAATTATTGCATAGCGACGAGTGTTTAACTGTTTCCTTGAGGTAAGATGCAGCCAACAACTCCAACTGTTCGTTCAATGGTACGGGAAACCGGTGCATTGATTCTGTTGTTTGGAATCGCATGCATTCCTTCAGTCGGACAAGTAGTTGCGCTGAGCGTACTCATCGTGATGGTGTTCGGCCGTCCGACGATGACGTTCAAGAGCCTGGTTGCGGGCACGACGGTGACTCTCATCACTCTAATACATGTCAGGGGAGGCGGAGGTGGGGGGAGTCTTTTACCGGTTATCCTCAAGTGGATGTTGCTCTTTGCAGCCTGCGCGCGGTCTCTGGTGGCCCATGGCGAGCCGACCAGGCTTTATTCCCGTCTTATTAATTATTGGGGCCTCGTAACGGGGATACTGGTGATCAATGCCCTTTTTGTAAGTGCATTTCCCGCAATTTCCGGTTTCAAAGTAGTCAGTTTCTCTCTGGGACTTCTGTGCGTCATCCGGCTGGCTATGCTGACTACCAGCCGAAACAACGAAATGCTGCTCTTTATTTCCGAGATGGGAACTGCCGTCTTTATTCTTTCTGTTCCACTGTTGCCGCTCGATGTTGGGTGGGCCCAACTCAACGGCTACTATTTTAATGGCATCTTGTACCATCCCCAGGGTTTAGGTGTTTTCCTTGTGATAACAGGAGCCGCGTCGTTTGTCGCGGCATTCAAGATGCCTAACCTACGGCGCTTATTGATATTCTGCGGCATGGCGCAATGGTCAATGATCTATTTTACAAGATGCAGGACAGCGTTGGCTGCCATTCTTATCGGATGCATTGTCTATACCATCGAAGTATTTGTGCGCGGCGGCAAGAGCAGCCGGATACGGTATGTCTCGGCATCAGCGATAGCGATAACCGCCTCAGGGCTTCTTCTGGCAGTAATTGCGTTTCCCGGCATAAGGGATCAGCTCGGAATGTACGTGCGCAAGGGAGATGTGCAATCGCTTTCTACCCCGGAAGACCGGGCAGCAGCCTTTCAATCGTCGCCTCGCGGCCAGCAGATCTTAAATGATCTTGACCTTATGGAAGAGCATCCGCTGCTTGGATTCGGCTTTGGCGTGGATAAGGATTCTGAAAAATATATGGAAGCCAACGAGGCCCAGTTGGGAGACATCCCGCTTTCAGCTCCGGTGGAGCAGGGTTTTCTGCCCCTCGCGACGATAGCGCAAATTGGCATATTTGGATCGGTTTTTATCTTTATTCTCCTGTTTTCGATGTATCGTTCCGCCAGACGGGGCTCCGCAGAAGATGCGGCTTTGTTTGCTGTTGTTCTGGGGGTGAATTTCGGAGAAATGATCATTTATTCGTTTGGCAGCCCAGGGCTTATCGTGTGGGTCGTGCTGATGCTTATTTCGGTTAGCGGGTCTCTGTCCAGGCAGTATTCCGGGGCGCCCATCAGATGAACTGGACCTTCTGGCTGAATATAGTAAGCCCGCATCTATCCGAATTCGTGCGTGCTCTTGCGTCTATGCCGGATCAGACAGTGACCGTGGTGGCGGAGTATGATCTGGCGGAGAGACGCAAGGCCATCGGATGGAACGCGCCCGACTGCTCTCCTGCGCGCGTATTGATCAAGCCTCAGGATGCGGAGATTCAGCAACTGATTCAGCGCGCTCATGGCCAGGAGTCAATCCATATGGTAGGGGGAGCGATGCGTGGCTCGCTGAACCGGCGAGTTATCCCTCATTTGGCCGGGACCGGGGCCATGGTTGGCCTCATGTCCGAGACCGCGAACAGGCGGGGCATCCTGGGTTTGGCGCGCAGGGTCAAGTACTCCCTGGATCGATATTTCATTGAAGATAAACTGGACTTCATAGTCACCATGGGGCAGGTGGGGGTGCAGTGGTATGAGTCCGCCGGATATGACCCAGCGCGCATTTTTCCCTTTATCTATGTTACGGAAAGACCGGTTTCGGCGCCGGCAAGCAGCAACCATTGGAATGAAACTGGAGCATTTCGCATTTTGTATCTGGGGCATTTCATCCCCCGGAAAGATTGCCTGACAGCGATCCGCGCATTGGCGAAACTCCCGGAATTTGACTGGCAATTCGACCTAATCGGGAACGGTCCGCAGCAGGAGCGTTTGGAAAAGGCAGCGGCCAGGAGCGGAGTTGCCGGCCGGATTCGATTCCTGCCCGCTGTCAATAACCGGATGATCGGCAATCTGCTCGAAGGCGCAGACCTGCTTCTGCTTCCCAGCCGATATGACGGCTGGGGCGCAGTGGTGAACGAAGCCCTGATGTGCGGAGTTCCAGTTGTTTGCAGCGACAATTGTGGAGCGCTCGACCTGTTGCGCGAGCCATGGCGCGGGCAAATATTCAAAATGGGCTCGGTGGAGAGTTTACAGGGCGTATTGCGCGGATGGATAGAACGCGGGAAGCGCAATAAGGAGTCCAGCGCGCGCATCCGGGAGTGGTCGTCAGTCCTGGAGGGGCCGCGCGTGGCGCGTTACCTGCTTGAAATAGTGGAGCACATTCGAGGCAGGGAAAAGCGGCCGTCCCCACCCTGGTACTAACGATTCGGTCGCGGCGAAAACCATGACCATGCATGCGGATGCATACACCAGCGGTACAGGCGGTGAGATATGCCCAGAGTAGTTCTGACTTATGGCACCTTCGACTTATTTCATGTCGGCCATCTAAACCTCCTTAAGCGGGCCAAGAGCCTGGGCGATTACCTCATTGTTGGTGTTTCGACGGATGAGTTTAACTCCGGCAAGGGCAAGAAAACGATTGTTGATTTCAAGGATCGAATGGAAATCGTGCAGTCGATTCGCTACGTAGACGAAGTAATTGCCGAATCATCCTGGGAACAGAAAATATCCGATGTGCGAAGGTTCAAGGTCAATACATTTGTAATGGGCGATGATTGGAAGGGGAAGTTTGACTCCCTTAAGGATCTTTGCGAGGTGGTATACCTTCCGAGAACCATGGGCATTTCCAGTAGCAGCCTCAAATTGCTCCTCATGCAGTCCGGAGATGCGCAGATCCAGGATATGCGAAAGGCGCTGGAAATCATCTCCGCGGCTATAGAGCCATTTCAATGACAGATACGCGCGCCATGCATCGCATCATGTCCGCCCTTAAGGCCTTCTCCCGGCGGCCAATACCCCTCGCATGTTTTCGCGTGCTTTATGCGGTACTGCGATTACTTATACCCGCGAACTCCAGGCAGATCGGATTCGCCAGCGGTCCCGATCTTTCGGACAATACTTTCGCGCTGTTTGAAAAGCTGGTGAAATCTCCACGCGCGCAGGAGTATCAATTGGTGTGGCTGGTAACGAACAAATCTGCTTCCGAGAATATCCTCCGCCGGGAATTCCCCAAGGCCGATTTGCAGAATGTGTCGATCGTGATTAAGAACTCGCTCCGGGGCCTGTGGTCATTTCTGCGCTGCCGCTATATATTCACTACGCACGGAATTTATGGGTTTGCTCACTCCGGGCGCCACCAGACAATCTGCAACCTGTGGCATGGTATGCCAATCAAGGCCATTGGCGCACAGGATGGTAGATTGCGAAGCGATCTATTGTTCATGCATTACTCCATCGCAACATCGGAGTATTTTGCTGATCTAATTGCAGAGGCCTTTTATCTCCCGCGGGATCACGTCCTGGTTACAGGCCTTCCGCGCAACGAATGGCTGTTTATGCGGGAAGAAAAATATCTGTCCGTCAAGGAAGGCCGCACCAAGCTTGTTGTCTGGCTGCCTACATTCCGTAGTTCATACCTGGGTGAAATTCGCGAAGATAGCAATGTGGATTCTCCGCATCCGCTGAGCGCTGGCACATTGGCGAAGCTGGACATTATGCTCCAAGGCGTTGACGTTATACTCGTCATCAAGCTTCATATGATGGACAGCAAGAACCGGCAGGCATGGCCGCCTTTCAGGAATATTCGTATTTATAACGATTCGCGCTTTCGGGAGGAAGGTTTAAATCTGTACAAGCTTCTGGCCTGTTCCGACGCATTGGTGACGGATTTCTCGTCCTGTGCCATTGACTATCTGTTGCTCAACAAACCCATTGGCCTTTTTGCGCCGGACAAATCCTCATACGTTCGCGGTTTTATGCCGGATGTTTTGAAGAAGGTAGCAGCGGTATGCCACCAATTGGAGTCTGTGGAGGAGTTCGGCGCTTTTTTGATGAACCTTCCTTCGCAAAATAAGATTACGCCGGGAATTGAGGTTCTCTATCAGTCGGATCTTCGTAATCCGTCTGAAGCCATCATACGTGCTGTCGGCCTTGCGCATTTAGCTTCATAGTACAAATTCGCGAGCAACAAGCGGGCCATGGAGGGCAGTTACGGTGACGCTTGAGCCCGTCGAGGAAAGCGAGAAGGTGAGTGAGAGCGGTCACCTTTATCCCGGTGCAGATTCCGCACTTATGAAGAAGACGATTCTCATCCTTAATCCTCATTACCTGCCCGGCTTTAAGGCGGGCGGCCCAATTCAGAGTATCGCGGCTTTAGTTGAAAAGCTGAAGGATGAGTTCGACTTTAAAATTATTTCCGGGGATCGCGATGGAGGAGACCCGCAGCCATACGCGAGTGAGCCGGTCGGGCGCTGGTACGAGTATGGCGTGGTTAAGGTGTTGCGTATTCCCCCGGGGCTGGCGGGCGCCAGGATGATGATCCGGTCTCTGCGGCAGGAGAGTTACGACGTTCTCCATATTAACGGTTTTTTGGCGCGCATATTTTCGATGATCCCTTTGGCGTGCAGGAGAATGGGTCTCTTGCCACGAAGGCCGGTCGTGGTAGCGCCGCGTGGTGAGTTTTCACGCGGGTCGCTCAGCATAAAAAGCAAAAGAAAGCAGGTATACGTTAAGCTGTCAAAATGGCTCGGTTTCTACCGGGGAGTGATCTGGCATGCCTCCACCAATCTGGAAGAGGCCGATATTCGGCGATCGATGGGAAATCTCCCTGCTGCCGGCAGCATGAACTTATTACCTGGCAGTTCAATTGCATACGGGAGTGGCATGAGGGGAGTGATCGCTGTGGCCAAGGACATGCACATGATGCCGGAACGCGGCGGGGCGTTGAAGGTGCGAAAGCGCGCCGGCCGGCTTCGGGCCGTTTTTGTTTCTCGGATCTCGCCGGAGAAAAACCTGCTATTCGCTCTCAGAATGCTCCAGAGCTTGTCAGGCGATGTCTTCTTCGATATTTATGGACCTGTCGGAAACGCGGCGTACTGGAATAAGTGCCAGGAGGCGATGGGCGCGCTGCCACCCAACGTTCGGGTAAAATATATGGGAATGATCGAACACCAGAGAGTTGGGGAGGTGTATGCCGGGCATGACCTGTTTTTGCTGCCTACCTTGGGAGAAAACTATTCGCATGTGACTTGCGAGGCGCTGTGCGCGGGTTGCCCGGTACTGATCAGCGATCGAACACCGTGGCGCAATCTGCAAGAGAAGGGTGTGGGTTGGGACATTCCGCTGCACGAACCGGATCGATTTCGCGCCGTTTTGCAACAATGCGTGGATGCCGATGATGAATGGTATGCTGCGCTCGCGGCTCGGGCAGCCGAATACGGAAAGATGACCGCATCCGATCCTGCAATCATCGAAGAGAACCGCAGGTTGCTCAGGTATGCCGCGCTTGCATCGCATGAGGTGTGAAGGCCGCGAGCGTTGAGCAACACCCGCAGATTACCTAGAGTATTTTTATTAGTCGCAAAGGGAGCCAGGATGAAGGACCAATTAGCAGTTATTACAGGCGGGGGAGGGTTCATCGGCGGAAATCTGGTAGCCTCCTTCAGACGGCAGGGTTACAGGCAGATCCGAGCGGTCGACGTGAAGCCCCTGGAGCACTGGTATCAGAAATTCGACGATGTTGAGAATCTTTCGCTCGACCTGAATGACAAAGAGAACTGTGAGATTGCGGCCAAGGGCGCGACCGAGATACTATAACCTGGCCGCGAATATGGGCGGGATGGGCTTCATCGAAAAGAATAAAGCCCTGTGCATGCTCTCGGTTCTCATCAATACTCACATGTTGATGGCGGCGCGGAAGCATGGCGTCGAGCGCTTTTTCTATTCTTCTTCAGCCTGTGTCTACAATGGCGATTTGCAGCATACGCCGGATGACGGCAACCGATTTATAGCGCCGGCTCTGAAGGAAGCAGACGCGTATCCCGCTTTGGCCGAAGACGGCTATGGCTGGGAAAAACTATTTTCCGAGCGCATGTGCCGCCACTTCATGGAGGACTTTGGCCTGCATGTGCGCGTGGCCCGCTTCCACAACGTATACGGCCCCTGGGGAACTTGGTTTGGCGGCCGCGAGAAGGCCCCGGCAGCGATTTGCCGTAAGGTGATTGAAGCCAAGTTAACCGGGAAACACGTGATTGAAATCTGGGGCAGCGGGCACCAGTCGCGCTCCTTCATGTACATCGATGACTGTATCAAGGGCATGGGACTGATCATGAATTCTGAAACTCTGGAGCCCATTAATCTCGGGTCAAGCGAGGCGGTCAGCATCAACCAGTTGGTAGACATTGTGGAAGACATCGCGGGAATCAAGTTGCGGCGCAATTACAACCTGGAAGCTCCCAAAGGCGTAAATGGCCGCAATAGCGACAACACCCTGATCAAGAAGTATCTGGGATGGGAGCCGGGCATCAGCCTGCGGACAGGCCTGGAAGAGACCTATGCCTGGATATTTGACCAGTATCAATTGCGGGAGCGCGGCGCAAAAGGGGTGGTTCGCGAGATGGAAACCGGGTGAGGCGAAAACCGTTTTGAATGGAAGAAATGCCTTTTGCGGCATTAAAGGGTTTTAACATACATTCATATTCAGATAGGATGAAATCGTAGATGGCAGCGTGACAAAATGAATGTCGTGTTGGTAAGTGGCGTTTTTCCACCGGAGCACACCTTTTCAGCGCAGACGGGCGCGCAAACCGCGGAAGAACTTGCGCGCCGTGGCCATTCGGTGCATGTCTACGCGCCCTTTCCGAATCATCCCAAGGGTAGATTGTTTGATGGCTATAAGCGCGCTCTCTACTCCACGTCGGCTGCAAACGGGGGATATAAACTGACTCATTGCTTCGGCACGTTTTCAAAAAGTTCCACCATGATGAGCCGCTTTGCCATGAATCTGTCCTTCGGGATCTCATCCGGAGTGCGAATCCTATGGGGAAAACGTCCTGACGTGATTTACTCGAACTCCTGGCCGATCTTCGCCACCGGCATCGTGGCCATGGTTGCTAGGCTTCGCCGGACTCCTCTGGTTCTGAGAGTGCAGGATGTATATCCTGAATCTTTGGGGTCGCAGCGCCGGGTAACTGCGCGGGGATGGGCTTTTCGTATTCTTCGCCAATGCGATCAGATGATCGCGCGTTCCTCTGCACAACTCCTTGTCATCTCTCCCGTATTTCAGAGGCTTTACGTATATGACCGGGGCATCCCGGAAAATAAAGTTCATGTTATTCCGAATTGGAGCAGCGACGATCTGCTTGATGCGGATTCATCCGCGGCCCTGACTTTCCGCCGCAAGCTGGGAATCCCCGGGGACGCCTTTGTGGCTGTCTACGCGGGTAATGTGGGGATGGCATCTAACGCCGAGATGCTGGTGGACGCTTTCAGCAAGCTGAAGAACCAGACGCAAATCTATCTGGTAATTGCCGGCGATGGGTCGCAGCTTGGCATTTGCCGGGAATTGGCTAGGCGGCAAAAACTGGATCGCGTAATCCTTCATACTCCGTGGGAGGAAGAGGAGACGAGCACGGTTCTTCGCATGGCGGACGTGTTATTGCTTCCCACAAGAGGAATGCAGTCCCTGTATTCAATACCATCCAAGCTGATAACCTATCTCCTCTCGGGGCGTGCGGTAATCGCGGCGGTGCTGCCGGAGTCGGATACCGCGAGGGCAATTCTCGCGAGCGGCGCCGGATGGATAGTAACTCCAGACTCAGTGAACAGTATGGTAGAGGCGATTGTTGCGGCGAGCAAGCAATCTTCAGAATGTTTGAGGCAGAGGGGTTCGGCAGGGCGTGAATACGCGCTCAAAAATCTCACCCATGAGTCCAACCTGCCCAGGGTCGTCGAGATTTTGGAAAAGGCGGCCAGGTTGCAGCGTGGGAATGCGGAAAGTGAAGCGAGCTTAACACAGTAAATGAAGAGTCTTGTAGCAAAGAGGGTATTTGATTTGACCGCCGGCACGCTCGCATTGGCCATGGCGTCTCCTGTACTGCTGCTGTGCGCAATCGCGGTGTGGCTGGATTCGGGAAGCCCGGTCTTCTTCTCCCATGCACGTCTGGGATTGAACGGCAAGCTTTTCAGAGTGCTGAAGTTCCGCAGTATGCATGGGAACGTGGCCGACTTTCGCAATCCCGACGGTTCCACTTATAATGATCCACACGACCCACGCGTTACGCCGGTGGGGTACTGGCTGCGCAAGCTGAGCCTGGATGAGTTGCCCCAGTTGATCAACGTCGTGCGAGGAGAGATGAGCCTGGTGGGTCCACGCCCGGATGTACCCGATGCCATGAATCACTATAGAACGGACGACTTCCAGCGGTTGTCGGTCAAACCGGGCATCACGGGCTGGGCGCAGATCCACGGCCGCAACAGTCTCCCCTGGGAGCGGCGGCGCGACCTTGATCTGGAGTACGTGCGAAAGCGCACCTTCCGGATAGATATGCGGATCGTTCTGCACACCATCCCCATGGTGCTGCTGGGCCGCGGAATCTACATTGAAAAGCCCGGGAAGGGGCGCGGAGTTACTGCGTAATGCCGAGCGAAGCCAACATGAAGAAAGTGGTCATTCTGGGGTCGACGGGCCCGGAAATCGTGAAGCTGCTGGAGGCCCGCAGAGTGATGGGCAAGAATGACATTCATCTTATCGGGTTTCTCGATGATAACCAGGCGCGTCATGGCTTTTCCTTCATGGACCTGCCCGTTCTGGGCGGCAGTGAACTGCTGTGCAGCAGCCATGCGGATTGCTGGGTGATCAACAACGTGGCCCGCACAACGGCTATCCGTTGGAAGGTGTGGCGCAAACTCCAGGACTGTGGCGCAAGATTCTATACCGCAATTCATCCCCTGGTTGACACCGCGTATGCACACATCGGGGATGGGAGTATCGTGCAGGAAGGAGTGATCCTCGGCCCCGAGACGCGCATCGGCGCGCAGAGTCTGGTCAGTTTCGGAGTGATCATAGCGCACGAGAGCGAGGTCGGGGAATGCTGCTTTATTTCTCCCGGCGTCTGCATCAACGGCCGCATCAAAATCGAGAAGGGCGCGTTCATCGGTTCCGGCGCCATCCTCCTACCGAATGTTACGGTCGGCGCATGGAGTGTGGTGGGCGCAGGCTCGGTGGTCACCAGCGATGTTCCGCCCTATTCCACTGTTTTTGGGGCGCCCGCCCGAGTCATCATGGTGCGCAAGCCGGAGGAGGGAGTGGAGTGAAGCTGCACCACGTCGGCGTAGTCGTAGGCAGCGTCGAAGAGTCGGGCAAGCTCTACGCGGAGCAGCTGGGGATGCGCGCCCTTGGGCCGGCAGTGCATGATCCCCTGCAGCGGGTGATTGTTCAATTCTGGGGCCGGGAAGGGGACAGCATCCCGATCGAATTGATTGAGCCGGTGGGCGACGATTCTCCCGTGGCGGGTTTTCTTGGCAAAGGCGGTGGCTTGGCCCACCTTTGTTATGAAGTGGACGATCTGGAAAGGATTCTGGAAAATGTGCGGCAAAAGGGAGCCATCCTCATTTCCGGGCCGGTTCCTGCGGCCGTATTCGATGAGCGCCGCATCGCCTTCGTCATCCTGCGAGGGATTGGCGTGACCGAGTTTGTGGAGAAGAGTTCATCATGAAGGCGGCACGATCCCAGCGTCCGCTGCGTCTGGCGCTACTGGCCAGTTCCAACCTGGACTTGCTCGAGCCGCCACTGAACGACCGGCTCGTGGAGAGAGGCTTCGCGCCAGAGATCTGGAATCCGGGGTTCAATCAGTACAGGCAGGCGATTCTCGATCCCTCTTCGGGGCTCTACCGGGATAAGCCGGAGGCCATTCTGTTGTTTCTGGATGCCGCCGATCTGTTTGCCGGTTATCTTGCGCACCCCTATGGCCATACGATCGAGGATATTCCGGCCATTGTGAATGCCGCGCGAGCGGATATTTCCTCCCTGGTGGGGACCATCGCTACGCGACTTCCCACGGCAACAGTCTTTTTGAATACCTTGTCCTCCTCTAACCTTATAGCAACCTATCACGGCCTGGAGTACAATTCCGGCTTTTCGTTTCGTCAGATCGTGGCCTCATACAATGCCGGCTTGCGCGCATTAGCGCGCGAACTCCTCCCATGCTGTGGTTGTGGATGTAGAAACGCTTATTGAGTCCGTAGGCGCCGAGCGCTGGCATGACGCTCGCATGTGGTATCTGGCGCGCATTCGCCTGAGCGCACATGCACACCGTCTGCTGGCGTCACAGTACGCCAGTTTTATTGCGGCCCGGTGGGGCGATGTCCGCAAGTGTATCGTTCTGGATCTGGACAACACGCTATGGGGCGGAATTATCGGCGAAGACGGGATGACAGGAATCCAGCTTGGTCATGAGGGCATTGGTTTCGCTTACGTGGATTTCCAGCGCGAGTTGCTGCACCTGCAGCAAAAAGGAATCCTGCTCGCGATTTGCAGCAAGAATAATCCTGAAGACGCATATGAAGTTATTCGCAAGCATCCGGCCATGGTGTTGCGGGAGGAACATTTTGCGGCTGCTCAAATCAACTGGAATGACAAGGCGGAGAGCATCCGCGATCTTGCGCGGCAATTGAATATCGGCGTCGATAGCCTTGTTTTTATCGATGACAACCCAGTGGAGCGCGAGCGCGTGCGAGAGGCAGTCCCTGAGATTGCCGTTCCGGAATGGCCGCATGATCCCTGCGATTACAAGCTGGCTCTGTGCCGGGTTGCAAGTGAGTATTTTCTGAAATTTGATGTCACTGAAGACGATCGCCGCCGCGGGGAAATGTATCATGCGCAGGCGAAGCGGCAGCATCTGGCAGAGAGCGCCGGGAACCTGGATGATTTCTTCCGCTCGCTACAGATGAAACTCACCATCGCCACGGTAGACCATGAGACTTTGCCGCGAGTGGCGCAACTGACGCAGAAAACAAACCAGTTCAATTTGACGGCTCGGCGGTATACGGAATCCGAGCTTGCAGCGATGTGCGCGGATCCCGGATGCCTCGTCTATTGGCTTAAGCTCGAAGACCGTTTTGGTCCCAACGGCATAGTCGGCGTGCTCATCTTGCGCAGGCAGGGCGCAGAACGCTGGCACATCGATACTTTTCTTCTGAGCTGCAGGGTCATCGGGCGCACCGTGGAGGAAGCACTTCTCGGCTTCGCTGTGTGCGATCTTCGGGAACTGGGCGCGACCTGCATTACAGGGGAATACATTCCCACCGCAAAGAATGGGATGGCAGCAAAATTATTTGAGAAGCTGGGCTTTACGCGAAGGGATAACGACGGGAAGCAGACATTATGGGAGCTCGACCTCAGACGGAAAACGGTGGCAATTCCCGAGTGGTTTTCGGTCATTCCACTGGAGAGGACCACCGCGCAATGAATAAAACTCTAGTGGATGCCGTAAGCTCAATTCTCAAGATAAAGCCCGAGGCCGTCACGCTGGAAACCAGTAAGGAGAATACGCCGTCCTGGGATTCTCTGGCGCACCTTCGGCTGATTCTTGAGATCGAATACAATCTTGGCATTCGTTTCGAGTCGCAGGATATTCCCCAGTTGACTTCGGTCGCTGCGCTCAATGAGGCTATATCGAAGTTGGAAAAATAGGCTTCTCTGTCTATTTTCTGAGTCATTTATGTACAGGACTATGCGCAAAATCCAAAAAGATGCGCACTAAAGTTCTGTGATAACCTTAACATATGCGGCAAGATCATCTATGATAAAGTAAGTTCTCAAATGACCAAATCCAAAGAACAGGTTGTTCCTTTTCATCGCGCCGGCGTGGGAGAGCAGGAGGCGCAGGCGGCCGCCGATGTGGTTCGTTCCGGCTGGCTCACCATGGGCTCCAGGACCATTGAATTTGAGCAACAGTTTTCCGCGTATGTGGGCGCCAGGCATGCGGTAGGCGTCAGTTCCTGCACCGCTGGACTTCATCTTGCCCTGGACGCCATTGGTCTCAGGCAGGGAGACGAGGTGCTGGTGCCGACGACAACCTTCACCACCAGCGCGGAAGTGGTTGCGTACTTCAAGGCGAAACCGGTGTTGGTTGACGTGGATGCCGTAAGCCTGTGCATCGATCCAGCCGATGCGGAGTGCCGGATTACGCCGCGAACTCGCGCGATTATGCCCGTGCACTATGCCGGCCAGCCATGCGACATGGAGGCGATTCAGGACCTGGCCAAGCGCCATAGGCTGCGCGTGATAGAGGATGCGGCCCACGCTTTGCCCGCGTCCTTCCGCGGCGTTCGCGTCGGATCCATCAGCGAACTTACGGCTTTCAGCTTTTATGCCACCAAGCCCCTGACCACCGGTGAAGGCGGCATGGTCACCACGGACAGTGACGAGCTGGCTGCCCGCATGCGCATGATGAGGCTTCACGGCATCAGCCGCGACGCATGGAATCGATATAGCACTGAAGGTTCCTGGCACTACGAAGTTCTGGATATAGGTTATAAGTACAACCTGACGGATATTCAATCTGCAATTGGGATTGTGCAATTGGGAAAGTGCGATGCCATGCGCGCCGAGCGCGCGGAGATCGCAGCTCGATATAGCCGGGAATTTGCCCGGCAGCGGGCGCTTGAAGTTCCCACCGTCGGCGCCAACCGCGAATCATCCTGGCATCTGTATGTATTGCGGCTGAACCTGAATGAATTAACCATCACCCGCTCCGCGATGATTGAGAAGCTCAGGGAGCGTGGGATTGGAACCAGCGTGCACTTTATCCCCTTGCATATGCATCCTTATTACAAGAAGACGTATGGATACAGAGCGGAGGACTTTCCGGTTGCCAGCAGGGAGTATGAGCGGTATCTATCCTTGCCGATCTTTCCTGGAATGAGCGGGGCGCAAATCGATTACGTGATCGAAAACGTAGTTGAAATCGTTACCGGCGCTGCGCGCTGATGGCTGCTTCATCCTATTGAATATAAAACACTTATATCACTACTGTTTCCGTTAGATTGCGAGCTAAAGCGTACGTACAAGCGCACCATTCGCTCGCGGCAAACGGCGAAAACTAACCTGTTGCACAGGTGTTTTGGAACTTTATATCATGCTTTCTATTACCCAAAACGCAACCCAAATAGATAAAATGAGTTATAGTGAGTGAGCTAATATTAGTACATATCGAAAGTGGTGATTCAACTATGGCCCCGTAGCTCAGGTGGATAGAGCAGCAGTTTCCTAAACTGCGTGTCGGAAGTTCGAGTCTTCCCGGGGTCACCACTCCTTCCTTTGCGCATCAGACTCATCGGCCTGCCGAGAGCCCAGCCTGCGCTTGTGATCGACTGTCTTGGATTGTGCACATTTTGAACAGGCACGTTTTGACTTCCCGCCCCGTCCCCGATATAAAATGTTGTGGTCATGGAAAGTCGTTCCATGCGTACCGGCTGTTCCATCGAGGAGCAGTGCAATTCACCACGGCAATCGCCAGGATGCACGGGAAGGCGGTGAAACTCCGCCACTGCCCCGCAACTGTGAGCGTCCCTGCCTCGGCGCCCGTCGTATTGGGTTACCGGATGAAGGCAGGATTTCAGCCAGGGTCTTTCCGCAGAGCGCGGAAGACCCGAGGAAACCACTGGAGGCGAGCCTTTTCGGTTTCGCTTTTGGGAAGGTGGCTGGAGAAGGCGCAAGTCAGGAGACCGGTCCTCGGCGCTTTTAGAGCGGTTCTCCAATTCAAGTGCACTTGCCGCTAGATTGCAGGGTGGCTTTTTCTTGAGGAAAAAGCCACTCAACAGCAGCGGCTTCGGTGTATAGCAATTGGAGAACCGCTGCACCCGCTTGCGTTCCGAGGGGAACGAAGGAGTCATCATGCATGGTTTCGCATCTCCGCGCACCCGCCTGGGTCGCGCCCTGCCTCGCGCATTCGCTTCCATTATGCTTACATTTTTTGCCGCCATCTGCCCGGCTGCGTCCATTCGCGGCGTAGTCACCGATGCCTCGGGCGCCAAGGTCACCGGGGCTAATATCACTCTGATCAGCAATGGGAAAGTGGTGGCCAGCGCCGTCTCCACGGCCGACGGCAGCTTTCAGATTCTCACCGGGGTGGAGGGCCGCTTCTTCCTTTTGGTTTCGGCCAAGAGCTTTCGCCAGTTGGAGACGCCGGGCTTCTACGCCGGGCGGCTGGACAACATCGAGCGCAACGTGGTGCTGGAGCCGGAGTGGGTGCGGGAATCGATCGTGGTGACCGCAACCGGAACCCCCACGCCGCAACCGCAGACCAGCGCCGCCACCAGCGTGCTGGGGCCTTTGGATCTAGCTCTGCGCGACGACCTGGTGAGCGCGCTGCGGCTGATGCCCGGCACGTTTGTGGTGCAAAGCGGACAGCTCGGCGCGCAGAGTTCGCTGTTTGTGCGCGGCGGCGATTCCGATTCCAGCAAGATTCTTGTGGATGGGGTGAGCGCCGGCGACTTGGGCGGGCGCTTCGACTTTGGACCGCTTTCCACGACGGCCGTGGAACGCGCGGAGGTCTATCGCGGGCCCAATTCAAGCTTGTATGGCGCCGATGCGGAGAGCGGCGTGGTCAGCCTGACCACTCCTCACGGAACTACCAGCTTTCCCTCGCTTTTCTTTCAGGGCGATGCGGGCAACTTCAACACCTCGCACGAGGAGTTCGAGGCGGCGGGCGCGCACAACAAGCTGGATTACCTGGGCGCCTTCAGTTGGCTACAGACCGGCAATGCTCTGCCCATGGATGAGTACCACGTGGCTACCACGGCGGCCAACCTCGGCTGGCAGCCCAGCGGGAACACGCAGATTCGCGCAACGATTCACTATGGCGTGGATGGGACCGGCGTTCCCAACGCCTGGGACTTCTATCACCTCACCGACAAAGCCAACGAGAAGGATCAGGACATTTTTCTCAGCGCCTCGATCGACAACCAGACCACGGCGGACTTTCACAACAGCTTTCGCTATGGCCTGACGCGCAAGCGCGAGCAATATTCTCTGTGGCAGCCTACTGGTCAGCTCATCGAGTACGATACGATCGATGGATATTCCGCTTACTACGGCAACACGGTTACGATCACCGGCGCCAACGGCTCCTCAGCAACGGGACAAGCGCAGCTAGACTTTCCGGAGACTTATCCATACGTATATCAACTGGACTCCAATCGCGATCAACTGGTCTACCAGGGCGATTACAAGTTCACGCCGCACCTGACCGCACTGATCGGCTTTCACTATGAAGATGAGAGGGGCATGGAATACGTCCCAACCTACAATACATACGAAATTGCCGAACGCACCAACTACGACTACCTAGCCGGGGTGCACGGCGACCTCAAGAATAGGTTTTTCTACACACTAGGCGGCAGCCTGGAGCATTACTCGCTGTTCGGCACCCAAACCTCGCCTCGCGCCGGGCTTTCGGCCTATGCCCTTCGCCCGCGCAAAGGAATCTTCTCGGGCACGCGCATCCTGTTCAACTTCGGCGATGCGGTGCGCGAGCCCGCGCTGACCGACCAGTTCGGTTCGCTCTATCAATTTCTGGTAACCAACGGCTTCCATTCCGTGGCCCAGCAACTCGGCATCTTACCGTTGACCGCCCCCGCCGTACGCACCTACGAAGGCGGCGGGGAGCAGGGTTTTTTCAGCAACCGGCTCATGTTGCGCGCCAGCTATTTTCACAACCAGTTCGGGAAACAGATCGAATACGTGGGCGGCAAGCTGCTGCCTAATCTGATCCCCGGCCTGACTCCGGCCGAGCTTGGCTACTATTACACCTTCGACTATGGGCTAGCAGTCAACACCGAGGCTTTCCGCGCGCAGGGCGTTGAAACCACTGTCGAAGGCGGCATTGGGCGCAACCTCTTCATGCGCGGCGGCTACACCTATCTCGACGGCGTGGTGCAGCGTTCCTTCGACAGCGACAATGAGGCGCTGACGGGCGGATATGCGCCCACCTATCCATTCGGCTGTACCCTCGGCACTACAAACTGCATTCCCATCGGCGCCATTTCGCCGCTGGTGGGTGCTCGCCCCTTCCGCCGCGCTCCGCATACAGGGTTCATCACGGCAACGTACGCGGAACGGAAGTTCACTGCGGTCTTTACTTCGTCCTTTGCCAGCCGCAGCGACGATTCCACTTATCTGGAGTACGCGGATGCCAGCGGTGGCAACAGTCTGCTCCTGCCCAACCGCAACCTGGATTACGGCTACGCCAAGCTGGACATTGGCGGCAGCTACAGTTTGCTCAAGTGGATGGGCATCTACGCCCAGGCTGAGAACCTGCTGAGCGAACAGCACATCGCGCCTATCGGTTACCCCAGTTTGCCCATGAACTTCCGCACCGGCCTGCGCCTGCAGTGGGGGCCGGGCAGCAAGAAATGAAGCAATGGATTCTTCCCTGGCGCGATCATTTAACCGGTATAGATTCCAGGTCTCAAATCGAGGTCTGGGGCACCCATTTATATAGGGTGATTACCGCTAGCCGCGCAATATGTCCTTGACCTTTTGGACGAGCACGTCGCGGCTTACGTCGGAGATGGCGTTGGTGAGGGGAATCTGCTTGGGGCAGGTATCCACGCAGTTCTGGGCGAAGCCGCACTCCTGAATCCCGCCGTCGCCGGCCAGGGCGCGCAGGCGGTCTTCCTTGAAGACCTTGCCGGTGGGGTGATTGTTGAAGAGCTTGACCTGGGCGATGGTGGCCGCGCCCACAAAGCCCGTGACCTCGTTGAACTGTGGGCAGACATCCATGCAGCAGCAGCAGGAGATGCAGTTGGAGAGCGGGTAGTTGGCTTCCTGCTGCTGGGGATAGACGCGCGGGCCGGAGCCGAGATCGTAGGTTCCGTCGACGGGAACCCAGGCTTTGACGGCCATCAGATTTTCAAACAGAACCGAGCGGTCCACCTGCAGGTCGCGGACCAGGGGGAACTTGGAGAGCGGCTCGATGCGGATGGGCTGCTCCAGATTGTCGACCAGCGCCGAGCAGCCCATGCGGGCCTTGCCGTTGATGCGCATGGCGCAGGAGCCGCAGATCTCCTCCAGGCAACAGGAGTCGTAGGTGATGGGGGTGGTCACGCGGCCGTCGGCGGTGACGGGGTTGGCGGCGATCTCCATCATGGCGGAGACGACGTTCATGCCGGGACGCCATTCGAGCTCGAAGCTCTCCCAGACGGCGGGAGCATCGGGGTTGGCCTGGCGCTTGATTTCGAATTGTACAGTCCTGGTTGCCATAGTCAGTCTCCCTTTGCTCAATTGGCCGCGTTGTAGCTGCGCGGGCGCGGCTTGATGAACTGCGTATCGACCTCTTCGTATTCAAAGCGCGGGCCCTGGGGCGCGCCGGTAAAGCTGGCCTTGGTGGTCTTCAGGTACTTCTCGTCGTTGCGGTCGGGGAACTCGGGTTTATAGTGGGCGCCTCGGGACTCGTCGCGCAGCAACGCGCCGAGAGCAACCACGCGCGAAAGCTCCAGCATATTTTTCAACTGACGGGCGAAGGCGAAGCTGGTATTGGCCCACTGGCTGCGGTCGCTGAGGTTGATGTTTTTGTAGCGGTCGAGCAGTTCGACGATCTTCTCATCGGCTTCCTTCAGGCCTTTGTTGTAGCGGATGACGGTAGTGTGCCTGGTCATGATATCGCCCAGTTCGCGCCACAGCTTGAAGGGATTCTCTGTCCCCTTGGAGGAAAGCAACTGGCGGTTGAACCCGGCCTGGCGGGCCAGCTCCGCGGCGTGGCCGCCGTCGCCTTCCGCGGCGGGCAGGTTGCTGGCGTAGTAGAGCGCATTGGGGCCGGCCTTGAAGCCGCCGAAGATGCAACTGACCAGCGAATTCGCGCCCAGGCGGTTGGCGCCGTGATACTGGTACTCGCACTCGCCGGCGGCAAAGATGCCGGGAATGTTGGTCATCTGGTCGAAGTCCACCCACAGGCCCCCCATGGTGTAGTGCATGCCGGGAAAAATCTTCATGGGCACATCGCGGGGGTCTTCGCCCACGAACTTCTCGTAGATTTCGAGTATGCCTTCCAGCTTGTGATTGAGCGTGGCGCGGTCGATATGGGTCAGATCGAGATAGACCATGGGCTGGCCGTCAATTCCCAGGCCCATTTCGTAGACCACCTTGTGAATGGCGCGCGTGGCCACGTCGCGGGGAACGAGGTTGCCGTACTTGGGGAACCACTCCTCGAGAAAGTAGAAGCGCTCTGACTCGGGAATCTGCTTGAAGGGGCGCGGGTCACCGGGGGTGCGGGGAACCCATACGCGGCCACCCTCGCCGCGGGCCGACTCCGACATGAGGCGCAGCTTATCTTCGCCGGGTATGGCGGTGGGGTGGACCTGGACGAACTCGCCGTTGGCGTAATACGCGCCCTGCTGGAAGACGGCCGATTGGGCCGAGCCGGTGCAGACCACGGAGTTGGTGCTTTTACCGAAGATGGCGCCGATGCCGCCCGTGGCCAGGATGACGGCGTCGGCGGGAAAGCTGCGCAGTTCCATGGAGCGCAGGTCGAGGGCGGTGATACCGCGGGCCACGCCTTTGGAGTCGAGCACGGCGGAGAGAAACTCCCAACCCTCGTACTTGCGGACCTTGCCGTCGTATTCGTGGCGGCGGACCTGCTCGTCGAGGGCGTAGAGCAGTTGCTGGCCGGTGGTGGCGCCGGCGAAGGCGGTGCGGTGGTAGAGCGTGCCGCCGAAGCGGCGGAAGTCGAGCAGGCCCTCGGGGGTGCGGTTGAAGGGCACGCCCATGCGGTCGAGGAGGTCGACGATGGCCGGTGCGGCCTCGCACATGGCCTTGACCGGGGTCTGGTTGGCCAGGAAGTCGCCGCCGTAGATGGTGTCGTCGAAGTGCTGGGCGGTAGTGTCGCCCTCGCCTTTCAAATTTTTTGCCGCGTTGATGCCGCCCTGCGCACAGACCGAGTGAGAACGCTTGACCGGGACAATGGAAAACAAATCGACCGTTCCGCCGGCCTCGGCGATCTTGATGACCGCGGCCAGTCCTGCCAGGCCTCCGCCAACCACGATGATTCTGGGTGCTGCCATTTCGTGCTTCCTCTTCAGAGATCAGGGGTCAGAGATCAGAGATCAGGGACCCGTTTCCAGATACCGGCATCTGGCCGGGGTTCAGGATCAATTCAGACCAAAATGTCTCCCCAGTGAACTGGTGCGATGAATTGGGAGACGGCTGGAGATGCGTCCGCGGGAGCGTTGGGGTACTTGCCGCCTACAAAAGCCCAGATGCTGGCCAGTCCCATGACGGCGAGCAGGATGCCGCCGGCAATGCAGACGTAGCCGAAGCGCTTGCGGGCGGTTTTGCCGGGAGTGATGCCCCACTTGGCGGCGAAGAGCCAGACACCGTAAGAGAAGTGCCAGCAGATGGCGAGCATGGCAATGATGTAAACAGCCAGCATCCAGGGGTTGGCCAGCTCCTGCTGCACCTTGGCGAAGGCCGCATAGGGGTGCTCGGGAAGCTGCACGCCCATGAAACGCTGGCGGGCAACGTGCTGGCCGATGTACAGGATGGCGATGAGGCCGGTATAGCGCTGGGCGGTGTAGAGCCAGTTGCCGGCCCAGGGGTAGTAGACGAGGTTGGATTTGCCGCGCAGCCAGATCCACACGCCGTAGAGGCCGTGATAGAGAATGGGCAGAAAAATGAATGTCCACTCCAGGACGCGGACCAGGGGCAGGCTGTTGAGTAACTTGACCTGGGCTCCGTAGGCGACGGGACCTTTGAGGGCCTCGAAGTTGGAGAGCAGGTGCTCGATGAGAAAGGCGCCGATGGGGACTACGCCCAGCAGGGAGTGCAGCTTATGCCAGAAAAAGGTGGTTCCCTGGCCGGCGCGCAAGGGTGGGACGCCGCGGCGTACGGTGGGCGCGGCTGTTTGTTGAGCTGTGGCCATGGATGTTGAAGCTCCTGAGGGTTGCAGGTGGAGACTGTTCCAGATTGAGAGACAGAAAATCTTCGCCTATATCCATATGCATTATTTGTGTCCCAGATCACACACGTCAAGATGCTCCACCGCTCCGCAGTTTGATCCCTTGGACAAGAGATGTGGGAAGATCAGAGGCCCAGCATGGGCAGCAGCGCCGCAATGGCGCGTCCGCGATGGCTGAGGGAGAGCTTGGTTTCGAGATCCAGTTCGGCCATGGCGCGGTCAAGGGCGGGAATGTAGAAGAGCGGGTCGTAGCCAAAACCGCCGGTGCCGCGGGGAGCTTCAAGGATGAGACCCTCGACCGCGCCCTCGGCGGTATGGAGAGTCTGGCCGTCGCGGGCGGCCACCAGCACGCAGCGGTAGCGCGCGGTTCGCCGGGCACGCGGCACGCCGGCAAGGCGCTGCAAGAGCACGATGTTATTCCACACGTCGGTATTATCGTTGGCGTCGGGGGAGTCGACCAGGCCGGAGTCGGCGGCAAAGCGGGCCGAACGCACGCCGGGAGCACCGTCAAGGGCGTCCACCTCGAGGCCGGAGTCGTCGGCCAGAACCAGTTCGCCGGGGACAAAGCGGGAATAATAGACGGCTTTCAGGGCGGCGTTGGCGGCGAAGGTGGCGCCATTTTCTTCGGGAGCGGTGATTTTTTCCAGATTTGGAAGAGGATCGATGCTCAGCGAATGGGCCTGGGCGGCAGTGCGGAAGTCGCGCAGCTTGCCCTGGCTGGTGGTGGCGGCGTAGAGGCGAAGGGCCATGGGGAGAGTGTAACGGGTGGAGCGGACAGAAATGTCATCTTCTGCTTCAATGGCCGCCATAGAGCGTTTTCCAGCGGGATGGCAGGCTGATTTTTGAGGCGCATTTCAGCGGTTCAAATGCACACAGGCGCTATCCCGGCAGCCCTGCGGGTTGCTTTTGACAAAGGCAGGGTGGGTTGCTTAAGGTTCTTCCTTCCGGAAAGTATTTCATTTGGTAAGCGCCGGTGTGAAAGTGCAAAGCATTTCATGGGCGCTAAGGAGCGGGCAATGAAGACGGAACAGGCGATTCGATGCGGACTATTGGTATTGGTAGTGGCAGCGGGGATTCCCGCGATTCTATCGGGGCAGGAGGCCGGGCAGACGGCTCAGCAAACGGCGACAGCCAGCCTCGAACAGGCTTTCCGGCAGCCGCCGGACAGCGCCAAGCCGCGTGCCTGGTGGCACTGGTTGAGCGGCAATGTGACCGAAGAGGGCATTACGGCCGACCTGGAGTGGATGCACCGGGTGGGCATTGCCGGGATGCAGATGTTCGACGGCGATCTGGGCGCGCCGTTGTTCATCGACAAGCCGGTGATCTGGATGTCGCCGGAGTGGAAGTCGGCCTGGCGCCACGCAGCAGCCGAGGCGTACCGCCTGCACATGGAGATGGCCATGGCCGCTTCCGGCGGCTGGAGCGAGACGGCCGGCCCCTGGGTAAAGCCCGGCCAGGGGATGAAGAGATATGTGTGGAGCGAGACGGTGGTGGAGGGGCCGGGGCACTTTTCCGGCGTGTTGCGCCAGCCCCCGGCCACGGTGGGCAAGTTCCAGGATTTGATGCCGCGGCCGGAGGAGGAAGAAAAGCGGGATTTGACTCTGCCCGGCGCCAAGCCGCAGCCTGAGCCGCCCAAACGGGCGCCCACGCCGGAACTCTATGTTGATGCAGCGGTGGTGGCTTTCCCGGCTCAGGATGAGGATGCGATAACGGCCGCGCAGAAGCCGGCGATCACCTGTAGTTGCGGACCCATCGACGGGGCGGTTTTGCAGGATGGGTCGTTCGCCAATTACGTGGAGGTTCCGTACTTGAAGGATGGAACGGCGTGGGTCGAGTTTGCCTACGCGCAGCCGCAAGCGGTGCAGTCGGTGTTGTTTGCGGGCGCTACGGTGCAGAACTGGAGGGGCGTGCCAATTCCAGCGGGCAGGATTGAGGCCAGCGACGACGGGAAGCAATGGCGGACGCTGGTCGAGATGCCCGGCGGACCCAAGGGAGCAGGCTCAGTAAACCTGCCTATTCGCACCTATGCGATTGCTCCGGTGAAAGCTCGATACTACCGGTTGTTTTTCAAGGCGCCAGAGGCGAAACCGTCTGACGACGATGAGGAGAAGACCACCGGGCCGGTTCCGGTGCGGCTCACGGAAATTGAGTTTCTGGCAGCCCCGCGCGTGAATCGTTGGGAGGATAAGGTCAGCTTTGGCATCTACGCGCCGGATGAGAGTTCTATAAGGGCTGAAGTGCAGCCCGGCGAGGCCATCGATCCAGCCAAGGTGATCGACCTGACGGCAAAGATGAGGCCCGATGGCACGCTGGACTGGGACCCGCCCGCGGGCAAGTGGATGGTGCTGCGCCTGGGCTACGGACTGACCGGCGAGGTGAACCACCCGGCCACGCCCGCGGCCACCGGCCTGGAGGTCGACAAGCTGAGCAGGAAGGACGTGCAGGCCTACGTGGAGGAGTACGTGAAGATGATCTCCGCGACGGCCGGCCCGTATTGGGGCAAGAGCTTCACGGCCTTCCTGATGGATAGCTGGGAGGCTGGGCAGGAGAACTGGACCGAGGAGATGATGCAGGAGTTTGAGGCCCGGCGCGGCTATGCGATGACCAGGTATCTGCCTGTTCTGACGGGCAGAATCGTGGGCAGCCGCGCAGAGTCGGAGGGTTTACTTTGGGATTTGCGCCGCACCCAGGCCGACATGCTGGCGGGAAACCACTATGGCGTGGCCACCAAATACTTCACGGCCCACGGCGTTGGCCTGTATGCCGAAGCTATGGGCATTGACATGCCGACCACCGGCGACGGCCTGCTGAACAAGGGGCAACTGACAGTGCCGATGGGCGAATTCTGGACGCCGCTGCCCGGCAAGAAGGGCTCGTCCGCGTACGAGGCGGATGACCGCGAGGCTTCCTCGGCCGCGCATATCTATGGCAAGCCTCTGGCGGCTACGGAGTCCTTTACCACCATGCCTGAGCTGGTGGCCTGGGGGCAGGGGCCGTTTTATCTGAAGGGGCTGGCGGACCAGGCGTTTTCGCGGGGCATCAACCGCATCATCTTCCATACCAGCGACCAGCAGCCGTTTTTGGACGATGCCCACAAGCCGGGCATGACGCTGGGCCACTTCGGCCAGCACTACACGCGCAACATTACCTGGGCGGAGCAGGCTGTGGCGTGGAACACCTACCTGGCGCGCTGCGACTTTCTCTTGCAGCAGGGCAAGCCGGTGAGCGATGTGGCGTATTTCTACGGCGAAGACGCGCCGGCCACGGTGCCCTACTGGAAGAAGATCGATCCGGAGCAGCCCGCGCACTACGACTTCGATTGGGTGAATGCCGACGTTCTGCTGCACGGGGCATCCGCCACGCCGGGCCGGCTGCAATTGGCCAGCGGCATGAGTTACCGGCTGCTGGTGTTGCCCAATGACCTGCATATGCTGTCGTTGCCGCTGCTGCGCAACATTCATGCGCTGGTGGCTCAGGGCGCGGTGCTGCTGGGGCCCAAGCCGGATGCATCGCCCAGCCTGGCCGACGGCAAGGATGGACAAGCCGAAGTTCGCAAACTCGCTGATGATCTGTGGGGCAAGGGAGAGGCAGCCGCGGGCGGGCACGTCTATGGCCAGGGCAAGGTCTACACGGGGAAGAGCATTGAAGACGTACTGGCCGCAGAGGGCGATCTGCCCGACTTTAGCTGGAGTCCGGCCAAGCACGAGGGCAGGGAGATTCCTTACTCGCTGCCTGCCGGTAACTCAGATTTGGACCTGGTGTTTATTCACCGCAGCGACGGAGAGCGCGAGATCTACTTTGCCGCCACGCAAAAGCATCACAGTTTTGATGTGAATGCGAGTTTTCGCGTGACCGGCGAGACGCCCCGGCTGTGGCATCCCGAGAGCGGCGACACCGAGCCGGTAAGCTACACCATCGAGCATGGGCAAACAATTGTGCCGCTGCACTTCGATGCGCAGGGATCGGTCTTCGTGGTATTCGAGGGCAGCGCGGCGGGGCCTTCGCTCGTGGTTTCGGAAAGAAAGAATGCGCGGCTGGCTACCGTGAAAGGGGAGTGGAAGCTGACCTTCCCGCCCCACTGGGGCGCGCCGGCGGAAGCGAATTTTCCCGCGCTCATCTCCTGGACGAAAAGCGCAGACGCCGGCCTGAAGTACTTCTCCGGGACAGCCACTTATCACAAGCAGATTGACGCGCCCCAGGAGTGGTTCAGGCCCGGAGCCAGGGTGCTGCTGGATCTGGGAACGGTGAAGGAGATCGCCGAAGTTTCGGTCAACGGCGAGCCGGTGGGCGGAATCCTGTGGAAGCCGCCCTTTGTGGCCGATGTGACCGCTGCGTTGAAGCCGGGCTTGAACGAGTTGAGCGTAAAGGTAACCAACCTTTGGCCCAACCGCATGATCGGCGATTTGCAACCGGGCGTGACCAAGACCTATACATGGACGGACTTCCGGCCCTTCAAGGCGAGTTCGCCGCTGCTGGAGTCGGGTCTGTTGGGGCCGGTTACGGTTTGGAGCAGCGAGGAGGTTTCCCAGAGCAGGTGAGCAAGCCGCACAGGGGTAAGGCTTCTTAGGGAGAGTGAGGGTACGAAGATGAGAACCATGCGTTGCATGGCGTGGGGGCTGGTTCTGTCCGCGGCGGCGCTGACGGCGCAAGCAACTGCGCCTGTCACCGGGCCGGTGGAGTTGCGGGTGAATGACCTGAAGACGCCGCTGGGCATCGACGATCCGGCGCCGCGGCTTTCATGGCAGTTGCAGGACCCGGCGCGGGGCGCAAAGCAGACGGCCTATGAACTGTTGGTCGCTTCAGGGGAGGAATTGCTCCAGGCCGGCCAGGCAGACGTTTGGGATAGCGGGCGGATCGAGTCGGGCAAATCGTTGAATGTGCGCTATGGCGGAGCCGGCGCTTCAGCCCAGCACCCGGTATGTCTGGCGGGTGAAGGTTTGGGATGCGGCGGGCAAACCGTATGAAGAGAGTCCGAGCGAGTTGGTGGGAGACAGGCCTGCTCAAGCAGGAGAATTGGCGCGCCCAGTGGATTGGCTACGAGACGGCGGAGGAGGATGCGGTGCGCCACGCTCCGGCTCGTCTGGATCGCCAACCCGGACGCCAAGGATCTGGCCGGCAGAAAAGGCGCGGAGGAGCACTTCTGCCTACCGGCAGACGGTGACGCTGGCCAAGCCGGTGCGCCGCGCTGCGCTTTACGCTACCGCGCAGGAAACTGTTTCGGCGTGGATCAATGGAACGCAGGTGCTGACGGCAGATCCGTTTCCGGCCTGGCAGCAGATGCCGTGGGCGAAGTTTGTGCGCGCAGAAGTGACCGGGAATGTGAGCGCCGGTGCCAACACCATCGCCATTGAGTCGGTGTACTACGTTGCCACTCCCAACGGAGCGTCCAGGGGCGATGCGCCGCCGATGATCGCAACGCTTATTTGTCGAGTACGCGGATGGAACCACGGCGGCGTTTGCCAGCGGGACGGAGTGGAAGACTGCGGTCCATCTCTCCAGGCGCGAGGTCAAGGGCTGGCAGCAGAAGGGCTTCGACGACTCGGGATGGAAGAATGCGGTGGCCTGGAAGCAGAAGCCTGATCCGGATGCCGATCCGCTGGGGCACCCGTGGATTCCGGACTCGGTGAAGGAATTGCGGCATTCGTTCACGGTGGAAAAGCCGGTGAAGTCAGCGCGGCTCTATGCCACGGCGCTGGGCGCCTACGAAATTTTTCTGAACGGCAGGCGCGTGGGCGACCAGGTGCTGGCGCCGGGATGGACTGACTATCGCGAGCGGGTCGTCTACCAGACGTACGAAGCGTGACGGTCTGGATTGCGGAGGGAAAAAATGCGATAGGCGCGCTGCTGGCGCCGGGGTGGTACGAGACGCCGCTGAAGTGGTTCAGCAGCCCAACAACTACGGCGATACGCCGCCTGCACTGCGGGCGCAGTTGCGCATTGAGCACACTGATGGAAGCGTGGAGTGGGTGGTCACCGACACGAGTTGGCAGGCTGCGGGATCGTGCATCCTCCACTCGGAGTTGTACGACGGCGAAACGATGAACCCCGGCGACTGTTGGGTGGGCATGTCTAACCCAGACTTTGACGACAATTGGATTCATGAGCGGGCGACGATTATCTATCCCGCTCCAGTCGAGATTGTGGCGCAGGACTTCCCGCCAATTCGCGTGGAACGCGAATTGAGCGCTAAGTCGCTCACGGAGCCGAAGCCGGATGTCTATGTCTACGACTTTGGGCAGAACTTCTCCGGCGCGGCGCGAGTGACATTACGCGTACTGGGTAGGGGGAGGATATTCCAGGTTCGTTTTGCCGAGATTCTTAACCCGGACGGCACGATCTACACCGACAATCTGCGCACGGCAAAGGCCACGGATTCGTTCGTTATTCTCGGTCTCGAGTCCAGCCGCCACACACAGAGGTTTGAAACGCAATTCACGTTTCACGGCTTCCGATATGCCGAACTGACCGGTTTGCCCACCGCGCCAGCCAAAGATGCTATCGTGCCAGCCAAAGATGATGTCATGGGGCTGGTCTTTCACACCGATGCGCCGTTTACCGCAAAGCTCGAAACCGGCAGCGCGATGATCAACCAGCTGTGGAGCAATATTCTGTGGGGGCAGCGATCGAACTTTGTGGGCATGCCCACGGACTGCCCGCAGCGCGACGAGCGGCTGGGCTGGATGGGCGATGCGCAGGTGTTCTGGCGCACGGCCAGCTACAACATGGATCTGGCGGCCTTCTCGCGCAAGTTTGCCGGGGACATGCGCGGCACGCAGGCCGGCACGCCGTACTACGGCATCTACTCGCCGGGAACGGTGACCGAGTCCTCATGCCGGTTCCGGCGCCGGCTGGAGCGATGCGGGCGTGATCATTCCCTGGACCTCGTGGCTGCAGACCGGCGACACCAGCATCATCGAAGAGAACTGGGCGGCGATGGAGAAGTATCTGGATGCCATTGAGGCCGCCAATCCGGATGGGCTGTGGAAGAACGAGGCGGGATCCCCTTTGGCGACTGGCTTTCGCCCGAGGGCAAGACCGATTACACGCTGATCGCAACGGCCTATTGGGCCTACGACGCGACGCTGATGCGGCAGATGGCGCACGCCACCGGCCGCGACCGCAGGACGAGGAGAAGTATGCGCGGCTGTTCGAGAAGATTCGCGCGGCATTCCAGAAGCAGTTTGTGCGTGACGATGGTTTTGTGGCCGGGCGCGGACAACAGCCCGTCGCCTTCGGCCTGATCAACAATCCCAACGCCAAGAGCAGGGCGGCGACACGCAGACCGGCTACGTGCTGGCGCTGCACATGAACCTGCTGCCGGAGAATCTGCGCGCGGCGGCCGCCGAGAGGCTGGCGGACAAAATCGAAGCCAACCACGGGCTGCTGGGCACGGGCTTTCTGGGCACGCCGTATCTGCTGGAAGAGTTGACCAAGGCGGGCCACGCCGATCTGGCCTACAAGCTGCTGCTGAACACGCATATCCCTCGTGGGGCTACATGGTGGAGCACGGCGCGACCACCATGTGGGAGCGCTGGAACGGCGACCAGATGCAGAACGATCCCAGCATGAACTCCTACAACCACTACGCGTAT
>CAWCKF010000011.1:0-291024 GCA_963796085.1 uncultured Acidobacteriaceae bacterium | reverse complement strand
ATGTCCGCGATGATGTGCAGGTTCTGCCTGCCCATGAGGTTGCGGGCAACCTCCGTGGCGGTCGAGCCCGAGTCGAGGATGAGCGACTCCCCGTCAGAGACGAGCGCGGCCGCCGCCCGTCCGATGATCACCTTCTTGTCGAGGTTCTCCGAGTGCTGGAGAGACAGCGTGCGCACCTGCTGGGGAATGGTTTTGAGCACCGCTCCCCCGTGGCTTCGGATGACGAAATCATCAGCTTCCAGCCGCTCCAGGTCCTGGCGTATGGTTGGTTCCGACACCTCGAAAAGCTGACTGAGGAACTTGACCCGAGCGCTCCCCTCTTCCTGGATCAGCTCCAGGATCCTGCGTCTTCTCTGCTCGGCAAGCATATTATTTCGGTCGTCCATCCCTTTGGTTTATCTTACCATAGAGCTTTTCTGCTGTCAAAAGGAATCGAAAATTACTGAAAACATTCCTACGTAATATTTACGAATATTTTCGATTTTTTTCGCGAGTTCGACAACTGGCATGGACTCTCCCATCGTTCTCTTAGCTGATTGATTCCTGGTACAGCGAAACCACGATTGGCGCATCCAAGGCCACGACTCTAGAGTGTTGATTTCCTCAAGAAATCGACACCCCGTACATCTTTTTTCAGGGCATGGCTATCGTGGTTTCGCTCTAAACCGGGGGAACGGTCTCTCGAGCAGTGTAACAAAGCCACCCATGTGCGCTGGCATGAAGACTAAGCAGGCAGGCTATAAGGGGTGACGAAGAGCCCAGAAAAGAATGCACCTGAAGAGTATCTCCGGCGAAGGCAACGGAGTATATTGTAAAAAGCAATCGGGAGAGCATCATGACAACCATGCTGACAATGCCCAATTCCGATGCCGATGAAACCGAGATCCTGGCCGTGCCCACGCACAGGCCCAGTCCATCGCGGAAATTGACGTGCGCCAGGCAGTTCTCGAGGAACTGGCATTAAAGATTCTCTATCTTTCCGGTACGCTCTCCAGTTCTCGAGCTGGCCGAAAAGACCCGGCTCAGCTTCGAAGTGATCAAGGAACTGGCTACCCCGGCTGCGAGCGGAACTGTTCTGCCAGGTTACGGGAATGACCGGCAACATTCCGCAAATTGCCATCACCTCCCAGGGCAGAGCGCGAGCCGATGGAACTGCTGTCCCAGAATCACTATGCGGGTCCCGCGCCGGTGTCTCTGGAGAGCTACGTCGAGCAGACCCGGCAGCAGAGCGTCCGCAACGTGGAGGTGCATCCCAGACGACGTCCAGCGCGCCTTTGCGCATCTTGTGATGGACAACGAAACATTGCGGCAGTTTGGAACGGCGCTCAACTCCGGCAGCTCGCAATTTTTCTCTATGGCCCGCCGGGAGTCGGGAAAACCACCATGGCCGAGACCTTGTCGCGCGTAGTTGGCCGAGGATGAGGTCTGGATACCGTACGCGGTGGAAGTGGATGGCCAGATCATTACGGTCTACGATCCGGCGATTCACAAGCGCATCAGCGGAGTCGGAGCCCGGAGAACCGGGACGAACGCTGGGTGCTGTGCCAGCGCCCCGCGGTTCTGGCCGGCGGCGAGCTGACGGTTGAGATGCTGGACCTGCAATTCAACCCGATTACGAAGTTCTATGTCGCCCCCGTGCAGATGAAGGCCAACAATGGGGTTCTGATCATCGACGATTTCGGGCGGCAGCGGATTCGCCCGGAAGATCTGCTGAACCGCTGGGTCGTTCCCCTCGATCGCAGGATCGATTTCCTGACTCTGGCGGGAGGAAAGAAAATCGAGATTCCCTTCGAGATGCTGGTCGTCTTTGCATCCAACATGGATCCGGCCGCTTTGGTCGACGCCGCTTTTTTGCGCAGGATTCAAACCAAGATCAAGATCGGCACGGTTTCAGACGAGCAGTTCTGCGAGATTTTCCGCCGCGTTGCGGCCGATAACAGGCTCGAATACGATGCCAGGCATACCCAAAGATCTTATCGATTTCATCCACGACACGCTGAAGCAGGAGCTGCGCTCCTGCTACCCCCGGGATATTGTGAACCAAGTCTGTTGGGCCGCCCGATACGAAGGCAAAAAGCCGTATCTTGATCGCGCGGCCTTGAAGCGGGCTGTTGAAGCCTATTTCCTGGCCAAGCCCTAGGTAACCCGTGAAACTGTCCGCGACAAATGTATCAAGGCTTCCCATGCGCACATCTATGCCAAGATGCGCCAATGTACGCCAAAGAATTCTGCGTGGGTTGCTTGTAACTCAACCAGTTCCTTCTTTCTCCTCCGCACTAATTCGATAACTCTTATATAAGTCCGCTTCTTTCTGCCCTTAAATATTAAATGGGTATTAGCACAAAGGAGTTACATGTAGTAACTAAAGTATAGCTACGAAGATACCAAAAGAGGGTTGTAAAACGCCATTTATTGGAATAAACCGAGTTATGTAATAGCAATTGTGAGAATGACATGGCAACCTTGCTGGCGATGCACGATTACGATATCGTTGAATCCGAGGCCATTGCCGGGCCTACGTATAGGCCCCAGGCTATTTCGGAAATTGACGTTCGACAGGCAGTTCTCGAAGAATCTAACTTTAAAAATTCTTTACTTATGCGGCTCGCTCTCCGTTCTTGAGCTTTCAGAAAAACTTCGACTGAGTTACACAGTGGCAACCGAACTGTTTTGCCGGCTGCGAGCGGAGCAGTTTTGCCAGGTGACTGGAATGACCGGCAATGATCCTCAAATTGCCATTACGTCGCATGGCCGATCGCGAGCGGAGGAACTGCTATCCAGGAATCACTATACCGGCGTGGCTCCGGTGACCCTGCAGAGTTATGTCGAACAGATCCGCGAGCAGAGCGTTCGTAACGTGAATGTGCATCGTGCCGACGTGGAGCGCGCCTTTGCCCATCTGGTGATGGACGACGAGACTTTACGGCAGTTCGGAACAGCGCTCAACTCCGGGTCCTCGGTTTTTCTGTATGGGCCGGCAGGAGTTGGGAAAACCGCCATGGCCGAGACTCTATCGCGGGTGCTTGCCGAGGATGATGTATGGATACCGTACGCTGTGGAAGTAGATGGCGAAATTATAACTGTTTATGATCCAGCGGTGCATAAACGCGTAGCGGAGATGGAACCCGAAAGCCGGGACGAGCGTTGGGTGCTCTGCCATCGTCCCGCGGTTCTGGTCGGCGGAGAACTGACGGCCGATATGCTGGAACTGCAATTCAATCCCAATACAAAATACTATGTCAGCCCCGTGCAGATGAAAGCCAATAATGGGGTCCTGATCGTCGATGATTTCGGGCGGCAGCGGCTTCGCCCGGCAGAACTGCTTAACCGATGGATCGTTCCCCTGGACCGCGGCATCGATTATCTGACTTTGGCGGGAGGAAAGAAAATTGAGATCCCCTTCGAAATGCTGGTGGTATTTGCGTCCAACATGGATCCGGCCGAGCTGGTAGATCCCGCTTTTTTGCGAAGAATTCAAACCAAGATTAATATTGGCGCCGTTTCAGAAGAACAGTTCTGCGAGATTTTCCGCCGCGTGGCCGTCGAGCATCGCGTCCAATATGACGCCGGCATACCCTACGACCTGATCGATTTTATCCACGGGTATCTGAATCAGGAGTTGCGATCATGCTATCCGCGGGATATTGTCAACCAGGTCTGTTGGGCCGCCCGCTACGAAGACAAAAAGCCGTATCTTGATCGCGCGGCTTTGAAACAGGCAGTTCAGGCCTATTTCCGGCCATGCCCTAAGGGTTCATAGAGAAGCCGCTCGTAGCGCCCCATGGCTGATGGATTCAGCCTGACAAGTTCCCAGCTTCCCGGCGGGATTGTCCCTTCGTACATGAGCCATTTAGCATCCGGAGTGTGGCCGGCCTCGACACTCCGGTGATGTATGTGCGCGGCGTGGGTCCGCGGGTGGCGGAGATGCTTGCCGCCAAGGGCATCCAGACCGCCGAGGACCTGCTCTACCACCTTCCCTTCCGCTATGAGGACCGCCAGAATCCGCGCAGCCTGGACGAACTGCAGCCCGGCGAGACGGCCAGCGTAATCGCCGAGGTGCGCGGCTCGACCCTGTTGCGCACCCGCAAGACGCCCATCTTCGAGCTGACCGTGGGGCAGGGCCGCCGCGCGCTGAAGTGCATCTGGTTCAACGGAAGTTATCTGAACGGCAAGTTTCACGCCGGGCAGACGGTGGCCGTCTACGGGAAGGTCGAGCCGTCGCGCTCCACCAGCAACTTCAAAATGATCCAGCCGCAGTTCGAGGTGCTGCCCGGCTTGAGCGACGACGCTGAAACGCGGCTGCTTGAAGTGGGCCGCATCACGCCGGTTTACGAGTCGCTGGGCGGCAACCGCCTGACCTCGCGCTGGCAGCGCAAGGTGATCTTCAACCTGCTCGAAGCGATGCGCGGCGCCGTGCCGGAGTGCCTGCCGCGCGAGTTGCTGGAACGGCTGGGACTGCCGGATCCGCGAGACCGCGCTGCGCGAAGTTCATTTTCCGCCCGAAGGCACGCCCTTTGACCAGTTGCAAAGCTCCTCGACGGCTGCCCACCGGCGGCTGATCTTCGAAGAGCTGTTCTTTCTGGAGCTGGGCCTGGAGCTCAAGCGCCGCCGCATGAGGGAGCGCGCCGGCATCGGCTTCGCTACCACCGACAAGGTCCGCGAGGCCATTCGCGAGGTGCTGCCCTTCCATCCCACCGCAGGCGCAGAAGCGGGCGCTGGGCGAGATTGTGGCCGACATGCGCAGCCCCAGCCCCATGCGCCGCCTGCTGCAAGGCGATGTGGGTTCGGGCAAAACCATCGTCGCCCTGCAGGCCATGATGGTGGCCATGGAAAATGGCTATCAGGCGGCCCTGATGGCGCCTACCGAGATTCTGGCCACACAGCATTTTCTGGCCGCGCGCAAGCTGCTGGAGAGGTCGTCCCGCAAGCCGCGCATCGTGCTGCTTGACCGGCTCGCTCGACGAGGACCGCAAGCGCCGCACCCGCGGCCTGATCAACCGCGGCGAGGCGCAACTGGTGATCGGAACGCACGCGCTGATTGAGGAAAAGGTGGAGTTCGACCATCTGGGTCTGGTGGTGGTCGACGAGCAGCACCGCTTCGGCGTAATGCAACGCTTCAAGCTGATGAAGAAGCCCAACCAGGCCGAGCCCGACGTGCTGGTGATGACCGCCACGCCGATTCCGCGCACCCTGGCCCTCTCGCTCTACGGCGACCTGGACGTGAGCGTGCTGGATGAGCTGCCGCCGGGACGAACGCCGATTGTGACTCGCCGCGTGCCCGGCGAGCGCGCCGAGGAGGTTTGGGATTTTGTACGCAAGCAGGTAGCGCGAAAGCGCCAGGCTTACATCGTCTATCCGGTCATCGAGGGCAGCAAGGAGGACCAGCCGGAACTGGATTTCTCGCACGACGACCCGGAGGCCGTCATTGAGGCTCCGCCGCCTGTCAGGGCTCGCAGGCTCAACCAAAAGATCAAAACAGCGGAGCTGTTTCCGAGGGCCGTGCAGGAGGCCAATCCGGGAGCGAAATCCGGGCTGAAGTCGGCGGTGGAGATGCACGAGAAGCTGAGCGCCGGCCCGCTCGCCGGCCTGCGCGTGGGCCTCTTGCATGGACGCCTGGACGCCGACGAAAAAGAGATCATCATGCGCCGCTTCCAGCGGGGCGAGATCGATGTGCTGGTGGCCACCACGGTCATCGAGGTGGGCGTCGATGTTCCCAACGCCACAGTGATGGTGGTCGAGCACGCGGAGCGGTTTGGCCTGGCGCAGTTGCACCAGTTGCGCGGGCGGGTAGGCCGCGGTGCGGCCAGGGGTTGCTGCATTCTGATGACCGGCCCGCGCATTACTCCGCCGGCCGAGGAGCGGCTGAACGCCATGGTGCGCACCCAGGATGGATTTGAACTGGCGGAGCTGGACCTGAACCTGCGCGGCCCCGGCGAGTTCTTCGGCACGCGGCAGGCCGGATTGCCCGACTTTCGCGTGGCTAACCTGCTGCGCGACCGGAAGCTGCTGGAGTTGGCCAAACAAGAGGCCGCCCGCTTTGCCAACCCTCCTGGTTCGGATAAAACCAGGGCCGGCGAAGCAACGGAAGCCGAAAGGGCGCGGGTCTGGGCGCGGCTTAAAGAGGCGTGGCAGCGGCGCTATGGGCTGGTTGAGGCGGGCTGAGCGGGAGCTTGCCCGCTTTCTGGTAAGCTGATGCTCGTCTGCTTCCAACGAAAGGCCGGCAAATTCTGTGTTGCGAGTCGTTCTGTTTATCGCCGCATCCGCCGCAATTCTTCCCTTGTCCTGGCGTTCTCTGAAGGATTTGCGTACCCACGGCTTCTATCGCTTTTTTGCGTTCGAACTGCTGCTGGCCCTGATCCTGCTGAATGCTCCTCTGTGGTTTCGCGATCCGCTTTCGCTTCGCCAACTGTTTTCATGGTTGTGGGGAGCCGTTTCGATCGGGCTGGCCATCGAAGGCTTCCGGCTGCTGCGCGTCATCGGCAGGCCTCGGCCGGCAGCCGAACCGGGCGCCAACGACCCGAGCGCAAATCTCCCTTTTGAGAACACCACCACGCTGGTTACGATAGGCGCGTATCGCTGGATTAGGCATCCTTTGTACGCGTCCTTGCTTGCACTTGGTTGGAGCGCGTATCTCAAGAGCCCGCTCGGTATGGCTTCCATGGCGCTGACCGTAGGCGCCAGCGGCTTTCTGCTGGCCACCGCAATGGCCGAAGAACGCGAGAATCTGCTCCGCTTTGGCACGGCCTATGCCGATTACATAAAACGCACGCGGCGCTTTATTCCCTTCGTCTTCTGAAGCCGAATCTGAAGGCTGGGAAAGGCCCGCACAGGATCGTCAGGCCGCCTCAGGGCCGAGGGCGCCGTGCACCATCTCCACCGGAAAGGTCTGAATCTCCAGGTCGATGCTGGCAATCTCCGTGCCGCAATCCTGCTGGTGGCTGCGGGTGCACTGGCAGAGCTCGGTAAAGCGGATATGCCCGTTCTGGCTCAGTTCCAGCCCGGCGGCGATCAACACGCTGTAGATATCCACGCAGGCCTGCCGCTCGAACTCGAACAACATGCTCACCGTGCCGGTATCGTTTGCGCCGCGGCTCAGAACCCAGCCGCCGCAGCCCAGAATGGCGCCGGTTAGGGTCTGCACCAGCCGCGCCGGCTCCTCGATGGAGATGGCCCTCATCTGCATCGCCCAAGGTACGCTTATCGCTTGCCCCGCGTTGCGATCCGGCATGGTCAGCCTCACATTGGTCTTATCGGAGAAGAGCAGGACAGCATAACCATTGTGCAGGAGTCGAACGGCCCTTGACTGTCTTTGACACAACCCGCCTTCCAGGGCTTCGGCGATCGCTTGCGCTGGTAATTGGAGGCCTGCCGGCCATTCCCGGCGCGGCCAGGATGCCTGATGGGAAGTAGCGGGGCAAAATGCCCGCATACGCAGCTTATGAAGAATGATGTAGTTTTGTAGACAGCATGATTATTGGCTCCGGAATCGATCTGGTGGAGATCGAGCGCATCCAGCAGTCCATGGATCGCCATGGCAAGCGCTTTCTTGACCGCGTGTATACCGGCGCGGAACAGGCCTACTGCCTGCGCAAGCGCAAATCCGCGGAGAGCTTTGCCGCCCGATTTGCCGCCAAGGAGGCCGGAGCCAAGGCCCTGGGAACGGGCATCAGCTACGGTGTAAGCTGGCTGGAGATCGAGGTCGTCCGCGAACCCAGCGGAAGGCCCATGCTGCAGTTTCACGGGCGCGCCGCCCGCATTGCGGCCATGCTGGGCGTAGCCCGGACCGCCCTTTCCCTCACCCACACCGCCGGCCTTGCCATGGCCAGCGTGGTCCTCGAAAACGGGCGATAAATCCGTCCTTTTCTGCTATCCTCAAGGCGTCGCTTACCGGTTTATTTTTGCAAGGAGAGTCCCGTGCCAAGCCGCAAAGAGATTCAGTGGTCGCAATTGAGAGTGGGAGCCTTGGTCCTGGTGGCCATGGCCGTGCTCGATCGGGCTGATTTTTCTCATGTCCAGCTCCACCGGCGGCCTGTTTGCGCGCAAGCTCGTGCTCCGCTCCTACTTTGAGAATGCCGCCGGGCTCAAGGACGGCGCGCCGGTCACGCTCGAAGGCGTCACCATCGGCAATGTGATCCACGTCCGCGTGGTCCCGGAGCGCAACCCCATGCCGGTCGAAGTGACCATGCGGGTGGGCCACGAATATCTGCACGATCTGCACACCGATTCGACCGCCTCCATCAACCAGGCCGGCGTGCTGGGCGACAGCTACGTCGATATCAGCTCTGCCCACGCCATCGGCCCCCCGCCGGCCAACAACGCCGAACTCAAGGCCTCCGGCTCGCCCAGCATTCAGGACGTGATCCGCAGCAGCAAGGTCTCCATTGAGCAGATCACTCGCTGATGCACAAGATGGAGACCCTGGTCGATACGCTCAACACCAAGCGCGGCACGGTGGGCGAGTTGATCAACGACCCCGAGCTGGGCCGCAAGATCACCCAGATCGCCACCGATCTGCAGACCATCACCGGCGCCATTGCCGAGGGCAAGGGTTCGCTGGGCAAGCTGGTCAACGACGATACGCTCTATACCCGCGCCAACGCGGCCGTCGACCGGCTGGATAAGCATTACCACCGATCTGGATGAGGGCAAGGGCAGCGCCGGCAAGCTGCTCAAGGACGACACGCTCTACAACAATCTGAACGCCGCCGTCGCTAATACCAATCAGCTGGTGGCCGAGATCAACGCCGGCAATGGCGCCCTGGGCAAGCTGGCCAAAGACCCCGCCTTCGCCGAGAAACTCGACGACACGGTCACCCACCTGGATTCGATCCTCAAGAGCGTGGACGAAGGCAAAGGTTCGCTGGGCCAGTTTGTCCATAACCGCTCCCTCTACGATCACGCCGACCAGACCCTTGACCAGGCACAGCAGCTTGTAAAGAGCATCCGCGAAGATCCTAAGAAGTATCTGGTCATCCGCATGAAGATCTTTTGAGCGCGGGATTCTCACGCAACTGCGCCTGATTTACTGTCCGGTAAGTACAGGCTCTCTTCTTCGCCACGATTGAATTTCCGGATGCCGGACCGGAAGGCTGAGTTTTTATGATTCGACGCTGCGACGACCGCGATTTCGAGCCGATTTGGGCCATCATCAACGACGGCGCCCAAGCCTATAAGGGGATCATCCCCGCGGACTGCTGGGCAGAACCATATATGCCCGTGGAGAAACTGCGGCATGAAATCGACGCTGGAGTTGTGTTCTGGGGTTACGAAGAAGCCGGGGCTCTGACAGGTGTCATGGGCCTTCAGCAGGTTCAGGACGTGATCCTTATCCGGCACGCTTATGTTCGCACCGGCAGCCAGAAACGAGGGATTGGAGGGCGTCTGCTCTCTCATTTGCAAGGGCTGGCGAGCGGTCCTGTATTGGTCGGCACGTGGGCGGATGCGGTCTGGGCGATTCGTTTTTACGAAAGATACGGCTTTCAATTGGTCGGCCGGTTGGAAATAGAGCGTCTGCTCAGAAAATATTGGACCGTGCCCAAACGCCAGATTGAAACCTCCGTAGTTCTGGTCGATTCGAAGTGGCTGGAAACCGGCAATGAAACGTAACGCGGACTTACTAACTTATTAGCTCGTTGACTTGCTTCCCCCGAAACATCCGCCAAAACTCCACAAATCCCTTCAGCCGTACCACCTGGAAGTAATCGCTAGCCACCAGATAGAAGAGTGTAGCCAGGGCAAATATCCCATGCATGGCATCCGGCCCCAGTTGGTCGCTGAAAGGCAGCGGCGCGGCCGACAGCACCATGGCCAGCACGATGAGCGCCAATTTCACGATGCCCATCACCAGGTTGATCTCCATCAGCTTGCCGGTAAAGGCCTTTCCCAGCCTGAGACTTTGACCCAGGGAGGATAGCGCGGAGCGGCCTTCCAGTAACATCACCAGCGGCGCAATCGACAGCGACCAGTTTACCAGCGCCCAAGCCGTGAAGAATCCCAGCGAAAGAAAGATCACCCAGATGAAGTAACCCACCAGGTCCGGCTCGCCGGCAGGGTTGATGTGCCTCGCCGCCACCCACTGGATGCAGCGGAACCAGCCCCAGCAGGTTGCGCCCAGCGCCACCAGCCATGCCGCCTGCAAGGCCATCATCTGCAGGGGACGTAAGGGCAACCGCGGTTCCATCCGCTTCAGGACCAGGTTGCGGCCCAGCCCGGAAATAACCACCCTGCCCAGCGCGGCCACCGGCAGAAGCCAGCGCAGCACGGCCACCACGTGCGGCAGGTAGAGCGCCCACGCGTCGCTGAGCTGCACGGCTGCTACCCACGGGTTCTGCGCATCGATCGTCGTCAATCCCGCTGACTCCGGTGGCAGCACAGTGAGAATCCGCTGCGTCTCCATCCAGCAGACCGCCAGCATAGGCAAGCCGAAGATCCAGCGCCAGCCTACCTCAATCGCGGTAAGCGAGGGCCGCGCGAAGACCCAGCCCATCTGGCCCACCAGCGACTGGGTTCCGCGCAGGGGAGCGGGCACGGCTACTTCACCACCAGGTTCACCAGCTTGCCCGGGAACCACGATGACCTTGACCACGGTCTTTCCCGCCGTCCGCGACTGCACCTTTTCGTCGGCCAGCGCCGCCGCCTCGATGGCCTTGGCGCCGGCATCGGCGGCCACCCGCACCACCGTCACCAGCTTGCCGTTGATCTGCACCGGGATTTCCAGTTCGTCTTCCTTGGCCAGTTCGGGGTCGCTCTTGGGCCAGGGAGCGCGCAGAATCGGGGTCTGCGTTCGTTGCGGGGGGGCGACGGGTGGCTCGAGCCGGGTCGCCGGGGTGAAGGACCGCGCCTTTTCGCCCAGCTCCCACAGCTCCGCCGCAAGATACGGCGCAAACGGCGCCAGCAGCAGCACCAGCGAGCGCAGCAGCTCGCGCACCACCGGCGCCGGAACCTCGCCCGCCGCCAGTTGCGCGTCCGCGGCCTGAATCTCGTTGACCAGCTCCATGATGGCCGCCACGCAGGTGTTGAAGTGCCAGCGGCCTTCAAAGTCCAGCGTGATCTTGGCGATGGTCTGGTGCAGCTTGCGCAGCAGCTTCAGCGAGACTCCGCCGTTCTGCGCGGCTCCGCCGTTTCGCGTTTTGGACGAGCTTGTGGCGGCCGCACGCGCCACCGGCGCATACTTCGCCACCAGCCGCCAGACGCGGGCCAGGAAGCGGCTCACCCCGGCCACGCCGTCCTCCTGCCAGTCCAGATCGCGGTCCGGCGGCGCGGCAAACAGGGCGTACATGCGCGTGGCGTCGGCGCCGTAGCGGGCCACCATGTCGTCGGGCGAAACCACGTTGCCCTTGGACTTGGACATCTTGGCGCCGTCCTTGATGACCATGCCCTGCGTGAACAGCCGCCGCGCCGGCTCGTCGTTCACAATCAACCCCAGGTCGCGCATCACCTTGGTCCAGAAGCGCGAGTAGATCAGGTGCAGAATGGCGTGCTCCACGCCGCCGATGTACTGGTCGATGGGGAACCAGTACTGCGCCACTGTGGGATCGAAGGGCGCGCTGGCGTTCTTGGCGTCGGTGTAGCGGTAGAAGTACCAGCTCGAATCGACGAACGTGTCCATGGTGTCGGTCTCGCGCCGCGCCGGGCCGCCGCATTGGGGGCACGTGGTGTTCACAAACTCCGGCACGCGGCCCAGCGGCGAGCCGCCCTGCTGCGTAATCTCAATCTGCGCGGGCAGCAGCACCGGCAACTGATCGTCGGGCACTTGCACCAGCCCGTCGCGCTCGCAATGAATCATGGGGATCGGCGTGCCCCAGTAGCGCTGCCGGCTCACTCCCCAATCCTTCAGGCGGAAGGTCACCGTTGCCTTTGCCAAATGCGCCGCGCTCGGCAACCTCTTGGAGTTGTTTCTGCGCCTCGTGTGCAACTCAGACCGTTGTACTCGCCGGAGTTCACCAGTACGCCGTCCTCCGAGACAAAGGGGAGCTTCGCTCCGTTCTCGTTTTGGACCGGCTGAATCACCTGTACAATGGGCAGGTTGTACTTGGTCGCGAACTCGAAATCCCGCTCGTCGTGCGCCGGAACGCTCATGATGGCGCCGGTGCCGTAGTCGGCCAGGATGTAGTTGGCCACCCAGATGGGCACGCGCTGGCCGTTGTAGGGATTGATGGCGAAGCGGCCAGTCGGCACGCCGTGCTTTTCGATCGCGCCCAGGTCGCCGGCCTCGCGCGCCTTCTTCTGCTGCTCCAGCAGCTCCTCAACCTGCGCCTTCAGCCTGGGATTTGCAGCCGTGAACGCTGCCACCAGCTCGTGCTGCGGCGCAAGTTGCACGCTGGTCGCGCCAAAGATCGTGTCCACGCGCGTAGTAAAAACGCGAATGCGCTGGCGTTCTATTCCCTGTTCCCTGCCGGGGTCCCCGGCGAGCGGTCTTTGCTCGCTGGGGTGGCTATTCCCTATTCTCTTGTCGACTTTTTCCGCCAGGAAAAAGTCGACCTCCGTCCCTTCGCTGCGCCCGATCCAGTTGCGCTGCATGGTGCGGACTTTTTCCGGCCAGCCTTCCAGCTTGTCCAGGCCGTCGAGCAGTTCCTCAGCGTAGGCGGTGATGCGGAAGAACCACTGCACCAGGTCGCGCTGCTCCACCACTGTTTCTTCGTGCCGCCAGCAGCAGCCGTCCACCACCTGCTCGTTGGCCAGCACCGTGGCGCACTCCGGGCACCAGTTCACCTTGCTCTTCTTGCGGTAGACCAGTCCCTTTTCATACATGCGCAGAAAGAACCACTGGTTCCAGCGGTAGTAGTCGGGCAGGCAGGTGGTCAATTCGGTGGCCCAGTCGTAGCCCAGGCCCAGCCGCTCCATCTGCCGCTTCATGGCGGCGATGTTCGCAAGCGTCCACTCGCGCGGAGGGGTATTGTTCTTGAGCGCGGCGTTCTCGGCGGGCAGCCCGAAGGCGTCCCAGCCCATGGGGTGCAGCACGTTGTAGCCGCGCATCCACATGTGCCGGGCCAGCGCGTCGCCGATGGCGTAGTTGCGCACGTGCCCCATGTGCAACTGCCCGCTGGGATAGGGCAGCATCTCCAGCACGTAATACTTGGGCTTGCCGCCGACGCAGGCTCCGCCGCATAGAGCCTGGGGTCCGCGGCCCACCGTTGCCTGCCACTTGGGTTCAATCGTCGCCGGGTCGTAGCGTTGTTCGTTCTCTTCCGCCATCACCCTTTCAGTGTAAACGGGAAGAGGTTATTGCGCGGGCGCTGGAGGCGGAGGAGGAATGGGGGCCATAGGCGCCTCTGCTCCCTCCGCGCTTGGGCAAGTAGATCCAGGCGCGTCCTTGTTCACAATCTCGTAGCCCGCCGGCGGCTGGAATAAAGTTGCATCCGGTTCGGCCTGACTGATATTTGTCAGTTCCTTGGTCACCTTGCCCAACTGCGGATCATCGTTCACCTCGCGCGCCACCAGGCCTTTCAGGCCAGGAGTGGTAGCCGTCCACAACTCGTTGGTGCGCACCAGCGGCTCATTGTTCCCGATCGCTCCTGCCGGAGTCGTCGTGGTGGTTCGGAGGCCGTGCGCCTCAATCCCCTGGATCGTCTCACTTCCCAGGTCTTCCACCGTGGGTTTTACATGCTGGACTCCCGCCGCGGCAGTAGCGGTAGCCGGGGCGGTTGTTGTGCAGTTGCGCCGCGCGCCCGGAGCGGGCATTGCCGTCACCGTCGCCTTCATGCCCGGTATGCTCCAACTGCTATTGCTTCGAGCCACAGGATCGGAGACGCTGACGTGCGTCTTCGGCGTCTGGTCTCCCGACGATGGAACCGTCGTCGCGGTCATCCGCCGGCCCTGCGAGTCAAGGGCAATCGTTTCGGTCGACTCCTGGGTGATGGTGCTTCCGTCAGCCAGCGTCTTCACGCGCGTAATCTTGTATTCCGCCGTGTAAGGCAGCCGCGCGGCTGGCGCGGAGTTGCCCATCGTCACGGTTGTCGTCTTGCTTTTTGCAACCTGGCCCGGAACCGGCAGCGCCAGACCCGCTGCAACTGCCAATGAAAAGACCACACACATGGTTCTGCGCATAACATACTCCTTACGCCAGTTTTAGCGACACATACACTATGACGCAATTCAATGGGTTACGCTTGCTGAATTGCAGAAGTTATTCCACCAGGCTCCTCAGCACCCGCACGTTGCGCTCCTCGTCGCCGGGCGCGTCCAACGGGGTCTCGGCGATAAAGGCGGCGTGGGCGAAGCGTTCGTCGTTCAGTAGCCGCCGGAAGGGCTCCACGCCCATGGTGCCCTGGCCGATGTGCTCATGGCGGTCGAGTTTCGAGCCGCGTTCGGCCTTGGCGTCGTTCATGTGCCATACGCGCACCGTTTCGTGCCCCACCGTCGCCGCGACCTGGGCCATGGTTTGCTCATAGCCCTCGGCGCTGACCAGGTCGTAGCCGGCCACATGGGTGTGGCAGGTATCCAGGCACACATTCACCGGCGCAGTAGTCCTGAGCCGGCTCACCAGCTCCGCCACCTGCTCAAAGCTGCCGCCCAGTGAGAACTCCGCCCCGGCTGTATTTTCGATCAGGATATGGAAGCCGGTTCCCTGCCACGCGAGCCCGTCGATGGCGCGGGTGATGGAATCCGCCGCCAGTTTCAGGCCCTCGTCGCGCGTGAGCCCCTTCCAAGAGCCGGGATGCAGCACCAGGTACTCGGCGCCCAGCTCCAGCGCCCGCTCAATCTCCCCGCGAAAGGCCGCGACGCTCTTCTGCGCGAATCTCGTCCGACTGGCTGCACACGTTGACCAGGTAGCTGGTATGAATGACCAGCGGACCCACGTCCAGCCTGGCGCGCAGCTCCCGCATGCGCGCGGCCTGTTTGGGGTCAACTTTGGGAGCGCGCCACATGCGCGGGCTGGACGAAAAAATCTGCAAGGTATTGGCGCCGATCTCCCGCGCCCGCTCCACGGCATTGGACGCCCCGCCCGCCGTGCCCAGATGGATGCCGATCCGCTTTGCCATGCGAACAGTCTAATTGGCTTCCGCTATCCAGTCATTTAGTCCGGACCCTGCTCGCCGGTAATAGCATGGACCATAGCCCAGAAGTTATCGAGCGGCGTGTCCAACTGCACATGGTGCGTCGGCGCCAGGATCAGCCCGCCATCGTAGCCTACGGTTTCCAGGCGATCCTTCACCTGCTCGCGCACCTGCCCGGCAGTGGCGAAGGGCAGCGTGAACTGTTCGTCGATGGTGCCCCAGAAGCAAAGCTTATCTCCATATTGCCGCTTCAGTTGGGCGGGATCCATGCAGGCCGGTTGCACCGGATTCAGTACGTCCAGACCGATCTCAATCAAATCGGGGATGATCTTCTCGATGTTGCCGTCGGAGTGATAGGCGATCTTCACCTGCGGGTTGATGCCTTTCAGAGTGGAGAAGAACTCCGCCATGCGGGGCTTGAAAAGCCGCTGCCAAACGCGCGGAGAGATCAGCATGCCGCTCTGCGTGCCGAAATCGTCTCCCGTCCAGATCATGTCCACGCCCATCTCCGCCAGTCGCTTGGCGGCTGCCAGATGATAGCGGAAGGGGATCTCAAGAATGGCTTCGGCGAGCCCCTCGTCCTGGCTGAAATCCATCATCATCTGCTCGAATCCGCGCAGAGCCCACGCGGTTTCGAATATCGTGGTTACGGTCACGCCGACAATCCAGTACTCGCTCTTGTGAGCGGCGATAAGATGCTCAGCTTCCCGGTACAGCTCCGGGCGGTGCGGGTCGGGCGGGCGGTAGGTGTCGAGAGCATGGCGGTCGGCCAGCGGGTGGCCGATGATATCGGTATAGAAACCGGGGCCGAAAGGGGTCTGATAGGGAGAGTTCTTCCACCCCACACCCCATTCGTCGGTGTAGGCATCTCCTCCGCCGGAGTAACTCTCGTTGGCATAATACGAGTTGGCCCAGCCCACCGATGTCAGCAGCAGATCCTGGCCCAGCGCGCGCTCCAGTTCGTAGGTGTTGCCGCCGCCGTGCGGATTATGGACGGACCGGTCGGCCAGGCGCATATCCGCGCGCAGCCTCCGGGCAAACTCCGGAGTAAAGCTGATCTGCATGGGGCAGCGGTCCGGCTTCTGCCGCTTGAGAGACATACATACGCGTTCGCGTGGTTTCATTGAAACGCCCTATAGGAATTCAGCAAATAAGCTCAATAGGAAGTAAGAATACTCCGTTCATGGAAATGATGTCATTTCCTATAAATCCTGATCACGCCTCTAATCGTCATCGTCCTTCGCGGCCTTCTTCCGGCGCTCTTTCAGCATGGCAGGCACCGGCGCGTCGCCCATGGCATCCTTCCACAGAATGACGTTCAGCTTTTGCGCGTCGGCATGGTCGGCGTGGCGGAAGTCCATCTTCATGCTTTCCTTCGCGCCGGGAGCCGTTTTGGCGTTGGCCGTGTAGATCAGGCCGTTGTCCCGGTTCGAATAATCGGCCTCATAGGTGGGCTGATCGCCGGGGCCGGTAAACAGGGTCGAGATCAGCGAGCTGAAGGCGTCGTTGTTGTTCATCGGAGGCAGCCCGAGCAGCGTCTCCATGGTGCGCACCACGCTTACAGTCGAGTAGAACCGGCTGTCGACAAACGGCGCGCCATCGGCGCCATGCGGGGCATATTTGCTGACCACCAGCGCCATGCTGCGGTGCGCGTCCACGTGGTCGCCGCCATCCTGCGCATCGTCTTCCAGGATGAAAAAGGCCGTATCGTCCCAGAAGGGCGAGTGGGAGACGGCCTCCACCGCGCGCCCCACCGCCAGGTCGTTATCGGCCACCGAGGACTTGGGCGTAGGTCCGCCGGGCCGGGTGCCCGCGGTGTGGTCGTTGGGCAGCCGCAGCAGCACGAAATTGGGCATGGTGTCTTTGCCCTGCTCCTTGTCCGCGACCCACCCCTTCAGATGCCGCAGGAAAATCTCCACCCGCACCTGGTCGGGCACCATCAGGTTGAAGTCCGGCGCCTCCTCGGCAAAGTGGCCCACCAGCTCCGGCTTGGTGGCAACGTTGGCGGCGATCAGCGGAATGGGCCAGGGCCACTTGTTCACGCCGCCGCCCCACTCCGGCGGGCAGCGCCTCGCCCGGCGCAATCGCCTTGCGCGCGCAGTCGCGCCCTTGCATCATCGGCCCCATTCTGCGGGTCCGCCGACTCGCGCTTCTCATTGCAAAAGGTGGTGGAGATGTACTCGCCGAAGTGGTAATAGCTCTTGCCGTGCGCGGCCAGATTGCCCCACAGATAGCCGCTGGCCGGCTCGTTCACATCGGGAATCTTCTGCAGCAGCGGATAGCCCTCCGCCACCACGCCCTCGTAGTCGTAAGTTCGCTGGCCGCCGCGATAGCTCTGCTGCCAGGTCTTCTCCAGATAGTCCGTGCCGATGGCCGCGGTCGACCAGACGTGCCCGTCGCCCGACACCTCGCCCGAGTCGAAGAAGTTATCCAGCACGCCGAACTGCAGGGCCAGCTTATGCTGGTTGGGCGTGATCGCCTCGCCGTACATGGTCAGGCTGGGGTCGCCGTTGCCCACCGGCTTTCCGTCCTTCTTCAGGTCGCCGAAGATCTGATCGTAGGTCCGGTTCTCCTTGATGATGTAGATCACGTGCCTGATCCGGTCTTGCGCTCCGCCGGCAAAGGCAATCTTCTCCTCGGCCGCCTTCATCCGGTTCGACTCCATCACCACCTGCGGTCCACTGCGGCAGATTCTTCTCAATCTCGGCCGCATCCAGCGTGGCCAGCGAACCGTATAGCAGCGTGCCGATGTAGGTAGTAGCTTTGTGAAACTGTCTTTTACTTCGGCTCCTCCGTCTGCGCGTTGGGGAAAGTTGTTGGGCCCGGTTCCCTTGCCCTTTGGCGGTGGCAACATAGAGCTTTCCGCCGGATGCTGAGGGAACAAACGCCATGGACATGGGCATCCACTCCGTGGGCACGAAGCCGATCGGCTCCACCATGCCCCTGCGTGCGGCAGCCTTCACGGTCAGCTTGCCTGGTATCGATGACAGCAACGGCATCGCTGGCCGTATTGGCCACATACAGCCGGCTGCCGTCCGCGTTGAGGGCCAGCGCCTCGGGCTCCGCGCCAAAGTAGCTCTGCCCCGGCAGGCGGGTATCGAAGTAGCCCTTCACGGAAAACTGGCCCGCGCCCACATTCACGGCCGCAACGGCATCGCGGTTGGCCAGCGCCACGTAGAGGGTCTCTCCATCCGGCGAGAATCTCCAGCGCGCATGGGTGCGTCCCCGGAGCCACCGGGCTGGGCGGCTTGAGCAGAGCCAGCTTGCGCCCCACCGTCCCCTTGGCCAGATCGAGTTCCACGATCTCCGAAGCGTTCCACAAAGCCACAAAGGCCCGCGTCGCCGTCCTTTGAGACCGCCAGGGCAATGGGATAGGTCGCGGGCACGGCATCGCTTTCTGAGCAGATCGAAGCGCTTCTCGATCTTGCCGCTGGCGGCATCGAGCAGCAGCACGTCGTCCGACAGATTATCGGCAACCAGCAGCTTTTCCGCGCCCGCCGGGCCAACCACCGCAATCGCCGCCGGGAACGGCACTCCCTTGTCGCCCTCCGCCTCGCCGATCAGCTTCGTCTTTCTCCCCGGAGCCAGTTGCTGCAGCGGCAGATGGATCAAGCGCTCCGGCGCGATCTTGCCCGCCGTGAAGCTGTATACCACTACGCCGTTGCCGGTCTTGTCTTTGCCATCGCCGAGCGGGTCGGAGGTTGAGCCCATGCTCGCGTATACGCGGCTCCCGTCGCGGCTGAACGCCAGTCCGGAGTAGAGCGTCTGTTTGGCGGCCTGTGCCAGCGTGCGGTCGTCCGGAAAATCCTCGAGCGCGCCCGTCTGCGTATCCAGCACGGCCAGCGACTGCTCGTACTGCGACTCGAAGGTTCCATACCCGGCATTCACCGTTACCACGTAGCGTCCGCCGGGAGAGACAGCCATTGATGATGGGCAGGCTGTTCAACCGCTGCGGATGCCCAGGAATCTCCCCGATCAACTGTTTGCTCGTAGGCAGATTCACCGTCTGCGCCGCAATAGGGCTCGGCCCGAGAACCAGAGTTGCACCCACAACCGTCAAAAGAAATTTCGTGTGCATGGCAATACCTTAGCAAAACGGCGCCGCTCCCGCTTCACAGAGCCTTAACACGAGCCGGTCCGTCCATCCTGACGGCGGGGGAGCCTGCAATAATTATGCTATGCGCACAGTGCTCACCGCGGAGAAGCTATGGAACGGAACCAGCCTGCTCGACCATCCCGTGGTGGTGATCGAGGAGGGGCGGATCGCTTCGATATACCCACGCACGGCCGGCGAGACGCCCGCCCCAACCCAGGCCCGCGTTTTGGATTCTTCCGGCAGGACAGTAACTGCGCCTTGCGGGGAGAAGACGACTCCCAGAGGGGAAAAATGCAACTCGCTGGATTTATGAGGATGGCGGCTGAGTGTATACTGTCGCATATCATGAAGCTAAAAATGAAATCCCCGTTAAGGGCCTGTCAGGGTTTGGCGAGTTCTTCGCCAGGCCGGCGGACACATCCGGTTAAAGGAGCAACATGGGTCTACAAGTGGCTGGCATTGAAGTAAATCCTGCAATCATAGCGCCCCTCGATCGGGGCTTTCTTCCGGCTTCGCTGTTTTCGCGGAAGTACTGCGAACTGGCCGCGGCCAACGGCGGCGTTCCGTTGCGACTGGCGCTCGAACGCGGCGACGGCGCGATTTCGACCTTCTCGACTACGGTGGTTCCGCCGAAGGCGGGTCACCTGGAAGCAACGCTGCTATACGTCGAGCGTATCGTGAAGGCCTTACTGTGGCAGCGCGGCGGATGGAAGGTCTACGTCGGCGGGCCAGCCGAAATCGGCAATCATATCAAGAAAGTTTATTCGCCCACCGGCGCGCGCAAATTCGACTACGAGTTCATGGGCGGCGTTTACGAGCACACGTTCGAAGTGGTCGTGACCACCGCCGAGGCCGTTCCGGAAGCCAAGGAAAGCGCCATGCCGCTCGGGCGGCACCTGGATGGCTGCCGCGTTGGGTTCGATCTGGGTGCCAGCGACCGCAAGGCAAGCGCCGTCGTCAATGGCGAGGCGGTATTCACCGAAGAGGTGGTCTGGGACCCGCGCAATCAAACGGACCCCGAGTATCACTACCAGGGCGTGATGGATTCCATCAAACGCGCCGCTTCGCATATGCCACGTCTGGATGCGGTGGGCGGCAGCGCCGCGGGCATCTACATCAACAACCGCGTGCGTATCGGATCGTTATACCGCGGTATCCCGAAGGACAAATTCGAGAAGGTCGCCACAATGTTCTTCCGGATTCGCGAGGAACTGGGCGTTCCCATGGAAGTGGTGAACGATGGGGAAGTGACCGCGCTGGCCGGCTCTATGTCGCTCAAGGACAACCCGGTGCTCGGCATCGCGTTCGGATCGAGCATGGCCGGCGGTTACGCCAACCGCGAAGGCAACATCACCAGTTGGTTGAATGAACTTGCGTTCGTTCCGGTCGATTACCGCGCGGACGGCCCCGCCGACGAGTGGTCGGGCGACATCGGCTGCGGCGTGCAGTATTTCTCACAGGAGGGTACTAACCGCGTCGCTTGCGGCGCCGGAATGCAATTCGAGCCGGATATGCCCCTGCCGGAGCGCCTGGTGGTTCTCCAGAACAAGATGGCCGCGGGCGATCCGCTGGCTCATCAGGTTTATGAAACCATCGGCACGTACTTTGGCTACGCCCTTGCGCATTACGCCGATTTCTACGAACTGAAGCACGTGTTGATTTTAGGCAGGGTAACGACGGGATTGGGTGGCGAAGTCATACTGAAACGGAGCCTCGAAGTGCTGCGCACGGAGTTTCCGGAGCTTGCAGCGCGCATCTCCGTTGCGCTGCCCGACGAGGCCAATCGCCGCGTCGGACAATCCATCGCGGCCGCCAGCCTGCCGGCAATTCAAGGAGGGAAGTAATGAAAATGACAGCGGCGAAAGCTGAGATTTGGGTACCGGATGGCGCCAATGAAACCGATGCGCTGAAGCGCGTTACGCACCTGGGAATCGCGGCGCATCAGGACGACATCGAGATCATGTCCATGGAGGGCATTCTCGAAGGATTCGGGAACCCCAACAAGTGGTTCATGGCTGTGATCGCCACCAACGGCGCGGGCAGCCCGCGCGATGGCCTCTATGGGGCCTATACCGACGACGAGATGCAGGTGGTCAGGCGCGTCGAGCAAAAGAAAGCTGCTTTTATAGGCGAGTATTCGGCCGTCGCTTTCCTCGATCACAGCAGCAGCGTGATGAAAGATGCCAAAAATCCCGGGCCGAAGGACGATATAAAAGCGATCGTCGCCGCCACCCGACCCGAGGTCGTTTACACGCACAACCTCGCGGATAAGCACGACACGCACGTCAGCACCGCGCTGCGCACTATCGCCGCGATCCGCGAATTGCCTGCCGATCAACGCCCGCGCAAATTGTACGGGTGCGAAGTGTGGCGCGATCTCGATTGGCTGATGGACGACGATAAGGTCGTCTTCGCGGTCAATGGTCACCAGAACATCCAGGCCTCGCTCGTCGGCGTGTTCGATTCCCAGATCGCCGGCGGCAAGCGCTACGATCTGGCAACCATGGCGCGCCGCCGCGCTCACGCCACCTATCACCAGAGCCACGCGGTCGATGCCGTCGAGTTGATCAACTTCGGCATGGACCTGACGCCGCTCATTCAGAATGACAAGCTGGATCTCGGAGAGTACATTCAGGGCTTCATCCAGCGGCTCTCCGGCGACGTTAGCGCCCGGCTCAAGAAGTTCGCGTAAAGTTCGACAAGAAGTTCGTGCTCGTTGGGACCGCGTAGCCTCGGGTTGCGCGGTCCTTTTTTGAGCCCGGCCCTGAACGGGATGGGGTGCCGCAGGCCCCGCCTCACCTGCCCCTTCTACCCATGCGATAAACTGGTGATGTTGCCATGTGAAGGAGCCAGCGCAAGATGAACATAGTGTTAGGGATAGACGGCGGAGGAACGCACACCCGCGCCTCCATCGTGCAAGGTGAACGGGTTCTGGCTCACTCCCAGAGCGGTTCCATCAAGCGGCTGCGGGTGGGTGCGGAGGCTGCCGAGGAACATTTGCGCTCACTGCTTAAAGATGTCTATGCCCAAGCCGGCGTAACCGGCGTGCGCGCCGCCTCTTGCGGGGTCGCCAGCTGCAGCGCGCCTGGGACTGTTGAGTGGATCACCGCTGTTTTTAAAGACTTTAGCGTCGAGCGCTCCGAGGTGGTGGGCGATGAAGTGATCGCCCTGGACGCAGCTTTCAAAGGCGGCCCCGGCATTTTGCAGATCGCCGGAACTGGTTCCAATACCATTGGCCGCGCGCCGGACGGCAGCCGGGAGAGCGCAGGCGGCTGGAGCTCGCGGCTGGGCGACGAAGGCTCCGGCTATTGGATCGGGGTGAACAGCGTGCGCAGGGCGCTCCATGCCTATGACCGCGAAGAGCCTACGCAGATTCTGAAAAAAGTGGGCGAGATCTGGGGTACGCCCACTCTCGAAGACCTGGTCAACCTGGGCAATAGCACGCCGGGGCCAGATTTTGCCGCACTGGCGCCGGCCATCAATGAAATGGCCGAGGCCGGCGATCCGGTGGCTGTGGGAGTCTTGCAGCAGGCGGCGGCCGACCTGGTGGCATTCGTGCTTTTGGTACGGGAGAAACTGCGCCGCAAGCACAATATTGCGGGCGGGGTTCCGGTGGCCTGGACCGGCGGCATCATCGAGAAGATCGCCCTGGTGCGCGAGGCTTTCTTCGCCGGCCTCCATGCCGCGGCGCCCCAGATGCCGGTGGCGCGGGAAGCGGCAGTATCCCTGGACGGCGCGTTGTGGCGGGCAAAGCGGCTGGCGGAAAAGTCATCGGCTTGAACCCTGGCAAATTCCGCACTGCGGGGACCATGCCGGATGTGGTATATGTTCCCGCATGACCAAACGCAGTAGTTTTATCGCCGCTGTTTTTGCCCTAACCGCCCTGGCCGCAACCTTGACACTCGCCCAGGAACCCGCTCCCACGCCGCCCATGGGGTGGAACAGTTGGGATGCGTACGGGCTGACCATCAGTGAGGATGATTACAAGGCCAACGCCGCCGTGCTGGCGGGAGTAGAGCAGTTTGGATGGCAGTATGCGGTGATCGACGAGGGGTGGTATATGCAGGATCCCTTCGCCGACAAGATGGAGGCGCGCAAATATGTGTGGAATGGGAACGGGATCCTGATTCCGGCGGAGAACCGCTTTCCATCGTCGGCGGGTGGGGCGGGTTTCAAGCCGCTGGCCGACTGGGTTCATGCGCAGGGTCTGAAGTTCGGCATCCATATTGTGCGCGGCATTCCACGCCAGGTGGTGGCGGCGAATCTGCCCATCGCGGGGTCGAAGTTTCATGCCGTGGATGCGGCCGACACCTCCAGCCCCTGCCCGTGGGACGAGGGCAACTGGGGGGTAAAGGACAATGCCGCCGGGCAGGCTTATTACGACTCCATGCTGAAGTTGTACGCCGCATGGGGGCTGGACTTCATCAAGGTGGATTGCATCAGCGACCGGCCCTACCGGCCCACGGAGATACGGCAGATTGCCGAAGCCATAAAGAAAACCAGGCGGACGATTGTGCTCAGCCTTTCGCCGGGGCCAACGGCGCTGGAAAACGCGGCATTCGTGGGGGAATATGCGCAGATGTGGCGCCTCTCCGACGACCACTGGGACGGCTGGACCTTTGAGCACAAACCGGGAGAAGGGGAATATCCCTTCGGCGTGCGGGACGCGTTCGACCGGCTGGCCAAGTGGTCGCCGTATGTGAGGCCGGGCAACTGGCCGGACGAGGACATGCTGCCCTGGGGTTGGCTGGGGCCGCATCCGGGAATGGGCGAGCCCAGGCAGTCGCGGGAGACGCAGGATGAGCAGCGGACGGAGTTTACGCTGTGGGCCATTGCGCGGTCGCCGCTGATTCTGGGGGCGAATCTGACCAGGCTGGATGATTTTACGCGCTCGCTGATCACCAACCAGACCATGCTGTTTATGAACCAGAATGTGACCTACAGCCATCCGGTCGACACCGCGGGCCTGCCCGGCTTTGAGCACGCCAGGGTATGGCGGGGAACCATCAACGAGCCGGGGGCGAGGGTTTACCGGGAGTACTTTGCCTTTTTCAACCTCGATGACAAGCCGGTTACCCTGCGCACTACCTGGAAGCAGCTCGGCCTTGAAGGCGGAAAGCATCAGGCCCGGGAGGTGTGGACCGATGCGATGGGCAAGGAATCAAAGGAAGTGAGTGTTACGCTGCCGGCGCACGGCAGTGATGTCTTCGAGATTCGGTAGCTAAGATTGAGCGTCGGGGCGCGCGCACCCCACCGATTGTGCGAAAATATTTGTTCGGCAAATGGGCGTTAATTATTGTTGCCTGGGCCGGCAGGATCGACTTATGCCTCTTCTGCGTTCCGCATTTATCTCCCTTTCCCGAAATCGCATTTTGCGCGGCTTTTGCGAGCGGTCCCGCGTGGGGTGGCGGCTAAGTTCCCGGTTTATTGCCGGCATGGAGATCGAGGACGCCCTGCGCGTGGCCGAAGCCGTCAACCGGCAGGGCATGGCCGTGACCCTGGACTCGCTGGGCGAGAGCGTTACCTCAGAGGCGGAGGCGCACCGGGCCGCCGAGGTCTACCACCAACTGCTGGATGCGATTGCCGCGCGCAAGCTCGACGCGAACATCAGCGTGAAGCTGACCCAGATGGAGCTGGAGCAATCTCCTGAGCTGGCCGAGTCGATTGCCGAAAGCCTGGCTGGGCATGCCGCAGCGAAGGGTAACTTTGTCCGCATCGATATGGAGGACTCGCGGCTGACCCAGGTGACGCTGGATATAGTGCGGCGGCTGCACGCGCGCCCCCAGTTGCGCGGGGCGATTGGAATCGTGATCCAGTCCTACCTTTACCGCTCGCAGGCCGACGTCGAACTACTGTTGGCCGACGGCATCCGGGTGCGGCTGTGCAAGGGAGCGTACAAGGAGCCGGCGGAGGCGGCTTTTCCGCGCAAGGCTGATGTGGACGCGAACTTCGTCCTTCTGAGCCGGATGCTGCTGGCCAGCCCCGTCTATCATGCCCTGGCCACCCACGACGAGAAGATGATCGCCGCAGCCAAATCGTTTGCAGGCCAGTGCGGGATCAACCCCAGCCGCTTCGAGTTTCAGATGCTATATGGAGTGCGCCGCGACCTGCAGCGCAGGCTGGTTCGCGAGGGCTACAGGGTGCGCGTTTACGTTCCTTTTGGCCGCGAGTGGTATCCCTACTTCATGCGCAGGCTGGCGGAGCGACCGGCGAATGTGCTTTTCCTGGCCAGGAACTTTTTCCGTTCCTGAAGCGGACTGGTTGATCCGGACGCCAGCGCGGTACGCAGTTCCAGCCATACCTTGTATGCTGGGCTGGTCAGTTAAGCATGGAGATTGCAGAAAGAAGCAATATGGCGAATACGCGGCATACTTATAAGGTCTATGTGGATGATAACTACCACTACATGGACGAGAGCGAACGATATAAGCTGGGCGATTTCGCCACTCTGGACGAGGCAATTGCGGCGTGCAAACGCAAAGTAGATGAGTTTCTCAAGGATGAGGTTACAGCGGATGGAACGGCGGCGGAACGGTACGCGCAGTACGCGGGTTTTGGACCGGACCCATTCATCGTGACCGATGATCCGGATGCCGGACAGCCGCCATTTTCCGCCTGGAATTATGCCAGGGAACGATGCGAGGAGGGATGATTGGGGACGGTCGTGTGCAGTTAGAGGATCAATGGAGCGGTTTATTGATTATGGCTATACGCAGTTTATAGTGCGGCTTGTGAAATTGTAGTTATTGACGAGACTGGTTATAAATCGGGTAGAGGCTGCTGATTTAATCGGCGGTCGATTCCCGGATGCGATGCTTCTTGTTTTCATGCTGCTTTTTGAGTATCATGGGTTCCCGGCAGTAGGGACAGTGCCAGGGATAGTAACCGAACCGGGGATAGACTCTTTTTTGCAGGAAGCCTCTGCGTTGCATCCGCTGCAGACTGTGCCCGCATCTTGTGCAGTACATGCCAGTTTTCCTTTCCACAGTTTGCGTTGAACGCCTGGACTGGACGGCAACCACGACTTCCCGGTAATCCAGTACCGCTTAAAATGGTTGAGCTGAATGCTCAACTGGATTCTATCCGAAGGCTCTGATTATTGCCACAAGATCCCTGCCATTCAGGCAATCTCCCACTCCATCACCCAAACAGTCACTTTATCGGACAAAGCATCCTGCAGAATAGAATCTCCACCGCAATCCGGCACCTTGGTAATCAGCGGCGGGCGCGAAAGTGGTTTCTGCTCGCTGTGTTCTGTCGCATGGATCAGGCTGCTGAAGCCTGCAATCGTGCCAGCCCCTGGCGCGCCAGGTCCGCGACTGCCCTGGCGAGGGTGGGAGAAGCGTTCAACGACTCGGGCCGCTCCAGGCGGATACCGAGTTTGGATGCGTAGCCGCGAAAGAGAATATCCACATCGTAGAGAATCTCAATGTGATCGCAGAGAAAGCCGATGGGCTGGAGGAGCAGCGTGGGGACGCCCGAGGCGGCGATTTCGTCGAGAGTCTGCTCCACGGTGGGCCCGATCCAGGGGCCGCCGCTGGCGCCCTGGCTCTGGAAGGCAAACCACCATTGGGGAATGCCTGGGACGCGCTCGGCGACCAGAGCGGCGGTGCGGCGGGCCTCCTCGGCGTATGGGTCGGCGCCTTGTCCCGGCCAAAGGCGGGGCTGGGTGTCCTCGCTCTGGCCGTCAGCGGAAGCCTGCACGGTGCGGCAGGGGACGCTGTGGGCCGTGAAAAGAACAGGAACCGGCGCGCCTGTCTCTTCGCTCAGTTGGCTCAAGACCGGGCGGAGCCGCTCGGCAAAGGCTTCGGCCAGGAGCGGATGCGTCGCCCAGCCCTCAGTAAAGTCGATGTGCAGGCTGGCGGCTTCAGCCTCCACGGCGCGGCGGTAGAGGCCCACGCTAGTGCGCGAGTTTTGCGGGGCCAGGCAAACGACCGCTGCCTCTTCAACGCCATCGGCGCGCATCTGGCGAACCACATCGGGTATGTAGGGGCGCCAGTTACGCATGCCGGCATAGACGGGAACAGCGGGGCCTTCAACGGCCAGTTCCGCTTCTACCAGGCGGGCCTGCTGGAAGGTGATTTCGGTGAGCGGACTGCGGCCGATAAGGGCATAGCGGTGCTGGATTTCATCGATGACCTGCTGGGGGAGTGGGCGGCCGCTGACCACGTTGCGTAAGTACTCGGGAATCTGCTCCACGGTCTCCGGGGTTCCGTGGGCCAGCAAAAGAACGGCTTGTTTAGCCACGCGCTGCTTCCTCCGGGCGGAACTCGCGGACCATGCGCACCACGGCCTGCACGTTTTCTACAGGCGTACCGGGGACGATGCCATGGCCAAGGTTGAAAATATGCCCCGGACAGCCCTGAGCGGCGCGCAAAATCTCCCTGACGCGCAGTTCCAGCACTTCAAGGGGCGCAAAGAGCGTGATGGGGTCCAGGTTGCCCTGCACGGCGTGGCCATGGCCGACGGCGCGCCAGCCTTACATCGAGGGGCTGTCGCCAGTCCAGGCCGATCACGTCGGCGCCGGTGCAGGCCATCTCCCCCAGCAGCCCCGCGGTCTCGACGCCAAAGTAGATGACCGGCACGCCCATCTGCTGCACGGAGCGAACCAGGCGTTTGGAGGCCTCGAAGGCGTACTCGCGATAGTCGGCCAGGCCCAGCGAACCCACCCAACTATCAAAAATTTGTATAACGTCGGCGCCTGCCTGGACCTGGAGGCGGCAGTACTCAATCAATACGATGACGATCTTGTCCAAAAGCCCGCGCCACGCAGTGGTGTCGCGGTACATCATCTGCTTGGTTTGGATGTAATTCTTTGATCCGCCTCCCTCGATCATGTAACTGGCCAGCGTGTAGGGCGCTCCGCAAAAGCCGATGATGCCGAGGCGGTTGCAGAAGTGAGCTGCGACCTTCTCGATGGCGCGGGCCACATAAGCCAGCTCCTCGGCGCGGTCGGTGCGCAGGGCGCGGACATCCTCGGCGGTGCGCACGGGATGGTGGACCACCGGGCCTTCGCCGGCCTGGAACTCAAAGTCCAGGCCCATGGGTTCCAGTGGAAGCAGCAGGTCGGCAAAGATGATGGCCGCGTCCACGCCCAGTTTCTCGGCGGCGGTGATGGTGACTTCGGCGGCCAGATCAGGCTGCTTGCAGATTTCCACCAGGGTGTGGTGCTTGCGGACGTCGCGGTACTCCTGCATGTAGCGGCCGGCCTGGCGCAGAAACCAGACCGGCGTGCGGTCGACGGGGCGGCGCAGACAGGCGCGGACGAAGCGGCTGCCGTTAAGGATCGTCTTGGGGATGGTTTCGGCGGCCGGGTTTGGGTTGATCGGATGCATACAGAGATGATTCTACCCGGCAGCGCGCAAAGCCCACACCCTTCGTTCAAATCCGAGTTATCAGGAAGACTTTACGATATCCAGTTGTGGCAGTTGCTCTTGCGTTGCCATGCGCCGTCCACCTTCTCAAGGACGGCGGTACCGCCGTTGCCGCAGAGCGAGCCGCAGAAGAAGCTGAAGGAAACGATGGCGTGCTTGTGCTCCTTGTCGAAGTTGATTTCGCTCAGCGTGACCAGGCCGTGGGCGAATCCATTGCGCACCGCGTCTTCAATCGACCTTCCCTCGCCAATGGTCTTCTCAGGATCGTTGTCGCGAACTTCTTTCCTCTGCCGGTCGGGGTCGACGAGCGTGAAGGTCCTGGCCGGCCCCAACTGCGGCAGGTCCTGCTGCCGAAAGCGATGGACGACGTTGGGCAAAGCCGGTTCCAGATCCAAACCCTTGGCGCATTCCTCATCGCCTAAGGCTCCGGTGGTTTCCAGCGGAACAGTCTGGGCAGACAGGTTGAGCGCAGGCATCTCCTGCGCCATCCAATTGCCCAGGACTGCCCGGTAGACCGCAAGCTGCTCGGCGGTAAGCGGCTTCTCACTGACCTTTGGCTTGGCTTCGCGAGCCTCCTGGCCGGCGGCCAACCCCATGGCGGCAAGCGCCAGCACACCAAGACGGAGCGCGCACATTACCAGTCTCCGTTTGCTCTCGAATCCCGCATCGCATCTGGCCATCGCATCCTCCGCTGGAACGTTCTGTTATTTCAATTGGACTCCCGGTTAGGGAAAATGGGGCAATAATAACTGCTCCCGGCTGGAAAACCAGAGGGCACGAGTCCGGAACATTGCCGAGAATGCTATTTTGACTCCACTTGGATCACGCGCACCTCAGGGTAGGCGCCGTCCCAATCGCGTGAAACCACGTCGAAGATGAGGCGGAAATCGTGTTCGCCGCCGGGCTGGAGCGGGGCCGCGGAGACCGGCTCAACATCGACGTAGGGCTCACGCATGCGGATGAGCTTAAGCGGCAGGGTCTCGTTCTGCGCCACTTCGTGGGCGGAGTCGCGGAACAGCACCTGCACGGTGACTCCGGTCACAGTGCGGCCGCCGGTGTTGGCGATGTGGCCGTCGAGGTAGGTAACCTTGCCGCCGGCCAGGTTGGAAGACTCGCTCATGGCCAGGCCGGTGATGGGCAAGCTGGCCGCGTAGGGGTCAGGAGCCGCGGAGATGGGCGTCACCTTTGCCATGGGCTTGGGGTGCACGAGAACCAGCACCACGACAACAGCCGCCACCACGGCGGCCGCCACAGCCAGGCCCAGTGGCAGCCGGCTGCGTTCCTGCGCCTGGGCGGGAGGAGAGAGATCAATATCGGGACCATTGTTCACGAACGAAATTTTACACCCGTTACCGAAGGAATACTGCTGCACCCCCCGTTCCTGTTAATTGAGGTACACTTTTTCGCCATTGGCCGATATGGATTGCAGTGCCGCAATTTTTTCGAATCCGCATCTCCTGCCGGGTACCCCGGCAGATGTACGGCGTCTAAAGATTCAAGCGCACAGGGAACCGGCGCCGCACCTCATCCGTAATCCTAGCTGCAAGGCACAGAAAGGCAGCCGCACAATGCAACCCTCCCCCCAAACCGCATCCACCTCTCTGCCGTCACTCACCTGCGTTTTTCCGCAACCCGGCGGCGGGATGATCTGGCCTACCAGACCATGACCATCGCGGCCATGCTGGTGCTGCTGTGCAGTCTTTGGGTGTTCTGAGCCGCTGGGGCGGCTCCAGGTGTATCGAATCGATACAGATGATTGAGCTCTGGAATTACCGCGGCAGCCTGCCCTTGACCAATTCGCGGAAGTCTACGCCGGTAATTTCGACAGGGATGCACATCTCGGTCAGGCGGGAGCGCATGCGGTCGCCGATGCGGTCGCCCAGGGTTTGCTCGCGGGCGGCGCGTTCGGCGTCGGTCTTCTCCCCTCCGCCGGCCGGCAGGTTTTTGTAGTTGGTGGTGATGATGGTTCTCTGTTTGTCGTTGTAGCGGGTATTCAGGATGAGGGCCACCGTATCCCATACCCATTCGTTGGGCTTCTGCGCTCCCAAATCGTCCAGCACCAGCACCTCGGCGGCAAAGACCGGCTTGAGCAGTTCCAGTTCGGTGGTTTGAACCTGCGGGTTGTAGCTGTTCTGGATGCTTTTGAGCAGCTCGCGATAGTCACAGAAGAGCCCCTTGACGCCATACTCCTGCACCAGGCGGCTGAGCACGCCCACGGCCAGGTGGGTTTTGCCCACGCCGATGGATCCCGTGAACAGCAGCCCTTTGCGATCCTTATCTGTGGGGTATTCCTTGACATACGAGCGCGCCATCATCAGGGCGCGGCCCAGCGATGGGTCGGCCTGAGGCTTGTCGGCCGCATGACGGTTCTTAAAGGCCGACGGGCCGTACTGGCCGCGAAAGACGGTCTCATAAGAGTCCAGGGAACAATGCCGGTAGCGCTCGGGAATATGCGCGGCGGCCAGGCGGCGCTCTTCGCGAACCATTTCCTGGCACTCGCAGGGGCGGGAAACCCAGTGGCCGGCGTCATCGACCACCTGGACCAGCCCTACGCCATCGCAGATCGTGCAATCACTCATTTGCAATCAAGACTAGCGCAACTGTCGCGGGAGCGTACCGGTGCGTCATCCGGCTCCAATTGTGGAAAAAAGACACGGCTCTCTCTGCCGCCTATCGCCGCCACTGAGTCCGTGCGCGGGCGCAGCCGGCCGCACTGTTTGTTTCGATGCGCCATTCCGGGAAAATCAGGCAAGACAGGCATGGCTTGCGCCCTGCGCTTCGGGGGCTGGCAATGCACCGCTTGCGGGCTTCGGCTTTCGGCAACGGGGGAACCATATGGATACCGCGCGCAGGAGTCGCACCTGTTTTTGATACACTCGCTCATGGATTTAATTGAGGATGCGATAGCGCATGGAAGGTAGCGGCGATAGAGCCACGAGTCAGGCAAAGGTCCTTCTTGCGCTGAGCGCGCTTGTTGCCGCCTTGGGCGGCCTCCTTTTCGGATTCGATACGGCGGTTATCTCGGGAGTTACGCAGAGTCTGACGGCTATCTATCGCTTGTCCCCTTCCATGTTGGGACTGACGGTTTCCAGCGCTCTGGTGGGCACGATTCTGGGTGCGGCCTTTGTCGGCCGCCCGGCGGACAGATGGGGGCGAAAGCGGACGTTGCTGGTGCTGGCCGCCTTCTATCTTATATCGGCATTAGGTTGTGCGTTGGCTTGGAATTGGTTTGCCCTGGTGTCGTTTCGGGTTATCGGCGGTATAGGCATCGGCGGTTCTTCGGTTGCTGGTCCTATGTATATAGCGGAGATATCGCCTCCTAAGTGGCGCGGCCGGTTAGTAGGCCTGTTTCAGTTCAATATCTGCGGCGGAATTCTTCTCGCCTATCTTTCCAACTATCTTCTCAGCCTGGCCTCGCTTGGCGCTCTTGAATGGCGCTGGAAACTGGGCGTGAGCGCCATTCCCGCATTGCTCTTTGGTATTCTTACACTGGCAATTCCCGAGAGTCCGCGATGGCTGGTGGAACAGAAACGGGAAGCTGAAGCCGGGAATGTACTGCGCACAATCTCCGGGAGCGAGTGCGAGAGCCTGCTGCGGCAGATGATTCTGGCCAGGGATGCTGAAGAAAAGACCTCCCACCATCGGCTCTTTTCAAGGGTGCACAGATTGCCCATCTTCCTCGCTATCTCCATCGGCATGTTCAACCAGTTATCGGGAATCAATGCCATCCTTTATTACATCAATGATATTTTCGCGCAGGCGGGCTTCGATACTCTTTCCAGCAATTTGCAAGCCGTAGCAGTGGGAGCTACAATCTTTCTCTTCACTATGGTCGCCATGTCGGTCATTGACAAGCTGGGGCGGAAGCGCATGCTCATGATCGGCGCGGCGGGAACCGCGATCTGTCTCGGCGGCGTTGCGGAGATCTTCTTTACCGGCCTCCACCATAATTTCCTGGTGTGGCTGCTCATCGCTTTTATCGGCTTCTTTGCCTTCTCGCAGGGGGCGGTCATCTGGGTCTATCTGAGCGAGGTATTTCCCACGGACGTGCGGGCCAAAGGCACCGGCCTCGGAAGTTTCACCCACTGGCTGATGAACGCGCTGGTCTCCGGCATCTACCCGGTTGTAGCGGCTAAATCAGGAGGTATGCCGTTCGCTCTCTTTTCCTTCATGATGGTATTACAACTCTTTGTAGTTTCCTTCTTCTATCCGGAGACAAAAGGGGTCTCGCTGGAAGAGATGCAAGCTAAGATAGCAAAGCAGATATAGTTTTGAGGCGGTAAAGTCAGGCGCATGCTTGATGGTTCGCATGCGGCATAACTATGGGAATATCGCGGCCGGCTGAAGGGGCAATTGCCTATAATCGAAGGCGCGCGGGAGATCGATGATATTGCCCGCAAAGAGAGGAAAACCACACCTTGAGTCGAGATCTTTTGCCCACCGCTTTGCGATTGCTGGCCTTCACCGGGCTGCTGTCAGCCTCCACTCTTGTGGCGCAGGCTCATGCCTCTGCCGGTGAGATCAAAGCTACACCCGCGCCTGCCCCTCAGTCGCTATCCGTGGAGCAGAAAACGAATGAGTACAACGCCAAGCTCGACTGGCCCTGGTTGGGCAAGTTCAAGGAGGCTGACTTGGCTCTGGGTCCACCCGCCGCAGGCGAAAACCGCGTGGTCTTCATGGGCGACTCCATTACTCAAGCCTGGAAGATTGAGGGCCGCTGGGGTTCGTTTCCCGGCATGCCATACATCAACCGGGGCATCAGCGGCCAGACCACTCCGCAGATGCTGCTGCGCTTCCGCCAGGACGTGATCGATCTCAAACCCAGGGTGGTGGTGATTCTGGCCGGCACCAACGATATCGCCGAAAACACAGGACCGATGACGCTGGAGGAGTCGGCAGGCAACCTGATATCAATGGTCGAGTTGGCCACGGCCAACCACATTCAGGTGGTGCTGTGCTCGGTGCTGCCGGCCTACGACTTCCCCTGGCATCAGGAGATGGATCCTTCGCCCAGAATTGTCGAGCTGAATGCATGGATCAGCAACTACGCAGCGGAAATGGGTTACGTCTATGTGGACTTCTACTCGGCAATGAAGGACGAACGTGGCGGGTTGCCCGCAAAGCTGAGCGGGGATGGCGTGCATCCGAACTCGGCCGGATACGCGATCATGACGCCGCTGGTGGAGGCGGGGATCCAGAAGGCGCTGGCGCAGTAGCAGCGCAATTGCTAAACCCTCCCAATCCCCCTACAATAGAAGAATCGCAGGAAAGGTTTGTTGATGCCCAAGGAAAAGATTCATCCCAATTACGCCGCGGTGCGCGTTCATTGCGCCTGCGGGAACAACTTTGAGACCCGGTCGACCCATAAGGGCGACATTCATGTGGAAATTTGCTCGGCTTGCCACCCCTTCTTTACCGGCAAGCAACGCCTGGTGGATACAGCGGGCCGCGTGGAGCGGTTCCGCCGCAAGTATGCCAAGGCCGACGAGGCGACGGCGGCCAAGTAACCGGCGAGCCAGGCAACGGCAGGGACGATTGGGCCTCCGCTGCAGCGGAGGCCCAACTTCGTTCGGAGGCTCGAAATAGCTGGAGGCTGGAAGCTGGCAGCTAAAAGCTCAGGTGTTTTTATGGCTGGCAAGGGCTTTACCGTGAAGAAGGACTGGGACAACCCCAGGGAGCACGCCATGCCCGCCGAGGCGCGGGTACCGGCGGAGGTGCGCCTGGGGACGGTGGTGGTGACTCCGGCCACCGTGCTGGCTCCCATGGCCGGGGTCACGGATACGGTCTTCCGGCGCTTTATTCGCCATGCCAGTCTGTTCACTGCCACCGCGGCGCCCGGTTCAGACTGTCCGGACCTTATTGCGGATCGGGGCGCGCGATTGATGCCGCGGTGACCAATGCGCAGTCCGGCTGCGGGCTGTTGATGACCGAGTTCACTTCGGCCGACGGGCTGGCGCGGATGCGGGAGACGCAAGCGGCGGCGCTATCTGACCTTCTACGACGACGAGCACCCCATCGGCGCGCAACTGTTCGGGTCCAATGCGGAGACCCTGGCCGAAGCGGCGCGGATTGTGGAGGAGACGGGCTTCGACCTGGTGGACCTGAACCTGGGCTGCCCGGCCAAGCGGGTGGTGGGCTGCAATGGCGGCTCGGGTCTGCTGCGCGACCTGCCCAGGATCGGCGAGATCTTTCGCGCCGTGCGCAAGGCGGTGACGATTCCCTTCACCGTCAAGTTCCGCATGGGCTGGAACGAGCAGCAGATTGTGTGCGTGGAGCTGGCGCGGATGGCCGAGGCCGAGGGGCTGAACGCCGTGGCGCTGCACGCCCGCACCCGCGAGCAGGGCTACAGCGGCCAGGCGCAGTGGGAGTGGATCGCCCAGGTGAAGCAGGCGGTGAGGATTCCGGTGATCGGCAACGGCGACATTCGCACCCCGGAGGACGCGGCGGCCATGGTGGCCCAGACCGGCTGCGACGCGGTGATGATCGGCCGCGCGGCGCCGGCCAACCCGTGGATTTTCCGCCAGATTGCCCAGTACACGGCAACCGGCAGCTACGAGCGGCCCACGATCGAGGACCGCTACCGCATGATTCGCGCCTACTTTCAGATGCTGCTGGATGAGGCCGAAGCCACCAAGGACCTGCCCCGCGCCGCGCGCCTGGGCGAGACGGCCGGCAAGATGAAGCAGTTTGCCACCTGGTTCACCCACGGCGTGCCGGGCGGCGCAAAGCTGCGAGCGGCCATCTACCAGGCCCGCACCGGGGCGGAGGTGCTGGCCCAGGTGGAGCTGTTCTTTGCGGCGCGGCTCACAGACGGCGCGGCTGCCGGGCCGGATTCCGAAGACCACGCGCAAGCCTTTCCCGAAGCAACGCTTATTTGTGATTAGACGGGTTTTTCGCCCCTCCGGGTTATGCAACTCCATTACTATTTCCGCGGTTTTCCGTCCGCTATTCGGGTATATAGTGAACTAAATCCACTTGGAAAGGCTCGTTTGCGAAACGTGAAGCAGAAGCTGAGAAGCATCTTCAGGACCTGGTTGTGCGGCCTGGTCGTGCTGAGCTTATTTGCGCCCGCATGCCTGGCTCAGCGCTACAGTTTTCGCGAATACACCGAGGGGCTGAGCGACCTGAATGTCAACTGCATTGCGCAGGACCGTACAGGCTACCTTTGGGTGGGCACCGAGAATGGCCTCTATCGCTACGATGGCGCACAATTTCGCTTGTATGGCGACTCCAAGGGGATACGCGCCCGGTACATCCTGAACCTTTACCTTGGACCGGATGGAACGCTGTGGGTAGGGAGCGATACCGCAATCTATTTTCAGCGGCGGGATGGCAGCTTCGCCGAGGTTCGCCCTCCGGCGCCGATCAACCAATTCTCGCAGCACATCGGGACGGCCTTCGCCGCCATCGCCCCGGACCAGGTGGCATTGGCAGACCAGGGCGGCTCTTATCTGCTGCGGCGGATTGAACCCGATAGATGGGTGGCCGAGCCTATGCGTCTGGAGGGCAGGACGATATGGAGCGTGCTGGCCGAGCCGGGCGGAACGCTATGGTACGGCTGCGACACCGATCTGTGCCAATTAAAGGATGGGAAGACCACGCACATGCGCGCCGCACTCCATCTCCCCGAGGATCAGTGGCAGCATCTGCTCCTTGCCCGCGACGGCCACATCTGGGTGCGCGGCTCCTCGCACTTGGCAGAAGTGCTGCCCGGCGAAGGCCGTTTTGAGCTACACGAGCTTCCTGGCCGCTCCGCATCCTTACAATACGTCGCACTCGCGGAAGACGCGGAGGGTCACGTCCTGGCCACCCAGGGGCCGGCTTTCGGGTCTTGGGTGGGGGGGCAATGGCGCATGGTTACTGGGCGCAACGGCCTCCCACGCTTCGATCTCTCCGTATTGTTTGCCGACCGCGAGGGTTCGATCTGGATCGGAATTGCGGGCCATGGGCTGATGCGCTGGCTGGGGCAGGATCGATGGGAAGCCTACACGATTGCCGATGGGTTGAGTGACGACATTATCTGGGCCATGCTGCGAGACAGGAATGGTCGGCTGTGGATCGGCACTGAATCAGGTCTCGATTACCTTCCCGCCGGAGAAAGCACACCCAGGGTTTGGCAGGCGCCCGGGATTCAGACGGTCCGCGCAGTCTCGCTGGCGGAAAGTGCGGATGGCAGCATCTGGATGGGCAGCACGGCCGGAAACCTGGTCCGCATTAATCCCAGGACGCTGGCCGGAAGGCAATGGAAGACACCGGCGATTTATTCCATTCTGAGCGACGGCGCGCATCGTGTATGGCTGGCCACGGCCAGGGGGCTTTACGTGATGGATACGCAGGCCAGGGACAGCTCCCCACAACTGGTGGAGGATGCGGCTTTCGCCAACCCCCGGCAGCATTTCAGGGATATGAGCCTGGATTCCGCAAACCGCCTGTGGACCGCATCGGATCAGGGCCTTTACCGGCTGGATGGAACCGTTTGGCGGCACATCGATCTCGGGCGTTTGGGCGCCAGGCTCGATCAGGTCGCTACAGACCGGGCGGGTAACGTGTGGGTTACGGGAGATTTTTATGGGGTCATGCGCCTGCGGATCAACGGCGACCGGGTGGCTGAATCTGAGCAGATCAGCCGGCCGAAACTGCTCTCCGAGGATACGGTGTCGCTCTACGTGGATCACCGCGGTTGGTTATGGGTGGGCCAGGATGCCGGTATCAGCGTTTTCGACGGCCGCACCTGGCGCAGCTTCACACAGGACGAGGGCCTGATCTGGAACGACTGCGACAGTGCTGCGTTGACCGAGGACAAGGACGGCAGCATGTGGATCGGCACCTCCGGCGGCCTTTCCCACATGAAGGATCCCAATGCCGTACCGTCAGGGCCGCCATCCCCCCCGGTCTTTTCGCAAGTCACCTTCGGCGCCTCGTCTATCGCCAACGGAGGCCAGGTTCTCTGGAGTGCCAGCCCCCTTGAAATCTCCATGGCCTCTCTCAGCTTTCGCGACGAACGGCATCTCCGCATCCGCTACCGGTTGCTGGGGCTGGAGACGGAGTGGGTGGAAACCGGAGAAAACAGCCTTCGCTATCCGCGCCTGGCGCCTGGCTCTTACCAGTTTCAGGCGGCGGCGGTGGACGCCTCCAGCGGCGCCGCCTCTCCGGTCGATGAGTTTTCGTTCACCATCACGCCGCGCTGGTGGCAGGGCTGGTGGATCGAGCTGGCATCGGCCTTGATGACGCTGGGCGTTATAACGCTCGTGTGGCGCTGGCGCGTCCGTGTGCTGGTAACGCAGAAGCGGCAACTGGAGCTGGCGGTCCAGCAGCGGACCGAGGACCTGGAGCGCGAAAAGGCTGAACTGTTCCGCACCCGCGAACAGATGCGCCACAATGCAGAGCACGATGGCCTGACCGGACTGTGGAATTACCGCGTCATCACTGAACGCCTGCATCGGGAGGTGGACCGCTCGCGCCGCGACGGCGTGCCACTGAGCGTGATCCTGGTCGATCTGGACCACTTCAAGGACGTCAACGATAACTTCGGCCACCTTTCCGGCGACCTGGTCCTCAAGGAGATCAGCGCGATTTTTCAACGCTCGGTGCGAACTTACGACTGGGCGGGCCGTTACGGCGGCGAAGAGTTTCTGCTCATTCTGCCCGGTTCGAGCTTCGCCAACGCGCGCTCCCGCGCGGAACAGTTCCGCGTTGCAGTGGAGACGGCGCGCATCCATGACGGAGAGGCAGTGATCCAGGTGACCGCCAGCTTTGGCGTGGCCTCCGGCTTCCCTGCCGACTATGAAGCCATCCTCCATGCCGCCGATACCGCCCTGTATCGAGCCAAGAGCAACGGGCGCAACTGTGTAGTGGCCATGGAGGTCAAGCTGGCAGAGCGTTCCGCGCAGACGTACAGGTAGGCATACTGGCGCTCGGCTGTTGCTATCGTAATGTCTGCCTGATAATGCAATGGCCCCAGGTCAGCCGGCTTCTTGCGGCCACGCCGCGCCAACGGATGCAGATTGCCTGGCGCTCTCAGGTAAATCCGAATTCGGGTTCTGCAACGGAAGATTACTTTGGTAATTTTGGTAACCAATTGATTCTATTCGTTTTTTAATCTTACAGTTGTGGGATTTCTAATAACGGCCAGAATCACTAAAAAATGCTTGCATGAAATAAGAAAAATAAAGTAATGTGTTTCTCCGTAATTAATTCGCGTGGTCTGACGAAAGCCTAAGCTCGTCGGGCGCAAAGGAGCACATCATGGTTTCCAGCCGGTCCCTCTCCATCGGGATGAAGCCCCGCCTTCACTCGAAGGCCTTGTGCTTTATCAGCCTCTTCCTCCTCCTCTTCGCATTCTGTGCGGGCAGCACGGTGGCTTCGGCCGCAACCCCGGCATATGTTCAGCAGTGCAACCAGTACACAGCCGGCGGTGGGAGCGGCGCGACCGCATCCTGCACGCTCTCCGGAGTAGGCGCGGGGCATACGCTGGTCATTGGCGTCTGGACAACAGATTCGGCCTTGTCCTCCGTCACCGCCTCATCCGGAACGCCGGCGAATGCCATTCCCGCCTTCAACGACAACGGCTATGGTTACACTTACGCCTATTTTCTGGCCAATACCTCTTCGGGAAACATCACGGTATCAGCCACCGAAACAGGCTACTACGATCCTGTCTATATCTCCGTTTCCGAGTTTTCCAACGTCGCTACCTCTTCTCCGTTGGACGTAACTGGTACCGGTCAGCAGAATGTATGGGCTGCCTCAGAGATATCCACAGGTAGCTTCACCACCACAGCCGCATCGGACATGCTGTGGTCGTTATGTGCTGGCCTGTCAGGAGAGACGTTCAGCGTTGGCACTGCACCCATTACCTGGACTCAGATTTCGAATACGGCTCCCAGCCCGGTTCTCTTCGTGGAATATGGCGTGGCCGGCTCGGCGGGATCTTATACCGGGCAGTGCTACAAAAGCAGCACCGGCTATGATACCAGCATCATAACCGTCGCGCTCAAGCCTGCGCCGACTACTCCTGCGGCCACCCCGGCCTTCAGCCCGGCGTCCGGGACGTATACTTCGCCGCAGACCGTGACCGTCAGCGATTCGACCTCCGGGTCGACGATTTACTACACCACCAACGGAACCACGCCGTCGACCAGCTCCAGCGTCTATAGTTCGCCTCTCCCGGTCTCTACTTCACAAACAATTGAGGCTATCGCAACAGCCAGCGGCTATACGCAGAGCGCGGTAGGTTCGGCGGCTTACACTATCAATCTGCCGGCGGCAGCCACGCCCACCTTCAACCCCGCGGCTGGAACCTATGCCGCGGCGCAGACGGTGACCATCAGCGATTCCACCTCAGGCGCCAACATTTACTACACCACTAACGGAAGCACGCCAACGACCACATCGACGGTCTATTCCAGCCCTATCACGGTCTCTGTCAACGAGACGGTGAAGGCCGTGGCCATCGCTTCCGGATATACGCTGAGCGCAACCGGTTCGGCGGCTTACGCCATCGAGGCAGCCACGCCCACTTTCAGCCCCGCGGCCGGTACCTATACCTCGGCGCAGACGGTGACCATCAGCGATGGGACCTCCGGCGCAACAATCTATTACACCACCAACGGAACCACGCCCACGTCCAGCTCGACAAAGTACTCCAGCCCTATAACCGTTTCTGTTAACGAGACGCTGAAGGCCATCGCCACGGCCAGCGGGTATACACAGAGCCCGGTGGGTTCGGCGGCATACGCCATCGAGGCAGCCACTCCGGCCTTCAGCCCTGCTGCCGGCACATATACATCGGCGCAGACGGTGACCATCAGCGATGGGACCTCCGGTGCTACGATCTACTACACAACTAACGGATCCACGCCCACCACCGGCTCGACCGTGTATTCCAGCGCCATCACGGTCTCTATCAATGAGACGGTGAAGGCCGTCGCCATCGCTTCCGGATATACGCTGAGCCCGGTGGGTTCAGCGGCCTACTCCATCGAGGCAACCACGCCCACCTTCAGTCCAGGGGCCGGGACGTATACCTCGATACAGACGGTGACCATCAGCGATGGGACCTCGGGCGCGACCATCTATTACACCACTAACGGAACCACGCCTACGACCAGCTCGTCCGTCTATAGCTCGCCGGTCACGGTGGGAGCTACCGAGACGTTGGAGGCCATCGCATTAGCCAGCGGGTATACGCAGAGTCCGGTGGGTTCCGCGGCCTATACCATCAACCTGCCGGCAGCGGCCACGCCCACCTTCAGCCCCGCGGCCGGTACATACGCCTCTGCGCAGACGGTGACCATCAGTGATGGAACATCCGGCGCGACCATCTACTACACCACCAACGGAAGTACGCCTACTACCGGCTCAACCGTCTACAGCTCGCCTATTTCCGTATCGGTTACAGAGACGGTGAAGGCCATCGCCTTGGCCAACGGGTATACGCAGAGCCCGGTAGGGTCGGCGGCGTATACCATCAACCTGCCTGCAGCCACGCCCACCTTCAGTCCGGCGGCCGGAACATATTCCTCGGCGCAGACAGTGACCATCAGCGATGGGACTTCCGGCGCGACCATCTATTACACCACCAACGGAATCACGCCCACGACCAGTTCGTCTGTGTATTCCAGCGCCATCACCGTCTCTGTCAACGAGACCCTGGAGGCCATCGCTACTGCTTCCGGCTATTCGCAGAGCGCGGTGGGCTCGGCGGTTTATGCCATCGAGGCAGCTACACCCACCTTCAGCCCGGCGGCCGGTACATATTCCTCGGCGCAGACAGTGACCATCAGCGACGGAACCTCCGGCGCAACCATCTACTACACCACCAATGGAAGCACGCCGACGACCAGCTCGTCTGTCTATAGTTCACCGATCAGCGTATCGGCGTCCGAGACGGTGAAGGCCATCGCCACGGCCAGCGGGTATACGCAGAGCCCGGTGGGTTCGGCGGCCTACACTATCAGCTCAGCAGGCCCGCCGGCTTATGTGCAGTCGTGCAACTCGTACACGGCAGGTCAAGGCAACAGCCAGACCGCATCATGCACGCTCTCCGGCGTAACGGCAGGCGATGCGTTAGTGATCGGCATCTTTACCACCGATGCTACCTTGTCTTCCGTCACCTCCTCGGTTGGCACGCCGGCGAGCGTAATTTCAGATTATGCCGGCAACAACGGTTACGAAAGTGTTTACCTTCTGCCCAATGCCGCTTCGGGGAGCATCACGATATCTGTCACGGAAACGGGCTACTATGATCCTGTCTGGATGTCGGCAACCGAGTATGCAAACATAACTACCTCTCCGTTCGACGCCAGTGCTTCCGCGTCGACCGCGAATTCAAGTTGGGGGGCAGCGGATGTAAACACAGGCAACTTCAACACCACAGCCGCAAATGACATGCTGTGGACGATGTGTGTTGGTCTTTCCGGGGAGACATTTACCGCCGGCACTGCGCCAATTACCTGGACTCAGCGGATAACTACGAGTAATTATGCGGTTGATTTCGAGGAGGACGGTTTAGCCTCCACCGCTGGAACTTACTATGGACAGTGCTACAAAAGCAGCACCGGCTACGATCAGGATATTCTTACCGTAGCGCTTAAGGCATCATCGGGAAGTGGTTCGGCAGCGGCCACGCCAACCTTCAGCCCGGCGGCCGGAACCTACACTTCGGCGCAAACGGTGACCATCAGCGATTCGACCTCCGGCGCAACCATCTACTACACCACCAACGGAACCACGCCGACTACCAGTTCGTCCGTCTATAGCTCGGCAATCAGCGTGTCGGCCACGGAGACGCTGGAAGCCATCGCCACGGCGAGCGGATATATGCAGAGCGCGGTGGGTTCAGCGGCGTATACGCTCCAGGCGGCCACGCCGACTTTCAGCCCGGCAGCCGGGACCTATGCCTCGGCGCAGACGGTAACCATCAGCGATTCGACCTCCGGAGCGGCCATCTATTACACCACCAACGGAACTACGCCGACCACCAGCTCAGCGGTGTATTCCAGCGCGATTTCAGTCTCGGCCACGGAGACGCTGGAGGCTATGGCCACGCACAGTGGTTATACGAACAGCGCAGTGGGATCGGCGGCGTATACCATCGGCTCGTCGAGCGTGCCGATCAAAACGGTTCAACACAATAGCGGATCCACCGGAAGCGCCACTTCGCTTGCGGTTGCATTTAACAGCAACGTGACGTCAGGCAACCTGATCCTGGTAGCTGTGAGCACATACGACGCAGAGACGCTCGATACGCCAACGGACACGCAGGGCAATAGCTTTACTCAACTCGTGACTGCGGGCACTTCCGGAGACTCGGTGGCAGCCATTTACGCAGCCACCGCCAAGAGCAGCGGCGCCGATACCGTGACTTGTAACATCAGCGCCGCGAACAACATCCACTGTCATATCTACGAGGTCCAGGGCGCAACGGCGACAGTGGACCAAACGGGAAATTCAACTCAGACTGCCACGGCGCTGACCGTGTCCACCTCCGCGCAAACCACGAATGCCGACGATTTTGTTTTCGCTTATTTTAGCGATAACGGGAACGCCACAACCTATACGGCTGGGTCAGGGTTGGGAGATATCGAAATGACGGATTCTTCCAGCGGTGATAGCGGCTTCTCTGAGGATAAGGTTGTGATTGCAACCGGAACTCAGACGGCAACGGCGACGGCAAGTGCCGCGGATACATTTGTCAATGTGATAGTGGCACTAAAAACCTCGGGAACACCAACGGTATCCACGCCGACCTTCAGCCCTGCGGCCGGAACCTATACTTCGGCGGTGACGGTGACGCTCAGCGATTGGACCGCCGGAGAGACCATCTACTACACCACCAACGGAACCACGCCGACGACCAGTTCGGCGGTGTATTCCAGCCCCATCTCGGTCTCCGTCACGCAGACGGTGGAAGCCATCGCCACGTCGAGTGGCTTTGCCAACAGCGCGGTTGGTTCGGCGGTTTATGCCATCACCCCGCCGGCAGCCACGCCCACCTTCAGCCCAGCGGCCGGCACGTATTCCTCGGCGCAGTCGGTAACCATCGGCGACGGGACCACCGGCGCCACCATCTACTACACCACCAACGGAACCATGCCCACGACCGGCTCGAGCGTCTATAGCTCGGCGATCAATGTGTCTGCCTCAGAAACGTTGGAGGCCATCGCCATAGCCAATGGCTATACGCAAAGCGCTGTGGGTTCGGCAGCGTATGCCATCAATCCAGCGGCTACGCCCACCTTCAGCCCGGCGGCTGGGACTTATTCCTCGGCGCAGACGGTGACTATCAGCGATTCTACCTCCGGCTCGACGATCTACTACACCACCAACGGAACTACGCCGACGACTAGCTCGACCAGGTACTCCAGTGCGATCACTGTCTCTGCCTCTGAGACGTTGGAGGCCATGGCCACGGCGAGCGGCTATTCGCAGAGCGCGGTGGCCGCGGCGGCGTACACCATCAACTCGGGGTCCTCTGGAACCTGCGACGGCATGTCGCTTGGTACTTCCGTAGCGGGCACCGCGGATCTGAATGGATTTGTTCCCTTCCAATCCGCGACCGGCATGACCACTCTATGGAACACCAACATCGCCAACGCTGCTGTTGACCCCAATAATGCGGCCATTCAAACTACGGCCGGCTATAGCGGGTTGAGCACCCATGTCAACTTTGGGTCCTCGCCCGATGACGGCGGCATTCCCTTCATGATCGTTGACTCTTCTCAGACCCCCTCGGTGCCCATCTATGTGTACGACTACGCAAGTATGAGCGACAATGTTGTGGCGCCGTATCCCAACAACGTTCCCATCGAAGGCGCCGCGGCCGACTGCTCGGGCTGGCCGGATACTTACCAATCCGATTCTCATACCAACGTGCTTGACCGCGCGACCTGCTGGGACTATGAGACGTACAACACCAATCGCTGCAATGGGTTGTACGACGCCTCGGAAGAGGCGATCTGGGACATGCAAAACGGCGAGATGCGGCCCTGGGGCTGGACTTCGACCGATGCCGCGGGATTGTCGGTAATGGCCGGGCTGGTGAAGTACGACGAGGCGGCTTCCGGGCACATCAATCACGCCATCCGCTTTACCATGCAACAAACCAAGAACGACGCCAATGATGGCTATTTCGTGGAACCGGCCAGTCACGCGGCAGGCACTACCTATGGCGCGCCAAGCGTGGAGGGGATGCGGGTTCGGTTGAAGTCGAGCTTTAACATCTCCGGCTATTCGACGATCAACCAGGCCATCCTGACCGCACTGCAGCAGTATGGAATGATCATGGCCGACAATGGCGGCTACTTCTTCATCCAGGGCGCCACCGATTCGCGTTGGAACGACAGCGATTTGGCCAACCTGGCCGGTATCCCGTCGTCGGACTTCGATGTAATCCAGATGACACCTTCATATCCCGGTTGGGATTCCGCCACGGCGCCTACCGGCTCCGCGCCGACGATCAGCAGCTTTACCGCTTCGGCAACCAACGTATCCTCCGGGTCGCCCGTCACCTTCAATTTCAGCGTAAGCGGCGACTCCTACGATTACATCGACATGATCGGTCCGGTCAGGCTAACGTCCGGCAGCGGGAGCGTGACCATCTACCCCACGGCAACCCAGACCTATACGCTGTACTCGGTGAACCAGTACGGCAACAACGGATCAGGAGCAGGGAATAGCGTGACCGTAAGCACTCCGATTACGGTTGTGGTGACTGGTTCGGTACTGGCTCCGCCAACCTTCTCTCCGGCGGGCGGCACGTATAGCTCGGCGCAGGTGGTTACGCTGAACAGCACAACGTATCCGTATGCGACCATCTACTACACCACCAACGGAAGTACGCCAACGACCAGTTCGACGCAGTATCCGGTAATTCCACAACCCATGTCTGCGCAAAGTGTGGGAAATGTGGAGGACATCACTGTCTCCACTACGCAGACGATCAAGGCTATCGCAGTGGCTCCCGGCTATTCGTCGCCCAGCGCGGTCAGTTCGGCGACTTACACCATCAACTGAACGCCACTAACACTAACCAGGCCACTAGCAAGAGAGACCGGGCGAATGCCCGGTCTCTCTTGCTAGTGGCGCATATGGCGCGGAGTACGCAAGCACGGAAGACGGGTGGAAGGGATGGTAGGCGAGGCGGGAATCGAACCCACAACCCCCGGCTTAGAAGGCCGGTGCTCTATCCGATTGAGCTACTCGCCCCTGTACATTTCATTCTAACGTCGAGTGGCCGCAGAACGCACCAACAAATGCCGCCAGCGCCGCCTGAAAGGCAACCGTGGCCTTGCCTTTCGACGCGCCGCAGGAGGTCAGATATGCGGTGATTCCAAGGCCCATCAGCTCCGGGGTTGCGAATGCCCTGCGGATGACGAGATCCACGCGGCAGCACCGTAATGAAACGGCGCGCAGAAGGCCGCACACCAGTTGGCACGCGGCGGCGGCCATGGCCGGCTGAGCCCATTGCTGGCCGTTCCTGGGCAGCAGGTCGATGTAACCGCCCATGGCGTGGTCGGCGCATCCGGGAGGCGCATCCAACTCGTCGGGGTCGAATTCATCCGGTGCGAGGTGCGGCCAGAGGCCGCATTTTGAGGTCCACACCGGCGATGCGAGCCCATTCAGCTTTGCCAGAGCCTCGGCCAATGCGGGGAGCTGAGCAGCCTCAGGCAACTGCCAGGCGCGTTCAGGACTGCTGCGCAGGTCGGCAAACCCCGGCCAATGCGCCTCAATCACCGGCGCATCCCCGCCCACCTCGAACTCCCAGTCAGCTTCCATGCGCTTGCCCGGTCACAGCCAGCAAAAACCGGATCACGGTCGCCTCGGCCCAGTGAATCTCATTGCCGCGCTCGCGAGAAAGGTAGGCGCAGTGGCCTCCGTGGCGGGTCTCCACGAAGGTTACGTGCGGGTTGGCGAGGAGTTTGGCGCGGGTCTCCGGTAGCAGGCGAATGAAAGGGTCGTCCTGGGCGTGCAGGATCAGCGTGGGCACGGCGATGCGCTCCACTACGCGGGCGCTGGCGGCGCGGTGGTAGTAATCGTCGGCGTCGCGGAAGTTCCAGTAGCGGGCCAGGATCTTGTCGTCGAACTGGCGGATGGAGCGAATCGGCCCGAATTCCCTGGCAGGCGCGTAAATGCCCGGAAACAGTTTCTTCTTGCGGGCGTAGCGCGCCATCAGGCCGCGAAGAAAATTCCACTCATAGAGGCGGTTGGCCGGCTCGTGCAGGGCGTCTGCGCCGGGAGCCAGATCGATGGCCGGGCAGACGGCGGCAACGGCGCAAAGGGGCGGCTGGTTACCCCACTCGCCGGCCAGTTTAAGTACCAGGTTGCCGCCCATCGAGTAGCCCGCCAGCGCCACCCGCTCCAGGCCCAACTGCCCGGCATAATGGCGCACCACCACGCCCACGTCGCCGGAAAGCCCAGAGTGGTAGAGTGTGGGCGTCAGAGCCTCTGTGCCGCCGCAGTTGCGCATGTTCATGCGGACAACGTTGCAGCCCGCGTCCCAGGCCCGGGCGGTGATGCCTTGAATGTAACGTGAGTCTGACGAGCCTTCGAGCCCGTGGACCAGCACCACGGTCAGCCGCCGGGCGCGTCCCGGCTCCGGCTGCCAGTGGCAATGGCACAGCACGCGGCTGCCATCGGCCGGGTCCACCTCCACCATCTCCGAGACGGCGCTCAGCCGGAAGGCCGGCCGGGGGAAGATAATTCGCCACGATCGTCTGCAGGTGGCCGTTGCTCAGGCCGCGGCGCGGCTCAAACCGGGTGAGCCACTCCGGCAACGCGGCGGTCCCATCGTCAAACCTTTTGTTCTTCTTGATTTTCGAGATCACGGAGACCCGGCAAATCGGCTATTTCGAGAAGGTTGGGCTGTTGCGGCGATTGTAAAATTGGGGCGGCGGGTGGGGATCGAACCCACGACATCCTGAGCCACAGTCAGGCGTTCTGCCACTGAACTACTGCCGCCGTATACGTAGATTGTAGCATCGAATGCAGGGGAAGATGGCAAATCAAGTGGTATCGCTGCCCTGAAACCCTGTATACTTGCCCCGATTTCAATGCCGCATGTTTCTCCAAGGAGCAGCAAATGAATATTCCTGTCAAGAGCATCGCAATCTCCGTGCTCCTGGCTTTGGCAGCCGGCCTGTCCATGCTGGCCTTCGCGCAGAACTCGAACCCATCAGCCGTTCCAAGCCTTGCCGGGAGTTCCTGGACCGTTACGGAGACCGATGGCGATAACGACATCTTCGATTTTTGGGCGGATGGCACTTTGCATTATTCGTATCAGAATGGGACGTACACGAACGGTACATGGAAGCAGGATGGAGATGCGATCTACATAGAGATGAACAATAAATTTGTCGAATACCATGGTCGAATCTCAGGCACACATATTGAAGGCACAGCCAAGAACGTCAAGGGTAAGGAATGGACCTGGGCAGCGGACAGGAAATAGCCCATGGTCCGGACAACAGGATTGACCGAGCCATGCCCGAGCCCTACCGCCAGGACGCGGGACGGCTTGAATCGTCCGGGCAAACCGGCCAAATCCTGTCCCACGAATATGCCGCTGAATGAAGAAGGCGAAACAGGTAGCGCCGCTCTAGTAAACCTTGTATACTTGCCCCGATTTGAATTTCACATACTCTTTTCAAGGAACTGCAAATGAATGTTACCGTCAGGAACATCGTGAACTCCACGCTGATGACTTTGGCTGTTGGCCTGTCCATGCAGGTCTTCGCACAGAACCCGCCCGACGTCTTTGATTTGAGCAGTGTGAAATTTCAGATTGTCGATGCCACATTCGTCACCAAGCTGGACAGCGCCAAGGCCCAATTCGCGGAGACCAAACCCGACCAATACCACGGCCTCATTGTCACTCTCAGAATTGATAAGGCGCCTGGGGCGGAAGTTACTTTGACCTGTCAGGATATCGCCCTGCATTACCGCTATGGCAATAACACCGACGTCGCGCGATGCTATGGGTTGTCGAGCTACTCCACCCAGCAGAACGAGGACCGCGTCATGGCCTTGTACACCCAGGGCTGGGGCAAAACCACCACCGGGACCGCCACCACCAAAAGCGGCGCCGCCTACGTGGATGTTTTCTTCCAGAACATGGAACCGTATACAAGCGATCTGTACCTCTTCATCGCTCAACCCACTGGCGCTCATACACCTCTCAGGGCTGGAAGAAAAATTGATTGAGCCGTCCCAGTCCGTGGACCGCTGGAACCGCGGCGCCTGGCTCTTCCGCGACCGGACCCTGCATGGGCTGGAGATTCTTCTGGACGAGGCCTTTCGTCATCCCCGGCACCGGCATCCGCTTCGGCCTCGACGGGATCATCGGCCTGGTTCCCGGCCTGGGCGATGTGCTGGCCGGGCTGCTCTCGCTGGTCATTCCCCTGGCGGCCTGGATTCGCGGCGTCCCCTACGTCACGCTGGCGCGCATGGCCGCCAATCTCGGCATCGGCGTGCTGGTGGGCTCGATTCCCCTCTTCGGCGACATCTTCGACATCGCCTGGAAGGCCAACCGCCGCAACTACCGCCTGCTCTGCCGCCACCTGGGCGAGCCCCGCCGCCACACCTGGCGGGACTGGGCGTTTCTGCTCCTGCTGGCCACGGCGCCCTGGCGCTGGTCTTCGCCATTCCCGTGGCGCTGGTGGTGTGGCTGTTAGTCTGGCTGGCCAGCCGCTGAGTGGAACGTGCCCGGCTGCGCAGTTGCGGCGCAACCAGAAACCCAATCCGCGCTACAATCGAAGCAGACGTCGGGGCGTAGCGCAGCCTGGTAGCGCATCTGCTTTGGGAGCAGAGGGTCGGGGGTTCGAATCCCTCCGCCCCGACCATTCTTTTCTTTAACGCTCAAACTCAAATCAACTCTAAGCTCTGGGTGCCACACCTTCGCGTTGACCGGGGTCCCTACGGACAGGTCCTCGTCCGTGGGGTGGTTGTGCGAAGGGTGGGAATAGATGAACCCCATCTCGCCTATTTCCCGGTGCAAAAAAATTCACCCGCCAGGGCTGATTCTCTGGTTTGAAGCTTGGCACTTTTCGCGCTACCATTATGCACACGGACAGGACTCTCCGCCTCCCCAGGGGGTTCCATGCGTATCTTTCTCTTCACGTTGATTCTTCTCCTTGCAACAGCCTCGGCTCACTGCGCAGGTCTTCAGCGGTTGCTCGAGCTGCTCCCCTGGATGCCCTTCCATGTGTTCCGGTCATTCCAGCGGCGGCGACCACGATCACGAAGACAACACTCCCACGCCGGAACAACTTCGCCTCAGACAGGTTGTGAAGCTGGACAATGATGCCGCTGACCAGATTCGGGCTGGCAATTACAACGCGGCAGTCCAGCTTCTGCGTCAGGCGCTCTCACTCGACAATCATCGGGGCATGGCCTACTACAATCTGGCCATTGCCCTCAACCGGCTGGGCGATTTCAACGGCGCACTCAACGCTGTCCAGCTTGCCATCAAATATCACAAAAACGGTCAGGTGAATCTCGCTGACGCTCGGGCGGAACTTGCATACGCAAGGCAGATGATCGCACTCAGCAGCGTCAGAGCGTAAGTCAACAATCAGTGGCGGTGTCTGAACCCACGTTTACAACGCCCGCGCTCACCACAACCATAAACATCCCTGCCCCGCTGCGTCACGCATACAAACTTAATGCAGTTCAAAGCGCCGGCATGGGGAATTTCAGCATCTATGCACCCGACGGCCGCAAGTTAGACGCAACAGAGCTCACCAGCGCGGAAATCGGCGATGGCGCCCGCGTGGTCACAGGTTCCAACACCACTGTCACGCTGACGTTTCCTGACGACACCACATTCACCATCAGCGAAAATAGCGGGGTCACGCTCGACACTTTTGCATACGACGCAAGCCAGGCCAATACCATCGAAAATCTGCAGGCCACTCTGACGCGCGGCATCTTCCGCTGGGTCACTGGTCAGGCGATGCGGCACAATAACCACCCGCAAATGCGTGTAGTATGCCCGCAGAGCGATTGCATCGACGCCATAGGCATTCGTGGCACGGATCTCGAAGCCTCCATCGATGGTCCGAATGTTGTGCTGGTTCTCATCTCCGGAGAGATCGATGTCACCGTCCCTGCGCGCGCCGGAGTTGCGGCTAGCGGGCAGACCAACTGCACAGCCAAAGGACCTTTTACCGATCTCCCCGGGTATGACGGTAAGCCGCAATTGATTCTTTTTCTCACTGCGCCTGCATCCATCAAACTCGACAATCAAGAGAAGAATTACACTTGCGGCACTACTGACCAGTTCACACCGCACACCAGCGAACCGGAAAGTCTGCAGTAATTGAAGAAGTGGTAGCGAATGGCCCAAGTCGAGAATCTCGAACTTGGTGTATTGTTACGATTCGAGGTTCACGGGTATGACGGGCTTAACTATTAGTGCAGCTTTGCTTCGCCAAAATTCCATCCGGTGGGAACAAACCTCGATTTTACGCTGTAGTCGATTCTGTAACGGTCAAAGCATCCAAGAGCCACAAGGATCAATAAGAATTGGGAGGGATGCCGTAAGACATTCAATCAAAGCACATGCTTTCATTCAATTTCAACATATATCCATAGCTGTTTGATTTTATTTGGGAGCGGAAATCAGGGGTTCAAAGCACTTCTCAATGGCGGGTCACGGCGGTTGGGCGGCGTTTCGTCACAACACAATGACATTACTCTCATACTGCTGAGGGCCGGCTAGGGCGTCGGCCTTCCTGGGCAGCGCCGGTTTTCACGGTCCGAAAAAATCGCACCGTCCATTCCCGGCATGTGGCCGGAAACAAACGGTGCGATTCAAATTACCCCCGATACGATATCCCGGCCTCACGCCATCTATGCAGAATGCGACGTGAGGTCTTCAGCGCTATTACTGCGCCGTATAAGTGTAGTCGGCCGATTGCCAGGCTCCATTAATCAGCGAATAGAGCCGGACATAGATCGTCTCCCCGTTGGTGGGCAGGCCGTTCACGGTTTCTGTTGTTACCGTCACGTTGCCCGAGTTATACAGGTTGCTCGATCCCACCCCCGTGCTGCCCAGCCACAGTTCGAAGTGCGTGGCCGTGTTACCCGGCGACCACACGAAGGCCTGGCTGGTGCTCAGGAATTGGCTGCCCGGCGTGGGCGAGGTCATCGACGCCGCGATGGGCGCGCCCGAGGCCGTGTAAGTGTAGTCGGCCGATTGCCAGGCGCCGTTGATGAGCGAGTAGAGCCGCACATACAACGGTTGCCCGTTGGAGGGAAGCCCGTTCACGGTCTCTGTAGTTACCGTCACGTTGCCCGAGTTATACACGTTGCTGGAGCCTACGCCGGTGCTGCCTACCCACAGCTCGAAGTGCGTGGCGGTGTTGCCGGGATTCCACGTGAAGGCCTGGCTGGCGCCGCCCAGCGTGCTGCCCCCGGTAGGACTGCTCATCGAAGCCGCGATGGGCGCGCCCGAGGCCGTGTAAGTGTAGTCCGCCGATTGCCAGCCCCCGTTGATCAGCGAGTAGAGCCGCACATACAACGGTTGTCCGTTGGAGGGAAGCCCGTTCACGGTCTCTGTAGTTACCGTTACGTTGCCCGAGTTATACACGTTGCTGGAGCCCACGCCCGTGCTGCCCACCCACAGTTCAAAGTGCGTGGCGTTGTTGCCGGGCGTCCACGTGAAGGCCTGGCTGGTGCTGCCCAGCGTGCTGCCCGGCGTGGGAGTGCTCATCGAAGCCGGCACCGCCGTCCCCGATGAGGTGTAAGTGTAGTCCGCCGATTGCCAGGCCCCGTTGATCAGCGAATAGAGCCGCACATACACCGGCGAATCGTTGCTCGGCAGCCCGCTCGCGGTCTCCGTGGTGACCGTCACGTTGCCTGAGTTATACAGGTTGCTGGAACCCACGCCCGTCGTGCCCACCCACAGTTCAAAGTGCGTGGCCACGTTGCCCGGATTCCAGGTGAAGGCCTGACTGGTGCTGGCCAGCGTGCTGCCCGGTGTGGGAGTGGACATGGAAGCCGCGATGGGCGCGCCCGAGGCCGTGTAAGCGTAGTCGGCCGATTGCCAGCTTCCGTTGATCAGCGAATAGAGCCGCACATACAGCGGCTGCCCATTGCTGGGCAGACTGTTCACGGTCTCGGTAGTGACCGTCACGCTGCCCGAGTTATACAGGTTGCTGGAACCTACCGCGGTGTTGCCCACCCATAGCTCGTAGTGGGAAACGCCGTTGCCGGGCGACCAGGTGAAAGCCTGGCTGCTCCCCAGCGTGCTGCCCGAAGTGGGCGTGATCATCGCCGCCGGGATCAGGATGGTGTAGATCCCATTTGCCACCGCGCTGTTCGCGGCGCCGGGGGAGGCAGCCATCGCCCGCACGGTGGTGGTCGCGGAGATGGTAAGCGGACTGGAGTATACCGCCGAGCCGGTGGTCGGCGTCGACGCGTCGGTGGTGAAATAGATGGTTGACGACGGCGAGGCATCGGAGAGGGTCACCGTCTGCGTCCCGATGTAACTTCCGCCCGCGGGGCTGAAGGTGGGAGTGGACGTAATGATTGAATAGGTCGCCGTTGTCACCGTGCTGCTGTGGATTAAAGCGCCGGTGCTGCTGTTGAGGGTCCCCGTGAGTGCCTGGATGGTCATGCCGTTGGTGGCAATAACATATTCGGTTGGGTTGCACGAAGGGATTGCCCCAAAAGGAACGTCCCCTCCATAACATGTATTGTTATAGCCCATCGCATACACCATGTCGGAGGCGGTCTCTACCGGGGTAGAGTCAGGGCCTGGGGGATAGCCGTAGCTGTTCACCGCAGCCGGCGTGCTTCCGTCGGTGGTGAAGAATATCTCAGCAAAGACGCTGGAGCTAGCAAGGGAGCCAGTGGACATCGATATCCTCGGGGGAGTATTGAAGGTTCCGCCCGGCGGGTAGATGATGGGTGCGTCGGCATACGATGTGGAAGTGCCGGTGAAGATGTAAGTTCCACAGGTCACCGGGCTGGGATTGGAATTGCCATAGGAAGAGCCTATGGCAGGCACTGTGGCGATGACGCATAGCACTTCGTATCCATTATTACCGCCGCTTGCCGCTTTAGTGACAGTGACCGACGCCGTAGCGGAAGTGGATAACTTCAGTGTTGGGGACACCGCTGTGCCGCCTGATTCCGATGGCGCAACAGGCGGTACCGGCGACCCGGTCCCTGTGGACGTGGTGTAGAAGTATGTCGCATTCTGTGCGCCGGAGGTAGTTGGCGCCCAGCTTGACGTGACCGGGGTCACCTTCAGCGAGTCGGCGGCATAGGTGCCGGGCGGCGGGACTAAGACCGGCGCAGCCGGAGTCAGAGGAGCACCCGACACTACAATGTTAATCGTCGAACCCGGAGCCCGGCCTGCAGTGTTCAAAGCGTAGAGCGTATATTTCTGGGTTATCGTGGGGGTGATCGTCGCACTCCCGCATCCGGCGGTAAGCCTTTGCGGACCGGCTTCGTCAATGTAAACGTAAGGCTGGGCCGTGGTTCCGGTGAAGCTTTCGTTCCAGTTGGCGCCGGTCACGCAGAAATTGAAGGTGACAGGAGTAGTGGTGTTTGGCACGGTTAATGTCCCTGTCTGTCCATTTGCGGTAAAGCTGGTGATCGACGGCAGGGTTTCAGGATAATCTTCAGGAGCTATCACATTATCCATACCGGGGTATGCGGGAACCTCTTGAATTACATCGAAGTCGGCCGATGTGATAGCGCGCAAATTGCTCGTGTCATTGTCGTCCCAGCGCGGATCGATATCGCCAATGACAAAGAAGTTGCTGCCAGTGTCATCCAGGATCATCCCATAATTCATCAGCCCGGTTAAAATGGCCTGATTGATGGCTGAGTAGCCGGAGATGTTGGTGCTGGCCTTCAATCGTACACGCATCCCCTCGACGTTCTTCGAAGTCGTGCTGGTACCATCAGTATGAGTACCTGGTAACAGGTAATACCCGCTATGGGAATCCTTAGCATTACCTGACATGGTAAAGCGGATGGCGTGATTAACCACTCCGGAGGCTGCTTCGTCGTATTTCAATGTCCCGGCAAACATCGACGTTCCCAGGGCATCCCCCGAAGTCCAGCCCCAGGGCCGCGCATTGGCGTTGGTCGCGTCAAAAATCGTCAGGCTGTTATTTTCCCAATGCATATGATTGTCCGAACCAATGCAGCGGCTTGCGACCCATGCCTCATATATCCAGCAAGTGGCGCGGTCAAGCACCAGCGAATGATCGTCATTCACGTCGGTATCCGGCCATATACTGCAGTCGGGATCATCACCTTCCATGGGAACGAGATCCCCGTCGGGTAACGGCACCCGAACCACCTCGCTTTGAGTTGGTGAGCCGGTCACAACGACTGGCACCAAGGGGGTCTGGGTCGAGTCTACGACATAATAGGGAATGCCGCTGTCGGGTTGCGCCGACCCAAACAAGGGAAGAAATGAATAGTTGCCGGCCGTGGCCCATACGGCGGTGATGGCGGCCGAATTTGGGTCAATCGGAGCGCTTGCAATGTTGGTGTTCCAGAGATCGTCAGACTGGAAACGGAAGAAATCCATTCAGGGCTCCCTCGTACACGCCTGTCAGAGGGTTGGGGCCGTATGTGGGGGTGCCAACTGTCGTGTATGAGCAGTCGCCGTAATGTGGCGTCAACTGTGCCGACGCGAAGCCGGCGAACAAAATGAGGACGAAACAGGTTACTAAACATAGCGCCTTGAGCGGGATACGGGCGCCACCGGGGGCAAAATTAGACTGCGTGGATGGCATAATGCTCCTTTCAGCATTCGCTGTTCGTGACGACGAATTAGGCCCTGTGAAATTGGCAGAAGGGTACTCTGCCCGGATGAGTATTGTCAAGATTCTCTAACGGAACCATTGGTCACAAATACTGGTTACCAAAATACTAATAGGCGCAGTACGCCTTATATTGCTGATAGCAAAATGCTTGAATATATGCGGCGCGGGATTGAGCTAATTAAATTTTCCGGCGCACAATGCGATACTTCCGGTCGGAATTCCGCGGCGAGGCGGTTAGTCTTCATACCGTTGTTTACATTGCCATGAATGTGCTTATTGCTCTTCGACGATGGCCAAATCCCATGGCGCCAGCGTTAACGTGGCGGCTTTGGGCACGGGTTTTCCATCCAGCAGATTGGTTCCGGCAGCGTAGGGGTAGCTTAGTTTTACTTCCGTGCCGGAGTAGTTGAAGTAGTAGTGCAGCCGCTTGCCGAGGCGGTTGACGCCGTGCTGTGCGTGGACCACGGGTGGGAGTTGCTGGTCGGGGCCGGTGAGGCCGAGCTTCTCCAGGCTGGTGCGCAGAACTGCGGTTTGCAGCTTGTCAGAGAGATACGTCCCTTCGTAGAGCAGGGTTCCGGCGCCAAAGTCGTTTACCGTGATGGCCGGCCATCTTCCGAAGAAGGGATGGTCGTAGTATGCGATGGGTTTGGCGTGCTCGGGGATGAGGAATTCAGCCCAATACGAGACCTGATTGGCGCTGGCGGATTCAGCGCCCACGTGGAAGGGATCGTCCTTGAGGGCCAGCGGATGTTCGAGGTTGGAAAACTCCTGGTAACTGAAGCCGGCGGCCTCGCGAAGCGGGCCGGGAGCGCGCACCCAGCGGACGGCGGAGTTTTCATTGGCGAATCCGCTCTTGAAGGTCATGACCACGTGGCCGCCGTTCTTCACATAATCTGATATGCGCTGGAGCAGGGCGTCGTCTGAGATGTAGAGAGCGGGGACGATGAGCAGCTTGTAGGCGGAGAAATCCTGGGTGGTGGGAAAGACGAAATCGGCGCCCACGTTGAGGTCGTAGAGGGAGTGGTGAATCTGCTCCACCAGCGAGCTGTAGTTGGCCGTGGACCTTCCGGGCAGCCAGGGCATGGATGCGTTGGAGGTGAAAGGCATGAAGCTGATGGCGTTGGCCGAGTCGCGGCTCCACAGGATAGCTACCTGGTTGTGAATCTGCAGGCCGGTTAAGTGGGGGCCGATCTTCTGTAACTCATGCGCGGTGCGGCTTACTTCGTTATAGGCGCGGTTGGGTTCCAGATCATGCGACAGCACTCCCTTCCAGCTTCAGTACCTCTACGATCTGGCCGGCGATATGACCAGTTCGACCGACGGAGCCGGGATCACCTCTACCTACACCTTCTCGCCCGCGAGCGAGATACTTTCCCTGACCAGTTCCCTCAGCAACTCCACCAATCCGCCAAACATCGTTTCCAACGTGCAATACGGACCCAACGGGCCCATCAACGGCAGCCTCGGCAACGGGCTCTCCAGCGTCTACCACTACGATGCGCTGGGGCGCTTGAACGGCGGATGGGTGTGCAACGGCAGCAACTCGGCCTCCTGCTCGGGCGGCGCGCAGATTTATGGCTTCACCAATGCTTGGAAGCAAGATCAGTTGAACTGCTCCTCCGATACGGTCCTGAATCAGGGGTCGAACTACGGTTACGACGAGTTCAACCGCCTGATCTCGCGCACGGTCAACTCAGGCCCGGTGCAGAACTACACCTGGCAATATGACCGCTACGGCAATCGCTGGCAGCAGAACTTTACGGCGGGAACGGGGAACGGCTCGACCTCTTCGCTGAGCTTCAACACGGCCACCAACCAGATCAATACCGGCGGCTACACCTACGACGCGGCGGGCAACGTGATCTACGACACCTTCCACCACTACTCCTACGACGCGGAGGGCAACATCATCGCGGTCGACAGTGGCCAAACGGCGACGTATGTTTACAACGCCTTGAACCAGCGGGTGCGGACGGTGGTGGGCGGCACGGCGACGGAGTACGTCTTCAGCGCGGCGGGGCAGCGGGTCTCGGAGTGGAACGGGACGACGCGCGCGCAACTGAAGGGGAAGTACTACTGGGGCGGCCAGCCGGTGGCCTACTACACCACCGCCTCGAGCAGCGCCGGCGCCGCCGCCCACTTCGAGCACCAGGACTGGCTGGGGACGGAACGGCTGCGCACCGCGTATAATGGCAGCGTGGAAGGCTCCTACACTTCGCTCCCCTTCGGCGACGGCCAGGCAACCACCGGCGCGGACACCGACGCCAGCCACTACGCCACGCTCGATCACGACACGGAGAGCGATACCGAACACGCGCAGTTCCGGCAATACTCCAATCAGCAGGGCCGCTTCCTCTCCCCCGATCCCTACGGCGGCAGTTATAACGCCGGCAACCCGCAGAGCTTCAACCGCTACGTCTATGCGATGAACAATCCGCTGAGTTATCGCGATCCGAGCGGGCTGGACGATGGTAGCTGTGAAGACGGCACCGATGACTGTGGTGACCCTGACAATCCCGACGGTGGCGGAGGTGGTGGTGGAGGCGGTGATTCATCTTCTGGCGGTATTCCGAATCCGACGTCTTATCCGCCCGGCTCAATTATACAAGATCCAAATGGGACCTTGTGGGTAGTTCTGGCGGATAATACTCTAGCCCTATATGTCGAAACGGGTCCAAGCATCCTTGATTCGCTGTCGACGACCCCAGGAGTCGTATCTATACCTGATGCCATCAGCGGGTCTAGCGTTCCAGAAGGATTCTACCCCAGCGGCCAACCTAACATCGCCTACGAGAATAAGGTATCATCTTGCTTCTGGGGTGCCGCAGGCAATGGCGCGTTGCATATTGGCATCGATGCGATAGGACTGATCCCTGAAGGCGGAGGTACTGCCAGGGTGGTCGGCAATGTGGCGAGATACCGTGGAATCGTAGCAACTCAGTATGGGGTAAAGGCCATCATGCAAGGTAAAGGGGCTGTGGGTGCCATATCTGGTGCCTTTGGGCTAGGTGATACGTCTCCTATGGGATTGGCTTCAACTGGCCTTACCATTGCTGGATTTATACCTGGGTTAGGGTCAGGCACTGCTGTACTTTCGATGGCTCTTGACGCTTACAAAACCGGAGAGGCGATCGCACAATGCCCCTAATTCACGACATCAAGAACGACATCAAAGCAGCTAAGAAAATGCGCATACCCTGGTGGGGTTTGTTGTGCATAGGAATCGGCTCGTTGCCCATTTATTGGCTATTCGATCATTCGGGAAGACTTGATCTTGCGTTGCCAACACTAAATTGCATTTTGGTACTTGGTTTCCTTGTTGCTTTAAAGTGGAAACTGCGGCGGTGTGTGTGGTTTTGGATCATTATGACCACCATCGCGTTGCTTCATGTTCCATTGCTTTTGTTTGTTCCCTGGACCACCAAGTGGGTTCCCGCATTGGCGATTGCCTTTATCGACTCGGCGGATTTTTGCGTGATACTTTCGATTCTTTCAGTCGTCGGGAAATTCATGGGAGAACCGACGGCCACTGATAGTAAGCATCCACGATCTAAAAAGTTGCGTCAGGATTAAGAGGTGTGAACCAACCGCAAGCCGTCCTTCGGGGCGGTTTGCTGGCGTCTGAGGTTTCTATCGGACGTAGTGCGGGTTCTATAAAAGCATTTGATCGTTCCTTGGGAACGATCACTGGCGGCAGAAACTTGGATGGAGCACGGCCTGGACGGCGGGTGTCCCATGTCTGAGAATAAGAAAAGTGGGTGCCCCAGGTCTCACTTTTGAGACCTGGGATTCTTCCGGGACATTCTCGTCGTTGAGCGACTACACGATGACGCGAGAGTGATCATCTCATTCAAGCTCTGCGTGAGGAGCCGGAATCTGCTCACAGGTTCCGGCTCTTTGAGCATATTCGGTCCTCTGCGGAGACAACTGCGACAGCGCGCTCCATGCCTCGAAAGTCGGGCATCTCGGGACGCACTCTTTCCGGCACACTCACCGCTCATGGCTTGATGCTGTAGGCACCTCCATGGCCGTACATCAGAAGATGATGCGTCACGCGGACATCAGGACCACATTCAACATTTACGGGGACGTTGTAACGGATGAGATGACTACTGCGGGCGCCAAGGTATCTCAGCTTGCTTTCCAGGGGAACGGAGCGCAAACAGAGTGCAGTTAGAGCTAAGTTATTGATTTATTGGCTCCTCAGGTAGGACTCGAACCTACAACCCTTCGGTTAACAGCCGAATGCTCTGCCATTGAGCTACTGAGGAGTGATGTGAGCTAAATTGTCTACTACCAAGGGTAGCAGAGAGTGCCGGACGCGTCAAAAACAATCAGCGGGATGCGGGGTGGTTAACCTGGAAGGGCGTGGCGCCGGGAGCAGCCGCAGGCAAATACGATAGGCTGAAACCAGGAGGAGGCTCAATGGCCCGGATTTCCCGGCTCGACCGCAGCGAAGTATCCCCCGAATTGGCCGCGCTCTACGACAAAGCCTTTGCCCAGCGCGGCAATGTGCCCAACATGTTCCGGGTGATGGCGCACCGGCCCGAAATCTTTGCCACCATGCAGGCGCACTTCGGCGCGGTGCTCAATAGCGGCACGCTCTCAACCAGGCTGAAGGAGTTGATCATTGTCCGCACCAGCCAGATGAACGAGACGCCCTATTGTCTGGCCAGCCACACCATCCTGGCCAAGGGGCTGGGATGGACCGATGACCAGCTCACCCACCTGGCCGACTGGTCCCGGCGCGAGGATTTTACTCCTGCCGAAAAGGCCGCCCTGCGCCTGGCCGAGACCGTCACCCGCGACGCCCATTCCCTGACAGATGACCAGTTTGCCGAGCTGCGCAGCTTCTACTCCGAAGGCGAGATTGTGGAGCTGCTCTGCGCCATCGGCCTGTTCAACTACTTCAACCGCTTCAACAACGCCCTCCAAATGGAGCCTACCAGGCCCGGCGAGGGAGGCTGCGCGGCGCCGGCAAAGGAAACCGCGGCTACACGTTGAATTCAGCCTGCCCGGTCGATCCGGGCGCATCACCGATGCCGCCGGAGGGGACGGTTTGCGCGCTTACCCGCGCAGAGCCCGCCTCAGAGTGCGCCACGCGCACCATCCTGCATCACTTGCAGCACTTACCAAGGAGTCCGTTTTACGCATGAAACTGCAACTGCCCGCCGGGCCGTTCCGCGCCTATCTCTTCGACTGCGACGGCACCATCGCCGATTCCATGCCTCTTCACTACATTGCCTGGAAAAAAGCGCTGGGAGAATGGGGCTGCGACTTTGACGAAGAGCTCTTTTATTCCTGGGGCGGCAAGCCCGTGGTTGAAATTATCTCCACCCTCAACCGGATGAGAGGGCTCGAAATGCCCGTCGAGACGGTCGGCCGGCGCAAGGAAGGCCTCTACTACGAGCCTGCTGCCGCAACTCAAGCCCATCCCGGAAGTGCTGGAGCACATCAAGGCTCAGCACGGCCGCATTCCCCTGGCGGTCGTCTCGGGAAGCAGCCGGGAATCGGTGGTCAGCTCCCTGACCGTACTCAATTTGCTGGACAGGTTCGATACCATCGTGGCGGCCGAAGACTACAAGAACCCCAAACCGGCCCCGGATGCATATCTCCGGGCCGCCAAAAACCTCGGCGTGGCCCCGCGGGATTGCCTGGTCTTCGAGGACACTGCGTTGGGAATTCAGGCGGCAACCGCGGCTGGAATGGCCTCCGTCATGGTTCCATTCATCCTGCACAGAAGCTGAATAAGCGGAGTTTTCAGAGCGCGGGAAGAAATACGGGCGTTTGGTTGAAGATTGCCGGGAGAGTCAATAGAGCAGCACCGCCACGCGGTAAGCCGTGAACGCGCCTTCGACATTCTGGGCCGGGCAACTGCCCACGGCGGCCTGGCTATACTGCCCCGAGGCCAGCCGATCGCGCAACTGCCTGGGCAGCAGGGTCAGGTCCGCCTCCTGCCATAGCATGCGAAAACCCGGCACGTTGTCGCCCTCGGCGTCTCTGCCCCGAGCGCAATAGGCGCGGGCATCGGTGGGATCGTCCAGCAGCGTGACGCCCTTGCCGCGCAGCAATTGGGCGATGGCATCCTCCACCTGGGCCCGCGTCAGCACGGGCACGGAGCGCTCGTAGTCGGCCACGGCATAGAGCACGCCGCGGCTGGCCACCACCGCCACCCCCACCCGGTCCACTTTGGGATTCAGCAGGTTGCTGCGATGGCCGGGGGAGTTCATCCATTGGCCGTGAATCCTGGCGGGCGTAGGGCCGATGGCCACGTTCTCTTCGATGAGGCTGAAATGCGCGCCTGCCTGGGCGGCGCGCTGGTCAAGGTCCGGTTCGCCCCCATAGCGGTGGGCAATTGGTCCCTCGGCGGCCATGCGCAGGCAGTGCTGGCGGGCGCCTGCGGCCAGTGCCCAGTCCCACTTCAGCGGCCCGGCTCCGGCGGCGGCGCGAGCCTGGTTGGCAAGCTGCAAAATCTGCCAGGCCTCGGGCTGAATCGCAGGTCTGCGATCAGTCTGCGCATAGCCGCAGGGAGGCGCTTGCGCCAAAATCACAGGCACAACCAGGGCCAGGCACAAAACCAAATTTCGCTTCGCTGTCCGCATGATAGATTAGACCCCACTCCGCCGCCTGTGTCGCGGTATTCTGGCTGTGCCCATGGCTTTTCCCGTCTCCAGCACGCTCCGCAACCTCCGGCATCGCATCCGCCGACAGCCGCTGGCCGCGCTGGGAGTGCTGCTGCTGGCCGGCTTCGTGCTGGGCGGCCTCACCGCCCCATGGCTCGCGCCCCACAATCCGGCGGCTATCGACCTGTTGCACCGGCTGGAAGGCCCATCCGCCGCCCACTGGGCCGGAACCGACGAGCTGGGCCGCGATACGCTCTCGCGGCTCATGTGGGGAGCGCGGCTTTCGCTGGCTGTCTCCGTCACCGTGGTCGCGGTCTCACTGGCGCTGGGCCTCGCCATCGGCGGCCTGGCCGGATACCTGGGCGGGTGGATCGATACAGCGCTCACCACCTTTGCCATGAATACCTTTCTAGCTCTGCCCGGCATTCTGCTGGCCATCGCCTTTGCCGCCTTCCTGGGGCCGGGCTTCGCCAATTTGGTGCTGGCCCTGGCCATCGGCGGCTGGGCGGGCTATGCGCGCCTGGTCCGCGCGCAGGTGATGGCGGTGCGCGACCTCGAATACGTGGATGCGGCGCGAGCACTGGGAGCGAGCGGCCTGCGCATCTTCTTCCGCCACATCCTGCCGAATATTGTGCAGCCTATTTTGGTGCAGGCCGCCATCGGCATGGCCGGGGTGATCCTGGCCGAGGCCACGCTTTCCTTCCTGGGCCTGGGCATTCCCGCCCCCGCGCCCAGTTGGGGCGCCATGCTCAACGACGCCCGGCTGCATCTCTTCGACTCGCCCCGCCTGGTGCTTCTTCCTGCCGCCGCCGTAGCCGGCGCCGTGCTCAGCTTCAATTTTCTCGGCGACGCGCTACGCGACCAGCTCGATCCGCGGACGCGGCTGGAGTTGGGGCTGTAAACATGTTTGTCCGCCTCCAATCTTTGGGTGCCCCATCCTTGCCGTCCGCCGCGGTGGATTCTTGCGGCAAGAGTGGGAAATCAAAAAGCCAAATGCTTCCGTGCCCCATCCTTTTCGCGTCCTTTGCGAAAAGGGTGGGAATCCACAATCCTCAACAGTCGTCCTATCATTCTGAGCAAAGCGAAGAACCTGCATATCGGAAAATCCCATGAAGATCGGCGTGGTCAGCGATACCCACGGCTTGCTGCGTCCCGAGGTTGCTCCTGCGCTGGCAGGGGTGGAGCGCATTCTGCACCTGGGCGATGTGGGCAAGGCTTCCATCCTCAAGGAACTGGAGCAGATCGCCCCGGTGACCGCCATTCGCGGCAATATCGACCGCGCCGGTCCGTGCAGCAAGTTGCCGGAGACGGAGGTTCTGCTCCTCGAAGGCCGCTACATCTATATGCTCCACGACCTGAGTACGCTCCACCTGGACCCTGCCGCAGGAAAGTTTGCCGCCGTGCTTTACGGCCACACGCACGTGCCGAATTTCTATTTAAAGAAGGGCGTGCTGTATTTCAATCCCGGCTCCTGCGGGCCACGGCGATTTGAGCTGCCGGTGACGGTGGGGCTTTTGACGATCGGCAAAGATGGCGAGTTGGAAGCGCAGATTATTCCGCTGCGGATTTCCTGATTGCGGACGAGATCAGTCCACCTGTGCTTTGCAGACTGGGACATTGTACGGACTTTGAAAGGGCACGGCTTCAGCCGTGCCATCAATCAGAGCAAGGGAATTTAGGGCTTTAGCCCCTGGGGGAAATTCTATTCATCATCCCGCATTCCCTCAGCGGCTAAAGCCGCGCAACTTTATGTGCCTTTGCGGCATGGCTAAAGCCGTGCCCTTTCAAAGAAAAAATGCTTTCATCCCCGCATTCTCGGATTCACCCAGCGGTAAACCACGTCGGTCAGCAGGTTCACCAGCACATACGTCAGTCCGATCGACAGCAGGCAGCCCTGCACCAGGGCGTAGTCGCGATTGGAGATGGCGCTGACCGTCAGCCGGCCCAGCCCCGGCCAACTGAAGATGGTTTCAGTCACAATGGCTCCGGCCAGCAGCGCGCCGAACTGCAACCCGACCACAGTGATGATGGGGACCAGCGCATTGGGCAGGGCGTGGCGGCAGACGACGGCCGTCTCGCTCAGGCCCTTGGCGCGGGCGGTGCGGATGTAGTCCTGGCCCAGTTCTTCAAGCATGGCGGTGCGCACCATGCGGGTGAGGATGGCGGCCAGCGATGCGCCCATGGCGACCGAGGGAAGAACCAGATAATGCCAGTCGATGGAATTCGTTCCTCCAGCATTCGCGCCGGAGACGGGGAGCCATCCCAGAGCAATGGAAAAGACCAGGATCAGGATCGGGCCCAGCGCGAGGCCGGGCACGGAGAGGCCGAAGAGGCTTACGACGGAGAGCAATTGATCGATCCAGCGCCCGCGGCGCACGGCGGCCAGAATGCCGGCAGGCAGCGCCAGGGCCAGCGCCAACCCCAATGCGGTCAGGGTGAGAGCCAGCGTGTAGGGGTAGCGCTGCGGCGATGAGGTGGGCCACTGTATCGTGCAGGCGGATGGAGTTGCCCAGGTCGCCGTGCAGCACGCCCGCCCAGTAGTGCAGATACTGCGCCCAGAGCGGCTGGTCGAGTCCGTACTGGTGGCGCAGCGCCGTTATATCGGTTGGCGTTGCGCCCTCGCCCAGCATCTGCAGGATGGGGTCGCCGGGAACCAGGTGAATGAGCAGAAAGACCAGCGAAACCACCAGCCAGACGACCGGAACGGTGAGCACGAGGCGGGTGAGAATCTGCTTCATGGCCTGGTTTCAACGATATATCAGGGATCAGAGGTCAGAGATCAGAGATCAGGGATCAATTGACAACTGACAGACTGACAACTTTTTTCAACATTGAAGTACCGCGGCTCCTGCTTCGAATCCCGGAATGGCCCTGGCAGTGTCAATCCGGTTTACCCTGCTCTTGCCAACCCGCACCCCTCCCGTGACATGCTGCCCCGAATCGCGATACGCTGAGATATTCGTGTACGGCACGATTTAAGGAGCAATTCAACCCCATGCCCATTCAGACCACATCCAAAATCTGGCACAACGGAACCCTCATCCCCTGGGAGAAGGCCACCCTGCACGTGATGAGCCACGTAATCCATTACGGCTCAAGCGTTTTCGAGGGAATCCGCTGCTACGGCCAGCCCCAGGGCTCGGCCGTCTTCCGGCTGCCGGAGCACATGCAGCGCTTGCTCGACTCGGCCAAGATCTACCGCATGGAGATTCCCTTCAGCATCGAAGAGCTCTGCGCCGGGGTGGTGGACGTGATTGAAGCCAATGGGGTTTCCCCCTGCTACATCCGGCCTATTGTGCTGCGCGGCTACGGCGAGATCGGCGTCAGCCCCACGGGTTCGCCCATCGAGGTCTACATCGCTAACTTTCCCTGGGGCAAGTACATCGCCGGCCACGGCGGCGCGGACGTCTGCATCTCCAGTTGGAACCGCCTGGCCCCCAACACCATGCCCGCCTTGGCCAAAGCCGGCGCCAACTATATGAATTCACAGCTCATCCACATGGAAGCCGAGGTCAACGGCTACCAGGAGGGCATCGGCCTGGACGTCAACGGCCTGGTCAGCGAGGGTTCCGGCGAAAACATCTTCGTGGTCCGCAACGGCGTTCTCTACACGCCGCCGCTGGCCAACTCCGCCCTCTCCGGCATCACCCGCGACAGCGTGCTCACCATCGCCCGCCACCTGGGACTCACGGTCATCGAGCAGCCTATCCCCCGCGAGATGCTCTACATCGCCGACGAAGTCTTCTTCACCGGCACGGCTGCCGAAGTCTCGCCCATCCGCTCCATCGACCGCATCGTGATCGGCGACGGCAAGCCCGGCGAGATCACAAAAAATATTGCCGACGAATTCTTCGGCATCGCCAACGGCCTCAAACCCGACCGCTTCGGCTGGCTGACCCCGGTAAAGGTCAACGCCCAGGAAACGGTAACCGCGTAATCTTTCCAAAAAGCTCCGTGCCCCATCCTTGCGCCTTCTTTCTGGCGCAAGGGTGGGATACCAAGAGTCTCAACCAGTCTCCGCGAACCCCGCTAAGAAACCTCTGATTAAGTCCGTCCGCTTACTCTGGCGATCCCTTAGGTGCTAAAGCCCGCGTTGATTCTATTCGACTTGCGGCATGGCACCCGATCCAGAGGGTTCCCCATACCCGGCCGTGCCCTTTCAAAACTTCGACGTATTCAGAGATTCCCTGACACGGCAAGTTGAACCCTCCCTGATAGTCGTTGTATAAAATCGCGCTATGCTCCCGCGAACCCGCTTCTTCACAGCTCTGCTCGCTTCCTTCGTTGCTTTTCTTGCCATTCTTCAGCCGGTCACCGCGCCGGCCCAGGCCTACATAGGCAAGCCCAAGCTGATCGTCATTGTGGTCATCGACCAGTTTCGCGGCGACTACCTAAACCGCGACCGCGCCGAGTTCAAGGGCCGCGGCTTCAATCTCTTTATGAAAGAAGGCGCCTGGTTCACCGATTGCTACTTCGACTACGCCAACACCAAGACCGCGCCCGGCCACGCCACCATCGGCACCGGCGCCTACACCGATGGCCACGGCATCGAGACCAACGAGTGGTGGGACGCATCCCGCTCCTAGGAGCACAAGGTGAGTTCGGTGGAGGACGAGCGCTACCAACTGGTCGATCTGCCGCGCGACCTCCATCCCCGCCAATCAGCCCGGCGCGCCATCGGACGCCTCCAAGTGGGTGATCGGCGCCTCGCCGCGCAATCTGCGCGCCACCACGCTGGGCGATGAGCTGCGTCTGGCCACCAACGGCCGCTCGCGCGTCTACGGCATCTCGCTGAAAGACCGCGCGGCGATTCTGCCCGCCGGCCAATCCGCCAACGGCGCCTTCTGGATCGACAACTCCAGCGGCCAGTTCACCACCTCCACCTATTACATGGAGCATCTGCCGGAGTGGGCGCGGGCCTTCAACTCGAGCGGCCGCGCCGCCCAGGCTGCCCGCGAGGCCATGCGTCGAGGGAACCACGCAGTTCTTCGAACTGGTGGGAAGAACGCCGGCCGCCAACAGCTACGAGCTGGACTTTGCCAAAGCGCTCATCAGCGGAGAAAAGCTGGGCCAGAACGGCGTTACTGACCTGGTGGTGTTTCGCTTTCCGCCAACGACATTCAGGGTCATCAGTTCGGCCCCGACTCGGATTTCCAGGAACAGATGATTCTGAGCCTGGATCACGATCTGGACAGCTTCAACACCTGGCTCGACCGGACGCTGGGCCTCAAAAACGTCTGGCTGGCGCTCACCGCCGACCATGGCATCGCGCCCATTCCCGGCGAGGCAGCCAAACTGGGCATCCACGCCGCCGCCATTGACATGGAAAAGGTCTACGAGAAGGTCGATGCGGAACTGAACAAGCGCCATTCGCGCGGAAATAAGATGCAGTACCTGATGCCCGGCCCCGATCTGCCCTACGTGATTCTGGATCAGAGGGCATTCAAAAAGATGGGAGTGGACGAGAAGACCGCCGAAGACGAAGTGGCGGCGCTGCTGACCGAGGCCGTGGCCAGCCAGGACCCGCACCCGCCGGTGTTCATAACCGCGATTCCGCCCGTGGTAGTCCAACCCTCCCAGCAACGGCTGCCCACCTCTCCTCATGTGCAATACACCTATACCCGGCTGCAATTGGCCAACGGGCCGCTGCCGCCCTCAGAGTGGGGCCGCCTGCTGGCCCACAGCTATGCCGAGCATGGCAATTGGTACGTCATGCTGGTGCTGGACGCCTATCAGTTGCAGGGTACCGGGGCCTTTGCCGGGACCACTCACTTCAGCCCCTGGTCCTATGACCGCCATGTGCCGCTGGCCTTCTACGGCGCGCCCTTTCAGCCGGGCGAGTATCATGGACGTGTAGCCCCCGTGGATCTGGCCGTCACGCTGGCCTCGCTTGCGGGCATCAATCAGCCCTCGGCGGCAGTGGGCCGCGTGCTGACAGAGGCGATCAAGCCGGACGACAGCCGGGCCACCGGACGAGTACCGGGACCTCGATCGTGACAACTGATCTGGTCAAAAAGGAAGATTGCCGCGCGTGAAACCCGACATGAAAGTTTCGTTGGCCGGCCTGGAACTGGTCAACCCGGTCATCGCCGCCAGCGGCACCTTTGGCTACGGCATCGAATTTGAAGAGATCGTCTCGCTGGAGCGGATCGGCGGATTCGTCACCAAGGGCATCTCGCTGGAGCCCATGGCCGGCCACGCCGCGCCGCGCATTGTGCAGACCGCGGCCGGGATGCTCAACGCCATCGGCCTGCAGAATGTGGGCGTTGAGGAGTACATCGAGCGCAAGCTGCCGCCGCTGAAGCGCTATCCCCTCTGCAAGGTCATCGTCAACGTCTTCGGCTACACGGTGGGCGAGTACATCGGCGTCATCGAGCGGCTCAACCAGGCCGAGGGCATCGCGGCCTATGAGCTGAACGTCTCCTGCCCCAACGTCCACGCCGGCGGCATGGCCTTCGGCGCCGATCCGGGCTCGCTGGAATACCTGGTCGGCCGGGCGCAAGCTCAGCCTCCAGGCGGCCGCTCATCGTCAAGCTCTCGCCCAACGTGACCTCCATCGCCCACATGGCCAGGATCGCCGCCGAAGCCGGCGCCGACGCGGTCAGCCTGGTCAATACCTTCCTGGCCATGTCCATCGATGCTGAAACCCGCCAGCCGCGCCTGAGCAACGTCACCGGCGGCCTCTCCGGCCCGGCTATCAAGCCCATCGCCCTGCGCATGGTCTACGAAACCGCCCGCGCCGTCAAAATTCCCATCATCGGCATGGGCGGCATCACCACCCCGGAAGATGCGGTCGAATTCCTGCTGGCCGGCGCCACCGCCGTCCAGGTGGGCACGGCCAGCTACGCCGACCCGCGAGCCACCGAGCGGCTGGCGCACGGCCTGGAGTCCTGGTGCCGCAGCCACCAGGTGGAGCGGGTAGCCAGCCTCACCGGCGCGCTGGAGATTCCGCGCGGCTGAAGCCGGCACTCCAAGGCTGGACGATGGCCCATCCCTAAACTGCCGTAGGTCGCGCAGCGACATGCGTTAAGGGTGGGAGATCACGCACTCACCCTCCTCCCGTTCCCGTCGACGCAGGTTGCCCGGCGTCTTCGATTTATGCACCGGGGCTGGTGAAATCCACAGATTATTCCGGTTTTTGCACTTGCTTTCACAGGTTTAACCGGCCTACCGTCCATAGCAGTTGGTGACCCTGCAGGGAATTTGGAACGCAGTTCAAGCGTGGCAGGACGATGCAGAATTGAATTTAGCAGTCCATAGCCGGCTAGCACGGCAATGGAAGGCCGGATTGAGATAGAGATTGCATCCAGAGCCAGGCGGGAATGTGCAAGACCCGATGGGACACGAAGATTCATCCGCGGTCTAGCCCGAGGATGCAAAGTTCGAGTCCAGCCGGGGAGTCATCATCGACCCAGCCGTAGATGCAGGATTCGGGGACGCTCGAAGACGCAGAGACGGCGCTGCCGGAGGATGCGAGAACCGGGGAAACCCGGAGATCCATTAGCCGGCGCAGCCGATGGAGAGGATTCGGGGAGACCCGGAAACTCACCATCGGCACAGCCGGAAGATGCAGGATTCGGGGAAACCTGAAGATGCATCGAGAGGCGCTGCTGGTGGAGTGAAGAGTCGGGGCAACCTGGAGATTTACTTGCCGGTACCGCCGAAGGATGCCGGATTCGAGGAAACTCGAAGACCCATCGCCGGCACAGCCTGAAGATGCGGGAAGCGAGGAAACTCGCAGCTTGGTCGCAGGGCTGAACGGGACGATGCATGGTCCGAGTAACCTGCGAGTTCACCCTATTGAGGCGCCAGAGGCTCCGGTCTCTGGCGCCTTCGTTTTTGGCCGGCTTGAGCCCGGCGGCATTCATCCTAAGCGCCCCTAGACCCGCCCCAGAAGCTGCATGTGACATGCCTCACCAGTCTCGCAATTGAACGCAGAATTTGCTGACCAGGCATATGTGACGCGGCTCACAGATTGCCGCTATTTCCATGCGTAACTTTGCACACATCGGCGAATCCTCAGGAAACCGGCTCATTCCGTTCCTGGCCACCAGAGGTTCTCACCGGTACTGGCACACGAAGCGAGGTAGGCATGGGGCATTCTATTTGGCAATCAATGCAGAAGAAGGGCTACAGCCGCAGAGACTTTCTTCAATTCTGCGCAGCGGCCGCAACGGTGGCTGGGTTGGGTAAAACCGGCGTGGCCCAGGTGGTCTCGGCGTTCGAGAAGAAAGAAAAACCGGCCGTCGTGTGGCTGCACTTTCAGGAGTGCACCTGCTGCAGCGAGTCGTTCATTCGCGCTTCGCACCCTATCGTGGTGGACGCGCTGCTGGACGTGCTGAGCCTCAACTACACCGAGACGTTGATGGCGCGCCTCCGGCTTCCAGGCGGAGAAGAGCCTGAACGACACCATCGAGAAGAACAAGGGCAAGTACATCGTGCTGGTGGAAGGCGCGGTGCCCACGCAATGATGACGGCGTCTACTGCATGATCGGCGGCAAGACCGCGGAATCGATCCTGCAGACCGTCGCCAAGGATGCGGCCGCGGTGGTGGCCTGGGGCAGTTGCGCCTCCAACGGATGCGTGCAGGCGGCCAGGCCCAATCCCACCGGCGCCACGCCCATCTACAAGCTGGTCGACAAGCCGGTCATCAACGTACCCGGATGCCCGCCCATCGCCGACGTGATGATGGGCGTGGTGACCCACCTGCTGGTGCTGGGACAGCTTCCGGCGCTCGACTCGCAGGGCCGGCCCAAGGAGTTTTACGGACGCCGCGTTCACGACACCTGCTACCGCCGCCCCAACTACGATGCCGGACTCTTCGTCGAGTCGTGGGACGACGAGAACGCGCGCAAGGGCTATTGCCTCTACAAGATGGGCTGCCGCGGTCCGGTCACCTACAACGCCTGCTCGGTAGTCAAGTGGAACGAAGGCACCAGCTATCCCATCCAGTCCGGCCACGGCTGCATCGGTTGCAGCGAGGCGGGCTTCTGGGACAACGGCCCGTTCTATCAGCATCTGCCCTCGTTCCCCGGCTTCGGCATCGAGAGCACGGCCGATACGGTGGGCACGGTGGTGGGAGTGGCCACGCTGGCCGGAGTTGCGGCGCACGCGGTGGTGACCAACATACGCAAGCGCAGCGTGATTGCGGAAGTTCACGCTGAAGATCAAAAGGAGTCGTGAGAACCTATGACACGCATCGTCGTCGATCCGGTAACTCGCATTGAAGGCCACCTGCGCATTGAGGCAGTGGTGGAAAACGGCGTCATCACCGACGCATTCAGCGCAGGCACCATGGTGCGCGGCCTGGAGAAGATTCTCATGGGCCGCGATCCCGCGCGACGCCTGGGCCATCACCGAGCGCGTCTGCGGCGTCTGCACCACCGTGCATGCGCTGACCAGCGTGCGCGCCGTGGAAAACGCGCTGGGCATCACCGTTCCGCCCACCGCCGAGATCATCCGCAACATCATGATGACCACGCAGTACGTGCAGGATCACGTGATCCACTTCTATCACCTGCACGCGCTGGACTGGGTGGACATCGTCAACGCGCTCAAGGCCGACCCCAAGAAGGCCGCGGAGCTGGCGCAGTCGTTCTCCAAGTGGGACAAGAACACGCCCGCCTATTTCTCCGAGGTGCAGGACAAGATCAAGGCCTTCGCCGCCAGCGGCCTGGGCATCTTCGCCAACGGCTATTGGGGCCACCCGGCCTACAAGCTGCCGCCGGAGGTGAACCTGATCGCCGTGGCGCACTACCTCGACGCCCTGGAATGGCAAAAGGAGATCGTCAAGATCCACGCCGTCTTCGGCGGCAAGAATCCGCACCCGAATTACCTGGTGGGCGGCGTTCCCTGCTCCATCAACATGAATGAAGTGGCCGCCATCAACTCCGAGCGGCTCAACCTGGTCTCGCGGCTGATCGAGCCAGGCCGATGAGTTCCTCAACCAGGTCTACATCCCCGACCTGCTGGCCGTTGCCTCCTTCTACAAGGACTGGGCCAGTGGGGCGGCGGTTTGACCAACTACCTCAGCTACGGCGAGTTCCCCACCAAGGGCTACGGCCAAGCCGGACGCCTTCAAGTATCCGCGCGGCGTGGTGCTCAATCGCGACCTCAGCAACGTGCATCCGGTCAACGCCGACCGATTCCCAGGAGATCAAGGAGTACATCGCGCACTCCTGGTACAGCTACGAAGGCGGAGACGCGACCGGGCATCCATCCCTGGGCGGGCGAGACAAAGATCAACTACACCGGCCCCAAGCCGCCCTTTGAGACGCTCGAAGGCCACGAGAAGTATTCGTTCCTGAAGACCCCGCGCTGGAAAGAGAACGCGATGGAAGTGGGTCCGCTGGCGAGGTTGCTGGTGGCCTATGCCTCCGGCCGCACGGACGTGCAGGAGCTGGTGAAGGACACCCTGGGCAAGCTCAACGTGCCCGTGGCCGCGCTCTTCTCCACGCTGGGCCGCACCGCGGCTCGCGGCCTGGATGCGGCGCTGGCCATGATCTGGCTCAAGGAGTTCTTCGGCCAGTTGATGGAGCGCGTGAAGATCAACGAGGTCTCCACCTTCAATGGCGAGTTCTGGGAGCCGAAGAGCTGGCCCAAGGATGCCGAGGGGGTTGGCCTGACCGAGGCTCCTCGCGGCGCGCTGGCGCACTGGATCAAGATTCACGACGGCGCCATCGAGAACTATCAGCTGGTGGTGCCGACCACGTGGAACGGCTCGCCGCGCGACGCCAAGGGGCAGCGTTCGTCCTTCGAGGCCTCGCTGATCGGCACGCCGGTGGCGAAGCTCGACGAGCCGGTGGAGATCCTCCGCACCATCCATTCCTTTGACCCGTGCCTGGCCTGCGCCGTGCATCTGTACGATCCGCAGGGACGGCACCTTCACCAGGTTTCCTTCGAGTGAGGGCTATGAGTACCCATGGCATTGGCGTAAGGGATGCGTTTCGGCGAATGGCAATGCGCCGGTCGAGTACCGGCGCGTCTACGTGTGGGAACTGCCGGTGCGCGCCTACCACTGGATCAACGCGATGGCCCTGGTGGCCCTGTGCGTCACCGGCTACCTGATCGGCGCGCCCATCCGCGCCGTTCTATGCGGCCGAGGCCTACCAGCAGTACTGGTTCGGATGGGTGCGCTTCATCCATTTCCTGTGCGCGTTCGTTTACGTCTTCAACTTCCTGGCGCGGCTCTACTGGGGCTTTGTCGGCAACAAGTACTCCAGCTGGCGCGCCTTCTTCCCGTTCAAGAGGTCGCAGCGGCAGGAGATTGTCGAAGTCATCAAGGCCGACGTGCTTGAAACCAAGATGCACGGGCCCATCTCCACCGGGCACAACGCGCTGGCCGGGGCTGATCTACTTCTGCACCTTCCTGGCGTTTGTTTTCCAGACCATCACCGGCTTCGCGCTCTACTCCAGCATGAGCAACTCGTGGCTGCCGCGGATGTTTACCTGGGTGGTGCCGCTGATGGGCGGCGAATTCGGCGTGCGCTTCTGGCACCACACGTTCCTGTGGTTCTTTGTCACCTTTGTCATCATTCACGTCTATCTGGCCTTCTATCACGACTACATCGAGGGGCGCGGCACGGTATCCTCGATCATAGGCGGATGGAAGTTCGACCGGGTGGAGAAGGGTGACAAATAGCGGAACCGGAAAGACGCTGGTGCTGGGGCTGGGCAACGTCCTGATGGGCGATGAAGGCATCGGCGTCCACGTAGTACGGGCTCTGGAGCAACACGCATCTGCCCAGCGGCGTGGAGTGCCTGGACGGCGGCACCGGCGGCTTCACGCTGCTGGAGCCGCTGGAGAGCGCCGGCCGCATCATCCTCATCGACGCAGCGGCGGACGGCAATCCCATCGGCACCGTCACCCGCACCACGCCGCGCTTCTCGCGCGATTATCCGCCCACGCTCACCGCCCACGATATCGGCGTCAAGGACCTGCTGGACGTGTTTTATATTCAGGGTGGAGAACGCGAAGTCGTGCTCTACGCCATCGCCATCGATCCGCATCAGCCGATCTCGATGAGCCTCTCCTCCGAAGGCGAAAGGGCCGCCGACGAAGCCGTGGGGCGAATTCTGGCCGAACTCGGAGCCGGTTCTTCCCCCAGCGAGAGAACGCAACCGCCAGCTTCCTGAAAAGAAAGCCTTTAAATGCCAAATAACCGGCGCCAGCTCACGCTGAGACGAATTTTCTTATTACATCAATTGCTTTTTTTAAGTTCCGCAGTTATTATCCACGTATGCAAGGTCAATCCTGTTGTCGCCGCTGTCCACTTCCTCGCGCGCACAGGTGACCTGGGTCTGAACGAATCCGCTAGAAAAATCCAAGGTTTCTTGAAGCCCGCGATACAGCAGCTGTCGCGGGCTTTCTGTCTCCACCCAAAAGGACAATATGACTCAAGCTGTTGAAGTAAAAGAAACCAAGGCCCAGCGCATGGAGCGCCTGAAGCGCGAGAAGAATCCCTGGGAGGCCTTTGACGAGGTGCGCGCCTTTGCCCGCGCCGGCCGCTCCAGCGTGGTGCCCGAGTGGGCCTCCGCTTACTTCAAATGGTGGGGCATCTATACCCAGGGCGACGGCGTGGGCGCCACCGGCGGCAAGGGCGGCGAAGGCCTGGCCTCCGATTACTTCATGATGCGCATCGGCATCCCCAATGGCATCGTCTCCGCCAGCCAGCTTCGCGTCATCGGCGGGCTCGCGCGCAAGTACGCCCGCAACCTGGCCGACATCACCGTGCGCCAGAACATTCAGCTTCACTGGCTCACCATCGAATCGCTCCCCGAGGTCGTGGACGCGCTCGACGCGATTGGGCTCTCGCCCAAGGGCGCCTGCGGCGACGTGGTGCGCAACGTGACCGGCTGCCCGCTGGCCGGCGTCGCCGCCGATGAGATCATTGACGCTTCGCCGCTGGCAGCCGAAATTGCGCATCTGCTGAAGGCAAACCCGGAGTTCTACAACCTGCCGCGCAAATTCAAGATCTCCGTCACCGGCTGCCCCTCCTGGTGCACCTATCCGGAGATCAACGACATCGGCCTCACGCCGGTGAAATACCAGGGCGAAGTCGGCTACTCGCTGCGCGTCGGAGGCGGGCTCTCCACCGAGCCGCATCTCGCCGTTCGCCTTGACGCCTTCATTCTTCCCCATCAGGCCGTCCCGTGCGGTTCGCGCCGTCACCGAGATCTTCCGCGACCAGCAGGGCCTGCGCGAAAGCCGCGACCGCGCCCGGCTGAAGTATCTCTTCCTGAAAGAAGGCTGGACCGCAGAGAGCTTTCTGGCCGAACTGCAGTCGCGGCTCGATTTCAAGCTGCTGCCCGGCGTGCCCGAACAAGTGCCCGACGAAATTCTCCGCGACCACGCCGGCGTTCATCCGCAGCGCCAGCCCGGCCTCAGCTATGTCGGCGCATCCGTGCTTCGCGGCCGCATGACCGGCGAGCAGTTGGAAGCCGCGGCCGATCTGGCCGAGCGTTTCGGCAGCGGCGCCCTTCGCGCCACCGTCTCGCAGAACCTCCTCTTCATCGATATTCCCAACAGCAAAACCGCCGAACTGGCCCGCGAACTTGGGCCAGATCGGCCTCCAGGTCGACGGCTCGACCTTCTGGCGCGGCGCCATCGCCTGCACAGGCACCGAGTTCTGCAAGCTGGCCATCACTGAGACCAAGGGCTTTACCCGCTGGCTGGTGGACGAACTCGAAGAGCGCCTGCCGGAGTTTGACCAGCAGCTCAAGCTGCACGTGACCGGCTGCCCCAACAGTTGCGGCCAGCACTGGATCGCCGACATCGGCCTGGAGGGCAAGAAGATCAAGCACGAAGGCAAGCTCACCGACGCCTACTACTTCTGCCTGGGCGGAGCGGTGGGCCAGCACGCTGCCATCGCCCGCCCAGTGGGTTACCGCTGCCCTGCGCCGCTGGTTCCCGAAGCCATCGAGCGCCTGCTGCGCCAGTACCTGGCCAGCCGCCTGCCCGAGGAGAACCTGCGCGCCTGGTTCGGCCGCCATTCCAACGACGAACTCCGCGCTCATCTGGCCGGGGAAGCTCTGGATGCGGTGGAACGCGACGCCCCCTCCGGCCGCGTGCCGCATGGCAGCGGCCGATTGAGGATCAAACCATGAGCCTTCTGCCAATCTTCCTCAAACTCGACGGCCGCCGCTGCCTCCTGGTAGGCGCGGGCAATGTTGCGCTGGATAAGATCGGTAGCCTGCTCAAGACCGGACTTCGGCTTCGCGTCGTCGCGCCTGACGCGCGGCCCGAAGTCCGGCAGTTAGCCGCTGGAGGGCAAGCTCGAATGGGTGCAGCGCAGCTTCCATGCCTCCGACCTCGACGGCAACTGCCTGGTCATCGCCGCCACAGACTCGCCTGAGGTAAACGCTGCCGTTTACCGGAGGCTGCGTCGAGCGAGGCATCCTGTGCAACAGCGTCGACGATATTCCCAACTGCGACTTCTTCTTCGGCTCGGTGGTCAGCCGCGGCGACCTGCAGATCGCCATCTCCACCGCCGGAGAAAGCCCCGCCTTCGCCCAGCACCTGCGCCGCGAGATCGATGAGCAGCTGCCCGAAGACCTGGGCCCATGGCTTGAAGATCTGGGCCAGCTCCGCCGCGAGATTCTTAAGACGCTTCCGCGCAGCGAGGCACGTAAAGTTTCTGCTGCACCAGTTGGCCCAGCGCCGGTCTTCTCATCTGGCGTGCGCAATCGTCGGCTACCGGCTTGTCCCGCTCCGCAGGAGCAAGGATGGCACGGCTTCGAACGTCCGTCGACAGTATCCGGCCCCATCATGCGCCATTTTTCTGGCGCGGTGAACACGAAGCGGAAAGCGGGCCCCCTTCCTCGATGCGCGGATGAGATGAGTTCAGCGCTTTGAGCGGAGAGGTCTTCTGGTAGGAGCCGGCCCCGGAGACCCGGACCTGCTTACCGTCAAGGCTTTGCGGCTCATCCAGTCTGCCGACGTAATCCTGCACGACGACCTTGTCCCGCAGGCGATTCTCGACCATGCCTCGCCTGCGGCCGAAGATCGTCAACGTGGGAAAGCGCTGCGGCAGCAAGACCATCACCCAGGACGAAATCAACGCGCTGATGATCGAGCACGCCCGCGCGGAATCGCCGCGTGGTTCGCCTCAAGAGCGGCGACCCGCTCATCTTCGGCCGCGCCGCCGAGGAGATGGCTGCCCTGGCTGAAGCGGGCATTCCCTTCGAGGTGGTTCCCGGAATCACCGCCGCCTTCGCCGCCGCGGCGGCCATCGGCTGCTCGCTGACCGACCGCCGCTGCGCGTCGAATGTCATCTTCTCCACCGGCCACCACGCGCAGTCGCACAACCAGTGCGCCGCTGCCGGAGCTGGAAGACGCGACCCGCGTCGTCTATATGCCCGGCCGCGACCTCAGTCTGCTGGCCCGGGAATGGCTCCAGCAAGGCCTGCCGCCGGAGTTTCCCTGCGCCATCGTCTCCCGCGCCGCTCAACCCGGCCAGCAGGTGATCTGTACCACGCTTGCCGCTCTCGGCAACGCCGCGCCCACCCTTGCGCCCAGCCTGCTTATCGCCGGTTGGGCTGTAAGGAAGATTGCTGCCGCGAAGCAATGGGCGGCAGAAGGCGTTGCGGTCACAGCCTGAAATTCAAAACCATACTTTAGGAGAAACAACATGCCAGAAGTTATTGCCGCCGCGCCCCGGCGCGGTATCTCGCTCGATGCCTATGCCGTTAGCCTCGCACTCGTTCTGACCCTGCTGGTGCGCCTCAACCTGATTCCTTCGATCAGATGGTGATCCCCCTCGGAGCTTTAGCCGGCCGCCTGCTTCCCCCGGAGCAAACTCCGAATGACCGAAACTCAAACCTACCAAGGAGATCAAGATGGCTACCAATACCTTTCCATCCGCCCGCCCCATCAGTCCGGCCGGTCTAATCGGCCTGGGCCGCAACTTCGCCGCACTCATCCCCGGCCTGTTGCTGCTGGCCGCCGTGGGTTACGCGGGAAAATTCATCGAGCAATCCATCGTCGCCTACGCCAAGGCCCATCACCTCACGTTCCCCAATATCGAATATGTGCTCTGGGCCATCGTCATCGGCCTGGTCATCGCCAACACCATCGGCGTCCCGCGCATCTTTCAGGCCGGCGTGGCCACCTACGAATTCTGGCTGAAGGCCGGCATCGTGCTGCTGGGCTCGCGCTTCCTGCTCGGCGACGTGCTCCACCTCGGCGGCATTTCGCTGTTGCTGGTGGCCATCGCCCTCACCCTCTCGCTCACCTTCATGCACCTCTCGGCCGCGCCTTCAAGCTCAAACCCAAGCTCACTTCCCTGCTGGCCATTGGCTCCGCCATCTGCGGAGTCTCCGCCATCATCGCCGCCAAGCCCGCCATCGACGCCGACGATGAGGACGCCTCCTACGCCATCGCCGCCATACTTGCCCTGGGCGCCATCTCTCTGTTCACCTTCCCGCTCATCGGCCACTCGCTTCACCTCGGCGACAAGGCCTACGGCCTGTGGGCCGGCCTGGCCGTCGATAACACCGCCGAAGCCACCGCCGCCGGAGCTCTCTACTCCGACGCCGCCGGCAAGGTCGCCGTCCTGGCCAAGACCACCCGCAACGCGCTCATCGGATTCGTAGTGCTGGCCTACGCCATCTACTGGGCCTCGCGCGGCCAGGCTCACTCCGTCGGCAACAAGGCCGCGTTCCTGTGGCGCAAGTTCCCCAAATTCGTTCTTGGATTCCTGCTCATCTCGCTGCTGGCCACGCTGGCCTTCTTCACCAAGCCACAATTGACTAGCCTCGCCAACCTCTCCCGTTGGGCATTCCTGCTGACCTTCGCCGGAGTCGGCCTGCGCACCAGTCTGCGCGACCTGGGCAAACAAGGCTGGAGACCCTTTGCCGTTGGCGCCATTGGCGAAGTCTTCATTGCCCTGGTAACGCTGGGATTGGTTTACGGCGCAGATCGTTATCTGCATTTGTAAGCAATTCAACCGGACTGCCGGAGTTCCGTCACTCCGGCAGCCCTGCGGCTTAACGCAAAGCTGTTCACTTTCAGGTTTCTCGATCTGTGCAAAACCCCGCGCAAGCCCTTAAATAATCCCAATTCCGCACCGCTTGATGGGGATTCTCCAAGAACAGGAATTCCGGCCTCCCTTATCCACAAATACCCCTCCTTCCACCGTTGACCCTGCACCCCGCGCTGCTTAGAGTCTGTAATCGGGCAGCAATATTTCCCCCGCATGGGCGGCGCTGTAAACATAGCCGCCTAGCTCTCAACCACATCACGCGCATCCCCATCGACCCGGAGTGAACATGCTGAAACTAAAGAAGATCCACATCCTCGGCTTCAAGAGCTTCTGCGACCGCACGGAATTGACCGTGCCGGGCACGGGCATTGCCGTGGTGGTGGGGCCGAATGGGTGCGGCAAGTCGAACATCCTGGACGGGGTGAGCTGGGTGCTGGGCGAGCAGAGCGCCAAGATCCTTGCGCGGCACGCACATGCAGGACGTGATCTTTGCCGGAACCCGCGACCGCAAGGCGCTGGGCATGGCCGAAGTGACGCTGACCCTGGTCGATCCCGAGGCCTACGAGGGGCCGGTGCCCGTGGAGCCGGAGGTGGTGGTCGAGCACGACGGCCCGGCCGACTGGGACGAAGACGAGGCGCGCCGCCAGCGGGCCGTCGAGGCCGAGGAGATCATCGCCGACGAGCAGCCCGGCCAGGTGCTCGATGAGGACGGGCAGATCAAATCCGGTCAAGTGCCAGCCGCAACCTGGGCCAGCCAGCGGGACCAGGCCGAGGGTCCGCAGGCGGTGGTGCTCAAGATTCGCCGCCGCAAGTTCCAGCGCACGCCGCAGAAGGGCGAGATCGTGATTACCCGGCGGCTCTTCCGCACCGGCGAGAGCGAGTACCTGCTGAACGGCAAGCTCTGCCGCCTGCGCGACATTCAGGACATCTTCATGGGCACGGGCCTGGGGCCGGAGAGCTACGCCATCATCGGGCAGGAGCGGATCGGCCAATTGCTCAGCTCCAAGCCGCACGACCGCCGCGCCATCATCGAGGAGGCGGCGGGCGATTACCCGCTTCAAGAACAAGAAGCGGCTGGCCGAGCTGCGCCTGGAGAGCGCCAGGCAGAACCTGGCCCGCGTGGACGACATCTTCGAGGAAGTCACGCGGCAGATGAACAGCCTGAAGCGGCAGGCGTCCAAGGCGGAGCGCTTTGCCGCGGTGCGCGACGAGCTGCGCGGGCGGCTGCGCGTGGTGCTGGCCAGCCGCATGGCGCTGATGGACGCCGAGCAGGCCCGGCTGGAGCAGGAGATTGCCGCGCTGACCGAGCGGATCAACGGCTGCGGCGGCGGAGATCGGCACGCAGGAAGCCAGCCAGCACGCGCTCACCGAGCGCGGCTACGAGCTGGACCGCGAGGGCCAGGAGGCGCAGAACCGCGCCAACGAAGCGGCCGTCGAGCTGGAGCGGGCCACGGCGCGGGAGCGCGCCAACGCCGAGCGCGTGGGCGAGCTGGAGGCGCGCATTGCGGCGGCCGGCGCGGAGCTGGAGCAGACGCGGACGCAGTTGGGCGGCATCGCCGAGGAGCGGGCGCAGCAGCACACCTTTCTTGAGACGGCGGCCGGCGAGGCCAGGGCCTTTCGCCAGAAGGTGGAGGCGCGCCAGCAGGAGGCGCGCACGGCGGCCGAAGAGGTTTTCGCCGCCGAGCGGGAGTTGGAAGCCAGCCGCCGCCACGCCATGCACCTGCTGACCCTGGCCGGCAACGCCCGCAACCACACGGCCCAGGGCGAAGAGAGCCTGGCTGCCCTGGAGCGCGAGGCGGAGCGCTTGGAAGCGGAGATGGGCCAGGCGCGCAACGAGCAGGAGAACCTGAGCGTGCGAGAGCGGGCAGGCCCGGCAGCGTTTTGAGTCCGCGGCCGAGGCGCTCAAGCGGCTGGAGAGCGAGATTGCGGCCCTGCGCGAGGCCCTGCAGGCCAAGCGCGCCGAGGAGAACGCGCTGCGCGCGCGCGCCAACCAACTGCGCGGCGAACAGGCCACCGTGGCCGGCCGGCGCGACTCGCTGCAAGCGCTGATTCGCAACCACGGCTACTCCACCGACACGGTGCGCCGGCTGCTCAAGCCCGGCGCGCTGGCCGCGGGCATGGCGCCGGTGGGCACGCTGGCGGATTTCCTGGAGGTGAGCGGCGAGCATGAGGGCGTGGTGGACGAGTTCCTGCGCGAGGAGCTGAATTATGTGGTGGTGGAGAGCTGGGTGGCTGCCGAGCAGGGCGTCCGGCTGCTCAAGTCCGGCGTGGATGGCCGCGCCACCTTCCTGATCCACCCTGCCGAGCAAGGCGCGCTCTTTGAGGAGAGCAACGACACCATCAGCGCTCCCGGCCTGACCCCGCTCAAGGACTCGATCCGGGTGCTGAACGGCTTTGGGCGGTCGCTGGAGTCGATCCTGCCCAAGCTCAGGCACGGCTACCTGGTGGAGGACTCCGACGAGGCGCTGCGGCTGGCCGCGCAGCTATCCCTACGCCTTTTTCCTGACGCCGGAGGGCGAGTGCTTCCACAACGCGACGGTGACCGGCGGCAAGCCGGCCAGCGAAGGTCCGCTGGCGCTGAAGCGCGAGTTGCGCGAGGCCGAGAGCCGGCTGGCCAAACTGGAGACCGGCCTGGCGCAGGCGGAGACTGAAGCCGCGGCGCTGACCCGGACCATCGAAGAGCTGACCGCGCAACTGGAGGCGCGCAGCGAGGAGCGGCGGCAGGCCGAGACGCGACACCGCCAACCAGGGCGCGGCGCTGAAGCAGATGGAGGGCGAGACGCAGCGCGTCGAGCGGCGGCTGCGAGGAGTGGACGGCGCAGGCCGCGCGCAACAAGGACGCGCGCGAAGCCAAGCGCGACCGGCATCGAGCAGAAGCGCGAGGAGACGGCGCGCCTGGAGGCCGAGCATGCGCAGGCCGAGGCCGGCCTGGATGAGTTGCAGGCGCAACTGGCCATGCTGCGGCAGAAGCGCGAAGGCTTGCAGCAGGAGGCGGCGCAGGTGACCGCGGAGCTGGCCGGCCTGGAAGAGCGGCGGCGCGGCGCCGAGGCTGCCTTCCAGCGCATCGACCGGCTCCATGCCGACCTGGAGCGCCGCGTGCTGGCCATCGAGCAGCAGCGGGCGGCGGCCGAGGCGGAGCGCGAGCAGCGCATCGCGCGAGAGCGCCGCGCTGGCCGGCCGCGCAGCAGGAGCTGGCGGCCGCGCGCGCCGAGGCGCTGGCCCTGGCGCAGACGCATTGCCGCCCAGGCGCAGGCGCTGCGCCAGCAATTGGCCGCCATGGAGACGCAACTGAAGACCGGCGCGCGCCGCTCTGGACCAGTTGCGCGAAGACCGCGCCAGCCGCTCCAGCGAAGCTGGCCAAGCTGCGCTCCGACCTGGAGCACCTGGAGGCAAGCTGCCTGGCCGAGGTGAATCGTCGAGGCCCAGGTGCTGCGCGCCGATCAGGAGATCGAGCGCCTGGCCGGCGAGGCTCTGGCCGCCGAAGAGGAGACCTGCCGCGCGCTGCGCCAGCGCATCGAGCAGATGGGCCCGGTGAACATGATGGCCCTCGACGAGTACAAGGAGACCGCCGAGCGCCACGGCTTCCTGGAAACGCAGCGCAAGGACCTGATGGAGTCGATCGAGAACACGCAGGAGACCATCAAGGAGATCGATCTGATTTCGCGCACCAAGTTCGACGAGGCCTTTGCCCGCATCAACGAGAACTTCGCCCAGGTCTTCGCGCGGCTCTTCCAGGGCGGGCAGGCCTTCCTGCGCCTCACCGACGCGGAGAACCAGGCCGAGAGCGGCCTGGATATCGTGGCCTCGCCGCCGGGCAAGAAGCTGCAGAATGTGCTGCTGCTCTCCGGCGGCGAAAAGTCGCTGACCGCGCTGGCCCTGCTGGTGGCCATCTTCCAGTTCCAGCCCAGCCCCTTCTGCGCGCTCGACGAAGTGGACGCGGCGCTGGACGAGACCAACGTCGGCCGCTTCGCCGATCTGCTGCACTCGCTGAGCAAGGACACGCAGTTCCTGGTGGTCACCCACTCCAAGCGCATGATGCAGTGCCGCCGACATGATCTACGGCGTCACCATGCAGGAGCCCGGCGTCTCCAAGGTGGTGAGCGTGCGCCTCGGCGCAGACCCGCCAGCGTGCCACCGCCTGAAGCAGGTCGCGCCTTTTAGCAGCCGTAGCTCTGCGCAAGCGCGCTGCCAACGGCCACACTGCACCTTCTGTCTCGGAATTCGCCGCGGCTCTTCAGCATTCGACCATGTCATCCGCGAACAGAAGAGATTTTGCGCAAAAAAATCGCCCCCGAAGGATCACGTCTCTTCGGAGGCGCTTGCATTACACAAGATAGAAGACGGGGACCAGTAGCCGGCGCTGGAGGTCGGTAGCGCGCGGCTACTGGTGATCCCTGCACAAACGAAGCTAGCCGCGGCTTCCCCTTTCCACTGCTGCCTCGTGTCGCCCGGCTCTAAGAGAGTGTTCTTACGTACTCTCCGAACCATGTTGACAACTGGAGTGTCTCCGATATGGGAAGTGCCGTTCCGTGACGGCCGTCACAGGGGTATGTGCCATGTTGTACCCGCACATAGTAGCTGGATCGAGTTAGATACTTTGTCCTCCCCGGCGGCGATCAGATTTGCGGGTCTCCTTTGTGAACACTTTGCAGCGGCAAGTCCACGCATTGACAAAACCCGTCTGCGGCTGGAAAATCGGAGATTCAGTCCCTCCGAGGTAAGGCCTTCCCATGACCGCTCTACTGACAACAAACCTGGGCGCAACGCCCCTGCTGGGCCGGGGCAAGGTGCGCGATCTTTATGCGGTGGGCGATGACCTGCTGCTGGTGGCCACCGACCGCATTTCGGCATTCGACCATGTGCTGGCCACCGGCATTCCGGGCAAGGGCAAGATTCTGACCCAGATTTCGCTGTTCTGGTTCGATCTGCTCAAGGATCTTGTTCCCAACCACCTGATCACCGCCGATGTCGCGCCAGTTTCCCGCCGCGCTTGCAGCCCTATGCCGATCAACTGGAAGGCCGCTCCATGCTGGTCAAGCGGGCCAGGATGTTCCCGGTGGAGTGCGTGGCGCGCGGCTACCTGGCCGGTTCGGGCTGGAAGGAGTACCGGGCCAGCGGAACCGTTTGCGGCATTCCGCTGCCCGCCGGGCCTGCTGGATGGCTCGCGGCTGCCGGAGCCGCTGTATACCCCCGCCACCAAGAGCCAGGACGGCGAACCACGACGAGAACATCTCCTTTGCCGCAGACCGAAGCGCTGGTCGGGCGCGGCCGATGCCGCGGAGTTGCGCCGGCTGACGCTGGCCATCTACAGGCGGGCCGCGGCGCACGCCGAGTCCCGCGGACTGATCCTGGCCGACACAAAATTTGAGTTTGGCAGAACCGCGGAAGGGATTATCCTTGCCGATGAGGTGTTGACGCCGGATTCCTCGCGTTTCTGGGAGGCCGCGGCATGGAAGCCGGGCGGCGCGCAGCCTTCGTTCGACAAACAGTTCGTGCGCGATTATCTTGAATCAATCCACTGGAACAAGCAGGCGCCCGCGCCCGGGCTGCCGGACGAGGTGGTGGAGCGCACACAGGCCAAGTATCTTGAAGCCTTCCGCCGCTTGACCGGGCGGGAATCTCAATTTGTAGGGCGCGAGACGGAGCGAGCAGTATGACGTGGGTGGATTTGGCCATCGTGATCGTGCTGGCGCTGTCGGTGCTGGGCGGGCTGCAGCAGGGCTTCTTCCGCTCCGTCTGCTCGCTGGGCGGCCTGGTGCTGGGCCTGGCTGCTGGCGGCCTGGAACTACGGCCATGTCGCGGCGCTGCTGATGCCCCTGGTGCGCATCGAGCCGGTGGCCGACGCCATCGGGTTCCTGCTGATTGCGCTGGTGGTGATGGGGCTGGCCGGCATTGTCGGCAAGATTCTGGCCAAGACCGTGCACCAGTTGGGTCTGGGCTGCCTGGACAGGCTGGCCGGGGCGGCCTTCGGCTTCTTGCAGGGCGTGCTGCTGGTGACGCTTGTGCATTCTGGTGGCTGTGGCCTTCTTTCCCGCAGGCCCACTGGCTGGCGGAGGCCAGGCTGCCCAGGCTGTTTTTCGGGGCCTGCCATCTGAGCACGCACATGAGCCCGGCACGAGTTGGCCGAGCGCGTGCGGCACGGGCTGAAGATGCTGGAAGAGGAGTCGCCCGCGTGGATGCATCCCGGCAACGGCAAATCGTGAATTTAGGCAGCGCGCGGTCCGGCGAGAATATGGTCAATCTAATTAAAGCAGCAAGAGGTGAACGTGAGACGAGAACTGGACAGCCTGGTGACGCAAATGCATTCCAGCGGCATCCGCTACGAGGACGCCGTGCGCGAATTCAAGAAGCAGTATCTGCGCGAAGTGCTGGTGGCGCACCGGGGGAACCAGTGCAAGGCGGCCGAAGAGCTGGGGATGCACCGCAACACGCTCAGCCGCGCCATGGCGGAGCTGGGACTGGATCTGGCCGAGGTGCGCGCCGGGCTCAAGCGTCCGCCGCGCAGCGAACGTCCTGTATATAGCGCGGTACGCCAGGTCTACCGCCAGGGCTGAAGATTCTAGCTCGAGGACATGCTGACAACTCCATCGAGCCAACGAAGCGCGCATCGCCATCGAGCCGGGCTTTGCCTGGGACGGCGCAGGACGCCTATCTCTTCGACATCGACGGCACGCTGCTGCGCAGCCGCGACCGCGTGCACTTCGACTCCTTCGCCGCCAGCGTTCAGCGGGTGACGGGATTCGAGGTCACGCTGGCCGGCATCCTGCTGCACGGCAGCACCGATACGGCCATTCTGCGCGAGGCCTGCCACCAGGCAGGCGTTCCCGCCGAGGTTCTGGAAGCGCGCATCGGACGCCATCCTGGAAGCCATGCGCCACGCGTTGCCGAGCGGCGCCACGAGATGGACCTGGTGCTGCATGCCGGGCGTGGAAGACGGTTCTGGACCACCTGGCCCGGAGCGGCGCGCTGCTGGGCGTGGCCACGCGGCAACCTGGAGGCCATCGGCTGGATCAAGATCGAGCAGGCCGGCCTGCGCGAGTGGTTCCGCTTCGGCGGCTTCAGCGACCACTTTCCCATCCGCTCGGAGCTGATCGGCCACGCGGCGCGCAAGGCCAGGGAGCTGGCCGGCCCGACGGACGCCAGTCGATCTGCGTGGTCGGCGACACGCCGCGCGACATTGAGGCGGCGCGCGCCAATTTCCTCCCCGTGATCGCCGTGGCCACCGGCAGTTACAGCTTCGATGAGCTGCTGGAGCATCAGCCGGAGGTCTGCGCCTCCTCGCTGGCCGATCTGCTGGCGCTCACACGGGACCGCGCAGTGAAGCCGCACCACAGTATGCCAACGCGGGCGAAGTCAGAGCCTTCGTCGCAGGCCTGGGCGTGCTTCTGGACGGCCGGACTGCTTGCTGGCGTCTTCCCGAGCGCCGCCCCGGCCCAAACGGTGACCCGCCCAGCCGCCAGCCGAGCAGGCCACGCCAGCTCCGTCCGCGCCCGCTCAAGCGCGCCAGCGCCGCGCCGATGCGCTGCAGGCAAAGACGCCCAGCAGGCCGAACACCGAGCGGCAGTGACCGCCGGCGCGCCGTCAAGCTCTTCCTTGAAGCCAGCAAGCTCTTCGAGAAGGAGAAGTTTGAAGAGGCCATGCGGGGCTATCAGCAGGCGGCCGCGCTTGACCCCTCCAATGCCAATTACCCGCTGGCGGCCGACTGTGGCCCGCAGCCACGCGGTGACGGCGCTGATTCAGGCCGCGGCCAAGGACCGGCTGCGCGGCGATGCGGCGGCGCGCGCGCCGCCCTGGCGCATGCTCTGGAACTCGACCCCAGAAACATCTCAGGTCACCGAGCATCTGTACGAACTGGGCGACGACGCCCTGCGCGGACAGTCCAGGCCCCTCTACGAGCAGGCGCGCAAGCGACGATCGGCGAAGCCGTAACGCTCTGCCTACAAGCACCAGGTGCACAACTTCCACATGCACACCGACCAGCTCCAGGTCATCCAGCAGGTCTTCAAAGCCTACGGGCTGGATGCCACCCTGGACGACAGCATCCACTCCACGCCGGTGCGGCTGGACATGGATGACGCCAGCTTCGAAGACGCCACGCGGGTTCTGGGCATGGTGACCCACTCGTTCTACGTTCCCCTGGACGCGCACCGCGTGCTGGTGGCCCGCGACACCCGCGAAAACCGCACGCAATTCATGCGCCAGGAATTGGAGACCATCTATCTTCCGGGTATGGACCCGCAACGGATATTGACCGATGTGAGCAACCTGGCCAAGAACGTCTTTCAGATGCAGCAGGCGGTGGCAGAGCCCTCCACGGAGACCATCACTCTGCACGCGCCGGCAACTACGCTGAACGCCTTCAACGCCACCGTGCGCGGGCTTCTGGACGGGCACAGCCAGGTGCTGCTCGAAGTGCGCCTGATCCAGCTTGGCGCACACCAGCCAGCGCAATACCGGCATCCAGCCGCCTCAGAGCATCTCGGCTGTTCAACGTCTATGCCGAGGAACAGTCCATCCTGAACGCAGAACCAGAGCCTGGTGCAGCAGATTATCTCCTCGGGACTGGCCGCTCCCGGCGACACGCTGGCGATTCTCGGCATTCTGCTCGCCTCCGGCCAGATTTCGAGTTCCCTGTTCTCCAACGGCATCGCCCTGTTTGGCGGCGGGCTCACGCAATCCGCGCTGTCGCCGGGCTCGTTGACGGCAAACATCAACCTGAACTCCTCAGACTCGCGCGAACTGGAGCAGATTCAGTTGCGCCTGGGCGACGGCGAGGATGGAACACTGAAGATAGGCGAGCGCTATCCCATCCAGACCTCCTCCTTCTCGAGCCTGTCGGCCAGTCTGCCAAATATCCCAGGGCTGACCGGCGCGGGAAGCTCCAGCAGCCTGTCCTCGCTGCTCGCTTCCTACGCCAGCAGCGTGCCCAACGTTCCGCAGGTGGAGTACCAGGACCTGGGCCTGACCCTGAAGGCGACCCCCAAGGTGATGCGCAACGACGACGTTGCCCTGACCATCGACCTGAAGATCGATGCCCTCTCCGGAACCTCCATCAACGGCAATCCCATCCTCAACAATCGCGCCTATTCCGGGGTGGTGACGCTCAGAGAGGGCGAGGCGGTGGTGGTGGTGAGCGAACTGGACAAGTCAGAGAGCCGCGCTATCAGCGGGACTCCGGGGCTCAGCGAGATTCCCGGCCTGAACAACCTGACCAGCAAAGACACCCAGAAGAACTACGTCGACACTGCTGATCCTGATCACGCCCCACGTGGTTCGCGGCACCGCAGGCCGCCGGCCACTCGCCGATGATGCGGGTAGAGAAGACGCACTCTGGCGCGGTAATGCATTGCTCGCCTCCCGGTAAGAACAGAACCCCCATATTCGATGCCATTCCATGCCGCGGGATGACTTCAAATTGGGGGGTCTGTGTTCTATTGCCCTGCTCCGGTTACATCCGTCCTACTTGGTCACGCCGTCCAGCTTGGCCTGGTACTCGATGATCTTCTTGAGGGTGTCGTAGGGCATGTTGGCGGGAACCGGGCGGCCGTTGACCATCAGCGTGGGGATCTGGTTGATCCCAGATCCTGGGCCAGCTTCACCGAGGCTCCACCGCGGCATTGGTCTCCGGGGGTTGCGGCGCAGGCGGCAACCTTCGCCGGATCCAGGCCGGCCTTGGTCACGGCGCTGTTCAGGGTCAGAGTGGCGCCATCGGCGGTCGCCAATCCGTCCTGGCCGTCAAAGACGGCCGAGGCGAACTGTGAAGAAGGCGTTGCTGCCGCCCAGCTTGGCCACGCAGACGCCGTAGGCAGCCGCGTTGGCAGCCTGCGGGATGGATGGACGGCAGCGGGATAGTTCTGAAAGACGATGCGGGCCTTGGGAAAATCCACCGCCAGCTTGTCCATGTTGGCCTGCGCCTCCTTGCAATGCGGGCACTGGAAGTCGGCAAACTCGACCAGTCTCCAGGTCCTTGGAGGCCGAGCCGCGATAGGGACCGTCGGCGCGCTGCTGCAACTCGGCGCGATAGTCGGCGAACGGATGCTCGCCGAAGGGAACAATCTCGTCGCCGGCGATGATGTGCTTGCCGTCGGGAAGCGCAAAGAACTCGAGCGCCGAGGGCTTCTGCTTGCCGGTCTTGTCGCCGACGAGAACGACCACCTTGCTGACGCCCTCCACGGGAGTCTTGAGGATGGCCTGCACCTGCCAGACGCGGTTCTCGTCGTAGCCCCAGCTGGCCTGCAGAAAGGCATTGACGGTCTCCTTGGTGGGCGAGGCGGCGGTGAAGTTCGCCGGATCGGGCTTGGGAAACACGGGCGCGGCGGTAGGCGCAGGCGCGGAGCGGCTGCGCAGGCATGGCGGACTTGCGCTGCGCGGGCGCGGCGCGGAACCTGCTGCTGGGCAGACGGCCTGAAACGCAGCAACGAGGAACAGCAACCAGCGCGACAACGCGGCAGACGGCGCTGGCAAAACGGACGGACAGACGGATCAAGCTGTTTCTCCTTATTGACTGCGGGAATACTCCCACTCTTCTAGCTTATACCTGAACTTTGACGGCGATGGGAAATCTGCGGCCCATGCCAAACGACTTGGAGGTCACCTTCAGGACCGGCGCGGCCTGCTGGCGCTTGTACTCGGAGCGCTCCACCAGGCGCACCACCTGTTGGACGAGTTCCAGGGGAAATCCGTGTTGCCTGGGCGATCCGCTCGGGGGTCTCATAGCGCTCGACGTAGGCTTCCAGAATCGGATCGAGCACCTCGTAGGGCGGCAGCGAGTCGGTGTCCTTCTGGTCCGGACGCAGCTCGGCCGAGGGCGGCTTTTCGAGAATCGCCGCGGGAATCACCTCGCCGTCGCGGTTGAGCCAGCGGCAGACCGCGTAGACGCGCGTCTTGACCAGGTCGCCGATCACCGCCAGCGCGCCCACCATGTCGCCGTAGAGGGTGCAGTAGCCCACCGCCATCTCCGATTTGTTGCCGGTGGTGAGCACCAGCGCGGAAAACTTGTTGGAGAGCGCCATCAGCAGGTCGCCGCGAATGCGGGACTGGATGTTTTCCTCGGTGGTGTCCGGCTTGGTTCCGGCAAACAGCGGCTCCAGGGCGTGGGTGAACTCGCTCAAAGAGGCCGCTGATGCCGATCACTTCAAAGCGAATGCCGAGGTTGGCCGCCAGCCGGCGGCTGTCGTCGATGGAGCCCGCCGAGGAGTAGGGGCTGGGCATGCCGACGCCGAGCACGTTCTCCGCGCCCAGCGCATCGGTGGCGATGGCCGCCACCAGCGCGGAGTCGATGCCGCCGCTCAGGCCCACCAGGGCCTTGCGGAAGCCGCACTTGCGCACGTAATCGCGCGTGCCCAGCACCAGGGCGCGGTAGGCGGCCTCGGTGTCGTCGTCTTCCGGATCGGGCACGACCGGCGCATCGAAGGGATCGACCAGCACCAGGTCCTCCTCAAACGAGGCGGCCTGGGCGATCAGCTCTCCGCGCGCATTGAGGGCCAGCGAGGAGCCGTCGAAGATCAGGCTGTCGTTGCCGCCCACCTGGTTCGACATCAGCACCGGCACGCCATCCCGCCGGGCAATGGCCGCCAGCATCTGGCGGCGAATCGCGCGCTTGCCGTGCCAGAAGGGCGACGAGGAGAGGTTGATGTGCACTGCGGGCTGCTGGCGCATCAGCTCTTCCATGGGATCGACGGTGTAGAGGCGCCGCGGCCAGAAGTTCTTGTCGTTCCATGCGTCCTCGCAGATGGTGATGGCCAGGCGCACGCCGTCCAGTTCCACCACCTGCTGCGGCCGCGACGGGGCAAAGTAGCGCTGCTCGTCGAAGACGTCGTAAAACGGCAGCAGCCGCTTATGCTGTTCGAGCAGCAGACGGCCGCCATCCAGCAGAACGGCGGCGTTCACGGCCGGCTTGCCCGTCTCGCCCTCGCGCCGGCAGGGCCACGCCCGCCAGCACGGCGGTAGGCAGATCGCGCGTGGCCGCGGCCAGTTCATCGACGGCCGTGCGGCAGCGGGCCAGGAAACTGGGCTTTTCCAGGAAGTCGGCCGGAGGATAGCCGCAAATGGCCAGCTCGGAGAAGACCGTAAGCCGCGCGCCCTGCGCGGCGGCGCGGCGGCTGGCGGCGACGATTTTTTCCAGATTTCCGGTGAAATCCCCGACAGTGGGATTGATCTGGGCCAGTGCGATCTTCACATCTCCCAGTTTAATCCCGCGCAGCTAAGGGCCGCCTCGTTCAGAGTCGGCCCATGACCGAGCCGATTAAAGCTACGTCCCGGTTCCGGCAAGAACCACGCCGATGGTGCGCAGGATGATCTTGATATCCAGCCAGATGCTCCAGTTCTCGATGTAGGTCACATCCAGCGAGATATAGTTGTCGAACGAGGGATCCTGGCGCGCCTGCACCTGCCACAGGCCGGTGATGCCCGGAGTCACGTCCAGGCGGCGCAGGTGGCTGAGCTTGTACTCCCGCACCTCGCTGGCGAGGGGCGGACGCGGGCCGACGATGCTCATGTCGCCGCGCAGAACATTGAAGAACTGGGGCAGCTCATCCAGCGAATACTTGCGCAGAAAGCGGCCCAGCCTGGTGATGCGGGGATCGTTGGATATCTTGAACAGCACGCCGTCGCGCTCGTTCATGTGCATGATGTCGGCGCGGCGCTTGTCCGCGTCGCGGACCATGGTGCGGAACTTGATGCAGCGGAAGACGCGGCCCTTCTTGCCGATGCGCTCCGAGAAGTAGAAGACCGGGCCGGGCGAATCCAGCTTGATGGCAATGGCGATGGCCAGCAAGCAGGGGCGAAAGGACGATCAATACCAGACTGGAGAACACGATATCGAGCACCCGCTTGAGCAGCAGGCCGATCTTCGGGCACGTGGCCGCAGTGCAACGGAATGGTGGGAAACTGGCCGATGTACTCGATGGGACTGTTCCACGCCAGCCCATCGTACATATCGGGAACCACGCGCAGATCCACGCCGTGCCTGCGGGCCTGGTTCAGCACCTCCTGGACGATGCCGCGTTCGCAGGGAGTGGTGAAGAAAATCTCATCCACAAACTGCTTGCGCACGTGCTGGAAGAGCGTATCCAGTGTGCCTACCACGTCGCCGGGAGTGGTTTTAATGCGGGGGCCGGCGCCGGGAAAGTCAATGAAACCTTTGAAGGTGTAACCGAGATGCCGGATGCTCTCCAGATGATGGCGGAGCGCATGCGCCTCAGGCCCGGTGCCCACGATGAGCACGTTGCGCGTGCCCATGCCGCGTTCGAAGCGCCGGTAGAGCAGGAAGCGGTAAACCATGCGGCGCAGGCTGAGCGTGATGGTGACCAGGCCTACCGTGATCAGCACGATGCTGCGGGGAATATCCTCGGCGTGAACCAGGTAGAGCGTGCCGGTGAGCAGCAGGCCGGAGATGAAGCAGGCCTGCACGCTCAGCCTCTGCTCATGCAGTAAGCTGGTCAGGCGCGTGGGAGTATACAAATGCAGCCGCCGGCTGATCATGATCAGCGCGCAGATAAATCCGCACAACAGGGCCAGCAGTATACCCATGGAACGGCCATGAATGAGGGTGCCGCGCCAGAATCCCCTGGCGCCGGCTACGGGCCCCGTTTGGAATTTGTACAGTGTGGCGAGGACCGCGGAACCGAGGATGGTAATGGCATCCAGGATCATCCACAGCCTGGCCATGCCCCGCGCGTTGCGCGTGGAATTCGCCGCCCATCCTGCCGCCAATTCAGGAGAAGAAGACTCAGAAGCCGACCCTCTTTGCCAGAATTCCAATGTCGCCATTTGCGTCCGCAAACCTCTGATATTTAACACGCCACAAAGTAAGTGGTATTACCATCCCACGAAAGAACCATGCGATGAAACAGAGACCGCATGCGGCGGAGAGTAGGTTCAATTAGCTGTATAGCGTTCTTCCGCTACCGGGTTGTCTATCCCCATATAACCCGCTCCGTTTCCCGCAGCTAACCACTGCTCGCCTGGTTGTGCCGGGGCATAGCACTTACTTTCTGCGTATCCCTCTGTACAAGCATAGCTCCGCAACACCCAGTAATGACAATCATAATCGCATTACTTGAGTATTACCAATTGACAGGTATCTTATGCCGAAGGTAATAAGTACGCGTCCAGCTTCAGGAACTGCTGAATAGGCGGGTCAGGGGAAGACAGAAACTCATTGAGCGGGCCGAAGAACAGAGCGCGGCCCTGATGGAGAAAGAGCACCTGGTCGGCGAGCCGCTCGGCAAAACGCATATCGTGAGTAACCACGATGCTGGTGAATCCGAGCTGGTCCTTGGCGCGCTGGATCAGGTCGCCGAGGCGGCGGGCGATGAGCGGATCGACCATGGTGGTCGGCTCGTCGTAGAGCACCACCTCGGGCTGCGCGGCCAGGGCGCGGGCAATGGCCACGGCGCGTTTGCGGCCGGTGGAGAGGCTGGCCGGCAAAGCATCCACCACGTCTTCAGCGCCCACCAGCTCGATCAACCACTCCACGATCTGGTTGATCTGTTCCTCGGAAAGGTCGTCCGCGCTCGCGCAAGCGGGAAGGCGACGTTCTCGCGCACGCTCAGCGAATCGAAGAGCGCGCCGTTCTGGAAAACCATGGTAACGCGCTTGCGAATGGCCTGCATGCCCTCTTCGCCCAGACCGGTAATCTCCTGGCCCTCGACGCGGATGGAGCCCGAATCGGGCTTGAGGAAGCCCATCAGCAAACGCAGGGCCACCGACTTGCCCACGCCGCTGCGGCCCAGAATGCAGAGGGTCTGGCCGCGATTCACGGAGAAGCTCACGTCCTCCAGAACCGGCCGGCCATCAAAGGAAATGTCAACATGGCTGAAGGCGATGACGGGCTCGGACGCATTTGCATCCGCCGCCTGGGGCCGTTGCGGCTCGCCGCCGCGCGCTCCCGCCAGGGCTTCGGAAAACTCCGGATTGTCGGGGAAGTCGTCCATTGCCTGCCATCAGATTACGCGATAAGAGCCTGACGGTGAAGCTCCGCGCCGTGAATATCCGATCGCCGGCTGGCCGGCTCAGCCGGCCGTCTCCTCCAGAAAGCGAATCAGCGACTCGATCCCCAGCGCGAAGTTCTTCAGGTGAAACTTCTCGTTGGGCGCGTGGATGTTGTCGTCGGGCAGCCCGAAGCCCATCATCACGTTGGGCACGCCCAGATGACGGTCAAAATCGCCCGCGATGGGGATGGACCCGCCAGAACGGATAAAGACCGTATCCTTACCCCAAACCTCGCGCAGGGCGTGGGTGGCCGCTTGGATGTAGGGATTGTTCACGGGGATCAGGCTGGGATCGCCGGCACTAATCAGCCGCACCTCTACATCCACTCCCGCGGGCGCAATCTTTTCCACGTAGCTCTTGTACTGGGCAAAGGCTTTGGCCGCCGTCATGCCGGGTACCAGGCGCATGGAGACCTTGGCTACCGCCTTGGCCGGGATCACCGTCTTTGCTCCCGCGCCGGTAAAGCCGCCGGGCATGCCATGCACGTCCAGCGTGGGCCGCGCCCAGGTGCGCTCCAGCACGCTGAAGCCGGCCTCGCCCACCAGTTGCTTCGAACCCACCTCGGTTTTGCGGTAATGCTCTTCGTCAAAGGGCAGGCTCTTCCATGCAGCCAGTTCCTCGGGGCTGGGAGGAATGATGCCGTCGTAGAAGCCGGGGATGAGGATGTGGCCGTTCTCGTCCTTGAGTTTGACTATCATCTGCGCCAGGGCGATGAAGGGATTGGGAGCCGCGCCGCCGTACATGCCGGAGTGCAGGTCGATCATGGCGCCGCGCACTTCAAGCTCGGTGTAGATCATGCCGCGCAGACCCACGCAGAGGGTGGGCAGGCCGGGCGCAAACAGTTCAGTATCGGAGATCAGGGCAAAGTCCGCCTTAAGCTCGGGCGGTTTTTGGGCAACAAAGCTCGCAATTCCCTCCCCTCCCACCTCCTCGTCGCCTTCCAGCAGAACACGCACATTCAACGGCAGCTTTCCGTTGGCGGCCATCAGAGACTCCAGCGCCTTCACCTGAGCCCATACCTGGCCCTTGTCGTCCGCCGAGCCGCGCGCGTAAAGGTTGCCGTCGCGCTCAGTGGGCTCAAAAGGAGGCGTCTTCCACTCCTCCAGCGGATCGGGGGGCTGAACGTCATAGTGCCCGTAAACCAGCACGGTGGGCTTGCCCGCGGCATGCAGCCAGTCAGCATAAACCAGCGGATGACCCGAGGTATCAATCAGCCGCGCGTGCTCCATGCCGATGCGCTTTAGCTCCGCCATCAATACCTCGGCGGCGCGACGGCAATCGCCCTTATGTTCGGGCAGCGTGGAGATGGACGGAATGCGCAGCAGGGCCTTCAATTCATCGAGAAAGCGCGGGTAGTTCTGGCGGGCGTAGGTAACAGCGGACGAAGACATAGGCGTACTCCCTCAAATAGAAATTCAACAGTAGAGAGTATAGGCCATGGAGGTCCGCCCTGCCGCAATCGCAAGTCTCTCAAGAAGTCTGGCGTGACCTCCGCATCAAAAAAACGGGCTCCAATGCCGAATATCGCCAATACGCAATCCTGAGGCAGAGCGTCGAATTACGACCAGGAGATTTCTATGCCTCGTGCCGTGACTCGAACATCAGGCGGTTTGTGAGTGGTCAGAATCCGAATGGCCGAGAAACCGCCCCCCAGCACACATGTTGCTCCCCCTCCCACCAACAGCCCAAGTTTGCTGGTTGGTTCCGGATCCAGGAAGGCGAGGATGATCATGGTTACGCCTACGCCGCTCATTCCCAGGGCTACGCTCACCCCCACAATCTCCCGCCGGGATAGCCCGGAGTGCCTTGCCATCTGGAGAAGCGTCTGCCGCGCCGGATCAATGCCCAAACCAGCATCATCGACAAGCAGGCCGTTCATGCGGGCTTTATAGAGGACGGCTATGGCCCGGAGCCAATCCGGATCAGATGTTTTTACGACTTTCTCTATGGAATTTTCCATCGCAACAGAGTCTAGCACTCCACGCTCGAGGCCGCGGCCTTAAAACTTCAGCTTGAGCGCTAGCTGAACGGAACGCGGTCCGCCGATCTGATAGAGCGGATTGAAACCGCCATTTCCGCCGCCCGCGCCCAGGCTGCTCCCCAGCGTCTGCGTGGACAGGCCGAAGAGTCCATTGCCGACCAGGTTGAGTGGAGGGCCAAAGTTTGGATGGTTGAAGACGTTGAACATCTCGGCGCGAAACTGGAGACCGGCCTTCTGGGTCAGATGAAATTGCCGGTGCACGGCGAAATCCGCTTGCCAGGCCCCAAAGCCGCGCAGGGCATTGCGCCCCAGATCGCCCTGTTCTCCAGTGGGTGGCGTGGTGAAAGCCGCCGGGTTGAAAGCCTTGCCTCCGGGATATTGCGATCCATAGACATAATACGGTTGACCGGAGTTCACGTTCGGACGGGGCTGGATAAGGACGCCGTCTACGCGAAACTCGTTTGCAGAAATGAGATTCACCGGGAGCGCGGTCCTGGCCATGACAAAGGCGTCTGTCGACCAGCCGCCCAGAATATACCGTTCCACCGTTGGAGATTTCGGAGCCGGCACGTCGTAGGTCACGGCGCCGGTGAAGGAATGGCGCACGTCGAAGTCCGAATCGCCCCGGTCCACATTGGGATTGGCAAAGCTGCCTGGAGTTGCGCTGTATATGAAAGTGTCAGAGGAAGCGATATCGATGGAGTGAGCGAAGGTATATGAGGCCAAAGCCTGCAAGCCCCGCGAAAGCCGCCGTTGAAACTTGAGCTGCAGGGCGTTGTAGTCGGAGGTGGCCGTGTTTCTGATGGCGAAAAGATAGTTGATGTCCGCATTGGGAAATGCCAGGGTATCCTCGCGGAGTAAATCCCGGCCCACAGCGCCCAGATAGGTTGCGGAGACAGTTTGGTTAGTGCCCAGCGACTGCTCGAGGGCAAGGTTCCACTGATAAGTTCTGGGAAGCATCAGATTGGGTTCGGCCACAAACAAGTCGGTAACCGGCAGGCTCAGGCTGAATGGAGGAGCGGCAACCTCCGCCGGGGTCAGCGGCAGGGGAGCGAAAAGGGAGGATGTAGTGGTTTGGAACGGCCAATAGGCGGATACCGCTCCCAGCGGCCCCGAGCCCAGATCGTAAAACACGCCGGCGCCCGCGCGCAGCACCGTCTCCCAATCCTGTCTTTGACGCAGCCGATAAGCCGCGCCGGCCCGGGGCGCGACATTGCCGTAAGTGGTGTTATAAAGCGGCGTGCCGCGCGGAGCGATGGTCATGGTGGCCGGATCGTCCAGTCCAATCACCGTGAACGGCTCACTCGCCGCGTTCTTGCCTTTGAGCGCCGGGTTGACGTCCCAACGCAGCCCGTAAGTCAGAGTCAATCTTGGCGTGACTTTCCAGGTATCCTGGCCATAAGCCGAAAAATTCTGCGACAGGAGCGCGACCGGGAACTGGTTGCCATCCTCGATCTGAAAAACGCTTCCGGAGAGCACGCTTCCCGGTCCATTGGCATCACTTACTCCATAAAAGAGCAGAAAGTTAGAGTAACCGACGGGCCTGACGAAAGGAGCAAGCCAGCGATAGTCCACGCCGAACTTCAGTTGATGAGCGCCCCTTGTGACTGACAGATTGTCCACAAGGTTGATCTGGCGCTGCTCCTCGACGTTATTACTTCCGACAATAAGCTCGCCTCCTCCGTAAAGGTACCATCCGGAAGAAGCGCTGGCCGGATCGATTCCCGACCCGGTAGGAAACAGAACCGAATCGGATGGAGGCACGGCGCCGCCGAAGTTATCCAGGTTATAGACGGTTCCGACCCTCACGTTGCTCAAGTTTGCCCGCGCCTCATTGGCGATGGACGGAGTTATGCCGGCCGCAAAACCGAGGGTGAAGGTCTGCGTGGAGAACGAATCTGTCTCTGTGTTGCTCAGCGCACCCGGGGTGCCTTCGCTGGTAAAATCGCGCTGCGTCACTTTGGAGGGCGAATAGTCGTAACGGCCGAATAGATTCATCTTCGAGTTGATGGCGTGATCCACACGGAGGCTGTAGGCGTCGAGTGAGGATGGGTTCGAGTAACTGGCATTGTATTGCGCAAAATCATCTCCGGGCACCTCGGTTGCATTCGGACCCGCATCGGGAAATGAATCCAGGAAAGGCGCTTCCGCCGCGGTGGCTGCCAGACGCGATGCATCATCCGGAACGATAGTCTCCGCCGTTTCCGGCTGATCCAACCGCAGCCCCTCATACGATAGGAAGAAGAAGGTTTTGTCTTTGACGATGGGACCGCCGAAAACGCCGCCAAAATCGTTCTGCCGTTCCTGGGGCTTGGCCAAACTGTCGTAGTCAGAGAACCAATCGTTGGCGTCCAGCACATCGTTGCGAACATAGTCGAAGAGCGTGCCATGAAAGGCGTTGCTTCCCGAGCGCGTGGAAATCGCAATCTGCCCTCCGGGAGTGCGGCCGAACTCGGGAGCGAAGGAGGAGGTCTGGATGCGAAACTCCTGCATGGCATCCACTGAAACCAGGCTGTTCGTCCCTCCCTGGGCGCTCAGCGCGGGCAAGGCGCCGGCGGCGAATTGAGACAGGGGACGATAGCCGCCGATGCCGATGTTGGCGCTCACTCCGTCGATGGTGAAATAGTTGCCGTCGGCCCGTTCGCCGTTCACGCTGAACTGCCCCTGGTCGCTGGCTGAAGTCTGGGTAAGGACCACGCCCGGAGTGAGCATAATCAGGGTCTGAAAGCTGCGGCCGTTGAGCGGCATGTTCTCGACGAACGTGCTGTCGATCACGGTGCTGACCGCGGCGTCCGTCGTGTCCAGCACAAGTGCGTTGCCATTTACGGTTACCGACTCCGCGGCGGACCCCACGGGAAGCACAATGTTTCGCGATAGATTGTCCTCGACGTCGAGCGTGATTCCCACCACGGAGACGGTCTTGAACTGCTGCTTGCGGACGGTCATTGCATAGCGGCCGGGCATCAGGCCGGAGAGGAAATAAAAGCCGTCTCCCGTGGTCTTTGTGATTTGAGTTACACCCGTATCGGTATTGCCGATCTCCACCTGCGCATCGGGGATGGCGGCATGGGCCTGGTCCGTAACCTGGCCGGAGACGGATGCCGACTGCGCCAAGGCGCGCGACGGCAGCAGCCCCGCAAGCGTCAACGCCGCAAGGAAAAGAGTGAGTGAGAACAGCCTGCGAAATCCGGTCATTCTGCACACTGGCGCTTCCTCCTCATAACAAAGCAATTCATTCGTCCGTAAGATGGGCCAGCCTGCCCCTGCGGACAAGCTGCGGTTTCAAGGTACGATCCATCGCTACGCTCACGAAAGTCTTCTACCGCTCGCCCCAGCTCAGTTTGCTGCGCAGGGCCTCAAAGAAGCCGCTCTCGCTCAGCCGGACCAGGTTGACGGTGTGGCTGGAGCACCGGCAGCGAACCTCGTCGCCCGGATGCAGCTCGATGGGCTTTTGGCCGTCGACGGTCAGCAGCGCCAGGTTCGGTGCGCCCTCCACCCGGACGGTGACCAGCGCGTCGCCGCGCACCACGATGGGGCGCAGGGTGAGCAGATGGGGGCAGATGGGCGTGACCACCAGCGCGTCCACATCCGGGGTGAGAATGGGGCCGTTGGCGGCCAGCGTATAGGCCGTGGAGCCGGTGGGGGTGGAGACGATGACCCCATCGGCGCGGTAGCTGGCCACGCTCTTGCCGTTCAGCTCCACGGCGAAGTCGCCCATGCGCGCAATATCGCCCTTAGAGACCACCACCTCATTCAGGGCCCGATAGCTCGATAGCTGGTTGCCATCGCGCCATAACTCGGCGTGCAGCATGGCCCGCGCATCGAGGACGTGGCTATCGCTGCACCAGCCCTCCAGCGTCGCATAGAGGTCGGCCAGGCGAACTTCGGTCAGAAAGCCGAGAGAGCCCAGGTTCACGCTGAGGATGGGCGTGCCGGTGGCGGCAAAGGTGCGGGCCACGGAGAGCAGGGTGCCGTCGCCGCCCAAAACGATCACCAGGCCCGGGGTTCTGGAGGGCATCTGGGCGCGATCCACGGCCGGCGCGGCGGTTGTGTATTGGCCGCCCTCCAGGTCTAGCAGCGGCTCATAGCCGTGCCGGCAGAGCCACTCGATCAGCTCCGGCAGCAGCCGGGCCAGCTCTTTCCTCTGCGCTTTGCAAACAATGGCGACGCGTACCATGCGGTCCCAGTTTACCGGATTGAGCCCTAAAAGCAATGTTGCAGGGAGGCTTGTGTGCCGCCAAAATGAGGGTCATAAAAATGGGTGCTTGTATGGGGCAATTGGGTGTATATTGACTCAGCGCCGGAAAGCCCGGCGCAAATACCCGGCTGTGCGGCGTGCAGGCGTTGTGGTTACAGCGCCCGCGGCGGGGTACTCGACAAGCAAAGATGAATGGAGGATGAACATGAATTGGTATCTGATGGTATGGAAGAAATACTTCCAGTTCACTGGGCGGTCGCGCCGCACAGAGTTATGGATGTTTACGCTGTTTAACTTTTTGATCGCTGTGGTGCTGATTATCGCCAGCATTGCACTCAGGGAGAGCGGGGTTGGCAAAGTCCTGATGATCGTGTATTGGATCTATCTGCTGGCCGTCATCATTCCATGCCTGGCAGTCGGCGTGCGCCGGCTCCATGACACCGGTAGGAGCGGTTGGTGGTGGCTGATTGATTTGGTTCCCTTCGTCGGTCCTATCATCCTGATCGTGTTCTGGGTCATGGACAGCGAACCGGGAGCGAACAAATACGGTCCTAATCCGAAGTGAGCCGGATCCTTTACTGCAATCAGCTAACTGAAGTACTTTGGTTTTTCCGCAACTCCGCCTAAAGGCGGAGTTGCGGAGACTGAAGCCCCCGGCCGCCGCGCGTACAGTAGAAACTCCTGGTTGCCCTCGGCGCCGGTGAGGGGCGATGGGATGGTTTCGACCACCTCCCATCCCAGCGAGCGTACGCAATCAGCGACTCGGTCGATGGCCAGTTGGCGGGCCTGGGGATCGCGGACGATTCCGCCCTTGCCCACGTGTCCGCGTCCAGCCTCGAACTGCGGCTTGACCAGGATCACGGCTTCATAAAGGCCAGGCGCCGCGGCCAGCACCGGCCCCAGCAGCAGCGTGGCCGAGGTGAAGGAAACATCCATAACCAGCAGCGTGAGCTCGGGGCTTCCCTCAGAGGCTAAAGCCCCCGTTTTGTTTGTTGTGCGGTTGTACGGGCTAAAGCCCGTACCCTTCATCGGATGGAGTTTTTCCACAGCCTTTACAGCCAGGGACCCCGGCTCAAGAAAGCGGGCGTTGGTGCGCTCCAGCAAACGAACGCGGGGATCATTGCGCAACTTCATGGCGATCTGGCCGAAGCCGGTATCGACAGCGGTGACGTGCGCGGCGCCGTGCTGCAGCAGGCAATCGGTAAATCCGCCGGTGGAGGCGCCCACGTCCAGGCAGCCCCTGCCGGTTACGGGTATCCGCCAGTGCTGCAACGCCTCCGCCAGCTTGAGCCCGCCGCGGCTCACGTAGGGCTGGTCCTCGCCCAGCAGGCGAATGGGAGCATCTTCGGGAACCGTGGCGCCCGGCTTGTCCACCTTTTGTTCCCGCACCAGAACCCGGCCGGCAAGGATGAGCGCGCGCGCCCGCTCGCGGCTGGCAACAAGACCCCGCTCCACCAGCAACAGGTCCACGCGCATCTTACAGCGGTTCTCCAATTGCTGTACTCCGAAACCACAACTGCTGAGTGGCTTTTTCCTTAAGAAAAAGCCGCCTTGTATAAAGCTGCCAAGGGCACGTGAATTGGAGAACCGCTCTTGCTGCATCCGCCGTCATCTCCGCGCGCTCCCCTGTCTCAAATCTGCCTCATCACAGCGGAAAGAGGCAGTATCCCTTCAAGCATCGCCTCATGACCGGAATCCCGTGCCCTTCCAGTTGCGGACCAAGGCATTGGAGGCGTAATAGGCCACAGCCATAATGGTCAGCGCCGGATTGAAGCCTCCGTTGGTTACATGCACGCTGGAGTCGATCACGAATACATTATCCACGTCGTGAATCTGGCAGTACCGGTTCACGACCGAGTTTTGCGGATCGTCGCCCATGCGGCAAGTGCCGGCCTGATGCTGGCCGGCCGAGACGATCTCGGGCTTACGCGCCATCAGAACCGTACTCACGGCTCCAGCCTCTTTGAGCCAGGCTTCTGCGTGTTTGGCCTGCACCTCGCCGATTTCAAAGGTGTGGGGGTGCACGTTGCCCGAGATGCGCACCACCGGCATGCCCCACTTGTCCCGCACCGTGGGATCGAGAGTGACCCTGGCCTCCGCCGTGGGAATTTGCTGGGTGGGCCCCATCACAACAATGGAATGTTTATGCCAGTCGCGCATGCCCTGCTTGTGGCCCAGCCCCCAGCGCGGCGTATTCTGCGGCAGCCGGTCGATCATATGAATCGGCAGGCGGATAAATTCATTGGCCAGCAATCCCCCGCCGCACAGGCCGGGAGTGCCGTGGTTGTAGTCGCTGATGGCAATACTGGCGCCGGGACCTATATCGTCGTAGGTATCGAAGTCGAAGTAGCCAACCGCGCCGGTATAGTGGTGGCCCTGCAGGTTCCGGCCCACCTGGTCGTGGCGATTCCCTAGGCCCAAGGGAAAGAGGCGGCTTTTGGAATTCAGGAGCAGGCGCGCGGACTCGGTGGCGCAACCCGAGACCACCACAATGTCGGAAAGCTGCTCCTGCAGGCGCCCTTGGGCGTCAAAGTAGGCCACGCCGCGCGCCCGTCCTCTTTCGTCCATGAGGACTTCCCTGGCCGTGCATTCGGTGCGCAGTTCGCAGTTCCCGGTGTTGAGGGCAACGGGGATCACGGTGTTCTGGGAGCCGTTCTTGGCGTCCGTTTCACAGACAAATCCGACGCACCAGCGGCAGCGCATGCACGGCCCGCGTCCGTTGTAGGGCATGCTGTTGCGCGCCATGGGAATGTGAAACGGATGCAGGCCGAGGCGCCTGGCCGCCGGCTCCAGAATTTCAAATTCGCGATTGATGGGCAGCGGCGGCATGGGCAGAGGACGCCGGCGCGAGCCATGAAAGGGATCGCCCGAGTAATCCCCGGAGACGCCTATTTCGTACTCGGCCTTCTCGTAGAACGGCTCCAAATCGTCGTAGGAAATAGGCCAGTCTTGCAGCGAGCTTCCCGGCGGCGCTCCGTAAGTGGAGCGCATCTTGAAGTCCTGGGGCATATAGCGCCAGGCCATGGCTCCATAACTGAGCGTTCCGCCACCCACGCAAGCAGCGTCATTCTGATAGTTCCCTTCGCTGGGCAAAACGGTGTGAGCCGCGCCCCTGGAATCGATCCAGACGCGGGGATGGCCTTCGTCCTCGGGCCCAAAGGCATTGCCCAGCACCGTGGTGCGCTGATTGCGCAGGTCGTCCTTGCGGCCATCGTTAGCGGTGTACCATTTGCCGCGCTCCAGCAGGACAACGCTCAGTCCTGCGGTTGCCAATTCCTTGGCCACAATGCCGCCGGCGGCGCCTGCGCCCACCACCACAGCGTTGACTCTTTTCATGAATGTGTGCCCTCTCTCAGTATGAATCAATCAGAGTTCATCCGCGGCCGGCAAATACTCCCCTGCGCCTGGAATGGCGGGCAGAAATGCCAAAGGGCCATTCTCCCTGAAGAGGATGGCCCTTTGTCTGCATTTGATCCGCGCTTTTTCAAAAACTGCGCTACGGCAACGTCTGGCAGGCGGCGAGCGTCAGGGGCGATACCGTTTCCAGGCTGGGCGGCAGAGTGCAGGGCTGCCCGTAACCGGGGATGCGGCTGACGTTGTTGTTGTTGCTGGGCGTTCCGTTCTGCGTGCTCACACGAACATCCACGATGTTGCCTTCCACCAGAATAGTGGTGTCGACAAGATCAAGATCAGTGCGGATGATGGTGAGGTAAGGGCTGTCTGGCGAGGCCACGTAGACCTTGCCGAACTGCGAATTCTGCGTGGAGACCACGGTGCGCGGATGGCCGATCACGGGTAATGTCTTTTCCACCGTGTGGCTGCTCAGGTTAACGATGGTCGCGGTCTGGTCAGTCTGATTGGCGGTGTAGGCGCGGCTGCCGTCGGCCAGTACGGTCACGCTGGCCGGATTGTTGCCCACCGGAACGGTATACGTAGTGCCGAAGGTCGAGCTGTCGTTCCCGTAATTATCCAGGCTCACATCGATGACGCTGATGGTTCCGCCGTCATAGTTGGCCACCACCAACTGGCTGGTGGCGGCCGCGTACTCGGCATAGACCGGCCCCGCGACGGTTCCCATGCCGCAGGTCGGATTGGTGGTGATGTCGCAGTTCACCGGCGCATTCGAGGCTGTAAGCGAGGCCGTCGAAAGCGGCAGGACGGGATGGGAGTAATACTTTTGTCCACTCTGGTTCACACAACCCGTTGGCGGCGGGCATTGGTTATCCAGCACGTCATCCTGGCTGTTGATGACCGTAACCGTGTCGCTGCCCCGGTTCATCACGAACAGCCGCCGGTTGTCCGGGCTCTGCACGGCGTAAACCGGGCACTTGCCCACAGGGAGTTGCGACGAACGCGTGTAGCTGGAGATCTCAATCCCGTCCGCTTCGCCGTTGACCGGAGCGGTGGTGGGCGAGATGTTGCAGGCCACGCCATTGGGATCACTGCCACTGGGACCATCAAAGCCCAGGCTGATGACATAGTAGCGCTGGGCGGCTACGATTGGGCCTGCCATGGTCACCGGCGTAGTCCCCACGGGAATGGAAAGAATGTAAGACTCGGGACTCCCGTTGAAAACGTCCACGACGTTCCCATAGAGGTCGGTGGCCCATAGTTGCAGCGATGGTGTGAACAAGTTCACAGGTTCTGCCGTGGTTTGCACCGTGGAATACGTCACCAGCTTGGCCTGCAGAGCGTTGGAGACAGGGAAATTGGTCAACGTTCCGTCGACGTTGAGGGTATAGCCTGTGGAGCCGCCCTGGTTCAAACTAAAGTTGGACGGACCAGGTCCGATGGGCGCCTCGGCCAGCACTGTATCGCCGGAGTAGTCGATGATGGTGGCAATGCCCGGGCGTGGTGGGCGAAGGGGCCGAAACCACCACCGCATACGACGGCGGCTGCGCGGGTGGCCCGCTGGTGGGAATGGGCGTAACCACCGGCCGAAATGTGCTGCCGCAACCGGCAACCAGGGCAACAGCCGCAAAGACCGCGCCCGCCTGAACCAACCGCGCACGCGCCTGGCCTGAATTCATGGAAAAAAGCCTCATTCAGTTTTTTCCTGCTTACCCCGTGATTGTAAATCAGGCGGCCGGGCCGTGTGCATCGCCCACGGCTCAGGCAGAACAGCCGAAGTGTAGGGTATCGGTAGCGAACCGTGCCGGGCGTCAATGGCCGGCGCCCATCACTCCACAATTGCGCTGTCCGGCCCGCTCCAGGCGGGGTCGCCCTCGTGGGTCAGCAGGCGTTTGGCCTCGTCCCAGTGCAGCCGGGTGACGGAACCCGCGCCCTTCTCGTAGGCATAGGTCTTGCCGTCGTCGGAAAAGAGCGTGAAGCTGGCATCCGCGCCGGGATAGACGCGCACCCTGCTCGATGGCCTGCGCCTGATGCGTGCTCTCCACCGGCGCTCCCAGCGGAATAATCGAACCTGCCCGCACAAACAGCGGGATGGTGTCGATGGGCGCGTCAACGGTGATCGTCTGGCCGCCCTTCACCCGCTCGTTGGTCCAGTAGTTGTACCAGTCGGCCCCGGCGGGCAGATAAACCTGGCGGCTGGTCGCGCCCTGCTCGGTGACCGGAGCCACCAGGAAGGCCGGGCCGAACATGTACTCGTCGCGCAGGTCGGCCACCTTGGGATCGTCGGGGAAATCCAGCGGCAGGGCGCGCATGAACGGCGCTCCGGTGAGCCAGGTCTGGTAGCCGAGCGAATAGATGTAGGGCATGAGCTGGTAGCGCAGGCGCAGATACTTCTCCAGAATCGGCTCGGCCTGCTTGCCGTAGGACCAGACCTCGTTGGCCGGGCGGCTGCCGTGGGTGCGCATGATGGGCAGGAACGCAGCGTACTGGAACCAGCGGGTGTAAAGCTCCGGATAGTCGTCGTAGCCGCCCACGTTGGCGCGCGCGTCGGATGGGTCGAGCAGCGGCGTGTGCGCCGGATGGTGCTCGGCGGGCAGATACTGCCAGCCGCCGGTGTCGTTGGACCAGTAAGTCAGCCCGGAGGCCGCGAAATCCAGGCCGGTGGGAATCTGCCGCTTGAGCGTGTCCCAGGTGGGATAGATGTCGGAGGACCAGAAGATGGCCCCGTTGCGCTGCGCGCCCAGGTAGGCGTCGCGGGAGAGGATCAGCGCGCGCCGCCCCGGCTCGTCCCTGCGGAAGCCGTCGTAGAGCGCCGCGGTGTGGAAGAGCGGGTAGACGTTGAAAAACTGCGTGCCGGGACCGATGTGGAAGTAGGCGCCGTTGGGAGGCAGGTCGGGCTCGGTCTCGTCGGCCCACAGCGAGTCGAAGCCCTGGCTGAGGATGTTGTCGCGGATGGTCTTCCAGTACCAGTGCGGCGGCTTCGGGGTTGGTGGTGTCGATGTCGGAGCCGGCGCGGTCGTACGGGTAGTCCATCGATCGGCGTGCCGTCGGCCAGATGGATGAGCCAGCCCTTTCTGAGCAGCTCGGCGTAGTAGCGGTCATCGGGCACAAAGCGCGGCCAGACGCTGATCATGGTCTCAAAGCCCATGTCGTGGAGCTGCTTGTTCATGGCCGCCGGATCGGGCCAGAACTTGGGGTCCAGGTCCATCTGGCCCATTTTTGTGTAGTAGAACCAGTCCACCACCATCACGTCGGCCGGCAGATGGCGGTCGCGATAGCCCTGCGCCACGTCCAGCACCTCCTTCTGGCTGGCGTAGCGCTGCTTGCACTGGATGTAGCCGTAGGCGGCCTTGGGCAGCATCGGCGTGGGGCCGGTGAGCAGCCGGTAGCCGGCGTAGATCTCGTCCGCCGTGGCGCCGGCGATCACGAAGAACGAGACCCGGTCGCCCACCTGGGAGGTCCAGCGGGTCTGCTCGTTGAAGCCGGGCTCGATGGTGGTCTTCGAGGGGTTGTCCCACACCAGCCCGTAGCCCTTGTTGGTCACCAGGAACGGCACGCAGACGCTCGGCGCCGGCCGGAGCCACGTAATCGTGCCAGCAGCGCACCGCATGGCCGCGATGGTCGAGAAATCCCTCCTGATTCTGGCCCAGGCCGTAGTAGTGCTCGTCGTCCGGCGAGACGAAAGTCGCGCCCACCGTGTAGAACTCCGCGTCGGTGGGACGGCGGTCGCGGGCCAGGTCTGCCGTGCCGTCCTTGTGGTTGGGAACGGACTGCGACCAGCCGGTCAGTCTCCAGCAGCTTCTTGCCCTCGGGCGTGCGGAGGGTGATGTGCGCGCCGGGAGTCGAGCCGCTGAAGTACTTGTGAAATGTCCACGAGCGTCTGAACCGGAGGCTCGGTGCCGGGCAGGTCACGGTCCACGGTGGCAACCATCCGCGCCGACTGGTAGACGTCGGCCTGCGCGGTCTGGCTTGCGCTCCAGCCGGCGGCCGCGGGCGCGGCAACAAAGCCGTACCCCGGCGCGGCCAGCGCAGGCTCGCGCTTCAGGCTGAGCGTGACGCGCAGGATGTTGGGCGCATAGGGCTCCAGAACGATGGTCTCGCCCTTGCGGTCCAGTTCGAGCCGCTGGCTGGGTGATTGGGCCTGGAGACCGGCGCCGGTGAATGCGATTCCGGCAAAGACAGCGAGAGCGGCTGGAAACCTGTGCATGGAAGACTCCGTAAGTTTTTTCAGCGCTGGCAAAACGCCGCGCAGTCGAGTGTAAACCGATTCACCCGAACTGTCCCATCCAATCTACAAACTGGGTGCCCCAGTCCGGGGTCCCCACGGACAGGTCTTCGTCCGTGGGGTGGTGATCTCGCTCTTGAAACCTGGGAATCCACAAACGGCAATCTGCCCCCGTGCCCCATCCATTTCGCGTTCTTAGCGAAATGGGTGGGAAACCTCACTCTCAGTCCTCCTGTCGAGGGTTACGATGAAGCGTGGCTCAATCAAAGCTGGTCTGGCAATCGAAGCTGGTGCTGCTCATGGTTCTGCCCTTTGCGGGCGCCAGCGTGGTGCTCCAAACCCACTGGTGGGCGACGCAATCGGCTCCCGTGGCCGTCTGGACGGTGGGCCTGAGCCTGCTGCTGGCGCTGGTGACCTGGAAGCTGCGGGCCGCCACGCCGGGAGCCGCTTTCACCGGCGTGGTCATTACCGCCAGTCTCATGTTTTCCACCACGACCTTTCCCTATCGGCCGTGGCATACGGCCCTGGCGCCGGTGCTGGCGGTTGCCGTGCTTGCCGCGAGCTCCACACGGCTGGGCCGCGCACAAAAGGAGCGGCTGGGCACGGCGGAGAAACGGCATGGCCGGACCGCGTCCCAGGTGGCGGCCAATCTGGGCATTGCCGCGCTGGCTTCCAGCGACGTGGTGCAGTCCTGGCTCGTGGATGCCCGCTGGTTCACGCGCTCCTCTCTGGCGCCCATGCTCCTGTTTGCCGTGGGGCTGGCGGCGCTGGCTGAGGCCGCGGCGGATACGGTTTCATCTGAAGTCGGCCAGGTGATCGGCGGCCGGCCGCGCATGATTACCACCCTGCGCCAGGTCGAGCCCGGCACGGATGGAGCCATCAGCCTCCTCGGCACGCTGGCCGGAGTGGCCGCGGCGGGCATCGTCGCCCTGGCCGGAACCCTGGCGCTGCGCGGCGACCTCACCATGTTCTGGATCAGTTGCGCGGGCGGCGTCTTCGGCCTGTTCTTCGACAGCCTGCTGGGAGCAACCCTGGAGCGGCACGGCTGGCTCAACAACGATGCGGTCAACTTTTTGTCCACGGCCAGCGCCGCGGGATTTGCGCTCGGTCTGCTGGCGATTCTTTCTCATTAAGTTTATTCATGCTACGATGAACGCGAGAACGGAGAACTGGCCATGCAATTGACCGTCCCCCCCGAACTTGAAACGCTCATCAACAAACGCCTTTCCAGCGGCGGCTATGCAAACGTTGAAGATGTGTTGCGCCGCGCCCTCGAAGCTCAGGACGCCGAGGAAAGCTGGACTGATGAGGAACGCCGGGCGCTATCGGCTCATATCGAAGAAGGCTATCTACAGGCCGAACGAGGCGAGCTGATCGACGGCGCACAGGCCCAACGTGAGATTCAGGCGATGAAAGACGACTGGCGTTTGTCCAAGCGATGAGCGTTTATGTTCTCACGCCTCTGGCCAAATCGGACATTTTCGACATCTGGTCTTACATTGCCGATGACGACGAAGAAGCCGCCGGCCGCGTAGAACGAGCAATCTACGATGCTTGCGCGTTTGTTGCCGAAGCTCCCATGCGTGGCCATTCACGGCCCGACCTCACAACCCGTTCTCTTCGTTTCTGGACGCTGACCAAATATCCAAACTACGCCGTTGTGTACCGGCCAGAGACGGCCCCGCTTGAGATTGTTGCCGTTATGCATGGAAAGAGAAATATCCGCCGCATTCTGAAACAGCGCCAGTGACGCTCCCCGCCGCATTCTTAGCACCGCCTCAGTGCAGATGCATCCGCCAAAGCGTATAACTCAGGATCTCGTGGGCGATGCGTTCGGCCTCCTGCGAGCCGCCTTCCACCTCCACGCGGGGCCGGGGCGAGGTAAGCACATCAAGTCCGTCGGCGGCGCAGATTTCATGAATCCTGAAAAGATGGGTTCCGTCGCTGACGATCACCAGCCGCCGCAACCCGTTGGCGCGGGCGATGACGGCGATGCGGCGCGCCGATTCCTCGGTATTGCGGCTCTCGGTCTCGGCAATAATGGCTCCTTCGGGGACGCCCATGCCCACCAGGTACTCGCGGCCCACGGCGCCTTCGTTGTACTGGTCGCCGCCGTTTCCCCCCAGGGTGATGATGAGCGGAGCGATGCCGCGGTGGTAGAGGGCGAGGGCGTGATCCAGGCGGGCGCGGTAGACCGGGGAGGGCCGGCCGTCGTACTCCGCCGCGCCAAAGACGCCGATGGCGTCCGCCGGCGCGGCCTGGGCAGCCTGATCGTGGCCGGCGTAGCGCTCAATCTGCACGTAGACCCAGCGGCACCAGCCTAGTACGCACACGGTAACAGCAAGCAGCAGTAGGAACGCGGCGCGCAGCATCCAGTTGCGGCCTTTCGGCCTACGCGGTCTCTGCTTTGTGCGGCGCTCCATGTGCACCATTTTACCGTTGCAGGACCATGACGATTTCGTGCGTGGGAATGGCGCCCTCGCGCAGAATCTCCCAGCGGCCGGAGCCCAGCGAGAGATCGACGATGGTGGTGGGCTGCGCGCGGCCGGTGGGGCCGCCGTCGATGATGAGCGGAATGCGGTCGCCGATCTGGTCGCGGACGCAGGCTGCGTTGGTGCACTCCGCTGCTCCCTGCAGGTTGGCCGAGGTGGCCGTGATGGGCAGCCCGAAGCGCTCCACAACGGCGCGCGGAATGGCGGCGTCCGGCACGCGCAGGGCCACGTTGCCGGTATTGGCCGTAGAGCGCAGGGGCAGCTTGGTGCCGGCGCGCACGATGATGGTCAGCGGGCCCGGCCAGAAGCGCTCCGCCAGCTTGTCCAGCAGCGGGTCGGTATCGCGCGCCAGCTCGTAGGCCTGGGAGAGCGAAGCGATCAGCAGCGAGAGCGGCTTGTGCTTCTGGCGGGTCTTGATCTGGTAAATCTGCTCCACGGCGTGCAGATTGACCGGGTCCACGGCCAGGCCGTAGAAAGTGTCGGTAGGCAGGGCGACGACATCGCCCTTGCGCAGGCAGGAGACGATGTAGTCGATCCGGTCCGGTTGGGGTTCATCGGGATGGACGCGCAAGATCTCCGCGGACAAGAATGCCTACCTCGGTTCCCGAAATGCAGACGCTATAAAGACGGAAGCTATCACAGCACCAGCCTTGGTGCAAGCAGGAGTTGGGCCGGGCTGCTCCTGGCCACGCAAACAGACTAGAATCGCGCTAGCGAGAAGACGGTTCGCCTGGCATGCCTGTCCGCATTGTACAGAGTAAGCAGAATGCCCGCCTGAAAGAGCTGCGCCGGGCGCTGGCCCACCCCGGCCCCGCCGCGGCGGGTGGCCTGGCCGGAATCGAGGGGCCGAACCTGCTCGAGGAGGCACTGCGCGCCGGGTTGCGCGTGGCCTGCGTCTTTGCGGCCCAGGGCGCCGAGGCCCTGCTGGATGCCCTGCCGCTGCCGCCGGAGACCGAGATTCTGCTCCTGCCGGGAAAGCTGCTGGACCAGGCGCTGACCACGGAGACGCCGCAGCCCGTGGCCGCGCTGGTGGAGCCGCCGGATTGGAACTGGGCGCACCTGCTGGGCGGCCACGGGAAAACCGCGCCGCTGGTGGTGGTGCTGGCCGGAGTGCAGGACCCAGGCAACCTGGGCGCCATTCTGCGCTCCGCCGAGGCTTTCGGTACCCATGGCGTGCTCAGCCTGCCGGGAACGGTGAGCGCATGGAACCCCAAGGTGGTGCGTGCCTCCGCCGGAAGCGTCTTTCGGGTTCCGTTGCTTACCGTGAGCGCCGGGGACGGCTTGGCGCGGTTAAAAAAAGCCGGAGTGAAAATCCTGGCCACTGCCGCCCAAGGGGCCGAAGCGGCCCATCGTGTTCGCCTCGACGGGCCGGTGGCGCTGCTTATCGGCAATGAAGGCAACGGCGTGCCGGAAGAGCTGGCCGCCCAGGCCGACGGCGCCGTGACCATTCCCTGCCCCGGTCCGGTGGAGAGCCTGAACGCGTCAGTTGCCGCGAGCATCCTGCTCTACGAAGCCTCACGGCAAAGAGAAGGCCGCAGATGAGCCTCTTCGACTATGCACCGGAAGGCCGCAAAATGCTCCGTGCCCCATCCTTTCGCCTTTTTTCTGGCGAAAGGGTGGGAGACCTCAACCCTCAATCGTCCTTGTATAGGAGGGGTTTGCGATGAGCCTCTTCGACGGCGAACCCGAAGGCCCCAAAGGCCCGCTTCGCACCGCGCCCCTGGCCGAGCGCATGCGGCCGCGCAGCCTGGAGGAGTTGCTCGGCCAGGAGCACCTGGTCGGCCCCGGCAAGCCGCTGCGCGTCCAGATCGAGCGCGACGATCCCGGCTCCATGATCTTCTGGGGACCGCCCGGAGTGGGCAAAACCACCCTGGCCAAGATCATCGCCGAGACCACCCAGGCCAGCTTCATCGAGTTCTCCGCCGTCATGAGCGGCATCAAGGAGATCAAGCAGGTGATGGCCGCGGCCGCGCAGGCCTGCCGAACTGCACTCGCGCACCATCCTCTTCATCGATGAGATTCACCGCTTCAACAAGGCGCAGCAGGACGCCTTTCTGCCCTACGTGGAGCGCGGAACCATCCGCCTGATCGGCGCGACCACTGAGAATCCCTCCTTCGAGATCATCTCCGCGCTGCTCTCGCGCTGCCGCGTCTACGTGCTGGAACCGCTCAAAGAGGAGCAGATCGTGGCTCTCCTGCGCCGCGCCCTGGAAGACCGCGAGCGCGGGCTGGGCGCGCTGGAACTCACCGCCGACGACGATGCGCTGGAGCTGATCGCCGGCTACTCCAGCGGCGACTGCCGCAACGCCTACAACACCCTGGAAGTCGCGGCGCAACTGGCCCTGGAACCGGCTCAGGCGGATAAAAAGCACATAGACCGCGCGCTGGCAACAGTGGCCGTGCAACAGCGCGTGCTCCTGTACGACAAGTCCGGCGAAGAGCACTACAACCTGATCTCCGCCCTGCACAAGAGTGTGCGCAACAGCGACCCCGACGCCGCGCTCTACTGGCTGGCGCGCATGTTTGCCGCCGGCGAAGACCCGCTCTATCTCGCCCGCCGCATCGTGCGCATGGCCGTTGAAGACATCGGCCTGGCCGCTCCCGAGGCTCTGAACCTCTGCCTCTCGGCCAAAGAAGCCATCGACTTTCTCGGCTCGCCCGAAGGCGACCTGGCGCTGGCCGAGGCGGTGGTCTATCTCTGCCTCGCGCCCAAATCGAACTCGGTTTACACAGCCTACGGCGCGGTGCAGCAGGAGATCGAGCAGACGCGTCAGGAGCCGGTGCCCCTGCACCTGCGCAACGCCCCCACCCGGCTGATGAAGGATCTGGACTACGGCGAAGGCTACCGCTACGCCCACGACGAAGAGGGCCGCGTGGCCGACATGGATTGCCTGCCCGACTCGCTGCGCGGCCGCAGCTACTACAAACCCACCCAGGAAGGCCGCGAAAAGCTCCTCGCCCAGCGCATGGAAGAGATCCGGCGGATTCGCTCCGGCAAGCGCAAAGTGTGACAGCCTAGCTGAATACGGGTCAGCTTGCGCAATGCCGTCCCGTGCGTGTGAGTTAGAGAGTCAATCTATATCTTCCTGAACAAGCGGCCCCCTTCAAGCAGTTTGCGCGCCTGCCGCGCCATGCGGCGGCGCAGTGCGCCGGCACTATGGTGACGCAGCAACTCAAAGACAAACCACCCCGGCAAGCGGGCGTAGTTGCGCACGAACTGGCTGTTGCTCCGTGGAATATCCATCCATAGCCGGTCGACAAATGCTTGCGCCTCCGCGCTCAGATTCGCCTTGTAGCTCTGCCACCAGTGCAGGCATTCGGCCTGTAGCTGGTCCAGGGCTTGTTTGTCGTTCCACATCGACTGCGCAAAACCGGCAGCCTTCTTCCAACTGGAAAACGTGGGCAGAGGATGATCGCCCAGGACGCTGCGATGCGCATCCATCAGCCAGCGCCGTTCCAGCAGCGGGATCGACCCCGCCTCCAGCGCTTCAAAGGGGCGATTGGTCTCCTGCTGCACATTTCCCATGGGCGCCGGGGAAAAAGCCGACTCGGCCAGCAGTTTCTGATAGCTGCTCGCGGATTGATTTTGGCGTACTTTAGTTGCCGCCGGAGCCGCACCGGGCGTCCAGCCGTCGCTCGCGTACCAATACCCCGGTTGCACCGGCAGAAGAGCTCGCACGGCATCCGGCCGCGTGGACTTGTTGATCATGCCCAGCATGGCCCATGCATACTTGCGCCGGCTGGCGGGTTTGGGCTCGGATTTTCGGCCCAGGCCGTTGGCATATCCCAGCGGCACAGGCAGAACCCGCTCCTGGCGAAATGCCCCCGAGTAGTGCATGCGGAAGACTCCGCAAAAGTTTATATAGACGCCCGATACGTCGCGGAAGTACTCGTCGGGTTCGCGCAACAGAAACGCATTTCTGCCCCGGAAACGGGGATAATAGGCCGGATCGGCCCAATTCAAAAAGGTATCCACCACCAGGCAATTATCCAGAACCAGCTTGTGTTCGCCGTCAAAGACCTCCCCATCGACCAAGGGTGAGAAAATCTCCAGAATCCAGTCGCGCAACGGATCGCGCGACGGAGTACTTGTGGATTGCCAGAGCAAGGTGAGCTTTTTGTGCATGACCGGGATGACCTTATAAACGCCGGGACTGAAAAAACCAGTTGGACAGCCCGGTTTGAATATATCAGTTGCAATATCCTTCACAGGCAGCCAGGCGCAGCGGAGTCGAAAGCCTGCCCTAAGCAAAGCCCAAGAGGAACTGCGGTTGTTTTTGCCTTTCTCCGCTACAATCCTGATGTATCCCATCCAGCCGTTTTCAGGCTGGCCGGAGATCGCTAATCATGCCAAGGAAATCGCGAATGCGCAAATCCCAGGGTAAGCGCCCGCCAGAGGCGCCGGCCGGGAAGACCGTTCCCATGGCTCCCGCAACCCATAATCCGTGGCAAACCGCCGTGGTGTGCGTCGTCCTTGCGATGGCTACCGTGGTTGCCTTCCGGGGGGTGCGCAACAACGCTTTCCTTTCTTACGACGATAACTACTATGTCCTGGAGAACCGGCAGGTGCAGCAGGGGTTGAACATGCAGAGCATCGCGTGGGCGTTTACAACCTTTGAGCAGTCCAACTGGCACCCGCTCACGTGGATATCCCACATGGTGGACTGGAGCCTTTATGGAAAAAATCCCGCCGGCCACCATATAACCAACGTGTGTCTGCACGCCGCCAATGCTATCCTGCTTTTCCTTTTGCTCTTGTACATGACCGGTTACCTGGGGCGTTCCGCGATGGTGGCATTCCTGTTCGCGCTGCACCCCGCGCACGTCGAATCCGTCGCCTGGGTTGCCGAACGCAAGGATGTTCTATGCGCGTTTTTCTGGTTCGCCACGCTGCTGGCTTATGCATGGTATGTGCGCGGGCCATCCTGGAAACGGTACTTATTGGTGGCCTGCTGCTTTGCCTGCGGCCTGATGTCGAAACCCATGGCCGTCACGCTTCCGCTTACCATGCTGTTGCTCGATTACTGGCCGTTGCGCAGAATTACATTCGCGCCGGAAACACGCGCGCATTGGTTCTCATCACTCTGGAAGTTATGCGTTGAGAAATGGCTGTTTTTCCTGATGGCGGTTTTCTCCAGCGTCATCACCTTTATTGCGCAACGGGCCGGCGGCGCAATAGGTTCGCTTGCATCCCTGCCCTTGTGGGAGAGACTCTGCAATGCTGCCATCAGTTACTGCCGCTATGTGCGCATCATGTTCTGGCCCCATCCGCTCAGAGCCTATTATTTCTACGATTCAGATCACGTCAGTGTTTTCGCGGCGGTGTTATCGGCCATTGCGCTCATCGTGGTAACTGCCGTCTGCTGGCGTTATCGGGGAAAAAGGCCGTATTGCCTGATCGGCTGGCTGTGGTTCCTGGGAACATTGGTGCCGGTAATCGGCATCGTGCAGGTTGGAGAACAGGCCATGGCCGAGCGTTACACCTATATTCCATTTATCGGCCTTTTTGCCGCTGTTGTCTGGCTGGTGGGCGATGCCGTGGCCAACTCCCCGAAGATCAGGGTTATAACTCAACTGCTTGCGGTCGCGGTTATTGTGGCCTGTGCCGTAAAGACCGATGCGCAGGTCAAGGTGTGGAAAGATACGGTGACGCTGTTCAGCCACATACTGGAGGTTGACCCGCGCGGGGAAGTTCCCAACTTAAGCCTTGGCGTGGCGTATGTCAGGCAGGGTAAGATTGCCGAGGCGCAGCCCTATCTCGAGCGCGCGCTGGTTTATCATCCCACCGGAACATTGTCTCTTGCTTACTCCGCCTTATGCATGATTCGAACTACGATGCAAACCCATGATGCGCGCAATATGCCGCTGGCGGGGCAACGCCTCGAACTGGCATTGAGTGTTTCTCCTGACAGCCCCGATGCCTTGACCGACATGGCGCTATGGTCTTCTCTGATGGGCAGGCCGAAGGATGAGGAGACGTACAGCAGAAGGGCGATCGCCACGCACCCGGATTTCATATTGGCCTGGCTTTATCTAGCTGAATCTCTGCTGGCCGAAGGCAGGCTGAACGAGGCGGTTGATGCGGACCGCCATGCGCTGGCCATCGATCCGGAAAATGTCGATGCGTTTAATAGTTTAGGCACAATTTATGACAAGCAGGGATTGAAGCAGGAAGCGCTGAAGGAGTTACGGCTTTCCCTGGCCAGCAAACCCGATCAGTTCGTGGCCCATTCCAAGATCGGCAGGATCCTTCTGGAGAATCACCAGCTCCCCGAAGCGGTAGGGGAGTACACCCAGGCGCTGCAGTACAACCCTGGAAACGCCAATCTGCATGATGACCTGGGCGTGGCCCTGTATCAAATGGGGGATTATGAAAAAGCGGCCGAGCAGTTTAGCGACGCGGTGCGGATCGATCCGGCCTTTGCCGGCGCCAGGCAAAATCTCGAAGTTGCTCAAACCCAGTTGAAAAATAAAAAGGCCGAAAACGGAAAGAAATGAAGGATGCCAGTCCGGGCGGCCCACGTCTCAGGGTAACTAAACTGGGTGCCCCAGGTCTCGATTTTGAGACCTGGGAAACCTCAAAAGCAGATGTGCGTCCCAGTCAACGCGTCTGAGCAGCATTCGACTTCGCCAGCCCCTCCAAAGCATCCGTCACGATACCCGGAGTCAGCACCTCCGGAAGGAGCCGTGGGCTGGTTTCGCCTGGAGCGTAGAGGGCATAAGCCGGAACCCCGCTGCGGCCCAACCCCGCCAATGCCTGGGTAATGGCCTCATCGTGGCGCGTCCAGTCGGCCTTCATTAAAACCACATTCCTGGCCTGAAATGCTTGCACTACCTCGGGCCTGCTCAGGGCCACGCGCTCATTCACCTGGCAGGTCAGGCACCAGCTGGCGGTAAAGTCCACAAAGACCGGCTGTCCGGCAGCAAGCGAACGGCTCACTGCCGTCTCCGACCACGGCTGCCAGAGTCCATGTATCTCCGGTGCAGCCAAGGTCTCCGATGCGGTTGCTAGCTTTTTGGGAGCAAGAAAACAGAGCGCCACAACGCCTAGAAGAATCGCTGCCGCGACGATAGTGGCCCAGCGCCGGGCCGGCCAGCGGCCCAGAAACCAGCCCGCAATCGCCAGCAGCAGAAGGCTGCACAAAAGCGAAAGAAGAAGGCCCGTCCCGTAACTCCCCGCCAGCACCCATGCCAGCCAGATCACGGTGGCAAAAATGGGCACTGAAATCGCCTGCCGCAGCACTTCCATCCAGGCGCCGGGTCTGGGCAGCAGGCGCGTCCAGGCCGGATGCAGCGCCAGCGCAAGATAGGGCGCGGCCAGCCCCAGCGCCAGCGCCGTGAAGACCGCAAAGGTGACCGCTGCAGGCTGGGCCAGCGCATAGCCGATGGCCGCTCCCATAAAGGGCGCTGTGCAGGGCGTGGCCACCACCACGGCCAGCACCCCGGTGAAGAAACTGCCCGTGTAACCGTGCTTTGCCGCCAGCGAACCACCGGCGCTGGTGAGGGTGAGGCCGATCTCGAACTGCCCGGCCAGCGAGAGGCCCAGAAAGAACAGCAGCCCCGCCATCAGCGCCAGAAAAACCGGCGACTGGAACTGGAATCCCCAGCCCAGCGTGGCTCCCGCGGCGCGCAGCCCCAGCAGCACGCCCACCAGCGCCCAGAACGAGACCAGAATGCCCGCGGTATAAACCAATCCATGCGCGCGCAGCTTCGCCCGCTCTTCGTTGCCGGAGTTGACCAGCGCCAGCCCCTTTAGGAACAGCACCGGAAAAACGCAAGGCATCAGATTCAGAAGCAGCCCGCCAAGAAAGGCCAGCCCGGAGACACGCAGCAGCAAAGACCAGGAGAGCGGCGGCGCAGTCGCGGGCACCGTACCAGGCAGCGTTGCCAGCTCATACGCTCTGCCGCCTGAAAGCTCCAGAACGCCATTCAACTGCGCTGGATTTACGGTAAGATTTGCGTCTTTCATGAGATCCAGAATCAAGCCCTTCGCCGTCGGCGTCACCCTCTGCGGGGCCGGATTGTCGAGAATGTCCTGGTCGGCTGGGAAGAATGCCGCATATGTCTCCCGCTGGCCGGTTTCGACGGCAAGGCGGATACTTTCCTTCGTCGGCTGAAAGACTGCTTTGAAATTGGCGGGCAGCGGCTGGGGAAGCGAGTCAGCTAACCGCTTGAAAAGCTCTGAATCCGATGGAGATGTAATTGCCACCATCGGTGCTTCGAGAAAAACGCGCAGACTCTCTTCCAACTCCGCCTTGCCCGGGATGCAGACCTCGCGGCAAACCAGCCAATCGACCTTGGCATGAAGAACGGCAGGCCCGAACTTTGCTGTCTTATCAACCTGAAGCTTCAGCGGAAACAGGACTTCGTTTTCGTACCCAAAGTCCATCAACGGCCCAAGCGGCAATCGCTTCGGCGCCGGAAACTGCAACGGTCCTGCCGTCACTCCCCCAGGCAATGTCCAGTGAATGTGCGGTGGTTCGCCGGAGTCGCCTGCATTCTTCCAGTAAATATGCCAGCCCGGTTCCAGTTTGAAATAGAGACCGAGCTCGTTGCTTCCTCCTGGGAAAAGATCGCCTGCGGGAGCCACCAGCTGCACATACAAATGCGGAGCGTCGGCAGAATTGGATGCCGCCTGCGCAGGCAGAGCCGCCGCAAGCAGTAACATCAACCCGAAAATCAGACGGAAATGGCGCATTGCAGCGAAAACCGGCTCCTGGCAGTTGGACTCAGTGTATCGAACCATGGCGGCACGAGTTTCTTTCTTCATTGCCCGGAGTGCAAATCCGTCCGTGCCGCATGTTGCCGGAAGATGCAGTCGTTCTGCACGCACTTGACTCCCGCCGCGCGGGCACGCGCCACGGCCTCCTCGTGGATCACATCATCCTGCAGCCACAAATACGGAATGCCCAACCGGATCACGTCGTCCACGATAGCCGGAACGTGCTCCGAAGCCCGAAAAACGTCCACCAGGTCAATGCCTGCTCCAGTTTCTTTGCGCGCTGCAGCCTGTGCCGCGGTCAAGTCCGGATAACACTTGAGCCCCAGCACCTGGCTCAACGCCGGATTCACCGGAATCACGCGGTACCCGTTCGCCGCCAGATAGCGCCCGATGGAATGGCTGGCCCGCCAGGTCTTGTCGCTCATGCCCACCACGGCGATGGTCCGCGCTGTACGCAGCATCTCGTCAATCCTAGCGGAATCGTTAGTCATTCCTTACCCCAGGGACAAAAGCCCACAAGTTTCTTGCGTTTTCAGCACGACTGAAGTCGTGCCCTGTTACAAGACCGAATCCCTTATCGGCGGCTTCGGTGGCCTGTCACGCTCGCGCCAGAAAAGGGGCTAGGACGGGGCACGAATAGCCCTCAAAAAAGAGGAACTATATGCTTGACTTCCTAAGCCCGTGTTGCTCTCGACCATCCCTAAACTTGATTTCGGGATGTTCCTTCGCCCACACTCGGAACATAGAATAGTTCACCCCCGATCGGTCGGCTATTTCCTTTTTTGACAGCCCGATACCCGCCAACTTCGTAATCTCCGGGATCAGCCAGTCTATCCTGCTCCCTCGCAATTTCTTCCGTCCATTCACGAATGCTACTTCGGAATGGTTTTTACTCCACGCTTGCAGGCTGGGAGCTTTAATTCCCAGTCTGCGCGCAGTCTCCGGTATCGACAAACCTTCCGCAGCGCATCGTTCAATCTCGGGAGCCAGTGCGTCCAACTTGCTTCCTTTCGGAATGCCCCGTTTCGCAGCATGACCGCACTCGACGGAACAATACTTTGCGCCGTTCTCTCTGTTGGATTTCCATGTCTTAAAACTCTCTCCACATTGGGCGCAAGTCAAATTCACTCGATGGTAGCGGTCGTACGTGCGTTCTATCGATCTTCGCCGTTTGGCGCGAGCCTCCTCGGTCGCCAACTGTGGCACCGGTTTTCCTTTCATGCGCCGAGACTGCCTTTTGCGGGCCTCTTCGCTCCATTCGCCGCCATCGCCTCCCGAAGTAAGGTTGTATCCGTAAACTGGATCATTCGCTTTATATCTGGCGATGAAATGTTTCTCTAGGGCATTGAGTTCCGCGGAAGTAGCGGCGTGACCAAGGACACGACAGTCAAATCCCTCCGGCCTATGCTTGCAAAGAGCACGATAGAAAAGCGAGCCACGTCCCGGCATTTGGTCGTCAAGGGCGGTTTCTAGGTGCTCGTTTAGGCGGTGCCGAAAGGTTCGTCGGAGATTTCTTTCACTGCCGGTCTTGCCAATATACACTTTCCCGGTTGCCGTACAGTGAAAAATATAAACACACATCCGCTCCGAGCCGATGGCCTTGTCAAGCGCCTCAACCTTTTCTTTTACGCTCCGCCTCTCTCCTTCGCTGAGGAAGCGCATATATTTTTTCGGCTTTTTCGGAGGGTTCACCCCGCGTTTGTGGCATTGCTTGAGTACAGTAGCTACGGCAAACCCCGTATTCTCGGCGACAATTTTGTGGTTCCAATACTCCCCGGCTTCTCCAAGCCTTTTGATTTCTGCGTTGATTTCCTGCCAGTTGTTTGCTTGTTGCTCAGAGAATCTAGCAAGCGCGGCGCATAACTTACACAAACGAATCTGCGAAACCTGTCTAAGTCTCCGTCCCGTCTCGCATGGCGGCGAGTCACATATCCACACCCGCGCCTCAATCGACTTGCTGAATTGTCCCTTACGACGATAGTCCGGCCCAAAGCTAATGACCTCTCCGGGGTAGCCTGATTCTTTCGCCTTCTGTCGAACTTTGAGGAGCTTGCTCTCCGTTCGACTAGGAAATCTGCTCTCTAACTTGAGTTTGACCACCCGCTGAAACACGGCTGATTCCCTTCGTCCCAATTTTTTAGCAATCTCGGGCACGGATATCTCACGCACCCATAAATCCCGCAATTGTGCATTGTCGGATGCGGACCACGGATGTTGACTGCTGTGAAGGCTGCAACGGGGGCAGGCCACGTTGGCTTTCAAATGACCACAAGGAGTCTGCTCAAACGATCCGTGCCCGGGGCACACAATCGTGACTTTTATGCGTGCGTTCGTATAGACCACTCGGCTGTAGTCGTATTTGTCTCCGTGGATTTTCCGGGCATCGGCAATAAACTTCGCTGCCGCTTCCCTTTCACGAAGCTCCCTTCGGACTCGCTTCTCAGCAATGGCAAGCGCCTTTGACATTATCGCGCCGCCTTCGCATTCGGGAACCGATCGAAAAGTTGGAGCGTGCTTATGGCGCTTCTGCTCATGACGGTATTATACAGCGATAGTGGAGATTTTAGCCAGTCTAAGTTATTGATTATAAACAGGCTGTGCGATTCTCGGGAAGTTAAGTAAATAATTTCCCCAAAATGCCTATTCAGATTGAAGATCTTCCAGATATTTTGCTCGTCGAGGTTCGTCAGCCTTCTCGAACGCCTTTCTTCGAGATTCGGCTTCTTCGCGAGTATCAAACGGTCCTTCCCGGTCTCCTACTCCCGCACCGGAGTTCTGCCACCACCAGTACCACATGCCTGTCGCTTCGTCTTGAATAACCTTCGTGCGCATCATCCCTCCTTCGTATAGTCAACTGCCATACTTCAACAGCTAGCTGAGATCATCGTCGGGACCGGCAGAGACTGCCGTGCCCCGCCGCTTGGCCAGCAGATAGCCGCGCAGAAACGGCTCCAGGTAGCCGTCCAGCACCTTGTCCACGTCGCCCACCTCGACCTTGGTGCGATGGTCCTTGGCCATGCGGTAGGGCTGCAGGACGTACGACCGTATCTGCGAGCCGAAGTTGATCTCCAGCTTCGAGTCTTCCAGCTTCTTGCTCACGGCGCGCTTCTTTTCGAGCTCATACTCGTACAGCCGCGAGCGCAGCATCTTCATCGCCTTGTCGCGGTTCTTGTGCTGGGAGCGCTCGTTCTGGCATTGCACCACAATTCCGGTTGGCAGATGCGTCATGCGCACAGCGGAGTCGGTGGTGTTCACGTGCTGGCCGCCCTTGCCGCCGGAGCGGTAGGTATCGATGCGCAGGTCTTCGAGCTTCAGATCCACCTGGATGGTCTCGTCGATCTCCGGCGAAACGTAGACCGAGGCAAATGAGGTGTGCCGCCGCTTGGCTGGCGTCGAAGGGCGAGATGCGCACCAGCCGGTGCACGCCGCTCTCGCCGGCCAGTTGCCCGAAGGCGTACTCGCCGATGATGGTGAAGGTGGCGGACTTGATGCCCGCCTCTTCGCCGTCCTGGTAGTCGTTGATCTCCGTCTTGAAGCCCTGCTGCTCGGCCCAGCGCAGGTACATGCGCATCAGCATCTCGGCCCAGTCCTGGCTTTCGGTGCCGCCCGCGCCGGGATGCACGGTGACGATGGCGTTGAGCGCATCGGCCTCGCCGCTGAGCATGGTGCGGGCTTCCAGTTCCTCGGCAAACGCCGCCAGGGCCTTGATGTCGCGCTCCAGATCGGCCAGCACGTCTTCGCCCTCGCGCGCCAGCTCGAAGTAGGCCTCAATGTCGCCGGTGCGGCGCACCAGCTCCTCATCGTCGGCCACCAGCTTTTCCAGGCGCTTGCGGTCGCGCATCAGGGGCTTGGTGGCGTTGGGATTGTTCCAGAGCGCCGGATCGGCCAGTTTGTTTTCTATGTCGGCGAGTTCCCTGCGGAGGCGGGCAGGGTCAAAGATACTCCCGCAGGTCGCGCACTTGGTCGCGCACGGGAGCATAGGCGAATTCGAGATCGTTCAACGACATGCTTTGCTCTTATGACCTGACTTTGCTTTGAACTTTGCGCCGCGGGCTAACCAGCAAGGCCCAGCCAACGACGCCCAAACTCAGTATGGCACAGAGCCACGCAAAGACGTCGCCGTGCGCGGTGTAGAAGGTTATGTCGTCGCGGAAAGCGTATCTGGCGGGCAGCGCGTCCGTCTGGTGGCGGGGAATGCTCTGGCGCACGCGGCCATAGGGGTCGATGACCGCGGTGACGCCGTTGTTGGTGTCGCGCAGAAGCCAGCGGCGGTTTTCGATGGCCCTCATGCGCGCCATGTTCAGGTGCTGCCAGGGAGCGCTGGTGTCGCCGTACCAGCCGTCGTCGCTGATGTTGACCAGCACCTCGGCGCCCAGTTGCGCGAAACTGGCGCACCTCGTCGGCAAAGACCGACTCATAGCAGATGAAGACGCCGTAGCGGTGGCCCATTCAGCCGGAAGACCTTGCGCTCGCTCGCCGCGCGTGAACGCCGAAACGCGGCCGGTGAGCTTGTGGGCAAAGAAGAGCAGCCCCTGGAAGGGAATGTACTCGCCGAAGGGAACCAGGTGGATCTTGTCGTAGCGGCCCACGCGCGCGCCGTCCGCGCCAACGACCAGCGCGGAGTTGTAGTCGCGCCAGCCGACTGCTCTCCGCCGAGAAATCCGTGCCGATATTGCCCACCACCAGCGGCGCCTGCTCTTGGCGGGCGATGGCGCCAGCGCCTGCTGAAAGCGCGGTGTCCTCCTCGACGAAAGGCGCGGGCGACTCCGGCCAGACCACCAGATCGGGATGCGTGGGATAAGGCGGGCAGACAATCTCGCCTTGAGGCGCGCCGGTCTGCGGAATTCCGTGCGATGTAGACCCGTCGTTGGAGCGATCTGCAATTCTCTTCGGCCAGCCGCGTGAATTCGGCGATATGGCGGTCCCATTCGCCGGGGCCCGTCCAGGCGTTCGACGCCGGAGACATCGAGATTGGGCTGGACCAGTACGGCGGTGGCCGTGGGGGCGGGCTTGGGCGGCGACATCAGCAAGCCACGCCATTCCGCACCACCAGCAAAACTATGCCGGCAAGGCCCCACAGCCGAGCTTCAACCTGACCAGCTGTTTGGGGGCAGCGGTCCATGGAACAACCACTCCGGCAAGCAGCGCATTCGCTGCCACCAGCACAAAGCTGATCCCGTAAACCCCGGTCCATGGCGCGAGCTGGTTCAGCAGCGCGTTGTCCACCTGCGAGTAGCCCAGTTGGTCCCAGGGAACGCTGGTGATGCGCGCGGCGGCCAGCTCCAGCGCGGCCCAAAGAAACGGCGCAGCGGCCAGCGCCAGGCGCGTGCTGCCCGTGGCCCTGCGCACCAGCAGCCACGCACAGGCCGAAGAGACCGAAGTAGAGTCCCAGCACCATGCTGTATCCCAGCAGCAGCAGCGTGGGGGCCAACGGCGGCATGTCGCCGTAGTGGGACATGGTGTCGCGCACCCAGTAGCAGTTGCCCATGTACCACAGGAAGCCGCAGAGATAGGCGAGCAGAAAGCCGCGGCGCAGCGGGCGGGGCCCATCCGCGCAGGCCGGCGAAAGAATCGCCCACAACAGCGGGACCAACCCAAACCAGGCGAAGACCGTGCGCCAGACGGGCAGCGGCCCGGCCAGCGGAAACGGCAACTCGAGCAGGCCGGCGGAAAGACCGGCCGCGGCCCACAACTTCCAGGCTCCCAACTTCCAGGATGAAGGCTGCATACAGGCCCGAGTTTATCGCATTTAACTTGAGGGGCGCAGGGCGAACCCGGACGTCTGGCGGCTTTTCATAAGAATGAAACGTATATTTCAGGAGAAGCGACCGCCGCTCCACGTAGAACTCAAGTTTGGATTTCTTCAGCAGTTGTTCCGCTTCATCCACGACCGCTGGCAGGCCGGAAATGCGCTACAATTTGCCTATGCTATTGGCTATCTTTGCAATGCGGCTGCTGGAAGTGATGTTTTTTGTCGGCCTGGCAGGGTCCGCTGTGGTTGTTCTCATCAGCTTCGTCGAGGACGGCCAAAGAGCTCTTCGGAGCAGACGAGCCGCCTCAGCCGCGCGCCTGACAGCCTGATTTGCTCTCGCCCGCAATCCCTCCCCGCACAAATCATTGACCTCAACGGCAGGTGGCTCATCCCATGGATAAGTACGCCAGCAGGCACGTTGACTCTCTGTTGATTCAGAAATAAACTCTTCGCAGGGCGGGTGTTATTTCCGCCCCCTCGACCTGAGAAAGCCGGCCATCGCTGCCGGCACCAAAGCGATGGCATCCTCCCGAACGACCGTAGCCCCTCCTTCGACCCGCGTCCGGCTCATCGTGGCATCCTCCGTGATGCTCACGTTCATCTCCTTTCTGGCGCGCGGCGGCCATTGTTCTCAACGATCTGGGCTCATCGGCCTTCTATGCCGGGGGCATTGCCGAGCAGGCGGTGGGCGCGGCGGCTCCGTGGTTCATTCTCGGCATCATGCTGTTCAGCTTCGCGGTGCGCGCGGTCTACGTCGAAAGCTGTTCGATGTTCACCCGCGGCGGCGTCTACCGCGTGGTGAAGGAGGCTCTGGGCGGCACCTTCGCCAAACTGAGCGTCTCCGCGCTGATGTTCGATTACATCCTTACCGGGCCCATCTCCGGCGTCTCCGCCGGGCAATACATTACCGGCTTGATGAACGAGCTGATGACGGTTGCGGCCCAATAGCCACTGGCTGCCTCCGGCCCTGATGGACGCGCATAACCATCCCTTCCAGTTCAATATGAATTACACCGCGGCGGTCTTTGCGGCCGCGGTCACCATCTATTACTGGTGGCAGAACATCAAGGGCATCGAGAACTCCAGCGGCAAGGCTCTGCGGGTCATGCAGATCACCACGGTGATGGTGGTGATTCTGTTGCTCTGGGGCGGTTACTCGGTATTCGTGCGCGGCGTGCATCTGCCTCCGCCGCCCATACCTTCCCATCTCAAGTTCAGCGACGACGCCCTGGGCTTCCTCAAGGGAACGACGGGTTGCCCATGTTGGGCCTGTTCGGCATTCTCATGGCCTTCGGCCACTCCATCCTGGCCATGAGCGGCGAGGAGACCCTGGCCCAGGTCAACCGCGAGATCGAGCATCCCAAGCTCAAGAACCTGAAGCGCGCGGCGATTGTCATTGCCATCTACAGCCTGATCTTCACCGGCGGCGCCACGCTGCTGGCTTCCATGCTGATCCCCGCATGGGAGCGGACCCACATCTACCAGGACAACCTGATCGCCGGCCTGGCCATGTACATGGTGGGGCCCCTGTTCTGGCGCATCGCCTTCCGCATCTTCGTGGTGCTGGTCGGCTTCCTGATTCTCTCCGGCGCCATCAACACCTCGATGATCGGCTCCACCGGCGTGCTGATGCGCGTGGCCGAGGACGGCGTGCTGACCGACTGGTTCCGCAAGCCGCACCCCAAGTTCGGCACCAGCCATCGCATCATCAACCTGGTCTTCATCCTCCAGATGTTCACCATCATCGCCAGCCGGGGCAACGTCATCACCCTGGGCGAGGCCTACGCCTTCGGCGTCATCTGGTCGTTCACCTTCAACAGCCTGGCCATGCTGGTGCTGCGCTGGAAGTACCATGGCGAGCGCGGCTGGAAGGTTCCTCCCAATCTGCGCATCGGAAAGTTCGAAATTCCCGATCGGCCTGCTCTCGGTCTTCCTGGTGCTGCTGTCCACGGCCATCGTCAACCTGTTCACCAAGTCCGTGGCCACGGTGAGCGGCATTGCGTTTGCCGCGGCTTTCTTCATCATCTTCACCGTCTCCGAGCGCCAGAACCTGCGCAAGCACGCGCTGACCGCGCGGCAGATGAAGGATCACTTCCAGCTCGAGCACCAGGACACGGTCAGCCGGGAGTCGGCGGCCATCCGCCCCGGCGGCGTGATGGTGACCATGCGCGACGCCGTCCAATCCCTTCGCGTTGAAGTGGGCGCTCTCCCGCACCAGCACCGAGGAGCAGGATGTGGTGGTGATCAGCGTGCGCATGATGGGCGTCGGCGGACCGGAGTATCTGAGCGCCGAGGACCAGAGCTTCAGCGAGCACGAGCAGATGCTCTTCACCAAGGCTGTCGCCGTGGCCGAGAGCTTTGGCAAGAAAGTCTCGCTGCTGGTGGTTCCCGCCGGAGACGTCTTCGCCGCGCTGGCGCAGGGCGCAAACTCCCTGGAAGTGGACTCGGTGGTCTCCGGGCTCTCCACCAAGATGACCGCCGAGGACCAGGCCTTCCACTTGGGACAGGCCTGGGAGGCGCTGCCCGAGCCCAAGCGCCAGTTCAACTTCTATGTCATCGATCCCAACGGCGAGATCCAAGGTGTTTTACATCGGGCCGCACGCGCCCACTCTGAGCCCCGACGACGTGCAACTGGTGCACCGGTTGTGGCTGAACATGCGCCGCGATCCCTCCGTGCAGGATCTGCATCACAGCGACATCATCACTTATGCCCTCACCCGGCTGGCCGGCCAGTATGCCCGCGAGAAAGCAGGAGATCCTGCGCGACCTGCGCAACTATCGCGCCGCCGAGGCCCCGGGAAAACTGCGTCTCGGCAGCCAGGACCTCTCTGCCATCCCGCCTGCGTCCAGTCAACCGTCCTTACCCCTCAAACCGCCGCCCGCGCGCTAGTCCGTCGGCGGTTACTTTTCGCATTTTTTATTTGTAAAAGAGTCTATATTTGCGTATGCTGTTTCACAGCATACCTGGTTGCTCTGTGCGAAGTTGTCGACTTAGGCATAACGGGCATTCCACCACTTATGAGTACATAACAGGAGGAACCGTGGGAGTATCAGAAATTCTGGCACAAATCGATCGCGAGATTGCCCAATTGCAACGTGCGCGTTCCCTGCTGGGCGGCATGGCCGCTCCAGCGGCTAAGAAGGCCGCGGCAGCCCCAGCCGCCAAGAAAGCCGGCAGGAGAAGGAAGAAAAAGAGGAATCTTACTCCTGAAGGGCGCAGGCGCATTGCCGAGGCTGTCAGGCGGCGCTGGGCAGAGCAGAAGAAAGCGGCCGCAAAGTAACTGGAATCACGGGAAGGTCATGGGCTGGCTGCGAAGCCAGCCCGCCCTCCATGCATTGCAACTGGCAGGATAGCATGCAAATTAAATAGCCTCCCCTGGCGCCCAGAGCACAACCTTTATGTTGTTATCGACCAGCGCAGCCAGTTCCTGCGGTGTGCCTGTCAACTGCGGAAATGTGCCAAAGTGCAGGGGAAGAATTATTTCCGGCGCCAGATAGCGCGCCGCCAGCGCGGCATCCTTGGGCCCCATGGTGTAATACCCTCCGATGGGAAGCATGGCCACCTGGGGCTGATATAGCTCGCGTATAAGTTGCATATCTCCGAACACGGCTGTATCTCCGGCATGATAGAGCACCGGGCCGCCGTCAATGGTCAACACATACCCCGCGGCCACTCCCACATAGTGAGTCCCATGTTCATCCTGCGCTCCCGCTGAGTGCTTGGCCTCGACCATGGTGACCGCCACGTCATCCAGTTGCGCGGTTCCGCCTAGATTCATCCCGATGGTATGAGCCACGCCCTTGCCTGCCATATAGGCCGCCAGTTCATAGATGGCCACTACGGTGGACCCGTGTTTGGCGGCCAGCGGCGCCGCGTCGGAGATATGGTCCCCGTGGCCGTGGGTGAGCAGAATGTAGTGCATCCTGGAAGGCAGAACAAAATCTTTCGGATACTTTGGGTTCTGCGCGATGAACGGGTCGATCAGGATGTTCGTGCCCTTGGCGGTCCGGACCAGCACGGTCGCATGACCCAGCCAGGTAATGCGCGTTCCCTTCAATGAACTCATGGTGTCTCCTTGTAAAGGTCTTCGAGCTGTAAATATCTCTATCGCGTGATGATAACTTCAGAGACGCTATCCTTGGCCAGGAACTGCCGGTAACCGGACCAGGCGGCGAACAGCCGCTCGATGCTGCGGTTGGTAAAGGCGCGCTGGATGGGAAACGGCTGGGCCAACTGCATCTCCACTTCGTCGCCTGGCGGTGACGTGGAAGCGGCAGCGCACCGTCTCCTCGCCCTGCATTCGGGTGTGGAAAAAGGCCAACACCTGCCCGCCCGGATTCATGGCCGAAAACAGATGCGCCACCACCGGCGCTACCAGCGGCTCGGGCAGGTAATCGAGCACCGTCCACAACAGCACCACGTCAAAGATGCGTCCGCGGAAATTGAAGGACTGCTCCAGAAATCCTTGTACGTTCCAGACCGGATTGCCGTTCTCGTCCGCGCCCGCTCTGCCAGTTTCCTGTCCAGGCATCGTAGACCAGATCGGCCAGGAAGACGCTATGGCCCAGGCCGGTGAGGTAGTTGATGTTGGCCGGCGAGGTGTAGCCGGTGTCGATGACGCGCAGACCGGGCTCGGCCTGAAGCCGCTTGCGCAACGCCGCCCAGCCGCCGGAGTGGCGCGGCACCCTGGGCCCGGTAAAACCCGGTAGTGGAAGCGGGCGGACCGCTTTCCTGCTTCTTGTCAAACCAATGGCTCAGCAACCTGAAATCCCCTTGCGGTCAAACAGAAAACTCCCCGCGGACCGGAACTGGAGCGCCCTGTCAGAAGATGCCGCCGGCCTGTGGGGCGTTGGCGCTGTCCGGCCCCTTGGCCACGGCCTGCGTCAAGTCCACTTTGCCGCGGAAGACGGCGTTGTCCTCCACCGCCAGCCGGAGAGCCCGAATATCGCCTTCCACCGTGCAGCCGGCGCGCAGCTCCACGCGGCCGCTGGCCACCACGTTGCCCTGAACCTGGCCCAGAATCAGCACGTCCTTGGCGGAAAGATCGGCTGCCACGTTTGCATTGGGTCCGATCGTCAGCCGGCTCTCGGAGAGGCTGACGGTCCCCTCCACGCGCCCATCCACAATCAAGTCTTCACTGCCCTTCACTTCGCCGCAAATCACGACGCTCTTGCCGATGCGCGCGGCTAGCATTCTCCACTGCCATGGTCTTGTTCCTTCCATGGGCCTGAAACAAGGCCCTGCCCGCACTATACGCAACCCGGCCGCATGGCTTCAATGCGGGAATCCGGACCGGCACCTCAGAGTCTCATAATTCATGAGCCGGCAACTCTCGACAAGGCTCCAATGGCGGCTAAACTAATCGTAATGCGCAGCCTTTTGCAGCTCCTGCTTCTCCTTCCGTGGGTCGTTCTATCCGCCGTCCCTGCAATGGGTCAGAGCGTTCCAACCACCCTGCCGGCGCTCACGCCCCCTCAGGCCCAGGCGCTGGTGGAGCGGGCTCTGGCCTCCGAACTGCATTCCGCCCAGGACACAACCCACCCCATGCGCTTCCGGCTGCGCAAATCCAGCCCGCGCCTGACTTCGACCAAGGAGATCATCGAAACCAAAGACGGCGACGTCGCCCGCCTGGTGGCGCTGTTTCGACAAACCCCTCAGCCCGGCCGACGAGCAAAGGGAAGAGGCGCGCCTGGATGGGCTGCTCAGCGATCCCAGCCGCCAGCGGCATCGCAAGCAGAGCGAGGAAGGGGACATGGGAATCGTCCTCAAGCTGTTGCGCATGTTGCCCGATGCATTCCTCTACCAATACGCCGGCGCAGAATCAGACCCCGCCGGGACGGTGGAGAAGTTCACCTTTCGCCCCAACCCCAATTTCAGCCCTCCCGACTTGGAAACCAGAGCGCTGACCGCCATGAGCGGCGAGATCTGGATCGACCCCGCGCAGGAGCGCGTATCGCGCCTCGAGGGCCATTTGCAGCAGGATACAGACTACGGCTGGGGCATTCTGGGCCGGCTGGACAAGGGGGGATGGATAGTTATCGAACAGGCCGACGTGGGCGGGCGGCAGTGGCGTATCGTGCGCTTCAAGATGCGGATGAACCTGCGCATTTTGTTCAAGAACAAGAGCTTCGACACCATGGAGGAGATGACCCAGTATGCGCCGGCGCCGCAGGGAATCGACTACCGGCAGGCCATTCAGATGCTGCGTTCAAGCTCTTCAAGCAACCCCCCAGGCAACCGGTAAATCGAGTTCTACAGCAACAAAAGCGGCCCCTCCCGCGCGGGTGGGGCCGCTTTGTTGACTTGAAGCTAGCCTTACTTGACCTTGGCGAAGACGATGACCAGGGTAAAAAGGGTGAGGGACTCGATGAAGGCCAGGCCCAGAACCAGCAGGATCATGATGCCAGCCCGGGCGCCGGGGTTGCGGGCCAGCGCTTCAGTAGCCGAAGCGGTTGCCCTGCCCTGAGCCAAGCCGCAGAGTCCGGCGGCCAGCGCCATGCCCAGGCCGGCGCCGATGGGCACCAGGTTGATGGATGCCGTGCCGCCATCCGCAAAGGCCGGAAGGGCGAAGCACAGAACCGCCAGGGCCATGAACACATATTGAAGTTTCCGCATAATTCTCCTGCTTCCCTTGAAATTGGCCGCCAGTGGGTGGTTGAGGCTCACCGTGCTGGCCCCCTCACGCTGGCGGCCGTCCGTCTGTCCGGAGCGGAAGCGCTCTCCGGCGGAATCCATTTTGAGCCTCTAGCTTCTAGCCTCTAGCCTTTTCCTGCAAGAGCTAAGGCCGTCGGTTCACGAACAGAAAAGCTAGGAGCTAAAAGCTAGCAGCTAGAGGCTGTTTTTAGTGCTCGTGCGAAACCGCCAGGGAAAGATAAATCATCGACAGCAGCATGAACACGTACGCCTGAATCAGCGAAACGAAGACGTGCAACCCCAGAAAGAGGACGGGAATGGCCACCGGAATCAGTGAAAAGAAGACCAGCGTCACCAGGTCGCTGGCAAACATGTTGGCGTAAAGACGGATGGTGAGCGACATCATGCGCGCGCAGTGGGAGATGATCTCGATGGGAAACAACAGCCACGCCATCCACCACATCGGCCCGGCAAATTGCTTCATATAGCCGATGGCCCTGCTCGCGGAAACCCTGGAAGTTGTAGTAGAGGAAGGTGAGCACCGCGATGCCCAGCGGCACCCAGGGCTGGCTGGTGGGCGTGACGATGCCGGGAATCAGCCCCAGCAGGTTGTTGAGCACCACAAACAGTAATATGCAGGTAACGAAGGCCTGGAAGCGCTCGTAGCCGTGGCCGATGACCTGCTCCGCCTGGCCGCCGGTAAACTCGTGGACCATCTCGGCGATCTGCTGCGCCGGGTTGGGCTTCTCCACTGACAGGGTCAGCCGCACCATGCAGAAGAAGGCGATGAGGCCCATGACCACCAGCAGCTCGTACACCAAGGCCTGATTCACCTTGAGCGCATTCTGAGCGGCCTCGGCCGGGCCAATCCCGATGGCTTGATAAGCCTTGACCTCGACGCCCATGAAGAGGCTGTTCAGCAAGCGGACAAGTGCTGGAATTACCGGCATTGAGAGTTGGATCTTTCTGTTTCCGGTTCGAATTGCGCCCACGGCGCCGCCTGGGCTTTCAATCTTTCAGCAGCCGCAGCGCCTCCCAGGCCAGGGTCACAATCGCCAGTCCCAGGCCGCAAAGTAAAGCCACCACCGAACCCTGGAAACATTTCAGGCTACCATAAATCGCCGCCGCAAAGACGGTGAGCCGGAGCACAAAGGAAAGGCCCACCAGCAACCCGCCCCTGGGGGTCTTCTTGCGGTCCAGCCGGGCATTGACGAAGCGGATCAGCCGCTGCCACTCCACGATGCTGGCCGCCGAGATCGCGGCTCCTGTAGCCAGCATCGCCGCATCGCGCCAGCCGGTGGCAAACAGCAGCAGCAGCGCGGGAATCATGCCCAGAATCAGCGTGTTGCGGATGGCCCGCCGGAGCAGGGCCTGCAGCGCCTCATCGGTCAGGTTGGCGAGAGGGTGGGTTTCTTCAGTCATGGCTCGGTGCCGGGATTTCCCTTTCCGGCCTTGCTCCCGTTCCCGGAATCGCCCCCCGTGGTGATCACCAGCCGCACCACGTAGACCAGCCCAGAGATGCCGCCAAAGATGATTCCGGCAATGCCGATCCAGGACTGGTGCAGGCGGTTGTCCAGCCACGCTCCGGCCAGCCAGCCGATAAACGCCGACGAAGGCAGCAGAATGGCAATCTGCATCAGCTTTTCCGCCTGCACCAGGGTTTCAATTCCGCTGGAGATCTTGCGCGAAGATTTCGATTCCGGAATGGGGCGGTTGAAGGGCATGGAGGTTCCTGACCAGCATACAGCGCAAACCGCACATCGGTTCTCCAATTGTTATTCCTGGTAGTGTCCTAATCTGGCGTTGTTTTGAAAGGGCACGGCTTTAGCCGTGCCGCATTAGCGCCCTTAATGGGCGGCTTTAGCCGCTGAGGGAATGCTCAGATGGAAATTAGGACACTACCCTATTCCGCGGAACCACTAACGCCGAGTGGCTTTTCTCTCAAGGAAAGCCGCCTTGCACAGCGCCTGCAAGGGCAACTGAATTGGAGAACCGATCTAGCGGGTATACTTCCCTATGGGCCAATGCCCGTGAGATGGAAGGAAGCAGCGTGTTCGATTCGGAGTTTGAGCGCAGTCTCTTCGATCTGCGCAAGAGCAAGCTGGAAGAGATCGAGAAGCTCGGCCAGGCAGCCTATCCCAACCGGTTCCCTGCCCATGATCTGAGCAGGCGATCACCGTCCCTGAGGTGCGCGCCCAGTGGGGTGAAACGCCGGCCGAGGCTCTGGAAGCCAGCCGCGTAACGGTGGCCGTTGCCGGGCGCATCATGGCCATCCGCCAGCAGGGCAAAGCGGGCTTCGCCACCATCCAACAAGGCGGCCAGCGGCTGCAGATCTACGTCCGCCTGGACGCGGTGGGCGAGCAGGGCTTCGCGCTCTACAAGCTGCTCGACCTGGGCGACCACATCGGCGTCTCGGGCTATCTCTTCCGCACCCGCACCGGCGAACTTACCATCCACGTGGACCGCCTGACCTTCCTCTCCAAGGCCATGCTGGCGCTGCCGGAGAAGTTTCACGGCCTGACCGACGTGGAACTGCGCTACCGCCAGCGCTATGTGGACCTCTTCGCCAACCTGGAGAGCCGGGAAGTCTTCGTCAAGCGCGCCAAGGTGCTGAAGGCGCTACGCCGCTTCTTCGACGAGCGCGGGTACCTGGAAGTGGAAACGCCCATGATGCAGCAGATTCGCCGGCGGCGCGGCGGCGCGGCCCTTCAAGACCCACCACAACGCGCTCGATATGGACCTGTTTCTGCGCATCGCGCCGGAACTCTACCTGAAGCGCCTGGTGGTCGGCGGCCTGGACCGCGTCTACGAGATCAACCGCAACTTCCGCAACGAGGGCGTCAGCACGCAGCACAATCCCGAGTTCACCATGCTGGAGTTCTACCAGGCCTACGCCAACTACCACGACCTGATGCAGATCACCGAGGAGCTGATCGCGTTTGTGGCGCGGGAAGTGAACGGAACCACGGTGATCGAGTTTGATGGCGAAAGAATCGACCTAAGCAAGTGGCGTCGACTGCCCATGCAAAAGGTAATTAGAGATCCGGAATTCTGGCCCGAAAGCCTTGGCGAATCACTAACTGAAGATGATATTTCAGATCGCGACAAGCTGAGGTCAAGGCTCTCCGCTGCTCTCGAATACGCAAAAAAATCTAAGAGCACTGATGAGCAAACCACTAATAGAGCAGACGAGCAGACCACGACAAAAACAGAACTTGAAACCGAATTGGCCGCAGAACGTCTTAAGGTTAAACGACTCAATGTTTTGGGCATAATGGCCATCCTTGACGAACGTGAACCAACACCCCTCGGAAGAATGATCTACTACCTTTTTGAGGCTGTTGTCGAGCCGATCCTCATTCAGCCCACCATCATCTACGACTACCCGGTGGAGGTTTCGCCGCTCTCGAAAGCCAAGCCCGACGATCCGGCCAATGTGGAGCGCTTCGAGTTCTTTGCCGGCGGCTTCGAGCTGGGCAACGCCTTCAGCGAATTGAACGATCCGGTGGAGCAGCACAAGCGATTTCAACAGCAACTTGCCGAGCGCGCCCGCGGCGACGACGAGGCCCACCAGATGGACGAGGACTACGTTCGCGCGCTGGCCTACGGGCTGCCTCCCACCGGCGGCGAGGGCCTGGGCGTGGACCGCCTGGTCATGCTGCTCACCGGCTCCAAATCCATCCGCGACGTCATTCTCTTTCCGCTGATGAGAAACAGAGATCAGGGGTCAGAGATCAGAGATCAGAAAACAGAAAGCAAGGAATAACCGATTGGAATGGGTGCCCCATCCTTGCGAAGTTTTTGTCGCAAGGGTGGGAAAGCACAGATTTGCGCGAACATCGAACGGGTTAGAAGAGCGGCTCAGGTGATGTAAGACAACGTAAGACAAACACCAAACAGTGTAAGACAAGCATCAAGCTGGATGGGGTAAGGTTTTTCTGACCGCTGACCACTGACCACTGGAATACCGGGCTTCTAGCTGAATGCTAGAAGCTAGCAGCTAGGAGCTGTTTTTGAACATTCTCTTCGTCGGCGACATCTTCGGCAGCGCGGGACGCAAGATCGTGCGCGAGCACATCGGCCATGTGCGCGAGGCGCACCAGCGTCGAGCTGATCATCATCAACGCCGAAAACGCCGCCGGCGGCTTCGGCCTCACCCCGCAGCTCGCCGAGGAACTCTTCGAGCTGGGCGCCGACGTGCTGACCACCGGCAACCATGTGTGGGACAAGCGCGAGCTGATCGACTACCTGAACTCGGTGCCCGCCGACAGCCAGAGCGCCCCCGCCGCGTGCTGCGGCCGGCCAACTTCCAGCCCGGCCTGCCCGGCTACGGCGTCTTTGAGGGCACCACGCAGGGCGGCGTGGCCTACGCGGTGGTCGACCTGCAGGGCCGCGTCTTCATGAACGCGCACCAACGATCCCTTCCATGCCGCCGACGCCCTTCTGGCCGGCATCAGGGCCAAAGTCATCGTGGTGGATTTCCACGCCGAAGCCACCAGCGAAAAGGTCGCCATGGGCTGGCATCTCGACGGCCGCGTCACCGCCGTGCTGGGCACGCACACCCACGTTCCCACCGCCGACGAGCGCGTGCTGCCCGGCGGAACCGCCTACCAGACCGATGTGGGCATGAGCGGCCCCTACGACAGCATCATCGGCGTCGAAAAGGAGCTGGTGCTGCACAGCTTTCTCACCGGCATGCCGGGCAAGTTCGAGGCCGCCAAGGGAAACCCCAAAATGTGCGCCGCGCTGGTCACCTGCGATCCCCTCACCGGCCGCGCCTCCGCCATTCAGCGCATCATGCTGGGAGAGTAAGCTGCGGACAGTGGACAGTGATCAGTGGTCAGTGCCGCCCGGCAACTCGGTGATGGTGGGCGGCACAGGCTTGCCTTTGACCTGGATTACAGTTGGCGGAACGGCGCCTTCCGTAAGCAGCCCCACGGGCGAATGCTTAGCCTTCAGCAGTTTTCCCTTGCGGTTGAAGATCATGGTCCACTGCATGAGCCTGGGACTCGCCGACACATCCGTAAACATAATGCTTTCGCCGCCATGAACGGGAATCGCCAGCGCCGCCGGAATGGCCGCCGGGAATTTCCGGCTCTCAGAGTCCTCCGTCAACTTCGCGGCCACCGGATGCCCTCCCGCCAGGGCGGCGTAGCAGAGGCCGGTCCCCAGCCAGTCGGGAGCATCGCCGGAATTTTCTTCTCCCCGGATGTGATTGAAGGCCGAGATAGTCAGGGCGTTGATGGGGGCCGGCGAAAACAGCGAATAGCCGCGCATCTGAATGGGGATGATGCGCACCCGGCCCTCGCCGCCGCGCGGGATCGAAGCCGTGAATATGCTCACGTCGCCCGTCCCGTTGTTGCGCAGGAAACGCAGAAAAATGTGATTCCTGAACACCGGGCACACCACCTGCCGGTAACTCCATTTGCCCTGGTTGAACTCCAGGCCCAGATGGCCGGCATGTTCGCTGATGGAAGACTCCGCGTCCGCCTCCAGAAGGCGATCCTGCTCCGTCATCTGCTCAAAGGTGCGATACTCCACCGGCGCCACCAGCAGCGGAGTCGGACTGTCGGGTGAATACGGCAGGGGGGGTGAGCCTCGGGCACCGGCTTGATCTTGAGCCGGGTCGCGGATTGATCCTTGCCTGACTGGGTCTGGGCCGCCAGAGGCGCACAGACAGCGGCGATGGTTGCCGCGGCCAGGATCATGCGAAGAAAGATCAGCCGCTTCATGCTCTCCTCAGCCTACCACCACGGCGTGGAGCAGCTCTTTTGACCTGCGGCGCGAAGCGACAAAAAGGGCAGCTCGCTGCTGCGAGCTGCCCTTCAGATTCCCAGGAGCGGGATGCGCGATCGGGCAAATGATCAGTTCGCCGCGGGTTTGTGCCCCGCCGCCGGCTTGTGCACCGGGACAGGTTTCTTCTTCTCCGGCACCACCACTCCGTCGCGAAGCACGATCTCCGCCCTCTGCGCCAGCGTGGCCGTGGCTGGAATCTGCGTATACGTGTCGTAGGTGCCGACCAGTTCGGTGGCGGGCGCGAGCTTGTACTCGAAACCCGCAGCCGGAATCTCCTTTTCCGCCAGCGGCGTCTTCAGGTTGACGATGAAATCGGCAATCTTGGCTTCCTTGGCATCCTGGGTCACGGCAACCTTGATGACTGAAGCCGTGGCATCGATCACGATTCCCGGAACCGGGGTCACCTGATCCTTCAAGACCGCCCAGAGCTTGTTGGCATCATCCGTGGTGCCATTGGCCAGGATGAACTCTTTATCTTCCAGGTTCAGCATGGTCAGGTCGGGAGTCTCTGTCACCACCTTGTGAGCAATCTCGGCAGGAGTAGGCGCCGGCGTAATCACAAAGCTTGCCGGCGGAAAGGTGGTGGCCGCTGCCATGGTCTTTACGGCGTCCAGCCCATCCAGACCGCCGTGATACTTCTTGTAGTAATAATCGAGCTTGGGCTCTATCTGGCCCTTGTACGCCGCGGGAGCAAAATCCCAGACGCGCGCATAGAACCAGACGGCCTGCACCAGGTCCTGGGAGGTTCCGGGCTGGCTATACGCCTGCGCCAGCAGCAGCGTGTCGTTCAAACCCGTGGTCTTGCTCTGGTCGTCCGAATACAGCATCAACTCCGCCTTGTATTCGGCCTGCGCAGCCTTGAAGTCCTTCTTGGAGAGGGCGTCATCCAATGCCATGGCCGAGTGATAAATCGGATAGGTGCGCGCCGGTCAGTTTTTTCCAGTCGTCGCTGGAGGTACCGGCAGGCCGGGGCGCATTTAGCCCCTTCTCAGCCAGCGCCGCGGCATCGTCGCAGGTCTGCGTATCGCTGGTCTTTTGGCACTGCCTCTTTTTGATCACCACGGAGACGTAGATGGCCTTCATGTTGGTGGGGTCCACCTGAAGCAGGCGGCTGGCGGCGCTGAGCGCCTTGTCGTCGTCGTTCAGACCCCGGTAGGTGTCCATCAGCATGTCAAGAACGGCCTTCTTGACCACGCTCTGGGGATACGTTTGCAGAAAGCCCTCCAGTTGCGAGGCCTTGGTTCTGGGATCGGTCTGGGTGGTAGCGATTTGATAGGCATTGAACTCGGCTGGATCCTTGATGGAGATGGTTTCCTGCGCTCGCAGCCGGGACGCGGTAACAAGGCCAATACAAGCCAATGCCAGCAAAAATCCAAAAACTAACTTCTTCATTCTGTGCTCCTGGGAGTTGCCGAAATGGAAATCATTATTCAAGCACTCGCTTAAGGAAAGTGCAACCGTTCTTTTTGGCGGTTGGGTACCGGTGCTGGGTAAACGATAACACGAGTCCCCATGCGATGTTGGATGAATTATAGAAAGCCCTGCCTTCCCTGACAAGCTGGTTGCGCGGGAAATTCATAATCCCCGCGCCGGGCAGCAAGCGGGGTTGTTCCAGCAGCGGTCCATAGGGGCCGGTTTGGCGGCAAAGGGGATGAAAAACGGCCCACGGGCCAGCGCGCGGCCCAGGTTACTTCGGATTGCCGGTCCCTCCTGTGCATTCCGGCGCAGAAACCGGAGCAGCGAAACTTCTTCCTCTGCGCTCCGCCAGGCCACTCCGCGTCTTATTGCAGCAGCCGCACCAGTTCGGCCTGTTCGGCCAGGAAGGCGTCGTGGCCGTGGTCGCTGGTCATCTCCCGGTAATCGGCCTGCACCCCGGCGGCGCGAATGGTATAGGCAAATTCGCGCACCTCTGGGGAGGAAACAGCCAGTCCGAGCTGATGCCCACAAAGCTGAGCCGGGCGCGGATGCGGCCGAAGGCCTCTGTGGCCGAGGAATAGCCGCGCAGCGGGTCCCAGGTGTCCATGGTGCGCAGAATGGCCAGATAGGCATTGGCGTCGAAGCGGTCGATGAACCGCTGGCCCTGGTAGGTCCAGGTAGCCGGCAATGTCGAAGCGTCCGCCGATGAGGCCGCCGCCCAGGTCGTCCAGCCCCCATGGATCCTCGCCGTTGCGGTTGGGGTTGCGCGCCGAAGCGCTCGTTAAAGAGCGCTGCGGACTTGTAGCTGAGCATGGCGATCTGCCGGGCCAGCGCCAGCCCCCGCCGCGGCGGCCGCTGCGGCAGATAATGGCCGCCCGCCCACTCCGGGTCGTGCTGGATGGCCTGGCGCTGCAGGTGGTTGAGCGCCAGCCCCATGGCCGAAAGCGGCGTCACGCCGATAATCAACCGCCCGCTCCACGCGCTGGGGATAGTGGATGGCCCAATCCAGCGCCTGCATGCCGCCAATGGAGCCGCCCAGCACCAGCCGCAGCCGCCGCATGCCCAGCGAATCCAGCAGCTTGCGCCTGCGCCCGCACATTGTCGCGGATCGAAACCAGCGGAAAGTCCGGGCCATAGACCTTGCCCGTCTCGGGATCCACCGAACCGGGCCCCGTGGAGCCGTAACAGGAGCCCAGCATATTGATGCAGATCACGAAGTCGTGTTCCAGAGACAAAACCGCTCCGGGAGCGAAGATCTCCGGCCACCACTCACCCACCAGCGCCGAACCGGAAAGCGCGTGACAAACCAGCACCGCGTTGTCCCGCGCCGCATTCAGCCGGCCATAGACCGCGTAATGCAGCGTAACGCCGGCCAGCGTGCGGCCGCACTCCAGCAACAGGTGCTCGTCAAGCACAAAGTCGCCTTCGTACGTGGGCGACTGGAACCGGCGTTGCCGCCGGCTTGGCCTTCAGTCCCGGCTTTGGGGTTCGGTCATCACACTCATTGTGCAACATGACCCGCCTTTGTGGCTGCGCCGGTGAAGGCATGGCCGTTGGCGGCCTCGATCGCCTGGTCCAGATCGGCGACAATATCGCGAATATCCTCGATGCCCACCGATAGCCGCACCAGCTCGGGAGTGACCCCGGTGGTCGGCCTGCTCCTCCACCGAAAGCTGCTGCGTGCGTGGTCGAAGCCGGGTGGATCACCAGCGACTTGGCGTCGCCGATATTGGCCAGCAGCGAGAACAGCTTCAGCGTATTGATCAGCTTCTTTCCCGCCTCGTATCCGCCCTTGGGACCAGCTTTGACGCCGAAGGTGACCAGCGCTCCCTGTCCGGCGGGCAGATATTTCTGCGCCCGCTTGTAATAGGGGCTGGACTCCAGGCCCGGATAGTTGACCCACTCCACGCCGGGATGCTGCTCCAGATGCTTTGCCACGGCCAGGGCGTTCTGCTGAGTGGCGCTCCAGACCGCAGGTGCAAGCGTCTCAATCCCTTGCAGCAGCAGAAAGGCATTGAACGGCGAAAGCGCCGCGCCCGGTGTCGCGCAAGCCCCTGCACCCGCGCCTTCAGAATGAACGCCAGCGGCCCGAAAGCCTCCGTATAGGAAAGCCCGTGATACGAAGGGTCCGGCTCGGTGAACTCCTTGAAGCGCCCTGAAGCCGCCCAGTCGAACTTGCCCGCGTCCACAATCACGCCGCCGATGGAGGTGCCGTGGCCGCCCAGAAACTTGGTGGCCGAGTTGACCACGATGTCCGCGCCCCACTCGATGGGCCGCACCAGCGCCGGCGAGGCCGAGGTATTGTCGATGACCAGCGGCAGCTTGTGCTCGTGCGCGATGGCGGCCAGCTTCTCGATGTCCACCACATCCAGCTTGGGGTTGCCCAGCGTCTCGGTATAGATGGCCCGGGTCTTGCCGTTGATCAGCGCGCGCAGCCCGTCGAAGTCGTCCGCGTCCACAAACTTCACCGTGATGCCCAGCTTCGGAAATGTGTAGTGGAAGAGATTGTAGGTGCCGCCATAGAGCGAGGTGGTGGAGATGATCTCGTCTCCGGCCGCGGCCAGCGTGGTCAGGGCCAGCGTCTCCGCCGCCTGGCCTGAGGCCGTGGCCAGCGCCGCCGCTCCGCCTTCCAGCGCCGCCACGCGCTTCTCAAACACGTCGGTGGTGGGGTTCATGATGCGCGTGTAGATGTTGCCGAACTCCTTCAGCGCAAACAGCCGCCCGGCGTGGTCGGCGTCCTGAAAAACGTAGGAGGTGGTCTGATAGATAGGCACGGCGCGCGCGCCTGTGGTGGGGTCGGGCGCCTGGCCGGCATGAACGGCAAGGGTGGCAAATGCTGCTGCTTCTCTTCGGGCATGAATTGGCTCCTTCTGGCTCCTGTGGGTTGATGGGTCGATGCAGTGTGCGCGGCTTCAGGATAAATGGGACCGGCTCTGTCCAAACGCAAAACGGCCCGAATCCTGTTCGGGACCCGGGCCGCCTGACTTCAAGATCGGTTGCGTCTAGCGCATCTGCCTCTCAGGAACCACACGGACGGGTCCGCTGCCATGCACATACACATGGCCATGACCGCAATTCCGTGTTCCTTTAAGTTCCGCATTATTGGCAGTATTCACGGAAACGGGGATCATTGTCAATTCCCTCAGATGGTTACGCAGGGCATCTTGATTTCTCGGCAATCCTTCGTTGACACAGTTGTGGCGTTGCTTTTGCTTATTCTTGCGGAGGGAGCAGGGGTCTTTAGACCCCTGAAAACGGCGCAAAAAAGCGATGGGCTTTAGCCCCGGCCTTCCGTTCGTAGCCGAAACAAGGCCCGGGCCTGAAGGCTACTCAATTCAAGCCACGCATTCAGGGGTCTGAAGACCCCTGCTCCTTCCGAAAACAGCCGCCAGCATCGAATCGCTACTCCTCCGCCTTCCAAACATAAGCCCCCGGCTGCGCCAGCCCGATGTGCGCCAGCACCCGATAGACAAACTGCCGCGCCATCTCGGTCGAATCGACGGGGTGGTTATAGAAGGCCGGAATCACGGGAAAGATTACCGCGCCCGCCTCGGCCGCCAGCGTCATATTGCGCAGATGAATGCGGTTGAACGGCGTCTCCCGCACGCACAGAATCAGTGGGCGGCGCTCCTTGAGCGTCACGTCGGCGGCGCGGGCAATCAGCGAGTTGGCCAGCCCGATGGGCGATGGCCGCCAGAGTCCCCATCGAGCAGGGCAGAACAATCATCCCGTTCGAGGGATGGCTGCCGCTGGCGATCGCCGCGCCAATATCCTCATCCGAGTGCTGCACCGTCTTCTCCGGCGCCGCCCCCAGCAGCTTTTCCAGCAGATCGTTCCGCCCGGCTAACTCCCAGCTCCTCAGCCAGCACGCGCAGCGAGTTCTCCGAAGCCACAAAGTGAACCCGCGCCACGCGCTCATCCGCCTCCAGCGCGCGCAGCATCTCGCGGCCAAAGACCGCGCCAGATGCGCCGGTAAGTGCGACGGTGAGATTAGCGCCTTCCATTACTCTCCTGTATAGTGTTGAAATCCTTAACAGTGCACCATGGTAGAAAAAATTTGATTAAGCCTTTTAATTCTCTCTGTGAGAGAGCAACCTCTCTCTTTCCCGATGAGGCATCAATAACAAGGTCAAATGTCCGGCGCAAGGTGTTCTTCGCAACAATGTGAATGCAGCCTTCGTAACGCCTTTTGCGAAGAAAAACCCTCGCGCGTCTGCCCAGTTTTTTGTCATCCCAACCTTGTTCTGATGGAATCACGATCTTGTCAGGATCAAAGCGGACAAGATCCAATGCTTGCCGCTCACCCTGGTAAATATCAATAACGTACGGATGAGGATCAGTGGACGCAATTGACCAGCACAATCGATCTTCGTTTAATTTAATCCTGTGATGTACACCAATAAACGCTAATTCTTCTCCGTCAATGACATCCACATTTTCGTCAAAATTGATGGAAATATATGCAATAGCTCGTTCAATAGAACATTTACCGTGATTCCATATGCGTACACGATATCCGCCCGGGATCTCCTCGGGTGTCGCAGTAATGCTCTTTGAGAGATACCATACACGCAAAGTCTCAGACACCTTTTGTGTGACCAGCGTTAAAACCGCACCCATCAGGCCCCCGGACAAAACCATGAGAAAGGTATTTATCATTGCTCCGATTCCCCCAGCACCCTCTTGAAGATCGCATCCACATTCCCCAACTGCCGCGTGTAGTCGAAGGTCCGCGCCAGCTTTTCCGGGCTCAACAGCGCAGTAATCGCCGCATCCTTCGCAACCTCATCGCGGAAGACCAGATCTTCTTTCCACGCCCGCATGGCGTGCGCCTGCACCAGCCGGTAAGCGTCCTCGCGCAGCATCCCGGCCTCGGCCAGATCCAGCAGCAACTGCCCGCTGAAGATCAGCCCGCCCGTGGATTCAAGATTCTTCTTCATCCGCTCCGGATAGACCAGCAGCCGGTCGATCAGGTCCGTCGGTCTTGGCCAGCAGTAATCCACCAGAATCGTCGAGTCGGGAAAGATCACCCGCTCCACCGACGAGTGCGAAATGTCCCGCTCGTGCCACAGCGCAATGTCCTCAAACGCCGCCTGCGCATTGCCGCGCAGCACCCGCGCCAGGCCGCTGATCTGCTCCGCGGTAATGGGATTCTTCTTGTGCGGCATCGCCGAGGAGCCCTTCTGCTTCTCGCTGAAGTACTCCTGCGCCTCGCGCACCTCGGTCCGCTGCAGGTGCCGCACCTCGACGGCAATCTTGTCCAGCGTGCTGCCGATGATCGCCAGCGTCGAAATGTACGCCGCGTGCCGGTCGCGCTGGATCACCTGCGTAGCCACCGGCGCCGGCTTCAGGCCCAGCCGCGCGCAGATGCGCTCCTCGTGCTCCGGCTTCAGATGGCCGAACGTTCCCACCGCGCCCGAGAGCTTGCCCACGCGCATATCCTCGGCCGCCGCGTCGAAGCGGGCCAGGTTGCGCTCCATCTCCGCGTACCAGTTCAGCAGCTTCAGCCCAAAGGTAGTCGGCTCGGCATGAATCCCGTGCGTGCGCCCGATGGTCGGCGTGTGCTTGAACTCGAGGGCGCGCCGCTTGAGCACCGCCAGCAACTCCACCATGCCGGCGCGGATCAGCACCGAAGCCTCCTTCACCTGCAGCGCCTGCGCCGTGTCCACGATGTCGTTCGAGGTCAGCCCGTAGTGCAGCCAGCGGGACTCGGCGTCCAGCCCCTGCGTCTTTCAGGGTCTCGGCCACTGCGGTGGTGAAGGCGATCACGTCGTGCTTCACCTCCGCCTCGATCTCCTGAATGCGGGCCACGGAAAAGCCGGCCTCTGGTCGCAATGGCCTCGGCCGCCGCGGCGGGAATCACGCCATCCTCGGCCAGCACCGTGCTCGCCGCCGACTCCACTTGAAGCCAGCAGCGGTACTTGTTCTCATCAGTCCAGATGCGGCCCATCGCCGGGCGTGTATAGCGTTCGATCAAGGCGAGACTCCTTGCCAAGGCCGCCTTCGGCAGCCTGCTCCAACTCTCGATTGTACGAGCAAATGATACTCAGGCGCGAGCAACGTCCCGTGCCCCATCGGGGTGCCCTCTGGGCCCCGCTTCTTTCTGCGGAAAGGGTGGGAAACCACAAATCTCGACCGGCAACCTATTCATCAGGCGCGAGGAATGTCTAACCGTTTGTGCAGCTCATCCACCAGCAGCCCGCGTCCCGGCTTGTAGGGCTGGAACCACTCGCCGTCGATCACCAGTTGCGGAATGGCCCGCTTGCCCACGTGGCGCACCACCTCGGCCGAAGCCTCCGGATCGCGGTCCACGTCGATCTCGGTGTACTCGATGCCGTGGGAGTCGAGAAACTTCTTGGCCGCGCGGCAGTCCCCGCACCAGGAAGCCGTATACATCTGCACTTTCATGCGGTCATTCTACTGCGCTCCCGCTGCTACCATCAGTGACGATGACCGCCGATGAAATCAAGACCCTGCTGAAGCTGGAGCCGCACCCGGTCGAGGGCGGATTCTTCCGCCGTACCTACGCCTCCAGCAGTGCCGTGGAGCTGCCGCGCGGCGTGCGTCCCGCCGGCACCGCCATCTACTACCTGCTGGAGCCGGGAACCTTCTCCGCGATGCACGTCCTCGAATCCGACGAGATCTTCCACTTCTATCTCGGCGACCCGGTGGAGATGCTGCAACTCTACCCCGGCGGGCGCTCCGCTGTTTTCACGCTGGGACCGGATTTGCAGGTCGGCCAGCACGTCCAGATCGTTGTCCCCGCCGGCGTCTGGCAAGGCGCGCGCCTCATCGAAGGCGGCAAAGTCGCCCTGCTCGGCTGCACCGTCACGCCCGGCTTCGACTTTGCCGATTACCGCAGCGCGAGCTATGCGGAGCTGGTAGAAAAATGGCCGGCGGAAGCGGAGCGGATCAGGGCCTTGACCCGATAATGCGCGCTGTATCCAGCCTCAGTCTCTGGGCTGGAAATGCTCCTCGGAGCAGGCACGCAACCGCCGGGCCGCGTCTTCAGGGGTAATATCCCGCTGCGGCATGCCCAGCATCTCAAAACCCACCATGAATTTGCGCACCGTGGCCGAGCGCAGCAGCGGCGGATAAAAGTGGGCGTGGAAGTGCCACTCCGGATGCGCTGCCCCGTCTGTCGGCGACTGATGGAAGCCCATGGTGTAGGGAAAGCCGGTTTCGAAGAGATGATCGTACCGGGTGGTCAGCCGCTTCAGGGCATCGGCCAGACCGTCCCGTTCCTTGCTGCTGAACTCAGGCAGCGCCCCCAGGTGACGTCGGGAAACCAGCAGCACCTCGAACGGCCAGACGGCCCACCACGGGACGATGGCCATGAAATGCTCATTTTCAAAAACGATGCGCTCGCCTGCAGCCCGCTCCGCCTGAAGATAGTCGCACAGCAGGCAGCGGCCGGTGCGGGCCAGGTGGTCGCGCTGGGCCACGGTCTCGGCGGCCGGTTCGTCAGGCACAAAACCGGTGGACCATATCTGGCCGTGCGGGTGAGAGTTGCTGGCGCCCATCATGGCTCCGCGATTCTCGAAGATCTGCACGTACTCGATCCAGTCCAGGCCGCCAATCTCGAGGTATAACTGCGTCCAGGCATCCACCACGGCGCGAATCTCCTCGCGGGTCATGCGGGCCAGGGTCAGGCTGTGGTCGGGATGGAAGCACAGCACGGTGCACTGGCCGCGGGCGGGCTCGGCCTTCAGCAGCGGCGAAGCCTGCGCCCCTGCCGGCGCGGCGGAATCCGGCAGCAGGGCGGCATAATCGTTGACAAACGAAAAAATACCTTCATACGCCGGGTTAACCGCCCCGCCCGCTCGCTGGTTCCCGGGGCACAGGTAACACTTGGGATCGTAGGAGGCCGCAGAGGGAGCCGCCTTCTGTCCCACTTCTCCCTGCCAGGGGCGCTCGGTGCGATGCGGCGAAACCAATACCCACGACTCCCGCAGAGAATTCCAGCGGCGATGCACAAACTGTCCCTTGCCTTCCATGCTTGCTCCCCAGGCCATTTTATCGGGACGGTCTCCGCCTCGCCGTGCCCGCCCTCAAGCCGCAGGCTGCTCCGGAGGCGGCACTGAGGCCAGAAAGCTGCGGGCAAGCTCGCCGCTGTACTCATCCAGCAACTGCTCCACCCGCTCCGGCTTATCGGAACGCACCATCAACCCGGCCTGGTGGTGCTTCTTCATACGCAGGACGATCTCAGGGTCGCTGAAGGCGGAGGTATCCGGCTCGGCGTTCCGGGCCAGGCACAGAACGCTGCCCGCATAGCCCCGGTAGGATTCCGGAGGCGCGTAGGTCTCGCCACGCAGGGCGCAGACCTCCAGCCGCGCCCACTCCCGCCACAGATTCACGCCGCTGGCGGCCTCCACCAGGCCGGCGATAAACGCTCCGCCCACGCGGGCCGCGATCGCGAGGAAGTAGTACCGCCCATCGGCGTGGGCGCGAATGTACCTCGCGTGAGTGATGCCGCGCACCATGCCCAGCGACGGCGCAAGACCGGCGTTCAGGCTGGTCAGTTCCAGCCAGTCGCGGCTGCCGCGGTCCACGGTGCGGGTGGTGAAGACCCCGTCCTCGTGCATCCCCTGCATAGGTTGGCGGCCGTGCCCATGCACCACGGAAAACATCACGTCGCGCTCGCTCACGATGGAGTCCACGTGAAAGATGTCGCCGGGCACGAACTGCTCCAGCAGAAAGCGGCTCTGCAGGTCGCCCAGATCGTCCAGTGCGCGCCACAACTGCTCCGGCTCGTCGATCTTGCGGATGTCCCATCGCCGGGGCCTCGGAGCGGGGCTTCAGCAGCCACGGCGCCGGCACTCGTTCCATGTAATCGCGCAACTCGTCGTAGTTCAGCACCCGGCAGAACTCCAGGACGGGAAAGCCGGACTCCCGCGCGCTGATCCGCATGGCCAGCTTGTCGCGATAGTAGGCCGCGGTGGTCATGCCCATGCCGGGGATGCGCATGTGCTCGCGAATCTGGGCCGCGGTCTCCAGGTCGAGCTCATCCAGGGCAACGATGCGATCAAAGCGCCGGCCTCGCGCCATCCAGGAAACGGTGTTCAGAATCTGCTCGCGATTCAGGCCGGAAGGCATGGTGACCACTTCCTCCAGCGCCTCGCGGGGCCAGGTCGCGTCGCGCAGATGGTCCAGGGTAAGCAGCGTGGGCTTTACTCCCATCCGCGCGCACTGGCGCAGAAAATCGTGCCCGTTCTCATCGCTGGCAAGGCAAAGAAACCGTTCGAACTCTTCGGCCATCGACCCCTCTTTTGAATGGATGAATGCCCCGGCGCAATCGCCTGGAGTGACGATCCTCGGCCCGGAGAAACGGCTGGGGTTGGACCCCAAGTGAGGATAGTTCTACCATAGACGCTGCAACCCGAACCGGCTACCATGCGCCAGGGATTGTTTACCATGCTTTCCGCAAATGAAATCGTCGCTCTGCACGATCGGCTGACCTGCGCGTGGCACCAGGCGGAGGGAGAATCGGGCCAAGCTCCGCCCTCTGACGCGGCCGTCGTCCCGCAGGCAAACCCGCCAACTGCAGCCGATTGGCTCAGCCTGGTTGCCCGCCAGCATCGCGCCAACTTCGACCTCTGGCATATCGAAGACGAGGCCCGCGCTCCCGGCGTCTACCGACGCGGAACTGGCCGCGGTGAAGCGCCGCGTGGACCGCACCAACCAGCAGCGCAACGACCTGGCCGAGGAACTGGACCGCGCCCTGCTCGCCTGGCTTGAAACCCGGGGCCTGCCCAACCCGGAAGCCGCGCTGCACTCCGAGACGCCGGGCCTGATTGTCGACCGGCTCTCCATCCTGGCGCTGAAGATCTACCACACGCGCGAAGAGGCCGGGCGCACGGACGCGCCGCCGGGCCACGCCGCACGCAACCGCGAACGCCTGGCCATACTCGAACAACAGCGCTCCGACCTGCCCGGCTGTCTCGACCGCTTGTGGCGGGAGACGCTCAGCGGAACGCGGCGCTTCAAGCTTTACCGCCAGTTGAAGATGTACAACGATCCCTCTCTCAACCCGGCCATCTACCGCAAGCACCCGGGCCGGTAACCGCGCCTTGGCGCGCCCCCATTGACGGGACTCGGGGTTCTGCGTATAAAGAGTGCCTGAGCAGCGTTATTTCCTGGCGCTGGTTTTGGAGCGGTGGCCATCCGGCTCCAGCTGGCATCCTGGCAAGTGCGCTACCGCAACTCCATGAAGCGCGAGGCCCGATCGGTGTTGTCCCGCCGCAAGAAAACAACTCCACCAGACGCCAAACCCGGCGGTCACTCCACCACGGGCACGGGACCCGCTTTCCAGCATTACCAGGCGGCCGTGCAACTGCTGCAACAGGGCAGGTATGAAAAGGCGCTGGCCGCCTTTGAAAAGCTGCTCCCCTCCGCGCCCGCCGAACTGCTGGAACGGTGCAAAATGTACATCAACACCTGCCAGCGGCAACTGGAGAGGCCCAAGCTGGCCTTCCTCACCCCCGAGGAGCACTACGACTACGCCGTATCCCAGTTGAATACCGGCTACTACGAGGAAGCGCGCGAGCAGTTCAACGACATTCTGGCCGGCTATCCCGACGCGGATTACGCCTATTATGGGCTGGCCCTGCTGGACTCCATTACCGGGCGCACCCAGGATTGTCTCGGCAATCTGGCCCGGGCCATTGAACTGAACCCCAGGAACCGGCTCCAGGCCCGCGCCGACAACGACTTCCAGAGCATGGTGGACGATCCCCGCTTTACCGAGCTGCTGTATCCCGAGGTTCCCTAGCGCGTTATCCCCTAATGTGTAGTGTCCTCGAAATGGTTTTTCAAAACATGCTGTCATTTCTGTGCAACCATGAGTCCGCCGCGGCGGACGAAGGGGAGCGAAGGACCTGCATTTCCATTGCCCGGCTTCTCAGGCGAAATTCCGGCGCACCGGACCGGGTTGACGGATTTCTCTTCCCCACTTCTCATGCTTTGAAGTAAAGTAAAACGGCACGGCAAAAGTCCGCGCCATCATCAGGAGGTTTCATGCGCAATACCCGAGTTTGCATCACGTTGGGATGTTGCCTGTTCGCTGTGGCACTCTTTGCCTGGGCGCAAGCCCACAGAAAGCCCGGCCTGTGGGAGATGACCGCCACCATGACCTGGCAGAAGTCGCCCTTACCCCCCGGCATGACCTTGCCCCCAGGCATGAAGTCGCCCTTTAGCGGCAACACCAACACCACCATGGTTTGTCTTACCCAGGCCATGATCGACAAGTACGGCGCGCCGGTGCCGTCGACTCAGCGCGACTGCCAGATCACCAACATTGTGCTGCATACCTCCAGCATGACCGCCGACATGATCTGCACCGGGAGGATGAACGGCAAGGCTACATTGGAATCCTCATGGGCGAACGGCGACATCGCCAAGGGCAAGATGCATTTCATCGGTACCATGCAGTCCGGCCAAAACTCCATGCCCGTTGAATGGACGGTTGATTCAACATCCGTATACAAAGGCCCCGACTGCGGCAGCGTGCAGCCTCTGCCCATGCCGGCAGGCAAGTAGCGCTCAAGCAACCTTCAGCTAGGTGCCCTACATCTCGTCCGCCGCGGCGGAGAAATATGGGATCCCCTACCCCTCCACCGTCCGCTTCAACTGCCCGCAGGCGGCAAAGATATCCCGTCCGCGCGGCTTGCGCACGTAGGCCGGAATCCCCTCGCCTGCCAGCGTACTGCGAAACGCCTCCACGGCCTCAGGCTGCAGGCATCGTGTACTCGATCCCCGGTCCGGGATTCCAGGCGATCAGGTTCACCTTGATGGGCAATCCGGTGCGGCGCGCCAGCCGGGCCACTTCTGCGGCGTGCTCCGGCCGGTCGGTCACTCCGCCCAGCAGCACATACTCAAATGTGATCCGCTCGCGCGGGCGCAGCCGCACCCTGCGCACCGCATCCATCACCGCCTCGATGGGCCACTTGCGGTTGATGGGCATCATCTCGCCGCGAATCTCGTCATTGGGCGCGTTCAGGCTGATGGCCAGCTTGGGCCGCAGCTCTGCCGGCTCCTGGGCAAAGCGCTCGATGCCGGGCACGATGCCGGAGGTGGAAACCGTCATGCGCTGCGGGCTCAGGCCCACCTCCTCCACCAGCAGCCGCACCGCCCCCATGAAGTTGTCGTAGTTCAGGAACGGCTCGCCCATCCCCATGAAGACCAGGTTCACGCGGTCGCGGCCCACCTCCACGCCGTGGCGGTCAAAGCACCGCAACCACCTGCCCGGCAATCTCGCCCGCCGTCAGGTTGCGCTGCAAGCCCAGCTGGGCCGTCAGGCAGAACTGGCAGTTGACCGCGCAGCCCACCTGGCTGGAGACGCAGATCGTGGCGCGCTCCCAGTGCTCCCCTTGCCTGTCTTTCGGCTCCGGGTCCGAATCGTCCGCTTCGTGCCGTCGCCGCTTTCGCCGCCGTCGCCCTCCGGCATCCAGACGGTCTCCACGGTCTGCTCGTCCTGGCACTCAACCAGGTAGCGCTCCGTCCCATCCACCGACCGGAAGACCTGCGCAATCCGCGGCCGGCCCACCTTCCAGCCCTCGGCGGCCAGCCGCTGGCGCAGCGCCTTGGGCAGCGTAGTAATTTCGTCGAGCTCGGCAATCCGCTGACGGTACAGCGCTTCCGCCAATTGCCGCCCGCGCCAGGCCGGCTCGCCCGCCTCCACCATCAGCGCCGCCAGCGCCTCCGCATCCAAGCCAAAGAGCGCTTCGGCTCGCACGACGCGGAGTTCGGCGTCGCAATGAACGAGTTGGCTCGAATCCTCGCCATGGCTGAGCTCAACTAGAGCATTTCGTCCCCTCGTGCAGCTTGCCGCAGCCTCGATCCGGCCTGCGGCTCGCACCTGCATCGCTACGCCAGCACGTTCGCGTCGACCCGTGCCCGCTCGTTGGCCTACAATCGAGCTTCAGCCGATGACCATGAACACCGAGCGCAACCTCCGCCGCACCGTACTGCCGAACGGCCTGATCGTGCTGACCGAGCGCATGGATCACCTGCGCTCCGTGGCCATGGGCGTCTGGATCAAGTCCGGCTCCCGCTGCGAGCCCGCCGAGACCAACGGCATCTCCCACTTTGTGGAGCACATGCTCTTCAAGGGCACCCGTTCCCGCTCCGCCCAGCACATCGCCCGCGAGATGGACTCCATCGGCGGCAACCTCGACGCCTTCACCGGCAAGGAGACCATCTGCTTCAACGTCAAGTCGCTGGCCGACCACGTGCCCATCGCGCTGGACGTGCTCTGCCGACCTGGTGCTCAACCCGCTCTTCGCCGCCGCCGACATCGAGCGCGAGCGCGGCGTGATCCTGGAAGAGATCAAGATCGACGAGGACAACCCCGACGTGCTGGTCCACGAGCTCTTCACGCAGAGCTTCTGGAAGGACCATCCGCTGGGCTGGCCCATCCTGGGCACCACGAAGACCGTCGCCCGGCTCGACCAGGAGAAGCTCTTCGCCTATCACGGCGACCGCTTCCACGGCGGCAACATCGTCTTCTCCGCGGCCGGCAACCTGGACCACGACCAGTTTCGCCGAGGCGGTCGCGGGCAAGTTCTCCTCCCTGGCCGGCGGCGCAGACGCTCCATGAGCTCGCCGCGCCCGAGGCCAGCGCCCGCATCGTGCTGCGCAACAAGAAATCCCTCGAGCAGGTGCAGATCTGCCTCGGCGTCCCCGCCCCGCCCATCACCGACGAGAACCGCTACGCCACGCTCATCCTCAACACCGTGCTCGGCGGCGGCATGAGCTCGCGCCTCTTCCAGACCATCCGCGAGGAGCGCGGCATGGTCTACTCCATCTACTCCGACCTCAGCCCCTACCGCGACACCGGAACCCTGCTGGTCTTCGCCGGAACCTCCGCGGGCAAGGCGCTGGAGGTGGTCGACCTGATCCTGGCCGAGTTCCGCAACCTGAAGCAAACCCCGCTCACCCGACGAAGAACTGACCCGCGCCAAGGACCAGCTCAAGGGCAACATCCTGCTGGGCCTGGAAAGCTCAAACTCGCGCATGGCCAATCTGGCCCGCCAGGAGATGTACTTCCACCAGTTCTTCACCGTGGACGAGATCATCGCCCGCATCGACGCTGTGGAGGCCGAGCAGGTGCAGGCCATGGCCCAGCGCCTCTTCGACCCCGAGCGCATCGCCGTCACCCTGCTCGGCCGCCTGAACGGCGTCAAACTCAGCCGGGCAAGGCTGGCGTGCTGAGCTGTGTGGGATGCAAATCGTCCCGTAAGCAATTTATTTACATAGAAATAGCTATTTCGTCCCAGAAAATACCCCTGCCGGGCGGTCCAGGGCATTCGGTACCCAAAAGCAAAGCCCATGACCCAAAAGTATCATTGACCCTCTATTGAGATTACCTTAGGTTACTTAGGTACACAGCTTTTGGGTACCCTTGCAGCTGTATGTGTAGTAAGAACCGGATAGCGCTGCCATGAAGGATCGAGTGGCTGCGTGATCCGGTCGAAGGAGAACGAATGATCTTCACTCTGCTCCCCATCGCCGCAATTGCCGTTGCAGCTATCTATATAGGCAGTTGGAGAGCCGGTGTGCGCCGCCGCAATGAGCAGTCGTGGGATTCGCTTTTGGCACGGCTGCGCCCCGATTGCAGCGCCCGCGCATTGAGCGATCATTTCCTTTGGGAAGAAGGGCTGAACGCCACGCCGGAAGAAAACTGGAGGCGCATACGAGGCGCTAACGGTCTATGGGCGATCTACGAAAACGCCCGCGTGATGCTGGAGATGGCCGACTATGCAGCCCGGAACTGCGACACCATTGACCGCGATCTGATTGAAACCCTGCGCAGCGATGCTATGCATATTCGCGTTTGCGTTCTGATGGCTCTGGCACAGTACGCCTTCTGCCAGGTCAATGTACGCATCTGCGTGAACGCCCTCCGCGCCGCGTCGATGTACACAGGAATGACGGCACGGATGAATCAACTTCTGCAACAGAATGCTATGGGCATGGTTCCTGATTTTGTGGCCGCCATGTAGCTAGGCTTCCTCTTCCGCAACGTGAGCCCCGGCCAAGGCCGGGGTCTTTTTTTGCGCATTGAACTCTTGATCTCAAGTGATAGAATCGCCCCGCTAATCCAGGCGTGAAGCGGAGCTCTCAGGAGCCGGGTAACTGATCTTGCTCATCAAGAGCTGATAGTGCGGATCGTCGCACAGGGATGCCAGCATGGGATCGGAGCGGAATCCCAGGCTCCAGAACGACCCCTCACGATAGGACTGCTCCAGCCATTGCACGGCCTCCTGCCTCTCATTGAGGCCGATCAAAACCAGCGCCGCCGCATATGGTTCGCGAGTCTTGCTGCGCTTTCCCAGATACGTCATGGTATCGAAAAGTTCGCGCGCCCTTTGACCCTGGCCGCTCACGCCGTAAACGTATCCGAGCGCGCCTTGCAGCACCTCATTGCGTGGAGAATCCGCGGCCAGTGCTTCGATGCGCTCCATGTGAGCGTCCGGCTCTTCCAGTTGGATGTAGGCCAGCGCCTCCACTGCATCCACGATTGGCCCTTGCCGGCCGCTGGTCCGGTATTGCTCAATCTGCAGGAGCGCATTGGCGTATTCACCCGCCAGATACTCGCTCCAGCAATACCATGCCCATACAGAGGCGCTCAATGCATGTTCTTGCGTGGTTTTCTGCAGAAGGCCGGAAGCCTCTGTCAGGCGCCCTTCCGCGATGTATAACGCAGACCGGCCGATTTGGCTGCGTATGGTTGGAGGCTGCCGCTTCATAGCCTCATCCAAACCGCGGCGCGCGCCCTCCCAGTCCCGCGCTGATATCATCATGAGCCAGGCCGCCGCGCACTTTGCCTCCAGCTGTTCGGAATCGATCTCCAGCGCTCTCTGTATGGCAGCTTGAGCGGAAGCATACGCGTCCGAAGTGTGTACAAGACTCCATAAGCCCTCGACTAGCAGTGCAAAGGAGAGGCCCGCAAACGCCGCGGCGTTGCCAGGATCCAGATCGACGGCCTCGCGGAAGAGCCGCGCGATCAATCTGACATTGCTGCGCGAAAGAGCTTCCCACATCCTGTAAGCAAGGACCACTAACTCGGCGGAGCGGGCCTTCGCCGGGCCGGAAATCAGAGAGATATCGTGGATCTTGCCGTTGTGAACGGACTCCTCGCCTGCCAGGGGTGTACCAAATGGCGCGGATCGCTGAATTTCACGAGACCCGTTTTTAAAGGCCAGGCCGCGGTCCCTCATCCAGTCGTCCAGCTCGGCGGCATAGGCGAAGATGGAACTCTTGTTGCCGCCCATATGGCGAATGGGAAGAGAGTACTCGGCATGCCATCGCTGGACGGTACGGCAACTGCGGCCAAAATAGCGGGCAATTGCCTTCCAGCCGTCCAGTCTGCCTTGAGAAAAGGGTCCTTCTGACGATCCTGATGTCACGCTGCTAGCCTTCCAAAAAACTACAGGGCCCTGATTGCGCACATCGAACCTGATAGAAATACGATCAACATCACCCCGATGCACTGCGAACTACCATCGGTTGAGCCTCGGATGCCCTTTGGCACGGCCTGTTCCGCGGCACAAAATTATGCACGAGACTTCTATCCAAGGCTGCGTTTTTTCCGTACGTGCTGTAAGAGTCTGTATCCGTTCCCAGGTGTTCGGCTGAACATCAATATAGCATGGTATAGAAATTCTTAGCCGGGAATCGCATCCAGCATATCCAAAGGCAAGGCCGATATTTTATTGCCCAATAATTTGAAGCTCAAATCATTTTACAAGCCTCCATCTATAGTTTGAAGCTCGAATCAATATCCAGCTTCTCTATCTACCTGACGGCCGCTAACACTTATAGGATAAAATTGCGAATCTGATGCCCCGAGGCTGCCCCTGGCGCACATTGCCGTATTTTTTCATCTCTCATCATTAAAATTATTCAACGAAACACCGAGATTGGGTTAAACTGTCCTTAACAGTTCAGTTCTTACATGCGCAGCTAAGTTACATATGGCATGTATGACAGCCGCGACCAGTTTCTACATCCTGGCTCCACGGACTTGGAAACTAGCAGGACCGTAAGTCCAGGTCTTAACACATCCGAAGAGGATGTTTCCAATGTAGGGGACTCGAGTATATAAGTCCGTGAATTTTACCTTCGGTGCCCGGCATGCACCGAACTGAACAACGCTGTTGAGATGGAAGGGAAGCCCGATGGCGATGCCGCTTTCTACTAACTCCCTCGAGGACGAGGTCTTCAGGCTGGGGCAGCAAAACTATTTACTTCTGATCCGCGCCAAAGCTGCAGAGGCTCAGTTGGCCTCTCTGGTCCTCCGGCACGGAAGCCTTGAACTAGACCGCCTCACCCGCGCCTGCCGTCTGAACGGCCGGCCCTGCCCGCTCACCGGGCTGGAATATGAACTCCTGGCGTTCCTGCTGCTCCACCGTGGCCATATCTGGAGCCGGGCTGAATTGGTGGAGCGCGTCTGGCAAAGTGAACCCACCAGTATTAACCTGGTCGCCATCTACATCAACTCCCTGCGCAATAAGCTCGGCGCCGGAATCGTGCGCACCGTTCGCGGCCAGGGCTACACCATCGATGACGAAAACAGCGGTCAACTGTCAGTAGTCGGCCGCAAACCGGGAATCGTAAATCGATTAGGACGCAACTATGATGGCCATCACCGCCAGCCTGCTTCACTGGGTCGGTCCCTTGCTGGCCGCGGCAGCCGCAGCCATCCTTATTCTGGCCGCCCGCGCCCTGCCCTCTCAACCTACCTGGCCCCGCGCCAGGACGGCGCCCGATCCTAAGTTGCCGGTCATTCCCGGCTTAGAGCGCGGCAAGCCGTCCCCTGAAGCCGCTGTCGTCAGTAAAAGCGGCCAAGGCAGTCAAGGCGCAGATAAACGGCGCCTGGTGATGTAGAGGACCGTTGACGAAGCCCGGTGGATGCGGCGCCGGATATTGCAAAGACGCATCTATCGTTTGACGAATCCAGATCGCCCTCCATATACTTCAATCCTCTATGAAGGAAATAGATTTCCAGGGGCGAGAGGTACATCCTGGCCGGGCGGGGACTGTCACCCGGCGCGCCTTTTTGGGTTTCGCGGCGGCGTTTGGCCCGGCAATGCTAGGCCCCTTGTACGCGAGAACGGCAAAGCACAGAATCGGCGTATTTCGTTCCGATGTGACCCCGGAGCCGGGCGAACCGCTCTTCAGGACCACTCCCACTGTAAAAGTCGAAAGCCCGCTATGGGCAAAAGGCGTCATCATCGAGGCCGCGGGCGCGCGCTGCGTATTATGCGCGGTTGATTGGTGCGGGCTGTGCAACGCCACCCATCAGTTGTTTCGCGGCACCATCGCGGAGGCGGCCGGCGCCGGCCTGGATCGAGTCCTGGTACAGACAGTCCATCAGCACACCGCGCCTTACGCTGATGGCGACGCCTATGCTCTGTTGGCGCATTTGCCATCGCCGCCGCCGCGCATCAGCGATGCCTTCCTGGGCCGCGCCATGGGCCGGCTGTCGCGGGCCGTGCGCGAGGCCGTCGCCCAGATGCAGCCCTTCGATCAGATAGGCTCCGGCCAGGCTCGCGTGGAGCGCGTGGCTTCGGCGCGGCGTATTTTAATGCCCGATGGAAAGCTCATCACCCGCTTCAGCAACAGCGGCAAGGATCCCGCCATGGCGGCGCTTCCCGAGGGAGCGATCGATCCCATGATCAAATCCATCGCCTTCGCGGCGGAGGGAAAGCTGCTGGCCCGTCTGTATTACTACGCCACGCACCCGCAGACTGCCTATGGCGACGGACGCGTTTCCAGCGACATCGTCGGCGACGCGCGCGAAGCGCTGGAAAAGAGCGAGGGCGTGCCGCAGATCTACTTCACCGCATGTGCCGGCGACGTCACAGTGGGCAAGTACAATGTGGGGCCTGCGTCCAGAAGCGAGTTGGCGCAACGGCTGCTGCAAGGAATGCGCGACGCCGGCGCCGCCACCCGCTTTCAGCCCGCGGGAACGATGGTTATGCGGAAGGCGAACTTCATGCTTCCGCCTCCCGCCGTTCTGCCGGTCAAGGATGCCGAGGCTCTTTCCCGCTTCGCCGCCGCGCATCCCTCCTCGCCGGAAGAAGTGTATTGGGCCGCCGTCCGTCTGGCATTCGCCCAGCGGAAGGTTCCGTTCGCCGCAACCCTGCTGACTATGGGCGGCGTCCGTATCCTTCATTTGCCCGGCGAGCCTTTGCTCGAATTCCAGAAGTATGCGCAAGGGCTGCGGATGAATGACTTTGTCGCGGTTGCCGGCTATGGCGATCTCAGCCCCGGCTATCTTTGCACCGATCGTGCGTGGACCGAAGGAGGCTACGAACCCAGCGCCTCCAATTCCGGCCCTGGAACGGAAACAGTTGTCAAAAATGCCATTCAGGAAGTCTTCAAGGATTAGGAGGATTCAATGATGTCGAATACAGGAGCAAGCAATTCACCGGGTATGACGCGCAGATCGTTTGTGCAGGCGGGCAGTATCGCGCTGGCGGGATTGGCCACGGCGGGCGGTGCGCTGGCCCAGGGAAGCCATGAGGCTTTGGCCATCTCCGGCGGCCCCAGGACGGTCACGGTGCCCGCGGCGCAAGAGGCCGCGCTCACCCGTTGGCCGCGCTATGGAGACGCGGAGAAAAAAGCGCTTCACGATCTGATTGACAACAACCAGTTCTATGCGGAACTGCCTCTGTTTGAGAATGAGTGGAAGCAGTACACCAAAGCGCCCTTCGTCAAGGCGCATATGAACGGCAGCAGCGCGCTCACCAGTATGTACTTCGCGCTTGATCTGCCGGCCGGCAGCGAGATTATGGTGCCTTCCTACACCTTCTTCTCCACCTGCCTGTCCATGCGGTTTTTCGGCTGCGTGCCGATTTTCATCGATGTCGATCCCCAAACCGCTTGCTTCGATCTGGAGGATGCGAAACGTAAACTCACGCCCTTGACCCGCGCGCTGGTGGCCATGCACGCCTGGGGATTGCCCTGCGAGATGGATCACATCTCTGACTGGGCGAAGGAGAAAGGGCTTATCGTTCTTGAAGACGCGGCGCACGCGCACGGCGCCTCCATGCAAGGCAAAATGATGGGCGCCTGGGGCGTCATGGGCATCTACAGTTTCCAGGCCAGCAAGCCCATGCCTTCGGTGGAAGGCGGCATGGGGATGTACCAGACGCGCGAGTACTTTGAACGCGCGGCGGCTTTCGGCCATTACGAAGACCCGGAAAAGTTTCCCGCCGACAGCCCCGTGCATCGCTATGTCGGTACCGGTTTCGGTCAGAAATACCGCATGCATCCCTTCGCCGCCGCGGTGGCCCGCCAGCAGTTGCGCGGCCTGGATGAGCGCAATCAACTGATCGCCGCCAATAATCGGCAGTTGAATCAGCGCCTTTGCCAGCTGCCCGGGCTCAGCGAGCCGCGCTGCCGGCCGGATCAGAAACGCGTCTATTACAGCGGCAACATGCTGATGTTCGATGAAAGCAAGGCCGGCTTTTCTCGCCAGGCTCTGATTAAAGCGCTGCAGGCGGAAGGAGTGCACGCCAGCTTCTGGGATTATCCGGCACAGCATGAACGCACCATCTACTCCGAGGCCAGGTGGTGGCATCATCCGCCGGTGATTCCGGCAGCCATGCCCGGCATTGACCAGGTGAATCGAGGGCACATCTTCCTGCCTCTATTCTGCGGAGAAGCTGCTGAGATCAACGAGCAGTATGCCAAGGCCTTTGAAAAAGTTTGGGCGCACCGCCGGGAACTCGCCAAATCATGAAGCGTGTGGCGGCCACGATGCGATGCTCTTTGCGTAATGCGGCGGCGATGGTTCAAAGAAGACTGATAAGTACTTAGTCATAACAAGTGGCGTAGCACCGGAGCGCCAAACGGAGATTTAATGACTACATCATCGAAATCTTTACTAACATTAGTGCTTTGTTCTGTCTCCTCGTCCTGTTGCCTTTCGCAGACGGTGGCGGAGCAACCAGGGAGATTGATCGCCAGAACCTATAACTCCGGTTTCGCGCTGGCCCACGATACTTACAACGCCATAAGTGCCGCGAGTGACGGAAAGATCTATTACGTTCTTAGCGCGGAACCTTACAATGTCGCCGCCCAGATGTACTCCTTCGATCCGGTTACGAAGAAGATTCGTCATCTCGGCGACCTGTCAGAGGCCTGCGGCGAGAAAGGCATGAAAGTAATCGCGCAGGGAAAGAGCCACGTCAGGTTCATCGAATCCAACGGCAAGCTCTACTTTGCCACCCACGTTGGCTATTACAGCACCATCGACGGCATGGAGAAGATGGGCATCCCTCCAGCCGGCTATGGACCCTATCCCGGCGGCCACCTGTTGAGTTATGACATCGCATCCGGCAAATTCGAGAGCCTGGCGGTGGCCCCGCGGGGTGAAGGCATCCTGACCGTGAACATGGATACGGTCCGCGGACCGGATCTACTTTCTGACCTGGCCAACGGGCGTCTTCTACCGCTTCGACCTCGCCAAAAAAGAACTGAAAAAGTTGGGCTCCTTCTTTGAGCACGGTGAGACCGGCACGGGAGCCACTTATCGTACCATCTGCCGGTCCATCGCAATCGATCCGCGAGACGGCTCAGCCTACTTCACCACCGGCGACGGCGTAATCCATCGCTATCGCTACCAGCGGGATGCCGTCGAAACAGTCGCGGGCGATAACATGGTCAAGGATTACTTCGGTGTCTATGACCCCACCTCACCGGGGCACATGGCATATAACTGGCGGCAGATCGTATGGAATCCATCCGACAACAAATTCTATGGCGTGCACGGAAACTCCGGCTACTTGTTCAGCTTCGATCCAGTGGCCGAGCGGATTGAGGTATTGCGGCGCATCACCTCGGTGCCGTCTCAACGCAGCGGCATGTACGATGAGTTCAGCTACGGCTACCTGGGATTCACCCTCGGGCCTGACGGGCGGACTCTTTATTACTTGACCGGTGGCCCGATTTATGCTGACGGCAGAAGAATTGCCGGCAAGAGCAGCACGGCGAAAGGCGAAGCCAAAGGCGAAGAAGATCTGCACCTGATCACCTATGACATTCCCACGGCTCATTACATCGACCATGGCGCCATCTTTTATGAAAATGGGGATCGGCCGGCATACGTTAATTCCATCGCTGTCGGCCAAGACGGCACGGTCTATACGCTGGCCCGCATCAGGGAAGCTGGAGCGGCCCGGACGGACCTGATCAGCGTGCGACCGGTGCCGGGTGCCGCGGCCCGGTAATCCGCCGGCATATCGTGGCGCCGGGCTCCGTCCTGCCGCGGCAGGCACCTGATTTTCACAAATATTTAACATAATTCGCCGGGCCACAAAAAAATTTACCTTGCATAATGCCAATCACGCCGTTTATATTCTGTGAATTGCCGTAATGCCCTGGGGTCAACTTCCCATGCTGACAAGGGTTGCCCCTTGAAAGTGCCTGCCAGGGCAGTCAGTAATGCGAAAAAACAGTCGATACCGGCTCAAACGGGGCTGACGGCTCTTGTGCGGGTGTTCTGCGCAGACGGCGCCGAGCCCAGGAGAGGTTTATGGTCAAGTCGTTGTCCGTGCTCGTGTGGTCACTCGTGCTTCTCCCCTTCTCTGCTGGCCCTTTGGCGGTTGCCGCGAATGGGCAACAGCATATGGCCGCAAACAGCCCAAAGGCTGCCGCTGCCGAAGCGCCAAAGCCAGCGGTTGCCGATGGCCCGCAGGTGGTGGCGCATCCGCATAAGATTCTTCGTCGACACGGAACAAAACAAATTGTTCTGGCCGATGGACATGCCTTTCTGGGTTCGTATGGCGGCTTCTCCTGACGCCGATGCGCCCTCCTATCTGCTCCAGCGGGTTGCCGCCGGATCCCGATATTAAATCCGATATCACGACGGAGCAGTACAAAAAAAATGGCATTGAGCTGGAAATCCGCGGCCGGCAGTTCATCCGCTGGTTCAACTACATCACCAAGCAGACCGTATACCTTGAGTTCTTCAGCGACGGGGATCCGCCTGTCACCAAGGCTACGTGCACCGGCGCGCCCACGGCCGTGGTTTCGGAGCGTACCTACTACGGAAAGGGGCTGCGCTGCGCCCTATCCTCCCAGGACGAGCTTTCCGGCGTAGATACCACCTTCGTGTCGCTCGACGACGAACCCTACAAGCCCTATACGAAAGAGCTGATCCTGGACAAGGAAAAAGCTGTCGTGCTGCGCTACTATGCGGTGGATCACGTGGGATGGGCAGAGACGCCGTTGGCGCTGCGCTTCACGGTTGACCTGAGCGCGCCTGTCACCACCCACGCCATTACCGGCAACGCGCTGGGCGATGTGCTGTCATCGCAGGCCAAATTCCGTATTACCAGCAGCGACTCGCTGTCGGGCGTGGCCACCGTTCTGGCGCGGTTTGACAAGGAGGATTTCAAGCCGGTCAAGGAAGAGGAAGTTGCGGTGGGCAGCCTGGCCGATGGCGAGCACACCCTCAGCTACTATTCCGTGGACCGCGTGGACAACCGCGAAACGGAACACGATGTCCCGTTCTACGTTGATCGCCTGCCGCCTACGGTTTCCGCTGAGGTGGTCGGCGATCATTGGCTTGCGCCCAACGGAACCCGTTACGTCTCCAGCCGCAGCCAGGTGCAACTGAGCGCCGAGGACAACAAGAGCGGCGTCGACAATATCGCATACTCCTTTGACGCCGAAAAATTCCAGCAATACGCGCAGCCCGTGACGCTGCCCACGCGGGCCGGGAACGCCAAGCTGTTTTATAAAGCGGCCGACAAGCTGGGCAACACCAGCACGGTGGAGAACTTGCCGTATTCCATGGACATTGCGGCGCCGCAAACCGTCAATCACATCACCGGCCCGTCCTACCAGGTGCGTTCCGACATCTACATCACGCGCAACACGCGCATCGAACTTTCCGCCGCCGACGACGCTTCCGGCGTTCTGCGCACCGAGTATCAGGAAGAAGGCGAGGCGCAGCCGCACACCTATACCGCGCCCCTCTCCTATCCTGAGGAAGGCCGGCGCCTGGTGCGTTACTGGAGCATGGACCGGGTCAACAACCGTGAGCTGGATCGCGCGCTGGTCCTGATCACCGACAATACGCCGCCGCAGATCTTCGCCAACTTCAGCCTCGCCGCAAGCTCCGCCGCGGACGCCCAGGGCCTGGCGGTTTACCGCCGCCTGACCAGTCTGTTCCTGGGCGCCACCGACAATGCAGCCGGGGTGCGCAAGATCTACTACAGCATCGACGGCGGCAAGGAGATGGTCTATTCCACGCCGCTGGTCTTTGATCACGACGGCACCTTCGACCTGGTGATTCGCGCCGAAGACAACCTTGGCAATCAGTCCACCAAACACCTGAAGTTCGTCATCAGGGGCTAGGTTCATTGTGATGCGCACAGAACTTCGAGCATCCGCATTGGTGCTTTCGCAGGCCGCCGTCCTGCTGCTGGCGGGGCTGGCGGCGGCCTGCGCGCCGGCGCAGGTTACTCCGCCCGGCAATAAGCCGGCCGGCGAAGCAGCGCCGCCCGTCTTTCCCAAGCGCTTCTACCGCGCGCCGGGCGGGCAGCTTTTTGTTCCGGCGGGTACCCCGGTTCATCTGAGCATTGCCTTGGCTTCCCCAGGCGCCGCCACCGAAGGCGCCGCGGAAGCCTCGGACCAATCCTCCGTCACTTTGAAGGAGGGGCCGGCCAGCCTGCAGTTCGGCGACATTAAAGTGCCGGTGATTGCCGACGGCACGCCGCCGAAAACGGCGCTGACGGTTAGCGATGCCACGCACGTGGAACGCGCCGGGCTGCGCATTCTGGGGCTTAATCCCAAGCTGCAACTAAGCGCCAGCGACGCGCTGTCGGGTGTGGCCAGGACTCTGATCTCCATTGACGGCGCACCCTTCGAGCCGCTGCCCGCGGGTGGCCCTGTATTCACCGCCGAGGGCGAGCACCGGCTGCGCTACTTCTCCGTCGACCAGGTTGGCAATGCCGAAAAGCTCCAGGAATTCGCGTTTCGGCTGGACTCCACGCCGCCCCAAACCCGCCTGACGCTTTCGGGCGCGCACACCGATGCGGTGGTTGGCGCCGGAGTCACTCTATCGCTCTCGGCCCAGGACGCGGACTCCGGAGTGGATCAAATCCGCTATCGTCTGGATGACGCCGCCGAGCAGACCTACGAAAGGCCGCTGTTTCTCGACCAGTTGCCTGAAGGTTCTCACCACATCCAGTACCACGCCGAGGATCTCGTCGGCAACCGGGAAGCTGCGCAGAGTTTCGCATTTCTGGTGGATCGCCAGCCGCCGGAGATTACCTTAACGATCCACGGACCGCTGGCCTCCGACAAGGGTGTGCGCTACGTTACACCGCAATCGGAGATTGAGCTGGCCGGCCGCGATGCCGTTGCCGGGCCAACCCAGGTGCGCTACAGGCTGGACGGCGCAACGGCCGATACCATCTACACCGGGCCCTTCCACTTGCCGGAGATCTCCGGAATTCATCTTCTGCACATCGAATCCGTTGACCAGGTCAACAACATCGCGCAACTGAGCGTTCCTGATCTCTACGTGGATATCACGCCGCCGGTGACCGGCGTGCAGTTCTCGCGCCCCTTCTTCATTCGCGATGGCGACGTGGTCCTGAACCCCGGCAGCAAGATCGCACTCAACACCAGCGACCTGGAATCCGGCGTGGAAGCGGTGACCTATTCTCTCGATGGCGGGCCGGAGCAGAAGTATAGCCAGCCGTTTTCCGTGACCGCCGAGGGCGAACACCGCTTGACGGTCGCATCCATCGACCGCGTCGGCAACCGGGAGCCGGCACAGCAACTGCGCTTGCGCATACAGCAACCCGGCAATGGCCAGGCGCCTCCATCGGTCCTGGATGCCAAGCGCTTGTACCTGCATCCCAGGCTTGGCCTGCTGGGACCGCCCGGCCTGCCCTACGTTCTGCGCATCGCGGCCTCGCCGGACGAGGGAGCGGAAAATTACCTGCTCAGCTCCGGTCCTGGGCCCGAGACGGCAGAGCCGCTGACCTTCACCAAACCCGGCCCCACCACGCTCAATGTCAAGATTTCGCCCAAGACGGCGGAGGGCTTCGCGTTAGCCATCGATGCCGCACCCCCCAGGACCCAAATGACCGTCACCGGCGCGCGCCGGGTTGACAGCGGCGGTATCACCTACTTCGGCCCCGGATTGAAAATCTCGCTGGCTTCGGAAGATGATCCGGCCGGGGTGGTCTCGGGCCTGTGGAAGACGCTCTACTCGTTGGACGGCTCGGCCTTTGCCACTTACACCGCGCCGCTCAACACGTTCTCCCATGAAGGCGCATACACGCTGCGCTACTACGCGCTGGATAACGTAGGCAACGCCGAGAATCCCCACACCTTCGAGTTCACCGTCGATACCACTCCGCCGCAAACTCATATGGAACTGCGCGGGCCGCGTTTTGGCAACACGGTTGCCCCGGCCACGCGCGTCGCGCTCCTGGCCACTGACAACCTTTCCGGCGTGGCGCAGGTTCAATACCGCATCGATGAAGGAAAGATGCTCGCCTACGGCGAGCCCTTCGCCATCGGCCCGCTCAGCGAGGGCAAGCACCGGCTGAGTTACTTCGCGGTGGACGTGGTGGGCAACCGTGAGACGGAGCACAATTGGCCCTTTACAGTGGAGAGCTCGGTGGGCGCGGCTACCTACGAAGTGAAGGGGCGCTCGGTGGAGCGCGGCGGAACCGTTTTCCTCGCTTCCGGCAGCCAGATCCTTCTCAAGGCGCCGGAGGGCGAATCGGTGGTCTACGCGCTCGACGGCGCCGCGCTGAAACCCTACTCGGATCCCATCCCCGCGCCGGAAGCAGGCAGCCATCGGCTGAGCTTCCACGCCGTGGATGAGCTCGGCAATGCGGGCGTGACTCGCATTCTGAACCTGGCGGCGGATCGCACCGCGCCCAGCAGCTCTCTGCACTTTGAAGGCCCGCAAATCACCCGCGAGTCCACCACCATGATCAGCAGCGCTACCCGCATCGTTCTGCAGGCCAATGCCGGAGCGGTTGGCGAAGCGGCCCTGGAGTACAGCCTGAACGGCGGCCACTGGCAGACCTACACGGCCCCGTTTAGCATCAGGTCCTCCGGCACGTTTGTATTGGCCTATCGTGCCCGCAACCCGCTCTCCACCTTGGAAACGGTGCAGAAGCAGCGCCTGGTCGTTTATTCCCAGGGCCCGATCATCGACATCAGCTACAGCGCGCCGGTCGAAACCGTTGCCGACACGCTGCAACTGCAGCCCGGGACCCTGATCTTCGTGGCCACAGAGGACGTGCCCGCCGGCCTGGAGAAGATCACCTATAAGATCGATGATTCACCGGAGTACATCTACCGCACCCCGCTGTCCGGCTTCGCGCCGGGCAAGACACACACGCTCACCATTGCCGCGCAGGACCTTCTGAGTAACCGGTCCGTGAAGGTGGTGCGCCTCGTGGTTAAGGAGCAGGCACCATGATCCGTCTGGCTCAACGGCTGGCCTTCGTCGCCGCCATTCTACCGGGATTCCTCGCGCCCGCGGCCTGGGCCCAGAGCGCGCCCGCGAAACCCTCCATCGCAGGGGCCGAGGTTCGCAACTTCCCGCCCGCCGCTTACCATGCGGATCGGCAGAACTGGGCCATTGTCCAGGACAATCGCGGCATCTTGTACTTCGGCAACACCTCCGGCGTGCTGGAGTTCGATGGTTCGCGATGGCGGCGCATCGAGCTTCCCGGCGGGCACGGCGCCTTTGCGCTGGGCAAATCCGCGGACGGGCGCATCCTGGTGGGCGGCGAAGGCGAGGTGGGATGGCTTGCCCCTGACCAGAACGGCTCCATGGTCTACGTCTCCAGGGCGGACGACCTGCCCCAGGCCTTCCGCTCCACCGGCGACCACGTGATCCAGATACTGGATACCCCCATTGGACACGTCTTTGTCTCCGACCACTGGCTCTTCGTCAGATCGGCAAACGGCGCGCCCACCGTGCTGCGCTCCGGCGATCACTTCCTGCAGGCCGCATGGTTCCACGACGCTCTGTACGTGCTCGATAGCGGCCGCGGCCTGACGCGTTTGGACGGCGGCCTTTTGCAGAACGTTGCCGGTGGCGCGGACACGCGCGGACTGACCATGCTGGTCACCGGCGAAGCTCTGCTGATTCCCAGCTACAGTGATGGCCTGGTGCGCTACGCGCCTGGTTCAGCCAATCCCTGGCAGGTGCTGCATGTAACCGGATGGAGTGCGGAAGACAATACCGACGTTATCTCCGCCGTGGCCCTGAATCAGGACTTGGTGGCCCTCGGCACCGCCAAGCACGGCGTAGCGCTGATCGACACCAGGCGCGGTTTGCTGCAGGTCATCGGCCCTGCGGAGGGGCTGGCCGATCCCCACGTCTATAGCGTCAGCTACGACCATAGCGGCGGGTTGTGGCTGGCCTTGAATAACGGCGTAGCGCTGGTCAGCCTCAGTCTGCCCAAAGACGCCGCTGCCGTGCCGTTCAACGCCTGGGTGCGCAGCGTGGTAGGAACCAGCGATGAACGCCTGCTCTTCGGCGGAACCAGTTCCTCAAGCCCGGGCGGTGTGCAGCAACTGAGGCAGAATCTCGCGCAGATGCTCAAGTTCCCTTACGATTACAATGCATTCCGCTTTGACTACTCGGCCAACGGGTTGCAGGCGTCGGGCGATATGGAATTCCAGACCTATATGCAAGGCGTCGACAATGGCTGGACAGGCTGGTCCACCCGCTCCGAACGCGAGTTCACCCAACTGGGCGCGGGCAAATGGGTTTTCAGAGTCCGCTCGCGCAAGCCCGATGGTGAAATCTCCGGCGAGAGCGTGTACGAATTCAAGATCACCCCGGCGTGGTACGCCACCTGGTGGTTTGCAGTCCTCCAGGTACTCTTTGTCCTTGCCATCCTCATCCTTCCCGGCCACCTTCACCAAAGCAAGGTCTTGCAGGAAATCCTCACTTCCTTTGCGGTGATCGTGCCCTTCGTCTATCTGGGGGATGCGCTCCACGAATTCTTCCTGCACTACTACTCCGGCGAAGTAGCCCTCGTCAAAGTGCTGATGAGCGCCTCGTTGGCATTGGCGCTCGAACCGATCCAGGGTCATCTGAAGATGCACGTCCACCGGCGCAACGAAAGGCGCCGCCAACGGCATTTACAGCGCCATGCGAGTCATTCTGCCCAATAAATCAGCTTGCTCCAGGCGGGGCAACCTGGAGCGGTTCTACTATTCCTATAAGGCGCCGTGCCCCATCCTTTCGCCTTGTTTCTGGCGAAAGGGTGGGAAACCACAATTTTCGCTTTCTTACTGCCTTACACCAACTGTGAAAATGCCCTGGAATCCCCCGCCGGCCGGCCGCTTCAGGCAGATGCGCGGTAGCGCGCAAGAAGTACCGTAATGTCGTCCAGCTGGGTAGCGCCCCGGCAAAAGCCGTCCACCGCATCCAGAATGATCTTTTGCAATTCATCCAGCGGGGTGTTCCCGTGTTCGGCCAGGAGCTCGCGAAACCTGGCCACGCCGAACTGGTTCTCTTCCGGGTCCTCCGCCTCGGTGACGCCATCGCTGAAGAGGATGAGCGTGTCCCCCGGCTCGAGCTGCAGGCTTTCGGCGCTAAAGCTGGCTTCCGGAATGAGGCCCACGGGAAAAGAGCCTTCCGTATACAATTCGCTGACCTGGCCGCGCCGCAGCAGCAACGGCGACGGGTGGGCGGCCTTGATGTAATGCAGTCTGCCGTCGCGGTCAATCAGGCTGAAGAACATGGTGGCGTAGTGGCCCACTTCAGAGTGTTCGCAGAGGAATTGGTTGATCTGGTTGAAGACTTTCACCGGGTCCTCGCCCAGGGTCATGCCGGAAAGCGCTCCCTGCAGCATGGTGGTCAGCAGGGCCGCGCCCAGGCCGTGGCCGGAGACGTCCGCAATCAGAACGGCGGTCCGCTCTTCGGTCACGGGAAACATATCAAAGTAATCCCCGCCCACCGCAATGCAGGGATGATTCACGCCGGTTACGGTGAGATGAGGATACTCGCGGAAGCCCTGGGGGAGCAGCGCCTGCTGGATAGCGCGGGCCAGCCCCATCTCATGCTCCATGAGCCGGCGCTCGTGCTCCCGCTCCATATGGCGGGCGTTTTCCAGAATGCTGGCTGCCTCCACTCCAAGGGCATCAAAAATATGGCGGACCAGATCGGAGAATGCCGCGGGATGCCTGGAGTCAAGATAGATGGCGCCCAGAAGCTCACCGTGCTGCGTCGCTTCAGAGGCCCCTGACTCGTCGTCCGGCAAGGCGTACAGTGGGGTTGCGATGAAGGAGTGTGGATGCTGGTGAGCGACCTTCTGCCCGCTCTTCTGATCTGCCGCCGCCAGCTCCGGGTCGCCGACCACAACCCCGGTCTGCTGCTTCAGCGCCTCATCCAGCACCGCCTGGCTGGGTGTAAAGCTGTCCGGCGGCAGGCTTTCACCGCTGTTGTTGCGCCCCAGCCGCGCTTTCAATGCGCCGCTGGAATCGGCTTCAAGCAGCAGGCCGCGATCAGCCTTGGTGATGGCGATGGCGTGATCCAGCATGGCGCCCAGCACCGTATCCAGGGGCAGGTGTGAATGCAGCAGCGATGTGGCTTCCAGCAGCAGATTCAGCTTGCTCAACCCGCCGCCCGTCTGCGCGCCTGTTGCCGCGTGGATGTTGTTCATGCGCGTCAGCATGCGGTGAATGGTTGCGGCCCCGTGGGTGGAACGGAAGATGATAGTGCAGCCATCTTCTGCGCCGAAGGTGATTTTGTCGCCGTCTCGCAGCGTCTTCTTGGCCACCTTTTCGCCGTTCAAAAAAACGCCCAGGCGGTTGCCCCGGTCTTCCAGCCGGTGACCGCCTCTGCCCGCCACGATGGCGGCGCATCGGCGCGAGATGTGCCGGTCCTCAAGCTGCAGATGGTTGCCCGTATCCCCATGGCGCCCAATCAGGAAAGGGGAATGGGTTACGGGAACAGATTGACGCGGACGGCCGGCGTAGACGACCTCCAGGATGGTTTTATGTGCGGCGGGATGTTCACTCATCGGACTCAGTTTGGCGATTGTAACATTCCGTGCACCTCCCGCAAAGAACTAACTCTACCCCTGGGAGGTGATCCATCCTATGGTCAGTCTCGAAACAGGCTTCCCGCAAATTTCGCTGCACTCCACGTGCGGAGAAACTCGAAAAAATTATGTAAGTATTATTGCATGATGGTGGGCAGTGAGGGACTCGAACCCCCGACTTCCTGCTTGTAAGGCAGGCGCTCTAACCAGCTGAGCTAACCGCCCACGCATGGCGGTAAGGCGATTGCGCCCTTCTGAAATCATACCAGCGTGGGTACGTTCGGCCGGGCTGCGCACCCTTGCCCAGGGTCAGGCGCCCCTTGTTGTTAAACTCACCCAGTGAGCCGTCTTATTATCAATGCCGACGATTTCGGGCTGACTGCCGGGATCAACCGCGCCATTGCCGAGTTGCACCGCGCCGGATTGCTGACCAGCGCCTCGCTGATGGCGAAGGCCACGGCCACCAACGACGCCATCACCATGGCCCGCTCTACGCCCTCGCTGGGCGTGGGCTGCCACGTGGTTCTGGTGGATGGCGAGCCGGTGTTGCCGCCGGCAGAGATTCCTACTCTCGTCGACCCAGGGACGGGGCGGTTCCAAAGGACCTTGGGGGCATTCTTGCGGCGGCTGCTTTCCGGCCGCATTCGCGCTGCCGAGATGGAGGCTGAAGCCGCGGCGCAGATCGCGCTGCTCCAGGCCGAAGGAGTTGCGCTCACGCACATCGATACGCACAAGCACACCCACATCTTTCCCGCCGTGCTCAAACCGTTGCTGCGCGCGGCAGCCGCTAGAGGCATCCGCGCCATTCGCAATCCCTTTGAGCCGGCATGGAGCCTGCGCGCTACGCCCGGCGCTCCCTGGCCGCGGCGGATGCAGTTGCATCTGCTGCGCCGGCGTTCACCGGCCTTCCGCAAGCTAGTGGCCGCGGCCTCGCTCGCCACCACCGATGGAGCGATCGGCGTGATGGCGGCCGGGAGACTTGATGCAAATGCCATCACCTCCCTTCTGCGCAGTATTCCGCCGGGCGCCTGGGAGTTGGTTACGCATCCGGGTTACAACGACGGCGATTTGGCCCAGGCGGGCACGCGTCTGCTGGCTTCGCGGGATGTTGAGCGCCAGGCGCTGCTGTCGATTGGCCTCATAGATGGTGTGGAAATCGTCAACTTTGCCGGCCTTGCGGCGCATTGACCGCGGCTGCAGCTCAGTATGGCATTCTGGTTGTGGGCCGGAACCCTGGAGGCACGTTGAGCATCTCTCTGTTGTGGCAAATCCTGTTCTATGGCTGGACGGCCTCCGAGATCCTTATCGCCGTCCTAACCCGCACCGGCAAGAGCGGCGGCAAGGTGCGCGACCGGGGGTCGATGCTGTTGATGTGGGCGGCCATCGTCTGCGCCATCACCGCGGCGGAGTTTATTGGCCGCATGGCTCCGGCTATCATCTTCGGCGGAGCCCATTGGCTGCAGATTGCCGCGGTCGCCGTAATCATTGCGGGGCTTGCGCTGCGCTGGACGGCCATCCTTTCTCTGGGCAAGGCATTCAGCGCCAACGTGGCCATTCGCCATGAGCAGACGGTCTATCGATCCGGGCTCTATCGCTATGTGCGTCATCCCTCTTATACCGGCTTGTTGCTGGTGTTTCTGGCAATCGCGCTGCATGAGCGCAACTGGCTTGCGGCCGCGGTAGTGCTGCTGCCCACGACCGCGGCCCTGTTATACAGAATTCACGTTGAGGAGGCAGCCCTCAATCAGGCCTTCGGCGCGCAGTATGCGGAGTACAGCAAGGCCGCCTGGCGCCTGATTCCGGGAGTCTACTAGGAAGTTTTTTCGCTCCCGCGCGTTCCCGGTCCTGAACGGCTTGATGGTTATCGCGGATCACCCGCACCCATGAGGAATTGTCTTATGCGCATCGGCATCACCTGTTATCCCACCTACGGCGGCTCCGGCGTGGTGGCCACGGAACTGGGCATCGAACTGGCGGCGCTTGGGCCACGAGGTGCACTTCATCTCCTACTCGCAACCCTTCCGGCTGAGCGGGCGCGACGAAGGCATCTATTATCACGAGGTTCCGGTCTCCAGCTATCCGCTCTTCGAGTTTCCGCCCTACGACCTGGCGCTGGCCTCGCGCATGGCGGAAGTGGCCGAATTCAATGAGCTTGACCTGCTGCATGTGCACTACGCCATTCCCCACTCGGTGAGCGCGCTGCTGGCGCGGCAGATGCTGGCCGCCAAAGGGCGGCGGCTGCCCTTCGTAACCACCCTGCACGGCACCGACATCACGCTGGTGGGGCTGGATCGCTGCTACCTGCCCATCATCCGCTACGCCATCCAGGAGAGCGACGGGGTTACCAGCATCTCCAACTATCTGAAAGCGAAAACGCTCGAGGACTTCGGCGTGACGCGGGGTATTGAGGTGGTGGAGAACTTCGTCAACTGCGATGTCTACATGCCCATCAAGGACGAGGCCAAACGGGCGGAGGCGCGCCGGCGGTTCGCGGCTCCGGGCGAGGCGATCCTCATGCATCTCTCCAATTTCAGGCCGGTCAAGCGGGTGGTGGACGTGGTGAAGATCTTCGCGCGGGTGGTGCGGGAGGTGCCGGCGCAACTGGTGATGGTAGGCGACGGGCCGGACCGCTCGGCGGCGGAGTGGCTGGCGCACGACCTGGGAATTCACGCCAAAGTGCACTTCATGGGCAAGCTGGAGTGGGTACACGAGGTCCTGCCCTTGGCCGATATCCTGCTGATGCCCAGCGAGTTGGAGTCGTTCGGGTTGGCGGCGCTGGAGGCCATGGCCTGCCAGGTTCCCTCCGTCGCCACGCGCGTGGGCGGAGTGCCGGAGCTGATTGACGACGGGGTGACGGGGCTGCTCTATCCGGCCGGGGATATTGAAGGTATGGCGATGGGAGTATTGGCCTTGCTAAAAGATCGCGCCCGGCTCGACGCGATGCGCGAGGCGGGCCGCAAGACCGCGCAAAAGCGCTTCTGCTCCTCGCTGGTGGTGCCCCATTATGTGCGCTATTACCAATCAGTTCTCAATTCTCAGTAACCAGTGGACAGTTGACAGTGGACAGTTGACCAAGGGTTTCAAATAACTGTCCGCTGTTAGCTGCTAACTGTTAGCTGTTAGGGAACCTCTGAACAAGTCGTAGTTTTGAAATGGCAAGGCTTAGTTTTGAAAGGGCACGGCTTAGTTTTGAAAGGGCACGGCTTCAGCCGTGCCGCTAGAGTGAAAAATCAACGCGGGCTTTAGCCCCTGAGGGAAGTTTTGAAAGGGCGCGGCCGGTGTACCCTCTGGGTCGGCTGTCCTGCCACAAGCCGCTAAATAAGTCGTAGTTTTTGAAAGGGCACGGCTTCACAGGCTGCGGAAAAACTCGATCCGGAGGGAGGCGGGGGTTTCAACCCCCGCATAATGTCAACAAAATTAACGCGGGCTTTAGCCCCGGAGGGACGTTCTTCGTGAGATTCGCTTGCTGTTCTCTCTTTTTCCGCAGCCTCTTCAGCCGTGCCGCTAGTCGTGAAAAATCAACGCGGGCTTTAGCCCCTGAGGGAATGACGGCGTGAGCAGACGGATTGAATCGGAGAGTCCTCCCCTGTCAACTGTCCGCCGTCTGCTCGGCGGGATCGCGCGCGAAGCTTGGCGTAAAGCCCAGCCGTCGCCAAAAAAGATCGAGGAGGGCCACGGTCTCGGGGCTGGTTTTGCTGGTGGTGCGGAGCAGGATTTCGGCGCCGCAATTGCCGGCCAGATCCTTGGCTTCGGCGGCGATGGCGACGCACTTCTCCTCGCGGTAAGTGCAACCGGCCAGGTCGGCGATGGACAGCCGCGTGGTGGGAGTGGCCAGGACCGTGCGCGGCGGGGCCATGCGGTCCAGGAGCCAGAGGATTTCCAGCTTGGACTCCAGCTCGTCGGGCACGCAGTCAATAGCCAGATCGGCCTCGCGCACGGCGTCCTCGATGGTGGAGACGAAGTTGACGTTGGGCAGAGTCTCTGGACCGAGTACAGCCCGAAGGGCCTCCTGCGCGTGATGCAGGTTGGCGGGCATCACGTCTTCCAGCAGCACGCGGAAGCCGGCGCGGGCTGCGCTCAAGGCCAGCCATCGGCCCAGCGGCCCGGCTCCGATGATGGCGACGGTTTCGCTCACAAAGCGGACTTACTTGGCGGTCAGGGCGTGGGCCACGTCCTCGGCGTTGGGCCGGGCCTGGAGCAGGTGCTCGGCCACCCGGGCGCGCTCCTCAGCAGTGAGCGCGGGGATGGTGGCCAGCACCCGGCGCAGGGTTACGGCAACGTCGTCAATGTAGTTCATCAGGCGGATGGCTTCTCCGGAGAGCGGCATGGTTTTCCTCGATGGTTGAACTTCCCTTCTTCATTGTAGGGGGTGGGGTTGGGGAGGGGAAGCGTGGTTTTCTTGACTCCTATGTGGCGGAGTGGCGCGTGTATGCGGACAACGAGCCCATACGGCGGTTGATGGATTGAAGGCCGGAGCGGCGGCCAAGGTATACTGGCACGAAGCCCGATAAAAATAATCCTGGGTTCAAGGAGCGCCACCAAGTGACAGAAGGCGTCAACTTGCGCTATGTCATATTTTTAGGCTGCACAGCGGCGCTGGGAGGCCTGCTGTTTGGATTCGACATCGCCATCATCACCGGCGCCGGCCCCTTTCTTATTCACGCATTTTCATTGAGCGACATGGGGCTGGGCTGGGCATTCAGTTCCTTGCTCTTCGGCTGCGTACTGGGATCGTTCATCGCGGGGAAATATACCAACCGCTGGGGGCGCAAGAAACCCCTGATGCTGGTGGCCTTGCTCTTTGCCGCCACATCCATCGCCACCGCCGCGTCAGGCAGTTTTTTCAGCTTTATCCTGGCTCGCTTTGTGGGCGGGTTGGCCGTGGGCGGAGTTTCCCTGCTCTCTCCCATGTATGTGGCCGAGGTTTCCCCTCCTTCCATGCGCGGCCGCATGGGAACTCTCTATCAGATGTCGATCGTGGTCGGCGTCATCGTATCCTATGGCATCAATTATCTGCTCCGCAATACCGGCGTGAATAACTGGAGATGGATGTTTCTGAGCGGAGTGGCGCCGTCGGCGGTGTTTCTGGTGCTGGTGGCGCTGGCGCCTGAGACGCCGCGCTTCCTGGCCCTGACCGGCAAAATGCAGGAGGCCTTTGCCCTGCTGGAACGGATCGGCGGCGTCAAAAGCGCCCAACTGCAGATAAACGAAATCGAAGCCACCATGCACAAGGAAGCGCAGAGCTGGCGCGGACTGCGACGGCCGGAGGTGCGTCGCGCGTTGGCCATCAGCGTGGGTCTTGCCATTCTCATTCATGTTTCGGGAATCAATACCGTCATCGACTATGCCCCGCTTATCTTTCAGTCGGCCGGCTGGAAAGTGGATACCGCCCTGGCTTCCACGTTTGTTGTAGGAGTAAATAACTTTCTCTTCACCCTGGTTTCCTTCTGGGTGATCGACAGGTACGGACGCAAGCCGCTTTACATAGCCGGGTCGCTGGGCATGGCGCTGTCTCTTGTGGCGCTGGTGGTTACCGTGCTGACCGGCCATTTTCACGGGGCCATCGTTCTGGCGTTTATCCTGACTTACCTGGCCTTTTTCTCCGCCTGCATTGGGCCTGTCTTCTGGACGCTGGTGCCGGAGATATTTCCCAACGATGTGCGCGGCATGGCCATGACTGTTCCGGTGCTAACTCAGTGGGTTGCCAATGCCATGGTGGTCCTGCTTTTTCCGCACGCCTTTGATGTGATCGGCAAGGCGTTCACCTTCGGATTCCTGGCGCTGATGGCGCTGGCGCAGGGCATCTTTACATGGCGCCTTGTGCCGGAGACCAAGAATAAGACGCTGGAGGAGATAGAGGAGTATTGGTCCGCCTCCAAACGAGTTACAGCAGCCAAGCCTGCTTGAACGGTCAGCACTCTGCTTGGAACTTACCCGGTATTTTCCATTTTCTTCCGTTCTCTACCTTTTTGTTATTCATCCGGGCTTGAGCAAGTTCAAGATTTCGCTTTGCTTCGGCATAGCCCGGATTAAGCCGTACCGCCTCACTGAACTGCTCGGCCGCTTTTTCATCATCACCCTGCTGAAACAGGGCCACGCCTAAGTCATTGTGCGTGTTAGCGTCTGCAGGGTCGAAGCGCAGCGCCTGGTTAAACTCCCCTTCCGCTTCGGGTAGCTGATGCGTCCTCAACAGGATCCAGCCGATTTGGAAATGAGCTATGGCCTGATGGGGCTCAAAGGCCAGAGATTGACGGAATTCCTTCAGCGCATCCTGCGTCAATCCCTTCTGGCCCAGGATAATGCCCAAATTGTTATGCGCAATGTAGCTATCCGGCTTAAAGGCAAGCGCCTGGCGGTTCTCCTCAGCCGCCTCGTCAAGTTTCCCCTGTGTCTCAAGAGCATCGGCAAGATAAAGCCGCGCCGTTGTAAAATCCGGGTGCGCGGCGACTGCTTTTCTGCTATACATTTCCTCATCCTTCGGCCTCCCCATCAGGGCTGAATACAGCGCCATGTTGCTCAGGATATTGGGGTCGTCGGGAGCAAGGCTCAATGCCTGTTCCAGGCGTTGCTTCGCCAGAGGTATATTGCGCGCATCATGGGTTTGCATCTCCATTTGCATCAGGCAAAGGGCGGAATAGGAAAGAGTCAGAGACCAGGAGGGATTATAGGTTAATGAGCGCTCGAAATATTTCTGCGCATCGGCAACATCTCCCTTTCTCTCGTACGCCACGCCCAGGCTTGAATTGGGAATTTCACCGCGAGGATCAATCTCGATCACGTGGCTGAAAAGCGTGATCGTATCTTTCCACACCTTAACCTGCGCATCGGTTTTGACGGCGCACGCCAGAATAACCGCGACCGCAAGCAATTGAGTTACAACCTTGACCTTCGGAGAGTTGGCAACGGCATCGCCAACCAGCCAGACAACAAAGATAAAAAGGCCGATCAAAGGAACATAAGTGTAACGCTCGGCCATGGCCTGATCTCCAACTTGCACGATGCCGATCACCGGCGCCAGTGTTCCCAGGAACCACAGCCATCCCATAAGGCAATACGGTCTTTGCTTGCGGAAATTCCAGCAGAGGATAGTTACCAGGATGAGCGCAATGGCCGATAACACTGCCGCGGAAACCATGATGTGATTTGTTCCATGGTAATAAAAGGCCCTGAGCGGATCAGGCCAGATCGTGATGCGCACGTAGCGCCAGTAACTGATGGCCGCGTTGCAGATCCTTATCCACAAGGGCAAAGATTGAAGCGATCCAACCGAGCCGCCGGCACGTTGTGCGAGAAGGGTAAGGATGCTGGAGATAGCCGCCATGATGAAAAGCAGCCATTTCTCAAGGCATAACTTCCAAAAGGATGAGAACCAATGCGCGCGCGCTTCCGGCGCCAATGTTATTCTGCGCAGCGGCCAGTAATCAAGCAACAGCAGGGTGAACGGAAGCGTGACGGCCATGGGTTTCGACATAAGAGCGCAGGCATAGCAGAAGACGACGCATGCGAGCCGTTTCCAGGATGGACTGCGCACATGCCATGCATAGGCAAGTAATGCCGCGAACCAGAAAAACGTGCACAACACATCCTTGCGTTCCGCAAGCCAGGCAACGGATTCGACATGCGCGGGGTGCAGCGCGAAGAGGAATGCGGCCACGGCGGAACGCCCTAAAAAGCCGGTCATATACAAAAGCAAAAGAAAAAGCAGAACTGCACTGGCGGCATGCAGGCATACATTGGTTATATGGTGGCCTGTGGGATTTTTTCCGTAAAGCCTCCAGTCCACCATGTGGCTAATCCAGGTCAGCGGATGCCAGTTGGACTGCTCGAAGCTGGTAAACGCCCACTCTATACTCTGCATGGTCAAACCATGCTGCACCTGCGGGTTATCCACGACATAGACGTCATCGTCAAAGGTCAGGAAGTCGTTGTTTCGCACGCCTCGAAAAGCAACGAGGGTAACCACCGCAAGGACGAGGCACACAGCGGCGATCTGCCACGGCTTATGAGTTGCTGGAGCAATGGGGGCAGTCCTCCCGGCCGGCGCCTGCGGAGGACGCTGGCCATGGGATTTGCGCTGTCGCGATTTCTTTGCCATGATGGGCAACCTTCGATCATTCTAACCGGAGGAGTTCCGTGCTAACATCCGCCTGCTTCGCCCGGGTGCATCACAGCGTGCGCTTGAAGAGCGGCGTGGCGACAAGCAGCGTGCTGATGCCGAAGACGAAGAGGAAGAGGAGATCGTATTGGATGGCGACAAAGCCTCCGTCTTTGAGGAGGATGGATTTGAAGCCGTGGATGACGTAGGTGAAGGGGTCGACGACGGCGATGGCGCGGAGCCAGGCGGGAAAGGAGGCAATGGGGTACATTGCGCCGGAAGGGTAAAAGAGGAGAGTGTTGAGAACGCCGAACATGGCGCGGGGAACGAGGGGGTCGTCTACGCGGACCATGAGCAGGAACATCATGCCGTTGAAAGCGATGGAGGTGACCAGGATGAGGCTGAGGAGTTGGAGGAGGACCACGGGGTGAAAGATGACGCCGAGGCCAGCCATGAGCGAGCCGATGACTGTAAGACAGATGCCGCTGAGGACGGCCTTGATGGCGCCGGCGGTGTTGAGGCCGAAGACCAGCTCCAGCTTGGTGATGGGGGTGACGAGATAGCCCTCGTGAACGCCGCGGGCCTTGTCGTCGATGTATAACATGCCGCCGCCGATCATGACGGAGATATACATGGCCAGGGCGATGGTGGCGGGAAGCAGAAACTTCATGTAATCGACGTAGGGATAGAGCTCGACGATCTCCAGGGCGATGGCATTGGCAAGACGGGGCTGGATTACAGGAGCAGTGAGCGCGCTGACCAGCAATTGCATCTCGGACTCGAGGGAGCTGGAGGTGAACGGGTCGGAGTTATCGACGACCAAGCCGATTTGCGGGGCGTCCTGGGCGTAAACGCGGCGGGAGTATTGGGCGGGAATAACAACGGCGGCGTCGATTTTGCCGGTGCGGACGTCCTCGCGGGCCTGGACCTCGGAGGTGTACTCGAGGGTAGTGAAGGTCTTGATGTTGACGGCGATGGAGTCGAAGGCTTCGCGGAGCCTGACGGCCTGGGCTCCGTGATCGTAGTCCACGACGGCGACGCGGCAGCCCACGATCTTGCCGCCGAAGGCGTTGCCCATGATGACCAACTGCAGGATCGGCATCATCAGCGACATGATCATGAGCGTGGGCGAGCGGAAGAACTTGCGCATCTCGCGCTCGACGATGGCGAACATTCTGTTCATGGCCGGGCTCCGGGCCGGGGCGGCAGGGTGAAGACGGGAGGCTTGACCTGTTCATCGCGGAGCTGGCGGCCCGTGTAGTGAACGAAGACGTCGTCGAGGGTGGTGTTCTGCACGCTGAGAGAGGTGAGGGTTTCGCCGAGTTGGGCGGCCAGCTCCACCAACTGCATGGTGGTGCGTGAGCCGGAGGAGGTGAGGACGCGATAGAAGCCGGCGGACTCAGCCTGCACGCTGGTGACGCCTTCGAGGCTCTTCCAGGCGCTGCTGCCACTCCTCGGTTTCGCGGTCGAAGTGGACCTCGACGACGTTGGCGCCGGGGACGCTGTGCTTGAGCTCGATGGGCGTGCCCAGGGCCACCAGCTTGCCGTGATCGACAATGGCGATGCGGTCGCAGAGCTTGTCGGCCTCTTCCATGTAGTGGGTGGTGATGAGCATGGTGAGGTGGCGGGTTTTCCGCAGATTGTCAAGCATCTCCCAGACGGCGATGCGGGAGACGGGATCGAGGCCGGTGGTGGGCTCGTCGAGAAAGAAGATGTGGGGATTGTGGACCAGGCCGCGGGCGATCTCCAGGCGGCGGCGCATGCCTCCGGAGAGGGTCTTGGTTTGCGCGCCGCGCCACTTGGCGAGGTCGACGGCTTCGAGAACTTCAGCGATGTTTTTCTCGCGCTCGGCGCGGGGAACCGAATAGAGCTTGGCGTAGATGCTCAGGTTTTCTTCGACGGTGAGGTCGGAGTCGCTGGTGAGGGCCTGGGGAATGACGCCGATCATGCGGCGCACGGCGTCGGGCTCGCGGACCACGTCGTGGCCGGCGACGATAGCCTTCCCGCTGGTGATGGGGACCAGCGTGGTCATCATGCGGATGAGAGTGCTTTTGCCCGCGCCGTTGGGACCGAGGAGGCCGAAGATCTCGCCCTCGGCCACGGAAAAGCTGACGTCTTTGACGGCCTCGAAGTCGCCGTAGCGCTTGACGATGTGCTCGACGGCCATGGCCGCCGTGGGGGGCCGTGGGCTCCTTAGCGATTCGGTTGCGATTGTGCCCGGTTCCGTCACTGCTTCACCAGCTTGTTTTTGGGAATGTACACTTCGGCGGTCATGCCGGGAACGAAGCGCTCCTCGGGATTGTCGATGAGCAGCTTGAACTGGACGGTCTTGATGTCGCGCTTGCGGGCGCTGACGTCGCGCTGGGTGGCGAAGTCAGCCTGGGCGGACTTGTTGATGACCTTGCCCTTGATGGTCTGGCGCCGCTGGGCATGACCACGCGCAGCCAGTCGCCCAGTTGCACGGCGTCGGCCTGGGTCTCAGGCAGCGGCGCGTAGACCCAGGTCTGGGTCAGGTCCATGATGGTGACGATGGGTGCGCCGGCGGCCACCACTTCGCCCTGGCGCGCGGCGCGCACGTTGACCCTGCCGCTGACCGGAGCAAAGACCTGCGCGTAGCCCAGTTCGACCTTGGCCTGCTCGGCCAGGGCGCGGGCGTTCGCCACCTGATCGCGGGTCGAGTCCACGGTGCGGGCGGCGACCGTGGTGAGCAGCTCGTGGGCGCGGGCCTGGCGCAGCGAGGCTTCGGCGGCGGAGACGTTTTCCCTGGCCGCATCGACGGCGGCCTTGGCGGCCTGCAGGCTGGTGGCTGCGTCGTCCCTGGCCTGCTCGCTCATGATGCCCTGCTGGGCCAGCGCCACGGTGCGGCTGGTGTCGGCCTGCTGGTGGTCGTAGTTGGCCTGGGCCTGGGCCAGCGCGGCCTGCGCGGCGCTGCACCTGGGCCTCGGCGTTGACGGTGGCGCTGCCGGTTTCGCCGCGGTCCTGGCGCTCGGTCTCCACGGTCTCGCCCAGCTTCCACTTCTGGCTGGCCGCGGTGGCCTCGGCGGCCTTGCGCGCGGCCTGCAGGTCGTCGCTCTCGATGATGGCGATGAGTTGGCCGGCCTTCACATCCTGGCCCTCGTCAACGGTCAGCGTCTGGATGCGCCCGGGAATCTTGGCGCTCACCATCACCTCGTTGGCGTCCACCGTGCCGATCAGTTGCAGGTCGCCGCTGGGGCGGACGGTGACCAGGTACCAGATCAGCGACCCGACGGTGAGCAGGCCCAGGATGAGGAATACTCGATTGCGTGCGTTCACTTGTGCCTCACTTCATCCTTATTCGTTACGTTCATTCCGATCTTGCTGTGCGTGTCTTCGTCTCTGTTGCCATAAGTGCTAGGAGAAGCCCGAAGCACCGGCTCGACCCAAGTATGCCATAGTTCTGTTAATCATGATTAAAATTAATACTTAATCATTATTAAGGAAAGGAACCAGGCCGCTCCATCCCGATACTCGGGGGCATGGGGGTAGCGGCAAGAACACGGGCGGCCACCCGCGCACCGTGCTCCCTATCGATAAAGAGGCTTTGCCCCAGGTACTGAATCGCGGCGTTGCGTCGGAACTCCAGAGCGCTGCGTTCCCGTGGGTCCGTGCCCTGAATCATCCGCACCAGCGGTGCGGAGAGAAAGTAAAAGACATTGGCGCCCAGCGCCGCATAGCATGATTTGCGAGCTCTCGACCGGAATCAGCTCGCCGGTGGCGATTCCCTCTTCGATCACCTGTTGCATCTTTTCCATCAAGGGTCGAAAGACCTTCTCCACCAGCGGGCTGAGCGCATTGTCCTCGCCGCGGTGCAGGCGGATCATCTCCTGCTGCATCAGGCTCTGAAATCCCGGATTGGTATGGATGCGGTCGAAGTGGTTGAGCGCCGAGAGCAGGAAGCGCTCTCCGGCCGAGGCATCCGCTTCAAGAACGGCCATGCTGGAGGCGCGCACGCCTTCGGCTACCGACTTCGAGGGCGGCCGTGTAGAGCGCCTCCTTGCCGCGGAAATAGTAGTAAAGCAGGGCCTTGTTGACGCCGGCTTCCTCGGCAATCTGCTCGGTGCGCGCCCCGGCCAGACCGTTCTGGCTGAACTGCCGGATGGCGGCCGAGAGGATGCGGGCGCGGGTCTGGTCGGCGCGTTCGCTCTGGGTGCGGATTGGGGTAGTGGCACTCATTTTGACTAACTAGTTAGTAAATTATACGAAAATGCAGATTGATGCAAGACTGCTCCATGAAGAATCCTTTAATTTATACAAGCCTTTTGAAATCATCTTGTTATGGGTAGGTTACGCGCGGGATTGGGAAGCCAGAATCTGAGTCAAAGGCCCTCCGCTCAGGCGAAGAAGCTGATCTGGCGAGTCGGATCTTGCTCTTTTTCGGGTGCGCCGGCTTCGCTTTCGCTCGCGTCCGGGAGTTCGTCGAGCGCTTCTTCCGATTCGTTCTCCTCCGACCCGCCGGCGGATTTTCCGTTGCTGGGGGAATAGGTTTCGTCGCCAGGTTTGGCCGTGTTCTCTACCCTCGCCATGGGCGGCGGTTCAAGATCGGAGCCGATGGCCTGGGGAAGGGGCAGCTCAGTGAGATTGATGATTGGAGTGATTCCCATGATCGCTGCCCCGCTTCAAGGACTTCCCATCTCCCACTTATCGACGGGCGGGAGGTGAACTTTAATGTTGATTGAAGAATTTGTACGACTTTGAGACAGTTTGTGGGTCGCCGATCAATGCCCTGTCCCCATGCGCCAGAGGGATGGTCAGATTACCGGCGCAGGGCAATCGCGGCTGAGGTAACCAGGGTGGCGCCGGCTGAGGCTGGGGTCTCGTTGCGGGCCTCGATCTGCTGCAGCAGGGCCATGCCCTGGGCCAGGTTCATGCCGGAGGGCACCGGGGCAAAGCCGCCCCGCTCCTCGCTGGTGTCACGGGCAAAACTCTTCACCAGCAGGGCGCGGCCGCACATGTGCACCTCGAGCCGTACGGTCTTCCATTCGGCGGGGCTGACCTGAACGCGCTGCAACTGGAACCATCCGCCTTTGTAGAGGCGGCCCAGGATTCCGTATCCGAAATCCAGATTCTCCTGGACGTGCCCATCGAGGCGCGCCAGGCGTTTATAGCGGGCGTTGACCCACAGCGTGCCGCTCATGGCGTGGAAGATGCGGGCCTCGATGGAGTGGGCGGGATAGTCCGGATTGGGGCGAAAGCGGAGGCGGTAGCAGCCGTTCTCCTCGCCGTCATATTCGTAAAGGAAGGCATCGGGCAGCAGGGCCAGAATGCGGCCGATGCGATTTTCGTCTTCTTCATACTCCCGGCGATGCCTGGCCTGTTCGTCGGGAGAAGTGAGCAGGCGCTGCAGCCGCGCCTGCTCTTCAAGTTGAGCTTCCGTGCTGGGTGGGCGTCCGTTTCTGAGGGAGAGATGGGCGATGGGTCCTTCGGCAGTTTCGATCTGATCCTCGAGCCGGGTTTCTTTGGGCGTATGACGCTGGATCCAGTAACGCCAGTAACCGTGGCCCTGGTGGTCGTTGAGCTCGTTGTGGACGACCTCGCGCACCAGTTGCCCGGCGGGCATGGCCTGCTGGGACTCAAGGGCGGGGACGCAACAAGCGCCCTGCGCCAGGGCCAGAATTCCTACCGTCACGCTCAGCACACGCATTCCCTTTCCTCCGGCAGAAGGATTGAAACCTGTGCGCAGTATGGCGGTGCAACGGTGAAGGGTTTGCGACTTTCCCGTGAAAAGGCGAAGAAAAAACCCGGCAAAATCCGAAATGAACCGGAAGAATCACGGAGTTCCGGAAGCGGAACGTGGGATTTGGCCCTGCTTGCCGCGCCCACCCTGCCGGCGCCGGGTTGGTAGACTGGGACCATGTTGCACGAAGGGGAATTCCGCAACCTGGCCGAGGCTGCTCTCGATTCGCTGCGGCGCCATTTGATGAAACGCGAGGAGGCCGAGGGGGCCGGCTTCGAGGTGGAGGAACAGGGCGGCGTGCTCAACGTGATCTTCGAGGAGCCGGCGGGCAAGTTCGTCATCACGCCCAATACGCCGGTGCGGCAGATCTGGATTTCGGCGCTTTCAACCAGCTTCAAGCTGGACTGGGATGGGGCGGCGCAGGCGTTTGTGCTGCCGCGGACAGGCGAGCATCTTACGGCGCTGGTAGAGCGGCTGATCGGGGAGCAACTCGCAGCCTAGCGTCCGCCCATCCGCTGCGCGGCTTACTGCTTGAAGAAATCAAAGGTGCAAGGGCACTGGCATTGTGCCGGGCAAAGACAGTGATCGTGTGGGCGCTGCGGGGCGAGCGGCGCATTGGCGATTTCAGGGGGCCGGAGTGGCCGGAACGTCTTGCTGCTTGACGAAATCGAAGGTGCAGGGGCGGCCTACGATGCCCAGGCCTTCATTCCTCATGCCGGTGCCCTCTGTGTCTTTGAATTGGGCTTTGACTTCCCAGCTATATTGGTCGCCCGTGCCGGAGAAGACACCACGTGCATATTTCTTTGAATTGATGATGCCCGTGCCAGAGAGCTTTGCGCTGCCGTCCGCCTTGATCTTGCCTTCGAGCACAAAGGAGCCGGGCTGGCCCTCTGTGCCGCGCACTCCGCGCAGGTTGCTGTTGGTGATCACGCTGTCAAAAGTCCAGGTGAAACCCAGCGTGTTCCCTTTTGGAGGGCAGACAACCTTGGTATGCCAGGTGCCATCGAAGTGTTCCGCTGCAATGAGAATTCCTGGCAAGAAGAGAAACGCGCAGACGATCAGATGCCGCATAACTTTCATTCCATTCCCCCCGTCGGAGGTGAATTTTAGCGCAGCGTTCGCGGCACAGTCCACGGCCTGGGGCAGGTGGCGGACGGTCCGGCGCAAGAGCCGGACCGTCACCGCCCGGTTCTACTGCAACGAATAGACGGTCTTGAGCACCTTGTCCGCCACGTTTTGAGGCAGCGGAGCATAGGAGAGAGAGGAGACTTCGCTCTCGCCGGATTTGACGATCCAGCTCAGCAGGTCCTTGATCACCTTGCCCTTGGCCGGATCGGGACACTTTACCGGAACCAGCAGCCAGGTGAAGCTGGAGATGGGATAGGCGTTGGCCCCGGGAGCGTTGGTGATGGAGACGCGATAGTCGGCGGGCATCTGCTTCATGCTCGCCGCCGCCGCGGTGACGCCCTCGATGGAGGCCTTGACGAAGTTGCCGGCGGCATTCTTCACCGAGCCGTAGCTGATGTGGTTTTGCAAGGCGTAGATCAGCTCGATATAGCCCAGGGCGCCGGGCAACTGGCGCACCAGGCCGGCCACGCCCTCATTGCCTTTTCCGCCCACGCCCACAGGCCATGCAACCGAGGTGCCTTTGCCGGGTCCGTTGGCCCATTCGCTGCTCACTTTGCTCAGATAGTCGGTCCAGATGTAGGTGGTGCCGCTGCCGTCGGAGCGGTGGACGACCATGATCTTCTGGTTGGGCAGGCTCACGCCGGGATTGTCCTTGGCGATGCGGGCGTCGTTCCAGTTGGAGATTTTGCCCAGGAAAATGTCGGCCAGCACGTCGGGGCTGAACTTGAGGTCGCTGACGCCGGGAACATTGAAGGCCGGCACATCCGCGCCCAGCACGGTGGGAATGTGGATCAGTTTGGTCTTGGAGGCGGCCAGCTGCTCATCGGTCATGGGCCCGTCGGAGGCGCCAAAGTCCACCAGGCCCGCGGTGATCTGGCGGATGCCGCCGCCGGAGCCGATCGACTGGTAGTTGATTTCAACGCCGGGATGCGCCGCGCTGTACTCGCTAAACCACTTGGAATAAATCGGATAAGGGAAGGTCGCGCCCGCCCCGGTTAACTTCTGCGCCTGAGCCGCGCTCATGGCTAAAATCAACAACATGATGGCAACCAATGACTTTTTCACGGAGGTCTCCTTTGCAGTTCTACTGCCGTATACGATTGTGGACGCGAATTGTTACAGGCGTTTGAATACTGGCTTGCATGAGGGGTTTATAAGGTCCCTTGACAACAGACCCCAAATCGCTCATTTTTTTTCCAGCGGTAAATATCACCCCCGGAGGTGGGTCAATCATGAAAGCCAGGATCGTCCTCGCGTCAGCCTTCGCGCTGTTGTGTCTCCTCCCCCCGCTCACCCACGCCGCGCCCGCCTGTGTTAAGGGCACAATGGAGAGTTACATCGCGCTCGGAGCTGAGGGATGCATATTCGACAATGCTCTCTATTCCAATTTCACCTACTCAACCCCGGTCGTGGGCGGCGTTACCACCCATGAGGGCATTACTCCAGCCAATATCGTCGTGACTCCCAGCTTGCTTACGACCTCCACGCTCTTTCCCGGGCTGAATTTCTCCGCGTCCTGGAGTGTGGCCGCCGGGCAGTCGGAGCAATCCGTGATCGGTTACAGGGTCACGCCCTACCCGCCAATGGCAGCGACAACGCCGCCGTCCAGCGGAATTCTCTCTCTCCATCTCGGGCCATCGAAGGTTTTTGGAATCATCGGGAGTGTAACCGTGCAGGAAAGCACAAGTGCGACCGTTCCTCCCGTGACCACTTCGCTTGTGGCCACCCCGCCTGTGGCCGTTACCACCGCGACCACTCTCGAGGTCTATGAAATTTGCCAGGACGTGTGCAAAACCCAAAAGTCAGAGAACGTTCCCATCGTGCCCATCCAGACGCTGCAGGCCACCATCGTAGTGTCGCTCTCGGGCGGCGCCGACGGGGCAGCCTTGAGCAGCTTCGCAACTGACTACACCTTTAGCGTCCAGCCGGGATAACCGTATCCATACCAGGCTTTACCAGTGTCCACTCCTTGGCGTTCGTTGCCATGGAGTGGGCGCCAGCCGTCTTTAGCGTGTAGCGCGCTATTGGTTCAGTTTGATTCCGCGGTCAATTCAGCCAGTCACCGGCGCCACCGCCGGCGGCTCAGCGGCCCCATTCTCCTTATGCGGAGCGGGCGGGACAGACGCCAGCAGCAGGGTGAAGTGGAAGGTTGCGCCTTTGCCGAGTTCGCTTTCGGCCCAGACGCGGCCCGCCGTGAGCCTGCACGATGTGCTTGACGATGGCCAGGCCGAGGCCGGTGCCGCCGGACTCGCGGGAGCGGGCCTTGTCCACGCGATAGAAGCGCTCGAAGATGCGGTCGAGGTGCTCGGAGGCGATGCCGGGGCCGAAGTCCTGCACGCTGAACTCGACTTCAGAGTCCAGCGGCCGCGCGCCGACGCGGATGCGCTTGCCGGCCTTGCCGTACTTGAGGGCGTTCTCGATGAGGTTGCCGAAGACCTGGTTCATGGCGTCGGGGTCGGCCATGACCAGGGCGTCCGGCGCGCCCGCCGATTCCAGCTTGCACCTCGGAATCCACGATGATTCCGCCCAGCGACTCGATGGCGTCCTGAACCAGCTCGAGGCGCGGATGGGCTGCAGCGCGAGCTTGTAGTCGGGGCTCTCCACGCTGGCCAGGGCCAGCAGGTCCTCGGTGAGGCGGTTCATGCGGGTGGCGTTCTTGAGGATGACGCCGAGAAACTCGCGGGTAGTTTCGGGGTGGGATTGGGATCCTCGATCAGGGTCTCGACGTAGCCCTGGATGGAGGTGAGCGGGGTGCGCAGCTCGTGGCTGACGTTGGCGATGAAGTCGCGGCGGGACTTCTCCGCGGCCTCGATGCGCGGTCACGTCGTGGAGCACGGCCAGCGCGCCGCCGCGAGGGCAGAGGGGCGGCATTGATCTCAAAGATGCGTCCCGGGGCCAGCGAGCTGGCGCGGCCGAAGCGGACTTCGCGCCGCTCCAGCGCCGCCGCGCACGCAGGCCAGCACCTCGGGATCGCGCACCGAGTGGACCAGCGGCCGGCCGGCGTGAATCTGGGTTCCGGCAATGCGCTGCATCACGGCGTTGGACCAGCGCACCAGCCCCTCCGGAGTGATGGCGACCACCGCCTCCTGCATGGAGTCGAGCATGGCGGCCAGCTCCTGGCGGCGGCTCTCGATCTCGGCAAAGCTCTGCCTCCAGCCGCTCGGCGGTCTGGTTCAGCGCCGCTTCCATGGCGGAGAGCTCATCCTCGCCGGCGTGGTCCAGGCGGGCGCTCAGATCGCCTTCGGCGATGCGGCGCGCAAAGGCCACCACCCGCTGCAGCCGCGCGGTGATGCGGCCGGCGACCCAGGCGGCCAGGGGCAGCGCAACAGGCCAGCGCGATCAGCCCGGCCCACAGCGCCTCGCGGCCAAGCAGATGCAGCGTCTCGCCCGCGCGTGCTTTCCGACCAAGCGGCGAAAGACAAACTCCATCGCCGCTGCCTGGAAGACCAGCAGCAGGACAAAGAGTGCCGAGCAGCTTGGTGAAAATTTTTGCATGTCAATGGCTGATTACTCGCCTTTGGGAATCTCGAAGCGGTAGCCGGCGCCGCGCACGGTTTTCAGGTAGCGCGGATTCTCCGGATCGACCTCGATCTTCTCACGGATGCGGCGCACATAGACGTCCACCGAACGGGGCGTGACAAAGCGGGCATCGCCCCACACGGCGTCCAGCAGGTGGTCGCGGCTGAAGACCCGGCCAGGATGCCGCGCCAGGTAGTCCAGCAGGCGGAACTCGGTGGCCGTGGTGGTGGTCAGCTCGCCGCGCACCTTCAACTGCATGGCGTTGGCGTCGATGATGACCTCTTCAAAGCTGATGACCGAGGGCGTGGTGGGCCGCTCGAAGCGGCGCAGCACGGCCTTGACGCGGGCCACCAGCTCGCGCGTGGCAAAGGGCTTGGTGATGTAGTCGTCGGCGCCCATTTCCAGGCCCAGCACGCGGTCGTTTTCGCCGGCGCGCGCGGTCAGAAAGATGATGGGAATGGTGGAAAGCCCGGCGTGATTGCGCAGGCGGCGGCAAACGTCCAGGCCGTCGCCGCCGGGAACCATGATGTCCAGCAGAAACAGCGCCGGCGGCTGGCGCTCGGCGTCGGGAATCACGTTGGTGGGGGTGTGAAACAGCCGCGCCGCAAATCCCGCGGCTTCCAGGTGATGCTGCACCAGCCGCGCGATATCGGCGTCGTCTTCCAGTACAAATATGGTTTGGCTCAAACGGTCTGCCCTCGCCCGGCGGCCGTTGACTTCATGATGCGGAGGCCGCACGGAACCATTAACAGAGTAATGCAACCAGGCAAAGAGATTGCAAACGTTGTGTGAATTCGAGCATGAGAGCGTGGAGCCGGGGACGGATGCTCGCGGACGCAAATCTTAACTATAAGCAGACCAGAAGACGGCCGGAGATTGCTCCCCGGCCGTCGGGTTATGGTGTTGGTTGCGTCCATCCGGATCAGGCTTTTGGCGTGCCTTCGGCGGCTTCCAGCTCGGCGATGTAGTCCACCACCGCCTCGCTCCAGCCGTCGATGTGCGTCCACGCGCCGTAGCCCACCCCGTTGCGGTTGCTGGCCACGTTGATGACGTAGCCCTTGCCCCTGCGGCGCGGGAACGCTGGTCGTGCGACTGCTCGTCGGTGATGACGACCAGGCGGTCGTAGCCCTCGCGAACATCCTGCCTCCACCTGCTTGAGAGCCGCGCCCAGGTAGGTTCCCCCGTGCGGCTGGCTCTGGTCCAGAGCGTCGCGCAGCGCCATTCCGCGCCGCGACGGCACCCGCACGGCCTTCTCGGAGAAGGTGTAGATCGTCACCTTCTCCGCGATCTCCCGCAGCAGAATCGCCAGCCCGTAGGCGGCGTCGGTGCGGCGCATCTCCGAGCGGCTGGAGATGGCCGCCTCCATCGAGCCGGAGACGTCCACCAGCAGCACGGTGTGGCCGGCGAGCTTTGCCGTCCGGCCTTCAAGGGCGCGGAACATCGCAGCCTCCAAAGCCTCCTCCCACTGCGGAGCGCTGCGCGCCGCGGCCAGAAAGCGGAAGGGCAGAACCCGGTCCGTCTTCAAGTCAGCCAGCGCGGAGAGCACCAGCTCCTCGCTGACGTTGGCGGAGCGCAGGTTGCGCAGGTTGCGCAACAGAGCCAGCGCGCCCAGCTTGCGCTCGGTGAGCAGGCGCTCCCACACCTCGCGCTTGCTCGTGCGCCTTCGCCGCGTCCGGCCGCCGAGAGCGCAACCTCCCAGGTGTCGGGCGTGGCCAGCTCGTTCTCCGCCAGCCGCTTCCACAGGGCAGCCTGCGCCTCGTCCACGGGGCGGGCGTGCGAGAGGAAGAGCACGTCGCGCAGCCGAACCGCTCCGGCGCGGTCGTACTTGGCCAGCGCGTACTCGTCGAACTTGCCGAATGCGGCGGCCAGCCCCTTCTTCACCTGCGCGGAGAGCGGCTGACGGCCGCCGGCCCAGTAGATGGCCACGAACTCGCTCAACTCATCGGCGCGCTGGATGACGCGGGTCAGCGTATCGGCCACCAGTGCGCGATGCGTGGCGTGGCGCGCCATCTCGCGCACCAGAAGCAGCGGCGCGTGGCGCAGCTTCATCCGCTCGCGCGCCTCGACGGCCAGCGCGGCCACCTGCTCCGGCGCAACCTGGGGAACGAGTTCGTGAATGCGGCCGGCGATCTGCACGCCGTCCTCGTAGAACTCCCCCTCCCACAACATGCAGGAGAGCACGCTGCGCCGCAGCGCCTGCTCCGCAGTGATGACCCTGGCCGGCGCTCCCTCGTGGGTGCGCGGGCGCGGCTTCTGACTTGAAGACGTTCAGGCGCATGGTGCGCCTCCTTTCTGCGTTCAAAAAAATCTGCCGGGGAAAAATCGGGCGCGGACTGCGTGATGCGAGCTACACCAGATTACTCCCTGGCGGCAGGAATCGAACCTGCACCTCCGCTTGCAGCGGCGCTCTGCCGTTGATGAACCCGTGCCCTGCGCCACCGGCAGGGGGTTGGTAGTTGATGTTAGCGGACGAGAGCAACCTCATCTTCGCCGTCGTCCTCCGCGCCGCTCTTTCTGACGGCACCACGCCGCCCGGTGATCGAGAAACCAGCAGTCCTGGAAATGCGAAGCGGCTGAAAGTCAATCGCCAGTTTGTTCATCTGTTCCCAGGTCGGCTTGTGTTTGTCGGAGTACTCGCTGCACTCGTAGACCGTGAATGGAACTACGATGTTGGGACTGGTGTTGTTGCAGATCACCAACAGGTCCGATTCGCGATAGCCGGTGATGCACTGCCCCATCATGCAGCTTCTGCACAGGTTTGTATTGCCCACCGGTGTGCCGTTTTTCACGTTCAATTTGCTCATGACAGTTCGTTTTCTATCCGGACTTGCCGGAGGTTTATGGCCGGGGAACAAGCGGCTGCGGCTTTTCTACGGCGCTCTGCCACTGAGCTACCGGGACTTGCATCCCGGGCGGGATTCGAACCCGCGACCTCCGGCTTTTCAGGCGAAGTAACCGTTGCCTACGCCACCGGCCAGGGTGGCTGTTGGGCGCGCGTTGTATCTGCGACGCCGTAAAAGAGTCATGGCCGGGGAACAAGCGGCTACAGAACATTGGCGGATGTCCTGCCATTAGACCACGCGAACGCGGTTTGCGCTCGCGGCGGGATTCGAACCCGCATTCTCCGCTCCCGAAGTATCCGTTGCCTACGCCACCGGCCAGGGTGGATTAAAAAAATGCGCCTGCCAAACAATCTGCGCCGGGGAATGGTCGAAGAGAGTTGGGAAGAACCGCTCCAAGGAGCGGCCCGCCCGCAGGATTAGCATCAACCCTGCTTTTCGTGGCAGGAAGTAACTCTCTTCATCGCCACCGGCACCACTTACTTATTCGTGTCGAGTTAGAAGCAAGGCTCTCCCCTGGCCGCAAAACAAGTTATTGCGGCGTCAATAAGATCGCGGGCCGTCTAACTCAGCCGAAGTTGCCCGAGGGAACAAGCGAAGACAGGTCGTTGTTCGATTAACAGTTGATGAATCTGGCTTCTACGCCACTCGGGAAAAATCAATGTTCATGCGCTTTGCGTAGGAGGCGGACACCAGCGGGGTTACTGGAAATTGACGAACCACGCCCGGCGGCCGGTGCGGCTTGATTCAAGCGGCTCCAGCCTGCGCATCGAGATTTGCGTTGTGTTTTTCATCGGGCGTTCTCCTACGCAGTTAGTACTTTGCCATAAGTCAATGGAGAAATGCAAGTACTTTTTGAAAGATTTTATGAGTAAATATCCTGGCCAGTTATGCGGGAGGCCTATGTCCTTCTGCGGGTAGTTTTTTGACGCCGCTGCCGCATCTATGATTTACGCTGAAAAACGGGACCCGGCATGCGCTCTATGCCGCGCTCCGAGGGAGGCTGGCGTGACCTGGATAATGCTGTTGGTGGGGCTGGTGGTGGGAATGGTTTCCGGGGTGGTGGGCATTGGCGGCGGTGTCTTGTTTGTTCCCGCGCTCATCTGGCTGCTGGGCATGGACCAGCACAAAGCGCAGGGCACCTCGCTGGGCGCATTGCTGGCGCCGGTGGGTCTGTTCGCCTTCATGGAGTACTACCGCAAGGGCAACGCCGACCTGCATGTGGCGCTTCTGCTTGCCGCCGGCTTCCTGGTAGGCGGATACTTCGGCGCTCTGGGTGCGCAGCACATTCCGGAGATGTGGCTGCGGCGCATCTTTGCCGTCGCTCTGGTGGCCATTGGCGCACGGATGTGGTTCACGCGCTAAGGAACCTCTGATTAAGTCGATGTTTTGAAAGGGCACGGCTTCAGCCGTGCCGTAAGTGCTGCAAAATCAGCGGGGCTTTAGCCCCTGCGGGAATGTTTGCCCCACAGGATGGACTTGTTCAGAGGTTCCCTGAGGCAATTTCAGGGTCAGATCGACTGCACGGGCAACAGCGTCAGGTCGTCCACCAGGCCCACTTCCTTCTGCACGAAGGGTTCGCCGTAGCGGACTCCGGCCAGCAGGCCGTAGTGGCGGGCCTCGGCAAAGGTGCGCTCGCGAATCTCCTCTTCGGGAACAAAGAGGCCGCCGCCGGCAGGCTGGTTGGCGTATTGCGAGCGATAGGCCATGAGCGCGGCATGGCGCTGCTCGATGAAGGGCGTGATGTCCACGATGAAGCTGGGGCGCACGTCGGCGTAGAGGCTGGCGTAGACGATCTTGAAGGGGCGGTGCGGCGCCGATTCTGTCTCCAACTTGGCCAGGCCGGAGAGGAAGCAGGCTTCGTAGCCCAGCGCGGCGGTGATGGCGTGGTCGGGGTGGCGGGCCTGCCAGTAAGGCAGGATCACGACGCGGGGGCGGAGCCGGCGCAGGACGCGCACGATTTCGAGGCGGTTGGCGAAGGTATTTTCCAACCCCCCGTCGGGCAGGTCGAGAGCCTGCCGCCAGCCGACGCCCAGCAGGCGCGCCGCCTCCGCCGCTTCGCGGGCGCGCTCCTGGGCAGTGCCGCGGGTTCCGGCCTCGCCCTGGGTCAGGTCGAGAATGGCGGTGCGCAGGCCGCGCGAGGCCATGCGCAACAGGGTTCCGCCGCAGGTCTGTTCCACGTCGTCGCGGTGCGCGGCAATGGCCAGAACGTCAGCCGCTGGAGGATCGGCCAAAGGAGTTGTTGTCATTGGCGATTGCTCCCGGGAAACGAAGGAGATCCAGGTTCGTCGACTCCCACCCTGGCTGCAAAAATCCGCCGCGGCGGACGGCAAGGGTGGGACGCCCAACTCTCAGTCCACTGTCCACTGTTCACTGAACTCAGTAGACGGTGTTGTTGCCGTCGGTAAGACCGTCCATGTAGGCCACGTCATAGGCCATGCCGGTGACGGTTACGTACTGGTTGTTGATCGACGAGCCGTCCACGGTGGAGTAGATATACACCTGCCCGCCCTGCGCCACGTAAATCTTGTGCAGGCCGGTCACCGCGGCAATGCCGGTCGCATCGCCCAGATACGGCTCCAGCAGGGTCACCGTGTTGTTGGCGGTGTTGACCATGGTCAGGCAGCCGTCTATCGGGGTATGCGCCGGGATTGTTGGCGCGCTCGCCGTTGGTGCACTTGGTCATGCCGATCCACAGCGTGTTGTCGTCGGCCAGCATCATGCGGCTCGGCCGCCCCGGGGACGCCGTCGCTGATGGAAACCGGGTTGGGGACCGCGGACGTGGAAGGCACAACCGCATTGCTGGTCAGATCCAGAACCGTCAGGTTGCCGCCAAAGTAGTTGTCGGGCATCAAGCTGCTGGCCCACCACGTACATCGTGGAGCCGTCGACCAGGGCGTTGCTGGCGCCGCCGGGAACGGGAATGGTGCACGTGGTGGCATATGCCGTGCAGGCGGCGCTGAGGGCGCTGTTGGTGGGCAGCAATCCCGACTGCTGGCCGACGAGGAAGATCATCGGCGCCACCGGCAGCAGCGAAACCGAGGCATTGGAACCGCCGCACTCCGGCCCGCAGTTGAGCACATAGGCCGTTCCGCCATCGGCGGAGAAGACGGCCTTGACGGGACGGTCGAAGACCAGCGGGGCTCCATAGTAGTTGCCCGTCGCATCCATGTTATCGGGGCTCTGGACCTGGAAGAGACACCAGCCCGGCGCGTTCTGCGGCTCGCAGTCCACCGCCGCCTTGGGCCAGGTGGAGGGGCCGCCGGAATAATCGATGGTCTGGCCGCTCGTCAGTTGCCGGGGATAGTAGGCGTAATTGGAGTTCTGGACGAAGGCCAGGGCCATGGAGCCGCCGGGGTTCACGCTGACGCGGTAGACGCCGGGGAGGCTGAGGGGAAAGCTGCTGCCGGTCGACTGGTTCACCACCGTGAGCACGTGGGATGCCTGGCTGGCGGCGAAGACGTAGGTCTGGTTCCGCGTGATGAAGATGCTGGAGGAGTAGCCGTTCAGGCCGCTCACAGAGCCGCCGGTGTTCTCTTTGGCATAATTGATCAGGGTGAAGCTGCCGTCGCCGGCGCGTAGACCGCGCCCAATTGCTCTTCCGGCATGTTCTGGATGGTGATGGGCAGCGCGCCGAATAGCCGGATGATGGAATACGCCGAGGGTGTGCCGGTGTAGCCGCCCGCATGTCGTAGTAGGCATCCACGAATCTGCAGCGCGCCCTTGGTGAAATGCCGGGATTCTGGATGGCGATCAGGACGCGGTTGGTCAATCCGCTGGGGGGCAGCTTCCGGCCCGCAAAATAGGTGGTGCTGCCACAACCTGCCAGCGCGGCTGCAACCACCAGGGCCGCGGCGGCGCTTATGCAAAGACTTCTCTTCTTTTCAAAATCCCTTACCTCGACGAAAAGCGCGGAAGCGTGCCGCGGCGTGAACGAAATAATGGCGGTTGCCGGTTCATCTGGGCAGAGGCCTAGAAATCTGCCGCCGGAACCGTTTCCTGCATAGCCTATTGACTACCGAAGTATAACAAAGCAGGCTGCCGGGTTGGCGCGCAGGGCCTGCGTGGCTTAGCATGACAAGAGAATGCCGCAATTCGCCGACATCTTCGCCAACCGCCCCGTGCTCGCCGACGGCGCCATGGGCACCGTGCTCTACGCCCGCGGCATCTTCATCAACCGCTGCTACGACGAGCTGAACCTCTCCGACCCCGGCCTGATCCTCTCCATCCACGAGGAGTACCTGCAGGCCGGCGCGGAGATTCTTGAAACCAACACCTTTGGCGCCAACCGCTTCCGGCTGGCCCGCCATGGCTTGGCCGGCAAAGTGGCCGAAATCAACGCCGCCGGCGTGCGGCTGGCCCGCCAGGCGGTGGAGCACCTGAAGGAAAAGCAGGCCGGCGAGGCCTGGGTCGCCGGCTCGGTGGGTCCGCTGGGCGTGCGCCTGGAGCCGCTGGGCAAGACCGGCCTGGACGAAGCCCGCGCGGCCTTTGCCGAGCAGATTCGCGCCCTGGCCGAGGCCGGCGTCGACCTGCTGATCATCGAGACCATGCCCGCGCTGAACGAGGCCCGCGAGGCGCTGGCAGCCGCCCGCGAGACGGCGCCCGATCTGCCCGTGCTGGTCATGGTGACGGTGGACGACGAGAGCAACTGCCTGGACGGCTCCTCGCCGCGAGCAGGCCGCGGCGCTGCTGACCGAGTGGGGCGCCGGAGCCATCGGCGTCAACTGCTCCACCGGCCCGGCCACGGTGCTGACCGCCATCGAGGCCATGCGCGCGGCCACCACGCTGCCGCTGGCCGCCATGCCCAACGCCGGCATGCCGCGCGCCGTCGAGGGCCGCAACATCTACCTCTGCTCGCCGGAGTACATGGCCAGCTTCGCCCGCAAGGCCATCGCCGCCGGAGCGCAGATTGTGGGCGGCTGCTGCGGCACCACGCCCAACCACATTCGCGCCATGCGCTCGGCCATGCGCGCCATCGACGCGCAGGCCCGCGTCGAGGTCGCCGGCGCGGCGCCGGCGCTGAACACCGAGACGCCGCCCGCGCCGCTGGGCGAGCGCTCCCGCATCGGCGTCGCTGATCGCACGAAGGCAAGTTCATCACCCTGGTGGAGATCGTTCCGCCCAAGGGCATCGACTGCGCCAAGGAGATTGAGGGCGCGCGCCTGCTGGCGCAGCTCGGCGTCCACGCCATCAACGTGCCCGACTCGCCGCGCGCCTCGGCGCGCATGAGCGCGCAGAGCCTCTGCATCCAGATTCAGCAGCACACCGGCATCGAGACGATTCTGCATTACACCTGCCGCGACCGCAACATTCTCTGCATCCAGTCGGACCTGCTGGGGGCTTCGTCCATCGGCCTGCACAACATCCTCTGCCTCACCGGCGACCCGCCCAAGCTGGGCAACTATCCTGACGCCACCGCAGTCTTTGACGTGGACTCCATCGGTCTGGTCAACATCGTGCGGCGGCTGAATCACGGCCTCGACATCGGCGTCGAACGCCATCGGCGCCAGCACCAACTTCACCATCGGCGTGGCCGCCAATCCCGGCGTGCCCGACATCGAGCAGGAGCTGCGCCGCTTTGCCTACAAAGTGGAGGCCGGCGCCGAGTACGCCATCACCCAGCCGGTCTTCGACCTGCGCCTGCTGGAGAGCTTCCTGGAGCGCATCGAGGACCACCGCATTCCGGTCATCGCCGGCATCTGGCCGCTCACCAGCCTGCGCAACGCCGAGTTCATGAAGAACGACCTGCGCGTCTCCATGCCCGAGGAGATCATGCTGCGCATGGCCCAGGCCGACACGCCCGACGCCGCGCGCAGCGAAGGCATCCTGATCGCGCAGGAGATGCTGGAGGCGGTGCGCCCGCTGGTCCAGGGCGTGCAGGTGAGCGCGCCCTTCGGCCGCTACACCGCCGCCGCCGAGGTCATCGCCAGCGTGCTGCCCAAGCCGGAATCGCTTCCCATGGAGTAAACATCATGCCGTCGTTTGAAGAATCGCTCCGTGCCCCATCCTTTCCGCTTTTTTCTGCGGAAAGGGTGGGAAAACAACGATGCAAACGATGCATTCGTTAAGGGCCGGATCAATAGTTTGACAAAGACCGGCAAGCATTGTGAAATTGAGATATTCCGTACGCTCGTAGGCGAGCATGTATCCTGCAAACCCCGGAGCAAGAGCCTCGGGGTTTGCTATTTTGTACGTAGATGAAAAAACTGGTTCTCATGATCGACGGCGGGTTTCTGCGCTCAGGCCGCCCGGCCGGCCCGCTTCAGCGCAAGATATTCCGCCGTAAACCAGCCCAGTGCCAGCAGCGTAATCAGCGCAATCAAGACCTGCGAGATCACGCAATAGATGCACCAGGCGCACAAAGCGAATTCCTCGATGGAAGTAAGACGAAGTGCAAAGCCGAGTCCAACCAGTGACGCCACAAACACCAGGAACCGCTGCCGCGCCAGCGCCAATCCGGCCAGCGCAAGGTAGCCTGCTATGCCGATCGCGGCTACCGGAATGTGCGCGATCTCGGAATACGGGCTGTGGTTCACGACGCCGCAGTCCCACTTCTCGTTGATGGAGCAGGGCTGGGTTTCGGTCGAATAGTGCACACGCAACGCCAGGGCGGAAACCGCCACGCCGGCCAGGGCCAGCAGTGCGATCAGATAGCGCATCATCTTCATTGAATTCTCCGTTTCAAACCACGCCATCGGAGCTGTCATTCTCTCCTAAGCGCGATATACAAGTTGGAGCCATCATCATGGTTGGCTCACCAGGTCTGAGACTTAGCTGCGGCAGCAGGAAGGCGCTTCCGAAACGCCCCGGTTCGCGCAGCAGCAACCATGGCTTCCGCCCTGTCTCGTTGCCGCGCGCGCAGGAGGGGCAAGACGCAATTGCCCCTCCCTGAACATCTGAAGTGCTTCGCCTCCGGCGATGGGCTCGGGCACAGCCCAGGCGCGAATGTGCGCCGCCTGCAACTGCCCCAAGGCGCCGTCGCCGATGTCAGCGAGAATCACGTCGGTGCAACCCTGGTGGATTACAATCTCGACGGCGCTCTTGCCATTCAATCCTTCATTCTTCACAAACTCAGGGACACGATTCTCCGCGTCCGCGATCATGACCCATTCGGCTTTGCCAAAATGCGAAGAAATCCGCGAATCAACGCGATCCGCCGACATCATCACTCCAATCTTGCTCATAAAACTCCTCGTTTTGCAGGCAACAGTCGAGTTTTCTTTCCGTTGCAAATTTGCGACCGGCAACTAGATGTAATATACATCTACGGGAGACACTCGTCAAGCTCAGCGTTTATCTTATTTGAGAAGAGCGGGGCGTAACTTTTATGCAGGCGAGGCACAGTTCCAAAGCACGCGCGGAGAACTCTTACCGGGAGAGCGGGCGCCGGTGCTGCAAACAACAAGGCTGCGGACGCCCATGCACCTGTGCCATGGGAAACGTCTCCCGCTTTATCGAGCCGGTCGTGCTGCGGATTCTCAAAGAGAAGAAGCGCTCCTATGGCTATGAGATTGCCGAATGCCTTGCCCAATATGCCTTGACTGACGCCACCATCGAGGGCGCGGCGCTCTATCGCACACTCCGGACCCTGGAAGCTAACGGTTATGTCTCATCGGCATGGGATGCTGGAGACGGCCCGGCCCGGCGCAACTACTCGTTGACCCGCTCCGGCCATGTGCATTTGCGCGATTGGGCTTCCCTTCTGGATACGCTTGGCAAGGCAATGATCGAATTTGCCCGCGAAACCAGCCGCGGCAACGAATGAAGAAGGCGCTTGGCTTCTGCTTCGATCAAGTTCAAGCCGGTCTCGCCCCGAAGTTAAGTCTGGAGTTTGCTCCGGCCGCCGATTGCATTGAGTTAGACTGATCTTCTGGTTCCCTCACAGATTCCGGAGTAAACGCCATGCCCTCCTTTGAAGAATCGCTCAAGAAGCTGGAAACCATCGTCGATCAACTGGAAAAGGGCGACCTGGCCCTGGAAGAATCGCTCAAGCTCTTCGAGGAGGGCGTGGCGCTGTCGGCCGCCTGCAAGCAGGAGCTGGACGCCGCCGAGGGCAAGGTGCAGATGCTGGTGAAGCAGCGCGACGGCTCGCTCAAGCCGGAACCGTTTCTGACCGAGAAGCCGTCCTAAGAATAGTGGACAGTGGTCAGTCCTGCCTGGCAACTCCGGTCCGCCGGGCGTCATTCCCTGGAAGCTGTTTCATAACCTGGTTTTGAAAGGGCACGGCTTTACAGGTTGCGGAAAAACTCATTGCTTTGAAAGGGCACGGCTTTAGCCGTGCCGCAAGTGACTTAGAATCAACGCGGGCTTTAGCCCCGGAGGGATGATTTTCAGGTTTTTCGTCCAGCATTCCCTTTTTTCCGCAGCCTGTTTAGCCGTGCCACTGACAGGGCAGAAAAATCGCGGGCTTTAGCCCCTGAGGGAATGCTCAAAGACGGTCAGCATTCGGTTATGAAACAGCTTCTATTCCCTACTCCCTGTTCCCTGTTTCTTTGCCAGCCGCGCCAGTACGGCCTGTTCGCGCAGAACCTGCTTAAGCGGACGTGCCGGCGTGCCCCATAGGACGGTTCCCGGTTTGAGGCCCTCGTTGGTGACCTTCGCGCCGCTAAAAACGCCGGCCTGCCCGCCGAGAATGACACCGGGACCGATATGGGCGTGGTCGCCGATGCCCACCTGGCCGGCGATCACCGCGCCGTTGCCCACCGTGCAGGAGCCGGAGATGCCGGTGAGGGCGACCAGGATCACGTCCTCGCCGATATCGCAGTTGTGGCCGATGTGGACCAGGTTGTCCATCTTGGTTCCGCGCCGAATGCGTGTCTCGCGCAGCGCGCCGCGGTCGATGGTGGTGTTGGCGCCGATCTCCACGTCGTCTTCGATGACCAGCGTCCCCTGCTGCGGAAACTGCGTGTAGGCGCCGCTGGCGGAATCGCGCACGTAGCCAAAGCCGTCCGCTCCCAGCACCGCGCCGGCATGGACAACGACGCGGTTGCCCAGCGTAATTCCGGAATAGATGGTCACGCGCGGGTAGATGCGGCAGTCTTTGCCGATGCGCACATGGGGGCCGATGACCGCGCCGGCTTCGATGCGGCTTCCGGCGCCGATGCTGGCGAACTCCCCGACCACCGCGCAGGCTCCGATGGTGACCTTCTCTCCAAGCTCCACGTGCGGGCCGATGACCGCGGCAGGATGGACTCCGGCCGGGAGCAGGGCCGGCGAAATCAATTTGGCCGCGCGCGCAAACCACAGGCGCGGCTGATCGCTTTCAACCACGTGCTTGTGCTCGAAATGCGGAAGCGGCCCGGCAGAGCCGGCGCGGACAACCACGGCTCCGGCCTTGCTGGCGAGCGCTTCCGCGGTGGAGGCGGGGTCTTCGGCAAAGATTAAGTCCGAGGGGCCGGCCAGGGCGGTGGAGTTCACGCCATGAACCACAAACTCCGGGTTGCCCGCGGCCAGTTTGCCGCCCAATGCTTCGACCAGTTCAGCCAGCGTCATGCGTGCCTCCTCGGATCTCGGGTGCGGAAGATGCCCGGCCTCAGTAAAGCCCCGGCTCGCCGGCCGGCCTGGTCTTCCAGCGGCGGTGAATCCACAGCCACTGGTCAGGATAGCGCCGAATCCAGGCTTCGATCGTCCGGGTGCATAGTTGGGTGGCGGCAAGAATGTCGGCCTGGGCATCGCCGCTGCGGGTAAAGGCCAGCTCCGGACCGAAGTGCAGGACGTAGCGGCGCTCGCCCGGCTCCCAGAGCATGAAACCTGGCAGCACGGCCGCGCCGGTCTTGAGCGCCACGTGGGCCAGGCCGGTGGCGGTGCAGGCATCAAGACCGAAGAACTTCACAAACGCGCCCTGCGGCGGGGTCATATTGGTATCCATCAGGATGCCCACGGTCTGCCCCGAGCGCATGGCCGTCATCAGGCCGCGGCCGAAGTCGTCTTTGTGCAGCACGCGGTTGCCGTGCAGGCAGCGGATGCCGTTGACAAAGTCGTCCAGGCGGCGGTTATCCAGCCGGCGGATGACCATGCCCATGGGATGGCCCATCAGCGAGTGGTAAAAGCTGCTCAGCTCCCACGCCCCCAGGTGGCCGGTCAGGACCAGCACCCCTTTGCCCCGGGCCAGCGCGGCAAGGTAGTGGTCCAGACCTTCAGTGCGAATCCAGCCGATAGTATTTTCGGCGGTATAGCGGGGCATGCGGCAGAACTCCACCAGTTGCCAGCCCAGATGAATGTAAACCCGGCGCAGGATATTTCTTCTGGCTTTGGCTGAGAGCTCGGGAAGAGCAAGCTGCAGGTTGCGCTCGCCCACCCGGCGCAAGCGCGCGTGCGCCCAATAAACGGCGAAGGCCAGCGCGCCGGCCAGCAGGCGCGCTGGAGCGCGCGGCAGGCGGCCCAGGCCGCGCGCCACGGGCGCCACCAGCCAATACTCAAGGTTCTCCCGCATCGTGGAAGGCAAAGTACAGTTTAGCCCTTCGGCGCAGCGGGATTCGAACGGATTCGACAGCAGGCTGTTTGCGGCACTCAGGCGCCGCACTTGCCCCGCAGCATAGCGATCAAGGCAAACAACGCAACTCCGAAGCACATACCCGAGCCAAGAAGCTGCAAAACGTCCACGGTATGAATGAGAGCAAAGCGAGGCTGACTGGCGAGATGGGTCAGACCGATCGATCCCACCAGAACGGGTATCAGGACAGCCGAGGCAAGGGGTTTGCTTATCTGCATGGCCTGATTATGGATGAGGTTACCGCGCAGGTCCAGCCTGATTCAGGGCTGAATCGGAGCTTTCGAGCGCACGGCATCCTATTAACACACCGATCTTCCTCCACCCCGACCCGTTTTTCGGCTGCTTGCCGGCTAAGTCGGGGTTTACCGGGCGCTTGCCATCCTCGCCTCTCTCCTATTTCTGCCTCTCCGCTACTAGCGGTGTTTGGCCTGGACAAAGTGGTGCGCTATGTCGCGGACAAACGGAACTGCTCCCGCGGGAACCGTCACGGCGCCTCTCAGGATGTGCTCAAAGGTGTGCGCCTGCCCGTAGTAGGTCAAGACGTCCTCGGAGTTCTGGCTCACGCTGGTGCCGTCCAGATCGATTCCGGCAAAGAGGCCCCTGCTGCGCGAGTAGGTAAGCAGCTCGGCGCCCATCTTCCAGTCGGTGGCGGCCTGGGTGTTGCGGCCCACCGGCCCGGCAGAAGCGGCCGCATCGCCGCCGATCTTGAATTTGCTCTTGAGCAGGTCCTGGAAACCGCGATCGTTGACCGCAATCAGCACCAGGTCGGTGGACTGGCCGCCGATCTGCAGGCCCCAGGAACCGCCGGCCATGCGTATGAACACCGGCGCGCTCCAGCCGTGGCCGGTGCGGCAGGTGACCACGCCCTGGCCGTACTGGGCGCCGAACACAAAGGCTCCCTTCTTCAATCCGGGCACCACGCCCACGCATGTGGCCTGCTCCAGGATATTGATCGGAATGCTGTTGTCCTTGGCATTCATGATCTCGTCAATGACCGCCTTGGCGGCGTCGATACGGTTCTGCAACTCTTCCCGCGATGAGGCGGCAAAGGCGGTGCATGCGAAGGTGAAACAGAGGCAGATGGAAGCAATGATCTTTTTCATATCCGAGTCCTTTCCACTCCGCGGCCCTTACCGGCGCGGAGGGTTGATTTTGAAAAAAGCCCACTCGAGGGCAATGGTTGCGCGGCACGGGTATTGGGGAATCGCCGCGGACGGTGCAACTGAAGGGAAGCATAATCATTTCCGCCGCCTGCAACGCCGAGGCATCCAGCAACAGCGTACAGCATCGGCGGCGAGGCAGGAATCAGGAGCCAGGTAACGCTCATGATTCTCTGATGCTTAGATGGACGTTGGGGAGGCAGGAATGGGAGGGCGGCGCCAATTTTCTATGCGAAATACGAAAAAGAAAAAAAAGAGGAGTTCCCAGGCTTCATAACCAACATGCTGCCTGGGAACTCCTTTCCCCAGATCTGCGTTGTTTCTGTTAACGATTCTGTGGAAAACGTGCCGTTGAAATGTGGTCAATATAGCTCAGTCCATTGATTACGGAAGGAGTTAAGACTAAAGTAACCATATTATTTACTATATCAGTAAATAGCCGCCGCGAAGGCTGCGCCTTACGCTCCTGCCCCTCCCCGCTCTGTTGTGGCGTCAGCGGACGGCGTAGCGCGCGCATGGAGAGCTCAATGCGGTTGTCGGCGCCGGCCTTGCGCATCAGGCGGCCTACGTGGGCCTTCACGGTGCGCTCCTCAATGCCCAGGTGGCGGGCGATCTCGCGATTGGAACGGGCCATCAGGATCAGTTCCAGCACCTGGCGCTCGCGGGCGGTCAGGTGAGGGCTGGCGTTGGTGAGACTGCTATCGGGGACTTTGAGCAGCCGGTCGATGAGTTTGGAGAGCAGCCGGCGAGGCGCCCAGATGGAGCCGCTGGTAACCGCATGGATGGCTTCCCGCACCGTGTCGGGATTGGCGCTCAAATCAAGGTAGGCCCTGGCCCCGGCCATGATCGATTCCATCACCAGCTCGTCGTCGCCGGCCGGGCCGATGACGATCAGGCGCAGGCTGGGGCACGCGCGCCGTATGGCCTTCAGAATCTCCAACCCGCCATGCGAAGAATGTATATCCACAACCAGATACTCGAGCGATGCGTGGGCCAGCAACTCTTCGATGGTCCCGGGAATAGGAAGCAGAGGGGGCTTGCCATGCTGAGATGGCTGCTCAAAGATGCTGGTCAGCCCGGCCAGCCGGATGGGTTCATTGGTTGCCAGGCCGATGCGGATTGGAGCAGGGTCTTGAGTTGAGGACATTTTTACTTCCCCCATCAGTCGTCATAGAGCTGCGCACTGCGCACTTCGCGGAGCGCTCCGAGCCCCGCATGCCGTACATCTGCTCTCGCCCGCCGCCACCGGCACAGCCGGATTGCGCCCTCCAGGCCCTCAGAGCCTGGGGAGCACAATCCCCTGCTGCTTCTGATATTTGCCCTTGCGATCGGCATAGCTGATCTGGCAAGGCTCGCCGGAGCGGAAAAACAGAATCTGGCACAGCCCTTCGTTGGCGTATACCCTGGCCGGTAACGGGGTGGTATTGGAAATCTCGAGGGTCACGAACCCCTCCCACTCCGGCTCCAATGGCGTCACGTTCACGATGATTCCGCAACGCGCATAGGTCGACTTCCCTACGCAGATCGCCAGTACATCCCTGGGGATGCGAAAGTATTCAATGGATCGAGCCAAGGCGAACGAATTGGGCGGCACAATCACTGAATCGGCCTGCACGGAGACAAACGAACGCTCGTCAAAGGCCTTGGGATCGATGATGGCGCTGTTCACATTGGTAAAAATCTTGAATTCGTCGCGAGACCCGGAGGTCATAGCCATACGAGGAAAGCCCATAGGAGATGATGCCTTCGGCCACCTGCTTCTCGCTGAAAGGCTCAATCATGCGGTGCTTGATGGCCTCTTCCCGGATCCAACGGTCACTCTGGATCGACATGCATCTCCCCTTCCCCATGCAACATGTTCACCATCAGAAACGTTGCACCGGGATTTTGCGTACGGATTGCTTTGGCTCAGACGTGAACGTTTCATAGTACGAAAAACAGATTCAATTGACAATGGAAATTGCGAAAATTCGTTTGCCCTCCCTGCCGCAGGCGCTGCCCCAAGCGCGCTCCCCGGCTGTTCCCCTCAGAAAAATCTCCGCCGGGCCTATTCCGTTGTTCCACAATCCCGTCAAATCCTGTAGCATCAACCGGGTAGAGCGTAGTACAGTCAATCCAGTCGCGCCAGCGAGGGTACCCCATTGATTAAGCAGGACATCGTCCATCATGTAATCGAGCGCACGGGCCTGCCGCGCACCAAGGCAGAGGCTGCGGTGGATACGGTCTTCGAAAGCCTCAAGCAGGCTCTGACCGCCGGCGAGCGCATCGAACTGCGCGGATTTGGCGTTTTCAGCGTCCGCGCCCGCAAAACCGGTATCGGCCGCAATCCCCGCACCGGCACCGAAGTGAGCATCACCCCCGGCAAAGCAGTGCGCTTTAAGCCGGGCAAGGAACTTCATTCTCTTGACACTGGCAGCGCGCCGCGCAGCTAGAGGCGCTCCCCGGCCAGGCTCACACCCCTTCCGCCGCGCAGGGTAAGGCGGGCGGCCCGGTGCAACCCTGAGGCTCATCTCCGGGAAGCTCCGGCAACTCCGCCTTCCTGCGGCATACGTCGAGGACTCCGGTGCGCTCAACATTGCGGGAGTATGGCCTGCCACTGCTGCTCCTGGCGGCCAGCGCGGTGACCATCACCGCCAACGGCGCCCGGTTCATGCAGAACTTTGCCGAGGGGCTGCCGCCGGGAGTGCGGGAGAGCGACCTGTGGCCCTGGGACTGGCTCGCCGCCCATCCGCAACTCTTCAGGACGGGCTGGGCCTTCTCGGCGTCTCTGCTGGGCATTCTGCTGATCCATGAGTTTGGCCACTATTTTGCCTGCCGCCGGCGCCGCATACGGGCCACGCTGCCCTGGGTGTTGCCGGCTCCCACGCTGAGCGGCACCGTCGGCGCCGTCATTCAAATCCGTTCCCCTATTCCCAGCCGCGACGCACTGATGGATGTAGGCATCTACGGCCCGCTGGCCGGTTACGCCGCCTCGGTTCTGGCCGTGGCCGCGGGTTTTGCGCTCAGCCGCCACGCAACGGCCGGCGCGCCCGCCGCCATGGTGCGATTTGGCGGCGATCCGCTGACCATCTGCCTGCTTCACGCCCTGCTGGCGCATTGGAACCCCAACCTCCCATCCTTCGACCGGATCGCGCCCCACCCGGTGCTGGTGGCCGGCTGGATCGGCCTCTTTATTACTTCGCTGAACCTGATCCCCGGCGGCCAACTGGACGGCGGCCACATCCTGTACGCCGTCTCGCCCCGCCTGCACCGGGTGTTTACCCACGCCCTGCCCATCCTGCTCTACCTTGCCGGAATGTTTTACTGGGTAGGCTGGATTCTCTGGGGGCTGTTCCTGCTGATTCCCGCCATGCGCCACCCCAGGGTTCCTGTCCAGCCTGTGCTGAGCCGCAGCGGGCTGGTGCTGGGCATCATCGGTCTGGCGGTCTTCCTGTTGACCTTCACCCCCACGCCCTTTTACGACAACTCGCTGATCTACTTCTTCCATATCAATCCCTTCCCCGCCGCGCCCTGATGCTACAGTTGCAAATCGAAGATTCCGGAGGGAGCAGGAGGCTTCAGCCTCCTGAAAAAATGTGAATTTACGGGGCCTTCAGGCCCGGGCCGGGTGCCCCATCCTTCGCGTACTTTGCGAAGGGTGGGAGACCGATGCCGCTCATCCAGCGCACAGAAGGCAGTCGGCCCCACCGCGCGGTTCACATCAACCGCAAGGCATCCACATCCACAACAAGGTTGCGGCGCGGAATCTGGGCTGCTTCTGCATGCGCCAGCATCCCGCGCAGCGCCGCATTGAGCGCCTTGCGCGAACCTGCTTTCAGGATCATGTGAAAACGCCAGGTGCCCTTGATGCGGGCGATGGGCGCGGTGCAGGGACCGAGCACGCGCACGCCTCCGGCGCTCTGGTCTTGGATTAGATATTTGCCAAGGACAGACGACCATGCCGCAGCTTCTTCCAGCTTTTGCGACTGCACCAGCACATTAGCCAGCACGCCGAAGGGCGGGTAATGCATCCAGCGCCGGTATTTGAGTTCGCGCTCCACAAAGCTTAAATAATCGTGCTTGCTGGCGGCGACGATGGCGTAGTGGTCCGGATAGTACGTCTGCACCACCACGCGCCCCGGTAGCTCGCCGCGTCCGGCACGCCCCGAAACCTGGGTCATGAGCTGGAAGACGCGCTCGGCGGCGCGGAAGTCGGGCAGGGAGAGCGCGTAGTCGCAGCCCACCACGCCCACCAGCGTGATGCCGTGCACGTCGTGGCCCTTGGCGATCATCTGCGTGCCCACCAGCAGGTTGATCTCGCCGGAGTGCAGGCGGGCCAGTAGCCGTTCCAGATCGTAGCGGCCGCGCACCGTGTCGCGGTCCATGCGGCCGATGCGCGCGAAGGGAAAGATCTCCCCCAGCCGCTCCTCGCCCTGCTCGGAACCGGCGCCAAGATAGTAAAGGTGTTCGCTGTCGCACTTGGGGCAGCGGGCGGGGACAGTGCGGCGGAAACCGCAATAATGGCATTCCAGGCGCTGCCCTTCGCGCGCCACTCCCGCGTCCTTTCCCGGGGTCCCCCCGGATAGGTCTTCCTCCGTGGGGTGGTCGGCGGGCGGCTTGTGGTGGGTGAGAGAGATGGCGCAGTTCTGGCACTCCAGCTTTTCGCCGCAGGCGCGGCACATGACGGAAAAGGAGTAGCCGCGCCGGTTGAGCAGGATGAGCGCCTGCTCGCCGCGCTCCAGGGCCTGGCGGGTTTCTTCCACCAGGGCGCGGGAAAAGAGATGCTCCTGGCCGGTTTCCTGGAACTCGCGCCGCATATCAACGATCTCCACCTCGGGCAGCGGACGGTCCATCACGCGGTCGCGCATCTCCATGCGGGCGTACTTGCCCAGGACCGAGTTCTGCCAGCTTTCCAGCGATGGCGTAGCCGAGCCCAGCACCACCACCGCGCCGGCCAGCTTGGCGCGCATTACGGCCACGTCGCGGGCGTTGTAGCGGGGCGTCTCCTCCTGCTTGTAGCTCTGGTCGTTCTCCTCGTCCACCAGAATCAATCCCAGGTTGGGCGCGGGAGCAAAGATGGCCGAGCGCGTGCCCACCACGATGGGCGCATCGCCGCGCCGGATGCGCCGCCACTGCTCGCTGCGTTCCTCGGGAGTGAGCGCGGAGTGCAGCAAGGCCACTTTTTGCCCGAAGGCCTGGTCCAGCAGTCCGGCCATTTGCGGCGTGAGGCCGATCTCGGGAACCAGCAGAATGGAGGAGAGGCCGCGCTCCAGCGCCCGCTGCATGGCGGCCAGATAAATGGCCGTTTTCCCTGAACCCGTGACTCCAAAGAGCAAAAAGGCGTGAAAAGCCCCCAGCGCCGTGATCAGATCGGCCAGCGCGCCGGTCTGCGGCGCATTGAGCTGGAACGGAGTTGTGGCCGGCGGCAGGCCACCCAGGTGGAAGGCCGCGGGACGCTCGTCGATGCGGACCAGCCCGCGCCGCACCAGGGTTTGCAGCGTGGAGGAGGGCAGGTCGCGGCGGCGCAACTCGGCCAGGGGCAACTCATTGCCGCACGCCGCCAGCTCGGCCAGGATGGCCTGCTGCTTGGCGGTCAGCGCCGGCAGCCGCGCCTCGGGGATGAGCACGGCAAACCGCTCCATGCGCCGCGCATCGCGTTCCACGGCCACGGTCTCGCGCGCAATCCATTTCTTGCGCACCAGGCCTGCCAGCACGGGAAGCGTAGCCGCGGTAGCCGTGCGCAAGGTGGAGACTTTGACCGGCGCGCCCACTGCCAGGCGCGCAAGAACGCGGTGCTCCAGGTCCTGCTCTTCGGGGGAAAGTTTCCCTTTGCGCTTCGCGCCTCTGGAATTGCCGGGGGCTTTAAAGGCTGCGAAAAAACCCAACCCGGAGGAAAAATCCGATCTGGAGGAAATATCCGATCCGGAGGGAGGCGGGGGTTTCAACCCCCGCACAACGCCGGCGGAATCGTCGTGGGCTTTAGCCCCGGAGGGAGGCTCTTCGGGAAATTGCATGGGTGCCCCAGAGCCTGCCCTGAGCTTGTCGAAGGGTCTCGCTTTCGAGACCTGGGAGTTCGCCAAGTCTCCATCCAGGCTGCCGGCCAGCATGTCGCGGCCCAGGTCGGTGATGCGGTAGTAGACGGTGCGGCGCACCTCGGCCATCAGCGGCAGCATGCCGCGCAGCACCTCGCCCAGCGGGGCCAGGTAGTACTGGGCCATCCACTCGGCCAGGGTGAGCAAATGGCTGCTCAACAGGGGTTCCTCGTCCAGCACCGCCTCCAGGTAACGGACCTCAAACTCCGCCGGCGCTTTGACGTCGAGCGCCGTCACCACCCCGATCAGCTTCTCGTTGCGGAAGGGGGCAATCACCCGCGCGCCCCGCTGCGCAAGCTGCCCCTCGCGCACCGCGTAGGTAAAGGTGCGGTCCAGCGGCACAGGCAGCGCGACTTCGCAGTAGGCGGGCATGGGATGCAACACCAGTGTAGCGGGATTAACCTTCAGATTAGAGCCAGTACGGCGGCGCTTTTCAACACGCGCGCAAATCGTTTCAGGATGGCTCTTTTCCAACTTGAATGAAGGTGAAATACTCGCAAAATGAACGTTTCAAAGAGAACTGTCTCCCTCCTTGCCTTGATGTTGACCGCGCTCACCGCCAGTGCCCTGCAGCCGGCCGCTCAACAGCCCCTTGCTGACCCGCTGCACGCATGGGTAACCGCAAAGGACCCGGCCGCGCTGGAATCGTGGGTGAATCAGCGCCTGGCCGATGAAGAAGCCCAGGTGGCGAAGCTGCTGGCGGTCAGCGGGCCGCGCACGGTGGAAAACACGCTGCGGCCCTACGACGAGGCCCAGAACCAGCTGGCCATCGCCGCGAACAATGCCTATCTGCTCTACGCGCTGGCCGACACCGCTCCCCTGCGCGACAAGGGGCAGGCGCTGTCGTCGAAGATCAGCTCCGCGTCCACTGACCTGAACCTGAACCAGAAGGTCTACAGCGCCCTGGCGGCGATTCCCTTGCCCGACGATCCTCCCACGCGCCACTACCTGGAGAGAACGCTGCTGGAGTACCGGCTCGCCGGCGTGGACAAGGACGATGCCACGCGAGCCAGGATTCGCGTTCTCCAGGATAAGATCACCGCGCTGTCACTGACCTTTGGCCGCAATGTCGCCGATGGCACGCTGAAGATTACAGCCGCCAGGGCCGAACTCGACGGTCTGCCCGCCGACTATATCGCGCGGCACAAGCCCAACGCGGATGGTACCTATACGCTGACCACCGATCAGCCCGATGTAGGTCCGGTGATGACCTTTGCCAAGAGCGCCGGCCTGCGCCGCAGGATGTTTCTGGCCTATGACCAGCGTGCGTATCCCCAGAACGTTCAGGTGCTCAAGGACCTTTTGTCCGCGCGCCAGGAGCTGGCCACCATACTCGGCTATGCCCATTACGCCGACCTGGCGACGGCCGACCAGATGATCGGCACGGCGGCCAACGTGGAGCGCCTTATTCAGCAGGTTGACGATGCCTCGCGCCCCGTAGCAGCGCGGGAGTATGCCCTCTTGCTCGCCTTTGCGCAACAGCAGGAGCCGGGCCTGAAGAGCATCAGCCAATCGGATGCGGGCTATTGGATCGAGCAGTACCGCCGCGCCCAATACGACTTTGACGCGCAGAGCGTGCGCCCCTACTTCCCTTATGACCAGGTGCAGGCGGGCATCCTTAACACCGCGGCGCGGTTCTTCCATGTGTCATTCAAGCCCGTCAAGGACGCCGTGGTGTGGGACCGCTCCGTGGACACCTTCGACGTCTACGATGCGGCCCAAGGCAGCCAGAGCAAGCTGCTGGGGCGCATCTACCTGGATATGCATCCGCGCCAGGGCAAGGACAAATGGTTCTCCAGCGCTCCCGTGATTCCCGGCATTCGCGGTCAACAGCTTCCCGAGGGCATGCTGGTGTGCAACTTCTCCGGAGGCGCCGCGGGCGATCCCGGGCTGATGCAGTACAACGAGGTGGTAACCTTCTTCCACGAGTTCGGCCACCTCATGCATCACATCCTGGGCAGCCAGGGCCAGTGGTCCGGAGCGGGGGGCTTCAACGTGGAGGGAGACTTCATCGAATCGCCCTCGCAGATGCTGGAGGAGATGTTCCACGACCCGGCCATCCTGCAGGCCTTTGGCAAGCACTACCAGACGGGCGAAATCATTCCGGCCGGCTTGATTGCGAAGATGAATGCCGCCAGCGCTTACGGGCGCGGCCATTGGCTGCAGGGCCAGCTTTGGGCCACCACCTACTCGCTCCAGGTGCATAACCAGGCGCCGGAGAGCGTGGATTTCGACGCCCTCCTCAAGGCCGACGACCAGCGCTTCAGCCCCTACACGCCGGTAGAGGGCGATCGCATGTATGCATCGTTTACGCACCTCACCGGTTACGCGTCGAACTATTACACTTATGTGCTCGACAAGGTGATTGCCATCGACTTCTTTGCCCAGTTTGACCGGCGCAACCTGCTGGACGGGCCCACGGCCATGCGCTACCGGCGGGCCGTGCTGGAGCCGGGAGCGGGCAAGCCGGCAGCCGGGCTGGTGAAGGATTTCCTGGGGCGGCCGCAAAATATGGACGCGCTGAAGAACTGGATGAATGAGGAGTTTCAGCCCGTGGCGGCAGGAGGTAAATAGCGGTCCACACAGGCGGCATATTGCAATCCCGGTCACAGGCAATACAATTCATTGCGGTGACACCCATGACTGCAACGACCGCCGATTACGCGCCCGGCGCATCGCCCAGCGCATTGCCCACCACCCCTGGCCCCATCACGCTGTCCATCGATGTAGGCGGCACGGGGCTGAAGGCCATGCTGCTGGATGCGGCCGGCAAGCCGGTGAGCGAACGTCAGCGGGTGCCGACGCCTGCCGTGGCTACGCCGGACGCGGTGCTGGCCGAGCTGGACGAACTGCGCAAGTTGGTAGTTGGGCATTTCGATCGCGTGTCGGTCGGCTTTCCTGGGGTGGTCAAGCGCGGAGTAATATACGAGGCCGTCAACCTCCATCCCCTGTGGTCGCAGAAGGTCCCTCTGCAGGCGGAGCTGGAGAAGCGCTGGAAGAAGCCCGTCAGGGTGGGCAACGACGCCGATGTGGCCGGCTATGGGGCCATCAAGGGCCAGGGCGTGGAACTGGTGCTGACGCTGGGCACCGGGCTGGGCGCGGCGCTGTTCACTGACGGCCGCCTGGTCCCCGGCCTGGAGCTGGGCCACCATCCCTGGCGCAAAAGAATCTACGAGGACTACCTGGGGCGCAGGGGGCTGGACAAGTTCGGCAAGAAAAACTGGAATAAGCTGCTGCAGGCGGCCATCAAGCAGACAAAACAGCTCTTCAACTGGGACCACCTCTACCTGGGCGGCGGCAATACCAAGAAGATCACCTTCACGCCGCCGCAGAACGTGAGCATCGTCTCCAATGAAGCCGGGGTGCTGGGCGGCGTGGCCTTGTGGAGGGACCAGGGGTAGGACGGGAGTTAGCGGGAGTTAGCGGAGCGGCTTACAGGTTATAAGTAGGCTTTATTGCCGGATTCTAGCCGTTCGCGGTTCATCCCCCTGGGTCCGGAAAGATAAGTAAAAAATAAGAAGACTGTTGCATTCTCTTTCATGTATGCTGCTTTTGCCGGACTCCCCTCAGGCAATCCCTGGCAGGATGCCACGGACCTTGAAACCGGCAATCCTACCCCCAGGAGGTCTCAGGAATGTTGTATCCACGGAGCGGTATTCTTCGCGCCATGGCAGTGGCGGTTGTAACTGTCAGTGCGCTTGTGCTGTTGAACGCATCTCCACTGCTTGCGCAGAGCGGTTCCGGGGCGTCGAGCCAAAACGATTTTGGGCTCAACACCACTACCTTCGATACCCCGCATGGCAAGGTCAAGGTCAACCTCCCCGATGACGCTACAGCCGGGGACACGCTTTCCGGCACGGTTTTCGTCCAGCCCGCCGGCAAGACGGCCAGGGAGCAGGCCAGGAACGGGGACGAGTTAAACGGATACGTGGTAGAGGTGGCGAATAAAAAGACCCAGGCAGGCAAGAAGGTGCTGGAGTTTGGCGCTCCGGCCGCGGCCGGAGCGACCTACCTCGTCCTCCGGGACTCCGGAGGCAACGAGGTGTCGAGCGCGGCCGTGCCCATCAATCCGGCCCCAACGGTACCAACGGAAACTGTACCGGCGGAGACCGTGCCAACGGAAACTGTGCCGGCAGAAACTGTGCCTAAGGAAACCATTCCAACTGGAACAGCAGTGCCAAAGCCGGCAGAAACGGCGGCCGGCTTTCATCTGCCCACCGTCAGTCAGGCCGGCCGGCCCTTGAATATTCCCGGCCCCTTTGACGGCGACTCCAGCACTACGAACGTGACCATCGGCAGCGAGAAAACTGAGGTTCTGGCCGAGTCTCCCCGCAAAACCACGGTGCAAGCCCCCAGCGATTCGGTGGGCCTGAAGCCGATCCATGTGCAAAAAGGAAGCGCCGAGGCGGACGGAATGGTGCGCAATCTGGGCATCAAGCTTTCCGCAACCAAGACGAAACTTCGCAAGGACGAGACTTCGACTCTTACCGTGGATGTTCGCGGGCTCGAAGACCTCAAGACGGATATCCCGGTCAAGCTGGTCAATCATAGCGATTCGGTCGTCGCGCTGGAGGGCGGCGAGAATCAGACCTTCACCATCCATCCCTCGGATGTGCAGCCCGGAGGCTTATTTACTGTGTCGCGAACCCTGACCGGGCGGGAGACCGGCGTTTTCAATTTGGTGGCTATCGTCACCGAGCCGGTCACGGAATACGGCGGGAACCCGGGGGCAATCAGCGAGGGTCCGAAAGAAGAACAGAAGCCAGCTTGCGATAAATGTGAGGCAAAGAACAATCCAGGGCCCGGCACTTTCGATCCCAATGTGTCCTGCACCGCGCCCAGCACCTGCGTAAACGGCAACAACACTTTGCTCCAGCATGGCGCCAACGAGTGGTGTAATAACAACAATACTTCGGAGTGCTCGGGCGACTGCCCAAACCACTATCATTGCCATGGAATTTATGACCGGGCAAAGTCAAATGGACTCACCGTGAAAGCGCGCATCCTTCCAGGAAATCCCCTGCATTGCAAAGGCGCCATGGTCACGTGCAATGTGACGGTCAACATTGCGGCGGGTGGCCAACTGGCCTGCAAATGCAGTTGCGACTGAATCAGGCCTGGTCTTTCGGCGCGGAGGCTCAGGGGCTGATCCTCAGCCGCAATAGCTCCCGCCAGGTGCCCCATGTCTCGATTTTGAGACATGGGATCTAGAATGTCGGCATGACGAAGGGCCTGGGTGCCCCATCCTTCGCGCACCTTGCGAAGGGTGGGAATGCACCAACGCACATGCCGGGTGCCCCATGTCTCGATTTTGAGACATGGGATCTAGGATGTCGGCACGACGAAGGGCCTGGGTGCCCCATCCTTCGCGCACCTTGCGAAGGGTGGGAATGCACCAACGCACATGTTTCGTGGTCTCCCACCCTTTCGCCAAAAAGAAAGCGAAAGGATGGGGGACCCAAATTTGCGAGTGGGGGATGGTGAAAATTTGCTTCCCTTCCTCTTTTCTCACCCCTTTGCGGGCGGCTTCAGCCCCAGTTCCCGCATGGCGATTTGCAGGTCGGCCCAGGCTTCTTTCTTCTGGCGCGGATCGCGCAGCAGGTACGCCGGGTGATAGGTGACGATGAGCTGGGCGCCGCGCACCGAGTGCACGCGGCCGCGCAAACCGGCGAGGGGCTGGCGCGTGCCCAGCAGATACGTGGCCGCTGTAGCGCCGAGAGCCACCAGCACCTGGGGGCGCACCACGTCGATCTGGCGGAAGAGAAATTGCGAGCAGGTGTTGGCCTCTTCCGGCGCGGGCGTGCGATTGCCGGGCGGGCGGCACTTGACGATGTTGGCGATGTACACCTGCTCGCGTTTGAGTCCCATGGCGGCGATCATGTTATTCAGGAGTTGCCCGGCGCGGCCCACAAACGGCAGTCCCTGCGCGTCTTCATCGGCGCCCGGGCCCTCGCCCACAAACATCAGTCTCGCGTTGGGGTCGCCGTCGGCAAAGACCAGCTTGGTGCGGCCTGCGTGCAGCGCGCAGCGGGTGCAGTCGCCCATCTCCTCGCGGATAAGCTGCAGGGCGGAGGCGCGCTCGGCCGCGGGGACGGCGGCGGCGATAGCGGGGGGCGCGGGCATGGGCTTTCGGGGCGGAATCGGCTGATCCTCCGGGAACAGAATGGGTGGGGATGAATCGGGTTGGGAAGCTGGTTGCTCTCCCACCCTTTCGCCAGAAAAAAGGCGCAAGGATGGGGCGCCCGGCACTTGTTTGTTAACCGTTGCGGTTTCGGGTTGCGCGGACGGCTCCGGCTCAGCAACAAGCTGGGCTGTAAGCACCGGGTCCACAGGCCGGCGGTAGAACTCCGTCAGGCCGAGATCGCGATAGAAGCGCAGGCGCTCCGCCAATGCTTCGCGGGTTAAAGGGTCAAGCGTTGGCGCCAACGTCATTACTCCACGATCAGTTGCCGGCGGGCGGTCTGGCTCAGAACCTGGTCCTGCCTGGATTTCTCATCCTGGTGCTCCTCGAATTCGAGCACCAGCGGGCGGGGGCGGCGCAGGGTGAGAATCTCGTCGAGGATGCGGTCGGCCAGCTGGCGCTTGGGCATCTCGGGCATCTCGGTGGCCGTGCTCATGGTGAGGAAGGTGGCGGCGTTCAGATCGGCGTCGATGCCCACGCCGTCGCCCGTCACATCGTTGACCACAATCGCATCCGCGCCCTTGCTCAGCAGCTTGGCGCGGCCGTTCTCCATGCGGTTCTCGGTCTCCGCGGCAAAGCCGATGATGAGCTGGCCGGGCCGGCGGCGGCGCACCACCTCGGCCAGAATGTCTTCAGTAGGCGCGAGTTCGAGCGTGATGCGGCCGGCGCGCTTGAGCTTCTGTTCGGAGACCGTAACCGGCCGGTAGTCGGCTACCGCGGCCGCTTTGATGATGAGCGTGGCCTCGGTCATGCGTTCCAGCACCGCCTGCCGCATCTGCTCCGCCGTCGTGACCTTCACCAGTTCGCAGTGCGCGGGCGCATGCAGGGCCGAGGGACCGCTGACCAGAATCACCTTCGCTCCGCGGCTTTGCGCGGCTTCGGCCAGGGCGTAGCCCATCTTGCCGCTGGAACGGTTGCCCAGATAGCGGACCGGGTCCAGGGCTTCGCGGGTGCCTCCGGCGGTGACCAGCAGAACTTCGCCGGCCAGGTCGTGGCGGCGGCCCAGAACGCCGAGAACGGCATCGGCGATGGCCTCCGGCTCGGCCATGCGCCCCGCGCCCACCATGCCGCAGGCCAGATCGCCCGTACCCGGCTCCACCACGCGCACGCCGCGCTGCGCGCAGGATTTCCAGGTTGGCCTGCGTGGCCGCATGCTCCCACATATTCACGTTCATGGCCGGCGCCACCAGAACCGGCGCGGTCGTGGCCAGGTACATGGTGGTCAGAAAATCGTCGGCGATGCCGTGGGCGAATTTGGCCAGGATGTTGGCCGTGGCCGGGGCCACCACCAGCGCGTCGGCCCATTGCGCCTCGCCGATGTGCTCGATGCCGTTCTGCTCGGTGCTGGCTTGCGGCGGAGTCCCATTCCTCCCACAGGCTGGTGATGACTTTGTGGCCGGTGAGGGCGGCAAAGGTGAGCGGCTGGACGAACTTGCAGGCCGCCGCGGTCATCACCACGTGGACTTCAAGGACCTGGCGCTGCAGGGCGCGCACCAGCTCCGCCGCCTTGTACGCGGCAATTCCGCCGGAGACGCCCACCGTGACTCTCATGGCTCGATTGTAGCCGGTTTCGGTAGTGGAAGCCGGGAAGGCTAGCTCAGCAGGATGGGAATGGCCGGGCCTTCCACCGCGGCTTGACCACCGGCACGTCGGCTTTGACGTAGGCGATCTTGCCGGCGTCGATCTCTTCCTGGGCGATGCGGCAGGCCTTGGTGGACTGGGTGGGGACAAGAGCATGGGAGCCGCTCTGCATCTGGCGGGCGCGACGCGCGGCGACCAGAACCTTGCGGTAGTTGGAATCGAAGCTGGTCTCAATCGTCATCGGGTTACTCCTTGGCCTCCTCGGAGTCCTCCTCGTCGGAGTCGTCCTCAAAGTTGAACAGCTGCTGGCTGGAGGAGTCCAAGAACGCCAAAGGCCTCCAGCACCGGCTTGAGCCGCTCCTGCGAGTTGATCTGCAGGCAGGCCGCGGCGACCTCCAACACCCGGCGCGAACGGTAGGCGATGGCTTCGCCATTGCGGTAATAGCGCTCCGCCAGCACGATGGCCTCCAGTTGCGCCACCGCCCGGTCCAGAATGTCGTTGACCAGAATATAACCGTACTCGCGATAATTCTCAATCTCCCTGCTGGCCTCGCTGAGCCGCCGGAAGACTTCCTCCTCGTTCACCACGCCCTCGGCGCGGCTGCGGTTGCGCAGCCGGGTGCGCAGCACCCTGGGGTTGGGCGGCAGGACAAAGATGCTCACCGCCTCGGGCATCTTTGGCGCGCACCTGCGCGGCGCCCTGCACGTCGATGTCCAGCAGCAGGTCGTGACCGGCGGCGGCGCGCCTCTTCCAGCGACTGGCGCGCCGTGCCGTAGTAGTTGCCGAAGACCTCGGCATGCTCCAGGAACACGCCCGCGGCGATCATGCGCTCAAATTCCTCGCGGGTGGTGAAGTTGTATTCGCGCCCGTTCTCCTCTGAGCCGCGCGGGGCGCGCGTGGTCCAGGAAACGGCGAAGTCCACGCCGCTCACCTGCTTGCGCAGCTCGCTCACCAGCGTGCTTTTGCCCGAGCCCGAGGGCGCCGAAATGATGAAGAGAATTCCTGCCACGATGGTATCGTTCCTTTGATTATCCTCTTGCCCCTTAGCTTTAGCCTCTAGCTCCTGGCTTTTTCCTTGCCGGAACCAGGATTCTAACTTCGAGCAAAGAAGAGCTCAGGAGCTAGCGGCTAGAAGCTGGCAGCTAATTTCATTCCACGTTCTGAATCTGTTCGCGGGCCTTTTCGATCTCCGCCTTCATGGCCAGCCCCAGTTCGGTAATGCGCGTTCCCTTGCCGCCCACGCCGCCGGTCTTGGAGAGCAGGGTGTTGGCCTCGCGGTTCATCTCCTGGAGCAGAAAATCCAGCTTCTTGCCCACCTCGCCGCCGGCCGCCAGCAGCTCGCGGAAGTGCGCCGATGTGGGTGGTCATGCGCGCCAGCTCCTCGGCAATGTCGCTGCGCTCCACCAGCACCGCCACTTCCTCCAGCAGCCGCTGGCGGTTGAACTCCGGCCCCGTGGCCGCCTCCAGCCGCTGCGTCAGCCGCTCCTGGTAGCGCTGCTTCGATCTCGGGACGCAGCGCAGCCACTCCCTCGGTCGCCTCGGCCAGCCGGTCCAGCGTTGCCGTGCAGAATCGCCTCCAGCGCCTCGCCCTCGCGCGCGCGCATGGTCTTCAACTGCTCCAGCAGCGGCGCAATCTCCTTGCTGCACGCTTTCGGCCAGAGCGGCCAGATCCTCTTCGCCGCCGGTTGTCGTTCTGCAAAGCGCCGGGCAGGCGCAGAACCGCGTTCAGGTCCGGCTCGCCCGTGAGCCCAAACTCGTCGCGCGCCGCGGCAAAGGCCGCAAGGTAGCCGGCCACCAGTTCGCGATTGTAGCCCGCCTGTCGCTGGTCTGCCGGTCGATTCGATCGATTGAGAGAGTCAGCTCCACGTGGCCGCGCACCAGGTTGTCCTTGAGCGCCTTGCGCAGCTCCATCTCCAGCGCGTCCAGGCCCGAGCGGCAGGCGCAACTGCAGATCGAGAAAACGGTGATTCACGCTCTTCAGGCTCAGCGTGTAACTGAGCTGATCGTGCACGCGCAACCTGAACCCGCGCAAACCCGGTCATCGAATAAATCGGCATTCTTGCTACTCCTGCGGCTCGACGGTGAGAGCCAGCTCCAATTGCGGCGGGTCCTGTTCCAGCGGAGTCCGGTCCCTGCGCCTCGGGCACGTCCATGAATTGCAATTGATAGAGCCGCTGATAGGTCGGCGAGGAGGTCAGCAGCTCCTCGTGGGAGCCGATGGCGGTGATGCGCCCGTCCTCCAGCACGGCGATGCGGTTGGCGCGGCGAATGGTGGACAGCCGGTGGGCGATCACCAGCACGGTGCGCCCCTGCATCAGGTTGGCCAGCGCCGCCTGCACCAGCGACTCGCTCTCGGCGTCCAGCGCCGAGGTGGCCTCGTCCAGAATCAGGATCGGCGCGTCCTTGAGAATGGCGCGGGCAATGGCCAGGCGCTGGCGCTCGCCGCCGGAGAGCCGGAAGCCCTTTTCGCCGATCACCGTGTCGTAGCCCTGCGGCATGTGCAGGATGAAGTCGTGGGCCAGGGCGTTGCGCGCCGCCTGCTCCACCAGTTCGAGCGTGCACCTCCGGCTGGCCGTAGGCGATGTTGTTGCGCACCGTGTCGTTGAAGAGGATGGTCTCCTGCGTCACCTGGGCCACCTGGCGGCGCAGCGAGGCCAGGGTCAGATCGCGCAGGTCGTGGCCGTCGATGAGAATGCGGCCCGAGGTGACGTCGAAGAAGCGCGGAATCAGGTTGACCAGCGTGGACTTGCCGGCGCCGCTGGGTCCCACCAGGGCCAGCACCTCGCCGGCGCGCACATCAAGATCGACGTTGTGCAGAATCTGGTGCTCGCCCTCTTCGGTCGAGTAGGAGAAGCCCACGTTCTCAAACTGAATGGTCTGCTTGAAGGTCTTCAGCGTGACGGCGTGCGGGCGTTCCTTCACGTCGTCCTCGGCGTCGAAGAAGCCGAAGATGGACGACGAAGCGCCCATGGCCTGCTGGAAGCTGTTGTAGAAAGTGGCGAACTTGCGCACCGGGTCGTAGAGCTTGAAGAGGACGATGATGAAGGCGATGAAGACCTCGGCGGTCATGCGCCCGTGCTGAATCTCGTTGCGGCCGATCCACAGCAGCAGGGCGATGGCCACCGAGCCGATGGTGTCCATCAGCGGCGAGCTGATGGACTGAATGCGCACGCTGCGCAGGTTGGCGCGGAACAGGCGGGCGGCGGCCTTCCTGAAGCGCAGAATCTCCCACAGCTCGGTGTTGAAGGCCTTCACGATGCGGTTGCCGGTCACCGTCTCATGCAGGATGTTCTGGATTTCGGCCAGCTTGTCCTGGCCGGTGCGGGTGCGGGTGCGCACCGAACGCGCCGATGCTGGCGCGATGAGGTGATGACCACCGGCACAAAGAGCAACAGCGCCCAGCTCAGACGGCCGCCCAGCGCGATCACCAGGATCATGGTCGACCACAAAGGTGAAGAACTGCTGCAGAAACTCGCCGATCACCGAGCTGACTGCAGGTCTGCACGCGATCCACGTCGTTGATGAGCGTGGAGAGAATGGTGCCGGTGGGGTGCTTGTGAAAGAAGCTCGATGAGCGGCGCAGGGTGGCTTCGTAGAGGTGATTGCGCAGGTCGGTGATGGTGCCGAAGCCGGCGTAGTTCACCAGGTAGGTGCCCAGATAGTCGCACAGCCCCTTGATAATCGTCGAGCCGATCAGGGCGAAGGCCACCACCGTCCAGGCGTTGTGCATCCAGTGCGGGGCAAATTCATGCACATCGAACTGCCACTTGGGCGGAGCGAAGGGAAACAGGGGCAAAGCGCTGGAGGGGTTGTTGGGCCGGAGAACCACGCCCAGGATGGGCACAAAGAGCGCCATCCGCAAGGCATCGAGCAGGCCCGCCACGGCCAGCAGCATCACTCCCGGCAGCCACTGCAGCAGGTAGGGCAGCCCGTAGCGCAGCAGGCGCAGGTAATTCTTCATGCCGGTGGCCCTGCCTGGTTGGTGCAAGACTCCATCCCAGTATTGTATCCGGCGGGCGCTGGATACCGTTGGTCCCAAAGGAGGGGATCAGTATGTCTTCAGTTCCACGATGGCCTTGAGAATAGTCTCCGGCTGGGGCAGGATGGCGTCTTCGAGCACCGGCTGGTAGGCCACAAAGGTGTCCATGGAACCGATGCGGCGCACCGGCGCGTCGAGGCAGTCGAAAAGTTCATCCGCGATGCGCGCCGCGATCTCCGCGCCGTAACCCCAACTGAGCATATCCTCGTGAGCCACGATCACCCGGCTGGTTTTTTTGACCGAGGCGGCGATGGCCTCCCAGTCGTAGGGGTTGAGGGTGCGCAGGTCGATGATCTCCACCTCGATGCCGTGCTGCCGCTGCGCCTTTTGCGCCGCCTGCAATGCGCGCGGCACGATGGCGCCGTAGGTGACGAGAGTCATGTGCGTGCCGGGGCGAACGATCTTGGCCTTGCCGAAGGGAATGGCGAACTCCGGCCCCGGATAAGGCGCGCGCCCATAGGTTTCGCGGTAGAGCCGCTTATGTTCCAGAAACAGCACTGGATCGTCGCAGCGAATGGCGGTGCGCAAGAGCCCGTTGGCGTCCAGGGCGTTGGAGGGAAAGACCACGCGAAGGCCCGGAATGTGGGTGAAGATGCTCTCGCCGGATTGCGAATGATAAATGGAGCCGCCGGTCAGATAGCCGCCGATAGGCACGCGCACCACGGCCGGTGAGCTCCACGCGCCGTGGGAGCGCCAGCGCATCAGCGCCAGCTCATTGTGAATCTGGTGCATGGCCGGCCAGATATAGTCGAAGAACTGTATCTCCACCACCGGCTTCATCCCCCGCACGCCGTAGCCCACGGCCCGGCCCACGATATTGGCCTCCGCCAGCGGCGAGTTGAAGACCCGCTCGGAGCCGAATTCGGTTTGCAGGCCGGCGGTGAGCTTGAAGACTCCGCCCTTGCCCTCCACTTCATCGAGCACTTCCTGGCGGCTGGCGTCGGCCACGTCCTCGCCATAGACCACGATGCGCGGATCGCGGCGCATCTCGTCGTGCAGGCAGGCGTTGATAAGGTCGGCCATGGTGCGCGGGCCGCTTCCCTTGGCGCCGCCGCTCTTTCCCCCGCCGGAGGCGCCCGGCGCCTGCGCCTGTTCGGCGGCAAAAGCCGCGCTGGTGGGGTCCAGGTTCTCGGAGTAGACGTGCGCCGCGATTCCCGCCACCTCGGGCAGCGGAGCCTCCAAAGCGCGCTCGCCGGCCTCGGCGGCCTCGCGGTCCACTTGCTCTTCGAGCGCATCGATCTGCTCCGCGGTCAGAATCCCCTCGCGCAAAAGGCGCGCCCGCATCAGGGTGAGCGGATCGCGCATGGCCACGGCCTCGCGCTCCGCCGTGGGGCGGTAATGTTTGTCGTCGTCGGAAAACGCGTGCGAGTACTGCCGCACTACGTGGCCGTGGACAAAAGCCGGTCCCAGACCGGCGCGGCAGTGCGCCACTGCACTCTCAAATGCCCGCAGGCTGACCTCCGCATCGGTGCCGTCGATCTCGGCAAAGTGGAAGTTGGGGAAGTTGGCTACCAGCCTGGAGATGTTCCCGCTGGGCGTGTTCACCTCCACCGGGGTGCTGATGGCGTAGCCGTTGTCCTCCACGCAGAAGATGACCGGCAGCTTGCGGTTGGAGGCGGTGTTGAGCGCCTCCCAGAACTCGCCCTGGGAGGTGGAACCCTCGCCCAGCGCCGTAAAGACCACTTCATCGCCGTGGAACTCCACGTCGTGGAAGGCGCGATAGTCGCCCTGGGCCGAAGCCGCGGCCTCGGGATGATGGCTGAAGTAGCGGCCGGCCTCCGCGCAGCCCACGGCATGCAGCAGTTGCGTGGTGGTGGCTGAAGAGGTGCTGACGATATGCAGGGCGCGGCTGCTCCAGTGGGTGGGCATCTGGCGGCCGCCGCTGGCCGGATCGGTGGCCGCGCCCACGGCCTGCAGCATCATCTCGGTGGGCGTTACGCCCAGCGCCAGGCACAGCGCGCGGTCGCGATAGTAGGGGAAAAACCAGTCGTAGCCGGGACGCATGGCCAGCGCCGCGCCTACTTGCAGCGCCTCGTGGCCCGCGGCCGAGATCTGGAAGAAGACCTTCTGCTGCCGCTTGAGCAGGATTTCGCGGTCGTCCACGCGGCGGGAGAGAACCATCAGCCGGTAGACCTCGACCAACTGTTGAGGGCTCAGGCCGCCGGAGCCGGCGGCCGGCTTGGGCACACTAGCGCTGTAAACTGCCGTTACCATTCCATCACTCCTCAAAAAGTTGTCTTCTCAATTGCGGGGAAGTTGTGGCTCCAACCCAGATTGTAACAATCCGGCGCGGGGTCGAAAAGCGCAATCGCACCGGGGATTCAGAAAAAATAATCCGGAAATTCCGGCCTTCAAAGCTGGTTTTCCAAAGCTTCCACCAGCGCCTCGGCATCGGTTATGGGCGGCAGGCAGGTGCGCCCGCGGCACACCAGCGCCCACGCCTGGGCTCCGGCCGGCTTGGGAACCTGAAGCAGCGTCTCTGCCAGCGCCTCGGGAATCCCCCCTCGAACCAGCCGGAACGGTGCGATGCGCATCACCGTCTTGTTGACGGCGAAGCGCGCCACGGCCATTGCCTCCAGGCGGGCGGCCTCGGGGCCTGAACCCACCACCACCACCTGCACCGGATCCAGCAGCAGCCGCTCCAGCGCCAGCCCGTAGCTGCCGGCGTAGAGGCCGAAGTGCTCCACGATGCCGGCAAAGGAGCCGAGCGTATCCTCGGCGATCTCGCGATACTCCGCGCGCCCGCTCAGGGCTTCAAGGCGCAGCAGGGCCGAGGCGGCGGTGGGGTTGCCGGCCGGCGTGGGCGAGTCCTGCAGAGGCTTGCGCCGCGCCGCCAGCGCGCCCAGGGGAGCGGCCCCCTTCTGGGGCGTGGCGGCATCGAAGAACGCTCCCGCCGTGCGGTCGTAAAAGCGGGCGATCATGGCGTCGGCCAGCTTCACGGCCGCGTGGTAGAAGTTCATCTTTCCGCTGGCCAGCCAGGCGTCGATGCAGGCGTGAACGGTAAAGGCGTAATCGTCCAGCGTGCCGGGAACCTTCTCTGCCCCTTGCTGCTTTGCGGGGATAGGCGATCACGTGCTGCAGCGCGGCGGCTCCGTCCCAGGCCTCGTCGAGCAGCCGGTTGAGCGTGCGCAGCGCAAACTCCCGCGCCGCGTCCATGCGCAGCACCCGCGCCGTCTCCAGGTAAGCCGTCACGGCCATCGCGTTCCAGCCGGTATAAAGCGTGCGGTCGATGAAGGGCGTGGGCCGCGCGGCGCGGGCCGCCAGCAGCTTGCGCCGCGCCGAGTCGCGCAGGGCTCGCAGTTGCTCCTCTGCCTGGCCGGTTTGCGCCGCGACTTCTGTCAGCGTCTGCTTCACATGAAGCACATTCTTGGCCGGGTTGTGGTGCATGTCGCCCAGCTCGCCGATGTCCCAGTAACTCGATGCAAAATCCAGCTCGGCCGGGTCCAGCACGGCGCGCGCTTCGTCCAGGGTCCAGGTAAAGTAGTCGCCGTCGTCGTCGAGGCTGATGTCGGCGTCCTGCGAGGCGTAGAAGCCGCCGCGCTCGCGGTCGCGTCATGGTCGCGTCCAGCCAGGCCACGATCTCCTGCGCCGTCTGCGCGAAAATCCTCGCGCACCAGGCTCTGGAAGCCGTGCACGTAGTTGCGCAGCAGCTCGGTGTTGTCGTAGAGCATCTTCTCGAAGTGCGGAACCACCCAGCGCTCATCCACGCTGTAGCGATGGAAGCCGCCGGCCAACTGGTCGTAGACGCCGCCGCGCGCCATCTTTTCCAGCGTGGTGGTGAAGGCGTCGCGGGCCTGGTCGTTGTCGCGGCTCATGGCCACTTCCAGCAGCAGGTCCAGCGCCGCCGGATGGGGAAACTTGGGCTGCGAGCCGAAGCCGCCGTTGCGCGGGATCGAACCTGGCCAGGACCGAGCCGGCAATCTTGTCCACCAGGGCCAGCGTCAGTTCGCCGCCGCGGCCGGAGAAGCTTTCGTTGTGCTCGATGGCGGCCATCACGCTGGCGGCGGTCTCCAGCGCCTCGTCGCGGCGCTCGCGCCACACCTGGGCCATGGCCTCCAGCACCCGCCCAAAGCCCGGCCGCCCGTAGCGGTCGTCGGGCGGAAAATAGGTGCCGCCGAAGTAGGGCCGCCCGTCGGGAGTGAGAAACGCGGTCAGCGGCCAGCCGCCCTGCCCGCTGATGGCTGAAACCGCCGCCTGGTAGCGCGCGTCCACGTCGGGCCGCTCGTCGCGGTCCACCTTCACGGCCACAAAATTCCGGTTGATGACCGCGGCGATCTCCGGGTTCTCGTAAGACTCGCGGTCCATCACGTGGCACCAGTGGCACCACACCGCGCCGATATCCAGCAGGATGGGCTTGTCCTCGGCTTGGGCGCTGCGCAAAGGCCGCCTCGCCCCACGCCTGCCACTTCACCGGCTGATGCCGCGCCGAGCGCAGATAGGAAGACGCTGCTGATTCCAGCAGGTTGGCGCCGCCGTGCGATGGGGTAACGTTCTTATGCATGCGCTGAGGATACATGAGTTATGCCTGAATCCACCAGCATAAAGAAGTTGTAACTTCGCCCATTAACCTTCCAGAACAACCGCGGCTGATCCCGGAGCCAGTTCCAGTTTGCCCGCCCAGGGCCTTGCTTCGGGCTGCTCGGGAGTGACCAATTTCAGCTCCGCCCGCCTTGCATGGTCGAGTGAAACCTCGCAAACCATAGGATCGGCATCGCTCATGTTGGCCAATGCTACCGCGCGCCGCCCGTCTTTGCGCCGGAACACCGTATATGTGTCCAGAGGCGCGCCGCCCGCGGTCACCTCTGCGCCCAGCGTGTCGCGGAACTCCGCATCCCAGACCCACTCCCGGTATCTGCGCCTCAGATCGTCCACCGCGCGGCCATAACTCATCGAAACCGGCATCTCGTCGAGCTGGCCGTGAAAGTCGCGCGGCTCATAACTCATGGCGAAGCGGTAAAGCAGGCAGGCATTGATCATCTGCCGGTCGTTCCACCCGATGATGGCAACCAACATAGGCGCGAAAGGATCGATATATCTGCCCAGCGGAACAAAGCCCTGGCTGATGCGGAAGTAAGACATATCATAAGTCTGCAATTGAATATCGTAGGGCGATTCGCCGGCGAAGAGAAACTCCTCGGGATCGACGATGCTCCTGAATCCTTCAATCAGCGGCACATCGCCGGAGAAAACAGCGCCCGGCACGCCATGGCCGTGGCTTTTTGAGAAGCAATAGGGGCTCATGTGCCATTGGCACTCGTCAAATAGGATGCCGCTTGCGCCTGACTCAACGCTCTTGCGGAACTCTGTAAGCGCCCGCTTTCTCCAGGCCGGGCTTGCCGGGCACATTCCGGTTCCGTGCCTGGCATTAATTCCGTCGATCTGCGTAGGCGTGTCGTAGTTATAGCCGTTGAACTGGTACGGGTTTCCGTATGGGTCCTCGATGGCAAACTTCCTGAAGTCGCTCGCATAGGCCGGTCCGGTCACGTCTGCCCATGCATATTTGTTGAAGAGGATGATCTCCACGCCCATCGCTTTGCTTTGGGCGATGGCCTCTTTGAACTCCTGCGCTGTGCCCAGCCGGGGATCGATGTCATGCAGTGGAAAGTCCCGGTCCTGGCCGCCCATCTGCCATCCGGTCAACTGAATGGCTTTGACTCCCCAGCGTTTGCAGGCCTCAGCGTACTTAGTCAGATCTTTGTAGGGGAAGGACAGCCGGTCCTCGGATGAGTTGATCTGTATCTGCTGCCATGAATGCACGTCCTGCACCCACTTAGGCGTCTTTGGTGCCTGGTACCAGGTGCCGCGCCAGGCTTTGTAAATATCCGCGCCCACATGCCAATCGCCGCTGAAGGCTTCCAGCACCAGCGCCTCGGAGCGCTGGCTGCCGCCGGGCTGCACAAAACATAAGTGATTGGGATCGATGCCGATGGTTGCATCGGCAACCTTGCCGGAGGAATCAATATCGTTTTTATTGAATGAATCGGCATAGGCAGGAGATAAAGCGAAGCAGATTTGCACCACCTGTTTCTGGCCTGGATCGTGATAACCCACATAGAGTCCGCGCGTGTCGCTCAGGACCATGCAGAACTGAATGTCAGTGCCCAGGTTGCGCAACTGGGCTGGAGTGTCATATCCCCAGTAACCGACCTGGCTGCCAAATGTCGGCCAAAGGCTGGAGGAACCCATCCCGCTGTAACTCCATGCTGCCTGCCGCATATGCTTGTCTCCGGCAGGAGGCTTGAGTCCCTTGAGGCGCGGATAGGTATAACTCTCAATCACAGCCTGGCTGCCGTTGCGGATCTCATAACTGAAATGGACGCCTGCTCCTTCCAGCCGGACTGTTTCTTTCACCTCGATGTCGAGCTTGCCCATGCGTTCGCTTTCAAAACCGCTCCAGGTCATGGTCGCGTGCGCGCCGTCCGGCTCCATCCGCGGCCTGCCGGCATGGCGTTCGGTGAGATAGTGAAAACGATGTTCCGGGGCGGGCACGTGCAGGCGCATCCCGGCGCCCTGCATCTTCCAGGCCTGGTCCTTCGATTCCAGCCTGGCCACGCAGCCGGTCTCCCGGTCGATGGCCAGCAGCCAATGATCGTTTTCTAGCACCAGCAAATCAGGCGCGGGCGCGGCGGCGCTTGCCGACGCGGCATTGACAATTAGTCCCGAAGCGCCGGCGGTCAACGCCGTGCCCAGGAATTTGCGGCGCGATAAAGTCATCGGAAAACCCTCCCTCTCTCTTGTATTGACTGATTATCCTGTTCGATCCAGCAGTCTTTCGAAAAGGCAACAAGCTTTATGTCAACAATTGTTTTGCCACCTTAATATATAACTCCACCGCCTCCAGCAATTCCTTTTTCGCCAGCTTTTCCTGCGGCGTGTGAGCTACGTGAATGGAGCCGGGGCCGAGCAGCAGCGGCTCGCCCCAGTTGCTCAACTGCGGAATGTCGGTGGAGAACATAGCTACCATGGTGGGCAGGCCTTCGATGGCGCGCAGGCGCACGAAGGGAGTGTCGAGGGTGAATTCCACCTCGGCCTGATCGCCCGCGATTTCCTTGAGCGCGGCGCGCACCGGGGCCGAGTCGGTGACCGTGCGCACCAGCACCTGCGCCTCGGCATGGTCGGCGATGACGTTGGGGGCGTGGCCGCCGTGAATCTGGCCGATATTGAGCGTGCTGGGTCCAATGCCTTCCAGCACCGGCAGCGGCATGGCCAGCAGTTTCGCGAGCACCTTGACCAGCTTGTGGATGGCGCTCTCGCCCAGCTCGGGATAAGCGGAGTGGGCTATCTTGCCCGTGGACTTGAAGGCCGCGCGCAGTGCGCCCTTTGAGGCCAGTGCCAGGCGATTGCCGGTGGGCTCGCCGTTAATCAGGAAGCGGCTGCCCTTGGGAGCCAGGTTGGCGGCACTGGCGCCGGCGGAGTCGCGCTCCTCGCCGGAGACGAACAACAACCCAATCCGAAGCCCCGCCGCGCGCAGCGCCTCGGCGGCGGCCGCCTGCGCGGCGATGATGCCCTTGGCGTCGCAGACGCCCCGGCCATACATGAAATCCGCATCCTCGCTGAAGGGGATATAAGGCGGAACGGTATCCATGTGCGTGGAAAAGACCAGGTCGGGGGTCTCGCTGGCCGCGCCGGCATAGACGTTCCAGCGCGGGCCGCCGCCGGCGTTCTCGCTCGGCTGTTCTACGGGAGTCTTTTCGACAGCCCAGCCGCGGCCCCCGAGAAAATCGGCTAGAAAGTCGCCCACCGCGCCCTCGTGGTAGGTGGTGGATTCGATGGCGCACAACTGGCGGGTAAAACCAATAGGGTCAAAAGGACGAGCAGGATCTCCAGGATTCGCGGGCTGACGAACGGTCATGATGTTGCCAGAATACCTCACGGGGTGATTGCCCTTCTCGATCCAGTCCGATCAGCCTTTTTCCAGAGCCCGCACAGATGCCGGGAACCCTCCGCGGCAACCTCGCGGGGAGGAAAACGAACCTTCCACCAGCGCGTAGAATGGTGAGTGGAATGGCCACCACCAGCGCACCCGTGCAACCTTGTTCATCCTCGGAGGATCCGGGTCCGGCGGAGGCAAGGATGCCAGGCGCCAGTTTGCGAAGTATCGTTCTGACCGGCCCCGCTGGCCGGCTGGAGGCGCTCGAGAACCTGGGCGCGCCGCATGCGCCTTTCGCGGCGCTGGTCTGCCATCCCCATCCGCTGGCTGGCGGCACGATGCACAACAAGGTGGTCTACCACGCCATGAAGGTTCTCAACCACCCTGCATGGGGGCTGGGCTGGCCGGTCTTGCGCTTCAACTTTCGCGGCGCCGGCTTGAGCCAGGGCGCGCACGACGGCGAAGCAGAGAGCGGAGACGTGCTGGCGGCTCTCCACTGGCTTGAGAACAAATACCGGCGTCCGCTGGTGGTGGTTGGATATAGCTTTGGCGCAGTCATGGCGCTCAAAGCCTGTTGCGGCCAGGGCCAGGCCGGAAACAGGGCAAATCTCCGCGCGCTGGCTGCCCTGGGGCTGCCTACCCACGCCGATGGCCGCGATCTTCACTATCCCTTCCTCGCGGGTTGCGCCCTTCCCAAGCTCTTTCTCAGCGGAGACCACGACCAGTTCGCGCCTGCCGCACAGTTGGCGCAAATGGCTGCCGCCGCCGCCCAACCCAAACGTCTGCTGCTCCTCCCCGGCGGCGATCACTTCTTTACAGGTCAACTGGCTCCCATGCAGCAAGCGCTCAGCGGTTGGCTGAAGGAGCAACTGCCATGACCCCGGTCAGCGACATCACCCTGGAATCCATGCACGCCACGGCCACTGAAATCTTCAAAGGCGCCGTGGTGGCCTGCAACATCGCATCGGCATTCGACCGGCGCATTCGCTTCGAGGGCAACGTAATGCACCGGCTTATGCCCGACGGCAGCGGTCCGGCCGCCATCGATCTCTCCAGCTACAAGCGCATCTTCGTGATTGCGCTGGGCAAGGCCGCCGGGCCCATGCTGGATACGCTGCTGGACCGCATGAAGCGCCGCCAGGGCATGCGCGGCATCTGCTGCAGCAACCAGTTGCCCAAAACCCGCAACTGGCGCTTTCGCTACTTTGAGGGTGGCCACCCGCTGCCCAACGAGGACTCCTTCGCTGCGGCCCGCGCCGCGCTGGCGCTGCTGAAAAAAGCTAAAAAAGATACGCTGATCTTCTTTCTCATCTCCGGCGGCGGATCGGCCATGTTCGACCTGCCGCTGGACCCCCAGATCACGCTCGATGAGACCATCGCCTTCCATCAGTTGCTGCTGGCCTCGGGCGCGCCCATCGGCGAGATCAATACGCTGCGCAAGCATTTTTCCGCGGTCAAGGGCGGGCGGCTGGCCATGGCCGCGCCGGAGGCCGCCAAGGTGAGCCTGTTGCTGCCCGACGTGCCCCTGCGCTCGCTGGACGCGCTCTCCTCCGGCCCCACTTCGCCCGATCACTCCACCGTGGCCGAGGTGCGCGAGCTGCTGGCTAAATACCATCTGGCCGAAAAATTGCCGGCCTCCATCCGCGCCTTCTTTGAGCGCGTTGACCTGCCCGAGTCGCCCGGCAACAAGGGCTGGCGGCCGCCCTTCTTTCCCCGCCTGTCCAAAGCCGATGCCGTTCCCGCGCGCCGCGTTACCGCGGCCGCCACCATGAGCGGCGAGGACGAGGCCTTTCGCGATTCGGTCTTCGAGATTCTGCTCTCCAGCCATGACCTGATGGAGAACGCCCGCGCCCTGGCGCTGAGTGCGCGGATACCACGCGGTGGTGGACAACTCCTGCGACGATTGGGACTACGCCGACGCCGCCCGCTATCTGCTGGAGCGCTTCCATGCCCTGCGCGCCGTCCACCCGCGCCTCTGCCTGATCTCCGTCGGCGAGGTCACGGTGACTATGGACCGCACCCCCGGCGCCGGGGGCCGCAACCAGCAATTTGTCATGGCTTGCGCGCTGGAACTGGAGCAGTACGAGGGCCAACGGCTCACCGTGCTCAGCGCCGGCTCCGACGGCATCGACGGCAACACCCAGATGGCCGGGGCCATCGCCGACCCCACCACCGTCACCCGCGCCCATGCCTTCGGATTTCACCTCAAGGTGTCGCTGGTCAATTTCGATGCCTGCCCCATGTTTACCGCCCTGGGCGATGCGGTAGTGACCGGCCCCACCGGCCACAATCTGCGCGACCTGCGCCTGCTGATTGCTGAAAAGACTTAAGCCAGGCGCGTCTCCAGGCGGGTTGGCACCGGCGCTCCTTGCAGGGTGACAAAGCGCTGCGGTTCGCCGCATGCCTTGCTAAGCCTCGCCAGATCCGACCGCATCTCCGGGTCCGCTCTGAAGGACATGAGGGTGGCATCCAGAATTGCGGCGGCTCCGGCATCCTCCGGCCGTTCCATGCTGTAATGCATCCACTTCCCCTGGCGCCGCGCGCTCACAATTCCGGCATTGCGCAGATAGGCCAGATGCCTCGATATCTTCGGCTGGCTCTGTTTCAGAATTTCCACAAAATAACAGACGCACACCTCGCGCCCATCCATCAGGTTCAGCAGCCTGAGGCGCGTGGGATCGGAAAGCGCGGCGAACAAGCGAGCCAGATTGAACGATTTGGAGACGCGGCCCATACCTCATAATATACGCCTTGACAGATGTATCCAAAAAGAATATATTTGCCTTGACGTATACGAAAGGAGGCGGAATGGAAACCGCCGCCCAGGTAAAAGAGAAAGTAAAGCAGAAATACGGCAGCGCCGCCCGCGCCGTTGCTGGGGCAGGAAGCCTGGCCGCCTGTTGCGACCCGGCCCTCCGCTGCTGCGACCCCATTACCGCCAATCTCTACAGCGCTGGTGAGAAGGGGCTGATCCCTGAGGGTGCGGTGCTGGCCTCGCTGGGATGTGGCAATCCCACCGCGCTGATCGAGTTGAAGCCGGGCCAGGTGGTGCTCGATCTCGGCTCGGGCGGCGGCATCGACGTGCTGCTCTCCGCGCGCCGCGTCGGCCCCGCGGGCAAGGCCTACGGCCTCGACATGACCGAAGAGATGCTGGCCCTGGCCCGCGAGAATCAGCGCCAGGCGGGAGTGCAGAACGTGGAGTTTTTGAAGGGCGAGATGGAGAACATTCCCCTGCCGGAAAACTCCGTGGATGTGGTCATCTCCAACTGCGTCATCAATCTTTCCTCTGACAAGGACCGGGTCTTGAGCGAGGCCTTTCGCGTACTGCGGCCTGGAGGCCGCTTTGCAGTCTCCGATGTTGTGGTCCGAGGCCAGGTTCCCCATGCCGTCCGGCAGAGCATGTTGCTTTGGGTGGGTTGTATTGCCGGGGCGCTGGAGGAGTCAGATTATCGAGCCCGGCTGCTCAAGGCCGGCTTTGTCGATGTCGATCTTGAGACGACTAGAACCTACAACGTAGAAGATGCGCGTCAGTTTCTGCATCAAGCCGGAGTTGACGTAGACGCCATTGCCCCCCAGGTTGAGGGCAAGTTTCACAGCGCGTTTATCCGCGCCGCCAAACCCCGTAGCACCAAGAAAGCGTGACCACCATGCCCACAGCCGCACCTGCCCATTACAACGTCCTGTTCCTATGCACGGGCAATTCCGCCCGCTCCATCATGGCCGAGGCCATACTGAACCGTAAGGGAAGGGGTGTATTCACCGCCTACAGCGCCGGCAGCCATCCGGCAGGAGCGGTCAGGCCGGAGGCGCTCAGGCAAATCGAACTCGCGGAAATCCCGGCCGTAGGCTTACGCAGCAAGTCCTGGGACGAGTTTGCCGCGTCCGGCGCGCCGCGCATGGATTTCGTCTTCACGGTTTGCGACCAGGCAGCGAAGGAGACCTGCCCTTACTGGCCCGGACAGCCCATGACCGCGCATTGGGGAATCCCCGATCCGGCGGCGGCAAAAGGCACGCCTGAAGAGATAGAGCGCGCCTTTCGCGACGCCTTCTCCATCCTCGACCGCCGCATCGGCCTTTTTCTTTCGCTGCCCCTCTCCTCTCTGGAAAAGTTCGCCATCCAGAAAGCGCTGGACAACATCGGCCGGCAATAAAGCCTGCACTTCTTCCACGCATCGTTGCGGATTTTACAGCGAGGAATGCAGTCGTGAAAACCATGATTGAGAACTCTAACCCGGTTACTGCGCCAAAACGGCTCAACGTCTTTGAGCGGTACCTGACGCTTTGGGTCGCGCTATGCATGTGCGCTGGCCTCGCACTCGGCAAGTGGGCGCCCTCTGCAGTACAGGCGCTCCGGAGCCTGGAATTCGGAAAAGGGAGCCAGGTCAATGTCCCGATAGCCGTCCTGATCTGGCTGATGATCACCCCCATGATGATGAAGGTGGACTTCAGTTCAATTCTGAATGTGCGCCAGCGCCCCCGGGGACTGCTTGTCACCCTGTTCGTGAACTGGCTGGTCAAGCCGTTTTCGATGGCGCTCATCGGATGGGTGTTCTTTCGCCATGTCTTCAGTGCGTGGATCACGCCGGCGGAGGCTGACCAATATATAGCGGGAGTGATTATTCTGGCTGCGGCCCCGTGTACCGCGATGGTCTTTGTATGGAGCTATCTCACTGACGGTGATCCGGCCTACACGCTGGTGCAGGTATCCATCAACGATTTGATCATGCTGTTCCTGTTTGCCCCGATCGTTCGATTCCTCGTGAGTGGCGCTTCATCTTTGAGTGTTCCTTTCATCGTCCTGTTGTATTCAGTGATTGCCTTCATCGTGATTCCGCTCGCTGTTGGGGTGGCCCTCCGTTTCTGGCTCACTCGCGCCAAAGGCAAGAAGTGGTTTGAGCAGGAACTTCTTCCAAAGTTCAGCCCTGTTACTGTTGTCGCTCTTCTTGTGACCCTTGTCTTTATCTTTGCGTTTCAGTCAGAAAACATTACCGGCAAGTACGTGCATGTCGTGCTGATCGCTATCCCCATCCTGATCCAGGTGTACTTTAATTCCACCCTGACCTACGGGTTGATGAGGTTGCTCCGCGTCGAGCATGCTGTTGCCGCGCCCGGTGCCCTCATCGGCGCGAGCAACTTCTTCGAACTTGCCGTTGCGACAGCAATCGCGCTTTTCGGCCCGGGATCGGGAGCGGCTCTAGCCACGGTGGTCGGAGTGTTGGTGGAAGTTCCTGTCATGTTGTCCGTATGCAATGTCTGTAATCGTACTAGACACTGGTTTCCGGCAGTGGAACCCGTCGCCAGCCGCGATTAGTTCGGAAGGAGGAGAATGCCATGGAATGCTGTCAGTGCATATAAGCGGGTATCACCCGGGAAGCTGCTGGCCTCTGCCATCACGGCTGCGCTGCACTTTGCCAGGAGCACATCTGTTCTGTAGTACCTCTTCTGTTTGACTCCTCCCGCGTCTCTGTATCGGTTCACCGCATACACATCGTTCGCCAGTCCCGCTGTTACCGCCGCTCGTTCCTTTACTAATACTTTCGCGGGCATACGGCCATGCGGCTAATTGCTTTCGATGCCGCACCGTCAGCAAGCGCTTCGGTCGCAAACTCTTCTCTTCCCTTGGCTGTTCCCTTCACTGGGCGAAAATGCCGATACCGGCGATGTTATTGAACAGTGAGAATTGCGCCGCCTCGAAGCCATTCAACGGCAGACCAGGCATCCCGGCAATCCCAAGATATGCATCGGCTTGCTCTCCCCTTCAGGCCAGATGCCAGGGTGCGCGATAGGGGCGTGTCATCAGTTCGCTGGCCTCGCTATCGTTGAGGATCTTCTCCTTCGCCACATCCCATTGGATTTTGCGTCCCACCAGCATGGAGATGAGGCCCAGGTGCCCCGGAAGCGTGGAGTGATGCGCCGTCTCCACGGGAGTGATGGTGGGCTTGCGCGATTTGACGCAATCGAGAAAGTTGCGCCGATGGTTATGGGACTCATAGAGCTTGATCTTGCGCAGTTCCTCGGGCAGTGAGTCGCCCTTGATCCACTCGGGATTGGAGGCGTCAAAGCCGCCGCGATTCACCCATACCCAGCCATCGGTCCCAATCCATTTTGTTCCCATCAGCGATTGCCGGGATGGCCGCCGGCAATGGTCATCTCCACGTCGCACGGGATAATGCGTGACCTCCTTGCGATACTTGCATGCGATTACGTAGTTCGTGGCCGTGTTCCATACGGCATTGGCCGGCGGAAACTCGCCGTGGCCTTCAATCTCCGACGGGCCGGTCGATCGAAGCCCAGGCCCCAGTGCGCGATGTCGCCGTGGTGGCCGATCCAGTCCAGCAACTGGCCGCCGCCGGTGTTGTAGTTCCAGCGCCAGTTCTGGTAGACGCGCGCATCGATATAGGGCTCCATCCTCGATGGCCCGATCCACAGGTCATAGTCGAGCTCCGGCGGAGGCTGGGTCACGGCCAGATCCCAGGCCGGCGTTCCGGGCACAATCTCCGCGGGGCTCGGCGATCTTTGTCCGGGAGCGAGGCGAGCCTCTGCAGCAGCGCCGGAACCGTGCCGGGAAAGTCGTGATGGCCGCCGGGCAGGCCCACCTCCACGCGCATCACATTCCCGATCAGCCCGTTGCGCACGATCTCCGCCGCCTTGTGAAAGTTGGGGAGCGATCTCTGCCAGGAGCCGGTCTGCCAGATGATGTCGTTCCGCTCAACGGCTTTGACGATGGCCTGTTGCTCCGCGATGGTGCGCGCCAGCGGCTTCTCGCCGTAAATGTCCTTTTTCCGTTTGGCGGCTTCCGTGGCAATCAGCGCATGCCAGTGATCCGGCGCCGCCATCATGATGGCGTCGATATCGTCCCGCGCCAGCATTTCGCGATAGTCGTGATATGCCTTGCAGTCCTTGTTGCCGTACTTGGCGTTGATGGTGTCCACGGCGGCCTGTAAGTGGCCGGCGTGCAGGTCACAGGCTGCGACCACCTGGCAATCGTTCTCCGCCAGGAAGGCCTTGGTGTTGTCCGGCCCCATCATGCCCCAGCCGATGACCCCCAGGGTGATGCGATTGGAGGCTACTGTCTGGCTTGTGCCCCAGGCGCTGCCGGGCAGGATGGCCGCGGCTCCCGCTGCCTTGATAAATTCGCGCCGGGTAAATGGAGAAAACGGACTTGAAGCGAGTGGCAGATTTTTCATCATTGTCTCCGAAGCTCTCATTTCTGCGCGTCGCGCGCAGCGCATACCGCTGCTGAACAAAACCATGATCACGGCAGAAAATGTTGCATACGAAGATTAGCATGCCGGGCGGAAGGCGCGTGCCACCTGTGCGGATAAACGGTAGTAGTTCAGTTTGAAAGGTATGTGCTTGACTGGCTGCGGAGAAACGCCGGTTTTGTATCAGGGCACGACTTCAGTCGTGCCGTAAGTAGCCGCAAAATGAACATGGGCTTTAGCCCCTGAGGGTCATCTCCTTCAAACTGACCCACTACCAGGGAAATGCAGGATGCAAATAGGAAGCCGGGCTATTTCCGTTACCGCTTATTGAAGAACCAGCGCGCTTTGCTCGCGCATGGCGGTTATCTCGTCGTGGGTCTGGTCGGCGGCCACGCGGCGGTCAGTGTAGACGCGCGGCTGGCCAAACTGCACCTCGGCGGAGAAGCCGGCCACGCCCAGCACCTTCCATAGGTGGTTCGCGAACGTCTCGTCGCCATACCAGCAAAGCTCGCGCTCCGGGGTGCCGTCCTCCACCACGTAGCGCACACAGGCCGTGGTGATGGGCGCTCCCAGGGAAGTGGCGGGATCGATAAGCCGGGAGTGGAAACGCAGGATTTCGCTGCCGTCGGTGCTGGTGCCCTCGGGAAAGAGCAGCACCGGGACCGGAATGGGAAGCTTGAGCCGCTCCGTGATCTGCTCGGCCACTGACATGGCGCTGCTCAGGCTCGACCGGTCCACAAAGATGGTTCCGCCGGTGCGCGCCGCCTTGCCGAAAAAGAGCCAGCCGCCTACCTCCACCTTGGCCACAAAGAAGCAGGGCATGGCCGCCGAGAGAATGAGAATGTCGATGTAGCTGAGGTGGTTTGAAACCACCAGGCCGCGGCTCGGCGGTTGGCCTTGAACACGGTAATGAATGCCCAGGGAAGACAGGACCATGCGCGCCGCTTGCTGCAGCCACAGGGCGCGGCGCTCCAGGGTAAGCGGGCCGCGCAGACGGTAAAGCCAGAAGTAAAGAATGACCAGGGTGAGAGTGAATACCAGCGCCACAGCGCGCCGGAAGCGGCGCAGGCTCATTGAATCAGGGGTGCCAGAAAGCGATGGCGCGCCGAGTGCGAGACCGAATTCAGATCGAGCAGAGTCAGGAAATCGATAGTGCCGAACTCCCGGTCCCAGGCCGGCGGCCCGCCGATGCGCGCGCCGATGGCCAGGTAGGTCTTGAGCAGCTTGGGGACCTTCACCTGGGTTGGATTCGGAGTTGGCAATGACTGATCTTCTTGCCGGGCCGGCGGCTGTGCATGCCTGCCCTCTGGCTCGAGGGGACAGGCGTATGCCGCGGTGGGCTCAGTCTCAAACTCCGGTGAAACCCGGTATGGCTCCAGCTGGCGATACAATTGCCAGCCCTCCGCCGGGTCTTTGGAGTTCAAGGAAGAGCAGCCGATCAGGTAACGCAGCCCCATGTCGGTAGCATACTGTGCGATGCCCCTCCACAGCAAAGTGAGCACCTCCGGCGTGCGGTGCTCGCGGTCGATGGAGGCTCGGCCCAGTTCCAGGATGCCGGCCCGCAGCGGTTCATAGGGAGCAAAGCTGAACTCCTGCTCGGAGTAGTAGCCCAGGTGGCGCGCGGCCGTGGTTCCGGATTGCATGCGGTAGGTGCCCACAATGCGGCGGGCTGGATTCTCCTCCAGCTTGTCCTCCACCAGAAGGTGCTCGCAGAACAGGTCGAACTGGTCGGTGTCCAATCCTGTCTGATAGGAGCTCTCCAGCCCCTCGCCCAGCTCGATATTGAAGACCTTGAAGCGCAGCCGGCAGGCGGCGTCGCGATCTTCGGCGCTCTCGGCCAGCCGCACCCTGTAGCGGCCCACCTCCGCGTGGATGCGCGGCCGGGGCGGAGCCAGGGGCTGGGAGGGATCAAGTGTGGGAAGAGCAACTTCCACCAGGGGGGTGGACGTTCGGGCCAGTTTCAACGGAATATAATGCCGTGCTTGCGCAATCACGGAAGTATTATCCGCCCGCTATTGTAAAAGGACCATGAAGCAAGTGCAAATGCCGTGCAAATATCTTATTCAATCCGTAACCCGGCATTCATAGAGAGCTCTCCACGGCGGGAAAGCCCAGGTGATCTGCATCACCTGGTTAAGATTAGAGCGTTTCTACTGTTCCTATAAGGTACCGTGCCCCATCGGGGTGCCCTCTGGGCCCGCCTTTTTTCTGGCGAAAGGATGGGAAACCACAATTCTCGCTTTCTTGAGGAAGATCCACTCCCTGGCTGGAGGGCATGGATGCCAACGGTTCCGGCATAGAGAAAAAACGAACGGCCGGGAGCGCCGCTGCCGCGAAGTAGTTGCGCCCCGGCCGTTCGAGGAGGCCATACGTGTTCTCGTCTCTGCTTGCCGTAATTCCAATGTTGCACAAACAGCGGTAATTTTATGCAAATCCAGCGGTCCTCACACCACAAAATATTTAGCCTGCGGATGATGCACGATAACGGCGTTGGTGCTCTGCTCCGGCTCCAGATGAAAGCCCTCGGTGAGCCGCACGCCGATATTCTCCTCGGGCTTGAGCAGGCGGAAGATCTTGGCCTGGTCTTCCAGGTTGGGGCAGGCCGGATAGCCGAAGGAATAGCGCGAACCACGATATTTCTGGTGAAAAAGATCGGAGATGCGCGGCGAGTCTTCGCCCGCGATGCTTAGCAATTCACGCGCCTGCTTGTGCGCCAGCTCGGCCAGCGCCTCGGCTGTCTCCACCGAGAGCCCGTGCAGATAAAGGTATTTGGTAAAGTCGCCGGCCTCGAAGAGCTTCTGCGTGCGGCGGCTGGCTTCTGATCCGATGGTGACAATTGAAAAACCCACCACGTCGCGCTGCGCCGCGCCCATCGGCTCAAAGAAGTCGGCGATCGAAAGCCGCCTGCCCTGCGCCTGGCGCGGAAACCTGATGCGCTCGAGTTCGCGAGCCGGGTCCTCGGGATCGAAGACCACCAGGTCGTTGCGGTCGCTCGCGCAGGGATAGAAGCCGATGATCGACTGGGGCTCGAACCAGCCCGCCGCCTTCACCTCTTCTTCCAGCTCCAGCAGAATGGGACGGTACTTCTCTTCCACCATGCGCAGATAATCGCTCTGCGCCGCGGTCTTCAGTTGCCACTGGTTCTTGAAGAGCGCGGTCTCGTTGAGATAAGGAAAGACCTGGTCGAGCTTGTAATCCTTGAAGACGCGCGCTCCCCGGAAGGCCGGCCTGGGGACGGCCGCGACCCGCTCCACGACCGGCGAACGGCCCTCCGCGGTCAGCTCTACCAGGGTCAACTCGGGCGCGGCCCCGTTGCCCTTGGCAAAGACCTTCACCGTCTTGCCTTCCGTCTCCCGCGCTGCGCGCGCTGCGGCATCGGTCGAGGTCAGGTCGGTCAGAATATGCAATCCCGCAAAGGCGTCCTCGGCATAAAAAACCGGCCCCGCATACTCCTTGCGCAAATCCTCTTCCACATACTTGCGCGTGAGCGCGGCGCCGCCGCAGACCACGGGCACGGCCAGGCCCAGCCGCTCCAGATCCTGCAGCACATATTTCATCTCCAGCGTGGACTTGACCAGCAGGCCGCTCAGCCCGATGGCGTCGGCTCCGCTCTCGCGCGCGGCGGCGATGATGGCGTCGGAAGGCTGCTTGATGCCCAGGTTGACGACGCGATAGCCGTTGTTGGAAAGAATAATGTCCACCAGGTTCTTGCCGATGTCGTGCACGTCGCCCTTCACGGTGGCCAGCACCATGGTTCCCTTGCCGCCGCCCTGCTTCTCCATCTTCGGCTCCAGGTACGCGACCGCGGCCTTCATCACCGCCGCCGAATCCAGCACCGAGGGCAACTGCATCTTGCGCGCCCCAAACAGGTCGCCCACGGTCTTCATGCCGTCCAATAAAACGGTATTGATAAGGTCCAGCGGCGTGTAAGTTGCGAGCGCCGCTTCCAGCGCCTCTTCCAAAGTTTGTTTGTGCTCGCCCAGCCCAATCGTCCGCTCGCCGCGAATGATGAGCTGCTTGAGCTTCTCCTCGATGGCCAGGCTCTCGGCAGCAATCTCATCTTCCTCCACCGAGCCGTTGCCCAGGCCGGCAAAGTGCGCCATGTAGGTCTGCAAGGGTTCGCTTCCGTTTTCGTCGCTGTCCTGAAAAATGAGCTTGCGCGCCAACTCGACTTCGATCTCCGGAATCTTGTAGAGCGGATAAATCTTGGAGTAGTTGACGATGGCCGCGTCCAGGCCCCGGTCCACGGCCTCCTTCAGAAACACGCTGTTCAGCACGCGCCGCGCATAGGCGTTCAGGCCAAAAGAAATATTGGAGACGCCGAGCACCGTACGCGAGCGCGGCAACTCGCGCTTGATGCGCCGCACCGCCTCCAGCGTCTCAATGGCCGCCGAGCGATACTCCTCCTGGCCGGTGGAGATGGGCAGGGTGAGCGCGTCGAAGATCAGGTCCTCGGGGCGCAGTCCGTATTTGTTTACCGCCAGATTGTGAATGCGATGCGCGATGGCCACTTTGCGTTCCGCGGTCAGCGCCATGCCCTGTTCGTCGATGGTGAGCGCGATGACCGCGGCCCCGTAGCGCCGCGCCATGGGCAGCACCAGGCTGGTGCGCTTCTCGCCGTCCTCCAGGTTGATGGAGTTGATGATGGGCTTGCCGGGAATGCGCTTGAGCGCTTCCTCGATGACGTTGGCCTCGGTTGAATCCACCAGGATGGGCGCCGTCACGCGTGTGGCGATCTTTTCCAGCACCGCCGTTCATGTAGGCCTGCTCGTCCTCGCCCACGATGGCGCAGCAGAGATCGAGCATCTGCGAGCCCTCGCCCACCAGCCGTTTGGCCAGCGCGAGAATGCCGTCGTAGTCGCCGGCGCGCACCATGTTGCGGAAGTGCTCCAGGCGCGTGGTGGTGTTCATCTCCTCGGCAATGATGATGGGCTGCGCGTCCGCTTCGAGCGGCAGGGCCGAGAAGGCGCTGGCCGCGACCGATTGCGGCGCCACCGTGCGCGGCGCAGGCTGAAGACCGTGCACCGCTTCGACCACCGCGTGCAGATGCTCCGGCGTGGTGCCGCAGCAGCCGCCCACCACCTGTACTCCGTATTCCAGAACAAAGCGACGCAGCCAGGCCGCCAGTTCCGCCGGCGTCAATTTGTAGACCGCGTGGCCGCCCTCGTTCTGCGGCAGTCCCGCGTTGGGTTGTACGCTCACCGGCACAGTCGAGCTCTGGCAGAGAAAGCGAACCGCGTCGTTCATCTCCGCCGGTCCGGTTGCGCAGTTCAGGCCGATCACGTCGGGCTGGAAGGTCTCCAGCACAGCCAGCGCCGCGCCGATCTCCGAGCCCAGCAGCATGGTCCCGGTGGCTTCCAGAGTGACCTGCACCTGGAGCGCAACGTGGCGGCTGGCGCCGCGATTCTTCCCTTCCCGCGCCTCGCGCATGGCGTCCTGGCAGGCGGCCAGGGCGATCTTGGCCTGCAGCAGATCCTGGCAGGTTTCGATGATCAGCACGTCCACGCCGCCCTCGATCAGCGCCTTCGCCTGCTCGCGGTAAGCCGCGGCTATCTGGTCGTAGCCAATGTGGCCCAGCGAGGGCAGCTTGGTAGTGGGCCCTATGGAGCCGGCCACGAAACGCGGCTGTTCCGGGGTCGAGTAGGCGTCAGCCACCTCGCGCGCCAGCCACGCGGCGGCCAGGTTCAGCTCGCGGGTACGATCCTCAAGGCCGTACTCGGCCAGCACAATGCTCGTTGCGCCGAATGTGTCGGTCTCGATCACGTCGCAACCGGCCTCCAGAAACGAAGCATGAATCCCGCGGATCACCTCCGGCCGCGACAGCGCCAGCAGCTCGTTGCACCCCTCCTTGCCCCAGAAATCCTCCGCGGTAAGGTTGTGCTTTTGCACATTCGTGCCCATCGCGCCGTCATAGACCAGCACGCGCCGTTTCAGTTCTGAAAGAAACTCCGCCAAATTCGCTCCTAACCTCGCCGGCCGCAGGGAAACACAGGGAAAGCAGCCTGCCTTCTAGCATATATGGTTCTGGATTTTATCTTTCCCTGCCCTCTGGTAGTGTCCTAATTTGGCGTTGTTTTGTAAGGGCACGGCTTCACTCGCCGCGGCGAGCGGAATAACTCGATCCGGAGGGAGGCGGGGGTTTCAACCCCCGCATAATGTCAACAAAATTTACGCGGGCTTTAGCCGCTGAGGGACGTTCTTCGTGAGATTTGCTTGCTGTTCTCTCTTTTTCCGCAGCCTCTTTAGACGTGCCGCAATTAGCGCCCTTAATGGGCGGCTTTAGCCGCTGAGGGAATGTTTATATGGAAATTAGGACACTACCTGCCCTCTCGGAAAGCATTTTTCCTCTGGACTCTGGCGGTAAACAGAGAGGTCCGGGTCGCCTCGCAACCCGGACCTCTTCCGTGAAGGCCCATCTAGGACTCAACTACTTCCAGGAGTCCTTCGATTAAACCCCGCTTGCAGGTTGGGCTGCACTCTGCGGTGTACCGCCATCGCAGCATTTCTTGCCGCAGCTGTTGTGGCTGCATTTTGTGCCGCAATCCTTGCCGCAGCATTTGTCGCCGCAGCCGTCGTGGCAGCATTTTCCACCGCTGCTCTTGTCGCAGCATTTATTTCCGCAGCTCTTGGAACTGCATTTACTCCCGCAGCTTTTTCCGGCAGCCTGTCCGGACATCTGGCAGTGAGGGCCCATTTTGTTTGAAGGCGTCTCAACCCCGTTCAGTGCCAACTGCTCGTGAACCTGCGCCAGATCCTCCAGCTTTTCGGCTTTTTCTTTCAGGCGCTGTGCCTGGTACTCGCAGTGGTTCACTGTTCCGGTAGCAAACTTTGACGAGCTGGTAGCCGGGTTCTGTTTATATTCGGCGGCCATCTGTTCGTGCAGGTTTGACTGGGCCAGATAGTCCTGCGCCTCTGCCCTGTAATACTGGGCAATCCGGCTATGATCCGCCGGCGTCTTTGCGGTTTCGATAAGAGTATTCAGCTGCTGCTTGCTAAGTTTCTCCGGCTTCGGCTGTGGCTGCGATGTCTGGGCAAATGCCACAGCGGTGAATACGAGAATGTATGACAGAAAAGCGATTGTGCGCTTCATGAATATCTCCTTGACGTTGGAAATGATGATCACAAATCGAGTCTCAAGGCGATGGAAACACCTTGGGACTGCTTCGTTTGCGTAAACGTCAGGAGCTGTTTAGATCCGAAAGACCTGGAAGAGTATGTACCTGGCCGGAGCCGCTGTAGAAGTGTTACCGGGCGGTGCGGCCACAAAGACCGTACCCGCATCCGTGACTATCGGTGGCATCAATGCAAAGTGCGCGGTTCTGAGAGCCTTTTGCTTAAACCCAGATGCCGAGGGGACAATCCCCTGCAGGAAAATGTTGTGGCAGCAATTCAGGTCACAGCCGGTGCCGGCAATCTGCAGTGGCATCTGGCAGTCCATATCCATCTGGCTCATCGACATGCCGCAGTCAGGAACGCAGGGTGCCTTTGCGGGAGTTCCCATGGCACACGGTACACTGGCGAGGGCCGGCTGAGACGCAAGCGACGCAACCACTGCCAGGGCGACGATTTGGAGGAGCCTTTTCATCAGCTTGAGCAAGATTATAACTGGCAAAACGTTCAGTATGTGCTTTAGATCACAATTGTAAGACGGGCAGAACGCCTGAAAGATAGGCAGCAAAGAAAATTTTGTACCCTTACTTCGCCGCCGTCAGCGCGCTCACCGGCACCAGCATATCTTCCTTGCGCATCACCAGGTTGGTGGCGTTCAGCGTGGCCAGCTCGAAGCCGTGCCCGTGCGTGATGGCGTCGGTGGGGCAGGCCTCCACGCAGTAGCCGCAGAAGATGCAGCGGTTGTAGTCGATGTTGTAGACCTTGGCGTAGCGCTCCGACGAGGAGAATGCGCTGCTCCTCGGTGTTTTCCGCGGCCTCGATATAAATGCAGTTCGCGGGGCAGGCGGCCGCGCACAAAAAGCAGGCCACGCACTTCTCCAGGCCGTTCTCGTCGCGCTGCAGCACGTGCGCGCCGCGGAAGCGCTGCTCGAGCACCGCTCCGCGCAGGGGTCCCGGCCCGTCCGGATAGTTCTCCACCTGCGTGGGCTCCAGCATCTCGCGAAAGGTGATGCTCATGCCCTTGGCGATGCCGGCGATGTTGCGCACGATCGACATGAGGCCAGTATACGATGGACCCTCAGTGCCGGGCGCCGGGCGGCGCGGACTGGCCGCGGTTGTTGGCCGGCGGCGTGGTCACGGGCTTGCGCTCCATATGCGGCTTCATGGTCTGCTGGCACAACGGCGAGTCCTGCCCGCGCGCCAGCCCCGGAATCGTCTCCTGCGCGTTGCAGATGCGCAGCTTCATGGCGGCGTCCTTGCCGCTCAGCAGCCGGGTGCGCTCCAGTCCGCTGAAGGGGTCCAGGTCGTAGCGGTAGATAAAATCATCGGGCTTCTTCTGCCTGCCATAGTCGAAGTGGTTCCAGGTAGCCAGCATTTCACTCCCGTTGGGATCGGCCAGGCCCGCGTAGACCTGCGTCCAGGCCACGCCGGCCGGCGTGCTGGCGGTCCACACCGGCGCGCCCTGCCCGCCGCGCATCCAGCGCGCCGCCCACATGTGGTGCGGAATGTCGTAATAAAAGGCCGTGAAATAGGTATTCGCCGCGCACTCCCGGCAATCGTCGTATAAAACGGCCAGCTCCTGCGGCGCGCCATTGGCAAAGCGCATCCAGTCCAGCCAGCGCAGGTTCACGCCCTTGAGCAGCGGCGCCACCACGTGGCTGGTGAGCGATGCGCTCCAGACCGTGAAGGTGTCCGCGTTGGCCGGCGACTGCGGCGTGGCCCGGAGCGTGGTCACCACCAGCGCCGCGTCGTACTGCACGCCGATCTCGCGAATCGCCGTCCAGTTCTCCACCGCCAGCGACCGCGTCACCCAGACGATCACGTCCTGGTCCTTCTGCGAGTGGAAGTCCATCCAGCGGAAGGGGTCCGGATGCTGCTGGGCGCTGAGAGGAACGGCGAGGACGATGATGATGGCGGCAAAAAAGACGCACCTGCAATGATCTACCCGCATGGGTATAGATATACCAGAAAGCACCCGAGTGGTCGCCGTGGTCGCGTTGGAACGGTTCTGTTTTGCGGTCGCATTAGCTTCTCATGTCGTCAATTATTGGCTGGGTAACCCTGATAAGATCGGCCATCTTAGTGGCAGCCCATTGCGCCATCTCATCTGACCATTGAGCGCAGGATTTCTTTAGGTTAATTGATGCCCAACTGTCGCGCCAAAGACGGTTAAATTCTAATTTCCCACCAACCGCTCTCTCCAACTTTGGCCTTTGCCTGCGGAAATGTTCATACCGCTGCTGGTTCGTGTGCTTCGAACTACTTTCAAAGTGGATACCTACGATTAGAACTTTCTCTCTGACGAGGTATCCCCACTCAAAGTGCAGCCCTGCAACACCGGTGTGTATTTGCATAATATTGCGCGTAGAAGCAGATGGAGGTGTTTTGTCAGGCATCAGCTCGCGAAAGCAGTTTAAGATCTGTTGGTTGCGCTCACGCCAAACTTGCTCGGAGTGGAACAACTTCTCTGCCAGTTCCTTTTCCTTGACTTGAATCAGATACTCTATTGCTTGGGGCAGAGGGATGATGACTTTCGGGACGATAGCGAGTTTCTTAGTGCCAGGTAGTTGGTATGGTGTCAGCTCAACGCATGTAATATCGATATCAAACTTACGGAGCCACAACACTGTTGATGTAAGGTGTTGGTCCTCAAAGGCCCCGGCTACCAGTATAATGCGTGGTCTATCATCGAGCACTTTGAATTCATTGTCATGGACGAACTCCCTGATCCTTTTTTCAGCTTCCTCGGTTTCACACTTTAAGGATTCGGCATACTTGTCGACCAGTTTTTTAAATGTCATTGTCGAACACATAGCCGCGTACCGAATCGCCTGTAGATCGGCAAGTGACCCGCTTGCGTCTCGCTTTATTTCTAGAACTACCAATTTTTTGTTTTCATCCAACGCCAGAATATCCAACCTCTTTTGCGACTGGTCAAACTCAGCGAACTCCGGTTTGATGACAAGCAGCCGTTCGCCCAAGATTTCAGGGTGAGCAATGAGCCACTGCTCGATATGCTGTCGTTCTTTGACTCCGAGAGAGGCAAAGCTAACTCGCTGCTGCGTTTCCACGTGGCCTGAAGTTGGCTCGATTATTACCAAGCTGTAATTAGCTGCAGACTTCATCATGTCCTCCTAACTGGAACCGCTCGCACGACCCCGCTACAGCCCCAGCTTCGCCCATAGCGCATCCACTTTGGCCTTGGTCCCGCGGTCCATCTCGATCATGGCAGGCCAGGGTCGCTCGAAGCCTTCGGCCTTCCATTTGCGCGTGGCGTCTATCCCCATCTTTGAGCCGTAGTTGGGCAGGCGCGCCGAGTGATCGAGCGAGTCCACCGGGCCCAGCATGAACTGAATATCGCGCTCGGGGTCGATGTTGTTGGCCACGCGCAGCACCACTTCGTCCACGTCCTGCACGTCGCAGTCCTCGTCCACCACGATGATGCACTTGGTGAACATCGCCTGCCCCAGCGACCATATTGCGTTCATCACCTTGCGGGCGTGGCCGGGATAGCTCTTGCGGATGGAAACCAGCATCAGGTTGTGGAAGACCGCTTCGACGGGTAGATGAATGTCCACGATCTCCGGTATGGCCATTTTCATAGCGGGCAGGAAGATGCGCTCCACGGCCTTGCCCATCCATGCGTCCTCCATGGGCGGCTTGCCCACGATAGTGGCGGCGTAGATTGGGTCCTTGCGGTGGGTGATGCAGGTTAGATGGAAGACCGGGTAATCGTCGCTCAGAGTATAGAAACCGGTGTGGTCGCCGAAAGGGCCTTCGCTGCGCAGTTCGCCCAGTTCCACGTAGCCTTCCAGCACGATCTCGGCGTGCGCCGGGACTTCCAAATCGACCGTCTCGCACTTCACGATCTCCACCGGCTTGCCGCGCAGGAATCCGGCGATGAGGAATTCTTCCACCTCCGGCGGCGCGGGCACGACGGCGGCGAAAGTTGTGGCCGGGTCGGTGCCGATGGCCACCGCAACCTCCAGCCGCGAGCCTTTCAGATTGCCCAGCGAAACCTGCGGCAGACCGCCGATGGGACCGTCAGGGATGGCGACCGCGCCGCCCGCCGACTCCGCCATCACCGCAACGCGCGCTGTCTTTGGATCGAATTCACTCGACCGGGAGGCTGCCGCGCGCAGCGCTTCGCGATAGTGCTCCGCGGCTACCTTCTGCCGCTGCCAGTGCATGCCGGTAGTCTGGCCATCGTAGACCTGCATGCGGTACATGCCGATATTGCGCTTGCCGGTGCGCGGGTCGCGTGTACGACGCAGGGCAGGGTGATGAACCGGCCCCCGTCGTGGGGCCAGCACTTGAGAATCGGAAACCAGTTCGAGGTCTGAAGTTTTCGCGCCGCATCACTTCCTTGCAGGGAGCCTCTTTGGCGCTCACCGTCTTAGGAAAGGCGCTGGTCAGCGCGCCCAGTTGCGGCAGCATCTTGAGCTTGTCGAGGAAGCCCTCCGGGGCCTTTACGTTCATCAGCCCTTGGATGCGCTCGGCGATCTCATCCAGCCGTTCCACGCCCAGGGCCAGCGCCATGCGCCGCTCGCTGCCGAACTGGTTGATGAAGACCTTGTGGCCGGGATGACCCTTCACGTTCTCAAACAGCAGCGCCGGGCCGCCGGGAGCGTAAGGCTGGGGTGCCCCATTCTTTCCGCGTTCTGTGCGCAAAGGGTGGGAACCCGCAACGCCTGAAGCCACCTTAGCTCTCGTGCCGATCTTCGACACGCGGTCGGTAATCTCCGTGATCTCCAGTTCCGGCGACACTTCTTCACCGATGCGCCTGAGTTCGCCGTGCTTTTTCCAGGGTCTTGATCCAGTCGCGCAAATCGTCGTAGGCCAAGGGAATGCTCCTCAAGCGATGATTCTTCCCCCTTCATACTACGGCTTTTGGTGCAGCGACCTACAGCTATGTTGTGCTAGTTGACTGAATTTTGGAGCAAGAGGGCATTCACAACTCGAAGATTTTCTCAATCGTCTTCATGGGCAGGAAAAGCCTGTCGGGCTGGGTTGGAAGCGGCATGAAGTCGTGCTTGAGATAGAAATCCCGCGCGCCGGTCTTGACATCCACGACCACGGCCCAGGAAGCGATCTGCCGGGAGGCTTGCAATGCCCGCTCCAGGGCGTGCAGCAGGAGAAACTCTCCCCAACCCTGGCCTTGCAGAGATTGCGCGAGAGCCATGCGCCCCAGCAGCGTAACAGGAAGAGGAAACCAGGGCAGCTTCTTTGCTAAATCAGGCGGCAGTTCGGCGGCCAGGATCGAGTGCGCGGAGAGCGTGTAGAACCCGGCCACGGATTCGCCGTCCGCGGTGAGAATGAAGACGGCGGCCAATTTGCGCTTCTGGTCCTGGCCGGCCTGCCGCTGTAAGTACGAATCCAGCTCGGGGACTCCGCAGCAAAAGGCCGCTCGATCATGTTTCGATCCGAGCGGCTCGATCCTGTATTCGGCTGCCACGGTCTTCCGCGCCACTATTTACCCACGCGTTGTTTATAGCGTTTGACCGCGGCCTTCATGCGGGCGCTGGGTCCCGGCGGCTTGAGCAGGGCCTGCACAAACACATCGCGGTCCCGGTCTTCCAGGGTCCAGCTGGTGTGCGACTGAATAGTCCTGATGGCGGCTTCATCGGCATATTGCACCATGAAATCGGAGAGCGAGAGCCCCTTGAGGCGGGCTGCCCGTTCGATGCGCATCTTCTGTTCGGGAAGCAGGCGGGCTTCTGTCCGTTCCGTGCGTAGCGCAAGAGCCATGAAATCCACCTCCATCCTTGTACGGAGGATTACCGTACATTTTTACTATATCCCGGAAACGCTATCAGCACAAATCCCGGCCGGGAAATCTGTACGCAAGCACAAAAAAAGCCGCCCCAAGGCAGCCTCTTTGCTGATTGCGTGGAAGCGGGTCGAATGCTGCTCTACGGCTGAGCCTGCTGGCTGGACACCGGCCCAACGGAGGCCGAATCCTGCGGACCCTTGGCGGCGAACCAGTTGCGGTCCCAGAGGTTCTTGTAGAACTCGCCGGTCAGCTCCGCCGCGCGCGGGCCGAAGGTGGGCCGGCCGCCTTCCAGGAAGAAGACCGTCACCAGGCTGCCCTGCGGCGAATCGGAGCAGGAGGCGAACCAGCCGAAGCGGGTTCCCTTGTCCGAGCAGGTTCCGGTCTTGCCGAAGACCGGCAGTTCGTGAAAGTTGGCGCGCAGGCTGCGCGCGGTTCCGTACTCCACCGCGCCGGCCATGCCGTCCTCCAGGTCGGGAACGTACTTGGCGATATCCAGGGTGCGCTTGACCCTGGGTTCGAAGCTTGGCGGCTTCTTCCGGCGTAGTGGGGTGCTGCAGATAGTAGAGGGTTCCGCCGTTGGCGAGGGCGGCCACAAAGGCGCCCAGTTGCAGCGGGGTGAGCGAAACGCCCTGGCCGAAGCTGCACATGCGGCCCACGCCGCCCTCGGAGGCGGGCAATTCCTTGTCGGGATAGACGCCCAGCTGTTCGCCTTCGATGTTGTAGCCGGCCAGCTCGCCCAGGCCGAACTGGTTGGCGTAGTGGCGCACGCGCTCAAAGCCCAGTTCCCGGCCCAGTTCCTCAAAGTAGAGGTTGTTGCTCTTGGCCAGCGCCTGGGTCATGTTCATGCGGAAGCCGGCCAACTGCACCGGCGTGTCGCGGGTGACCAGGCCCTCGGAGAGCGCGGCCAGGGCCACGGTCAGCTTGATGGTGGAGCAGGGCTCGGCGCCCGGCGAGAGGGCCAGCTTCTGGTTGACCATGGCCAGGATGCGCCCGTTGGAGGGATCGATGACCACGGCGGTGCCGTTCATGTCGCCCAGGGCGTCGATAGCCGCCTGGCGGACCACCGGGTCCTCGCCGGCCGTCACGTCGCCGGCAAAGAATGTCTCCGTTGGCAAAGGAACTGGCGGTGAAGCGCTCATAGTAGCGATGGCGGCGGGAGGTGAGGACTACGCGGCGCGCGCTGCTTCTTGCCTTGCCTCTTGCGGCCGCGTGCGCCGGATGATGTGCGGACGCTGCATGGCTTGCTGTGGCATGGGCAGTGGCGGCATGGCTTGTTCTGGCGTGGGCTGTGGAGGCGTGCGCGCTTGTTGACCTGGCTGCCGGCCTGGCCGCATGCGCCGCGGCATGATGGCTGCCGGCGCGATGAGGCGCTGCCAGGTGCGGTTCCGTTCGCTTGGCATGATGCAGCGTATGCGGGGCGTCCAACGCCGCGGCGCCCGAATGCCGGAACCGGCCAGAACCAGGACCGGGGCCAATCCCCATGTCAAAACGCGAGACAACTTCATCCAGCCAGCATCCTCTCCATGTGGACTTCGTGCCGTACGTCTGCCCTTGGGCGGCGAACTTCCTGCTTATTGGCCATTCCGCGGTGTGTTTCGGACCATTCCGCGAATGGGGCTAACTATGCCAGTGATCCGGCCAGCCAACTATGATTTCCCTCACTTGCAAATCTATCTGTTGATCTGAAACTCAATATTTGTGAAAACTATGCGGCTGCCTGGCAATTTCCCGACATTAAAATTCATTTACTGGAGCTAAATTTCACTATACAGCCCCGGCGTTTAAATGCAAATGCCACCAAAGCGGCATCTACCCTAGAACCGCACCCGGCGCATGAAGGTGGGCGTGTCCAGATCCCGCTGCGCCTCTTCGTCGGGCTCGGGGAAGAGCGTTGCAGGCGGTTGGGCGTTTTGCTCCTCGTCCGCAACCGGACCGCGCACCCCGCTGCCGAACTCCGCAGCATAGTCTCTGGGCAGCGGAGTATAAGCCGGCTCCTCTTGCATCTCGGCGAACTGCGGCCTTTCCGGCGGGGCTATCACTTCCCTTTCCGGCTCCAGTTCCGTGGCCGCCTCCACGGCAGTCTTGGCGGGCGGGGCGGATACGTTGACGGTGGTGGCCACGGTGGGGGTGGCGGAGGAGAAAAAGAACGCGGCATCCGCATCTGCCTGTTCTGCCGGCTCCTCTTCGTCCTGGCTCATGAAGCGGGGCGGGGCGGGCGGTGGAGCAGGCGCGGCGGGAGCGGCGGCGGGCTCCTCCAGCCAGTTGTCGGGCGCCACCACAGGCACGGAAACCACCGGCGCTTCTTCCACGCTCAGCATGCGCGCGCGCCGCTCCGGCATCTGGTCGCGGAAGCCGGTGGCGATGACGGTGATCTTGACCTCTTCGCCCATCTTCTCGTCCAGCACCGCGCCGAAGATGATGTTGGCGTCCTCGTGCGCGGCGGACTGGATCAGCGACGAAGCCTCGTTGACCTCGGAGAGCTTCAGCGAGCTGGAGCCGGTGATGTTGATGAGGATGCCGCGCGCGCCGTCGATGGCGCCGGCCTCCAGCAGCGGCGAGGCCATGGCCGCCTGGGCCGCTTCGATGGCGCGATTGGCGCCCGAGCGCGACCGCCGTGCCCATCACCGCGTGGCCCATGCCGGCCATGGTGGTCTTCACGTCGGCAAAGTCGCGATTGATGATGCCGGGGATGGTGATGATGTCGCTGATGCCCTGCACGCCCTGGCGCAGCACGTCGTCGGCGATGCGGAAGCTCTCGAAGAAGCCGGCGTCCTTGGCCACCGCCAGCAGCTTCTCGTTGGGGATCACGATCATGGTGTCCACGCTCTCGAGCAGCTCCTTCAGCCCGCGCTCGGCCTGCTGCAGGCGGCGCTTGCCTTCAAAAGCGAAGGGACGCGTGACCACGGCCACGGTCAGAATGCCCATCTCGCTGGCCAGCGAGGCGATCACCGGCGCGGCGCCGGTGCCCGTGCCGCCGCCCAGCCCGGCGGTGACGAAGACCATGTCCGCGCCTTCCAGCGCCTCGATGATCTTTTCCGAGTCTTCCAGCGCGGCGCGGCGGCCCACGTCGGGATTGGCGCCCGCGCCCAGGCCCGGAGGTGAGCCGGACGCCGAGCTGGAGCTTGACCGGAGCCTGCGACAGCTTGAGCGCCTGCACGTCGGTGTTGGCGGCGATGAACTCCACGCCCTCCATCTGCGCCGGCGATCATGCGGTTGACGGCGTTGCCGCCGCCGCCGCCCACGCCGATCACCTTGATGCGGGCTCCGCGCACGGGCTCCTCGTGATATTGAATGCGCATCTCTCCGGCTTCATTCTTCTCGCTGTTCCATACGGCTCCGCTCCTCCTGATTCATGCTGGTTCCCAAGTTAAACTGGCTGCAAAGATGGCGCGCAGCTTGGCGCGCAGACTGTTGTTCTCCGCCGCGCGGGTCACGCGCGTGCGGTGGGCATACAAGAGCATGCCGATGGCCGTGGAAAAGCTGGGATGAACCAGCTCGCCGGGCATATGCGATAGACGCACCGGCATCCCGGTCCGCGCCGGAACCCGCAACTGGCTCTCGGTTACGTCCAGCATACCGGGCAGCATGGCCCCGCCGCCGGTGAGCACGCAGCCGGCGCCCAGCGCCTCCAGCACCGCCGCCCTGGCGCAGGCTTTCCTTCACGAAATAAAGCAGTTCGCGAGCCCGCGGCTCCAGAATCTCCGCAATCGTGCGCAGCGGCAGGGTGCCGCGGCTGCGGGATTGGGCTGATCTCGATCTCCGCCTCCTGCGGCACGGCCGTCACCACGGCGTTGCCGTACTGGCGCTTCAGCTCCTCGGCCTGGGCCACGGGCATCTGCAGGCCCACCGCCAGATCGTTGGTAAAGTGCGCCCCGCCGATGGGAACGGAGGCGGTATGGGCCACCGCGCCCTCGAAGAACACCACCAGGTCGCTGGAGTGGGCGCCGATGTCCAGCAGGCAGACGCCCAGCTCCCGCTCGTCGGCCGAGAGCGTGGCCTCGGCGGCGGCAATCGACTCCAGCACCGCCTCGGTGACCTCAAGGCCCGCCCGGTTGGCGCAGGTCACCGTGCTTTGCAGCGCGCTGCCGGAGCAGGTGGCGATGTGCAGGTCCACCTCCAGCCGCGCGCCCACCATGCCCACGGGATCGAAGATGCCCGGCTGGCTCGTCGAGGATGAACTGGCGGGGCAGCAGGTGCAGAATCTCGCGATCCGGAGGCCGCTCGACGGCGCGCGCCCGCTCCACGGCGGTGCGCACGTCCTCCCGGTAGATCTCGCGCATGCGGTTGCCCAGTTCGAATCCGCCGTTGGTGTTGATGCCGCGAATATGCGGCCCGCCCACGCCCACCACGCACTCGCCGATGTTGGCGCGCGCCACCCGCTCGGCCTGCTCGCTGGCCGCCTTCACCGCCTTGGCCGCGGGGGCAAGTTCGCTGATCAGCCCCTTGCGCATTCCCGCCGACTCCACCACGCCGTGGCCGCGATAGCGCAGCGCGCCTTCGTTCACGTCCGCCGCCAGCACGCGCGTCCACGCGCTGCCCATGTCCAGCACCACGATCAGGTTGTCCTGTCTCTGGCTCATCGCGCTCACTGGCCCGCCCGCCGCGGCCGGGTGGGTTGTGGCGGCAGGCTTGTGCTGGCTCACGTTCAGCGCGGCTTGCCGCGGCGCTGGCTTCTTGTTCCTGGCCGCGGCGGTCTTCGCTTTGGATGTTCGCCTTGTGCTCTCCGGCTTGCCGTGGCGAGCGCCCGCCTTCTGTTTCTTTCCCTTGACTGCCGGTTTGGCGGCGCGCATGTTTGCCGGATCCTGCATTGGCGGACTGGCCCGCTTTCGGCATGGCCTGGTCATCCTCTGCCTGCGGCTTGCCGTTATCCGTGCCCGGCGCGGCCTGATCGCCCGCCGTACATTGGCGGCGTTCGTGCCCGGGGCCATCTCCAGCACCACCTGCTGGTCGTAGCGCAGATCCACCGCCGCCAGCTTGGGATACTGCTGCCGCCACTCCGCGATGTGCGCCTTGTAGCGCTGGTAGCGCTCCAGAAAGCGGTCCTCGCCAAAGTGAGCCAGAATGTCCGCGCCCTGCTCCGGCATCAGCACCCGCGCGTCCTCGGGATCGGTCAGGTCGATCTCGGAGATCTGCTCGGAGATGTGCTGGCCGTTCGCGTCCAGCTCCGCCAGCAGGCGCTGATAGACCGCCATGCGCGCCTTGCGCGAGGCCAGCGGGTCGCGGGCATCGATGCCCGTCACCACCGGGAACGAGTAGTGGTGCTGGGCCATCGTCGCCGCCGGCATGGTGAGCAGAACCCCGTTGGCGTCCACCAGGCCGATCTGCTGGCCCTGCGCGCACAAAGGCCACCGGCTGCCGCTCCACCACCGGCACGCGAATCTGGTCCGGGAGCAGGCGCATCACCGTGGCCCGCTCCACCCAGGGAATCGCTTCCAATTGCCTGCGCCGCTCGTCCAAAGGAACAAAGAAGATGTTGCGCCCGATGTCTTCGCCGAAGACCGGCAGCATCTCGGCGCGGCTCACTTCGGTCAGCCCGGTGGCCTCGATGTTGCTCGCTCCCGGCGATGCGGAAGCGCGCGTCGCGTTCCAGGTAAGTCTTGAGATAAAAGACGCCCGTAGCCAGCCCGCCCAGAACGGCGAGCGCAGCCAGCCCCAGAAAGACGCGCCCTGCGGTGCTGGCCGGCCGCCACCAGGGCCCGCGCGGCCCGTCGAAGCGCCCTCCGCCTGAACCTCCCCATGCGGAGCGCCGATCATCGTCACCGTCCGGGTCCGTCCATTTCCAGCGGCATGCCGGGTGCGCCCAGGCGGACGCGCCCCCCCGCAGGCACACCCTGCTGCATGCGCCGCAAGCGGGGCTCCGCGGGCGCTTCATCCTCCCATAGCAGGGAACGGGTTCTGTTACTGCGTTGAATCGTCACGCCTGAGCAAGGTCGTGAGAATCGCCAGTTTCCACTATAGCCCGCAAGCCGCCGGCTAATTTCCGTAAGGGCCGCGGGGGGGAATCTGCGGCGTTACGGGCAGCCTCGGGGCTGTGTCAATGATCGTATCGTATAACTTGTGCGTAACCTGTGCGCCTCCCGCATCTGACAGTGTGAGAGATCAGCACCCGGTTGGGAGAAAAGCCATGACTTCGCTGCGCGCCCGGCGCGTAACTTCATTCATTTTCATGGTTTTGGCGCTCATCTGGCAGCTTTGCCCGCACGGCCAAGCGCAGGCGGCCCTGTTCCTGGAGAAGGCGGACGGCATCTCTGCCCTGCTCAATCCCACCGGCCACGACGCGGTCTATTTCGCGCGTATATGCGCCGCCACCCCCACCAAATTGCGCCGTTGCGCTCCCGGCGAGCTGGGCGTGGTGATCGCCCGCTATAAAGGAATCGCGGGCTACGACTGGCTGGCCATGCCGCTGCTTCCTTATCTCTATTCCCTCGAAAGCCCTGCCGCGGTTCCCGCGCGCGTGGATCACGCCATGGTCCACAGCCTGCGCAGGCAGTACCATGACGCTCATCTGCTCAGTCTGGGCAAGGAGGTTCCAGAGGGCGGTCGGGTGCAGAGAGGGTGGAACCAACTGGTGGGCGCGGCCTATGAACGGGGCATCTACGTCTTCCGCTTTCCAACCACCGAAGAGCAGGACGAGGCCTTCATCGCCCGCATGAACGCCGCGGAGAATCGCTCCCGCTTCAGCTTGCTCTTCAGGAATTGCGCCGATTTCGCGGCCGGCATTCTCAACTTTTATTTTCCTCATGCCTTTGGCCGCCGCATCCCTGCCGAAGCGGGGCTGGTCACGCCCCGGCAGATCGCCTGCGAGCTGGTGCGCTACGCGCGCGCGCACCCCGAAACACAATTGACGGTGATGGAGATTCCGCAGATCCCCGGCTATCGCCGGCCCAGCCGCGCGGACCAGGGCGTTGCCGCGTCGCTCACGGTAACCGGCTATGTCATTCCCCTGGCCGTCATCTATCCCTACATCGCCGCCGGGGTGGTCGCCGACTATCTGGCCTGGGGCCGCTTTCCTCTCCACCTCAGACATGTGCGGATTCTGACGTCGGAGGAGATGTCTGTATTGCAAGGTCCACTATAGCCCCGGACTCGCAGGTCTGTTTCAGTGGGGGGCGCGTGGGCAATCCGTACCGTTCCGGGTGTAGCGTTTCGAGACAATTGCTGGAGTGAACAGGTACAGGCCCCGATAACGCTTTACATATCATGCAATACGTTATATTCTGTCTACAGATGATTCAGAGCTTCAAGGACGCTGATACGAAGGAGTCTCTTTGAGACGGGTTCCAATAGGCGCTGGGTAACCATTCAGGCGGTTGCTCTCCGCAAGCTGGACCAAATTGAAGCGGCCGTCAACCTGAGCAACCTGCGCGTCCCTCCGGGCAATCGGCTGAAACCGCTTAAGGGTGACCGTATCGGCCAACACAGCATCCGAATCAATGATCAATACTGCATCTGCTTCGTCTGGAAGGTTGATGGGGCGCACAAGGTCGAAATCACGGATTATCACTAACGGGAAGGCAAGGAAAGGCAAGGTAAGTGTGACTATCAGCAGACCAGTTTCCGGATGGAATCTTCAGAGGGTCAGCACCCATCCCGGCGAGATGTTGCGGGAAGAGTTCCTTATTCCTCTCGGCATTACCCAGAACGCACTGGCGCTGAAGATCAGGGTGCCTGCAACCCGCATCGGCGACATCATCCACGGCAAGCGGGCGATCACGCCGGATACCGCGCTGCGTCTGGCCCGCTTCTTCTCGAACAGCCCGGAGTTCTGGCTGAACCTTCAACAGATGCACGACCTCTCCAAAGCCAGGCTCGAATTGAACAAGACCATCGAGCGCGATGTCGAGGCTTACGCCGGGGCTTGATCCTCGCATGAAGAAGCCGACCCACCGAAAAAAGTTCCGCAACCACGTGACTTTCGGCAAATTCTGGGCCACCCTGAAGCTGGAGGGTAAAAAATGCGCAAATCCGTGAAGAAGAAAAGACTGGCTTTGACCAAAACGAAACCTAGAGGCACCCGGCTGCCCCTCCGCCTTAGGATGAACGATGGGAGCGGTCGCCCGCGCGGACTTCAGCGATAAACAACTGAACAGCAGCGCCAAATTCCGGCGCAATGTGAACAACGGTTCCTGGATAGGAAATGGAGGGTTCATGAAACGGGTCTTTCTGCTTGTTGCTGCCGTTGTATTGTGCGTGATCGTTGTATTCCTGCGAACTCCAACCGTACGGTTGAGCGAGAACTTTGACAAACTGGCGCCGCAGTTGTCCGTTTCGACTGCGGGGGCCTTTCATACGCTCAACGGTACCAATGTAGACATTGTTGGAGGCAATTTGTTTGGATCGCTATGCGCGCCGCCCGAATCCGGCAACTGCATTGACATGGGCGGAACCGGCGGCAATCCACAAGGAGTGCTGCAGTCCACCAACCCCATCGCCTTGGCGCCGGGGGTAAAGTACTACCTCAGTTTTGACCTCATCGGCTCGCAGCGCGGGAATACGACATCGACAACGGTGAGCTTCGGGCCGTATAAACAAACCTTCATCCTCGCCAGCGGCGGCAATAAGAACGGCATCGTCCAAAAGGCCCTGGTGACGGTTAGCGCGCCTCAGTTCGCCTATCTGACATTCGCGAACAACACTTACACCGAAGAAGGCGCCTTGCTCGATAACATTCGCGTTACCAGCGTCCGTGAGGGCGGCACAGTTCTGATGTACCTGCTGCTGGCCGTCGCCGTTTGTTGCGTCGTTTTGTTCTTCATCCGGCCTCGGAAGCGCGTATAGCGCACCCGGCCTATCGCTTGCCTCGTTCCCTGCCGTCTTATCTGGACGTGGTGGCGGTGAAGGAGATTTGTGCAGTCCAGTTGGCCCGGCCGGCCCTTGAAGCCTGCTCCTTCGACCGGCATCGATCCGGAGCGAAATGAGTATCTTCCTTTGGCAAGGGAGCGCAAGCGCAGGTTCTCTTTTCAGACCGCCTCTAACGCGGCCAGTATCTGCGCAGCCAACTGGCTTACGTTGCCCGCGCCGAGGGTCAGCACCAGGTCGCCTTCGCGGGCCTCGGCGGAAACCGCGGCCATCGCGGCGGGAAAATCCGGGGCGAACTGCACCTGCGGTCCCTCGATCCGGCTGGCCAGCCGCTCCGCCGTCACGCCGGGAATGGCTTCCTCGCTGGCGGCGTAAATGGGCAGCACAATGACCGTGTCCGCATCGGCAAACGCGCCCCCGAACTCCTCCAGAAGATCAAGAGTGCGCGAGTACCGGTGGGGCTGGAAGACGACGTGGATGCGCCGGTAGCCGCACTCGCGCGCGGCGGCCAGGGTGGCGCGAATCTCCGTGGGATGATGGCCGTAATCGTCCACCACGGTGACGCCGCGCGCCTGGCCGCGCTGTTGGAAGCGCCGGTCCACGCCGCGAAAGTGGCTCAGCCCCTCGGCGATCTTCTCCGCCGGAACCTCGAGCTGGCGGGCGATGGCCACCGCGGCCGTGGCGTTGAGCACGTTGTGGCGTCCGGGCACGTGCAGTTCAAAAGGCCCCAGCGGCCCCTGCGCCGTGTCGACCAGGAAGCGCGCGAAGCGCCCCTGCCCGGCCTCAAGAAACTCCAGCCGGTAGTCGGCCTCGCGCTGCAATCTCCATAGGTGAAAACGCGGCGCCGTGCGCGGGGCAGAATCGCCGCCAGCTGCGGATTGTCCAGGCACGCGGTCACCGCGCCGTAAAACGGCACCCTGTCCATGAAGGCCAGAAAGGCCTGCTCCACGTCGGCCATGTCGCGGTAGCAGTCCATGTGCTCGCGGTCGAGATTGGTCACCACGGCCAGGATGGGCGAGAGCTTGAGAAAGGAGCGGTCGCTCTCGTCGGCCTCGGCCACCAGGTACTGCGTGGTGCCCAGCCGCGCGTTGGAGCCCAGGGCGTCCACGCGGCCGCCCACCACCACCGTGGGGTCCAGCCCGCCGGCAGCCAGCACCGCGGCCACCATCGAAGTGGTCGTCGTCTTGCCGTGCATGCCGGCGATGGCGATGCCGTACTTCAGGCGCATCAGCTCGGCCAGCATCTCCGCGCGCTGGATGACGGGAATCTTGCGCGCGTGCGCCTCCAGCACCTCGGGATTGGCGGCGACCCACCGCCGAGCTGGTCACCACCACCGTGGCTCCGGCCACGTTCCCCGCATCATGGCCTTCGTAGATGGTCGCGCCCAGTTGCGCCAGCCGGTCGGTCACCGGGCCGCGGCGCAGATCGGAGCCTGAAACCTTCATCTCCAGGTTGAGCAGAATCTCGGCAATGCCGCTCATGCCGATGCCGCCGATCCCGATGAAGTGCGCGTGCTGGGAGGTGGCGAACATGGGAGGTGAAACTCCACTGTACCATTGGCGCGGGCAGCTCCCGGCGGAGTTTTCAGGCCCCGCTACCCGCCCGGGAGGCTGCCCGGCGGCGCCCCAGGCCGGGTTTCGCCCGGAAAATCCTTGCCCTTTTCCCCGCCATGGACGATTCTTATAAAAAGACCGCAACTAAACCGCGGAAATGTTGTCTGAGAGATCAGAGGCCGGCAGGGTGAGCAACCCACAAGCCGGCAGATGCTGAAAACGGAGGTCGCCTCCGGTTCCCAGGTCCGGAACGAGCGGGACGGGGCAGCACAAGGAGGATGTCATGCGGAGTTTGCGACTGGTTCTGGTAGCGTTGTTTCTGGCTCTGCCGTTCGCGCTGACGGCAAACGCCCAGGTGGGAGTGGGAATCGGAGTTGGCCCCGAGGTCGTCCCCGCTCCCTATGATTATGGGTACGATTATGGTCCCCCGGCATGCGAGTGGGGCTACTACTCTTATTACCCCTATGCCTGCGCCCCCTACGGCTATTACGGGGCGGACTGGTTCAATGACGGCCTCTTCATCGGCGTCGGGCCCTGGTACGGCTGGGGCTGGGGTTGGGGCGGATACGGCTGGGGCCGTGGCTACGGCTGGGGCCGCGGCAGATACGGCTGGGGTCGTGGCGGATACGGCCACGGCGGATACGGTCACGGCGGCTATGGCTACGGCGGCCACGGATATGCCGGGCGCGGAGCGTATGGCGGCGCGGGACATGGCTATGCCGGCGGATCTCGCGGTTACAGCGGCGGATCTCGCGGATTCAGCGGCGGGGCTCGTGGATATAGCGGCGGGGCTCGCGGTTATAGCGGCGGGGCTCGTGGTGGATTCGGTGGCGGCGGCGGACACTTTGGTGGTGGCGGCGCCCACGGCGGCGGCGGACACCGGTAATCTCTGATACATTCCCCAGAGCTGCGGCTATCCGCGGAAAGGCCCGTCTGCTTCGGCAGACGGGCCTTTTTGTTGCGATATAAACGAATCGACGTGTTATGGGTCAGTTCGAGGGAGATCGGCTTAACAGGTTGCGGAGTGCACAGTCTTGTGTCAGGGCACGACTTCAGTCGTGCCGTAAATAGTCGCAAAATGAACCTGAGCTTTAAAGCGTTTCCACTTTTCCTATAATGCGCCGTGCCCCATCCTTTCGCCTTTTTTCTGGCGAAAGGGTGGGAAACCGCAATTCTCACCTTCTTACCGCCTTACACCAACTGTGAAAATGCTTTAACCCCTGAGGGTTCGTTCAAACTGACCCTCTACCAACCGACGCCGCTCTAGGGTCGTAGTTTCCCACCCTTGCAACAGGCCGTGGTCCCCGGCAGGGGAATTTTGTGTGGCATCCGGCCAACGGCCTATGGGGCGGAAGCCTTCTTTTCTGCCAGCGCAGCCAGCCGGTCGGCGATCTGCTCGGCAGCGCCCGGATGCGCCTGGGTTCGCGCCGCCCCGGCCATGGCCGCCAGCCGCTCCGGCGAGGTCAGCAGCCCGGCCAGCGTCGCCAGCAGCTTGCCGGGAACCTCCAGCTCCCCTTCCAGCAGCATCACGGCCGCCCCGGCCTTCACCATGGCCTCGGCATTGCGCCGCTGGTGCTCATCGGCGGCGGCGGCAAAAGGAACCAGCAGGCTGGGCTTGCCGGCGGCGGCCAGTTCGGCCACCGTGGAAGCGCCGCTGCGCGCCATCACCAGGTGCGCCTGGGCAAAGCGCTCCGGCATATCGTCCAGAAACGCCCGCACCTGCCAGCGCGCGGGATCGGCGCCGCTGGCCTGCGTATGCCGCCTGCGTCTGCTTCGACGTGGCGCGCCCCGCTCTGGTGCAGGACCGTGAGTCCCGGAACCGCATCCAGCAGACGCCGCAATGATCTGTGGCAAGTGAGTATTGAAGATGCGCGCGCCCTGCGAGCCGCCAAAGACCAGCAGGTGGGGCGCGGAGCCGGTGGGCGGCTCCAGCGTGAAGAACTCCGGCCGCACCGGAATGCCGGTGACCTCGCAGTTGCGGAACCACTTGGCCGCCGAGGAAAAGTTGACCGCGGCGGCCTGCACCCGTTTGCCCACCAGCCGGTTGGCCAGCCCCGGCATGGCGTTGGGCTCGAAGACCATGGTGGGCACCTTGAGCCAGAGCGCCGCCGCCATGGCCGGGCCGGAGGCATAGCCGCCCACGCCAAAGACCACGCCGGGCCTGAACTCGCGGATCAGCCTCCTGCACGCAACGATGCTGCGCGGCAGATCCATCAGGGTGCGCAGCCGGGTGAGCAGCGATACGTTCTTGAGCGGGCCCACATCGACCAGGCGCAGGTTGAAGCCGGCCTCGGGCACCAGGCGCGATCTCCATGCCCCGCGCCGTGCCCACAAACAGCACCTCGGCCCCGTGACGGCCACCAGTTCGCGGCCACCGCCAGCGCCGGAATGATGTGGCCGCCCGTGCCGCCGCCGGCAATGAGAACCCGCAATTCCGCCTCTGTCGCCTTGCCGAAACCAGGACATCCACGCCGCCAGTCATCACAGCAAACAAAAGTAATCAGCACAGGTTACCGGTCAGCTAAGGATGCTGATTCCAACCTTCCCCGTCAGCCTGTCTTGCTGGTAATGTTGAGCAGGATGCCGATGCTGGCCAGCGTGACAGAACAGCGAAGTGCCGCCGGAGGAGATCAGCGGCAGCGGAATGCCCTTGGTGGGCACCAGCGACAGCACCACGCTGATATTGAAGAAGGCCTGCAGCAGAATCGCCGTGGTGATGCCGAAGGCGGCCAGGCGGGCAAAGGGATCCTGCGAGCGGAAGGCGGCGCGCAGGCCGCGCACGCCGAAGACCACGAACAGCAGCACGATGACGATGGCGCCGATGAAGCCCAGCTCCTCGGCGATGTTGGCGAAGATAAAATCCGTGGAGGCCTCGGGCAGGTAGAAGAGCTTCTGCATGCCCTCCATGTAGCCGCGGCCGGTGAGGCCGCCGGTGCCCACGGCGATCAGCGACTGGTAGATGTGGAAGCCGGCGCCCTGCGGGTCCGGCGTCGCGGGATGCAGGAAGACCAGCATGCGCTGCCAGCGCCAGGCAACCATGAAGAGCAGCGCGGCCAGGCGGGCAGCGCCGCGCAGCGCGGCGACGAACAGGTACTTCCACTCCATGCCGGCCAGCACCAGCATCATGGCGGTCACGCCGGCCAGCACCAGCGCCGTGCCCAGGTCGGGCTGGCTGCACGATCAGCAGGATAAACACCAGCGGCATCACGGCCGCGGCGCAGCAGGGTGTGCTTCCAGTCGCGCATCTCGTCGAGCCGCGTGTGCAGAAACCAGGCCAGAAACAGCACCAGCACCGGCTTGGCGATCTCAGAGGGCTGAAAGGTGAACATGGCCGCCGAAGCGAATCCAGCGATGGGTGTTGTGCGAGCCGGGAAAGAAGAAGACCAGCACCAGCAGCAGCGTGGTCACGCACAGCGCGGGATAGATGAAGCGCGGCGAGTTGTAGAGGTCTGTAGTCCACGTGCATCAGGACCAGCATCAGCCAGCACGCCCGCCAGCGCCCAGCACGGCCTGCCTGCCGACAAAGGCATAAGGCGGAGTGATAGCGCTCCTGGGCCACCACGGCCGAGGCGGAAAAGACCATCGCCAGCCCCACCACCACCAGCAGCAGGGTGGTGAAGAACATCCACTTGTCCACCCCTACGCTTGGCCGACATGCCGTCCATCCCCGCCGCTCGTGCACCAGTTCCTTGAAGACGCGGCCGCGGTGCTCGTAGTTTTCGAACTGGTCGAAGCTGGAGCAGGCCGGCGCCAGCAGCACCACCTCGCCGGGACGCGCCGCAGCGGCCGCCGCGTTCACCGCGTTGTCCAGCGTCTCGCAGGAGTGGATGGAGACCACCCCGCGCAGTTGCGACTCGATCTTGGCCGCCGCCGAGCCGATGGTGTAGACGGCGCGCACCCGCTCGCGCAGCAACGGCGCAAGCAGCGGTGTAGTCGGAGCCCTTGTCCTTGCCGCCCAGGATCAGATGAATGCCGGAGGCGAACGCGGCCACGGCCTTGGCGGTCGCGTCCACGTTGGTGGCCTTGGAGTCGTTGTAGTACTCCACGCCGTTGATCGTGGCCACGTACTCCAGGCGGTGCTCGACCGCCTGGAAGCTCTCGACGGCCTGGCGAATCGCGCTCGGCCGGAGCGCCGGCCAGCCGCGCCGCCACCACCGCGGCCAGCACGTTCTCCACGTTGTGCGCGCCCTTGAGCGGGATTTTGCGCAGCGGCATCACACTTTCCGTCGCCGCGCCCCTGCCCGCCCGGTAGACCACGTAGCCATCCTCCAGCCAGGCGCCCTGCTCCACCGGCATGCTCCACGGAAAACCAATAGACCTTGGCGGCCGAGCGGGCCGCGGCCTCGGCGGCGCGCGCATTGTCGGCGTTCAGCACCAGGCAATCCTGCGCGGTCTGCGCGGCAAAGATGCGCTCCTTGGCCAGCGCATAGTTCTCGAAGCTGCCGTGCCGGTCCAGGTGGTCGGGCGTGATGTTCAGGATCACGGCAATGCTGGGATGAAACTGCTCCGTGCTTTCAAGCTGAAAGCTGGAAACCTCCAGCACCGACCAGGTATCGTCCGCTGCTCTCCTCGATCAGCCCCACCACCGGCACGCCGATGTTGCCGCCCACCAGCGTGGGGATGCCGGCCTTCTAAAGGATTTCGCCCACCAGCGCGGTGGTGGTGGTCTTGCCGTTGGAGCCGGTGATGGCCAGCATCCTGCCCTTGAGAAAGCGCGCGGCCAGTTCCAGTTCGCCGATCACCGGCAGGCCGAAGCTCCTCACCTGCGCCAGTTCGGGCGTATCCAGCGGCACGCCGGGGCTGACCACGATCAGGTCCTGGCGGCGGAAGGTGAGCAGGCCGTGGCCGCCGGTCTCCACCATGATGCCCTCTTCGAGCAGGGCGGGAATCTCCTTGGCCAGCGCTTCGGCGCTGCGCACGTCGGAGACCGTAACCTGGGCGCCGCGCCGGCGCAGAAACAACGCCGCCGCCAGGCCGGATTTCCCCAGTCCCACGACCAGAACTTTCTTGCCTTTGAGTTCCATCATCAGGGTCTTGTCCTTACGCTTCCGCGACCTCTCTATTGTGCACCGCAGGGCGCGCCGCGCGGAGCTTGTCTAGCGCAATTTCAGGGTGGTGAGTGCAAACAATGCAAACACCAGGGCGCCGATCCAGAAGCGGGCAATGACTTTGGACTCGCTGCCAGCCCAACTGCTCGAAATGGTGGTGCAGCGGCGCCATCTTGAAGATGCGCTTCCTGTTGCGCAGCTTGTAGCTGCCCACCTGCAGCATCACTGAGACCGCTTCCAGAATGAAGATGCCGCCGATGAAGGGCAGCAGCAGTTCCTGGCGGATGATGACGGCCACCGTGCCGATGGCGCCGCCCAGGGCCAGCGAGCCCACGTCGCCCATGAAGATCTCCGCCGGATGGGCGTTGTACCAGAGAAAACCGATGGATGCGCCCACCATGGAGCCGCAAAAGACGGTCAGCTCGCTGACCATGGGCATGCGCTGCAGTTCCAGGTAGTCGGCAAAGACCACGTGGCCGCTGACGTAGGTGAGCACGGCCAGGGCGCCGGCGGCGATGATGGTGCAGCCGATGGCCAGCCCGTCCAGCCCGTCGGTCAGGTTCACCGCGTTGGACGAGCCCACCAGCACCAAGACGTTACAAAGACGACAAAGGGCAGAAACGCCAGCAGGCCCAGGTGCGGGATCGTGGCGGCCACCATGCCAGAGCAGGTCGGGGCGCCAGTTCTTGATGAAGGGCACGGTCAACCGCGTGGAGAAGAGCTTGAACTGCTGCAGCACCACCAGCGCTATGGCCACGGCGGCGCCGGCCAGCCCCTGCCACAGCAGCTTGGCGCGCGCCGTCAGGCCCAGGCTGCGCCGCTGCACCACCTTGATGTAATCGTCGGCAAAGCCGATGGCGCCGAAGGCCAGCGTGGAGAAAACCGTGATCCAGACAAAGGGATTGGCGGGGTCGGACCACAGCACCGTGGGCAGCAGAATGGCAATGACGATGAGCACGCCGCCCATGGTGGGCGTGCCGGACTTCTTCAGGTGCGACTGCGGCCCGTCCTCGCGGACGAACTGGCCGATCTGGAACTCGCGCAGCTTCTGGATCACCCAGGGACCGATGAACAGCGCGATCAGCAGCGCCGTGAGCGAGGCAAAGGCGGTGCGAAAGGTGAGGTAGCGGAAGATCCGGAAGGGGTGAAAGAACGGAAACAGCTTTTCGTAGAGCAGCCAGTAAAGCAAGTGGCCTCCCAAGCCGGAATGAGGCGGGTTTCAGGTTGATTTTACAGGCCGGGGCTGCCGGGACCGTGGAAATCGCACCGCGCTGAAGGGTTGCCTGAGCCCTGTTTCAATCGCCGCCCGCCTTCCGCCTCAGCGAAACATGCGCTCGTCGTAGCGAAACGGTTTGGGTGCGACCAGCTTGATTTTGCTGAAACCCGCGTGTTTTGGATTCAACAGCACATTCCAGTCCCCCTCCACCACCGCCGACGGAACCTGGAGCGCCGCCGAACGGCCGCTTGCCGCCCAGCCGGAACCGAGATCGCGGCAGGTGAGGTTATTCAGCTCCGCCAGCTGGTGGGCAACAGGCCAGTATCCAATTGCTCGATCAGATTGTCCGGAACCACAGCCTCCGCCAGCAGAAGATCGCCCGGCGCATCATTGGGCTCCAGGTTAACGAAGAACTCCAGGGCCGCCAGCGCCGGCGAGGTCGCGCAGTAGACCATTACCGTGCCCAGATGATTCCAGCGCCTGGCTGCGTAGAGGCCGCCGACGCCCGTGAAGGCCGTCTTGCGGAAACGCTCCGGGAAAAGCCTCCACACCTTCATCAGCTGTACATTCCGTAGGCAATGGCGTAGAGAACCCCCTCGACCGAGCGCACGCCCAGTTCCGTATCGAGCTGGTCGAAGGGCCGCTTCCCGCCCAGGGCGCGGTTCGGCGCCACCATCCAGCGCGAGGCCTTGTCTTCGGCGCCCAGGACTTCATTGGCCAGAGCGACCACCCTTGCCATGCGCAGCGTCCTGTCCGACTCGTCCAGCGTAAGGCGCGATTTCGTCGCCAGCCTGCGGCTCAGAGTACGGGGAGGAATGTTGAGGCGCTTAGCCACCTGCGCCCGCTGCATCGACAGCGAATCCGCCAGCATGGTTACGGTGGAAGCCGGAAGTCCGGCCCGCACCCTCTTAACCAGGTCGTCTGTCTTTCGGATGGGCTGCCTGAAGGTCTTCTTGCCCCCCAGCACTTCCACAATCTCCGCAATGCTCATTTCGGCCACCTGGCATTATTATCGCGCCATTTGGCGCAAAGCGCAAGAGAGGATTTGGCTAAGAGGCCTTCGCATAAGCCGATGCTTTGAAAGGGCACGGCTTTACAGGTTGCGGATAAACTCATTGCTTTGAAAGGGCACGGCTTTACAGGTTGCGGATAAACTCATTGCTTTGAAAGGGCACGGCTTTAGCCGTGCCACAAAGGTCGCAAAATGATTCCGGGCTTTAGCCCCTGAGGGACTCTCTGCACGGACTGAATGGTGTTTATGAGATAACATCTAGGTCGGCTCTTCGGTTTGAATCCATTCGCACTCGTCCGACCGCACTCACGAAATTCGCTCGGCTTCTAGGGAAATGTCCTCATGTCGTTGGGACTATTCTGCACCGCCTCGATCGCCCGCTCCAGATGCACCCCGCGCGAACCCTTCACCAGCACCACGTCGCCCGCCTGCAGATTCTGCTTGAGCCAGCTGGCCGGCGGCTTCGGCATCGGGCAGAAACAGCGCGGCGACCCCGCCCGTGCAGGCGGCGGCGGCCAGGTGTTCGGCGTTGCCCTGCACCCCGACCACCAAGTCCAGCCCGGCCTCGGCGGCGGCGCGTCCGCAGGCGGCGTGCAGCGCGGGGCCGTGCTCGCCCATCTCCAGCATCTCGCCGGCCACCAGAATCCGGCGGCGCGGCGGGACGCGCGGCCAGGGTGCGGATCATCGAGCGCAGCGCCTCGGGATTGGAGTTGTAGCTGTCGTTCAGAATCGTGGCGCCGCCGATCTCCATCACCTGGCCGCGCTTGTCGCCGGCGGTGAGCGATTCGAGCGCGGCCACCGCGGCATCCAGTTCGACGCCCGCCTCCAGCGCGACGGCCGAGCCCGGCCATCGCGTTCGATGCGTTGTGCGCGCCCAGCAGGTGCAGCGTCAATTCGGCCCTCGCGCTCCCCGGCGCGAAACTTGAGGTGCAGCTCCCGCCAGGTCCTCGCTCTGCTTCCAGCAGCTGCGGATCGGCGCAGGGGCCGGCGCCGAAGTAAACCGCGCGGCCCTGGAAATCGCGGCCAAACTGCGAGACGTAAGGATCGTCGCAGTTGAGGAAGGCCACGCCGTTGGCGGGCAGCGCCGCCACCAGCTCGAACTTGGCGCGGGCGATGCCGGCCTGGCCGTCGGCAAAGTTCTCGATGTGCGCCGTGCCCACGTTGGTCACCACGCCCCAGTCGGGCGCTGGCGATGCGCGCCAGCGCCGCGATCTCGCCGGCGTGGTTCATGCCCATCTCGACGACCGCGATACTCGTGCTCCGGCTCCAGGCGCAGCAGTTGCAGCGGCAGGCCGAAGCTGTTGTTCAGATTGCCCTGGGACTTGAGCACGTTGAACTTCGCGCCCAGCGCCGCGGCCACGGCTTCCTTGGTGGTGGTCTTGCCCGCCGAGCCGGTAACGGCCACCAGCGCGCCGGCCCCACTGGCGGCGCACATGCGCGGCCAGCGCCTGCAACGCGAGCAGCGGATCTTCGGCAATCAGCAGCGGCAGCGGCCAGCGCCGCGTCCGGCAGCGTGGCCACCCGCGCGCGCGAAACCACCGCCGCCACGGCCCCGCGCTCGCAGCGCCGCGGCCACAAAGTCGTGCCCGTCCAGCCGCTCGCCGCGCACGGCAAAAAACAGCTCGCCCGCGGCCACCGTGCGCGAGTCGATGGAGTAGCCGCTCACCACCAGCGCGCCGGCGTTCGCCACGCTGGCCGGCGCCTCCAGCACCGCGCCCGCGCCGATGGCCGCTTCTGCCAGTGTGAGTTTCATTGCCTTCACCATAGCCCAATTCGCCCAGAGCGTGAAAGCGCAATCTCCGCGTCGTCGAAAGGGAATGGTGCGGCCGCGCCAGAATCTGCTCCTTCTCGTGGCCCTTGCCGGCGATCAGAACCACGTCGCCGGCCGCAGCCGCCTTGAAGCGCCAGGCGAATGGCCGCGGCGCGATCCGGCTCGACGGTGTATCGAACGCCGCTGGCCTTCAGCCCCGGCTCAATCTCGGCCAGAATCGCCAGCGGCTCCTCGGAGCGGGGATTGTCGCTGGTGGCCACCACGAAGTCGCTGCCCTCGCCGGCAGCCTGCCCCATCTTCGGCCGCTTGGTGCGGTCGCGGTCGCCGCCGCAGCCGAAGAGCGTGATCACGCGGCCGCCGCATTGCGCCGTCATCTGCCGGGCCAGGGCGGTCAGGTTGCGCAGCGCGTCGTCGGTGTGGGCGTAGTCCACGATCACCGTGAAAGGCTGCCCCGCATCCACCGATTGAAAGCGCCCCGGAACCGGCTTGAGGCGCGGCACAGATTCGATAAGTTCGTCAAACGGCACGCCGCGCGCATGGGCCGCCGTCAGCGCCGCCAGCAGGTTGAGGATGTTCACCTCGCCGGCCAGCCGCGAAGTCACTTTGGCCGCGCCCGCCGGCGTTTCCAGTTCGAGCACCGCGCCGCCCGGGAGTGAGCGTGTAGCTGGCGGCGCGCCAGTCGCCCTGCCCAATCCCATACGTGCGCACCTCCGCGCCCGCCTTGCGCGCCGCCGCGGCCAACTCTTCCGTATGCGCATCGTGCGCATTGATCACCGCCACGCGCGGCGCCGGATAGACCGTGCCGTCGAAGAGCAGCCGCTTGGCCGCAAAATACTTCTCCATGGTCCCGTGGTAATCCAGGTGGTCGCGGGTGAGGTTGGTGAAGACGGCCACGTCGAAACCCAAGCCAATGCCCGGCCCTGGTCGAGAGCGTGGCTTGAAACCTCGGTCACCAGCTCGGTGGCTCCGCGCGCCACGCCCTCGGCCATCAACTCGAACAAATCGCGCGACTCGGGCGTGGTATGCACGCTGGGTCGCACCTCGCCGGCCACGTGGTACTCGATCGTCCCCACCAGCACGGTGGTGCGGGCAGCCGCATTGAGCAGCGCCTCGGTCAGAAACGCCGTAGTGGTTTTGCCGTTGGTCCCGGTGATGCCGGTGGCCGCGAGCTTGCGCTCCGGATGGCCGAAGAAGGCCGCCGAGGCCTGCGCCAGCGCGCGCCGTCCATGCTCCACCTCCAGCACCGGCAGGCCGGGCTGAAAGACCAGCAGATGATCGAACTCCGGCGGCGAATCGGTGATGATGCCCAGGGCGCCCGCGGCGATGGCCTTTTCCACGTAGCGGTTGCCGTCGGTCGAGCCGCCCTTCATGGCCACAAAAACCGCGCCCGGCCGCACTCGCCGCGAGTCGTACTCCACGCCGGTCACCGGCTCCTCCGAGCCGCCGCCAGCGCCGACAGCCGTCACTTCCGCGATCAGTTCTTTCCAGTTCATCTCGGCTTCAATTGTAGTGTGTTGAAGCGTTCAGAATCTTACCGCTCAGGGGTACTTTTCGACGAACTTGGCGACGCCGTCCAGGAAGGATCGGCGTCCATCGGGGCCGTCTTCATATTCGCCCGTAAGCAGCGCGGACAAGGCGGTTTTCATCTCTTCGTACTGCGAGCTTGCTTCGCTTTCCAGCGCCAAAAATCGCGTGTGCATCATGCAGCCGTAGATGCCGCAGGTGATGGCGAAGGGCGCGATGGTGGCATCGCCTTCCAGGCTGATGCGCGCTCCCACCGGATGCTCCTCATCGCGCAGGATGGTTCCCCCCTCTGACCCCTTCTGGCCAAGCGTGGCGCCGTTCTCGTATCGAGTGCCATTCCGCCATGGTCTGAGCTTAGCGCAGCCATGCTGAATTTCAGGTATGCAAATTTTCTAACGCCAGCTGAATTTTCCTCTTGACATGCAACCAAATGGTTGCATATTATGACGGCCATGGGCGCTGATGTGGACAAGGTGTTCAAGGCGCTTGCTGCTCCCGAACGCCGGCTGTTGCTGGACCGGCTGCGCGCGGACAACGGGCAAACGCTGGGGCAGCTTTGCCCGCACATGGATATGACGCGCCAGGCGGTGACCAAGCACCTGAAGCTGCTGGAAGAGGCCACGCTGGTGGTCGACCATCTGGCGGGGCCGCGAGAAGTTGCACTATCTGAATCCGATGCCCATCCACGAGATTGCCGAGCGCTGGATTGGCAAATACGAGCGGGGACGCCTGCGCGCCCTGGCCGAACTCAAAGAGAAACTGGAGGGAGAAAACAATGGCTGAATCTCAGTTTGTTTATGTGACCTATATTCGCACCACGCCGGAGAAACTGTGGCGGGCGCTGATGGAACCCGAATTCACGCGCCAGTTCTGGATGGGCACGATGCAGGAATCGGAATGGAAGCCCGGTGCATCGTGGCGGATTGTGAAGCCGGACGGGCGCACAGCCGACAGCGGCGAAGTGGTGGAGATCGATCCGCACAAGCGTGGTCCTGAAGTGGCAGAATCATCTGTTTCCCGAGATGACCGCGGAGGGCTATTCGCGCATGACCTACGAACTCGAGCAGAAGGGCGAGTCCGTCAAGCTCACCGTCACGCACGAGATGGACAAGAGCGACTCGAAGTTCATCAAGGCCGTTTCGGGCGGATGGCCGATGATCCTTGCCAGCCTCAAGAGTCTTCTGGAAACCGGTGAACCGCTCGAAGCAACGCGCCGCTGGCCGGAAGGGATGTGAAGGCTCACGCAAGCGGAGGGATGCCTTACCGCCCGCAGCGGACCACGATCTGCGTTCCGGGCGCGACCATCGTCCCCGGAGCGGGCGCCTGCTCCCGCACTGTACCGTTGCCGAGACCTTGCACCTCCAGTCCTGCGGCGGCGGCCTGCTCGATGACCTTGCGCACCGGCAGCCCGATGAGCGATGGAACGCGAAGGTGTTTTGGGGTCGATGACCATCACCGCCGCCGTCTGCCGCTGCGCCTCTGCCTGTTGCGCGGCGGCTGGAGGCGGAGCCTGAGTTGCCGTGGAGGCGGTCTGCGTGCCTCCCGGCCTGGCCTTGGCAACCTGACTCTCCGACCGGCGCGGCTGTCTGGCTTGCGGTCCTCGTCTGGCCTGGATTCGCGCTGCAGATTCTTCGTATCGCCCTCACGCAGGTTCTGAGTCCCGCCTCCACGCAGTGGATCGTCGCTGGGCAGTTCGTTAGCCGCCGCATAGAGTGCGTTGATATCTCCGCTATGACTCCGAGGCGTCTTCCACCACCGGCGCATCGGCCCTGGATGGAGCGCGTAGCGGGTGCACGTCGATGTCGTGCGGCACGCCCAGATACTCAAGCACCTGCTGCGCCACCTCGGCAAAGACCGGCGCGGAAACCTGCGGCGCCGTAGTACGTGCCCCTTGGGCGAATCGATGACCACGGCCACGGCGATCACCGGATTGTTCACCGGCGCAATGCCGGCGAACGAGGCGATGTGCATGGTCTTCGAGTAGCGGTGCGTGGCCGGATCGATCTTCTGCGCGGTGCCCGTCTTGCCGCCCGAGGAGTAGCCGTTGAGCTGCGCCGTCTTGCCGGTGCCGTAGAGCACCACGCCCTCCATCATCTTGCGCATCTGGGCCGCGGTCAGTGTGGAGAGCACGCGGTGCGCCCCGCCGGGAAGCGGATTGGGCAGCTCGCCGCCCGGCTTGAAGGGCGATGGCGCGCAGCGTGGTGCGGCAGACTTTTGGCCATTTGAAGTTGCTATCCACCTGCCCCGGCATCAGCACGCGCGGCGGCAGGTAAACCCCGCCGTTGGCGATGGTGGAAACCATCGAGACCAGTTGCAGCGGCGTGACGGCAACCTCCTGCCCGATGGCGATGGAGCCGATCGACGAAGGGCTCCACTTGCTCACCGGGCGCAGCAGGCCGCGCGTCTCGCCGGGCATCTCCGCGCCGGTGCGCGAGCCGAAGCCGAAGTCGCGGATGTACTGATAGAAGCGGTCCGGGCCCACCTTGAGCGCCAGCTTGACGGCGGCTACGTCGCTGGATTCGCGCCAGCGCCTGTGCCACGGTCACCCGGCCCATCCGCGGTCGCTCTTGTCGTCGTGAATCACGCGGCCGGCCAGCGTGATCTGCCCGCCCTGGCAGTCGATCATGTCGTCGGGCGTGGCCACGTGCTGCTCCAGCGCCGCCGAGTAGGTGACCAGCTTGAAGGTCGAGCCCGGCTCATAAACGTCGCTGACCGCGTGATTGCGCAGCAGCTCCGGCGTGGTGTGGCGGAACTGAGTTGGGATTGAAGGTGGGCCGGATGGCCAGCGCCAGAATCTGCCCGGTATGCACGTCCTGCACCACCACCGTGCCGTTGGCCGCCTGGGTCCGCTCCATGGCGTGATCCAGCGCCCGCTCGGCCAGGAACTGGATGTTCTCGTCGATGGTCAGCACCAGGTTCTGGCCCGGCTCCGGCTCGCGCTCGCTCGAGCCCAATACCTTGCGGCGCGCATCCATGGCCGTGTACATGCGGCCCGGAACGCCGTGCAGTTGCGCCTCGAACTTCTCCTCCAGGCCGCCCAGGCCGTTGTCGTCCATGCCCACATAACCCAGCACCTGCGCGGCGATCTCGTTGTCCGGATAGAAGCGCTGGAACTCCTTCTGAAAGTAGATGCCCTTCAGATGTTGGCCGTGATCGCCCGCACGCGAGCCGCAGCCTCCGGCGTCACCCGCCGCGCCACCCAGGCAAAGCTGTGCCCGTTCGAGAGCCGTTCGGCAATCTGTTCCTCGCTGGTCAGCGCATCTTCGGGGTCGGTGTGCACCAGCGCGGCCAGGGCGTGCGCGCCGCGCTCTGCTTGTCGTCGATCTCGCTGGGCACGGCGTAGATGGAGTCCACCTGCACGGTCATGGCCAGCTCGTGCAGGTTGCGGTCGTAGAGCACGCCGCGCCGCGGAGCCACTTCAAAGGTGCGCTGCTGCTGCTTCTGGGCGCGCTCCACGAACTCCTGGTGGCGCACCATCTGCAGCCAGAACAGGCGGCCGGCAATGGCGCACGCCCACAGCCAGAAAAAACAGGCAGATCAGCCAGAAGCGCGCGCGCTTGAATGGAGCCATGCGCGCCGTATTGGTGCGGTTCCGGTTGACTCGAACGGCTGCCTGCATGGGGGAATCGCTCCGCTTCCAGTTCCCTGCTAGAAACTATCTCATAAACCGGTTTTGAAAGGGCACGGCTTTAGCCGTGCCGAAAAAGCCCAACAAAGCTGGGGGCTTTAGCCCCTGAGGGACGCTATGCACTGACTGAATGGCGTTTATGAGATGACCTCTAGTAGCTGTTCCTGGGCGCCGGAGGAGTCACCTGGGCAAGAGCCGGAGCCCCCGCATCGGGACGGGCAGTGGGATGAACCACCTGGCCCGGCTGCGGCTCCACAAGACCCAACTGGCGGGCCAGCACGTCAATGCGGCCCGGCTGGGTAAGCTGTGCCTCGGCCAGGCGCAACTGGCGGTTCTCCTCGCGCAACTGGTCCAGCATCTGTTTCTCCGACTCCACCCGGTAGCTGCCCTCGATGGCTGAAAAATGCTGCACGCCGTAGATCATCACCAGGGAGAAGAGTGCGGTGAGCGCCGCGGAAAACAAGCGCATCTGGCGCGCCCGCACCGGGTCCGGCGCCTTCACCAGCCGCGAATTGTCGAAGTGCTTGGCAAAGTGAATCTCCGGCGTGGGCACGCCCCGCCGGCGCAGCGGCTGCTGGGCAACTAGCTCGGCGTTCCACTCCGCAATCCGCGCCCCCCAGCCGCGTCCGGAACCTAAATAAGTTGTCGCGCATGCCGCCATGGTGTCCTCCAAAGGGAATAGGGAGTAGGGAATAGGGAATAGTTAATTCAGTGGCCCGGCTTTATTGGTTCGTAAACATCAGCCTTTGTTATGGAGAACCAAAAGCCAACTTTCAATCTCGAATTCCTCGAACGCGTACTCCCTATTCCCTATTCCCTGTTCCCTGTTCCCTGTCCTTTCCCCCGCCCTCAGCTTCGCGCTCCGTGAGCGTGGGTTGCGTTCCATCTCTTCTTCGCCGGCCGTGACCGGCTTCCTGGTCAGAATCTCCCAGATTCCCTTCTGCGCGCCCTCCCGCAGGCTGTCTTTTGCGATGCGATCTTCCAGGGAGTGAAAGCTGATGACCACCAGTCTTGCGGAGGGCTTAAGCAACCCGGGCGCGGCCTCCAGCAACGCCCTGATTTCGTCCAACTCGCGATTTACGAAGATACGAAGAGCCTGAAAGGTCCTGGTCGCCGGATGAATTCGCTCTTGTTTCATTGGCGGGGCGGCTGAGGCTACAATACGGGCCAACTGCCCCGTGCTTGTAACCGGCCGCCCACGCACAATGGCTCTGGCGATTCTCCGCGACCTCCTTTCTTCTCCGTATTCGTAAATAAGGTCCGCAAGCTCGCGCTCGCTCGCCTCGTTTACCACTTGTGCGGCGGTGGGGCCGGAACGCGTATCCATGCGCATGTCCAACAGCCCCTCCGCCTGAAAACTAAATCCCCTGCGCGCCTCGTCGAATTGCAGGCTGCTCACCCCCAAGTCGGCCAGCAGACCATCCACTGAAGCCGGCGGCACGTCATCCGCAATGGTGCTGAATGCCTCGCCCACCAGCGTCACGCGCGGCGCCTGGCTGCCCAGTTCTTCGCAAACCCGGTCCAGCCGCGCCCTGGCCAGGGCCAGCGCCTCCTGGTCGCGGTCAAAGCCGATCAGGCGGCCCTGGGGCCCCAGCAACCTGGCTATCCCCTCGGCGTGCCCCGCCAATCCCAGCGTGCAGTCCACATACGTGCCGCCCGCGCGCACCCGGAGAAAATCCATCGCTTCCTTGAAAAGAACCGGCACATGGCGTTCCGTCGAACTCATGCGCACCCCCTGGGGGGTGTTCGCGGATGCGAGTTACACATCGTATCCAGTCAATGCATCCCATTCCTGCGCGGTAAACTGATTCGCCCGCACGCTCTCCCGCAGACTCTTCAAACTCGTCACTCGCAGCAGAATGCCCTCGCCGGAAACCTTCACATCCTCGTTCACCATGCCCGCATTCCTCAGTTCCTCGGGAAAAAGCAAACGCCCCTGCGGATCCATGTCGGCCCGGTCGCCATACAGGGTGTAGCGTTCCAGCAGCTTCTTGCGCGCCGGAAGGCTCCTGGGAATCTTGAAAATCTTGGCCAGATGTTGCTGCCACTCCGGCAGGGGATAAATCTCCGCGTCCATGCCCTCCCGGCTGGTGATATAAAAGGCGTTGAAGTCCTTGCCGTATTTCTTCTCCATGAAGGCCTTGAACTCAGCAGGCAGCTTCAAACGTCCACGCTCGTCCAGCTTGGCTTTCGGATTGCCGTAAAATCCGATTTGCAGATCATCCCAGGAGGACACACCGCCGGCAGCAGCTTCACTCGAAGTCTCAGGCTTGCCGGAAATGTTGGCTTCTGGGTCGTCCATCACCTTTTGCTCTCATCCGGGCCGGATGCTTTCCACCGGCCCACTGTATGGTCCCAAACTGGCCCGTTCAGGCCCGAATAGACCCAGTATCTCGCAAAACAGTTTTGCGCGATAGTGGAAAAAGCGAGCGGCTGTGAAGATTGTGGGCGGACCAAAACGGCGCATGGCTGCTACTGAGCCAAAGCACAACTAATAGAGAAATTGAGAGTTAGACCACTACTAATAGTATAGAGTTACTCCTTTGATTCCCCTCTTGACGATCGGCCTTGTAGATTCCGTCCGCATAGTGTAAAGCGAACAAAAAGCGAATCATGCCGCGCCTATCCTGTTCTTGATCTTTTTTCGGCGCCGGCCTCTCTCGCGTTCCACCACCAGATACAGCAGGTAGAAAAACACCAGGGCGTTGGCGGCCAGCAGGCCCACCCGGATCCACGTCACTCTGCGGAATACCTCGATCAGCTCCAGGGGCAGGAATGACGCGGTGATGGCCAGGGTCAGGTACTCGGCCCACGCCTTCTCCAGGTACAGGCCGGTTCCCTCAATCAGATCCAGACCGGCATAGATGAAGACCACCTCGCCGATCTGCCGCAGCAGGCGGTCATTGATGAGCGACGACTTCTCCAGGATGAAGTTGACCAGGCGCGACTCGGGATTGAAGCGCAGATGGTAGACCAGGCTTTCCAGCACTTCGCCGACGTCCTTGTGCAGCAGGCGCAGCGCCCCCACGCCGACGGCCATATACAGCAGCGCCTGGAGCAGTTTGAAGGCCGCAATGAGCACCAGCCATCGATTGCGCGGCGGGCGCCTCGATAAGGACTGTGATGGGGAATCGGTCATGACCTTGAGGAACCTGTTTGCAACCCTCTGCTTCTTCTTACGTTAAACGATGCGCGGCGGTTCTGCTCACCGTCAACCGTGCCGGGAGTCCCTGCGAGTACCATCGAATCCATGACCGGGCGATTCCAGACCAGCCAATGGCTTCCCTTCCCGGTGGAATTGGTCTTCGCGTTCTTCGCCAACCCGGTCAACCTGCCCCGCCTGATGCCGCCCCGGCTCGAAACCCGCATTGAAGACGCGCGCATCGCGCCTCCGCCTGTACGGCCCGTGCATCCTGACCCGGCGCGGCGCTTCCTGAGCGTGGCCGCCGGCCGGGGCTCTGAGATTCTCATCAGCTTTTATCCCCTCCCCTGGCTTCCGCGGCGCGTGAGTCTGGATGACCCGCATCACCGAGTTTGTGTGGAACAGCCATTTCATTGATGAACAGGTTCGCGGCCCCTTCAGCCAGTTCCGCCATCGCCACGGCATCCAGGCGGAGATGAGGGACGGCGTCGAGGGAACCCTGCTCAGCGATGAGATCGAATACGTACTGCCCTACGGCTTCATCGGCCGTCTTGCCGCCATGCTGGTGCGGCGGCGGCTGAACCAATCCTTCGCCTACCGGCAAAAACGGCTGCCGGAGATCCTGGCGGTTGCGGCCCGCCAGGCGGCGCGGCGGGCCTAGCAGGCGGGCGTCATTTTTCCAGGTTCAGCAGCCCTTCGCGGTCCATCACATTGCCGTCCTCAATCAGCCCGGAGATGCGGCGCGCGTTCCAGATGTTCACCGTCGGATCGCCGTCCACAACCAGGATGTCGGCGCGGCGGCCGGGAGCAATCTGGCCCAGCTCGTTCCAGCCGAACTGCAGCGCGTAGTTATTGGTGGCGGCGGCCAGCGCCTCGCGCGGGCTGAGCCCCAGCCGCACCAGCAGTTCCAGCTCGGTGTGCATGGAGATGCCGGGCATGGCGCCCATCGCCGGCGCGCCCGAGGCCGCCAGGTAGTGCGGAAAAGCGGAGAAAATCGTCTGGTTGATGCGCCACAGCCGCAGGGCGGACTGCTCGGCCTTCTTGCGCTGCCCTTCTTCCAGGTAGCGCTGCGCTATCGCGGGCAGAAAGTGCGTCCAGGAGGCCAGCGGATAAACCGCATCGCCCGTCGCGCGATCAGAAGGCTGGTACATGCTGGCAGGGTTAAGCAGTTTGGCGGCCGGCTCCTTCCACAAGTTGCGATGCCCCGGCAATTGCAGATAGAAGTGGCTGAAAGTGGGCATCAGCGCGGCATGGTGCGTGGCCAGGAACTTGGCGTAATCGCGCACGTGCAGGTTGTCGGGCGGCAGCCGTTCCGAGTAGTCGTAGGCCGTATTCGCGGCCGGCCCCTCTGAGTTTTCCACCAGCGGCCGCTGCAGCTCGTCGGGAATCACGCCCAGTTCGTAGCGGCTCATCTCCGGCAGCGCATCCACGCCGGCCTCGATGCCTACGCTGTAGGGCGTGGAGATGAACTCTCCATAGGTGGCCAGCCCCATCTGGTGGGCTTGGGCAATGATCCACTGCGTATTGGCTGCGGTAAGGTTGTGGCCCAGCAGCAGCACGCGCGTTCCCAGCCGCGCGGTGTCGCTGAGCTGGCGAGCCGTATCCTCAGGGCTCAATTCCGCCGGGTGCGCGCCCTCCCTCAGCTTGAGCGCCCATTCCGGGCGCTTGGCTAAAAGGCTCCAGTTGTCGGTCGTCCCTATCGAATCGATTAAATAAATATGAGGGCTGGGATTGGCGGCAAAATCGATGAGACCATACCGGTAGTCGTTGCGCGCCGCCACCGTAGTCACGCCCATATAGAGATTGGCATTGGCCTGGCCCTGCGAGTTCATGCCCGCATATCCGTCCACCAGGCCGGGAAGCAGGTACTTCCCCGTGCAGTCGATCACCCGCGCGCCCTTGGGGATGGATACCGTCCCGCGGTAGCCGACCTCGGCGATGCGCCCGTCGCGCACCATGACGATCGCATCCCGCAGGTCTCGTGCCGAGCGGCCCCAGTCGGTTACGTCCACCACCGTCCCGCCGGAGAGAACCAGAAGAGTTCGAGCCCAGAGCTTTAGGAGTAATAGTGGGTGGCGTCTGCGCCCAGGCCGGCGCCCCGGCCAGAACACATGCACCCATCACGAATAAAAAAATACGAAAACGTCTCATATAAAAATGGGGCTTTGTGGATTGTCGAACAGTGGTTCTCGTGCAAACCAAACTGTATCGATTCGATACAATTTCCTCTCTGCTGTGGTGTCTCGATCGTGCGTTACAAATTGTGGCCATCCTGAGCGGAGACGAATGACCTGCGTTTCCTTCGCTGGATTTCTTCAACGGATTTTAGTTTCACCATTCTAGCTGGCCACCAGCGCCTGCGCACGCGCCGCGCCAGCAAGGGCAGCACCTGGGCCTGCGCCTCGTCCACGGTCAGGCCGTACCGCGCGCGCAACTCGTCCACCTTGCCGTGCTCGATGAATTGATCGGGCCAGCCGATGCGCACCACCGGAACCTGGCTGCCCATCTCCTCCAGGGCCTCCATCACCGCCGAGCCAAAGCCGCCCATCTTCACGTGATCCTCGAAGGTGACAAAAGCGGCCACGCGCCGGGAGTACCGTTCCAGCATCTCCAGGTCCAGCGGCTTCACGAAGCGGGGATTGATGACCGCGGCCGAGTAGCCCTGCACTCCAGCCGCCCGGCCAGCTCCCGCGCCAGCGCTGTCATCGGCCCCAGACCCAGAATAGCCACGTCCGAGCCGTCCTTGAGCACCTCGGCCTTGCCCACGGAAATCGTTTGCAGCTCGTCCTTGCGCGCCACGCCGGCCACCGCGCCCCGCGGATAACGGATGGCGCTGGGGCCGGGAAGCTCAAGGGCCGTCTTCATCATGTCCGCCATCTCGTCCTCGTCCTTGGGCGCCATCAATACCATCTCCGGAATGCCGCGCAGATAGCCGATGTCGAACAGCCCATGATGCGTCGGTCCGTCGTCGCCGGACAATCCGGCGCGGTCCATGCAGAACAGCACCGGCAGCTTCTGCAGGCAGACGTCATGCACGATGGGATCGAAGGCCCGCTGCAGGAAAGTGGAGTAGATGGCGCAGACCGGCCGGAAGCCGCGCGTGGCCATGCCCGCGGCAAAGATGACCGCGTGCTCCTCGGCGATGCCCACGTCGAAATATCGTTTCGGATGGTGCGGCCGGAAAAGATCCAGGCCCGTGCCGCTGGGCATGGCCGCGGTGATGGCCACAATGCGCTCGTCCTTGTCGGCCAGGCCGGCCAGCGTCTTGGCAAATACTTCGGAGTAGGTCGGCAATCCCGCCGGCTCGGTCATGCCCGTCTCGGGATCGTAAGGCCCCAGGCCGTGGAACTTCTTCTGCCTGTCCAGCGCCGGCTGAAAGCCGCGCCCCTTCTGCGTCAGCACGTGCAGCAGCACCGGGTGGTCGGCGCTCTTGAGAAACTTGAAGGTCTCGACCAGCAGGGGCAGGTTGTGGCCGTCGATGGGTCCGAAGTACTCCAGCCCGAACTCCTCAAAGAGCATGGAAGGCCAAAGCAGGCCCTTGGCTGCCTCTTCGGCGCGGCGCGCCACTTCCACCGCCGTCTTGCCGCCGAACCGCTCGATGATGCGGCGGGCTGAGTCGTGCAGGTGCTGGTAGTGCTCGTTGGTGACGATGCGATGAAAATAGCTGGCGATGGCGCCCACGTTGCGGTCGATGGACCACTCGTTGTCGTTGAGCACCACGATCATCCGTTTGGTCTGCGCGGCGATGTTGTTCAGCGCCTCGAACGAAATCCCATTGGTAAAAGCCGCGTCGCCGGCCACGGCAACCACGTGCTCCTTGCCGCCGGCCAGGTCGCGGGCCACGGCCATGCCCAATGCCGCGGAGAGCGCGGTGCCGGCGTGCCCTGCTCCGTAGCAATCGTGCTCGCTCTCGCTGCGCAGCATAAAGCCGTTCAGGCCGCCCGGCTGGCGAATCTTCCCGAAGCGCTCCAGACGCCCGGTAAGAATCTTGTGGATGTAGGCCTGGTGGCTGACGTCGAAGAGCAGTTTGTCCTCGGGAGTATTGAAGACCGTGTGCAAGGCCAGAGTCAGTTCCACCACCCCCAGGTTCGGACCCAGGTGTCCGCCCGTCTTTGACAGCGTCTGAATCAAAAATTCGCGGATCTCCGCCGCCAGCTCCGTCATCTGCGCCACGTTCAGGCGCTTCACATCGGCGGGCGAGTGGATGCTCTCCAGCAGTGTTCCCATGGTCGTCCTTCCCCCGGAAAAGGCCGAATACAAGAAAAAAGCCCCCTGATGCCGGGGCCGTTCAAACCAGCGTTGCCAGCCTATAGTATACGTGCGCCGGATTCCGGCGCCGGTTGATTAGCGGTATCTGAAATCTGCGTTGACAGAAAACAACAATGGAAGCCGGGATCACGGATCGCATTTGGACAATCGAGGAATTGATCGCATAAGCGGCCTTTCGTGATAAAGTTCCGCTATCATGGTGAGGTATTTAGCGATGCTCGCTATTCTGTGCATGCTCTGGCCAGGGCGCGCCGAAAATGAGCATCCCAGCACCCATGCAACAGATAATGTACCCAAGCAAAATCAGCAGATAATGCCACCACCTAGCGCGGTTGTAAATCCACCGGATGCCAGCCCACAGCGCAAGACCAAACCCGACGACACAGAAAACACAACCCAAGTTGAAACGCTGGTTTGGTTCAAGAGACCTGAATGGGTTATTGTCTGGGTCACGATTATCTATGTCATTGTAGCGGCCCTCACCCTGTTTGCCATCCGGCGACAAGCGAACATCATGCAGCGACAGGCTATCGATGCTAGGCAGTCTGCCATCGAAGCGGCAAGCATCGCTCGGGATACGTTGACGGCGATTGAACGACAAGCCTTGAGTATGAGAAGACAGACCACACATCTTCGGCGTTCGGTAATTTTCGCTCGGAGAAGTGCCAATGCGGCCAAAAAAAGCGCCGACGCCTTGATGGAAGGAGAGCGTGCCTGGGTAACGGCGAACATTCATCAGCCAAGCCAGGAGGATATGAATATCAGGGGAAAGGCGGAGAATTGGGGCTTGGGTGTCGGGCTTATATTCAAGAATCTTGGGAAAACTCCCTCGACTGTAACCAACAGCTATGTGCGGTACGATTTTGTGCCCAGCATCAACCCAGATAGTTTTCCAATCATCCCTAAACTGCCGCCAGAGCCGGATTACAGCGTCGAGAGAGAACGTGGCGTGATCGCACCGCCCGGCACCGTCTGGATGCCGAGGCAGAAGTTTGATTACTGCATTGTCATTTTGAAACAGGATTTTAGGGAACACCTGACGCAATGGGAAGTTTCGGAAAAGATACTCTGCGTCTATGGGTTTATCGACTACGTCGACGCCTACCAGAGGCCACATACAACCCGGTTCTGTTTCGCATACCTGCGCATCAGGGCTCCGTTGGCCCTTATGAATGAGGCTAGCGGCAAATTGCTTTTCCCGCCTAAATTCTGCCTGAGCGGGCCAGACTCCTATAATCGCATTACCTAAAAGCAGCGTCAGGATCATCAACGCACATTTCAGACACCACCGGTTGATTAGACGGCTGGGCAGCGGCAGTGTCCGGTGCAAATCGGACGCCCGTGGAGTAACAAAGGCTCATTCCCATGCGGCAAGCCGAAAGACGAAGCAGGCGAATCATCTGTCAGCACAACCATTCACAGTCCGGTTGCTTTTTATTCCCTTACCGGGTATATTACTGGTTATAGTCTGGAGGCGGTCATGGGCAGCACCTCTCAAACGCGTGCAATGAAAAATTACCGCAAACGCCTCAGCCAGCGCGGAATGGCCCGCTTTGAGGTCCTGGGGCTCTCCACCGACCGCGAACTGATCCGCACGCTGGCTCGGCGGCTGGCCGATAACAGCTCGGAGGCTGCTGAGATTCGCGCCACCATGCATCGCAAAATTCTGGCGCAACCGCTCAAGAAGGGCGGCATCCTTGCCGCGCTGCGCCGTTCCCCTTTGGTTGGAGCCGAACTCAACCTCGCTCGGCCACGGATCGATGGCCGCAAGGTTGATCTGTGACTCACTACCTGCTCGATACCAATATCATCAGCAACGTCACCAAGCCGGGGCCGTCAGAGTCGCTCCTCGCCTGGTTGTTGGAGCAGGCTGATGAGGGATCTGTTCATCGCCTCTCTGACCGTTGCCGAAATCTGGTTTGGGGTGCTGGAAAAGCCGGCCGGAAAGAAGCGCGCTCAGTTGGAAAGCTGGTTTGCTTCCCTGGAAGGGCCGCAATCGTTGTTTGCCCGCCGGGTTCTTCCCTTCGACGAGAAGGCCGGACTGATCTGGGCGCGGCTGATGGCCGAAGGTACAAAAGCCGGACGGCCTCGCAGCGCGCTGGACATGATCCTTGCAGCCGTCGCGGAAGCCAACGATTGCATTATGGTCACCGATAACGAAAAAGATTTTATCGGCCTTAAATTCATCAATCCCTTGCGCTCCGAGGCCTGACAAGAGCCGTACAACCACAAAGACTGTCATCCTGAGCGAAGGTCGCCGCGGCGACCGGAGTCGAAGGATCTGCGGTTGTATTTCGTCGTGACTGCTTTTTCGCCAATCCCCTCATCCCTTGCGCAGATATGTCCGCGACAGCCGGTCGTGCCAGCTCAGATGTTCCTCGTCGAAGATGGCCCACGCCACGCCCAGCCCCACCGGCAGCAGCGACAGCAGCAGCGCTCCCAGCCGGCCATATCTTTGCACGCGGGTGGTCTTCTCGCCGTCAAAGGTGCACAGCCCCAGGCCGGCGTACTTCATGCCCGGCGTTGCCTCGGCCAGCGTAAAGAACAGCACATGGTACAGCACGCCCATCACCGCCAGCGCCGCCGCCGCGCCCAGTTCGATCTCATGCAGGCTGGGCAGCTCTTGCGCATGAATCGCGGCCGCCAGCGCCGCCGCCAGCAAGGCGCCCGTAATCAGCGCGCCATCCACCACCGCCGCCAGCAGCCGCCGGTTGATAGGCGCAAGGTGCGGAGCCGTGGCCGCCGGGGCCGATTCCACCCTTTCCTCTTGGGTTCCCGTCTCCACCTGCGCGGGTTCCTCGGCCAGCTTCATCCCCAGCCACTCCGGGCCTGACCACTCTGCCGCAGCCGCCTCGGCCTCTGCCTCCGCCGCCGCGGATTGGATCAGGATGCCCCCCGGATCCACCTCGAAGATGCTCAACTGCCGCTCGCCCGCCGCGGCATGCGGCCCTCCGGCCCTCTGCGGGCGCACTTTGCGCTCGGCAACCAGCGCGCGGGGAAACTCGATCAGGTGGGCGTGCATGGGCTGCGCGGCCTCCACAATCTGAATGCCTATAACGCCCCCTGAGGCATCTTGCCCATCCAACGCCGGCTCGCCCGCTTCCCGCCCGTCCTCAATAACTTCAAAACCGCCCTGTCCATGTTTCTCGCGCGCCGACGCCGGTTCCGCGCCCGGCGCAGCCTCCAACCCCGCCAGAACGGCTTCAGCGGCAGCCTGCGCCTCCTGTGCAGCCAGCGAAGCTGCCTCGGCGGCGCGCACGGCCGCGCGCGCCTCTCCGGCCAGCATCTCGCTATATCTGGGAGCCTTGGCGTAGCGCGCGGCCACGCGCGCGGCAATCTCCGCGGCACGGCTGCCTGCGCCGCGCTGGTCCTCCGCCAGCGCCTCCGGCTCTGCCGAAAGCCCTTTGCGGCTCTTGTGCTCGGCCAGCCGCCGGTTCACTTCCTGCTTCCACAGGGGTACGCCGTCGGCCTGGTTTGCGGATGTGCTCAAGACTCCAGTTTCCTTTCCCATGCGGTCCTCAGGCCTGTTGGCAAGCCCGGTCCTGCTGTTTTGGCCGGCTAGAGCGGTTCTACTGTTCCTATAAGGCGCCGTGCCCCATCCTTTCGTCCGCCGCGGCGGATTTCTGGCGAAAGGGTGGGAAACCGCAATTTTCGCTTTCTTACTGCCTTACACCAACTGTGAAAATGCCCTAAGCCCTCGTCAAACGTGCATCGCGGACGTTATTCTCAAACGTAGGAGAAGATTTCGCTGCCCACAAGCAGGCGTAGCCCGCATCCTGCAAACCCCTGCGGGGCAAAACAACCCCATCTTTGCCTGCTGCGCCGTGCCCCATCGGGGTGCCCTCTGGGCCCGCCTTGTTTCTGGCGAAAGGGTGGGAAACCGCAATTTTCGCTTTCTTACTGCCTTACACCAACTGTGAAAATGCCCTAAGCCCTCGTCAAACGTGCATCGCGGACGTTGTTCTAAAACGTAGGAGAAGATTTCGCTGCCCACATGCAGGCGTAGCCCGCATCATGCAAACCCGTGCGGGGCAAAACAACCCCATCTTTGCCTGCTGCCAGAGCCGCGCGGCGCGCATTCCATCCAAAGAGTGGCTGCCTTTTGCTATGCTGAGCCTTGCACTGATCTGGGTCCTGGAATGCGTCCTCGTAACTTTGTGTTTATCACGCTGCTGGCCCTCTGTCACCTCCAACTTGGGGGACAGGCATTGACCAATGCGTTACCTGCGGCCCCGCAAGCTCCCGCCGCGGCCGGCGCGCCCAGCCCCGGCCTTCCAGACTCTGCCCGCCGGCTTCAGGTCGATCCCGCCGCGCAGCTTCCTGACGATCCTGGCCAGGAAGTTCTGCCCGTCGCCCAGCCCGAGCCCGCGCCCCCGGCTGGCGTGCCCGTGCAGTGGGAGGCGCAGCGCCAGACCCGCGTGGGCGATATCTGGACCCTCACCGGCGAAGTGGTGGTCCACTACCGCGGCTACATCCTCCGCGCCGACAAGGTCATCTACCACCAGTCCACCTCGGAACTGGAGGCCGAAGGCCACGTGCAGGTCGCGGGCGGACCCGACGATATGCTCATCAACGCCTCCCATGGCGAGATGCGCCTCAACATGCACACCGCGCGCTTTTTCAACGTGAACGGCTCGCAGGGAATCCGCCGGCGGCCGCACCGTGATCTATTCCACGCCCAATCCACTTCATGTTCTCAGGCCGGGTTCTGCTCCAGATCGGCGAGGGCAACTACCGGCTCGTTGACGGCTCCATGACCAACTGCCGCTTGCCCCACCCCGATTGGCGGGTGATCTCCCGCGCCATCAACCTCGCCAACGGCAAGGCCTCCACCTCCAACGCCCTCTTTGAATTTCTCAGCCTGCCCATCTTCTATCTGCCCTACCTCCAGCATCCGCTAGACGAGACGGGCCGCGAGAGCGGGCTGCTCATTCCCGACTTCGGTTTCGACTCTTCCATCAAGGGCCTGGTCCTGGGCGAGCAGGTCTACTGGGTCATCAGCCGCAACATGGATATGATCGTCGGCGCCGAGTACTGGAGCAAGCGCGGCTGGGCGCCCAATGGCGACTTCCGCTACAAGGGCCCCGGCCTCGACCACCTCACCGCGCGCTGGGATGCGCTGCTCGACCGCGGCGTTGTAGCCGACGGTCACCTCGCCGCCCGTTCCTCCCTCCACCACTCCGGTCACCAGCGCGCGAACTGGTCAACCAGGGCGGCGTCGATGTGATCGCCTTCGGCCGCAAAGACCTTTCTCCCGATACCCGCGTTGCCGGCATCGTCGAATATCTCTCCAGCTACGTCTACCGCCTGGTCTTCAATGACAACTACTCGCTGGCCACCACCTCCGATGTCGCCAGCGTTCTCTCCCTCACCCATCATCACAATGGGCTCATCCCCTCCATCTCGCTGGATCGCTTCCAGACCTTCGCCGGCTCCACCTACAGCAACGAGATTCCGGCCGCCATCAACGGCAATCAGGCCAGGATTCTGCATCTGCCCTTGGTGCGCTATGACGTCCTCGACCGCCCGCTCAGCGCTTCGCCCTTCTACTGGGGGCTGGGATCGTCGCTCAGCTACCTTACCCGTTCGGAGCCTCAGTTCCACGCCCGCAACGTGGGCCGAATCGACTTTTACCCCCATCTCTCCCTGCCCCTTGCCGCCGGCGGCTGGAGCGTGGTGCCCCGAGGCCGCGCTGCGCGAAACCTACTACTCCATCAGCCAGAATCCCGACCTCACAGGCATGAATGGACGGCACCCCCACCATCAACCACGACTCGCTCGACCGCGTCGACGTGGAGGCGGGCGTGGACATCCGGCCCCCGGCCATCGAGCGCGACTTTGTTCTTCCCGGCTTCCACCGCGTGCTGCGCCACGTCATCGAGCCTGAAGTCATCTATCGCTTCGTCGGCGGCATCGGCATGCAAGCCCAGAATGTGCTCCTGGTCGATACCACTGACATCGCCACCAACACCAACGAACTCGGCTACTCGCTCACGCAACGCTTCTACCTGCGCTCCACCGCGCAGCCAACCTGCGCCCCCCGGGACGTGCTGCCCTCCGGCGGCTGCCCGCCGCGGGCGCGCGAGTGGGCCAGTTGGCAGGTTGCCCAGAAGTTCTACTTCGACCCCTACTTCGGCGGCGCGCTCATCCCCAACCGCCGCAACGTCTTCGACTCCACTCTGGACCTGACCGGCGTAGCCTTTCTCACCTCCCCGCGCAACTTTGCGCCCATCATCTCCCGCCTGCGCTTCGAGGCCATTGACAATCTGCGCATCGAGTCGGGACCTGGACTTCGACCCCAGGACCGGACGGCTGGACGCGGACAACCTCTATGCCGGCTACAGTTGGGGCCGCACCACCCTGGGCGTGGGCCACGCCATGCTCAACGCCGTCGACGAAATGGGCGGCTCCGCCTCCACCGTCAAGAGCCAGCAGTTGCAGCCCTTCCTGGCCATCGGCAAGCAAAGCGGCAACGGCTTCAACCTGGCCGCCAACGGCGGCTACGACTTTATCCTCGGCCATTTCCAATATGCCGGCGCGCAAGCCACCTATAACTGGAACTGCTGCGGACTCACCCTGGGTTACCGGCGCTTCGATCTCGGCTCCATTCGCGGTGACGATGCCCAGTGGCTCTATAGCTTCACCCTGGCCAACTTCGGCTCCGTTCCCGGCATCAGCCGCTCCAAGTCCGTCTTCCGCGATTCCACCCTGCCGCCCGCTTATTGAGGCATTTTCCGCATAGTGCAAAGTCATGGGTGCCCCATCCTTTCGCTTTTTTTCTGGCGAAAGGGTGGGAAACCCTAAAGCCCCGTGCTTGCTTTTTGTCTTTTATTGCGTCAACTCCCCGTTGCCAAAGGTGGCCATTCCCTCCGTGGGCCCACAACCGCCCCCGCTGGAGTATCCTATCCCGAGAGGAATCCAACTTGCCGCGCTTTCGTTTACTTGCTGTCCTGCTCGCGCTCTGCATCACCGCGGGCTGCAAAGCCCAAACCACCCCGCCGCAAACCGCCGCGCAAGGTCAGCTCGACAACGCCGCGCTCACCCGCCGCGTCCAGGTCATGGTCCGCTCCCAGTTCAGCATCCCGGAGGATTACTCCGTGAGCCTGGGCCCCCGCAAGCCCAGCAATTTTCCCGGCTACGACACGCTGACCATCACCATCTCCCACGGCGAGAAGAATCAATATGTCGATTTCCTGATCACCACCGACAGCAAGACCCTGGCCCGTCTTGAGACCTTCGACCTGGTCAACGACCCCATCTTCAACATCGATGTCGCCGGCCGCCCCATCCGCGGCAATCCCGCAGCCAAGGTCACGGTCATCAGCTTTGACGATCTGGAGTGCCCCTACTGCGGCCGCATGCACCAGTCGCTCTTTCCGGCCACGCTGGATCACTACAGAAATCAGGTCCGATTCGTCTACAAGGACTACCCGCTGCCCGCCGATATGCATCCCTGGGCTATGCACGCCGCGGTAGACGCCAACTGCCTGGCCGCGCAGAGCGGCGATATCTACTGGACCTACGTCGATTACCTCCACTCCCACGGCCAGGAGATCAGCGGCCCGGACCGCGACCTGGCCAAGAGCATTGCCATGCTCTGAACCGCATCGCCCGCCAGGAGGCCACTCTCGCCAAACTCGACTCTCGACAAGCTCGACGCCTGCCTCGCCAAGCAGGACGAAACCCAGGTGCGCGCCTCGCTCAGCCTGGGAGATTCGCTGAAGATCGAGGGAGCGCCCGCGCTCTTTGTCAATGGCGAGCGCATCGACGGCGCCGTCTCCCGAGGACCAGGTCTGGATGGTCATCGACCGCGCCCTGCGCGCCGCGGGCGAGCAACCGCCGTCCCCGATTGTGCCGCACCGGCGCAAGCCGGCTCACCCCGGCGCCGCCAATTAGAGAACCTCTGAATAAGATGACGATGCGTATGATGCATGAAAATGCGTATCGCCGTGCCGCTTCATGGATTTATACTGCAAGATCAGGTGCCATAGCGCGGCCCCGCAGGAGATATCAAGTTGCCCATCGAATCCTTTTTCTCGGCCCGTTCCCGTTTCGCCGTCCTCGTTCTTTGTAGTGCCGCTCTGCTGGCCGTCTGTGGCCGGCTGCCACCGCTCCCCCGCTCCCGACGTGGTGGCCACCGTGAATGGCAAGGACATCCTGAGCTCGGACCTGGAGAAGTATTACAAGGCCAGCCTGGGAGACAATCCGCAGCAGCCCTCCCCCGAACAGGCCGACATCCGCCGCCTTAACATCCTGGACAGATGATCGACGACGAAATCCTGCAGCAGCGGGCCGCCAAGCTCAACCTGGCCGCCAGCGACGAGGACGTCAACGCCAAGCTGACGGAGATGAAGGCGCCCTTACACGCAGGAAGAATTCGACAAGCAGCTCAAGCGCGCAACATCACCCTCGACGACCTCAAGCGCGACCTGCGCCGCTCAGTTGACCAAGACCAAGCTGCTCAACAAGGAGATCGAGTCCAAGATCAACATTACCGACGCCGAGATCGGCAGCTACTATGCGGCGCACAAGTCGGAGTTCAACCTGATCGAGCCGCAGTACCACCTGGCGCAGATCGTGGTCACCAGCGCGCCCGCGCAGCAGACCGGCAACCTGCAGAACAACAAGGCCTCCGGCGACGCCGACGCAAAAAAGAAGATCCAGGCGCTGCACAACAAGCTCGAAAGCGGCGAGGACTTCGGCGCCGTGGCCATGAACTTTTCCGAGGATCCGAACACCGCCTCGAATGGCGGCGACATGGGCTTTGTGCCCGAGTCGCAGCTGCGCAGCGACCCGGAAGTCTACAACGCCATCAGCAAGCTCAAGCCGGGACAGATCACCGATGTTCTTCCCGTCTACGACGGCCCCGGTCCCGGACGGCGGACCATCGGCTACGCCATCTACAAGCTGCTCGGCAAGGAGCCGGCCGGGCAGCGCGAATTGAACGATCCGCGCGTGCAGCAGGTCATCCGCCAGGGCCTGCGCGAAAGCCACGCGCAACTGCTCAAATCGCCTACTTCGAGATGGTCCACGACGAGGCCAAGGTCCACAACTACTTGGCCGACCAGATCCTCAAGCAAGGCGCGAAATAGAGCGCGCAAATTATTCGGTTTTCAGAACCAGATGATGGGTGCCCCAGGTCTCGTCCGCCGCGGCGGAGAGACCTGGGAAAGCATAAATGCAGACTCGTCCCTTTTCGTTCCCCACAAATACCCCGTGCCCCATCCTTTCGCCTTTTTTCTGGCGAAAGGGTGGGAAACCACGAGCCTCATCCGGGTATCCCAGCGGGTGGCCCAGGTCTCGCTTTTGAGACCTGGGATGTGATCCCCGCCCATCTGTCCCGTGCGCAGATTCCGAAGTCCCTACATAGCCCCGTGCCCCATCCTTTCGCCTTTTTTCTGGCGAAAGGGTGGGAATTCACGAGCCTCATCCGGGTATCCCAGCGGGTGGCCCGGTCTCGCTTTTGAGACCTGGGATGTGATCCCGCCCATCTGTCCCGTGCGATAATCTGAATTCGCGTACACTTCCCTCCCCGCGCCGGGTGAACCCCTTGATTGTTGAAATTGAAAAACTGACCAAGATCTACGAGTCGAAGCTCCGCGTGGTGGCCGTGGATGGCATCGACCTGGAGCTGAAGCAGGGCGAGATCTTCGGCCTGCTGGGGCCCAACGGCGCCGGCAAAACCACCACCATCTCGCATTGCCACCACCCGCACCCTGCCCACCAGCGGCCGGTTCGCATCGCGGGCATCGACGTGGTCCGGCATCCGGCCCATGCGCGGCGGCTCATCGGCGTGGTCCCGCAGTTCAACACGCTCGACCGCTCGCTGACCGTCTACGAGAACCTCTACTTCCACTGCCGCTACTTCGGCTTCTCGCACTCGCACGCCAAGTCGCGCTCGCTGGAATTGCTGGACCCAGTTCATGCTCAGCCGAGCGCAAGGACGTCTACCCGCGCGCAGCTCTCCGGCGGCCTGGCCCAGCGGGTGCAGATTGCCCGCGCCATCGCCCACCGGCCCACGGTTCTGTTTCTCGACGAGCCCAGCGCCGGCCTCGATCCGCAGAGCCGCATGGCCATGTGGTCGGCCGTCGAAGGGCTGCGCAAGGAAGGCATCACGGTCCTGCTGACCACGCACTACATGGAAGAGGCCGACTCGCTCAGCGACCGGCTGGCCATCATCGACTACGGCCGCGTGCTGGCCCTGGGCTCGCCGGAGAAGCTCAAGCCGACCCTCGGCGCGCACACCATCTTCGACCTGAAACTCAAGTCGCATGAAGGACTGGAGCCGCTGGTCGCCAGGCTCAAGGCGCGCCCGGACGTGACCAGCGCCGAGATCACCGCCGACGGCCTGCGGGTCATCGCCGCCAGTTCCGACGGCCTGCTGCCGGATCTGGTGCAAGCCGCCGCCGGCCACGGCCTGCGCGACCTGCCGATCACCGAGCCCAGCCTGGAGACCGTCTTCATTCAACTCACCGGGAGGGACCTGCGTGAATAGCTCGACGAGGGAACAGGGATCAGGGATCAGGGATCAGGAGCGTCACGAGGACTGGACACCGGCTCGGCCCTGGATTCTTCCTCAAGGCCTTTCTCGGGCTGTTTCTGCGCGACCTGCGCGTGCTGACCCGCGAGTTCCTGCCCTTTCTGCTGCGCGTGGGAATGCAGCCGCTGCTGTTTCTGTTTGTCTTCACCTTCATCCTGCCGCGCATGGGCAGCGGCAATCCGATGGCCGTCGGCGGCGCAGTGGACTTCGGCACCATCCTTCTGCCCGGACTGATGGCCGTGGCCATCATAGCAATACGATGGTTAAGGTACAGGAACAC
>CAWCKF010000010.1:0-94306 GCA_963796085.1 uncultured Acidobacteriaceae bacterium | reverse complement strand
AACGGTGCGATTCACACTACCCTAAATACAATGCAACTGCTCTTCAGTGCTGCTACTGCGCTAAATAAGTATAGTCAACCGAATGCCAGACTCCATTGATCAGCGAATAGAGCCGGACATAGATCGTCTCCCCGTTGGTGGGCAGGCCGTTCACGGTTTCTGTTGTCGCCGTCACGTTGCCCGAGTTATACAGGTTGCTCGATCCCACCCCCGTGCTGCCCAGCCACAGTTCGAAGTGCGTGGCCGTGTTACCCGGCGACCACACGAAGGCCTGGCTGGTGCTCAGGAATTGGCTGCCCGGCGTGGGCGAGGTCATCGACGCCGCGATGGGCGCGCCCGAGGCCGTGTAAGTGTAGTCGGCCGATTGCCAGGCGCCGTTGATGAGCGAGTAGAGCCGCACATACAACGGTTGCCCGTTGGAGGGAAGCCCGTTCACGGTCTCTGTAGTTACCGTCACGTTGCCCGAGTTATACACGTTGCTGGAGCCTACGCCGGTGCTGCCCACCCACAGCTCGAAGTGCGTGGCGGTGTTGCCGGGATTCCACGTGAAGGCCTGGCTGGCGCCGCCCAGCGTGCTGCCCCCGGTAGGACTGCTCATCGAAGCCGCGATGGGCGCGCCCGAGGCCGTGTAAGTGTAGTCCGCCGATTGCCAGCCCCCGTTGATCAGCGAGTAGAGCCGCACATACAACGGTTGTCCGTTGGAGGGAAGCCCGTTCACGGTCTCTGTAGTTACCGTTACGTTGCCCGAGTTATACACGTTGCTGGAGCCCACGCCCGTGCTGCCCACCCACAGTTCAAAGTGCGTGGCGTTGTTGCCGGGCGTCCACGTGAAGGCCTGGCTGGTGCTGCCCAGCGTGCTGCCCGGCGTGGGAGTGCTCATCGAAGCCGGCACCGCCGTCCCCGATGAGGTGTAAGTGTAGTCCGCCGATTGCCAGGCCCCGTTGATCAGCGAATAGAGCCGCACATACACCGGCGAATCGTTGCTCGGCAGCCCGCTCGCGGTCTCCGTGGTGACCGTCACGTTGCCTGAGTTATACAGGTTGCTGGAACCCACGCCCGTCGTGCCCACCCACAGTTCAAAGTGCGTGGCCACGTTGCCCGGATTCCAGGTGAAGGCCTGACTGGTGCTGGCCAGCGTGCTGCCCGGTGTGGGAGTGGACATGGAAGCCGCGATGGGCGCGCCCGAGGCCGTGTAAGCGTAGTCGGCCGATTGCCAGCTTCCGTTGATCAGCGAATAGAGCCGCACATACAGCGGCTGCCCATTGCTGGGCAGACTGTTCACGGTCTCGGTAGTGACCGTCACGCTGCCCGAGTTATACAGGTTGCTGGAACCTACCGCGGTGTTGCCCACCCATAGCTCGTAGTGGGAAACGCCGTTGCCGGCCGACCAGGTGAAAGCCTGGCTGCTCCCCAGCGTGCTGCCCGTAGTGGGCGTGATCATCGCCGCCGGGATCAGGATGGTGTAGATCCCATTTGCCACCGCGCTGTTCGCGGCGCCGGGGGAGGCAGCCATCGCCCGCACGGTGGTGGTCGCGGAGATGGTAAGCGGACTGGAGTATACCGCCGAGCCGGTGGTCGGCGTCGACGCGTCGGTGGTGAAATAGATGGTTGACGACGGCGAGGCATCGGAGAGGGTCACCGTCTGCGTCCCGATGTAACTTCCGCCCGCGGGGCTATAAGTGGGATTGGACGTAATAACTGAATATGTTGCTGTTGCCATGGCGCTGGTGTATCTGATAGCGCTGCCGCTGTAAGTCACAGCGATTGCTTTGACGGTTTCGCCGTTGGAAACTAGTACCGGTCCAGTTGTGATGCAATCCCAACAGTTACTATTAGTGCCATATTCATACGCCAGCGTGGGGGGTGTTGGCGGAGTGCCCGACGGCGCTGCGCCACCGTTGGCCGCCGGAACCGGCGTGCTTCCGTCGGTAGTGATGAACATCGAAGCGTTTGAGGTGGATTCGAGTAAATCCACCGTCGGGGGAGTATTGTAGGTTCCGCCCGGAGGGACGAAGACCGGCGTGTCGACGACTGTGGAGGTACTGCCGAAGTAGTAAGTTGCACAGGTTGGCGTGCTGGGCGCCGATGCCCCCCCATATGCAGGCACCGTGGCGATGGCGCACAACGACTCCCATCCTCCTGACTTAGAGACAGAGATCGACGTACCGCTGGTACCGGTACCGGAATACACCGTCGAGCTGGTCGTCGGCGTCGCCGGCAAGGTCGCCCCGGACGACCCTAAGCCTGAGGCTGTCGTGTAGTAGAAGGTCGCGTTCGTTACGCCCGCGGCTGTTGATGCCTCACTTGTCGTGCTCAGGGTCACCTTCAGCGCCGAGCTGGAGGCATACGAACCGGGCGGCGGGGTGAAGACCGGCGGAGCCACCACCGTGCCGGGCACCGTAACTATAACCTGGCTGCTCGCGGTCTTGCCCGTAGTGTTTACAGCGTAGAGCGTATATTCCTGGGTTACCGTGGGTTTAATCGTCACACTCCCGCTGCATGGGCATGGGGGGGTAAGCCTCAGCGGACCAATGTTGTCAATGTAAGCGCGGGGGGCGTTCGATGTTGTGAGGAAGTTTTCGTCCCAGTTGGCGCCGCTCACGGTGTAATCGAAGGTGACAGGGGTCCCGGCGCTTACCGTTAAATTCGGTGACCCACCTTCTACGGTAAAGCTACTGATCACCGGCAGGGCTACGGGAAAATCTGCAGGTCCTATCGTGGCATCCGCACCGGGGTATGCGGGATTCATTTGAACTACCTCGAAGTCGGCGGCGTGGATATATCCCGATCCACCTGGACCGAACGCAAACAGATTGTCCAAATCGACGTCGCTCCAGCGCGTATCGGTATCGCCAACCATAAAGAAGTTGCTGCCGGTCTCCGCCAGGATCATCCCATAATTCTTCAACGCGGTTAAAATGGTCTGGTTGATGGGAGAGAAGCTGGAGATGTCGGTAGTCGCTTTCAATCGTACCCGCATCCCCATGACCATAAGTGAAGACGTGCTGGTGCCGTCAGTATGAGTAGCCGGTAATATGTAATACCCATTAGAGCCACCCTTAAGCTCCGGACTATACGTAAAGTTCAATGCGTGATTGATCACTCCGGAAGCTGCTTCCTCGTACTTCAGCAACCCGGGTAATACTGCCGATCCGTCGGCCGAGGCCCCGGTCCAGCTCCAGACCCGCGGGCTATAGTTGGTCATGTCCCAAATGGCCATACCGTCAGGAGAGTAATGCCCATTGCAGCGATCTGTTTCGCCTGTCTCATAGAGCCAGCATGTGGCTTTGTCAAGCACGATTGTATGCTGGTCAACCTCATGAGTATGTGGCCATCCATCGCAGTCGGTGATTTCGCCTTCCAGTTTTATGGTATCGTCCGGAGGATACGGCGCTACAACATTGTCGGTGGCGGTTCCGTAGGCGATCGGATTGATTCGCACTTTGGGGATGTTGGTAGAGTCTATGACAGTGAAGTCAATGCCATCCTGGCCGGCGCCGGTCCCAAACACCCGTGTCAATGAAGGGTTGCTTTTAGCGGCCCATGCGGCCTGGATGGCGGCGTTGTTGGGGTCAAGTGGAGCACCTGCGATGTTGGTGTTCCAGGGATTGTCAGATGAAAACGGAAGAAATCCATTCAGGGCTCCGCCGTATTCGCCCGTTATGGGGTTGGGGCCGAATGCGTGGCTGCCAACTGTCAAGTTCTGCGCAGGCATTGGGCTGATCGCCGTAGATCGGACTCGGCTGCGCCGCCGCGAAGGCGGCGAAAAAAGAGGACAAAACAGGTTATCACGCATAGCGTCTTGAGCGGGATACGGGCGCCACACGGGGGCAATATTTGGACTGCGTGGATGGCATGATGCTCCTCTCAGCTTCGCAAAATTCAAACACAAAAATATATTGCTCAGCTTGATGGGATTAGTTTGTACTCCGAATTAATGCTCCTGTCAAGACTATTATTGATGTCATCGGTTACCAAGGGGGATTACCAAGTTGGCAATAGGTGAGGCAGGCATTATATTGTTGATATTAAATATCTTATGCGTCAATGGCATGGGACAGAGCAAATCGAACCGACTTTCATCACTTTCTTCCCAGCATTCATGTTGGTTGCCTTTCTGGACGGCCTTGACCCGGACTGCTGGCCACCGCTCTGTTCGTGCTGGGAACGGATTATCTGATTCTGCCGCCGATCGTGCATCTTGTAATCGTGAAAACCTCGGATTTTGTCGCTTTGGCACTCTTTGCCGCTTTGGGCGTTTTCATGAGTCTGCTGGCCGAGCATTACAGGCGTAGCCAGCGGGCGATAGCAGTTTACAAATCGGAACAAGCTCTGTGGATGAGCAAGGAAAAAACTGGAGGTGGCGTTGGCCAGCATGACCGATGCGGTGTTGATTCTGGATGCCAGCGGTCAATTCATTCATATCAACGATACTTTTGCCACGTATCACCCCACATTTCCGTTTTTGAATTGTAATTCTGAAACCTCGGATGGTTGCAATCGTTAATGTTGATGAGGGTACGAACGCGGTGAAGACGTTCCGAAAGACAATATCTAATGAATGAGAGATAAAATCGGTCCTTTCAGCGTTCCTTCAATGCCTCTCCTAAAATCATCTTCCAGGGTTCTCGTATAATTTCCGACGGCGGTTTGAATCTAATGCGTGAACTTGACGAGCGGCTTGGGTTCGTTGTGACGAACCTGGCCCTACCGAGCACACCCGGGACTTTACCCTGGAACAAATGCAAATAATCGCGGGCAGAGGCAAATGGGGTATATTGGTCCGTAGCCGGAAAAGCAAAAGGAAATTCCAGTCTAGAACTCAATGGAGAGCAACCTATGTCAGTACTGACCGTCACTCTACAGCGTTTACGCCCTTTCATAGTAAAAGCGTTTATAGCCGCATTTCTGTTAGGGGCCGTAGTGGTTTCTCAGGCACAGTCATCGCAGATTGAAAACACATTGATGCCACAACCAACCCAGCTGCTCGCCACCAATGGGTCGCTTCCCATCTCAGAAGCGCTCACGATCTCAGTATCTGCATCAGATAACCCTCTGCTCCACGATGCCGCGATCCGATTTTTAGACCGGCTGGAAGCACAAACCGGTGTGCAACTGCGCAGAGATCTACAATCTGATGGAGCCGCGCTCATAGAGGTGCGAGTGCAGGACACGACTACAATGCGGCCTGCTCTCGGAGTAGATGAGAGTTATTCGCTGGACGTGCAAAACGGCAAGATTATACTAAAGTCCCAAACCGTCTTTGGCGCCATGCATGGGTTTGAGACGCTGCTGCAGTTAGTACAAGTCCAGAATAATGGCTTTGTGGTTCCGTACGTGCGGATAGTGGATGCACCGCGATTTCCATGGGCGGGTTGCTTCTTGATCCCGCCCGTCATTTCTTATCCGTAGAGGAAATTCTACGAACACTGGACGGCATGGCTGCGGTAAAGATGAACGTGCTGCATTGGCATCTAACGGATGATCAAGGTTTTCGCATTGAAAGCCGACGGTTTCCACGCCTACATGAGTTCGGCTCCGAAGGATACTATTATACGCAACAACAGGTGCATGAGATTGTCCAATATGCCACAGCTCGTGGGATTCGTGTAGTTCCAGAGTTCGATATGCCTGGTCATTCCCTTTCATGGATGGTCGGTTATCCGGAACTTGGAAGCCAACCAGGTCCATATCAAGTGTCACATGAAAACCAGATTGCCGACGCTGTGATGGATCCTACGCGCAAATCTACTTACAAATTCCTGGACAGTTTTTTGGGAGAGATGACAACGCTGTTTCCTGATGAATACGTTCACATTGGGGGAGACGAATGCAAAGGGAAAGAATGGCGAGAAAATGAGCAGATTATACGTTTCATGAAGCAGCATGGCTTCAAAAATACGAATTCACTACAAGCTTACTTCAATACACGCCTACAGGCAATACTAGAGAAGCACGGTAAGCAAATGATCGGTTGGGATGAAATCCTGCAACCCAATCTATCATCAAATGTAGTAGTGCAGAGTTGGCATGGGGCAGAATTTCTTGTGAATGCGGCACAACATGGTCATAAAGGTCTGTTGTCTAAACCCTACTATCTCGATCAAATGTATTCTACCGCCGAAATGTATCTGGCGGATCCGATTCCTGCTGGCGCTAAGTTACAGCCCGCAGAAGTAAAACTCATCCTGGGCGGTGAAGCATGCATGTGGGGCGAGCAGGTAAATACTATTACTGTAGATTCGCGCATTTGGCCGGCGACTGCCGCGATTGCAGAGCGATTCTGGTCACCAAGCGAGGTGCGAGACGTGAATGATATGTACCGGCGCCTTACTGTGATGTCACTGCGCCTGGATGGGATCGGACTCACTCATATCTCTTCACCACAACGAGGTTTGCGCCAGCTCGCGGGCAGTGAAGCAGGCGCAGGGGAGCTTGCCGTACTGGCATCCGTATTGCAACCCGTGAGTTTCGAAGAGCGCGAGGGCGAACAGCACACAGCCTCGTTTACTCCGTTGGAGCATTTTGTAGACTTCACTCGACCGGACCCGCCTGCGAGACACCGCATTCAAGTCCTGACTGGCGAATACCTGCAAAGCACCGATCCCACAAAGCACGAAGAGTGCAAGCAAAATCTGGAAGCGATCTTCCGCAGTTGGATTGCCACTCAGCCGGCACTAGATCAACTTGCTGTTACACATCCTTTCGTAGCCGAGATGAAAATTCGCCGCGAACAGTTACCGCGCCTTGGTTTGATCGGAATTCAAGCAATGGATGCCATCGAAACTCGCCACAAGCCTTCGGCAGAGTGGCTGGATGCCCAACGCATGCTCCTAAAGGAAGCGGGGCAACATCTAGAGTTGACAGATTTTGTGGTGATCGAGCCATTGGACAGCCTTCTTAGGCGTGCCGCGCAACCCTGAACGTCATCTTACTGAAGAGCGCGAAAACGCCGAGGTACATGGTATTTGGCTGGAATCTTGGGTACCATCGCCGGAACATCCCTTCCAGCTCGTCATTGAGGACCTTGGTCTGTGTCTTGAGCAACAGGTGTGCACACTGGGACGTCCACTGCTTCTGCTATTTCTTGATGAAACGCCTAGTGGTTGTTTAATAACTGCCTGAGTACGACCATGAAACAGGCGATGTGGAAGAAGGCTTCACGATGCGAAGCGAGCATCGTTTGAAGCCGGTAGGCGCATTGCGAATGAAAGTTGCAGATTGGCGGCTGAAGCCGCGAGAAGCGCGCCGCGCTTGGTTTCTGCTGAAACCTAACGATAACGTAAGCAAATTGGTATTGGGACTGCTTCGATGGCATAATGCTCTACTCAGCATTCGCATTTAGCGACGATCAGGTTTGACTGCTTTGGATGATGGCGATAAATATACTCCGCATGAATTTGAGTCTGTCAAGTTAATTTAATGATGTTATGTTATCAACTGCCGCATGCCGCGAAATCTCGTGAAATGCTGGAGTTGTATCTCCATGGCGAGCAAATCGTGAACTCGCGGCAATGGGAAATACTCCTAAGACATTCGGTGGAGATATAGTATTATTTATAATTGAGCCATCTCCAGGATACAGGTAATCTTAACTGCCATGCCGAAAAAATCGCACCGTCCATCCCCGGCTTGCGTGCCGGAGACGAACGGTGCGATTCACACTACCCTAAATACAATGCAACTGCTCTTCAGTGCTGCTACTGCGCTAAATAAGTATAGTCAACCGAATGCCAGACTCCATTGATCAGCGAATAGAGCCGGACATAGATTGTCTCTCCATTGGTGGGCAGGCCGCTCACGGTCTCCGTAGTTACCGTCACGTTGCCCGAGTTATACAGGTTGCTCGATCCCACCCCCGTGCTGCCCAGCCACAGTTCGAAGTGCGTGGCCGTGTTACCCGGCGACCACACGAAGGCCTGGCTGGTGCTCAGGAATTGGCTGCCCGGCGTGGGCGAGGTCATCGAAGCCGGCACCGCCGTCCCCGATGCCGTGTAAGTGTAGTCGGCCGATTGCCAGGCGCCGTTGATGAGCGAATAGAGCCGCACATACAACGGTTGCCCGTTGGAGGGAAGCCCGTTCACGGTCTCCGTAGTTACCGTTACGTTGCCCGAGTTATACACGTTGCTGGAGCCTACACCCGTGCTGCCTACCCACAGTTCAAAGTGCGTGGCCGTGTTGCCCGGCGACCACACGAAGGCCTGGCTGGCGCCGCCCAGCGTGCTGCCCCCGGTAGGACTGCTCATCGAAGCCGCGATGGGCGCGCCCGAGGCCGTGTAAGTGTAGTCCGCCGATTGCCAGCCCCCGTTGATCAGCGAGTAGAGCCGCACATACAACGGTTGCCCGTTGCTCGGCAGCCCCGTGACGGTCTCTGTAGTTACCGTCACGTTACCCGAGTTATACACGTTGCTGGAGCCCACGCCGGTCGTGCCCACCCACAGTTCAAAGTGGGTAGCGTTGTTGCCGGGCGCCCACGTGAAGGCCTGGCTGGTGCTGCCCAGCGTGCTGCCCCCGGTGGGACTGCTCATCGAAGCCGCGATGGGCGCGCCCGAGGCCGTGTAAGTGTAGTCCGCCGATTGCCAGGCTCCGTCGATCAGCGAGTAGAGCCGCACATACACCGGCTCCCCGTTGGTGGGAATGCCGCTCGCGGTCTCCGTGGTGACCATCACGTTGCCTGAGTTATACACGTTGCTGGAACCCACGCCCGTCGTGCCCACCCACAGTTCAAAGTGCGTGGCGGTGTTGCCCGGATTCCAGGTGAAGGCCTGGCTGGAACTTGCCAGCGTGCTGCCCGGTGTGGGAGTGGACATGGAAGCCGGCGTCGGCGAGCCGGTGGCCGTGTAAGTGTAGTCGGTCGATACCCAGCTCCCGTTGATGAGCGAGAAGAGCCGCACATAGACCGCCTGCCCGTTGCTGGGCAGACCGTTCACGGTCTCGGTAGTGACCGTCACGCTGCCCGAGTTATATAGGTTGCTGGAACCTACCGCGGTGTTGCCCACCCATAGCTCGTAGTGGGAAACGCCGAAGCCGGCCGACCAGGTGAAAGCCTGGCTGCTCCCCAGCGTGCTGCCCGTAGTGGGCGAGATCATCGCCGCCGGAATCAGGATGGTGTAGATCGCCGGCACCACCGCGCTGTTAGCGGCGTAGGGTTGTTCAGCGATCGCTTCCAGGGTTGTGGTTGCGGAGATAGTTAGCGGACCGGTGTAGACGTTCGAGTTGGAGGTCGGCGTGGTGGCGTTGGTGGTGTAGTAGATGGTTGCCGACGGCGAGGCCGAGCTGATGGTTACCGTCTGCGTTCCAATGTAGCTTCCAGCCGCGGGGCTGAAGGTGGGAGTGGACGTAATGACTGAATATGTTGCTGTTGCCATCGCGCTGGTGTATTTTATAGAGCCGTCACTGCTGTTGTAAGTCACAGCGATTGCATTGAGGGTTTCGCCGTTGGAAACTAGTACCGGTCCAGTTGTGAGGCAATTGTAACAGTTCGTATCCTCATTAACTTCATAAAACATGTCAGAGGCGGGCTCCGGAGGGGTAGAGTCAGGGCCTGGAGGATTGCCGTCGTTAATCACCGGAACCGGCGTGCTTCCGTCGGTAGTGATGAATATCGTAGTTACTGAGGTGGATTCGCGTAAATACACCGTCGGGGGAGTATTGTAAGTCCCGCCCGGAGGGATGAATACCGGGGTGTCGGCTGTCGCAGTGCTGCCGAAGTAGTAAGTTGCGCAGGTGGGCGTGCTGGGCGCCGTATATTCAGGCACTGTGGCGATGGCGCACAACGACTCCCATCCTCCCGATTTAGAGACAGTGATCGCGGTACCGCTGGTGCCGGTGCCGGAATACTTCGTCGAGCTGGTGGTCGGCGTAGCCGGCAAGGTCGCCCCGGACGACCCTAAGCCTGAGGCTGTGGTGTAGTAGAAGGCCGCGTTGGTAACACCCGCGGAAGTTGATGCGTCACTTGTCGTGCTCAGGGTCACCTTCAGCGACGAGTTGGAGGCATACGAACCGGGCGGCGGGGTGAAGACCGGCGCAGCCACCACCGAACCAGGCACCGTAACTATAACCTGACTGCTCGCGGCCTTGCCCGCGGTGTTTACAGCGTAGAGCGTATATTCCTGGGTTACCGTGGGTTTAATTGTCACACTCCCGCTGCAAGGGCATGGGGGGGTAAGCCGCAGCGGACCAATGTTGTCAATGTAAGCGCGGGGGGCGTTCGATGTTGCGGTGAAGTTTTCGTTCCAGTTAGAGCCGGTCACGGTGTAATTGAAGGTGACGGGAGTCCCGGCGCTTACACTGGTCGCCGATGCGGTAAAGCTGGTGATCCCCGGCACGGTTTCAGGATAATCTGCAGGGGCTGACACGGAATCCAAACCGGGGTATGCTGGATCCTCTTGAACTACCTCGAAGTCGGACGCTGTGATAGTTTTCAAATCACTCAAATCATCGGTGTCCCAGCGCGGATCGGTTTCACCAACGAGAAAGAAGTTGCTGCCGGTCTCCGACAGGATTATGCCATAATTTTTCATCGCGGTTAAAATGGCCTTACTGAGTGGATGTAAGCCGGAGATGTCGACGCTGGCCATCAATCGTAACCGCATACCCATGGACATAAGTGAAGTCGTGCTGGTGCCGTCAGTATGAGAAGCCGGCAACACGTAATACCCGCCATGGGAATCCTTTGCATTAGGACTATACGTAAAGTTCAATGCGTGATTGATCACTCCGGAAGCTGCTTCCTCGTAGCGATAATCCCCGACGAATACTGACGATCCCGAGGCATTAGCCGAAGTCCAGCCCCAGGGCCGCGGGTTATAGTTGGTCATGTCCCAAATGGTGAAAGAGTCAGGAGCCCAAATCCCATTGCAGTGATCTGTTTCGCCTGTCTCATAGAGCCAGCATGTGGCTTTGTCAAGCACTTCTGTATGCTGGTCAGTCTCATGAGTATGAGGCCATCCATCGCAGTCGACGATTTCGCCTTCAATGCGGACGGTATCATCCGGAGGATACGGCGCTACAACATTGTCGTCATTGGATCCGTAGGCGATGGTATTGATTCGCACTTTGGGGATGTTGGTAGAGTCTACGACAGTGAAGTCAAAGCCATCCTCGCCTTCACCAGGCCCAAACACGCGGTGCAATGCAGGGTTGCCAGCGGCGGCCCACACGGCCTGGATGGCGGCGTTGTTGGGATCAAGTGGGGCGCCTGCGATGTTGGTGTTAAAGGGATTGTCAGATGAAAAGGGAAGAAATCCATTCAGGGTTCCGCCGTATTCACCCGTTATGGGGTTGGGGCCGAATGCGTGGCTGCCAACGGTCAAGTTCTGGCAGGCATTGGGCTGATCGCCGTAGATCGGACTGGGCTGCGCGGTGGCGAAGCCGGCGAAAATAAGGATAAAGCAGGTTACTAAACATAGCGCCAGAAGTGGTATCCGGTGCGCCACCAGGGGCAAATTTGGACTGTGTAGATGGCATAATACTCCTCTCAGGATTCGCATATAGCGACAACCAGATTGACTGCACTGGATATTGGCGAGAACGTTACGCCGCCTGGGTGTGATTTGTCAAGAATTTTTAATGATCTTTTGTTATCAATTGCCGCGTGCCCCAGATCTCGTCAATGTACATAATTCCCACCATTTCCGTTCTCTCTGACCCATATTTTTCGTGCTATACAGCCACCAGCAGCTCCTCATTTCGCCCATACCTACGACCTGCCAGCCATGATTTTTTGGTTTCCATATACAATCGCAGAAACCGGTGAGAACCCTCCTTCAATGAAGACCAAAAGCAAAGAGCAAGCGCCCTGCGTCAAAAACGGTTTCCCACTCATCTCCAACCAGAAGCTGCTGGCCCTCTACTCCACCATGCTCAAATGCCACATGATTGAGGAGCGCATGCGTATCCACACCGAAGCGAGCAGGTTTACCGTCAATGGCTACGCGGTCACGGGGCAGGAGGCAACCTTCGCCGGGGTGGTCCTCGACCTGCTCCCGGAAGACACCGTCAGCGCCTTCCCCGGCGATCTTATCCCGCTCTTTATCAAGGGCCTGCCGCTGGAAAAGCTGTTCGCACAACCCTTGAGCGCAAGCCACGCTTCCCCCACCGTGGCCGCCCAGCTCAGCGTCGCCACCGGCGCCGCATTCGCCAATAAGAAAAGTAAAAACAAGAAGATAGCCGTAGTCTTCTGCGACCGTGCGTGCACCTCTCAGAGCTCCTGGCAGAAAGCATTGAACTCTGCCGGAATTCACGCCCTGCCCATCCTCTTTGTCTCCCGGAGCACCCGTCCGGACGGGCAGGCGAGTCCCGAAGCGCAAAGCAAAAGAAGGCATAAGCCGCTGAAAACAAAAACCTGCAGTTTCCCCACCCTAACCGTGGACGGCAACGACGCCGTAGCCGTCTATCGCGTGGCCTGCGAAGCCATCGCCCACGCCCGCATGGGGGACGGACCTACGCTTATCGAATGCCTGCGCTCAAAGGCCGGCGACCCCATGCAGAACGACGACACCTTTCTGAAGATGGAGAGGTACCTCATGGGCCAGGATTTGTTCAGGGAGGAATTCAAGCGGCAGGCCGCCGCCGGGTTCCGTAAAGAGCTCGCCGCCGCTCCGGCTAGGCCAGAATGACCTCGACGCCGCGCGCGCGCAACGTCCGGACGAACTCCTCGGGAGCCTTGGAGTCGGTAATCAGGCGGTGGATCTGATCGATGGAGCCGATGCGGGAAACACTGCTGCGGCCGAGTTTGCTGGGAATCGGCCACCACGGTGGTTTCTTTGGCGGCTTTGATCATCAGCGCGTTCAGTTGCGCCTCCAGCACGTCCGGCGTGGTGGGGCCGTTCTCCAGGTCTAAGCCGTCGACGGCCAGGAAGAGCCGATCGGCATGCAGATCTTTCAGCATGGCCTCAGCCTGCGGGCCGACAAAGGAGAGCGATACCGGCCGCAGAAGTCCGCCGATGCAGATCACGGTGACTCCGGGAGCATCCACCAGCTCCGACACCACATTAATGGCTTCCGTGATAACCGTAACGCCCTGGATCTCGCGGGCCTTGAGTTGGCGCGCGATCTGCGTGGTGGTGGTGCCGGAATCGAGAATAATCACCTCGCCGGGCTGAATCAAGTTGGCGGCCGCGCGGCCGATTTGGGTTTTCTCCCCGCGATGCAGGGATGCCTTAAGACGCAGCGGGTAGTCGCGGGTGGCTTCCAATTGCCGGACGGCGCCGCCATGCGAGCGCACTAGAGCGCCCGTGGCGCTGAGAGCATCCAGGTCAGAACGGACGGTCACCGCCGAAATCGTGAACCGCTCTACCAGGTCACGAACGGTGATTTGCCCTTCCTGCTCCAGCAGATCGAGAATCTTGCGGCGGCGCTGCTCGACCAGCATCGGATTATCGCTTTTGGCGCGCGGCATCAGAAAAGTGTAAGGATATGCAAATGCCAAGTCAACACTGGCAAGCGAGGAATTGCTGTCTATGGCCGTGTTGGCTTACCTTCGCGAAGCAAATCGGCTTGGGAGCGAACAGAAATGTGGTTCATGTTTCTCCATATGGGCATGCATTTCCGCCACTGGCGCGGATAAACGCCATCATCACAAAGAGTCTGTGATATGAGGCACATCCGAATGCTTCGTCGAGGTGTCAATTGACCTTGTGGACTTTCTCCGGGGAGAAGTGTCTGCGAAAGGCGCTGAACTCCGAAGCGACGCGCCCCTTTTCGCCGAGCTTGCGAAGCGACAATCGGCGGATGCTCTTTTCCTTTCTATTTCCTCTCCCGGAATATGGTCCAGAAGTCAGGCGGTTCGCCTCCTGTGGTTCTCTCGATTCAGCGAGGACCGCGCGGGACTGCGATTCGCCCCGGGGAGCAGGAGAGATGGGTGCGGCGGAAGGCCAAAAGGATTGCGCGGGGTGATCAACTCCGCGCCTCCAGGTTGCCGGCAGGATCACAGAAAGACGCGAGAAGGCCGTAGAAGGGAGGAATCATGCAGAGTATCGCCAGTATCGCCAATGAGGCTCTGAGTGGGAATGAGAGGTTGCTGATCGACCAGGCGATTGCAGAGAACGGTGGCCGTCCCGGAGCGCTGCTGGGAATCCTGGAAGCGGTACAGGCCGCCAACGCGCATAAGTTCCTCTCCATGGGATCGTTGCGCTACGTCGCGGACCGGACGGGGATTCCCCCGGCCTCGATCTACAGCATGGCCACCTTCTATTCGCTGTTCAACCTCGATCCGCAAGGCGACAACGTGGTCTGCGTTTGCCGCGGAACCGCCTGCCACACGCGAGGCTCGCGCGATTTGCTGGAGAAGGTATGCCTGGACCTGGGGCTGAGCGAACACCAACCGGGCGAGGCCAAAGAGACTGACAAGCTGGCGCTCACCACCCCCGACCGCAAGTACACGATTCGCACCGTGGCCTGCTTCGGCCAGTGCGCGCTGGCCCCGGTCGTCGAGGTGAATCACCGCATTCTCGGCCACGTCAATGAACGCACGCTGCAGCGGGAGATGAAGGCGTTGACCGGAGGGGGGAAATAATGCCGCGAATTCTGGATATTGGGGTCTTCAACGCGGTTCGCGAATCCGGGCTTGCCAAGCTGGTCCCGGCCATTCCGCGCATGGCCGTGGGGATGGGAACCTGCGGCCAGGGCAATGGCGCCGAAGAGGTCTATCACGCACTGAACGAGGCCATCCAGCGCAGCGGCCTGGATGTGCATGCTGACCGGCGTGGGCTGCTTCGGTTCCTGCTTTCAGGAGCCGCTGGTAAGCGTCCGGCTGCCGGGAAATCCTCTGGTGGTGCTGCAGCCACGTGGACACCAACGATGCCGCGCGCATTCTGGAAGGCGTCTCCACCGGCGACCATGCCGGCCGATCTGGTCTACTGCAAGATCGAGGAATGGGATCACATCACCGCCCACCTGAAATATGGCCAGGGTTACCCGGATATCCCATCATGGAACACGATCCCTTTCTTCAAGGGGCAAAAGAAGATTGTTCTGCGCAACTGCGGGCTTATCAATCCCTCCGACATCGAGGAATACATCGCGGTGGGCGGCTATCAGGCGCTTTATAAGGTTCTGATCGACGGGCGCGCCGACAGCGTGATCGAGCAGATCAAGGCCTCCCGGCTGCGCGGACGCGGCGGCGCCGGCTTCCTCACCGGCAACAAGTGGGATTTTCTGGCCAAGGCCAAGGCCGACACCAAGTACATCATCTGCAACGCCGATGAGGGCGACCCCGGCGCCTACATGAACCGCAACGAGATCGAGGGCGACCCGCATTCGCTGCTGGAGGGCATGATTATCGGCGCTTATGTGACGGGCGCCACCGAGGGCATCATCTATGTGCGCGCCGAGTATCCGCTGGCGGTGAGCCGCCTGAACCGGGCCATCGAACAGGCGCGTGAATATGGCCTGCTGGGCGCCAACATCCTGGACCGCGGCTTCAACTTCGACATCGAGCTGGTGCAGGGCGCGGGAGCCTTTGTTTGCGGCGAGGAGACGGCCATGATCGCCTCCCTGGAAGGCCACGCCGGCCGGCCGCGTCCCCGCCCGCCGTTTCCCGCGCAGAAGGGCCTGTAGGGCAAGCCGACCAACATCAACAACGTCGAAACCTGGTACAACATCGCTCCCATCGTCACTCGCGGCCCCGCCTGGTTTGCCGAGACGGGCAGCGTGAAGAGCCCCGGAACCAAGGTCTTTTCGCTGGTGGGCAAGATTCACAACACCGGCCTGGTGGAGATGCCGCTGGGCACTCCGCTGAAGAGCTTCATCTACGACGTTGGCGAAGGCGCCGTATCATGGACGCCGCGTCAAAGCCGTGCAGACGGGCGGACCTTCCGGCGGCTGCATTCCCGTGGAGATGCTCGATACCCCCGTGGATTACGAGAGCCTGGCGCAGATCGGCTCCATCATGGGCTCCGGCGGCATGGTGGTCATGGACGAAGACAACTGCATGGTCGATGTGGCGCGCTACTTCATCGAGTTCACCCACTCGGAGTCCTGCGGCAAGTGCGTGCCCTGCAGGGTGGGGCTGAACAAGGCGCTGCGCATCCTCAACGCCATCACCAGAGGCCAGCGGAACCCACGAGCAGATGAGCCTGCTCGATGAGCTGGGCCGGATGATCCGCGAGTGTTCGCTTTGCGGCCTGGGCCAGTCGGCGCCCAATCCCGTGCTTACCACCCTTCGCCACTTCCGCGAGGAATACGAGGACCACATCGTAGCCCACCGCTGCCGCGCCGGTGTCTGCCAGGAACTGGCCCTCTCGCCTTGCGAGAACAGTTGCCCGTTGCGCATGAACATTCCGCGCTTCCTGGAGCTTTACCAGGAGGGCCGGCTGGAAGACGCCTTCGAGTCCGTGATTCTGGACAATCCTCTGCCCGCCTCGACGGGAAGGGTCTGCCAGCATCCTTGCGATAACCGCTGCCGCCGCCAGTCCTTCGACGAGGCCGTGAATATGCGCGAGGTGCACCGCTTCATTGCCGACGCAGATCTATCAGTCCGATCGCTTCGAGCCGATGCTGGAGCGGATTTCGGCACGCAAACTGGCGCCGACAGGGCACAAGATAGCCGTGGCCGGCTCCGGCCCCACCGGCCTGACGGCAGCCTTCTACCTGGCCATGCTGGGCCACGACGTCACGATCTTCGAAGAGCGGGGCGAGGCGGGCGGGATGCTGCGCTTCGCCATTCCCGAATACCGGCTGCCGAAATCGATGCTTGCGGCGCGAGCTCGATCTGATCGAGGGAGTGGGCGTGAAGATGGAATTCAACGCCAGGGTGGGATTCGATCTTCCGCTGAATGAACTGGCCAGCCCGCTTCGATGCGGTCTTTCTTTCCATCGGAACCTGGAAGGAATCCTGGCTCTATCTTCCCGGGACGGAGTTGAAGGGCGTCTATCCCGCCCTGCCGTTCCTGGAGTCGGTGGCCCGCCAGGAAAAGATTCCCATCGGCGCACTAACGTGGCCATCATCGGCGGCGGCAACGCGGCCATCGATTCCGCCCGCACCGTGCTGCGCATGGGCGCCAGCGCCACCATTTTCTACCGCCGCGAGACGCAAGGATATGCCCGCCATCGACGAGGAGATCCAGGCCGCCGAAGACGAGGGTGTGCGCTTTGTCTTTCTGGCCGCGCCGCACCGCATTCTGGGCGACGCGGAGGGCAAAGTGAAAGCCATTGAAATCGTCAAGACGCGCCTGGGCGAATATGACAACTCCGGACGCAGAAGGCCGATTCCCACCGACGAGGTGCAGCGCTTCGAATGCGACAGCGTGATCCTGGCCGTGGGCGAAACCTTCGATCAGGACTTCTGCCGCGCCTCCGGCCTGGCGCTGAAGGAGGAGGGCACGATCATCGTGGATCGCTTCACGTACGAGACCAGCCGCCCCAATTTCTATGCGGGCGGCGACGTGATCACCGGCGCCTCCAACGTCTCCAACGCCATGGGCTGCGGCAAGCAGGCGGCGCGCAAGATCGACGAGCGCCTGATGGGCGAACGCCGCTGGGAGAAGCTCTTCCCTGAGTTCGAATACAGCCGCACATGCGCCGGCAGAGCCCAGCCTCAGCCGCCGCCACGCCTGGCGCGTCCGTGGCCGCGGAGGTCCGCGTTCGTTCCCAGCAGGAAGTAGTTCGCCGGTCTTGATCCGAAGGAGGCGCTGGAAGAGTGCCGCCGCTGCCTTCGTTGCGATTTGCGAGCCCACTGTGGGCCAGACAGTTGAGAAAGGAGCGCCGCGTTGCCTGCCAAAACGATTTCCGTTCGAATTGATGGCGAACTGGTGACCGCCAGCGAGGGCCAGACGATTCTGGAAGTGGCCCGCGCCAACGGGAAGCAGATTCCCACGCTTTGCTATCTGAAGGGGCTGAGCGCGGTGGGCGCCTGCCGCGTGTGCATGGTGGAGCTTGCGGGCACCGACCGTCTGCTGCCGGCCTGCACCACGCCCATCCAGGAGGGGATGTCGATCAAGACCACATCGGCCAAGCTGACGCTCTACCGGCGCATGGCCGTGGAGCTGCTGCTGGTGGAGCGCAATCACATCTGCTCGGCGTGCGTGTCAAACGGCCATTGCGAGTTGCAGTCGCTGGCCCGATCGACCTGGGCATCACCCACGTGCGCTACTCCTACAACAATCCGCAGCATGGCGGTCGATATGACCCACCCCCGCTTCGTCCTCGATCAGAATCGCTGCATTCTGTGCACGCGCTGCGTCAGGGTGTGCGCGGAGGTGGAAGGAGCGAATGTGTGGGAGGTGGCCTTGCGCGGCATTCACTCGCGCATCGTCAGCGACCTGAAGGACGACTGGGGGCAAGCGAAGAACTGCACCGGCTGCGGCAAGTGCGTCCAGGCCTGCCCTACGGGGGCGTTAGCGGAAAAGGGTTTTTCAGTTCAGGAAATGGTGAAGCAGAGCGATGTGGTCAGCCGTCTTGCCAGGCAAAGAGCGGACCACGGTAACGGCTCGCGGTAGCCAATCGCCAACCACGGTTCAGATAGGCAATTATTTTCGCACTTGTCCGGCTGAGGCCGCCGTCCTCAGAGCAGATGCTCATTCATCACCAGAGCCACAGCGCTGCGCAGGCGCGCCTTGCCGCCTTCCTGGGCGGGGCGGAGCTTGGGAAACTTTATAGTTGGATTTCGGCGCATCTCTTCTTCAATCATTGGGCCTGTCAAACGCCACAGGGTTGTAATGTCGCCCACCACGACGATCTCGCTGGGCGCCAGAGTGCAGGCAATTATTTGCATGCCGCGGCCGAGCTCGATGCACATTTTATTGATCGCCGCTATTGCCGCGGGATCTCCCGTATCGGCTAACTTAAGAAGAGACTCAAAGTCCGGTAAGCGCTTGCCTACGATATCTGCGTAATAATGCATCCCGGCGCAATTGGAGGCTACAGTCTCCCAGCATCCCCTGTTTCCACAGGTGCACAGCATGCCATTGGGGTCTACCTGCACATGCCCGTATTCACCGGCAGAGCCTCCTAGTCCGCGGAGGATTCTGCCGTTCACAAAGATGCCTGTGCCAATCCCCTCAGAGACGTTCACCACCACCAGGTCGTGCATGCTGTCGCTCACGCCGAACCAAACCTCAGACAATGCGCAGGCGTTGGCTACGTTATCCACAACCACCGGCAGTCCGGTGGCCCGCTCGACACTGGACTTGATGCGTCCAATCGGCCAACTAACGTTGGGCGCGAAAACGGACTTTTCGAAGTTGGAATTATCCAACTGACGGTCAAGGTAGGCCGGCAGGCTCATGCCGATGCCGTAGAAAGACCGGTCCTTGTTGCCGGCTATCATATTCAGGATGGCATCCACGATGGCGCCAATCACCTTTTCAGGATTGGCAGGGTGCGCGATCTGGTTTTGCGCAATGATTTTGCCTCCCAGGTCCAACACGGCCAAGGCGGTATCCACAGGGTGGATATCCAGGGCCAGCACCCCTCGCTGACTGTTCAGATTCAGGAAAGTTGGCCTGCGGCCGCGGGGAAGCCGCCCCATCGATCCCTCGACAATCCACTTTTCCGCGATCAGCTCCTCGACGATGAGCGAGACGGTGCTTCTCTGCAGCCCCGAGACACGCGCCAGATCGGCGCGCGAGATCGGCTGCCGGGTGCGGATCTGGTTGAAGATGAGGTTGCGATTGATCTGCCGCGGTATTTTGTTCGACGCACTCTGCTCGTTAGTGAAGGAAATCCGCGACGGGGGCATCTTAGCCCTTTCTTCCCCAAACTGGTCTGGCTTTTGAAACTGCGATAAGACCGCGCAAGGTATCTTGACACAGCGACAATATCACAACTTTATCCTGCCAGGACATATTTTTTTACAGACTCCAACTAGAATGGGCGCTCATGATCTTTGGACTTTAGACATTTGCGCCGTAGTTCCCAGCGAGCTACCCTGGCTCGCTGGGGTCAAAGCAGAAGCCAGCCTGCGTGAAGAGCCGCTTCTGAAGAGAGGTCTAAACGTTATACGTTGTGGAGGAGACCCGGCCTCCATGTCCGGTCCAGTTGGTGTGGAAGAACTGGCCGCGCGGCTTGTCGATGCGCTCGTAGGTATGCGCGCCGAAGTAGTCGCGTTGCGCCTGCAGCAGATTGGCGGGCAGCCTTGCGGTGCGGTAGCCGTCAAAGAAGGCCAGAGCGGTGGAGAAGGCCGGGGTGGGCACGCCCAGCTCCACCGCGTGCACCAGGGCCTTGCGCCACGACGGCTGGTACTGATTGAGCGCGCCGAAGAAGAAGCTATCCAGGAGCAGATTATCGATGTGGGGATTCTTGTCGAAAGCGGCTTTGATCTTGCCCAGGAAGCGGCTGCGAATGATGCATCCGCCGCGCCACATCAGGGCGATGCCGCCCATGTTCAGGTTCCAGCCATTCTCTTTGGCCGAGGCCCTGAGCAGCATGTAACCCTGCGCGTAGGAAACGATCTTGGAGCAATAGAGGGCGCGGCGCACATCTTCAATAAATTGCCTGCGATCGCCCACGGCGGCCCTGGTTGGCGGCCCTTCAAGAATCTTCGAAGCTTCGACGCGTTCCTCCTTGAGCGCCGACAGGCAGCGCGCAAAGACCGACTCGCCGATCAGAGTTACCGGCTGGCCGAGATCGAGCGAACTGAAGACCGTCCACTTCCCCGTGCCCTTCTGGCCGGCTGTGTCCAGTATCTTATCCACCAGCGGCTTGCCGTCGTCGTCTTTCATGGCGAAGATATGGCTGGAAATCTCGATCAGATAACTGTCCAGCTCGCCCTTGTTCCACTCGGCAAAGACCTCGTGCAGCTCATCGGCGGTGAGTCCAAGGCCGCGTTGCAGCAAGGCATAGGCCTCGCAGATCAACTGCATGTCGCCGTACTCGATGCCGTTGTGCACCATCTTGACGTAGTGGCCGGCGCCGTCTTCGCCCACCCAATCGCAGCAAGGCGTTCCATCCTCGACCTTGGCGGCGATGGACTGGAAGATATTTTTCACGTGCGGCCATGCGGCAGGATTGCCTCCGGGCATGATGGAGGGGCCGTAGCGCGCGCCCTCCTCGCCGCCGGAGACGCCGGTGCCGATGAAGAGAATGCCCTTGGCGGCCAGATACCTGGTGCGGCGGGTGGAGTCAGTGAACAGCGAGTTACCGCCGTCGATGATGATGTCTCCCGCCTCAAGGCAGGGCAGCACATGCTCGATGGTCTGGTCGACCGCATCGCCGGCCTTGACCATCAGCATCACGCGGCGCGGCCGCTTGAGCAGGGCGGCCAGTTCCTCAACGGAGTGGGCTCCGACAACATTGGTGCCTTTGGCCTCGTTGGCAAGGAAGTCGTCCACCTTGGAAACGGTGCGGTTGTAGACGGCTACTTTGAAGCCGTGGTCGTTCATGTTGAGGACAAGATTCTGTCCCATGACGGCGAGGCCGATCAAGCCGATATCACACGATGGGTCTGGCATACGCTCTCCTGAATCTTCCTAAGATGGTTACTGCGAATCGATGCCTTGCGTCTTGCTATTCGCAGCTTGCGTTGCGCGCATCCGGCAAGGCAAGAAATGTAATACTGGCGGGCGCAAAAGTGATTTTCCCTGCGTGGGTCGCCGTCCCTTTCAGATCGGGAAGAGCATCATCGGCGCCCAGCTTGAGTTCGTTGCCGTTCAACAGAACCACTCTATCCGTCAGGTTCAGGGCCGTGAGAGTGTAGCGCTCCGCCGCCACGGGAACTTCGATGGTCTGCGCTTTATTTTTGTCAGTATTAAGCGCCAGCAGCGCGACGCCGCCGGGATGACCGCGCAGGCAATGCGCATAGAGATGCAACGTTGGAGCGGGCGAGGAGCCGGGATCGAGTACCGTGGTTCTCATCAGCTTGCGCCAGAGGAGCGCTGCCCAGTAGTTGGGACGCGGGATGTAGGTCCTGGTGTCGATGAGGGCATAATCGCTGGCGGCGAGCGTGTTGTGCATATTCACCTGCACGCCGCGCCTGGCCAGAGTCCCAAGCTGGTTGAGATAGCGGAAGCTGTCAAGGAAGGTGGAGGCCCAGCGGTCGCCTCCGCATGCGGCCTGCGCCGTTTCAGTAAGCCAGATAGGTTTGCCGGGCTCAAAGCGATCGCGGAGGCCGCTGTAAAACACTTCGACGACCTCTGCCCGCCCCAGCCACTCTTCCGAGAGCGCCTCCGCTTCAGTGGTGGTTGCGTCCGCGCCGTAGGAGGCACAGCGGCTGGAAACAGCCCCGTAAAAATGGTAGGAGAAGGCATCGAAGACGGGGCCGGTAGCGGCGAGCAATTCGGCGCTGGCGAGCGCGGGCATGGATGCTACGGTAGCCGGGGTGGCCTCTCCGGAGCCGCCGGGCCCGAGCAGCAACATGCCGGGAGCATCCTGCCTGGCGAAGGCGCGGAAGACGGCGAAATCACGGCCAAAGGCTGCCGCAGTGTAATCCTGGGGCGCGCCGCCGCCGTTCATGGCAATGTTGGGCTCGTTGATGAACTCCGCCGCCGCGATAGTGCCGCCGATGGATTTGGTATACGCGAGCCACTGTTGCGCCAGGTTGGGGGTCCACACACCGGCGGGGTCGCGGGTTCCCGCGCTGATGGCGAACGAAGTCACGATCCTGGCATCCACCGCGCGCGAGAAATCGACCACGCCCTTCCATTGCCGGCGGGTGAGTATGCCGTTGAAGCCCTGGGGCGGAGTGGGCGGCGCGGGATCATCCGAGTTCTGGAAGTAAGTGGTGTTTGCCCAGGTGCCGCTGATGCGCACATACGCCGGTCCCAGGGCTGCCGCCAGCTTGCGCAGGCGGGGATTGGTCAGATCGATGGGCGGCCGGTATTGAAAGCGGGATGGATCGGTGTCAGACTCTGTCGTGTCAGGCTGCTGGATGGCTTTAGCCTTGCTCGCCTCCGCTGGCGCGTCATACGGCTTCCAGAATCTTCCGCCCGTGACCTCGACCATCTCGATGTTGTAGGACTGAAAGCGCTCATCGATGGTGGCCACGCGCGGCATGTTGGCTGGAGACACCTTAGCCGGCGGCGCGCCCTCTTGCGCAGCAAAAGATGCCGCCGCTCCAAGCACGGCCAGGGTTAAGCCTGATAGAAGCACGGCGTTCATATTTTTATGCATCTTGTCGATCCATCCTCTTATTTCGTTTATTACGTCCCCATACCTATGATAAGTGGATTTACCGGTTAATGCCGCACTCGCGCCGTCCCTGACGGCAGGTTGCCTGCGGTTGCGGGCGCGCGGCGATGATCCTGCTCAGCGCCTACACGCCGCTGAAGGCGGAAAAGCCGCCATCGATGGGGATCACCACGCCGGTTACGAACTCCGAAGCAGGCGAGAGCAGCCAAAGAACGCAGCCAAACAGATCCCTGGATTCGCCCAAGCGTCCCATGGGCGTGTGTCCGACGATGGTCTTGCCGCGCGGGGTCCAGTCGCCGGTCTCTTTGTCGAGCATCAAAAAGCGGTTCTGATTGGTGAGGAAGAAACCGGGCGCGATGGCGTTCACGCGAATCCTGGGCGTGTATTCCTGAGCCATGTGCACAGCCAGCCACTGAGTAAAGTTGCTGACCGCTGCCTTGGCCGCCGAGTAGGCGGGGATACGGGTCAGCGGCCGGAAGGAGTTCATCGACGAGATATTCAAAATCACGCCATAGCCCTGCTCCGCCATCACCTTGCCAAAGGCCTGCGAGGGCAGAATCGTTCCCAGCACATTCAGGTCGAAGACCCAGCGCACGGCGTCGGCGGGAAGATCGAAGAACTTCAATTCCGCGCTGGTTGTGGCCTGGGGCTTGTTGCCTCCCGCGCCGTTGATGAGGCAATCCAGCTTGCCGAAACGGCTCACCACCTCATGAGCTGTCTGGCCGATGCTTTCGCGATCGAGCACATCGCACTTGAAAAACGTGAACTGCTTGCCGCGCTCTCCCGAACTCTCAATCAGCGCCTGGCCCGCTTCCGCATTCACGTCGAGGATGGCTACCTTTGCGCCGCATCCGGCCAGTGCGCCGGCAATTTCTCCGCCCAGAACCCCGGCGCCGCCGGTGATGGCCACGGTCTTCCCCGTGAAGTCGTACATCTTGGTCAGTACCGCCAAATCGAAGGAGACTGCCTTTGCATTCTCCGGCTTCTGCCCACTGGCAACGGCTGCTGTCTTATTCAAATTGCACCCCTTTTCGAATTACGTCAGTTGATCCTGTTCAATTCTCTCCCCTCTCAGAACCGGCTGCGATGTGCCCACAGCCCCAATCCTGGATTGGCGATGAAGAAGACCTCTTCGCCGTCGACCTGGTTCTGGCCGTGGCTGAGCTTTTTCGGATCGTAGCGCTTGAGCATCGCGTTTAGATCGCCATAATTGAAGCCGACGCCCTCGATCTCTTCCTTGCTGAGATGTGCCGGGGCACCAGGTGATCTTGAAGCGGCCTTCGGAGGAGCCGTGGATGAGGTGCGCGGCCGCGCTCAGGTCGCCGGCCAGATCGGCATTGGCTTCGACTGCCTCGAGCGTGGCCGGGGTTCCGCGATAGCCGTATTTGCGGATCAATGCGTCGATGGTCTTGTCTTCGCCGAACTCCTTTACGCCCGGCGCGAGGATGATCAGCTCCGCGCCGTCGGCCAGCGCCATGCGGGTGCGGTAGATGGCCTTGTTGCCGATCCAGGTGGAGTGAAACTCCTGCGGATCGAGATAGACGACGGCTTTCTGAATCGGCTCGTCGAGCATCTCGAAGTTCACCTTGAGGCTAAGTTCCGCGGCCAGGTTGAAAGCACTCGATGTCATCGCCGATGAAGAGGCCGCGCACGGCCAGAGCCGCCGTCCGTCCCGGCGCCCGACCACGGTGAGCACATAGACGATGGGCAGATGGCGGAGGAAATGATCGGAGGCGTAATTGAGCACGTTGCGCACGGGATTTTCGGCGCGGCCCATGATGCGCTCCATTCCGTAAACCGCGCCCAGATAGTGGCTGCGGTTGATGCCCTCGCGGCCGCCCGTGCCCACCAGAATGTTCTTGTTGTAGTTGGCCATGCCGATGACTTCATGGGGCACGACCTGGCCGATGGAGAGAATCAGGTCGAAGCCGCCCTGCGAGATGAGCCGGTTGACCTGCGCCGGCCAGGCATAATTCAGCTTGCCTTCCGATTGTTCGCGAATGAACTCCGCCGGAACCTCGCCCAGGGTCTCGACATCGGTGCGCCAGTTGTGAACGCGGAAGAGATCCGCGGCACTTCGCCGAACATGTGCGCGATCTGATCCGGGCCGCATGGGCGTATGCGTGCCGAGCGCGGGAAGAACCGCCTTGAGCCGGTCGCCGTAGTACTGCCACGCATAACCGGTCAGCTCGCCGGCGCGGGAGTGTTCGCGGCTCTGATCGGGAGGCACGGCGAGCACGCGGTTGCGCGCGCCGAGCTTGGCCAGGCTTTCCGTCGAGCAGATCGTTCAACTGCTCGCGGAGACAGATCGGTATCGACACTTCCTGTGGCGCAATAGAGACTCATGCGGCTAACTCCACTTTCTTCAGTCCGGGGGCGAGCAGGTTCATGATGAGCAAGCGCCAGGAGATAGGCGCTGGCGGCGATGGCGAAGAGGCTGGCATAGCTGTGCGTCAGTTGCAGGACGTGGCCGGCATAGATAGCCAGCAGCGCGCCGCCGACCGCTCCGGCCATGCCGCCGATGCCGGTGACCGAGCCCACGGCGCTGCGCGGAAACATATCCGAGGCGGTGGTGAAGAGATTGGCCGACCAGCCCTGGTGCGCGGCCGCGGCCAGGCTGAGCAGCGCGATGGCGACCCACTCGGAGTGGAGATAGTTGACCAGGAAGACGGGAACCACCAGGCAGGCGCAGAAGAGCATGGCGCCCAGCCGCGCCTGGCTCAGGGAAAGTCCCAGGCGGCGGAAGGGCGCGGGCAGCCAGCCCCCGCCGATGCTGCCGATGGTCGAGGCGCTATAGACGATGATCAGAGGCAACCCGAGATGCGAAAGATCCAGATGAAATTTTGCGCTGAAGTAAGAGGGCAGCCAGAAGAGAAAGAACCACCAGATGGGATCGGTGAGAAATTTGGAGACGGCAAACGCCCAGGTCTGGCGAAGGCCGAGCAACTTGATCCACGGCGTGGACGGCCCCATCTGCTCAGCGGCTTCCTGGTAGATGTGGCGCAGTTCCGCGCCGGTGAGCGTGGGGTGGTCGGCGGGCTTGCGGTACTTGCTGATACCACAACACGATCCACAGCGCGCTGAAGATGCCGGTGACCAGAAAGGCCGCGTGCCAGCCAAAGCGAATGGTCACCCAGGGCACGATAAGCGGAGCCAGGATGGCGCCGACATTGGCGCCGGAGTTGAAGATGCCGGTGGCCAGCGAGCGCTCGCTCTGCGGAAACCACTCGGCCATGGTTTTGATGGCGGCGGGGAAGTTGCCGGATTCGCCCAGCCCAAGCGAGAAGCGCGCGATGCCGAACTCCAGCACTGTGTTGGCCAGCGCGTGGCCCATGGCCGAGAGGCTCCAGACGGCCATGATGACCATGTAGCCGATGCGCGTGCCGACCTTGTCGACGAAGCGCCCAGCGGCCAGCAGGCCGAGCGCATAGGCGAGCATGAAAGGCGGCCATGATGTAGCCGTAACCCACTTCCGTCATGCCGATGCTGTGCTCGCAGGGTGGGCTTGAGAATGGCGATGACCTGGCGGTCCATATAGTTGATCGAGGTGGCGACGAAGAGCATGGCGCAGATGGTCCAGCGCACGTGCCCGATGCGCGCGCCGGGAGAGGATGCTTCTTCGGCCTGCGACGCCGGAATGCTGATCTGAACCGCCATGTTGATTGCGCTCCTTACAGCCGGTACGCCTTTTCACCAGCCCGTAGGCCAGGTCGTGCGCCACTTCAAAGGCTTCGTCTTCCGCCAGGCGGTGTTCGGTGACCAGCCTGGCCAGGAATGCGCAGTCCATGCGCCGCGCCACATCGTGCCGCGCGGGAATGGAAAGAAAGGCCCGCGTATCGTCGTTGAAGCCGACCGTGTTGTAGAAGCCGGCCGTCTCCGTGGCCTGCTCGCGGAAACGCATCATGCCCTCGGGGCTGTCCTGAAACCACCACGGCGGTCCCAGCCGCAGGCACGGATAGTGCCCGGCCAGCGGAGCTAACTCGCGGCTGTAAGTCGATTCGTCCAGCGTGAAAAGAATGATGGTGAGCTGGCGCTCGTTGCCGAAGCGGTCGAGCAAGGGGCGCAGCGCGTCAACGTAATTGGTGGGCCTGGGGAATGTCCGCGCCCATGTCGCGGCCGTAGCGCTCATAGAGCTTGCGATTGTGGTTGCGCACGCTGCCGGGATGAATCTGCATGACCAGGCCGTCTTCCAGGCTCATCTGCGCCATCTCGGTCAGCATCTGCGCGCGGAAGAGTTCCTGCTGCGCATCGGTCGGCATTGCCGGCGAGCACCCGGCTGAAAAGTTCCGCGGCCTCCGCCGTGGGCAGATCGGCGGTTTGCGCGGTGGGATGGCCGTGGTCGGTGGCCGTGCAGCCAAGCGAGCGGAAGCGGGCGCGCGCCTTGCGCAGCGCATTCAGGTAGCCGGTCCAGGTCGAGGTGTCTTCGCCGGTCTGCTCGCCCAGCTGGCATGATGTTCCCGGCAAATCCAGCGAACTCCGGATCGACGACCGGGTCGGGCCGGAAGGTGGGCAGAATCCTCGCCTTCCAGCCCGAATCGCGAATGGCCTTGTGATCGGCCAGCGAGTCGAGGGGAGAATCGGTGGTGGCCAGCACTTCAATATTGAATCGCTCATAGAGCGCGCGGGGCAGAAACTCCGGCGTGCGCAGTTTTTCCGAGATGGTGTCGAAGTAGAGATCGGCGGTCTTTTCCGACAGCCGCTCCTGCAGCCCAAAGAGTTCCTGAAAGGCGAAATCCAGCCACATGCGCGTCGGCGTTCCGCGAAACAGGTAGTAATGGCTGGCGAAGATGCGCCAGACCTTGCGCGCGTTCTTCGATTGCGGCTGGCCGATCTCGAGGTCATCGAGGGAGATCCCCTGGCTGTAGAGCATGCGAAAGACGTAGTGATCGGGCTGCACGAAGAGCTTTGCCGGGTCGGGGAAAGGCTCGTTCCTGGCAAACCACGCCGCCTGCGTATGCCCGTGCGGGCTGACGATGGGCAAGGCGCGAACGTGCTCATACAGAGCCCTGGCTATCTTTCGCGCGGCCGGTTCGGCAGGGAAACAAACGATCTTCGTGGATCAGCATTGTTCGAATTCTACCCTTTCGGCTTACACGTGGCTTTGATAACCCATGCCTGCCAAAACGCCCCGCATATAGGCAAAGCTGCTTACGACGCCGGGCATGGGATCGTCTTCATTGATCTCATATTCGAGATCGACGAAGCCCTTGTACTTAATGGCGATGAGGGCTTCAAACATCTCCCGCACCGGCATGATGCCATCCCCCACGGCGACTGCGCTCTCCTTGCTCTGAAAATTGGCCAGGTCTTTCATGTGCATATTAAAGAGCCGCGGTCCTGCTTTGTGGATAGCCTCAACTACGTCAGTGCCGGCGCGCGCCGCGTGGCCGACATCCATGCAGCATCCCATGCGCGGATCCATCTTCTTTACCGCCTTGAGCACATCCAGAGGCGAAGGCCACAGCTTATCTTCGGGTCCGTGGTTGTGGATGGCGATGCGGATGTCGTACTCCTTGACAAACTTCTCGATGCGGGGGAGGATTGCAGGAGCCGCGCCGCCTGCGACGATCACGGAAATTCCGGCTCGCTTGCAGTATTCAAACTTACCGCGAATATCGGCGTCTTCGTCTTTTGCGAAGTAAATGGTTCCGGCTGCGTGGAGTTGAATGCCGGCCGCGGCATAATCTGCGAGCGCTTTCGCTTCTTCCTGCGGGTCCGCGGGAAGATGATCCTTGACGTTCTTGGCATTCAGGCCGGTGAGGTGAAGTTGTTTCATAAAGCCGATCAGCTGGGCGCGGGTGAATTTGCGGAAGGTGTAGCTGGCCAGTCCCAGATTAATGGGCGATGGCTTCCCGGATGCCGGCATAGGTTCCGCGAAGGAGGGTACCGCGGTGGAAGCGGCGCATGCAGCCGCGATGAGCGCGCCTGATTGAACGAAATTGCGGCGGGAGATGGTTTCTTTCATGGCTGGGAGACTCCTCGTGTGCTCCTGAAAACGGTTGCCTGTTCAACAATTCTTCTAACAAGCCGATCGAAGCCTTGCAGGCTGGAAAGCGGCCTTGATTCAATGACACTGCGCGGGCAAGCGGTAAATAACTGCCCGCGGGCGTCGCTGGCGCTTAGAGATGCGGCGCCCAGCCTTTCTCGTATTCGCGTCCCCACATCTTCATAGCTTCTGGATCGTGCAGAATCTTACCGTCGCCGGCGTCGATTTGAAGCTCGCGGTTCACTTCCCAGGCGATGTTGGAAAGCTGCATCATGGTGACGGAGACGTTGCCAATGGAGATAGGAGCATTGAGCTTCTCTCCCTTGCGGATCCCCGCGATGAAGTTGGCAAAGTGCGCATCGGTCAGGGAGTCGCTGCCGGTGAGGTCAGCGGAGGAGGATGCTTTGCCGACCTTGACCTCGTTGATCTTGTTTCCCTTGAGATCGTAGATCTCGTAGCCATCCCGATAAGCAAGCACGGAGCCGGTGGTTCCCATGATGGCCGAGCCGCGGTCGCGACCGTAGAACTTCATTCCCTGACAGCATTTTCCCTCCCAGGAGATCAGCTTATCGTCGTATTCGAAGCTGGTTACCAGGGTGTCATAAAACTGCCAATCGTCCTTGAAGTGGTATCTTCCGCCCGATGACGACACGCTGTGCGGGTAGTCGACTCCGAGAGCCCAGCGGCAGACATCGATCTCATGCGTGCCATTATTCAGGGCTTCGCCGGTGCCCCAGTTTTTAAACCAGTGCCAGTTATAGGGATGAATGTTGTCCTTATATGGTCTGCGCGGCGCCGGTCCCTGCCAGAGATCCCAATCGAGCTGCGCAGGCACGGGCACTTCCTTGCCGATGCCGATCGATTTTCTTACGTTGCTGTACCAGGCTTTGGCATAGTAGGCCCTGCCGATCAGACCGTCGTGAATCTTTTCGATGACCTCGATGTTCTGGGGGGATGAGCGCTGCTGCGTGCCCATCTGCACCAGCTTGCCATATTTCTGCTGCGCCTTGACCAGCAGGGCTCCTTCGGCGGGATTGTGGCTGCATGGCTTTTCAACGTAGACGTGCTTGCCCGCCTGCAGGCCGGCGATGGCCATGGGTGTATGCCAGTGGTCGGGAGTGGCGATGGTGATGGCGTCCACCTCCTTCAATTGCAGGATATTGCGAAAGTCCTTGTCAGTGGCGGGAGCATAGCCCAGCACATGCTCCGCTTCATCGGCAAAGGCCTTCAGAATATCGCCGTCCACATCGCAAACATGGGAGATGCGGGCTGCATCCCTGTTTGCCTGCAGCGAGTCAAGATGAGCATAGGCGCGGCTATGAAGGCCAATTACGGCAAAGTTGAGGCGATCGTTGGCGCCGAGGATCTGGCCATAACTCCTGGCGGTCGATTGGATAGCCAGACCTGCGGCGCCTACCGCAAGCGTATCGAGAAATTCACGTCGAGTAACCACTTTGTCTCTCCACTTATACAGGAAATGTCGTGCTGTTCATTGGTGGTTGAGATAGCAATGCATCTTTCGGCATAGCTAAAAGGCCTTTGCATCCTTCAGGGCTTGCTTCATGCCCGCCCAGCAGATGCGGGTGCACTCCTCCGGAGTTCCGCCTCCCTGCCAGTGGGTCTCAAGGCTGACCGCGTCACGAAAGCCGGCTTGCTTGAGGGCGCGGAACTGCGCCGCCCAGTCGATGATTCCTTTATCGACCGAAGTTAACTCGATTTTGCCCTGCGCGTTTTTGGCGGCGTTCTTGACATGGCAGTGGTGAATGCGGTCTTTGGGCAGGAGATCCCAGGCGGCGGGGAAAGCATCGAGTTCGCCCCGCATCACGGCATTGGTCGGGATCCCAGTTGAGGGCAAAGCTTGGCGACTGGACGGCGTTCATCGTCCGGGCAGCCTCGCGTCCGGTGGCGGTGTTGCAGGCCAGCTCGTTCTCCAGCAAAAGCAGAACGCCCTGCTTGCCGGCGACCTCGGCGGCGGAACGCAGTTTCTCATCGATGGCCGCGCGATAGGGCGTAACATCATCCAACCGCCAGAAGTCGAAGCAGCGGACCTTCTCCGTCTTGAACTGTTTGGCCCGGGTGATGGCGCGCTCCAGGATCTCATCCTGCTGCTTGAAGGCAGTGTAGACCGCTTCGTGCATATCTCCCGTGGTGCTGAACTGCGATCTGGGGCGCGTCCGGCCAGTCGGTTTTGAAGAGGGGACTGGCGATGTCAGTCACCTGCAGATTGTATTTGGCGAGAATCTTTTGCGCTTCGTCGATCTGGGCATCGCTCTGATCCATGGTGTTCTTGCCCCACATGGAGCGGAGTTCGATCCAGCTCAGGCCGAAATCATGGGAGATAACATAGCAGACGTGATCGAAGTCCTGCGAAATCTCATCGTTGATAACAGAAACTTTGAATGGAGACTTCGATTCCTTCGCCATGCTGACGAATGAGTTAGCAGCGCAGATTGCGGCAGTCATCCCTGCACCTCGAAGAAAACTCCGTCTGGAAATGCCTTCCATGTTGCTCCTTTCGCTGGCGCGCGTACCGCGGCCGGTGGGACCGGCATAATTATGATAAAGGGCCGGTGAGCCAAGGCGAGCTATGACCCGGGGTTGATATTGCTGTTGGCAGGGAAGAGCCTGATGCTTGCAAAAACGAAAGAGGGCGGAGAGGGCTGCGGGAAAGGAGCCTGATTTTTCCGCCTGGAATCACTGGATGCCTCCGGATTGAGTCAAATAGCCGCATGGAAAAGTATATTGTTCAAATAACAAACAAATGTAAATGCAGTATAGCAGTCTTGTCAAGCGGGATGTCTGGAGTCCGCGGAAAAGGAATAGAAAGCCCTGGCATGCGACGAGCAGGAATATGCATCCGGCATGTTCATTTTTTCCCTGCTCCAACCTTTTGGAATTTCATCCGGACTTGGACAAGATCGAGATTTTGCCATGCTTCGGCATAAGCAGGATCAATCCGCACCGCTTCGCTGAATTGCTCGACGGCTTTTTCATACTTCCCCATTTGATACAGGACCACGCCGAGACCATTATGCGCACGAGTGTTAGCGGGGTCGTAGCGCAGCGCCTGGGTAAACTCCTCCAGCGCTGCGGGGAGCTGATGATTCTCCAAAAGGATCCAGCCGATCTTGGTATAGGCCATGGCCTGATCGGGTTTGATGGCCAGAGAACTGCGCAATTCCTTCAGCGCTTCCTGCTTCAATCCCTGACTATCCAAAATAATGCCTAAATCGTAATGCGCGAGGTAGTTATCGGGTTCGATGGCCAGCGCCTGACGGCACTCCTGAGCCGCCTGATCAAGTTTTCCCTGCGCCTGCAAAGCATCGCCAAGATAGAGCCGCGCCGTTATATTATCGGGATGCGCGGCGATTACCTTTCCGGCATACGTCTCCTCATCCTGCGGCCTGCCCATCAAAGAAGACCATAACGCCAGGTTGGTCAGGATATCGGGATGGTCAGGAGAAAGACGCAATGCCTGTTGGAGACGTTGCCCTGCCAGCGGCAGATTGCTCTGATCATGGTTTTTCATCAGGCAAAGGGCGGAATCAGAGAGAATCAGAGGAGCGGTGGGATTATAGTCCAGCGCGCGTTCCAGATACGGCTGTGCCTCGGCGTATCTTTCCTGCCTCACATAGGCTACGCCCAGGCTTAAATTGGGAATTTCCCCGCGTGGGTCAACCTGGAGGGCGTGGCTGAAAAGCGTCACCGAATCCTTCCACACCTTTACCTGCGCATCGGTCTTCACGGCGCACGCCAGAATGACCGCGACCGCAAGCATTTGACTTACAACCCTGATCTTAGGTGAGTTAGCAACCGCATCGCCGGCCAGCCAGACAACGGTGATAAAAAGGCCGATCAAGGGAACATAGGTGTAGCGCTCGGCGATGGACTGCTGTCCAATTTGCACGATGCCGATAACCGGAACCAGAGTTCCCAGAAACCACAGCCAGCCGATGAGACAATAAGGCCTTTCCTTGCGGAGACGCCAGCAGACAGCGGTTACGGCGATGAGCGCAATGGCTGCTAACATCTCTATGAAAACTCTGATGTAACCTATATCATAGTAATAATAGGCCGTGAGCGGATCAGGCCAGAACGCGATGCGCACATAACGGCAGTAACTGATGGCCGCGTTGCAGATTCTCTCCCACAAGGGCAAGGCTTGAAACTCAGTTACCGCGCCGCCGGCCTGTTGCGCAATGAAGGTGACGACGCATGAGATAGCCGACATCAGGAATAACAGCCATTTTTCAAGGCATAACTTCCCAAAGGAAGAGAACCAATGCGCGCGCGCTTCGGGTGTGAATGTTATTCTGCGTAACGGCCAATAATCAAGCAACAGCAGGGTGAAGGGAAGGGTGACAATCATGGGTTTCGACATCAGGCCGCAGGCAAAGCATAAGACGACGCATGCATACCGTTTCCAGGATGGCCTGCGCACATACCATGCATAGGCAAGCAACGCCGCAAACCAGAAAAACGCGCACAATACATCCTTGCGTTCGGAAACCCAGGCCACGGATTCGACATGCGCGGGGTGCAGCGCGAAGAGAAATGCGACCATCGCGGGACGCCCTAAGTAGCCGGTCATGTACAAGAGCAAAAGGAATAGCAGGATGGCATTGGCGGCGTGCAGACATACATTGGTGATATGGTGGCCGGCGGGATTTTTGCCATACAGCTTCCAGTCCGCCATGTGCGAAATCCACGTCAGCGGGTGCCAGTTTCCCTGTTGAAAGGTTGTAAACGCCCAGGCGATGCTCTGCATGGTCAATCCCTGCTGCACATGCCCGTTTTCCAGAACATAGTAATCATCGTCACAGGTAAGGAACTGGCCGCTCCGCACGCCCCGAAAGGCAACCACGGTAACCATCGCCAGAACGAGGCACACAACGGCAATCTGCCACGGCTTATGGGTTGCGTGAGCAATGGCCTCGGTCTTCCCGGCCGGCGTATTTGGCGGACGTTGACCTCGGGATTTGCGCTGTCGCGATTTACTGGGCATGATGGACAACCTGCGAACATTCTAACCAGAGAATTTCCGTTTTGCCCTGCGGCTGGGAAACATTTGAAGATCCGCGGCCAGGGGACAGCCGGTGCAATGGGCGGTCCTGCCGCAGTGCGCTTTTCCCACGGCCACAGTAAGGGCGTGAAACTCGTTGAAGAGGCGCGCGCGGCTGGCTGCAGGGATCGGAGGCAAAGGCCTGGCGGGTGAGATCGGCCATATCGTTATAGCCTTTGGGGCCGGGTGGCGGCGTCAACGAGCCGGTGCCGGCGCGGCGATGCGGCGGAGATACTCGTCGGCTACGGGGACGGGATGGTGGAGAGCGTAGAGCAGGATGGCGTCGGCGGTCTCCTGGCCTACGCCGGGCAGAGCCAACAGGCGGCGGCGGAGAGTAGCCGTTGGGGTGGCGGCGAGGGTTTCGAGCGAGCCGGCAAACTCCTCGTCCAGCATGGCTACAAATGCTTTGAGCGCGGGCGCTTTGCGGGTGTGAAAGCCGGAGGGGCGAATGAGCTTCTGCAAGTCTTTGAAGGGGAGCGAGCGCAGACCGTCGAGGGTCAACGCTCCAGCCGCGCGAAGGTTGGCCAGGGAGCGCTCGACGGCCTTCCAGGCAGTGTTCTGGGTGAGATAGGCGCCCAGGATTACTTCAAAGGGAGTCTCGGCCGGCCACCAGTGCTGGGGGCCGTACGCCTCGGCGAGCCTGGAGTGCATCCAGCGCAGCCGCTGGGCTGGGCCGGCCTGGCCGAGAGCTTTCACGTCTGGGAATCCTCGTGCGGCGCTGGGAGATTTGGTCGCGGTCACGGCAGTCATTAGGATATAGGCGAGCCGCCAGGTTGCTGTTTGCGCCAACGCGGCGCCCATGCCGGGAGAGCGCAATGAAGAGTCACACGGAGTATCTGGTTTTTGAAACCCGCAAGCGGCGGGAGATGGTGCACATCACCGACGAGGTGGAGCAGATTGTGCGGCGCAGCGGCGTGAAGGATGGTCTGTGCTTTGTCTCGCCGATGCACATTACGGCGGCCGTGTATGTGAACGACCTGGAGAGCGGGCTGATCGAGGATATCGGCAAGTGGCTGGAGGAGCTGGCGCCGGCGCGGCCCGATTACAAGCACCACCGGACCGGCGAAGACAACGGCGATGCGCACCTGAAGTCGCTGCTGCTGCACCACGAGACCACGCTGCCGGTGACCGGCGGCAGGCTGGACCTGGGCACCTGGCAGCGGGTCTTCTATGCCGAGTTCGACGGCCAGCGGCGCAAGCGGGTGATTGTGAAGGTGCTGGGGGTGGAGTAGGGAGAAGGGACCAGGGAATAGGGAACAGCGGACCAGGCAAGGCGGCTAGCTCTGCTAACCACGCTAACTCCACTCAGTCATCGTCGGTGATTTTGCGCCAGGGGCCGGCGGGGTGGGCGGGTCCGGGCGCGGAGAAATTGATGTTGGTGCGGGGCAGGACGACCAGGTCGACGCGGCGGTTTTGCGCGCGGCCATCGGCGGTGTCATTGCTCGGCCACGGGATGGAACTCGGCGTAGCCGGCGGCCGAGAGCCGCTCCGGGGGAATGGCCTTCAGGTCGAGGAAGATGCGGGCGATGTGGGTGGCGCGGGCCGAGGAGAGCTCCCAGTTGGAGTCGAATTCGGCGGTGTGGATGGGAATGTTGTCGGTGTGGCCCTCGATGCGCAGATCGTAGGGGGTGCGGCCCAGCGAGGCGGCGATCTGGCGCAGCGTAGGCGAGCGCTCGGGGCTTGGGGGTGGCGGAGCCGGAGTCGAAGAAGCCGGCCTCGCGCAGGCTGATGACCAGCCCGTCGCGGCCCATCTGGATGGAGACGGTGTGCGTGGCGACCTGGTTGGAGAGGGTCTGCTCCAGTTCGCGGCGGATTGGTTCGAGGTCCTCCTTGACCTGGGCCGGGCGCGAGCACATCCTCGCCCATGACGATATTCATGGGCATGGCCGGCTTGTCGGTGGCGTTGGCGGCGCTGCTGGCGCTGTCCGGCTGCCGCTTGGCGTCGGCGAAGATGCCCAGGGAGCGGAAGGCGGAGTCGATGGACTCGGAGACCTGCGTCTGCTTTTTCTGGTCGGCTTTGGACGAAGGCGTAGAGGACGACGAAGAAGGCGAAGAGCAGGGTGATGAAGTCGGCGTAGGAGACCAGCCAGCGATCGCTGGCTGATGTTGCTCTTGCGCCGCTGCTTGCGTCATGCCGCCTGCTCCTTCTTGTCTCGGCTGGCATGCTCCTGGAAAAGCCGGCCAGCTTGACTTCCAGCATGCGCGGGTTCATGCCTTCGAGGATGGAGATCACGCCTTCCAGCATCATCTCGCGGCGCTGGTGGCCGTCGCGGATGCGGATGCGCATTTTGCCGGCGAAGGGCAAAAAGAAGAGATTGGCGATGCCCACGCCGTAGATGGTGGCGACAAAGGCCACGGCGATGCCGCGGCCCACCTCCTGCATGTTGTCGAGATGCTGCATGACCTGAATCAGGCCCAGCACGGCGCCCAGGATGCCGATGGTGGGCGAGAAGCCGCCGGCCGACTCGAAGACCGCGGGCAGCCGCTCTTCGCTCTCCGTGGCGGAGTCCAGGCTGACGCGCATGATCTTGCGCAGCTCAGTGGGCTCGGTGCCGTCGACGGCGAGCATGAGGGCCTGCTTGAGGAAGGGATCCTGGATGGCGTTGCAGGTCGGCGTCCAGGGAGACGACGCCGTTGCGGCGGGCCTTGTTGGCGAAGGAGACCAGCAGGCGGATGAGCTCGTCGTTCTGCTTGCGCGGCGCGGCAAAGACGTGCGCCAGGCTGCGGAATGCGGCCAGGCCACGGTGGTGAGCGGAAACTGCAGGAGCACCGCGCCCAGGGTGCCGCCAAAGACGATGAGGGCCGCGGTGGGCTGCAGGATCTGGCCCAGGTTGCCGCCTTCGATGAGCAAGCCGGCAATAATGCCGAGCAATCGGCCAGAAAGACTCCGCCGATGCTCGCTTTATCCATGAACTCGCTCCTCGATGTCATGCCGAAGCTGCCGTCCAGCAGCCGGGTGGCGGAGAGGCCGGTTTATCGTTCAACGGCCGGGTTCCGGATCGCGCGGCTTCGGCGCCGGCGCCGTTGTCGGACTGGCCCTGCAACCTCCAGGCTGGCGATAGAGACAGCACGTTGTAATTCGCCCAAATGGGGCAGGCGGCGGGCCACGGCGGCCAGCAGGCGCGCCCGGTAGGCGAGCACCCGCTCGGTGACCTCGGCGCAGGTCCTCGCGCACGATCAGCTTTTCTCCGTTGATGAGCGTGAGCATGGTGTCCGGCGAGGCCTCGGCGGTCTTGATCAAATCGCTGTTCAGCACCATCGGCGTGCCGTTGAGCCGGGTAAGTTCGATCATGGCCGCAGAACTCCTTTGCAGGAGTTATCGGCAGACAGCGGGAAAGGTTAAAAGATTAAAGGCGAGAGGGATAGAAGTGTCCGCGGGCTGGAACACAAAGGCGCGTGGAAATAAAGTCCATAAGTGCCGGGCCGAAGAAAGGGCCAGATGCGGCGGTAACCGAACCGGAAGCAGCGACCCAGGGTTAGGCACTAAAAATGGGAGCACCTTCGGGGAAGGGCCGCAAATCCACGCATCTCACAAGGAGAACCCCATGTCCCTGGGTGTCTTGAATAACCTCTCCGCCGTCTACGCGGAGAACAATCTGAACAACAGCAACAACAGCCTGACCACCGTGCTGCAGCAGTTGTCTTCCGGATCGAAGATCAACTCCGGCGCGGACGACGCGGCCGGTCTTTCGCTGGTGGACGGCCTGCAGGCCAACCAGATGGCTCTGACCCAGTCGGAAACCAATGCCACCGAAGGCGTGGGCCTTCTCCAGGTTGCCGATGGCGCTCTCTCGCAAGTGACAAGCCTGCTTAACCGGGCCGTGACGCTGGCTACCGAAGCCTCGAACGGCACCCTCAACTCCTCGCAGGATACGGCGGCCAACCAGGAGTACCAGTCGATTCTGTCGGAAATTTCGAACATCGGCACCACGACCACCTACAACGACGCCGCAGTTTTCAATACCAACACCAACATCTATACCGGCGACTCATCGACGACGGGCTCGTCGATCGACGCTCTGAACATCCGCTCGCTGTCTTCGTCCAACGTGGGCGATTCCGGCGGCGTGATGGCGTACAGCAACGGCGCCAACAACGTGTTTCTCAACATGTCAAGCAGCACCCAGAACGCGGCAGCAAGCGACGCATTGGGCGGGGGCTTGAGCGGCAGCACCACCATGAACGTCACCTATCTTGTGAAGGGCTCGGGCGGCGCGGAGAGCACGGCATCCACTACGATTTCCGTGGGCGGTTCCAGCGGCTACGCCAACACCGTCGGTGGATTGGTCAACGCCATCAACGACTCGGGCCTGGGCCTGACCGCTACCTTTACCACGCAGGCGCAGGCCGGCGTTCAAGGCGGCGGAACGGAGACGGGCATTCAGATTTCGGGCGGTTTGGTGTCGGCGGGCGTGGATCCCAACGCGTCCAGCACCAGCGGCACTCTGAACCCCAGCGGCATCTCCGCCAGCGAACTTCTCACCCAGGGCCAGACGGTCACGGTCAAGGTGGGCACACAGACCGCGGCGGCGGTGACCATCAATGCCAACGTGAACACGCTCCAGGAATTGGCCAACCAGATCAACGCCAACTACGGCGGGACTGCCGGGCTGGCCACAGCCAGCGTGATTACCAATGGCGACGGGACACAGAGCCTGTCGCTGGCGAGTACCGCGGGAAGCGGAGCGTTGAGCGTAACCACTACGGGCGGTAGCGCACCCACGGCTCCGGCCTTCAGCGATCTGGTCACCGCGACCAACGCCAGCGTGGCCAATTTGAATACCCCTGCCCACTCCGTCACGGGAATCGCGGCCAATCCCGGCGTGGATGGATCCCTCACCCTGGGCGTAGCCACCAATCCCAATGACGTGACGGACAGACTCCGCCGATACGGTCACGGGCAAGATCGTCCTCACCGACGGCACCCTGCCGGCGCAAACCTTTATCATGGGCAACGCCGGCGCCACCACCACAGCGAGCAATTCGATCACCACGATCAACGTTCATGGCAACACGATGACCGCCCTGGCGGCCGGGATTCAGGCGCAGTTAGTTGCCAACGGAGATACCGGGGCCACCGCCGTAGCGGGCAACTCGGGCCTGGTGATCACGTCGGGAACCAAGGGCAACAGCATCGCCGCCACCACCAACACGCTGATGAACACCAACGCCACGCTGGGTATCTACACGCCGGACGATTCCGGCACCGGGGTGTATGGAACCGCCTTGCTGGCTCTTACCAATACGGCAGGAAGCGAGATCACGGGCACCATCGGCACAACCGATACGCTAGTGGGCAGCACCGTCCTTCAGGACGGCAGCGGCACCGCGGTAACCTTCGCCATGGGCGGCACATCGGAAGCCTATGCCGGGGGTACGGTTACTGTGGATGGCAGCACAGCAGGCGACTTGATAACCGCGATTAACGACTATACGGCCGGAACTGTAACTGGAGAAGGCGGCGCCCCGCCGACTTTTCCATCACAGCAACGACGGATGCCGGCGGATCGGGCGGCGTCTATCTACAGTCGGGCACCGAAGGCAACGACATCACCGTGACCGGAAACCTGGCCGATGCGTACGCGGAGAACAATGCGACTACGGTAGCCGGACAGGCGGTCGTGGCCGGCACTCCTTCGAGCATTACCTTCGGCTCGAGCGGGTCAGTCAATACCAATGACGTGCTTGCCGGGCACATCGCCATCACCAACACCGTAAGCGGCGTCGCCGTCACGCACACCTTCGTCATGGGTTCGGGTGCGGCTTCGGGTTCGGGCGCGGGTACGTTAACCGGCACAACGTTCGCGGTGAACGGCGATACGCTGGCCAACCTGGCGGCCGCGGTCACGGCCGACACCGCCCTGGGACTCACCGGCCTGGCCAGCACCGAAGGCCTGGGACTGACGGCAACTTCCAACAGCGGCCAAGCCATCTCGGCAACCAGCACGCTGACCGACACCACTCCCGGGACAGCATCAGCCGTGACACTGGGTTCGTTTGCCAACGAAAACGACACGGTCTCCGGCACTCTCAACTTTGATGTCGGCACCAGCCCCGTAAGCCTCACCCTGACCCAAGGTTCAACTGTTCTAAGCATGATTTCGCAGATCAACGACCCTGCCAACAGCACCGGAGTAACGGCCAGTTGGGTAGCCGGCACTAACGGCGCCGGGAGCGTGCTGCTGACCTCAAACGCCGTAGGGAGTACAGGTCAGATTACAGCTACCTCCGGGCAGGTTGTTCTGCCCACGTCAACCATCGCAGACACAACCACCACCGCGAATCTGAGCTATACGGCAAGCAGCGCCTACAACATGGGGCTCTCCGGCACGATAGCCGATTCAATCACATCGCAGAGCGCGGCGACCTTCGCTTCAGATACAAAGGCGTCGAGCGGGACGGCGACCATCAGCTACTCGGATGGTGCCGGCGAGGCCCTGAATGCCACCGACCTCTCCAACCAGGCCGATGCGGAGACCGCGCTGAACGATCTCAATGTGGCCATCACCGACGTGGCGGCGCAGGACGGCTACATCGGCGCGCAGATCAATACCCTGAACGCCGTCAGCCAGGTGCTGACCACACAACAGGAGAACGTGGAATCGGCGCAGAACGCGGTGCAGGCTACCGACTATGCAACGGCAACCTCCAACATGTCCAAGTACGAGATCCTGAGCCAGACCGGCATCGCCGCGCTGGCGCAGGCCAACACCGTGCAGCAGGAAGTGATGAAGCTGTTGCAGTAACAGCGCGTCCGCGATGGCGGACCCCTAAGCAAAGAAGGGCGCTCGCAAGGGCGCCCTTTCTTTGCAGATGCGAAAAGAAGCGGGGGAAAGGCGCGCGGATTTCAAGTGAAAACGGCTAAAGCCGCTTGGATTCAATGCCGATAAAGGATTTGGCCGGAAGTTATTTCGTAGCTTTTGGAGCGGTGCGGTTATGAAGCGAGGGTCATGAGTTTTCATTAATCCGGCATGGCAGCGGGTGGTTCTCCGGCTGCTCGAATTCGGCACGGAGGGAGCGATGGGCACAGTAGGACTGAGTTTCGGCGCGCCAACCAGCGGGACCGGCTTCAATGTGAGCTCGACGGTGGCCGAGATCGTGGGCAATCTCCAGAATGTGGAGACGCCGTGGAAGACCCAGTTGACCACGTTGGAGAACCAGGACACGGCCATCTCCAGCCTGGGTACGCTGTTCTCGAATCTCTCCAACGACATGAGTTCGCTTACCGATTTTCAGGGCATCCTGTCGGAAAAGACGGGTTCCAGCTCCGACACCAATGTGCTGACGCTGACGGCGGCCGACTCTACGGCGCAGGCCGGAACGTACACCGTGGAGGTGGGCAATCTGGCCACGACCTCGAGCGGGTACCTGGCGCAGATCGCCAACGCCAACGATCCACTGAGCGGTTCCATCACGCTGCAGGCGGGCAGCGGCACGCAGTTGACCATCACGCTGAACTCATCGGACAATACGTTGGCCGGATTGGCCGCGACCATCAATGCCTCCGCGGTGGGCATCAACGCCAGCGTGCTGACCGATTCCTCAGGTTCGTTGTTGAGCCTGGTTTCAGGCACCTCGGGGGCTTTGGGAAACATCAGCGTAACCTCGAATACGATTGTCGCCACCGACACCACGGCCTTGAGTTACACCGGCACGGCGGGCAGCGGCACGCAGGCATCGAGCGGTACCCTGACGGCGCTGGCCAATTCGAGCGATACGCTATCCGGCTCCCTCTCTATCAAGGTGGGCGGCGGCACGGCGCATACCATCATGGTGGGCGCCGCGCCCAGCACTCCCGCGCTCAATACCTTTTACACCGGCTCCGCGAGCGGATGGAACACGCTTACCGGGCTGGAGGATGCAATTAACACGGCCGGCATCGGGGTCACGGCTTCGATCGTGACCAACGGCAGCGGGGCGCAAAGCCTGTCGCTGGTCTCCAATACCACGGGAACCGCCGGGACGCTGGCCGTGTCCTCCAGCATCAATGACATCACCGGCACCACTTCGCTGGGCTATACCAGCCCGGTATCGGGCGCAGACGCCAATCTGACGGTAGACGGCGTGGCCCTGACCAGCGCCTCGAATACCGTTGCCAATCTGATTCCCGGCGTAACCTTCCAACTTCTGGCGCCCAGCGCGACCAATGCGCAGGTGCAGGTGGTGATCGGCAACGACAACAACGATGTGGAGAGCACGGTGAACCAGTTCGTCAGCGACTACAACGCGCTGATCAGCGCCGTGAACGCCCAGGAGGGGAACGACAGTTCGGGCAAGCCCGAGCCGCTCTTCGGCTCTCCCACGCTCACGCTGCTGCAGCAGCAACTTCTGAGCGGCATCAACACGCAGAATCCAAACGGGAATCTGACCGCCATCTCCGACGACACAGACACCACGCTCTCCGGCTCCATCTCCATCACGGTGGGCAACGGCACGGCGCAATCGGTCAGTGTGCCGACTGACGATAACACGCTCTCCGGCCTGGCCAGCGCCATCAACTCCGCCGCTATCGGAGTTACGGCCGGCGTGGTGACCAGCAATGGCCAGTCGATCCTTTCGCTGATCTCGCAAACCGAGGGGTCCGGCGGAGCGTTGACTGTAAGCTCCAGCATCGTTGCCACCAGCGATACGCCGCTGAGTTACACGGGCACGGCGGCCACCGCCACGCAGAACTCCTACGGAACGTTGACGGCGATCCCCGGCGCTGGCGATGCGCTCACCGGCTCTGTCTCTATCCAGGTGGGCAACGGCACGGCGCATGCGATCAGCGTGCCGTCTTCTCCCAACAACAACCTCTCCGGCCTGGCCGGCGCCATCAACTCAGCCAACATCGGAGTGACGGCTACACCGGTCCAGAACGGCGATGGATCGTGGAGCCTGTCGCTGGAGTCCGGAATCGCGGGCAGCGCCGGTAATTTGACTGTGAGCTCCAGCATCCTGGATACCACCAACACCAGCAGTGCGACTCTGGTCTACACCAACTCCTCTGACATCAACAGCCTGACCAGCCTGGGCATCAGCGTGAACAACGACGGCTCGCTGACATTTGACGCCACCTCCTTGGATTCGGTGCTGAATACGGACTATAGCGGCGTGGTGGGCTTCTTCCAGAATGCAAACAGTTGGGGCCAGACATTCTCGACCATGCTGACCAATGCCGGAAGCAGTTCGTCGACGGGTGTTCTGGCGCTGGCCAAAAATTCCGACAGCAAAATCGAAACCACGCTAAATGCCGACATCTCCAAGGAAGAAAGCCTGATCTCGGCCGAGCAGGTGAGCCTGACCAAGGAACTGAACCAGGCCAACGAAATCATGCAGGAACTGCCCTCGGAGTTGGCCGGCATCAACGAGCTTTACTCGGCGATCACCGGCTATGACCAGAATCTGAACGGCTAAGGAGTTTTATTCCCATGGGAATTTATCAGGAACACGCGCTGGAAGGCGCATCGGCGGTGGATCTGGTGGTGGCGCTTTATGACGGCATTCTGCGTTTTCTTTACGCCGCCAGCGCGGCCGTGGAGCGCGGAGACCAGGCCGGGCGCCGCAGCGCTGTGAAGCGCGCCCTGGACATTATCATTCATCTGCAGGCGCGGCTGCGCATGGATGTAGGCGGACGGCCCGCGCAGGCGCTCAGCGAGTTTTATGCATCCATCTTCGCGCAGATACTGCAGGCCTCCCAGTCGGCCTCGCGGCAGAAGTTCGAGCACACCATCGAATGCGTGCGCAATGTGCGCGATGCCTGGCGCCAGGTAGCGAAGGATCCCAAACTCAATCCAGCTCCGTTGCAGATGACCGCACTATCATCTGGGCGCCGGCAGGCGGGCTTCGGTAGCGATGAACTCGATACCGAGGCAGGCGCCGTCTCCCATTGGAACGCGTAAAAGCAGGGAACAGGGAACAGGGAACAGAAAAACTCATTCTGCGAGCGGAGATCTGTGCTGATTGAGTTTTTCAACTTCCTGTTTTAGCGGCATAAAAATTGCAAGGATGTGCTTCAGGACTGTATGCACAATTCCTATTCCCTGTTCCCTATTCCCTGTTCCCTGCTTTTATCATCCGGCCACGGTGAGCTCTTCTTCCAGTTGCTGCTTCCGGTATAGGTCGGCGTAGTAACCATCCAGGGCGAGCAACTCGTCGTGTCTTCCCAGCTCCACGATCCTGCCGTGGGCGAGCACGGCGATCTGGTCGGCATTGCGCACGGTGGAGACGCGGTGGGAGATCAGGATGGTGGTGGAGTCGGACGTGTACTCGCGCAAACCGCCCAGGATGCGCTCTTCCGTGTAGGTGTCCACGCTGGCTAATGCGTCGTCGAGGATGAGGATGGCGGGCCTGCGCAGCAGGGCGCGGGCGATGGCGGAGCGCTGTTTCTGCCCGCCGGAGAGAGTGACGCCTCGTTCGCCCACCATGGTCTCAAAGCCCTGCGGAAACTCTTCGAACTCCAGGCGAATGTGGGCGGCCTCGGCTGCTTTCAGCAACTCCTCAGCGCTGGCATGAGGCGCGCCAAAGGCAATGTTTTCCCGGATGGTCTCGCTGAACAGGAAGGTCTCCTGGGGAACCATGCCGACGTTGCGGCGCAGCATCGCCAGGGGATAATCGCGCACCGGCCGGCCGTCGATCAGCAGCGATCCCTGGGGCGCTTCATACAGCCTTGAAATCAGGTTGACCAGCGTGGTCTTTCCCGAGCCGGTGGGGCCGACGATGGCCAGGCTGGCGCCGGCGGGAATGCGGAGCGAGATATCTCGCAGGACCGGGGTCCCCACGGACAGGTCTTTGTCCGTGGGGTGGAGGACCGGAGTTTGGTTGTAACTGAAATTCAGATGGCGGAACTCGATTTCGCCCCGCAGCACGGCGTCCGCGGGAATGGCAGGATCGGCGGCGCGGTCGTCGATGGCCGGCTTGGCCTTGAGCAGTTCGTCGATGCGCTTTACCGAGGCGGTTCCGCGCTGGAAGATGTTGATGACCCAGCCCACGGCGATGATGGGCCAGATGAGCATGATCATGTAGGTGTTGAAGGCCACAAAATCGCCCACCGTGATGCGATGGGCGAGGACCAGGTGGCCGCCGGCCAGCAGGGTGATGATCATGGAGATGCCGAGGATGAACTCCAGCGTGGGCCAGAGCATGCCCATCAGTTGCACCAGGCGGAGAGCGCGGGCGATGTACTGGCGATTGAGCCGCTCGAAGAGGCCGATCTGGGATTCTTCGCGGGCGAAGGCGCGCACGAGCCGGACGCCGGAGTAGTTTTCCTGGGCCTGCGCGGAGATGTCGGAGAAGCTGGCCTGGATGCGCTCGAAGCGGCTATGGATGCGGCTGCCGAAGTACTGGATGAGGATGCTGGCCAGCGGCATGGGCGCCAGGGCGACCAGGGTGAGATAGGGGCTGAAGCGGAGCATGAAGAAGACGGCGCAGACGGTGAGGAAGACGGTGTTGGCGCTGTACATCAGCGCCGGGCCCAGAAGCATGCGCACGGCATTCAGGTCATTGGTCATGCGCGCCATGATGTCGCCGGTGCGGTAGCGCTGGTAGAAGCCCGAGTCCTGCCGTTCCAGTTTGCGGAAGAGGTCGTTGCGCAGGTCGAACTCGATATCCCGCGAGATGCCGATGAGAATCCAGCGCTGGGCGTAGAGAAAGATGCCCTTGATCAGAGAGATGGCGACCAGCAGACCGGCGAAGAGGAGAATTTTATGGCGGGTGGCTCCGCTTTTCAGTACGTCGATAGCCATTCCCAAGACCCTGGGAAACTGGACCGCGACCAGATTGGTGGTAATGCAGGCGAGGGTGCCCCACAGGTATCCCCAGCGGTAACGGCGCATGTACACGAAGAGGGGGGCCAGATCGCGAAACATGGGTTAATTGTACGGGGAAAGGGGAACGGAGTGGGTGCCGGCAAGCGCCGTTTCGATCAGAGGGGTTCGTAGATTAGGGAAAACTCATCTTATTTTTCTTCCCTTATGCACTGGATTGCCGCCCATTGAAGAGCCGCCTGGAAGCTGCCGATAGCAGTGGTATGGATTGCGGAGCAGAAAGGTTGCGATGGCGGCCGAGCAGGAAAGCAGCGAAACGGCGGAAGGAGAACGGGCTGCAGGCAAGGAGCGCAGACGCAGCCGACGCTTAAGCTGCGATATGTTCGCCGAGGCCGTAGTCACTCATCAGGGATACCTGTTTCGCGGAGAGATTCGGGACATCAGCCAGACAGGATGCTATATCGCGACCAATGCCAGGTTGAAGTTGGAGCGCTTCATGAATGTGGATATTCGTTTCATGGTGAACAATCGTTACTATCACGCAACTGCGCGCGTCATGAATATCCGTCCGGGGAGTGGCGTGGGACTGGAATTCTGCCCTGACGATGCGCATGAGAACGAGCAGTTGCAGAAGTTACTTGGGAATCTCAGCGCCGCTGCGCAGCCGGTACCAGCATAAAGAAGCGGGATGGCTTAGGTCGGCGTTCTCAGCAGCAGATAACCGCCCGTGAGCCCGAAGAGGATGTCCGGGGACCAGGCGGCCAGGGCGGCGGGCAGATAGTTGACGTTGCCCATGGCTCCAAAGAGGCCGTCCACCACAAAGTAGCAGAGCGCCACCAGGATAGCCACGGCAATGCCGGTAAGCGAGCCGCGGCGGCCCATGGAAAGCGCGAAGGGAATGGCCAGCACCGCCATGACGATGGCGATGAGCGGGTAGGCAAGCTTGTGCCACAGCGCGACGCGCAGGCGCATGGTGTCAAAGCCGCTCTGGCTCAGGTCGCGGATGTAGCGATCGAGCTGGCCGAAGTTCATCTCCTGCGATTGCAGGCTTTCCTTCTTGAAGTAGCCGGGGTCTTCGTGAATTTCAGCGAAAGAGGCTTGTTTGAATTCGCGAAATTCGGTGATGTTGGCGCCGGAGATATCGCGTTGCCAGCCGTTCAGAAAGCGCCAGGAGGCGGTGGCGGGGTCCCAGACGGCGCGGACGGCGAAGATGCGCCGGGAGAGCGCAAAGGTGGAGGGGTCGAATTCGAAAACCGAGAGATTGGCGAACTCGTCGTGGTCGGTATCGAAGAACTCGTAGTAAAAGATGCGGCCGGGCTCGCCGGGACGCGGCTCGCCGAAGATCCAATTGTGCTCGGGGTGCAGGACGGTCTGCGGCGGAAGGCCCTTGATGATATTGCGCAGAGCCTCAGCCCTGCGGTTGGCCTGGGGCAGATAAAACTCGTCGAAGAGAAAGAGAGTTACGGCCATGACGGCGGAGATGAAGACGATGGGAACCACCAGGCGGTAGAGGCTGATGCCGGAGGCCTTCATGGCGATCAGTTCGCTATTGCGATTGAGCACGCCGAAGGTGACCAGCACGGCGATCAACACCGCCAGCGGCGCGATGCGGTAGAGCATGTCGGGCGTAAGGTTGACCATGTAGTCTCCCACCGTGGACATGGCAATATGGTTGCGCAGGATGTCGCCCACCAGGTCAAAGAAGGTAAAGATCAGCATTAGCACCACGAAGCCGGCCATCACCAGAAAGAAGGTGTTGAGAAACTCGCGGACAACATACTCGTCGAGGATGCGCGGAAAGACGCCCCGGGCCGTGGCGTGCTGGGAGCGCGGCTGCAGCTTGTCAAGAAGGCCGGTGCGGGTAACGCCATTGGGCCTGGACGCGGCATCGGGGCTGGGCTGGGGAGGACGCGAGACCCAGCTGGTGATGGCGTAGAGAATGCGGCCGCCTTTGGCCATTTGCCAGAGCAGAAAGATGCCGGCCGCGGTGAAGATGCATGTTGGCCAGCCACACCGCGCAGAACGCGGAGAGCTTGTTCTGGCGGCCCAGCGCGATGCCGGTATACGAGAGGATGTAGTAGAGAGAGACGAGCAGAATGGTGAAGACGAAGCCGGAACTCTTGCCGCCGCGCCGCGAGGCCACGCCCAGCGGAACGCCCACCAGCATCAGCACCAGGCAGGCCGCCGGATAGGCGAAGCGGTTGTGCAACTCGATGAGGAATCGCCGGGCGTCGGGACCGTGGGTGCGCTCGAGTAGCGCGCCCATGGGCAGGGCGTAGATGGCCGTGTCCATGCGTCCCAGGTGGAGTTCGCTCTGCTGGCTCAGGGCCAGAGGGCATATCGGTGGTGGCAAAGGCGGAGATGTTGTACTGTTGCGGCTGGCCGGCCACGGTTTCGTGCCGTGTTCCGTCGCGCAGACGCATGAGCAGTTCCTGGCGTGGTATCGTTGACCACGGTGGCGGAGGCGGCGGTGGTGATGAGCGGGGTGGCGGGATCGGTGACGTCGGCCATGAAGACCTGGCGCCAGTTGGCCGCGCCCGTGCCGGCGCGCACGTCCTGCACATAGAGAACGAAGTTGCGGAAGTCCTCGTAGAAGACGCGCGGCTGAATCTCGTAGGAGGCCTGCGAGGTTTCCAGCTCCTGCTGCATATCCAGGATGGCCTGGTTGGCGCGCGGAGCCACATAAAGGGAGTTGGCCAGCCCCAGCAGCGTGCCGGCGACGGCCACGATGGAGGAGACGCGCACGAAGTAGCCGATGCCCAGGCCGGAGGCGCGCATGGCGATGATCTCGCTGTCGGCGGCCAGGCGGCTCAGTCCCAGCAGCACTGCCCACCAGCACCGCCATGGGAATGGTGACCTTGAAGAGTGTTGGGCAGCGTGAAGAGGAAGATCTCCATCACGTTGGTGAAGGTGGAGCTGTTGCGCACCACCATCTCCAGGATGTGGGGCAGGTCGCGCATGAAGAGAATGAAGGTGAAGAGCGCGCACCCGATGAGCGGTGTGGGAGAGAATTTCGCCGAGGATGTAGCGGGTGAGGATGCGCACAGACAGGCTCTGGGGTTAGTTTAACTTGCCGGGCCGCCGCGTGCGGCGGCCTGGCCGCCAGCGGCGCAGGCGAAGGCTGTTGGCCAGCACGCAGACCGAGCTGAGGGCCATGGCGGCGGCGGCCAGCCAGGGAGTGAGCAGAATGTGAAAGGCGGGATAGAGCAGGCCGGCGGCGAGGGGAATGCCGAGCAGGTTGTAGCCGACGGCCCAGCCCAGGTTCTGGCGCATGACGCGCAGGGTTTGGCGGGCCAGGTCGAGCGCGGCGGGAATGGCGGCGGGTTGCGTGCGCAGGAGCAGCACGTCGCCGGCCTCCTGGGCCAGATCGGCGCCGGTGCCCATGGCGATGCCGGCGTCGGCCTGGGCCAGCGCGGCGGCGTCGTTGATGCCGTCGCCCACCATGGCCACGCGCAGGCCGCTCTGCTGCAGGGCGCGAATGCGGGCCAGCTTGCCGGCGGGATCGAGCCCGGCTTCGACTTCGGATGATTCCGGCTTGCTCGGCGATAGGCGTGGCCGCGGCTGCCGAATCGCCGGTGAGCATGAGCACGCGCAGGCCGGCGCGGCGCAGGGCGGCGATGGCTGCGGCGGCATCGGGACGCAGTGCGTCGCGGGCGTCGAAGTAGCCGGCGGGCTGCGTTGTCCAGGGCCATCCACAGGCGGGTAACGCCGGGCTCCGGTGGTGGAATGCCTGCCGGGAAGCGGAATGGCGAACTCATGGAAGAGCGCTTCGTTGCCGAGCAGGCAGTCGTGGCCTTCGACTCTGGCGGTGAGGCCGCGGCCGGGCAGAATCTGCACGTCTTCGGCGGGCTGCCAGGCGAGGCCGTGCGCGCGCGCGTAGTCGACCATGGCGTGGGCCAGCGGATGGTTCGGATCGCTCCTCGGCTGCCGCGGCCAGGCGCAGCAGATCGTTTTCCGAGCGGCCGGCGAGCGGGTGAACCGCCGGCCAGCACGGGGCGGCCGACGGTGAGGGTTCCGGTCTTGTCGAGGACGATGACATCCAGGTGGGCCAGCCGCTCCAGAGCCTCGCCGCCTTTGAAGAGGACGCCGAGTTGCGCGCCGCGGCCCACGGCCACGGTGAGCGCGGCGGGCACGGCCAGTCCCATGGCGCAGGGGCAGGCGATGACCAGCACGGCGACGGTGTTGGCCAGGGCCAGCTGGGAGCGAGTGCGCGGCGATGAGCCAGACGACGAAGGTGATGGCGGCCAGGGCCAGCACGACGGGGACGAAGATGGCGCTGGCGCGGTCGGCCAGCCGCTCCATGGGCGCGCGCGAGCACTGCGCCTGCTGGACCATGCGCGTGATCTGCGCCAGCACCGTGGCTTCGCCCAGGGATTCGGCGCGGCAGGTGACAGCGCCGTCGTAGTTGAGCGAGCCGGCCAGCACGCGGCCGCCGGGTTCGCGCGGCGAGAGGCGTGGGTTCGCCGGTGAGCATCGACTCGTCCACGGTGGTGCGGCCTTCGAGGATCGTTGCGTCCACCGGGAAGCGCTCGCCGGGCAGGACCAGGACGCTGTCGCCGGGCTGAATCTCTTCGAGAGGCACAACGGCCTGCACTGCCGTCGACGAATGCGGCGGGCGGTGGCGGGGCGCAGACGGGAGAGCGAGTCGAGCGCGGCCAGTGCGCGGCGCTTGGCGCGGGCTTCCAGGCTTTTGCCCAAGAAGAGAAAGCCGAGAATCAACAGAACCGCGTCGAAGTAGACCTGGCGGCCGGGCGCGGGCCGGACAGTGGCATAGGCGGACTAGGCAAAGGCCACGCCCGTTCCCAGGCTCACCAGGGTGTTCATGTTGGTGGTGCCGTGACGCAGGGCGCGGATGGCGCTCAAATAGATGCCACGCCCGGCCCAGGCCATGATTACCGCCGTGAGAACCAGCAGAGACCAGCGCAACGGGTCCGGCGGCAGCGCATAAAGCCAGGGCAAAAGACGCATCAGGCCGTGGTCCAGCGCGCCCATCTCGGTTCCCAGGGGCATGGCCAGCAGCATGGCCGCGGCGCCGGCGATCAGCGCGGCAATGGCCTTACGTTCGGCTCCGGCTGCAAGAGCATTGGATGCTGCTTGGGCGGAAGAAGCCTCGGGGCGGGGAAGCACAGCGTCGTAGCCGGCGGCGCGAATGGCGCCCACCAGCGCCTCGGGCGCGGCGACAGCCGGATCGAAGACTACGCTGGCGCGATTGGAGCATCAGATCGACGCGCGCGGATTGCACTCCGGCGGTGGAGCGCAGCGCTTCTTCCACATGTTGCTGGCAGGAGGCGCAGGTCATGCCCAGAACTGGAAGCGTGAGCGATACCGTGGCGGGCGTGGCCACTTATGGTTCCAGCCGCGCGGAGTAGCCGGCCTTGGCCAGGGCGGCGATGGCGAGATCGACGGGCGCAGGTTCCTGAGTAGTACTCAGCCGCGCCTCACCCAGGCGCAACTCCTTGACCTGGACCCCTTCGGCGGAGACCAGGGCCTGGCTGACGCGGCGGATACAGGCGGCGCAGTGCATGCCATCGATTTGCAGCTTGAATTCCGGCATTTTGGTCCCCCGGTTGTATTCGATGATACTTCGCCGCAAACGTTGCGGTGCGGGACGGCCAGGAACTGCTCAGGACGATCGGTTTGCGATGATTGGCGGTGAGAGCACTATTGTAGAGAGGTCTGGCTTTAGATGGAGGACTATGCAGAGAGAGTTTCCGGATGCGCCGCTGGTGGGAGTGGGCGCGGTGATTGTAGAGGAGGGCCGGGTGCTGCTGGTGCGGCGGGGAAGCGAGCCGTTGCTGGGCCATTGGACGCTGCCGGGCGGGCTGCTCGAAGTGGGCGAGCCGCTCCTGGGCGGGGTGGTCCGCGAGGTGAGGGAAGAGACCGGGCTGACGGTCGAAGTGATTGAATTGATTGAGCTTGTGGACCGCATTGTTCGGGATGGCGAGCGCGTCCGCTACCATTACGTGATCGCGGATTACCTGTGCCGCGTGGTAGGCGGCACTTTGCAGGCGGCGTCCGATGCGGATGCCGTGCGCTGGGTGGAAAGGGCGGAGTGGAACAGCCATAGCGCGCTACGGCTGGACCCGGTGACCGTGCGGGTGATGGAGATGGGCTGGCAGAGGGCGCGGGCGCTGAAATAAACGCGGGAGGGGGAGTGAAAGCGAAGACAGGACTGGAGTGGCTGGCAGGCGCGGCGGTGGCGCTGCTGGTGGTTGCAGGGCTCGGATTCTGGGAGCGGCCAGTGAGCTACTTCAATGAAATGATGTATTTGCGCATGCGACTAGAGGGCGCTGAGAGCCACTCGGTGACGGTTGCGGGCCATCGCGTCCACTACTATGCGGAGGGTCCGGCTGATGGGCCGGTGGTGGTGCTGGTGCATGGGTTGGGCGGGCGCAGCGAGGATTGGCGCAACCTGGCGCCCTGGCTGGCCAAGGCCGGGTATCGCGTCTATATACCTGATTTGATTGGGCATGGGCGCAGCGATGAGCCGATGGACTTTTCTTATTCTGTGCCCGATGAGGCCGCCGCGGTGGTGGGCTTTCTGGATGCGCTGGGGCTGAAGCAGGTGGACCTGGGCGGCTGGTCGATGGGCGGCTGGATCGTGCAGCGCATCGCCAGTGAACATTCTGACAGGGTCAGGCGGTTGCTGCTGTTTGACTCGGCGGGCCTCAACGTGAAGCCGGACTGGGATACCCGGCTGTTTACGCCCACCACGCCGCAGGAACTGGACCAACTGGACGCGCTGCTGATGCCCCATCCGCTGCCGGTTCCGGCGTTCATCGCGCGGGACATTCTGAGGATCTCCGGAGAGAAAGCCTGGATGATTCACCGGGCGCTGGGAAGCATGCTCACCGCCCGTGATGTTACCAATGGTCTGTTGCCGCAGTTGAAGATGCCGGTGCTGATTGTGTGGGGCGCAGAGGACCGGGTTACCCCGCTGAGCCAGGGCGAGAAGATGCACCGCCTGGTTCCGCAGTCGGAGCTGGAGGTCATTCCGGGCTGCGGGCACCTGGCGCCTGGGCAGTGCGCCGCACAGATCGGACCGAAAGTGGTGGCGTTTGAGAAGGAATAGGAACGTTGCGATCTTTGCGGAATGACGGCAACGCCATTCCGTGCACTGCATGGATTTTCTCAGGGGAAAATCCAGAGCATTTTCACAGTTGATGTAAGGCAATAAGAAAACGAGAATTGCGGTTTTCCACCCTTTCGCCAGAAGAAAGGCGAAAGGATGAGGCACGGCGACTTATAGAAGCAGTAGAACCACTCTGAGCAGCCGCTTCAGAACAACATCTCTGAAAAACGCCTGATCACTTCTTCACGCCGGGAGTGATGGCTGCATGCGATGCCGCCCATTCCTGGCTGCCATATTGCCCCAGCTTCGTCCAGTCTTCACTGGCCAGTCCATTCAAATCCCATACCACCTGGCCGTCGCGCAGCGTCATCTCGCAAAGCAGCTTCCTGTCTCCAGCCATGCGCGCCCCGTAACTGTCCACAAAGCCGTAGCGGCCGTGAACCAGGCGAAGCACGGCAATATCCGCGTCCGATCCCACGCTGAGCGTGCCCAACTCAGGATGCTTGATCTCTCTGGCGGGATTGGAAGTTGCATCGCGAATGACTTCGGCGAGCGGAATGCCCATATTCAGAAACTTCGACATCAGATTGAGCATGTCCATCATGCCGCTATTCATGCTTCCAATGTGCAAATCGGTGGAGATGGAGTCGGGAACCCATCCCTGGCGGATGGCCGGCACTGCCTGGCGAAAGAGAAAGCTGCCGCCTCCGTGGCCCACGTCGAAGATTACGCCGCGCTTGCGCGCCTGAAACAAATAAGGCAGCACCTTGCCCTGCGCGTCCAGCATGGGCACCATATCCCGGTACATGTGGGTTGAAATATCGCCGGGGCGCATCTTGCTCAACACCAGTTGCTGATAGGGGCGCTCCGGCCGGAAGATGCCGAAGTCCACCATCACCGGTATATCGGCCAGCGTGCCGGCTTCCACCGCCCTCTCCACCGCCGTCCACTCCGGCCCCATGTAGTGGGCCGTCTTGATGCCCACAATCACGCCGGGATACTTTTTGGCCATGGCGGCCGCCGCCGCTGCGTCCATGTCCTCCAAGTTCTGCTCATATTTGGGTCCGCGCATGCCCGCTCCCACAATATTCAGGAATGCCAGCACGCGCGTTTTGGAGCGATCGATAACGTGCGCCTTGAAGTCCTCAAAGTTCTTCCACCCGGCGCAGCCGGCATCGGCGACCGTGGTTACCCCCGCGCGGAAGGTAAAGCCATCCGGATATACGCTGTTGTCGCCCGCGTAGGAGCCGGCTTCTCCCGTGCCCGCATATACATGGACGTGAATGTCTACCAGCCCCGGGGTCACATAGAGGCCGGAGACGCCGATGGTTTTGGCGGCGAGCGACGGATCGATGTGCGCGGCCACCGCGGCAATGCGATGATTCTGAACGGCAACATCCATGACGCCGTCGATACGGTTGGCGGGATCGATGACGTGACCGCCCTGCAAGAGGAGGTCGTAACTCTTCTGTGCCTGCATGGAAACACAGGCCATAACCATGACTGCAATTGCCAATAAGACACGTTTCATGAACAGAACCTTTCCGCTTGAGTCTATACCGATTCGATCGATGCGTTACACGCCGATGACGGCGCAGAGTTCCTTGACGGCGGCGGCGCTCTTTTTGAGGGCGGCGTCTTCTTCTTTGGTGAGCTTGATCTCGATGATTTTTTCCAGGCCGGCGGCGCCCAGCTTGCAGGGAACGCCGATGAAGTAGCCCTGGATGCCGTACTCGCCTTCAAGATAGGCGGCGCAGGGCAGAATTTTCTTTTTGTCCTTGAGAATGGCTTCGACCATCTCGGTTACCGCGGCGGAGGGAGCGTAGTAGGCGCTGCCGGTTTTGAGGTGCTTGACGATCTCCGCGCCGCCGTCCCTTGTCCGTTGAACAATGGCTTCGAGGCGGTCGGGGGCGATGAGCTCGGTGATGGGGATGCCGGCGACGGTGGAGTAGCGGGGGAGCGGAACCATGGTGTCGCCGTGTCCGCCAAGGACGAAGGCGGTGACGTTCTCCACACTGACGTTGAGCTCGGCGGCGATGAAGGCGCGGAAGCGCGCCGAGTCCAGCACGCCGGCCATGCCGATGACGCGCTCGCGGTTGAAGCCGGCCTGGCGATAGGCGGCCTGGGCCATGGCGTCGAGCGGATTGGAGACCACGATGAGGATGGACTCGGGCGACTGCGCGACTACCTTCGCGACTACGTCCGACATGATTTTGAAGTTGGTGTGCAGCAGATCGTCGCGGCTCATGCCGGGCTTGCGGGGAATGCCGGCAGTGATGACCACGATGTCGGAGTGGGCCGTGGCGGCGTAGTCGTTGCTGCCCGTGACGCTGACGTCGCGCTTCTCGATGGGCAGGGCTTCAAGCAGGTCAAGCGCCTTGCCTTGCGGGACGCCTTCCACGACGTCAATCAGGACCACATCGGCCAGTTCCTTGGCGGCGATCCAGTGGGCCGTCGTGGCGCCTACATTGCCTGCGCCGATAATGCTGACTTTTTTGCGCATTTGTTTGCTCCTTAAGAATGGCTCAGGGGCTAAAGCCCCGTTGCTTTGATTTGAATTTTTCGGCCCGGCTGAAGCCGTGCCCTTTTACAAAACATAGCTGCTATTGCGGCACGACTAAAGTCGTGCCCTGATATAAAGCCGGTTTTTTCAGCAGCCTATGAAGTAGTGCTCTTTCAAAAACTGCCATTCGAACTCTTATCCCTGATCTCTGACCCCTGTTTACATGTTGCCGATGATTCGCGTGGCAAACTCGCTGGTGCCGACTTTGGTTGCGCCGGCAAGCTGCCGCTCGAAGTCGTAGGTGACAAATTTTTGCTGAATCGTCTTCTCTATCGCAGCCTCGATCAGCTTGGCGGCTTCTTTCCATCCGATGAAGTCCAGCAGCATGACGCCCGAGAGGATGAGGGAACCGGGATTGATGACGTCCTTGTCGGCGTACCTGGGGGCGGTGCCGTGGGTGGCTTCAAAGACGGCGTAGCCGTCGCCGATGTTGGCGCCGGGGGCGATGCCCAGGCCGCCGACCTGCGCCGCGGCGGCGTCAGAGATGTAATCGCCGTTGAGGTTGGTGGTGGCCAGGACCGAGTAGTCCTCGGGACGGATGATGATCTGCTGGAAGATGGAGTCGGCGATGCGGTCGTTGACGAGCAGCCTGGTTTTCCAGGCGCCCTTGCCGTGGCTTTGGCCGATGGAGTCGAGAACGGTTTTAACCTCGTTGCAGACCGAAGCCTGGAAGCTCGGAGAGGCGAATTCGAGGCCGGGTTCGATGAGGGCGGCGTTTTCTTCAATGGAAATGCCGGGGTTGGCTTCGACGTTGCCCAGAATCCAGCTTTCGCGCTCGGTGACGGTCTGCGCGCGGAACTCTTCCTGGGCGACCTCGTAGCCCCACTCGCGGAAGGCGCCCTCGGTGAACTTCTGGATGTTGCCCTTGTGTACCAGGGTGACGGTCTTGCGGCCCGTCTCAAGGGCGTGGCGGATGGCGCGGCGCACCAGCCGCTTGGTGCCGAAGATGGAGATGGGCTTGATGCCCACGCCGGAGTCGGCGCGCAGTTTTTTCTTGGTTTTGGAGAGGAGATCGTCGTTGATGAATGCGATCAGCCGGGCGGCGTCCTCGCTGCCTTCTTTGAACTCGATGCCCGCGTACACGTCCTCGGTGTTCTCGCGGAAGATGACGATGTCGAGCTTTTCCGGGTGCTTCACGGGGCTGGGCACGCCCTGGTAGTACTTGACCGGGCGCACGCAGGCGTAGAGGTCGAGAAGCTGGCGCAGGGCCACGTTGAGGGAGCGGATGCCGCCGCCGACGGGCGTGGTGAGCGGTCCCTTGATGGAGACGCGGAGATCGCGCGTGGCGGCCACGGTGTCGTCCGGCAGCCAGGTGGAGAAGCGCCGAAAAGCCTTTTCGCCGGCGAAGATCTCAAACCAGCGAATGGCGCGCCTGCCGCCGTAGGCTTTCTCGACCGCGGCGTTGAAGACCCGCTGCGAGGCCTTCCAGATGTCGCGGCCGGTGCCGTCCCCTTCAATAAAGGGAATGATGGGGTGGTCGGGCACCTCGAACTGGCCGTTTTTGTAATCGATGGGCTGGCCGTTTTTGGGCAATTCGAGCCCGTTGTAGGTGGTTTGCATGGTTTTTTTGTGGTCCTTTTTCTTGCCTGGTCAAGGATGAGGCTACCATCTGCAAATCAGGGGTGGCAATGGAGGGAGGGACCGATCCCTGGGAACCAGGGGAAAATCCGAACTTATCCTGTTCCCAACCCCTCTGGATGCGATAGACTCATGCGGGAACGCTGGAACGGGAGTCACGATCTTCAAAACTCAGGGAGGATACATAGAAATTGGGAAAAAGCATGGTCCCGAAGAAGATATTCTTCACCAAGGGCGTGGGCAAACATAAGGAGCGTTTGACCTCGTTTGAGCTGGCGCTTCGGGATGCGGGGATCGCCTCGCAGAATCTGGTGCGCGTCTCCTCCATCTTTCCGCCGCAATGCAAGGTGATTCCGCGCAAGGAAGGCCTCAAATACCTGAATGACGGCGAGGTGGTTTTCTCGGTGATCGCGGAGAACTCCACGCGCGAGCCGCACCGGCTGATCGCATCGAGCATCGGCGTGGCCATTCCCGCAGACCGCAACGCCTACGGCTACCTGAGCGAGCACCACAGCTTCGGCGAGACCGAGGATCAGGCCGGCGAGTACGCCGAGGAGCTGGCCGCAGAGATGCTGGCCACCACGCTGGATGTGGAATTCGATCCGGACAAGAGCTGGGACGAGAAGAAGGAGATTTACCGCATCTCCAACAAGATTGTCCGCACCAGCAACATGACGCAGTCGGCGGTGGGCGACAAGCGCGGAAAGTGGACCACCACGATTGCCGCCGCCGTGCTGATTCTGGAAGAGTAGGGATTGCATCAGGCGGGACATTGAGGCCAATCCCGCTGGGGGGGATTGGCCTTGCTGTATGGCGCAGGATTGTTCGCACGGATATTTTTCCACCTGCTCCGCAAAGCCCCGTGCCCCATCCTTTTCGCGTTCTTTGCGAATAGGGTGGGAACCCAAAACACTTTGGAGTCGTGCTTTCCCACCCTTGCGCCAGAAAAAAGGCACAAGGATGGGGCACGGAGCTTGGTTGGTCATCTCGATGGGCGATTATTTGCGAGAAGGAGAGTCTTCAGCCTATGGGAAATGCGCGCAAATATAACGTGGGGCTGGTGCAGATGCGCATGGGCGCGGACCCGGAGGCGAACTTCGGCGCGGCGGTGGAGCACATTCGCGCGGCGGCGCGGCGGGGCGCGAACATCGTCTGCCTGCCGGAGCTTTTCCGCACGCAGTACTTTTGCCAGCGCGAGGAGCTTGCGCTCTTTGACCTTTCGGAGGAGATCCCCGGCCCGTCCACGGCGCGGCTGGCCGAGGTGGCGCGCGAGTTGCGGGTTGCCATCATCGCCTCGCTCTTTGAGCGCCGCGCGCCGGGGCTTTATCACAACACGGCGGTTACGCTGAACGCCGATGGAGCCATCGCCGGCGTCTATCGCAAGATGCATATTCCGGACGATCCGCTCTATTACGAGAAGTATTATTTTGCGCCGGGCGATCTGGGCTTTCAGGCCGTGGATACGGCTTTTGGGCGCGTGGGCACGCTGGTCTGCTGGGATCAGTGGTATCCCGGAGGGCGCGCGGCTGACCGCTTTGCAAGGGCGCCGAGGTGCTGTTTTATCCCACCGCCATCGGCTGGCACCCGGCGGAGAAGGACGAGTTCGGCGCGGCGCAGTATGATGCGTGGCAGACCATCCAGCGGGCGCACGCCATCGCCAATGGCGTCTATGTGGCCGGGGTGAACCGCGTGGGCATGGAGCATGGCGATGTGCTGGGCAATCGCGCCGAGGGGCCGGGCCTCGAGTTCTGGGGCGGCAGCTTTCTGGCCGATCCGTTTGGCCGCGTGATCGCCAAGGCCTCGCACGATGCGGAGGAGATTCTGCTCGGCGAGATCGATCTGGGGCTGATCGAGGAGACGCGCCGCAACTGGCCCTTCCTGCGCGACCGGCGCATCGACGCCTACGCGCCCATCACCCAGCGTTTTCTCGATCCCGTGAATCCATGGACGCAGGACGGAGATCCCAAGTAGCTATGACCGGTTCCTTTGCGCCCGCAGCAACGCCGCGAGCACTGGGCTACCGCATGCCCGCCGAGTGGGAGCCGCACGAGGCTACCTGGCTGGCCTGGCCGCACAATCCCGAAGACTGGCCGGGAAAGTTTCAGGCCATTCCATGGGTTTATGCGGAGATTGTGCGCCTGCTGGCCGCGCAGGAGCGGGTGCACATTCTGGTCGAGGACGCCAAGGCTGAACGGCGCGCACGCGGGATACTGGAGCGGGCGGGAGCGAATCTCGACCGCGTGAGCTTTCACCTCTGGCCCACTAACCGCAGTTGGACGCGCGATTCAGGTCCAATCTTCGTCCGAAACGCCGGAAGGCCGGGTGGGCATCACCAACTGGCGCTTCAATGCGTGGGCCAAGTACTCCGACTGGCAGCTCGACGACCAGGTGCCGGGACGCGTGGCCGGGCTGCTGGGTTTGCCTGAGTGGCAGCCGTCTGTTGAAGTTGGCCGGACGGCCCGGCGCGCCGGCTGGTGCTGGAAGGCGGGTCCATCGACACCAACGGCGAGGGGATTCTGCTGACCACCGAGGAGTGCCTGCTGAGCGAGGTGCAGGAGCGGAATCCGGGCGTGAGCCGGGAGCAGATGGAGCGGGCGTTTCACGATTTTCTGGGCATCGACCAGGTGATCTGGCTCAACAAGCGGAATCGCGGGCGACGATACCCACGGGCATGTGGACGACATTGCCCGGTTCGTTGGGCCGATACGACGATTGTGACTGCCGTTGAGCCGAATAAAGACGACCCGAACCATGAGCCGCTGGCTGAAAATCTGGAACGGCTGAAGGCGGCGCGGAGCCGCGATGGAAAGCAATTCACGCTGGTGGAACTGCCGCTGCCGCGGCCGGTGGTTTTCGACGGGCAGAGGCTGCCGGCCAGTTATGCGAATTTCTATATTGCCAATGGAGCTGGTGCTGGTTCCGACCTTCCACGACCCCAACGACCGCGTGGCGCTGAATACGCTGGCGGAGGTTTTTCCGGGGCGCGAGGTGATCGGGATTCATAGCGTGGACCTGGTGTGGGGGCTGGGGACGCTGCACTGCATGACCCAGCAGCAGCCGGCGGCACACCCCACGGACGAAGACCTGTCCGCGGGGACCCCGGCGGCGGCGTTAGCATTATGACCATGGTTGACGATCACGAAGCCATGCAAGCCGCGCTCGCCGAAGCGCGGCTGGCCGGGGAGGCGGGCGAGGTGCCGATTGGCGCGGTGGTAGTGCGCGAGGGAGAGATCGTGGCGCGGGGCCAGAATCGCGTGCTGCGCGACCTGGACCCGACGGCGCACGCGGAGATTGTGGCCTTGCGCGCGGCGGCGGTGGCGCTGGGCAATTACCGGCTGCAATGGCTGCACGCTGTATGTAACGCTGGAACCGTGCGCCATGTGCGCGGGAGCGATGATCCATGCGCGGCTGGACCGGCTGGTCTTTGCGGCCGCCGATCCCAAGGCGGGCGCGGCGGGATCGGTGCTCACAGTGCTGAACCATCCGCAACTTAACCACCAGATGGAGGTGGAGCAGGGAATTCTTGGCGATGAGGCGATGGAGTTGCTGCGGAGTTTCTTTCGCGAGCGGCGGTAATGCCGCGCGGAAGCGAACTTAGCCTGTTGATTGCTGCTGGCGCATGTGTTCGGCGCGGACGTCGTTGGCCGTAAACAGGCTGAGAAAAGGAGCGCCCTTCCACCCCAGCGACGAAGACCTGTCGCTGGGGGCTCTGGCTTGCGCAGCAGCTTCGACGGCGGGACGGCCGTTGGCCTCTTCGCGCTCGACGATGCAGACTACGGCGGCGACAATCATTCCGGCTTCGCGGACGGCTTCGATGGCGCTGATGGTGGAGGCGCCAGTAGTGCAGACGTCATCCACGATGACTACGCGTGCGCCGGGACGGCTGAAGCCTTCAATGCGGCGGGCTGTGCCGTGGGCCTTCTCAGCTTTGCGCACCAGGAAACCGTGCAGCAGAGGAGCCGCGGGGTCCGATCGCGCGCGCCATGCGCTGGCAGTGGCCACGTTGGAGACGATGGGGTCCGCGCCCAGGGTGAGTCCGCCGACGGCCTCCGCATCAATGTGATTTTGCTCCAGTAGCTCGAGGATGGCCTGCCCGGTGAGGCGGCCGCCTTCAGCGTGCAGGGTGGTGGCGCGGCAGTCGATATAGTAGTCGCTCGTGCCGCCCGAGGAGAGCTTGAACTGGCCGAGGCGGAAGCTCAGGCGGGCGAGGAGCCAGAGCAGTTTCTGGGCATGGGTGGTGGTGGCCATCGGTTCTGATTGTAACCGGGTTGTGAGGCCTGGAAAGACTTTTGCCGGGGATTACCGGGCCGATGCGGATATGTCCGGAGCTTCGGGCACAGCGGCGCCATCCGCTCGCGGATCGGAAGCGCCGTAATTGACCTTTGTAGCACTATCGCGCATGACCGCCTGCCCGCGCCCATGGTAGACGAGTACTCTTTGCGCACCTCCAGCACATGCCCTATTTTCGTCAGCCGCTCAATGGATTCGGGCGTGACACGCGACTCGATCAGGATGTTGCAGCCCAGTTTTGCGTCCACGGTAAAGCGCGGCTCTTCCAGCGCGGCCTGGATGTTCATCTTGTAATCCACCACATTGGAGACGAATTGAGCGTGCGCCAAGGGCTGATTCATGCCGCCCATGATGCCGAAGCCGATGTGCCGGTCTCCGTGCTCCATGAACGCCGGGATGATGGTGTGAAAGGGGCGCTTATGTCCGGCGAGGGCGTTGGGCGAGTTGCTGTCGAGCGAGAAGAGGCCGCCGCGGTTTTGCAGCGCGAAGCCCATCCCCTGCACCGTTATTTTGGATCCAAATGAGGAATAGTTGCTTTGAATGATGGAGAGAATATTTCCCTCGCGGTCGACCACTGAAAAGTAAGTGGTGTCGCTGGCGGAGAGCGCGCCGGGAGCGACGGTGCAGTTGGCCCTGGCTGGATCGATCAGGCTGGCGCGCTTGGCAGCGTATGGCTTGGAGAGCAACTGGCTGACCGGGATCGCCGCAAACCTGGGATCGCCGTCGTAAGCCTTGACATCGGCGTAGGCCAGCTTCATGGCTTCGATTCTCATGTGCAGTTCTTCCGCGCTGCGAGGCCCGCCGGGGGCAGGCTTGAACTGCTCCATGATATTCAGCATCTCCAGCGCGGCCATGCCATCGCCGTTGGGAGGAAGTTCATAAACGGTCCAATCCCGATAGGTGGTGGAGATAGGCTCGACCCACTCCGCCGAGTACCGGGCCAGGTCATCGGCGGTCATTGTTCCTCCGAATGCCTGGGAGGTTTTGAGAATCGCCTGTGCGATGGCTCCCTTGTAGAAGGCGGGCTCGCCCTCGTTGGCAATCCGGGTCAGGGCCTGAGCAAGATCGGGATTGCGAAAGATCTCGCCTGTCTCAGGCGCCTTGTCTCCGGGCAGAAAGACGCGCCTGCTTTCATGCGTCTGCATCATGGCGGCCTGCGTGGCTTTCCAGTAGTCATGAATCATTTCAGGCACGGGATAGCCATGCTCGGCGTAGAAGATGGCGGGTTGAAACAGATCCCGCCAGGGCAGCTTGCCAAACCTGTCGTGAAGCTTCGTCCATCCGTCAACGACACCGGGCACGGTGACGGAATCGATGCCGGATTGAGGCATTTCTGTGATGCCTTTGGCTTTGAGATGCTCGATGGTCAGAGCCTGGGGCGCCCAGCCGCTGGCATTCAAGCCATACAGCTTGCCCGTTTTGGCGTCCCAGTAGATGGCGAAGAGGTCGCCGCCGATTCCATTGGTCATGGGTTCGGCGACTCCCAGCACGGCATTGGCCGCGATGGCCGCGTCGATGGCGGAACCGCCCTGCTCCAGCACTCTTGCGCCCGCCTGCGAGGCCTGGACGTAGCTGGTGGCGACGATGCCATATTGCGTGGAAACCACGGAGCGTCCGTAGGACCGGTCCTGCGCCGTCAGACAGGCAGCGGCGGCTGCGATTGCGATGAATGCGAGTGCGTTCCTGAGCGCGATCATTTGCTTATCCTCCAGTCTGATGCGGTACTTGGATTTCTGAAGCTATGCTCACGTTGCCTTGGCCCTCATAATTTTTCGAGGTGCCGGAATCCGCCGGTGCCGAAGAGCATGAGGGAAAAGAGGAGGAAGTTGTAAGAGGCGTGCACCAGTACGCTGGCGGCCAGGGAGCGAGTGGTGAGCCGCGCCCAGCAAAGGACCAGGCTTACGCAGACGAGCAGGACGAAGGGGCCGAGGGCGTGCGCGGTTTGTTCGGCGTGCATGAGGGCAAAGGGAATGCTGATGAAGATGGAGGCGATGATCATGGCGGGGATAGACCACTGGGGATGGCCGTTTTCTCCGAGGGGGCGGGCGGGCTCGCCGGTAATGAGTTCCCTGGTCCAATCGCAGGCGGTGCACAGGGCAGGCAGCAGAAAGCCGCGGAAGAGGATCTCTTCAAAGAAAGGCGCCAAGGTGACGCCGAAGGCGAAGAGCAGCCACGCCTCCATGGGGGTCTGGAAGAGCCTGTCGATAGGCGCATCGGCAGGGCCGGGCAGCAGCAGTCCGTCAATCAGGGCCAGCACAAAGCATGCGCCGGCCGCGCCAAAGAGCCGTTGGCGCAGGCGCAGGGCGGTTGCAGCGTTCCATTGCAAGCCGGCAAAGAAGCTCTTATGCCACAAGTGCGGAAAGACCAGGAGGCTGGCGGCAAAGGGGACGAGGTAGAGAGCCGTCATGTTGATCAGCGTGTAATGGATGTCGTAGATAGCCTTTTCAGGCGTCGAGATGCCGAAGAGATGGTATTGGAGAGCGATTCGAGTGAAGAGACTGGCAGCCAGCAGTCCAAAGGGGGCAAGCAGGGCCAGGATCATAAGATGGCCGAGATTAGGAATGCGCGCAGGAGGGAGAATCCCGTGCGGGTACCAATAGTGGAAGAGGGGCGGTTCGGCGGAGATGTTTTCCTGGGCATGGGGGATCTCCTGGATGGTGCTGGGGAGATGGCCATGCACCGCTGACAGGTCTTCTTCCGCGGTGAGGGATGGTTCCCGGCGCGGTAATGATAGTTCGGGATGGAAAGGGTCTTGCTCAGGAAGAGAACTCATGCGAGGCCCGTTTTCTTTTTGCGATGAGCGGAGGTCCTGGAAGTGGTCTTTGGATCAGATATCCCGGAGCTTGAATTGGACTCCCAGGTCTCAGAAGCGAGACCTGGGGCACCTGTTCTTGCGCGGGCGGAGGCGAGGTCATCTTCCGCGGGGGTGTTTCGGCGGGCGCGCTTTGGTTTTGCCGGTTCTGGTTCGTGGTCTCCCACCCTTTCCGCAGAAACAAGCGGAAAGGATGGGGCACGGAGATTAGTTGTTGAAGCGGCGGTCTCGAGATCGGCGTCGGGATCGATTGTGTTTAGTTTGCCGTTGCTGGAGGCGTAGTAGCGGGTGAGGAACTGGCCGGTGTAGGAGCCGGGTGTGGCAGCAATCTTGGCCGGGCGGCCTTCGCCTACGATGCGGCCGCCGTCTTCGCCGCCTTCGGGACCCAGATCGAGAATCCAGTCGGCGTTGCGGATCACGTCGAGATTGTGTTCGATGATGATGACCGAGTTGCCCAGATCGGCGAGGCGGTGGAGGACTTCGAGGAGCTTGCGCACATCGTCGAAGTGCAGGCCGGTGGTGGGCTCGTCGAGCAGATAAAGAGTGCGGCCGGTCTGGCGCTTGCTCAGTTCGCGGGCCAGCTTCATGCGCTGCGCTTCGCCGCCGGAGAGCGTGGTGGCGCTCTGGCCGAGATGGACGTAGCCCAGGCCGACATCGACCAGGGTTTGCAGCTTCTGGCGCACCTGCGGCACGTCGGCGAGGAGGGGCAGCGCGTCTTCGATGGTGAGGTCGAGGATGTCGGCGATGGAGTGGCCGTGGAATTTCACGGCCAGCGTTTCCTGGTTGTAGCGGCGTCCGTTGCAGACCTCGCACTGCACGTAGACGTCGGGCATGAAGTTCATTTCGATGCGGCGCTGGCCGTCGCCCTGGCAGGCCTCGCAGCGGCCTCCGGAGACGTTGAAGCTGAAGCGGCCGGGCTTGTATCCGCGCTCGCGGGACTCGGGCAGCATGGCGAAAAGATCGCGGATGGGCGAAAAGACCTGGGTGTAGGTGGCGGGATTGGAGCGTGGGGTGCGGCCGATGGGCGACTGATCGATGCGCACCACCTTGTCGATCTGCTCGGCGCCGGTGAGCGTGTCGTGGGCGCCGGGTTCCTCGCGTGGAGCCGTAGATACTCTTTGCCAGACGAACGGTAGAGGATGTCGTTGATGAGCGTGCTTTTGCCGCTGCCGCTGACGCCGGTGACCACGGTCATGACGCCGAGGGGAATGCGGATGTTGATGTCCTGCAGGTTGTGCTCGCGGGCGCCGGTGACGGTGAGCCACTTGCCGGTGAGGGGCGCGGTTGGGCGCGCTGGAGCATGGTGGCGGCGCCGGAGAGATAGCGTCCGGTGAGCGATTCGGGGCAGGCCATGATCTGCGCCGGCGTGCCCTGGGCGACAACCTGGCCGCCCAGGCGTCCTGCGCCGGGGCCGAGATCGAGTACGTAGTCGGCGTGGCGGATGGTCTCCTCGTCGTGCTCGACGACCAGAACGGTGTTGCCCAGGTCGCGCAGCTTTTCCAGGGCCTGGATGAGGCGGTTGTTGTCGCGCTGGTGGAGGCCGATGGAGGGCTCGTCGAGGACGTAGAGCACGCCGCGCAGCCGCGAGCCGATCTGCGTGGCGAGGCGGATGCGCTGGCCCTCGCCGCCGGAGAGCGTGGCGGCGTTGCGGTCCAGCGAGAGATAGTTGAGGCCGACGGCGCAGAGGAATTCCAGCCGCTCGACGATCTCGCGGCGGATGCGCTCGGCCACCAGCGACTCGCGCGCCGTGAAGCTGAGGTTGATAGCGGCGGAGAGGGCGCGGTTGAGCGGCAGGGCGGTGAAGTCGGCGATGGAGAGGCCGCCGATTTTGACCGCCAGCGACTCCGGGCGCAGGCGCTTGCCGCGGCAGACCGGGCAGGGCGTGGCGGACATGAAAGCTCATCATGTACTCGCGATAGCCGTCGCTGCGCGCCTCGTCGATGGTGTCGCGCAGGAAGGCGAGAATGCCGTGGAAGCCGGTGCGCGGGGCCTCGCCCTTGGGCGGGCCGTAGACCAGGATGTGCTGCTGGCGCGGGGGCAGCTCCTCGAAGGGTAGCTTCAGGTCGATGCTTGTAGCGGTCGGCGGCCAGTTGGATGAGCTTGAGCAGGTATTGCGAGGAGGAGCCGGGACCCAGGCCGCCATCGAGCAGGGGCTTGGACCAGTCGGTGATGACCTTGGCGGGGTCCAGATCGTAGAGCGAGCCCAGGCCGTGGCACTCCGGGCAGGCGCCGAAGGCGGAGTTGAAGCTGAAGCTGCGCGGCTCCAGTTTGGGCACGTCGAGGCCGCAGTCGGGGCAGGCCATGGAGGAGGAGAACAACTGCTCCTCGGCCCCGGTTACAGCCACCAGCGCCAGGCCGTTGGCCAATTGCAGCGCCTTGGCCACGGCCTGGTCCAGACGTTTCTCCACCGAAGGCTTGCCGGGGGGCAGTGGCGGCGCGCCGGGCGCGGGAGGCTTGAGCAGGATGCGGTCGATGACAGCTTCAATGGTGTGGTTCTTGCGCCGGTCGAGGAGTGACGGGCTCAGAGAGGTCGCGGAGTTCGCCGTCGATGCGGGCGCGAAAACCCTGCTGGTCAAGCTGGTCGAGCAGCTCCTTGAACTCGCCCTTGCGGCCGCGCACGATGGGGGCCATCACGGTGACGCGCTCGCCCTGGCCGAGTTCGAGGATGCGCTGCACAATTTGATCTGCCGATTGCCGCGAGATGGGGCGTCCGCAGTTGGGGCAGTGGGGCGTGCCGATGGAGGCGTAGAGCAGGCGCAGGTAGTCGTAGATTTCGGTAATGGTGCCCACGGTGGAGCGGGGACTGCGGCTGGTGGTCTTCTGCTCGATGGAGATGGCGGGGCTGAGGCCTTCGATGGAATCCACGTCGGGGCGCTCGATCTGGTCGAGGAACTGGCGGGCGTAGGCGGAGAGGGTTTCAACGTAGCGGCGCTGGCCCTCGGCATAGATAGTGTCGAAGGCGAGCGAACTCTTGCCCGAGCCGGAGAGGCCGGTGACTACCGTGAGGGTGTTGCGGGGGATGCGCACGCTGATGTCGCGCAGATTGTGCTGGCGCGCCCCGCGCACCGAAATGTGAGTGATGGGCATGAGAATCAGATGCTTAGAAACAACAGTTGGCGGTAAAGAAAATGGGATTTGCTGAAAACCTGATGAATTCTACAGGACGGACACATAATCGCCGGGTTGAATACCGCCTCCATCACCATGATACATTCCATCTTTACGCGGAAGGTAGAGGCGGGCAGCAGGGCGGAGTACTCTATATCTTTATGACTGCCATCCGTTTCACAAAGCCACTTGCGCCTACCGACGCACAAGCTAAGCGCGTCTATAACCTCTTTATTCTGCTGGTGGCCGGACTGGGTGGTCTGCTGTATGGGCTCGACCTGGGCATCATCGGCGGCGCATTACCCTACATGGAAGCGACATCGGGCCTGACCGCCGCACAGCTTTCCGTTATCGTGGCGGCGGTTCTGCTGGGGAGCGTTATCTCAACGTTGTTTGCCGGCGTGCTTGCCGACTGGTTGGGCCGCAAGCCGCTGATGATCCTGAGCGGCTTCACGTTCATTGTGAGTATTCCCGTAATTGCCCTTTCGCACGGATATGGGCCTTTGTTCCTGGGACAACTGTTGCAAGGGATCTGCGCCGGTTTGGTTGGAGTGGTGATTCCGCTGTATCTGGCTGAGTGCCTTTCGGCGTCAAATCGAGGCAAAGGTACCGGTTTCTTCCAGTGGCTGCTTACGCTGGGCTTTGTTGCGGCGGCGGTGGCTGGAATTTACTTCAGTTACCGCGTGGAGGCGGTGGCCAGGGCCGCCGACGCCGCCACCCTCTTTGCCTTCAAGGACCAGGTCTGGCGGCGCATCTTCTGGGCTTCACTCCCGCTCGGATTGTTGTTCATGGTGGGCAGCCTGTTCGTGAGCGAGTCTCCACGCTGGCTCTTGAGAAAAGGCAAAAGGGAACTGGCCTTAGCGGCGCTGCTTCGCTCCCGGAGTGCGGAACAAGCCAACCTGGAGATGAAGGAGATGGAGGAGACGGCGCACACCGCCGCGGCGCTGCGCAAATCCAGGCACATAACCGGGCAAAGCATCCAGGATTCTCTCTTGCGCCGCATGTATGCGATGCCATTCCTGATGGCCTGCATCATCCTCTTCTGCACCACGGCCACCGGCGTGAATTCGATCCTCGGTTATAACACCGCAATTCTTCTGCAAAGCGGACTATCCGATCTGCAGGCGCACTGGGGCTATGTGATCTTCACGGTAGTGAATTTCGTCATGACCATGGTGGGAATTGCGCTGGTGGATCGCAAGGGGCGCAAGTTTCTGCTGGTTCTGGGCACCAGCGGAATCATTGTATCCCTGACTGCCGTGGGGGTGCTGTTTCTTGGCACCGAAAAGCAGAGCGTGGATTGCCGCAACCAGGTTCAGGCCATGGTGGGCAAAAACCAGGAACTGACCTTGCGCTTCGATCAGGCTGAAGCGAGCAGGTTGCTGGCCGCGGAAGGATATAGGGGAAGCGATATCGGCAGCGATCGCGCATCTCTCGCGGTCATCTACTCCTACGGAGACTTCACGGCCGCAACCACCTATGCGCGCTCCGGCGACCAGGCGTCGGTTCCCCTGCAGATCACGCGCGCAAGCTGCGTTCCCGCCAGCCGCGCGGCAGCTTTTTTGAAGCATCCATTTGCCAACCTGAATGCGGCCCGGACCGCGCCGCTGAAGATCAAGAAAGCCTTGATGGGCCGGGTGCCGGATGCCAGCCACGGATGGTGGGTAGCCTTCTGGTTATATGTATTCAGGGCGTTTTTTGCGCTTGGTCCCGGTGTGTGCGTCTGGCTTGCCCTTTCAGAGTTGATGCCAACGCGCATCCGGTCCAATGGGATGAGTATCGCCCTGACCATAAATCAGTTGGTTTCAACCACGCTGGCGGGAATTTTTCTCCCCTTCGTGGGCAGGTATGGATATTCCTCCATCTTCTTTCTCTTCGCCGGCTTCACGGTGATTTATTTCCTGGTGGCGGCATTCTGGCTGCCGGAGACCAAAGGCATGACCCTGGAAGAGATTGAGGCTCATTTTGCAGGGAAGGCGGCGGGCCGTTAATGGCAATACTATAAGCACAAAAAAACGAGGAACCTGCATATTGCATCGCGCAGGTTCCTCGCTTGAATGGAGAAGCCGAAGTTGCTAGGCCACGCCGTATTCCTTGGCGTTGACCGGGGTGGAGAGCAACACTGGACGGTCGGCCACATGTTTCTTCAGAAGCTCGATCTCATCCAGCGCGCCGGAGAGCGGAAGCGCCACCTGCCCGCCGGTTGCGGCCGAGCGGCAGAGCGCCATCATGATCTCGAAGCCCGCATAGGCGCTGCTGAAGTTGCAGGAATGGACCTTGCGGTCGTCGTCCAGCCAGTCGGCCATCTCCTGCACGTAAGGCGGCATGTCGAGATCGTAGTTCATGCTGCCCGGTCCTGAAGAAGCGCCTTCCTTTGTGACCGCGCGCCAGCCGCCGCCGGTGAGGACCTCCGCGAAGCCGTCCGTGCCCTGCGCGCCGATGCGGCACTTGCGCCACCAGTACTTCGACTTCCGGAACGTCCGGCGCGCCCGCGCCGCACTCGACATGCCGCGCACGCCGTTGGCGAACTGGATAAAGCCGGCGATGTAGTCCGGCGAAGGATGGATGTCCGCCAGCTTGCCGCGTCCGGCGGCCTGCGCCATTACCCACTGGGCCGGCGCCTCAGCGTTGTACCAGCGCATGTAGTCGATCAGGTGCGAGAGCATGTGCGTCATCCAGCCCGTGGACGTGCCGTAGACCGTGTGCACGCGGCCCAGCGCGCCGCTGGCGATGATCTCCTTGACCTTGCGGTAGTGCTCGCCGTAGCGGTGCTGATGGCTGACCACGGCCTTCACCTTGGCCGCGTCCAGCATTCGCTTTACCTCGAAGCCCTCTTTGGTGGTCAGCGCCACCGGCTTCTCAAAGGCGATCAGGCGCGCCCCGCCTTCGATTCCCGCTTTGATCATGGCGGTGCGCAGGTTGGGCAGCGTGCAGAAGCAGAAGATGTCGGGCTTGAGGGAGGCGCACAACTGGCGCGCGTCCGTGCCCTTGGCGGCGCCGAATTTGGCCGCCGCCGCATCCAAACGAGTGGGGTCGATATCGCAGACACCCACTACCTCAAAGCGCCCGTTGGCCTGAAACGCCGTGGCATGGTGCATGCCGCGCTTGCCCATGCCCACGACCACAACTCGATATTTCTTGCTCACCGGGTCCTCCCGTCCCACTCCAGGACCTTGGCGATGGTGTAGTCCACTTCCTCGGCGGTCAGTTCGGGGAACATGGGCAGCGAAATGCAGCAGGCCGCGTTGCGTTCCGAGTTCGGAATCGGTCCAACGATGCGGGCTTGATGGCCCCAGGGATATCCCTCCTGCTGGTGGATGGCGATGGGATAGTGGCACTTGGCGTCGATGCCTTCGTCGTTGAGGAACTTCAGCAGCACGTCGCGGTGCGCCGGGTTTCTTGGTCTCGATGACGTAGAGGTGGTAGACGTGACGGTAGCCGGGAGTCTCGTAGGGCAGCGTGATGTTCTTCGCGCCGGCCAGGCCCTTGGTGTAACGCGCCGCCCACTTGCGCCGCTGGTCGCTCCACTCGTCGATGTGCTTCAGCTTGGCGCTGAGAATGCCGGCGTGCAGATCGTCGAGGCGGCTGTTGTAGCCGAAGCTGTGGCAGGAGCGCTTTTCCGATCCGTGGTTGCGCAGCTTGCGCACGATGCGGTCGATCTCCGGGTTGTTGGTGACCATCGCTCCGCCGTCGCCGAAGCGTCCCAGGTTCTTCTGGATGATGAAGCTGGTGGTGACGGCGTCGCTCAATTCGCCAACCCGGAAGCCGTCGCCGCGGGAGGCGATGCCCTGGGCGTTGTCTTCGATCACGATAGAGCTTGTGCTTGTCGGCGATCTTGCGGATCGCCTTCATGTCCGCGCATTGCCCGTAAAGATGAACCGGAATAATGGCCTTGGTGCGCGGCGTGATGGCCGCTTCGATCTTGGCGGGATCAATGCAGTTGGTCCTGGGGTCGCAGTCGACGAAGACGGCGGTCGCCCGGCGCAGCCAGATGGCTTCCGCGGTGGCGAAGAAGGTGTTGGTGTGGGTGATGACCTCGTCGCCGGGGCCGATGCCGAGGGCCTGCAGCGTCAGCCAGATCGCATCCGTTCCGTTGCCCACGCCGATGGCGTATTTCGTGCCGTGGAATGCGGCGAATTCCTGCTCAAACCGCTTCAATACCGGTCCCATCACATATTGGCCGCTCTCCAAAACATCCTTGATCTGGGCGTCGATTTCCGCCTTGATGTTGTGGTACTGTCGCGTGTGGCCATAGAAAGCCACGCTCAATTTCTGCTCCTGCATTGAGGGTTCTCCTTGCCCGAGGGCTTATGATTGCTTACCCAACAGTATACGATATTCGACCGGATTTTCGCAGTCGCGGGCAGGGTGCGTTTCTGTGCTAATCTGCCCATTGCAGGCCCATCACGAGAGAATGGAGATCGCGCAAAATGCCAGCCCAAGAGCAATTCAAAGTCAGTCTCAGCCAAAATTTCTGGGGATTAGTAGTTGCCTATGCAGCACTTGGCGCAGCGGAGCACTGGTGCCTGAAGTGGCTGTTCTGGCTCTCCGCTGTAGCTGCTGTGGGAATGACAGCGTCGGTGTTGGCGACAACGCTCGCCTACACGATTTATTACTGGAAGAATAAAAAGTAGGCAGTGGAGCACTGCCATCGCCGGCGCTCTACCCTTCCACGACCGCCTTGGAGAGATTTCTGGGCCGGTCCACGTCCACGCCGTGCTCCAGCGCCATGAAATAAGCAAACAGTTGCAGGGGAATAACCTCCGGCGATGGGCAGCAGGTACTCGGTGGCCGGATGCACCTCTACGCAATCGCTCACCAGATGCGCCACTTTCCGGTCTCCGGCGTTGGCAATGGCAATCACCCTGGCTCCTTGCGCCTTCATCTCGCGCAGAAGTTGCAGCGTCTTCTCATAGCGCAGCACCGAGCCTTCCAGCATACGGTCCACGGTGGCCATCACCACCAGCGGCACGCGGTCGCTGACCAGCGCATTGGGCCCATGCTTCAGCTCGCCCGCCGGATAGCCCTCGGCGGGAACGTAAGAAGCTTCTTTCAGCTTCAAGGCTCCCTCGCGCGCGATGGCGTAGTGAATGCCGCGGCCCAGGAAGAGGAAGGTAGCGGCGGATTTGTATTTTGCGGCCAGTCCGGCCATCTGCTCGCGCCAGCCGTCGAGCTGTTCTTCGAGGCTTGCGGGCAGGGCCAGCAAGCGCTCAATGTTCGCCGCCAGCTCCGGGGCATCCATCCGTCCCAGCCGCCGCGCCTCATAGAGGCCCAGCAGAAAGAGCGCGGCCAACTGGCAGGTCAAGCTCTTGGTGGCCGGAATCGCCTTTTCCACGCCGGCGCCCAGCGGCATGGAGACATCGGCCTCGTGCGCCATGGTGGAGGCAGTGGCGTTGGTGATGGCCAGGGTCTTTTGCCCGCGCCGGCGCGCCTCGCGCAGCACCGCCAGCGTGTCAAAGGTCTCGCCGGATTGGGAGAGCACCAAAACGCTGGGACGGCGATGATCCTTGCTTCTGCGGGTACTGTATTCGCTGGCATACTCCACATCGACGGCCAGGCCGCAGAGGTCCTCAAGCAGGATCTCCGCGGCCAGGCCGGCGTGGCGGCTGGAGCCCGAGGCTGCGATCAGAACCTCGCCCTCCGGAGTAGGCCAGCGCGCCAGCATACTGGCCACATCCGGCTTCAGCTTTTTGTCCGCCAGATAAAGCGCCACGGTGCGGCGAAGCGCCTCAGGCTGCTCGTAGATTTCGCGCAACATTTCATGTGCAAAGGTCTGCATTTTCACAATCCCATTCCCATTATCTCATCGACGGAAATCGGAGCTTGAGCAATTATAAGATTATCAAAGGATCGAAGGCTGACGATTCCCGGCGTGCCGCGGCACAAACATATCCATTTCCCCAAGAGCTTGCGCATGGGCGCGTTCCTTTCAGAATTGCAGAAACATAAGAAGCCCGCCCCGGATCTAGATTGCGCGCCCGGGGCATGGGCTTCAGGAGGAGTTATCCCATTATAGTTATAGTAATTGTGTTGGACTTCACTTTCACAAAGTTGCCCGCGTTATCTTTGAAATCGATATCTGGGCGGAAGACCTGAATGATATATTTTCCGGGCCGATCAAACTTATAGATTTTGCTTATCTGCAAATTCTGCGTGTAGCTTTCACCGGCCGGAATTGAGTTCCAATAGTAACCCGGCGTATCCATCTCAGGGTGCTGGTGTACAATTTTTTCGGCTGGTTTTCCGTCTTCGTCTCTCACGTCAAACGAGTACGACATATCCCCCGTATCCGAGTACCATCCAGAGCGGTCAATAGTGTGGTTTGTTATGTTCTTCTGAATGACAGAAATCGATATTCTCGATCCGACACGAAATTCGGATGCATTCGTACTTATCGTGAGCGTAAACGAGGGAGCGGATTGCGGCGGATTTTGGATTGATTTCATATGCATACCATCCAGGTCCGGCACTGTAGATGGCGCTTTGTCCTGAGCTTCTGAATTGAATGCCCCAAACGTTAATACCCCGACAAAAAGTATGCTACTTAAAACTCTCTGAAACATAACCATTGTTTCTCCTGACTATAGCCGCAGTATGTGCTTGAAATGTGGTTTTCAAAGTCAGTAACGTACAACTCTATGTCAGTTGATTGCCTTACTGACATTGCAGACTATTGGCAGAGGCATTTGCGGCCAGGCCGGCATGGCGGCTGGAGCCGGAGGCTGCGATCAGAACTTCGCCCTCCGGAGTAGGCCAGCGCGCCAGCATACTGGCTACATCCGGCTTCAGCTTCCTGTCCTCCAGATAAAGCGCCACGGTGCGGCGAAGCGCCTCGGGCTGCTCGTAGATCTCGCGTAACATTTCATGAGCAAAGGTCTGCATTTCACTGTCCCTTCCGCAACACTTTCCTATCAATGCACACACAACGCGCGCATGAACGCGGAGGAGTACGGGAACCCGCTTGGTTGGTTGTTCGATTTTCCTTCATTGAAGTCGAAGTAATACTGGTACTCCGAAGTGCGCCCACTCTGATTGTTGGCCCATTGATAACCGGTCAAGAACAGATTGCCCTTCACGTGCCACTTGGTCGGGACGTCGTCATGTGTGCCAGCTAACCCTGGAGCATTGGCTGTCTTATCATATATGCCTTGCAACTCGGACATGTTTGCCAACCTCCAGTCAGTGTACCCGGCCAACCTCAGATCGCGGCAATACTTCACAGCACTCTTGAAGCTCACGTCTTTACCGTTGTCCTTTCCAGCCCACATCAAGCCCGTTGACGGATCGGTCCAATACCCACGTACCTGCGTCTCTTGATCTGGATCGCGGTCATTCCTCGACGATTGCGCCCGGCGATCACGGCGGCGACAGAGAGAAGAATCAGAACAATCTTTGCCCGGCACTTCACGATACACGCTCCACACAACGAAGAAGACTCCGAGAGGTCCGCACAACCCTGCTCCAATATATATGCAATTTTATGAGGCTTTAGCGCCACAAGCCGCTGCATACACTTTCAGCACGCTCTGGATATGATGGCGAATGATCGCAGTCGCTGAGTTATCCAGGCTGCCGTCGTGGATGGCTTCGTACTCACACGGCAGGTACTGGCTCAGCAGCGCCAGCGGCAGCGGGCCGCTCAGGTTATGCAGCAGCCGGTCCACCTCCTTCTGAATGGGCGGCTGCGGCCAATAATAGCGGCAGCGGTCGCTGAGGCTGAAGGCGCGCGCAAACTTCTGCTGCGCATCGTCCCCGTGGTAATACGGTTTCCAGTTTGCCGGGTTGCGCAGCATCTCGGCCTCCAGCACCTCTCGCACGCGCGACGCGCCTTGCTTGTGCTCCGGCATCTCGCTCTCGATGAAACCCAGTGCGAAAACAGCTTCCCGGTAGGCGAAGGTCAGCCACGGACCTACCTTGAGGATGGCGAAGTGATCTTTTACCAGCCGCACCAGGCTCAACGGCGTTTGATAGTCGGTGGAGTGGGCTTCGTAAACAAGCTCAGGGCTGGCCGGCAATCCCTTCACCAGATGCCCGGCTTTCCGCGGGTCATATTCAAAGATGGAAGTGTCGCCAAACTCCACTCCCGGCTGCACCACCATCCCGATCACGTTCTCCCAGGCCGATTGGAGACCGTGCGCCGCAAAGGCCGTCCGGAATGCATCCAGCGACAAATGCAGGTCTTTGAGCGTTGTGGGCAAGGGAGGCTCGCCATCGGCCACTTCTCCGCCAGGTACCGGAACCTCTGTGCCGATTACATAGAGCGGGTGAGGCGATCCCTTGGGCAGTGAAGCAAAGCTTTCTTCTGCAACCTGGCAGAGGATGGCGGCGCGTTCCGCCACCACCGCAACGGGGAGTACAGCGGGGTCGCCGCCGCAGGCCATGCTCGCATCCAGGTGGATCTTCTGGTAGCCGGCCAGCACGCATTGCGCGGTAAGCTCGCGCGCGTTGTCCATCGCCGTTGCGGCAGGCTCTCGCCGCCAGCAATACGGTCCCAGGTGGTCCGATCCCAGCAGCACCCGCGCGGAAGGCAGCCCCGCTTTTTCCGCGGCCCCGCGTATGAATCTGGCAAACTGGGCGGGCGTACTCCCCGTGTAACCGCCGTACTGGTTCACCTGGCTGGAGGTGGATTCCACGTGCAGCACCGTACCGTCGGCCAGGGACTGGCGAATGGCGGCGTCCAGCACCGCCGGATGCGCCGAGCAGACCGCATAGGTGCCGGCCGCCTCGCCGCGCCGGTTGCGCTGAACCACATCACGCAGAAACTTACTGGGTTGGGAGGGTACAACTTCAGGAGGGAGAGATGAAGTTGATTTCATATCGCATCATTATATATATGCGCCATGACAGAGACGCCGCTTCGTAATTTCAATCATTAGTTCAGCTAAGAACCGTCGTGGTGATGATGTTGATTACGATACGGGCCGTTGACGCGCGATCCGGATAGTGGCAAGAATCGGCGCACGCGATGCAGGTGAATCTATAGTTCTCTTCCAGCCCTTCACGGGGATACGCACGAACGATCGTAGCTACGAAAGCAATTGGCTATTCGAGCCCAGGACAACTCTCCACCGTTCTACTAGGTCATTACAGCCACATTCGGCGGCGTGATACCGGGATTGCCGGAAACAACCTGCGGGCGCAGAGGACGCAACCACCCGGCGGAAAGCCAGGTCTGCGGTATAAAGAACTCCGACCAGCCGCAATCCAGGCAAACCCGTATATCAGGAGAAGGTGTCATGGGTGGATGACTGAGAGTGCGAGGGCTGTTGCGATAAAGCCGGATTTCCGCGGGAATAATGGAGAGAGAACCAGATTGGCACTTTGGGCAGACCATGAATACACCTCAGAAAAACAGGTACTTCAGGGAAAAACGAAAAATTTATAATCAATTAGAAAAGTCAACTCTAACCGTAAAACCCATATTTCCACAACAAAAAGTGTAAAAACAGTGCAGAAAATTTCTAAAAATCCCTTAATTTCAGAGATTCGCTTTGACCGTATAAAAATCATTTTAAGTAAAATGACGGCACACGGATGCCGTCAACCCACCATCCTGCCCCAGCCAGGTTGCAATTCCCATTCAATTTATGAGGTTGAAACTCTCTATCCAACCTTGCAGCAGCGCCGGAAAGCAGCCCAGCACAACCACCGCAACTGCAATCCCCACCAGCACCGCCAGCGTTAGCGGATGCGCCTTGATCGGCGTTTCGTCCACGCCCTGCATCACATAAGCCCGCTTCAGCACCTGCAAATAGTAGTAGAGCGAGACCGCGCTGAAGGCCACCGCCAGAGCCACCAGCGCGAAGGGAACCGGTCCAACTGTGACACCCAGCACAGCGGTAAATAGATTGAACTTGGCCCAGAAGCCCACCAGCGGCGGAATCCCGGCAAGCGACAGGAACAGCACCAGCAGCACCGCCGCCAACAGCGGATTGCGCTTGTGCAGCCCCAGAAATGCATCCATGCGGTCGCTGCCCGCGGCCCGCTCCACCACCGCTACAACGCCAAAGGCGCCTACGGTGGTGAGGCCGTAGGTGAGCACGTAATAGAGCACCGCCGCGGCGCTGCGGGAGGAATAGGAGAAAAAAGCGAGCCCCAGAAGAATGTAGCCTGCGTGCGCAATCGCCGAGTAGGCCAGCAGCCTGCGCACGCTCGTCTGCGCCAAGGCGGCAAGGTTGCCCAGCACCATCGAAGCCGCGGAAAGTACCGTCAGAATCAGCGACCAGGGAATCCGAAAGCCGCGGCAGAAACCTGGCGCCGCTTGCCCGCCATCGAAAACGTGCAGCGCCGCCGTGCTGATGGCGAGCAGCAATGCAAAGCTGGCCAACTTGGAAACCGAGGCGATAAACGCCGCTGCCGGAGCCGGCGCGCCTTCATAGGTATCCGGCGCCCACAGATGAAAAGGCACAGCCGCAACCTTGAAGCCCAGACCGGCCGCAATCATCACCAGCGACACATACAGCAAAGGCTGAAGCTGATTAGCGTTCCGCTCACTCACCGCCAACAGAATCTGGTGCAGATTGGTCGATCCGGTGATTCCATAGAGGTAACTGAACCCAAAGAGCAGAAAGGCCGCCGACATTCCCCCGAATAAGTAGTACTTGATGGCTGCCTCCGCGCTCTTGCCCGATCGCTTGGCAAAGGCGGTCAGAATGTAGAGCCCCAGGCTCAACAGTTCCAGTCCCACGAAGATCACCAGCAGGTCCTGCGCCGCGGCAATCAGCAAGCCGCCGGTAGCCGCCATCAGCACCACCGCCGCATACTCGCCCACATGCCGGGTGAAATCCGCGTCGAGCAGCAGCAGCAGCGTGAGCGCCGTCAAAGCCAGAATGCCCACCTGCGCCACGGCCGTAAATCCGCCCGTGGTCAGCAGCAGCTCGCCGCTGCTCTGGTAGCTCAGGCCCCCGGTTCCCTGCCGTAGCACCGCCCAAATGGCTGCGCCGCAGCCAGCTACTCCCACGAGCGCCGCCACGGCCACACGCACCCTGAGCACAGCCTTGCGCAAGAAACCCAGGTCCACGATCAGCACCAGGAGCGCCGCCACATCCAGCGCGGTCTCCGGCAGCGTGGCGCGAAAGAGGTCTGCGTAGTTCATTGCCCCCCTCCCGCAAGCAGCGCCTTCACCGCCGGCTCAATCGCATCCAGCAGAATCCTCGGGTAAAGCCCGACCGCCAGGCTCACTCCGGCCAGCAGCGCCACGCCGGTAACTTCCGGCCAGGTAATGGCGGCGAACTCATGGCCCTGTTCCTGCTCCAGCACATGCGCGCTGGGCAACGCATCGCTGAAGAAGGCCTTCTGCATGGCGCGCCAGGTGTAAGCCACGCCTACCACAATGCCCACGCCCGCCACGGCCGTCCACCAGGGATTCACCTTCCACGCACCCACCAGCACCTGCAGCTCGGCCACGAAGCCGGAGAAGCCGGGCAGTCCCATCGAGGCCAGGCCGGCAATCACAAAGGCCCAGGCGGCAAAGGGCAGCCTCTTCGAGAGATGCATGGTTTCCAGATCCGCGAATTGCCGCGTATGCGTGCGGTCGTAGACGATGCGGCCCACAATGGCGAAGAGCAGGCCCGCGATGATGCCGTGCGAAAACATCTGCAACACCGCGCCGGTTACGCCGATCTGGTTCAGCGTCATCAGGCCCAGCAGCACAAAGCCCATGTGGCCCACGCTGGAATAGCCGATCACAAATTTGAAGTCGGTCTGCACCAGCGCCACCAACGCGGCATAGACAATGCCCACCACCGCCAGCAGAGCAAAGACGTCGCGCCACGAGCCGATGCCGGCGAAGGAAAATCCCCATGGATCAAGGCCGTGCGGAAAGAGCGCCATCCCCACCCGCAGGCAGCCGTAAGCGCCCAGCTTCATCACCACTCCGGCCAGCAGCATGGAAGCGGCCGTGGGCGCGGCCACATGGCCGGTGGGCGCCCAGGTGTGGAAAGGCCACATGCCGGCCAGAATCGCAAAGCCCGTGAAGACCAGCGGGAAACACCACATCTGGAAGCTCACCGGCAGCCCAGCGTGCGCCAGCTCAACCAGCCCCGTCGAATGGCTGCCCGCCGTCGTATAGGCCGCCAGCAGCCCGATCAGCACCATCGCCGAGCCCGCAAAGGAGATAGAGCGCCAGCTTCATGGCCGCGTACTCGCGCCGCGTGGAGCCCCAGATGGCGATCAGGAAGTACTTGGGCACAATGGCGATTTCGTAGAAGACGAAGAGCAGAAACAGATCGAAGCTGAGAAAAACCCCGTAGACCCCGCCGATCAGCGCCAGAAAGAAGGCGAAAAACTCATTGGTGCGCAGCTCGATGTTCCAACTGAACAGAACTCCGGCCACCGCCGCCAGCCCGGTCAGCAGCACCAGCACGCGGCTGATGCCATCGGCCGCCAGCAGGAAGTGGATTCCCATCGACGGCACCCAGGGCAGGTCGACAATCACCACGCGTCCCTGTCCCATGCTGGCCACAAACCCCTGCACCGCCAGCGCCAGCCCGGCCACCGCCACCGCCAGCGCCAGCCACCGCGCCAGCGCGGCCTTGCCTTTGGGCAAGAGCGCTTCAACGAGCGCCCCGGCAAACGAGAGATAGATCGTCCAGGCCAGCATCAGAATCTCCAGTGCGCCAGCAGGTATTGAACCGTTGGGTTCACGCCGTACACAATCAACTGGGGCACAAGGCCCACCAGCAGCATCAGCCCGATTACCGGAGCCAGCGCCAGCCGCTCGCCGTGGTGCAGATCAGGAAAACCGACGCAATGCTCCGGCACAGGTCCCCAAAACACTTTCTGAATCACCGTCAGAATCACCGCCGCCGTCACCAGCAGGCCGAGAAGCGAAAGCGTCGCCGCCACCCAGGCCAGCGGAAAGACGCCGCGGAAGATCAGAAACTCACCCGGAAACCCGTTCAGTCCCGGCAGTCCCAGCGAGGAGAAGAGCACAATCCCCATCAGCCCGGCCAGCACCGGCGCCGGTTTGCGCAGCCCGCCAAAGTCGTCGATGCCGCGATGGCCGCCCGTCCGCCACTGCAGGATAGACACAAACCAGAACAGCGCCGCCGCCGTTACCCCGTGGTTGAACATCTGCAGGAACACGCCGTTCAGCGCCGCCGACTGGCTGGCCAATGCCCCCGCGTCCCCCACAGCCACAGGAACCGCCAGCGCAAAGATTCCCAGCAGGCAATAGCCCAGGTGATTCACGCTCAGGTACGCAAAGACGCGCTTCAGGTCCTTCTGCACCGCCGCCGCCCATGCGCCCATCACTACCGTAGCCACGGCCAGCACCAGCAGCGGCGTGCGCATGCCAGCAATCTGTGCCCCGAAGAGAGGAATCGCAATGCGCAGCAGCCCATAGACGCCCATCTTCGACATCGCGCCGGTCAGCAGCATGGTCACCGGCGAAGGCGCTTCGGCATACGCCGCAGGCAGCCAGGTATGAAAGGGAATCATGGGCACCTTCACCGCAAACCCGGCCAGCACGCCGATGGCCAGCCACAGCGTCACCGGCCCCAGGCGCGCCGTGATCATCTGCTCCAGTTCGCCCGTTGAAGCCAGCAGCGTCAGGTGCTGGAAATCCATGCTGCCGGTGGCGACAAAGACCGCCAGAAACGCCACCAGCAGCGCCGCAGAGCCGGCCATGGTGTAGATGAAGAACTGCGTCGCCGCCGGCCCTCGCCGTGCTCCGCCCCACAGCTTGATGAGGAAGAAGGCCGGAATCAGGCTCAGCTCCCAAAACAGAAACCAGTGAAAGAAGTTCAGCGCCGTAAACGAGCCGAAGAGTCCCGCCTCCAGCAGCAGCACCAGCCCGAAGTAGAGTCCCGGCTGGTGATGCACGCGGTGCGCCGCATCCACCGACATCAGGGTGACAATGGCCGACAATACCAGCATCAGCGCGCCCAGCCCGTCCACGCCCAGGTGATACTCGATGCCCAGCGACGGCGCCCATGCCGCCCGTTCCACCAGCACCATGCTTCCGTTCGCGGGCAGCCGCGTCCACACCATGAGCGCCAGCGCCAAACTTATCAGCGTCGTAATCAAAGCCACAGCCCGCGCATGCCTGCCCGACCAAAGCGCAATCGCCGCTCCCGCGAGGGGCAGCACGGTCAACAGCGTCAATATAGGGAATCCACTCATGGCAAGCTGCTCCAGATCAGCATCGCCGCCAACGCCATCACTGCCAGCGCCAGAATTCTCAGGTAAGTCTGCACGCGCCCCGTCTGCACACGCGACAGCAATCCTCCGCCCACGCCCAACTCTTCGCAGCCCTTGTCGAAGCCGCCATCCACCCAGTCGTTATCGAGGTAGCGGTTGAATAGCGCCCATCCTCTGAATACGAACGCAACTCCAGCCACCACGCCGCCCCAAACCCGGCGGTCCAGCCAATCCGCAACCCGCGCCCACCACTGATAAAACGCAATCACCGTCACTCCGTAGAGCTCATCCACATAGAGCCGGTCGCGCAGCCAGCCCCACGGCACAGGCGCAGCCCGCTCCAGCACATCGGGCTCTTCCGGTTTAGGCGCCGGCCCTCCGTAGAGCCACCACCCCAGTCCCAGGCCCAGAAAAACCACCACCGTCGAGGTTCCCATCAACGCCAGCAGCCCCGGCTCGCCAAATCCATGCCAGTCAAAGTTCACCGCCCGGCTCTCCAGGAAGCCGCGGAACCACGACCACGCCGGTGTTCCAATCAAGCCCAGCACCATAGCAAAGAAAGCCAGAATCGCCAGCGGCAGCGTCATCACCGCGCGGCTCTCGTGCGCGGGTTTGCCGCCCCGCCAGTGGCCCCAAAAGACGTAGCCCACCTGCCGCGTCATATAAAACGCGGTCAGCAGCGCGCCGAAGACCAGCATGTAAAACGGCGTCCTGGCTACGCTCCAGTGCTGGGCCGCCTCCAGAATCCCATCCTTGCTCCAGAACCCCGAAAGCAGCGGAAACCCGCACAGCGCCAACATGCCTATCCCATAGGTTGCGAAGGTCAGCGGCATATCGGCCCGCAGGCCGCCCATGCGCCGCACATCCTGCTCCTCATGGCAGCCATGAATCACCGAACCCGCGCCCAGGAACAACAGCGCCTTGAAGAACGCATGAGTGATTAAGTGGAACATTCCAACGGCCACGCCGCCCATCCCCAGGCCGGCCATCATGTAGCCCAGTTGCGAAATCGTGGAGTAGGCCAGGATGCGCTTGATATCGTTCTGCGCCACGGCAATCAGCGCGGCAAAGACCGCCGTCGCAGCGCCCACCCAGGTGACCACCGTCAGCGCCGCCGTCGTTCCCCCGGCCAGCGCGCCCGCGGCCATCAGCGGATACACACGCGCAATCAGATAAACGCCCGCGGCCACCATGGTCGCCGCGTGAATCAGCGCCGATACCGGCGTCGGACCCTCCATCGCGTCCGGCAGCCACACGTGCAGTGGAAACTGCCCGCTCTTGCCCGCCGCTCCGCAAAAAATCAGCAGTCCAATCGCGCCCGCCGCCGTCAACCCCAGCGCCGCCGGCCGGGCCAGCAATCCCGCCAGCGCACCAGCCTCCAGGGAGCCGGCCCCGCCGTTATAGAAGAGCAGCGTCCCCGTCTGCGCGAACAACCAGACGATTCCCAGAAGAAAAAACAGATCGCCCACGCGCGTTGTGATGAAAGCTTTCTTGGCCGCCGCCGCGGCCGCCGGCTTCTGGTACCAGAAGCCGATCAATAAGTACGAAGTAAGTCCCACTAACTCCCAGCACATGAACAGCAGCAGCAGGCTGTTGGCAATCGCCACTCCCAGCATCGATCCCGCAAAGAGGCTCATGAAGCAGAAGAAGCGCGTGAAGTTTTCATCGTGCTCCATGTAGCCGATGGAGTAGATGAAGATCAGCAACCCCACCAGCGCGACCATCACCAGCATCACGGCGGAGAGCGGATCGAGCACCCAGCCCAGGTCCACGTTCCCCGCGCCAACTTTGGCTCCAAAATGAATCCAGGTAAAGTTCACCGTCTCGCGCACGGCAATGCCATGCGCCCATGCAGCCACCACATGCCAGAAAGCAACCAGCGAGAGCAACAGCGAGAAGCTCAGCGACCCGATAGCCAGCGCAGCCGCCGTCCTGCGCCTGAGCTGCTTGAGCAACGCAATCACGCCCGAAGCCGCGATGGGTGCTGCTGGAATAAGCCAAAGAATCATTGTTATATATGACACGTAGTAGTCCGGTCCCGTAGTTAGGTGCTGAGATACATACCTCAGAGTGCGCAGTGTCATTTCATCTTGCATCACCGCCTCAACCTCTCATCCTGTTCATGGCGTCCAGGTCCGTGGTATGCGCGTGGCGATGGATATGGATTACCAGCCCCAATCCCACCGCCGCCTCCGCCGCCGCCACGGCAATCGAAAAGATCGCAAACATCATCCCCGTCAGCGCCTCGGGATGCGGCCCGTAGCGCCAGAAGGCAATCAGGTTCAGGTTGGCCGCATTCAGCATCAGCTCTATCCCGATCAGCACCAGGATGGCGTTGCGCCGCGTCAACGCCCCGGCCAGGCCGATGGAAAACAACAGCGCGGCCACCAGAAGATATCCCGCCAGCGGCGTCATTTGGCCCCCTCTTTCTCGTGCATGGCCACAACCACCGCGCCGATCAGCGCCGCGGTCAGCAGCAGCGCCACAATCTCCAGCGGCAGCACGTAGCGGCTCATCAGCGCATTGCCAATCTGCGAGACAGTCACCGCCGGGGCCTGCGCGGCCTGCGGGAGCCAGGAAGCACTCTGCAAAACAGCCCAGCCCAGCACCGCAAAAACGCCCGCCGCAATCACCAGTCCCGCAACCCAGTGCCTGCTATAGATGCCGCCTTTGGGGGTCTCCGACCCCTTGGTCAGCAGAATGGCAAAGACCACCAGGATGGCCACCGCGCCGATATAAACCAGAATCTGCGCAAAGCCGGCAAACTGCGCGTCCAGTTGCAGGAAAAGCAACGCCATACCGGCAAAGGCCACGGTCAGCGCCAGCGCGCAATGCACGGTGTTCTTCAAGAGCACCGCCGCCAGCCCGCCGGCCAGCGTCAGCGCCGCGATCAGATAGAACGCAAAGCTCATCGGCAGTTACTCCGCATAGCGGTATCTCCTCGGCCCAAAGTGTCCCCGCCGCATTCCCGACCAGCCCATAACCACGTAGGCCAGCACCAGAACGGCCGAACACACCACCCACCGCTCCCATCCCTCGCCCAGAAACCGCCATGGCGCGGCCACCAGCAGATTCAGCAGCGTAAGCGGCAGCACAAACTTCCAGGCAAAGTTCATCAGCTGGTCCTGGCGCAGCCGCGGCAGCGTTCCGCGCATCCAGATGAAGACGAAAACCGAGAGCATCAGTTTTGAAAAGAACCAGATCCACGATGGAACCCAGCCCAGAACGGCCAGCGGCGCCGACCACCCGCCCAGAAACAGCGTGGTGCCCAGCCCGGAAATGGAAAACATGGCCAGGTACTCGCCCAGAAAGAAGAGCGCAAACTTGAAGCCCGAGTATTCCGTATTGTAGCCTGCCACCAGCTCCGACTCGCCTTCAGGCAAATCGAAGGGCGAGCGGTTGGTCTCCGCCGTAGCCGCAATGGCATACATGACAAAGCTGGCCAGTCCCCAGGGGGTAAAAATGTACCAGTGCGGCAGTCCGCGCGTGTACTGGTTCTGCGCCGCCACAATCTTGGTCAGCGATAGCGAACCCGTAATCATGACCACCGCCACGCTGGACATCAGCAGCGGCACCTCGTAGCTGATCATCTGCGCCACCGCGCGCATGGCTCCCAGCAGCGAATACTTGTTGCGGCTGGACCATCCGGCCATGAAGACCGAAAGCTCCGTGGAGGCCCCCATGGCGAAGAAGAACAGCAGCCCGGCGTCCATATCCACCAGCACCATGTTGCGCCCCATGGGCAGCACCGCAAAGCCCATGAACACGGCCACCACCAGCAGCAGCGGCGCCAGAAAGTGCACCGCCGCATCCGCATTCAGTGGAACGATATCTTCCTTGGTCAGCGACTTAATGCCGTCGGCCACCGGCTGCAGGAGTCCGAAGGGTCCCACGCGATTGGGGCCCAGCCGATTTTGCATGCGTCCCAGTCCCTTGCGCTCCAGCCACACGGCAAAGGCAAATAGCGCGGGAAAGATGGCGATGATGGCCAGCACGCTCAGCACCACGCCGGCCGCCGCCTGCCGCCCGGCGGGCAGAAATCCCACCAGCCACTGCCGTAGGAGAACGAAGACCTGGTCCATGTTTTCCGTCATGGGCTAGTCTCCGCCTCCGGCCGGCCGCGCCGGTATTTCCGCGCCTTTGACGGCTGAAGCAACGGCTGCCGCCGTAGTCTTAGCGTCGGATTTGGCTCTGACCTCCGCCAGGCGCGCATCCACAGCCTCCGCTTCGGCGGGATGAATGCGGTGATAATACTGGTCTGACTTGGCCAACTGTTCGCGGTCGTGCAGCAATCCGCCAAAGCGGTCCGTCGTGCTCAGCTCAAACTCGGTATCCATCTTGATGGCTTCAAAAGGGCAAACTTCCACGCAGATCTGGCAACTCATGCACACTGAAATATCGATATCGAAGCGGGCCGGATAAAACTGCGGCTTGCCCACAAAGTCCGGCTTTTTATCCGTGCTCTTGACGATATAAATGCACTTGGGAGGGCACTCTTTCTCGCAGATCTGGCAGGCCACGCAGCGCAGCCCGGCCTCCCAGTCCGCGCCGTCATAGACCAGGAAGGGAAAATCGCGCGTCGCCTCCAGGGGAGCAATGCGCTGTTCCGGATACTCCACTGTCGTAAGACGCTCCGCGGAGACAAAACTGCCGGCAAAGTTTCTTGCCGTCTCCAGCAGTCCCTTCAGTATTCCTTCACCCAGCAATGAAACCTCCAAAAAGTAAACAGTTGACAGCTAACAGCTAACAGTCAAAATCAACAACTGACAACTGTGAGCTGACAGCTGCCTCACCGATCCACTTCTCCCAGCACAATGTCCACCGAACCAAAGATCAGCACCACATCGGCCACGTTCTGCCCCAGCGACATATCCTCAAGGATAGTCAGATTGATCAGACTCGGCGGTCGCACCCGGTAGCGGTAGGGGTTCGGTCCCCCATCGCTGATGAGATAAAACCCCAGCTCTCCCTTGGGCGCTTCGATCCGCCCGTAGGCCTCGCCCGGTTTGGGGCGGAAGCCGCGAATCCTGGCCTTGGCATCCATCACCGGGCCGGAGGGAATATCTTTCAGCGCCTGCTCCAGAATTTTGATCGACTCCCGCATCTCCAGCAGACGGATCATGAAGCGGTCGTAAACGTCCCAATGATCGCCCAGCGGCACGCGGAATTTGAAGCGGTTGTAGATCCCATACGAGTCCACCTTGCGAATGTCGTAGTTCACGCCCGAAGCCCGCAGCATGGGCCCCGTCACACCGGCGTTCACCGCCAACTCCGGGCGCAGGATGCCGACTCCCTGGCAGCGCGCCATCAGAATCTCGTTGCCCGTGAGCAGCCGCTCGAACTCATCGCCAAATCCCGGCAGCCCCGCGACCACCTTGCGCGCCGCGGCCAGCCACTCGGCCGAGGCATCCACGCGGCAGCCGCCGAAGCGCATGTAGTTGCACATCATGCGCGATCCGGTCAGCCCCTCGAAGAGGTCCAGAATCTTCTCCCGCGTTTTGAAGGCGTACATCAGCGGCGTTCCGCTGGCGCCCATCTCCTGGATCAGGAATCCGATCGAAGAAGCGTGGTTCTGCACCCGCGTTAGCTCGCCGAGAATCACGCGCAGGTACTCGGCGCGCTCGGGAACCTCCTGCCCGGTCAGCTTCTCCACCGCCAGCGCGTAGGCCCAGTTGTTGGTCAGCGAGCAGATGTAGTCCAGCCGGTCGGTGTAGGGCATCGACCCCAGGTAGCCCATCCCCTCGGCCAGCTTCTCGTGGTTGCGGTGCAGGTAGCCGAAGACCGGCTTCAGACGGATCACCCGCTCCCCGTCCAGCGCCACGTCCATGCGGAAGACGCCGTGGGTGGAGGGATGATGCGGCCCCATGGCCACTTCCAGCAGCTCTCCATCGCCGTCCGGCTCCATCACCGGCGGCCGGTTCCAGCCCTCCGGCTTGTCCTTCTCCTGAATGAATGCGCCCACAGTCATTGCCCGGCGACCGTCCCTTCCTGCATCGCCCCATGCGCCTTGGCCCGCGCCAGCACCTCGTCGTGCGCCGTGGGCTCGTATTCAAAGTCGTCCGGCTCCACGTAATCCCGCCGCATGGGGTGGTCCTTGAACCCTTCCCACATCAGCAGACGCCGCAGGTCCGGGTGCCCCGTGAAGACAATCCCGAAGAGGTCGAAGATCTCCCGCTCCTGAAACTCCGCCGAGCGCCAGATTGGCGTCAGCGAAGGCAGCTCCACCTGGTCCGTCCGGTTCACGGTTCGCATCCGGATCACCACCGGGCCGTGCTTCAGCGCCACCGAATACAGGTGATAGACAGCTTCCAGGCAGCCCGGCTCTACGCGCTTGCGCGTCTCTTCCACCGTCTCTTCGGTGGTCTGCTCCACGCCGTCGACAGTCTTCGTCACCGGCCGGGTTACCTTCACTTTTTCTGTAACTTCCTTATCCGGCCAGTCCACGCCGGTCACATTGGACAGGTAGTCGAGGGCCAGTCCGCATCGTCGCGCAGAAACTTCGCCACCGCAAGCGCATGACCGGGCGCCAGCCGAGCGAGTGCTGCCCGCTCACGCTCGGGTTGGGCACAATCTCTACCCCCGCGCCCGGAACGGCCGCCTCGATCATCATCTTGATTTCCTCTACCGTCTTCAATCCCGTTTCCCTCAAAACCGCAGGGGTTAAAACCCCTAGTATTCCTACGCTTTTCGGCACAACTAAAGTTGTGCCCTGATACAAAGCAGGTTTATGAAACTCCCTAGTCCCTTAGTCCCTGTTCCCTATTCCCTATTCCCTATTCCCTGCACTTATCACCACCGGCACGGGCCAGACGCCTTTGTTCGACGAAGGCTCCAGATCGTGCTCTCCATACTCGGGCACGGGAAACTCGCCCTGCGCATCCGCGTCCAGAAAGCGCGGACGGCCCTCCCCGGTCAAAGGCTGCGCGTCGATCTTTTTCTGCAGGGTGATGAAGGCCTGCATCAGCGCCTCCGGCCGCGGCGGGCAACCGGGAATATGCACGTCCACCGGAATATACCGGTCGATCCCTTTCAGCACGTTGTACCCCTGCTTGAACGGCCCTCCGGAGATGGCGCATGCCCCCATGGCGATCACATACTTCGGCTCCGCCATCTGGTTGTAAAGCCGCACCACCTGCGGCGCCATCTTCTTGGTCACCGTGCCGGAGATGATCATCAGGTCGGCCTGCCGCGGGGAGGGCCGGAAGACCTCCGCCCCAAAGCGCGCCAGATCGTAACGCGCCATGGTAGTCGCAATCATCTCGATCGCGCAGCAAGCGAGGCCAAACTGCATCGGCCAGATGGAGCTGCGCCGCCCCCAGTTATAGAGCTCCTGGATGGTCGTTACGAAGACGCCCTGTTTGCCCAGTTCGATCTTCAACCCTTCTTCTACCATTGTCGCTACGCTCCTGCTTCTAGAGATCAGAGATCAATCCATCATCCTCAGCCGGTTGCCCCAGGTCTCGTCCGCCGTGGCGGAGAGACCTGGGAAACTGATCTCTGATCTCTGACCCCTGATCTCTGTTTTCATATCCACGTCAGCACGCCCTTTGCCCAGGCCCACGCCAGCCCCTCGATCAGCATCAGCACAAAGACCAGCATCGCCACGCAGGCCGCCACGCCCAGCCCGCTAAACGCCACCGCGAAGGGCAGCAGAAAGACCGCCTCCACGTCGAAGATCAGAAAAATGATGGCATACAGGTAGTAGGCGGAGCGGAACTGCATCCAGGCATCGCCCTTGGAAACCAGCCCGCACTCGTAGATGGCGTTCTTCACCGCGTTGGGCTTGGCCGGCGAAAACACCTTCGCCCACAGCCACGCCAGCCCCAGCGGGGTCAGCCCAAAGCCCAACGCCGCCACGAAGAGAACTGCAAGAGAAAAATAAGGATTTGAGGCCATCTGGGAATAGAGATCCTTCTGCATCAAACCTACCAGTTCGATGGCCGTTTCTGGCTAAGAAGTTACGCCTTTCCCTCCACCGGCCAGCCTCATTTTTTCCCCATTCATCCCACCCTGTGAACCGTTTGTTGCCGGGGTCCCAATCCCTCATACGGCTCTCAGGGCAGAGTTTCAGCTTGATCCTTATCGCGCCTAAGGCAGGATCGATCCATCGATAGATAGGGTTCTTTATGTCTACTCAAGCGATCCTGGGCGAATGCCCTATTATTGTTCAGGCTCTTTCAAGGAAAAAACTCGAATAAAAGTGCGATACCACCAATCCGGACCAACCTTAACTGTAGGAAGCCCTCTACTCCACCGGAGAAGCCGTCTTTCCCGGCCCCACAATCCCATACTTCAAGTCCAGAAATCGCTGCAACTCTTCCGGCAGCAACACCGCCAGTTCCTGCCACGTCAGCACCTTCAACCGCACACGCATCTCCGCACTCTTCACCGCCGCCAACACCGCAAACCACGCCTCCCGCAAGTCAGGCCTGCGCTGGTCATGGATCACGCAGAAGCTACACCCCTCAGCATAAGCCGCCAGCACATTGCGAATCAGCTGGTAGCCCGCATAAGCGGATTCACTTTTCCCTGCACTCTCAATCTCTCTGGAGGCCCTGGGTTTCAACTCCGGCAGCCCTCCGGGCAGATCGTTCAAATCCTCAAATTCCTGCGAATAATCTTCGGGAAACTCCGCCGCCTCTTTCCGCCTCTCCGTCCTCAACTCCACCCGCGGCAACAGCTCCCGCTCAAAGACGGCATCGAAGTCCCGATACCCCTCCACTACCCTCGCTGCCCGCGACTGAAAATCCCCTTCTGTCAGCTTGGCCTCCACCAGCAGCCCGCCCCAGCGCATATCCACCTCGGTGCGATCAAGCAGCCCACCCGCCAGAGGCACCCGCGCCTTCCACCCGAATACCGGCGCATCCCCCGCATCCACTCCGAGCATCTGCCGCACCGCAGGCGCCTCCGCTACCCCCGGCGTGCAAAACACATTCATCAGCAGCGCATCCGAACTCATGGAGGAATCCAGCTCCCGCCACTTGCGTTCCGCCTTCGGCAACGCCCGCCCCTGCGCATGAATCTTGTTGAAGCGCCGCATCCAATCCGGCCGCCCTAGAATGGCTGCATAAGCGGCATCGAAAAAGTTCCCATGCCGCCTATCTTCCGGCGCATACACAATCACCGGCGGGTTGCCGTAGCTCCCCACATGCGCCCGGCCCTTCGCCCACAGCCGGTTGCGCAGCCCCAGCTCCCGCCGCAGTTCGCTCGCGTACCAGCTTGCTCTCGCCGCCGCCATCACGTCACAACCGGCAAATCCGCCACGCCCGCCGTTCCGAACATCCGCCGGTAGCGCTCCACCTCCCCCGCCGCTCCCAGCGCCTTCGAGTAATTGTCTGAAAGCTTCACCGCCGGCCTGCCCTCCACATCCGTCAGTTTGCACACCAGGCTCACCGGGTTGAAGTCCTCATCCCCCAGCGGGTTGCAATGGCGAAAATCGTTGGTCAGAAAAGTTCCCCATCCGGCGCTGAAACGAATGCGCCGCTCCGGGATCCATTTGCTCTCATCCGCAAAGTCGCTGGCGCGCTGGAAATCCCGCGGCGTGGCCCCGTTGCGCAGCCTCCCGCCAAACCAGGCATGAAGGCCGAGAATCTCCTGCACATCGAGCGCATCGGAGGCGATCAGCCGCTTCTGGCGCGGGTCGCGCCCCCGCCGCTCCAGCCAGGCGATATATTCATCGCCGGCCACGTAGGGATCCTTGCTGTCCATGCGCTGGCCCGTCCAGTCCGCCACCCACTCCGGCGCATGCTCAAGAAACTGCGTGGTCCCAAACGTATCCGGCAGCAGAATCAGCAGCTCGCCCTGGTAAGTCTGCTGCCATAACTCCAGCAAGCGGTACTGCGCCGATCGCAACTCCTCCTCGCTATTGGCCATCGCCGCCAGCGCCATGGGCAGCTCGTGCGCATTGGTGCCGATGGCCTCCAGATCGTGCTTGTAAGCGAGATAGGTATTCGAACTGCCCGCAAAGCTCGCGCCCAGCACGTCGCTCATCGCCTTGCACCACGTACTCCTGCCACAGAAAGCTGTGCCGCCGCCGCGTGCCAAAGTCGCTCACGTTCAGCCGCGGAACCCCGCGCAGCCGCTCCATCTTCTCCCACAGCCGGGTCTTGGCCCGCGCATACAGAATGTCGAGCTCGAACTCGCTCAGCCGCTTCAGACTGGCGCGCGTCTTCAGTTCGTCGATGATCGAGAGCGCATAAATCTCCCACATCGTCGTCTCGGTCCACAGCCCGTGAAAGCTCAGCGACAATCTGCCCGTCCTCGAACCGAAAGTTCGTAATCCGAGAGCCGGAAATCCCGCTCCAGCCACTCCAGAAACGCCGGCTCAAAGATGCCCCGCTGCCCGTAAAACGTATTGCCCGCCAGCCAGATCAGTTCCGACTTGTGGAAGCGCAGCTTTCGCGCCGCTTCCAGTTGCTCGCGCAACTGCATCCACGTTGACGATCTCGCCCAGCCGCACCGTGGTGGTGCGATTGAGCAGCGTAAAGTGTCGCATGGATCGCGGGAAAGTGCTTCCAGATGAACTGCAGCATCAGCAGCTTGTAGAAATCGGTATCCAGCAGGGAGCGCGTAATGGGGTCCAGTTCCCAGTTATGATCGTGCGCGCGCCTGGCCAGGTTGACAATCACAATAACCCCACTCTAATTGATCGCCTGCCCCATCGTGCCGGCTCGCCACACTCTTGCTGTCTTCCTGAGCGAAGGTCGCCGCGGCGACCGGAGTCGAAGGACCTGCGTTTTGCTTTTCTTCAGGCGGAAAGCCCATTTCTGGTCTACAGATAATGTGCGGGTGCCCCATCCTTGCGCCTTTTATTGGTGAAGGGTTGGAAACCACGAACCTCACCCCTCAATCGCCGCCGCAATTCCATCCCGCACCTCGTCCGGCAGCGCGGGCATGGCGCCCACTTGCGAAGCCACCCATGCGCCCCAGCGGTTTCCCGCCTCATTCAGAGTAGCCAGGTCCGCCCCACGCAGCATGTAGTGCGTCAGCGCCGCCGTGAACGCGTCGCCCGCCCCGATGGTGTCGGCCACCTTCACCTGAATCCCGGCGTGCGAGTGCCACTCCTCCCGCGTGACCAGCAGGCTGCCCTGCGCGCCGCGCGTGATGGCTACCAATCCGAGGGCCGGAAACTCGCCCAGCAGTTGCTCCGCACCGGGCCGCAATACTTCCTCCGCCGTCCCTTCATTCGCGGGCAAGCCCAGCAATCCCAGCACCAGCGGCACCTCGGAGTCGCTCATCTTCACCACCGTGGCCAGCTTCATCGACTCCTGAATCACTTCGCCGGAATAAAACGGCGCCCGCAGATTCACGTCGAAGACGCGAATGCAGGCCGACGAACTCTGCGCCACCAGAGTCTGGATGGTCTGCCGCGACTCCAGGCAGCGCTGCGCCAGCGAACCATAGCAAAGCGCGTCCGCACGCTCCGCCAGCCGCACCCACTCGTCCGAAAGTTCTAAAAAATCCCATGCCGCCGGATGGTGAATGGTATAGCGCGGCTGCCCGCCCTCAAAATAGACCGTCACACGGCCCGTCTCGTGCGCCGGGTCCACCTGCAGCAGGCTCGCATCCACCGGCAGCGGGTCCAACCTGTCCATCCGCCGTCCGGCCCAGATCGTCGCGGCCTATGCGGCTCAGAAGAGCGGCATGGTTGCCCAGTTGCCCCGCCATCACGGAAAAGTTGGCCGGCGCGCCGCCTAACCTTGGCCCCTCCGGCAACACATCCCACAACAGCTCGCCCAATCCCAAGATCAGATGCGGTACGTTCAATGCCGTACTCCCTGCTACCTGCCTTCCCCAATCCACCGCCAAACCGAGCAGTCCTCCCAATTGGACGAGGCATACTCCCCTTCCGGCTGATGGGAGAGAATCCTGTGATCCGCAATGGCATCCGCCCGCGACCGCCTCACCTGGCCGTCTTTACTTGTTTTTTTTTTTCAAGCTTCAATTTCCTCTTGCTCGGGCGCTCCACATCCATTTTTTTCCGTTTTTGACTTCTATTTTTTTGATTTTTTTTTGAAACACCTTGTGGCCGAATGATTATATGTAACTAATGCTATATATATAATTTTGATTCTTGTAGTTGCATTAAAAAGATATTTGTTGGATTTGTAAAACACATACTGTATGATTTCAATCAGAACAGCACCACAAATGATGCCGTGATTACTGCTCGGTGTATCCATCATCACAACTAGATTATAAGTCTTCTCCTGAGTGTGCACCATCTCCTTCGTGCCAAGCATCTGCCTCGTAACTCAACGGAGGTTTTGCTTGATGACGTACCTCGTCTTCAATATAGTCCCAACTCACTTGGCAGCTGTCTCTTGGCGATTGAGATGCTCAAGCGAAGTGTCCTCTGATGATCATGCAGTGGTGCCACAACAACAATAGTGTATAAATGATCTTGGTGCACATATTCAACACATAAATGTTCATGCCTAGCTAGTGCATAAGGCATTCATATGCCTGATGATGTAATTAATCACATGGTCCATCTTGGAACCCAAACCTTGGCATTGCCTTGGTGGATGGCATGATAATGTTCCAGATACCGCCACTGATCATCCTATTCTTTCTGATGGTGCATTCACATAGCTAGTTTGAGCAAACTGATGGTCACTGAATAACTGTCATCCATATGAATTCCGTAGTCATACCTCACTGATACAAAGGATATGACACATAGTCATGCCTCTGAGTCCTGATGGCTTCAATCTGGTAAAGGCCATCCCCTTCTGAATGGCTTGTTGACCCAGAACACATAGCAGTGATGCAAACCTGGGCATCAATCTGGTGCTGCTTGATCACGATATATAGCTTCATCCTTAAGTGAAAAACTCCTTGTGAATCAAAGGGATAGTCTATCTCATCAAAAATCATGAT
>CAWCKF010000009.1:0-464129 GCA_963796085.1 uncultured Acidobacteriaceae bacterium | reverse complement strand
CTGCGCGCGCCTTCTACCGGCGTGATTACCGTGCGCCAGGCGGAACTCGGCGAAGTGGTTGCGCCCGGCTCTCCGGTGGTCACGCTCGCCGACCTCGATCACATCTGGCTGCGCGCGTATATCGCCGAGACCGATCTGGGCAGCATTCACTGGGGCCAGGACGCGACCGTCACCACCGACACGTATCCCGGCAAGCAGTACCACGGGCGCATCTCGTTCATCTCCCCGGACGCCGAGTTTACGCCCAAGAGCGTGCAGACTTACACGGAGCGGGTCACGCTCGTCTACCGCATCAAGATCGATATCGACAATCCCAATCACGAGCTGAAACCGGGCATGCCCGCCGACGCGCACCTTGAACTGGCCGCGGCCAACTGCAACGCGGACCTCAGCAGCCGCGCCGGCAAAGCAATGACGGATCAACTCCAATCCGCGATTGTGGCCGAGGGACTCACGAAGAGCTTTCCCGGCGTGCGCGCCGTGGATGGCTTGAGCTTCGATGTGCGCGCCGGAGAGATCTTCGGCCTGGTCGGTCCCGACGGGGCAGGGAAGACGACCACCCTGCGCATGCTGGCCGGCATCATGCCGCCCGATGCGGGCAGTGCCACGGTCGCCGGCTTCGATGTGGTGCGCGATCCCGAGGGCGCCAAGCACGCGCTCAGCTATATGCCGCAGCGCTTCGGGCTTTACGAAGATCTCACCGTCGATGAAAATATCCGCTTCTACGCCGACCTGTTCGGCGTCAAGCAGCGCCGAGCGCGAAGCACGCTCCACGCAACTGCTTGAGGCAGCGGGCATGAGCGAGTTCCGCAAGCGGCTGGCGGGCAAACTTTCCGGCGGCATGAAGCAAAAGCTGGGCCTGGTCTGCGCGCTCATTCATCGCCCCAAGGTGATTCTGCTCGACGAGCCGACCACCGGCGTCGATCCTGTTTCGCGCCGCGACTTCTGGCGCATTCTTTACGAGCTGGTCGCGGAGGGCGTGGCCATTCTCACCTCGACGGCTTACCTCGATGAAGCCGAGCGCTGCCATCGCGTCGCGCTGCTGCATCAGGGCAAGCTGCTCTTCTGCGACACGCCCGCGAACCTGAAAGCCACGCATGGGCAAAGGCGTTCTGTCGGTTACCTCGCCGAGCCGCGCAGTTTGCGCAGCGAACTCGAGCACGCGGAGGGAATCTCCAGCCTGGTGCTGACCGGCGACGGCGTGCACGTGGTGGTGGACGATGCGGCCCGCCGCATTCCCGAGTTCGAGGCGCGGCTGAGGAGCGCGAACGTATCTTTCGACGCCATTCAGCAAGTGGCGCCGACCATCGAAGACCTGTTTGTCGATGCGGTCGCCAGCGGAGCGTCGCCCCATGCCTGAACAAAATAACTCAGTCGTGGTGGAGAACCTGGTCAAGCGGTTCGGCGATTTTGTGGCCGTCGACCGGGTCAATCTCGAAATCCGAAAGGGCGAAGTCTTCGGCTTTCTCGGACCGAACGGCGCGGGCAAGTCCACCACCATTCGCATGCTCTGCGGCCTGCTCAAGCCGACCTCGGGCCGCGCGCAGGTGGCGGGATATCGATGTGGGCCGCGAGCCGGAGGCGGTGCGCCAGAACATCGGCTACATGTCGCAGAAGTTTTCTCTCTACAACGATCTCAAAGTGATCGAAAACCTGCGCCTCTTCGCCGGACTCTACAGCGTGCCCTCCAACAGGCTCAAAGAACGGATCGAATGGGCGCTGGCGATGGCCAACCTCAAGGGCCAGGAGAATCTCATCACCGGCACGCTGCCGGGCGGGTGGAAGCAGCGGCTGGCGCTGGGCTGCGCGGTGCTTGCACAAGCCGCCCATCCTCTTTCTCGACGAGCCGACCTCCGGCGTCGATCCCATCTCGCGGCGCCAGTTCTGGGATCTGATTCACCACATGGCGGAGGAGGGCGTGACCGTCTTTGTGACCACGCATTACATGGAGGAGGCCGAATACTGCAACCGCCTGGCGCTGATCTTTCGCGGCAAGATTGTCGCGCTCGGCACGCCCTCGGAGTTGAAGCGTGACTCGATGAAGGGCGAACTGCTCCTGGTCGAGTGCGAGCCGCTGGGCAAGGCGGTGGAGGCGCTGCAGTCGGCTCCGGGCGTGATGGATGCCGCGGTCTTTGGCAACGCGCTGCACCTGGTGGTGCCGGATGCGGCTGCGGCCATGCCGCAGCATCGAGGAGTTTCTCGCGGATCACGGCATCGCCGTTAGCCGCATGGAAAAGATCCGCCCCAGCCTGGAAGACGTTTTCGTTTCTCTCACCACGGCGCGCGATGCGGGAGAGGAGCGTACAGCATGAGCTTCACTCGCTTGCTGGCCGTGGCCAGGAAAGAAGTCATCCAGATCCTCCGCGATTCGCGCAGCCTGGGCATTGTGGTCATCATGCCGGTAACGCTGATGCTGCTCTTCGGCTACGGCGTCAATCTCGATCTCAAGGGATTGCCGGTTTATGTATACGACCAGGACGGCAGCCAGCAAAGCCAGGACCTGCTGAAGCACTTTCAGGCCAGCGAATATTTTCATGTGGCCCGCGTGGTGGATAACTATCCCGCCGTTACCCGCGCGCTCGACGACGGCCACGCCAAGATGGGGATCGTGATTCCGTGGGATTTCTCCCTGCGCCTGCGCGATGGCGGCCCTGTCCAGGTGCAGGCGCTCGTTGACGCCACCGACGACAACACGGCCAATGTGCTCATCGGCTATGCCCAGGCTGTGGTCCAGGGTTATTCGGCGGAGGTTCAACTCAACTGGCTCAGCCAGCGCGGCCAGCCGATCCAGCCCGCTGCGGTGAGCGTGGAAACCCGCACCTGGTACAACGAGGATCTGGAGAGCAGCGCCTTCATCGTTCCCGGCGTGCTGGCGCTGGTCATGTCGGTGATCGGCGCGTTCCTTACCTCGCTCACCATCGCGCGCGAGTGGGAACGCGGCTCCATGGAGCAGTTGATCTCCACTCCCGTGAGCGCGATGGAGATCATGCTGGGCAAACTGGCGCCCTATTTCGTCATCGGCATGTTCGACGTCCTGCTCTGCTCCGCGCTCGCCATCTACTGGTTCCACGTGCCGTTTCGCGGCTCATATGCCACGCTGCTGGTCAGCTCCGCGTTGTTCCTCGTGGTTGTGCTGTCGCTCGGATTCTTCATCTCCGTACTGGCCAAGAACCAGTTTGCCGCCAGCCAGATTGCGCTGCTGATCACCTTTCTTCCGGCTTTCCTGCTCTCGGGATTTCTGTTTTCCATCGAGCAGATGCCGCTGGTTCTGCAATGGATCACGCGCATCCTTCCGGCGCGCTACTACGTCTCGCTGCTGAAAAAGATATTCCTCAAGGGGACGCCGACAGCCTTGCTCTACGCCGATCTGATTCCCCTGGCTGTGTTTGCGCTGCTGCTGGCGCTGTTGGCTACGCGCAGCTTCCACAAGAGGCTGGAGTAAAGGAGAGGCCGTATGCTGGGACGCCTGAAGCAGATGCTGATCAAGGAATTCATCCAGGTTTTCCGCGACAAACGCACGCGCTTTATCCTGGTTGTGCCGCCCATCATTCAGATGCTGGTCTTTGGCTACGCGGCCACCTTCGAAATCCATCACGTGCCCACGGTGGTGCTCGATCTGGACCACAGCCAGGAGAGCCGCGAGCTGATCTCGCGCTTTACATCGAGCCCTTACTTCGACGTGCAACGGCAACTGACAGACTCGCGCCAGATTCGCGATCTCATCGATCGGGGCCAGGCTACCGTGGGCCTGGAGATCGATGCCGGCTTTGCCCAAAAGCTGCGCAAAGGCCAGACCGCGCCGCTGCAGGTGATCGTGGATGCGACCAACTCCAACACCGCGCTGATCGCCTCCAGCTACATCGCGCAGATCGCGCTGGGCTTTGCGCAGGACTATCAGAAGGACCGCATTTACCGCATTGCGCCGCAACTGGTGGAGCAGATTCCCCTCGGTCGAGCTGGAGCAACGGCCCTGGTATAACGCGGGTTTGAGCAGCCGCTGGTTTTTTGTGCCGGGAGTGATCGGCAGCCTGACGCTGGTCCTGGTCATTACTCTGACGGCCTTTGCGGTGGTTCGCGAGCGCGAGATCGGCACCCTGGAACAGATCATGGTCACGCCCATCCGCCCGGCCGAGTTCATCCTGGGCAAGACGCTGCCGTTTTTTCTGATTGGCCTGTTCGACGTTTCTCTGATTGCGACGGTAGGGACGCTTTGGTTCCAGGTCCCATTCCGCGGTCACATTCTGGTATTGCTGGCGGGCTCGGTTCTCTTCATTCTGTGCATGCTGGGCGTGGGCCTGCTGATTTCAACCGTATCCTCCACGCAACAACAGGCCATGGTGACCGCTTTCTTTTTCATCATGCCCGCCATCACGTTTTCCGGTTTTGGGTTTCCCATCGCCACCATGCCGCAATGGCTGCAATATTTCACTTACCTCAGTCCGCTGCGTTATTTTCTGGTCGTGCTGCGCGGCACTTATCTGAAAGGCGTAGGCATGGAGATACTCTGGCCCCAGATGGCTGCCATGGCTGGCCTCGGAGTCAGCCTGATTACCATCGCCATCCTGCGCTTCCACAAGGCGCTGGACTAGGCCTTCACGCGCTCGGCGAAGTGACCGGCCAGTTCTTTTACATTGCGTTGCAGGTCGTAGTGCTCCAGGATGCGCGCCCGCCCGCTGGCGGCGAAGCGCTGGCGCAGAGCCGCATCGTCCATCAACCTTCCCAGGGCCTCGACGAGCGCTTCCAGGTCTGATGGCGGAACCAGCAGGCCTTCGATCCCGTTGCGGATCAACTCCGGAATGCCTGTAATCTGCGTTGCCACACAGGGAATCTCCATGGCCATGGCTTCCATCAAAACCACGGGAAGGCCCTCGGCAAAGCTGGGCAGGCAGAACAGGTCCGTCGCCGCATAGTGAGTGCGGATGTGATCCTGATTCACCGCGCCCTCAAAGACGACGCCCTCGGGAATCTGGATCTGCGCGGCTTGTTTCCGCAGAGACGATTCATCAGGCCCATCGCCAACCAGGCGAAGCCGCACGCGGCGCCCTTGCTGGGTCAACCGTTGCACTGCATCCATTAAGAGATGCTGCCCTTTGGCCGGGATGAGACGGCCGACGCAGAGGATTTCAAAAATTTCCGGTACGGTCTTTTTCAGCTGTGGAGAGAAAAGCTGCGCATCGACGCCAAGACGCGAGACGATGAACTTATTCCAGTGGATATAGGGAGAACACTTCATCAGTTGGCTGCGAGTGTAGGAACTGATGCAGATGATAAAGTCCGCCGCGGCAATTTTCTGCGCAAGGTACTGGCCTTGAGAGTCATAGAACTCATCGGGGCCGTGAACGGTCATGGAGAATCCAAACCCGAAGACACGGCACACAAAAAGGCCCACGGTCGCCACCTGCTGGGCAAGATGAACATGCAGGTGCTTCTGCTTGCTGCGCCGCATCCATTGGCCCACCATCAACGCTTCAGTGAAATACATCAGGTTGAAGAAGAGCCGCTTCAGGTCCAGACCGCTCAAACCGAATGCCAGCCCAAGGCCGCGCCAGTAGCCAATGAAATTCCGCAGGAGAGCGAGAACATGAGCTTTTGCCGCGCCGGTGAGGCCATGGCTTTTCACGCAGTAGGTGCGCGCGGCTTCCTCGGCTTCCTCGGCTGTAAGTTGCTCCGGGGTGCGATCCGGCGGATTGATGGAGGCCGTATCGATGCGAAAGCCCAAAGCGCGAAGCTCAAGGACTTCCCGCAGGACGAAGATCATCGACAGGGTAGGATACCTGCTGATCAGGTACGCGATAGAGCGGGCCTGGAGCCCTAAGGACGGTTGCGTGCCGGGTGCATCGGGATGGTTGGAGGCTGACATACCGATAGTCCTTACAGTTGAGACGCCGTAACGCTGAACAAGCTGCGATTTTCAAAATGTATAAGGCTTTCCCGGCATCGCGCAACAATATGGGTCATTTGGAACGAAATTTGCGTGATTTATTACATGGTGGCTTCCGGGCAAGTCCCGAAACTTCTTCGGCGGCTGTGCGGAAAGGACGCAAGGCTAGCCACCGCCTAGCACACTAGGCGGTTTACGCCAACAGCGGCGCATAAAGGTTAAAATCATAGCTTCCAGCGTCTTCACCCTCAGGGATGTAACTGTGCTGTTTGACTGCAAGCCCGGCTTCTTATGATGGAATTCCACATTTCGCGGAATGCGCGTGAACGCTACCAGTTCGCGGAGTCCCTCTTCTCCTATTCAGGGAACGTCGTTTTCGCCAATTTGGCCGCGAGCCGCGAGTTTGCGCAGCGCATGAACCAGGTGCGCGACGCTCAAAAGCATCCCGAGCGGGCGGTTCATGCAGGCGCGCTTTACGCCATGGGACTGATCGACGAGGCCAGCCACGTCCTGATAGCGCGCTACCGCGAGCAGTTCGACCCCCAGGTGATGACCGGCGCCCTGGACTGGTTCCAGGCGCGGGTGGGCGCCGAGGCGCTAGACACTATGCTGCTCACCTTCGTCGAGCAGTTTCCGGGCTCGAGCGTGATGCGCGGCCTGGAAACGCCCCGGCGATGGCTTGCGGGAGCATCGGACGGCATTCCCCACCGGGCCGCCGCGCTTGAGGAGCTGCTGCTCTTGTGGACGGCCAACCGCAATGAAGCCTTTCAGCCGTTCGAGGAGCTTTTCGAGGATAAGACCCTGGCCGAAAAGACTGTTTACCGCCAGGTGACGGAACAGTTGCCCGAGTACTTTGCCACCCGGCCGCTGATTCCGCTGCCGGGCTCGAAGCCGGTCAGCCTGCTGGAGCTGCTGCGCGCGCCGGCGGTGGGTTCGCCGCGCTCCCTCAGCGACCAGCTTGCCCTCATCCGCCGGCTCTGGAAACCGCTGCTGGGCGAGAGCCTGGAGCGCCTGCTGCTCATGGCCGGCGAGATTCTGCGTGAAGAAGAACTGGCCATCTGGATGCTGTTCAACCCTCCCGGCGCGCGCGCGAGCGCGGCCAGCAGACGAGTGGCCTTCGGCCGCCGGCCATTCCGAGGTGCCGATATTCGGCGATCCGGCCCACGAATACGAAAAATTCAGCCCGGACACAGCCTGGATGCCCACCGCGGTGCTTATCGCCAAGAGCACCTACGTGTGGCTGGCGCAGCTCAGCAAACAGTACGGCCGCAGAATCGCCCGCCTGGATGAGATTCCCGACGAGGAACTGGCAACCCTGGCGCGGCGCGGGCTTAATTCGCTGTGGCTGATCGGCGTTTGGGAGCGCAGCCGCGCGTCGAAGACCATCAAGCAGCTATGCGGCAACCGCGACGCCGTGGCTTCGGCCTACTCGCTCTTTGACTACCGGATCGCCGAGGACCTGGGCGGCGAGGCAGCGTACATCAACCTGCGCAACCGCGCCTACCGGCATGGGGTGAGACTGGCCAGCGACATGGTGCCGAACCACATGGGCATCGATTCGCCCTGGGTCGTCGAGCACCCCGAGTGGTTCATCTCCCGGCCGGATCCGCCCTATCCCGCCTACAGCTTCAACGGCCCCGATCTCTCCCACGACGGGCGCGTGGAGATCAAGATTGAAGACCACTACTTCGAGCAGTCGGACGCCGCGGTAGTCTTCCGCCGCCGCGACCGGGCCAGCGGCGAGACACGCTACATCTATCACGGCAACGACGGCACCAGCTTTCCCTGGAACGATACGGCGCAGCTCGACTACCTGAACCCGGCGGTGCGCGAGCAGGTGATCCAGACCATCCTGCATGTGGCGCGGCTGTTTCCGGTGATTCGCTTCGATGCCGCCATGACCCTGGCCAAGCGGCATTTTCACCGGCTGTGGTTTCCCGGCCCAGGGGCCAGCGGCGCCATTCCCTCGCGCGCCGAATTTGGCATGAGCAAGGCCGAGTTTGACCGGCACATGCCGCACGAGTTCTGGCGGGAGGTGGTGGATCGCGTGGCCGCCGAAGTGCCCGGCACGCTATTGCTGGCTGAGGCCTTCTGGCTGATGGAGGGCTACTTCGTCCGCACCCTGGGCATGCACCGCGTCTACAACAGCGCCTTCATGAACATGATGCGCGACGAGGAGAACGCCAAGTACCGCTCGGTCATCAAGAACACCCTGGAGTTCGATCCCGACATCATGAAGCGCTACGTCAACTTCATGAGCAATCCCGACGAACGAACGGCAATCGATCAGTTTGGCACGGGCGACAAGTGCTTCGGCGTAACCGCAATGATGGCCACGCTGCCCGGCCTGCCCATGTTCGGGCACGGCCAGATCGAGGGATTCACCGAGAAATACGGCATGGAGTACCAATGGCCCCGCTATGACGAGACTTCCGACCATTGGCTGGTAGAGCGCCACGAACGCGAGATCGCTCCGCTGCTGCACCGCCGCTGGCTCTTTGCCGGAAGCAGCAACTTCCTGCTCTACGACCTTTACCAGGACTCGGGCACGGTGGACGAGAACGTTTTTGCCTACTCCAACCGCAATGGCGGAGAGCGCGCGCTGGTGGTCTACAACAACCGCTACGGCACGGCGCACGGCGCCATCGATTTCTCCGCAGCATACGCCGACAAGGGAGCAGGGCATCTGCGCCAGCAACGCCTGCGAGATGGCCTGGGACTGAGCAACGAGTCCCGCCACCGTCTTTGCATGGCGCGACTCCCTCACCGGCCTGGAATACCTGCGCAGGGGGAATGATTTTTTTGAGCGCGGCCTCACCCTCCATCTGCACGCCTACCAGTGCCACGTTTTTCTGGATTGGCGGGAGCTGCACGCCACGGCGGAGAAGCCCTGGGACCGATTGTGCGATCAGCTCAACGGCCGCGGCGTCCCCAACCTCGATGATGCGCTGGAGAATATGGAACTGCGGCCCGTGCATGATGCGCTCCGCCAGCAGCTCGATCTGGCCGTAGTGCGGCTGCTCGCCGACCTGGCGGAGCATCCGCGCGCGCCTGCCGGCGCAAAGAATAAGAAGATCGAACGGCAGCGCCGCGAATTCTTTGAACTGGCATGGACGCGCTGCGAAACCCTTCTGCATGCGGCGCAGACGGCCTATGCCTCACGCATGGCAAGGGACAGCCGAGTGGCCGGCGCCGCCGAGCCGATTGACCCCACATTGCTGGCCCCGGTCTTCCGCGAGCGTCTGAACGCCGTCCTGCACATTCCGGCCATGGAGGCGCTCTTTCCGGCTCCATGGACGGTTGCGGCCCGCCGCGTACTGCCCAGTTCCAGTCCTCAGTTCGCGGCCACCGCCATGTGGGGGCCGGTATTCGGCTGGTGCGTGGTGCAGTTGCTGGCCGAGTCGATGGGCGCGGAAGATCCCGCAGCGGGTGGCGCTGGACCTCTTTGACCGGCTTCGCCTGCGAGAGCCCTTCGCCCAGGCCTTTGCCGCCCTGGGATTCGAGGTTGAAGAAGGCTGGCGCGTCGCGGCTCGCATCAAGGTATTGCTGCTCATCGGAGCCGGCGTCGGCCAAGGGAAGGGAGCACCCGGCGAAGCCGGGGACGCAACCGCGGACGCGCCGGATGCAAGCGATCAGGGTGCGGTGGGGGGGGATGAAAAGTAGCGCTCTCGTCCGTTTTGTGGCTAGACCCGGATGTGCGCTGGCTGAGCGGCGTCCACGAAGCGGAGGGCCGCGCCTACCTGGTTCGCGAGCCGTATGAGGAGCTGCTCTGGTGGCTGCAACTGCCCTCGCTGCTCCGTCTGGCCGGCGAGGAAGTGGTGAACCGCAAAGCAGTGGGGGAGATCAGCAAGACCGTCGCAGAGGCCCTGGCGGCGGCAGAGGCTGCCGGCTATCGCATCGATCTCCTGCTCGGTCTGTATGCTGCTCAGGACGGCGGCGAAGAACCTGCATCCACCGCCATACCTGAGCCGGCTAAAACAGCCATCGAATCGTCTTAACCCGTACTCAATTTCGTTTGAAACGCCGGTTCTTCTACTGCTTTATTTGTTACCGAAAGCGGGTTTCTTGCTCGGCGTCAGAAGGAGAAATGTTATAACCGAGAATGAAATGACAGTAGAGGAACTGTTGAGTTCTTCCGAATGGGGTCTTGTGCTCCACAATGGAACTTCTCATCAACCGGAAATCTTGCCCTAACTCATGCTGCAATAACGGCGCGTCATGTCGTTTGGTAACAAGTCCGCTGCACTTCTCTGGGCCTTCGGGTCCGAAGGTCGCTATTACAACGTGTCCGCCAATCTTGAGAGACGAGGAAAGCTGGCGTATATAGGCAGATCGTTGTTCAGCCTCGATAAGGAAGTGGAAGACCGCGCGGTCATGCCATACATCGTAAGCGCGAGGAAGAAGAGAAACCTCTGTCACATCGCCTACCAGCCAATTCACTCCCTTCGCTTCCGCTCCCAGACGGTCCTGGGATTTTTTGATCGCCCCTTCGGCAACGTCCAGAACGGTGAGGGCACGATACTGCCGGACAAGCAGATCGTCGACAAGCGCGGATTCGCCGCCTCCCACGTCAATGATCGAAGCGGATCGGTTGGGGCAGGCATCTGATATCCAGTCGAGCGACGGTTGCAAGTGAGGCTGATACCAACTCGTCTCTTGGGGAGATTTGGTCTGATAGATGCGTTCCCAGTGACTTTGCGAGGCCATGCCCTATTGTACTTTTTTCGAATCGGACAGGCAGGGAGTCGTCTCCTGTGTTTCGTCTCTCTTCGTCTGCCTTCGGATAGATAAAGTGCCCTGCCGCCGGTCGCGCAACTCTGCCGCCCCTATCGTCTCCATCCGCCTCCATGCCTTATATTTGTCGCAATCGCCCGCGACCCGTAGAATCACAAGAGGGCCGGCGGCAACGCTGCCCGGAGCGGCACCAGCAACCGATGAGCGAACAGGGAACAGGGATTTCCATCGAGACGCAGGCGGTTTCGCCGGCGTGGATCAGAATCGAGCAAGCGCGGCATCCCCAGCGGCCTTACCCCATGGACTTTATCGAGCGGATCTTCACGGATTTCAGCGAGATTCACGGGGATCGCGCCTTTGGCGACGACGAGGCAGTGGCCTGCGGAATGGCGCGGCTGGGCGCCGAAGAGGTGCTGGTCATCGGCAACCGCAAGGGCGGGAGCACCAAAGAGCGGGTGCGGCGCAACTTTGGCATGCCCCATCCCGAGGGCTACCGCAAGGCGCTGCGCGCGATGAAGATCGCGGAAAAGTTCGCGCGGCCGGTGATCAGCTTTATCGATATGCCGGGGGCTTATCCCGGCTTGGGCGCCGAGGAGCGGGGCCAGGCGGAGGCCATCGCGCGCAACCTGCGCGAGATGGCGCGGCTGCGCGTGCCCACCATCTCGGTCATCAGCGGAGAAGGCGGATCGGGTGGGGCGCTGGCGTTAGCCGTCTCCGACCGGGTGCTGATTCTGGAGAATGCGCTTTACTTTGTGATTACCCCGGAGTCCTGCGCGGCCATCATGTGGCGCGATGCGTCGCACAAGCAGTTGGCGGCCGAGGCCATGCGCATCTCCGCGCCGGAAGTCGCCGAGCTGGGCTGCGTGGATGAGATTGTTCCCGAGCCGCCGGGAGGCATCCACACCGACCGCGAAACGGGCACCGGCCTGCTGGGCAGTTTGCTGAAGAAGCATCTGGCCGAGCTGAAAGCGATGCCGTTGGATAAACTCGTGGCTGCGCGGCAGCAAAAGTTCCGCAACATCGCGCAGTTCTACACGGAAGGTTAGCTCTGGTGGCGTATCGCTTGAAGAAACAGTTTGGCAGGTTGAGCGCTGCAGCACGCGCGCTGCGCGGCAGCCGGCCCGTGGCCGGGGGATGCGCATGAGCACACCGGAAACTGGTGGCGGCCGCATGCGCGCCTATCTGCAGTTCATTGCCGCGGTGGTGTACTTCTTTCTGGCGCGGGCGCTGGCCCGGAGCGGGGCGCTAGGGCTGGCAAGCGAGCAGTGGGCTCCGCTGGTGGAGCAGGCCATTCTGGTTCTACTGCTGCTGCTGGGCTACGCGGGGATGGGATTCTGGCTGGACCGGCAGATGCACCCGGTGAGCGAACAGGGATTGCCGTGCCGGCCGGGCTGGCCGGACGAGGCAGGATTGGGCTTGGCCATAGGCTGGTCGCTAGCGGTGGTTTGTGTGCTGCCCATGGTGGCAGCCGGCGGCATCGCCATTTTTCTTATCCTCCAGCCTTCCGCCTGGGGCTGGCTGCTGGCCGATGCGGCTTTTTTTGCGCTGGCTGCGCTGGGAGAAGAGATTGCCTTTCGCGGCTACGGATTTCAACGCTTCGTGCACGCGGTAGGGCCGCTGGGGGCGGCGCTGGGTTTTGCGGCGTTTTATGCCATTGTGCAGGCCCTTGTGCCGGGTTCGAACCACGCCAGCGTCGCCGTATCCCTGGCGCTGAGCCTGCTGCTTTCCACGGCTTACCTGCGCACCCGTGCGCTGTGGCTGAGCTGGGGGCTCAACTTCGGCTGGAAGGCCAGCCGCGCCCTGCTCTTCGGACTCGCGGTGAGCGGCGTCAACAGCCATTCGCCCGTGGTGCAGGGCGATCCCATGGGGCCGTTCTGGCTCACCGGCGGAGGCTACGGACTGGATGGCAGTTGGGTGGCATTCGTGGTCCTGCTTGCGTCGTTGCCGGTGATCTTCCGGCTGACTCGCGACCTGGACTTCCGCTACAACGCGCCGGTGATTGTTCCGGGAGGCATTCCTGTGGACCTGGATGCGGCCGCCCGCCGCCAGCATGAGTCTGCCATGGGGCCGGCAGAGCCAGCGGCTCCGGGGCTGGTGCAAATCTTCCCGGTTTCCACGCCGCCCCAGCCACCTCCGGCGGACACCGATAAGACCAGTTGAGGAGCTGAAATGGCGCCGGCGCCAGTGATGTAAACTGAAGGCAAGGAGAAACACCGCTAGATGGCCAAGACCGCAAAAATAGCTCACCGCGAGAAGGTAATGGACACGACGAAATCCACTGACTGTCCCAAGTGCGGCAAGCCGACGCACATCGTCAAGCGCCTGAAGGACCGCGAGCGCGGCGTCCCGGGCGGAGTTTATATCTCATGCACTGTGTGTGACTTCTACGAGAAGCTTTAAGGTGTAATTGAAGTTTGCTGTAGGGAAAGAGCCGGGCAGATCGCCCGGCTCTTTCTTTGCGGCGGTTACGCTTTGATGGTTTCAGCCATCTGCCTGAGTATCGCCTCGGCGGCCTGCGCAGGATCGGGCGCGTGCGTAATCGGGCGGCCCACTACGATGAAGCTGGCGCCCTGTCGCAGGGCTTCGGCGGGAGTGGCGAAGCGCTTCTGGTCGCTAGTTTCGGCGCCCGCGGGGCGAACGCCGGGAATGACCAGGACGCTCTCGGGGCCTGTGAGTTTGCGCAGGGAAGCAACCTCCCGCGGGGAGCAGACAAAGCCGCGAATCCCTGCGGCCATGCCCATCCGAGCCAGCAGCTCAACCTGCTCAGCGGGAGAATGGTTGACGCCGGCCGCTTGCAATTGATCAGCATCCATACTGGTGAGCACAGTAACGGCCAACAGCTCAGGTGGGTCGGCGAGGCCGTCCAGCGCGGCGCGCGCGGCGGCCAGCATAGCGGGGCCTCCGGCGGCGTGGACGGAGATCATACGCACGCCCACGCCTAGTGCCGCCGCCGAGCGCACCGCGCCAGATACAGTGTTGGGAATGTCGTGGAGCTTCAGGTCAAGGAAGACAGAGTGGCCGCGCTTGATTATTGGCTCCAGGACGGCGGGACCGGCAGCGGTAAACAGCTCCAACCCCACCTTGAACCAGCGGCAGGAACGATCCAACTTATCGACAAGGAGGGCGGCAGAGGCTGCGTCGGGCACATCGAGGGCCACGATGAGACGCTTGCGGGCTTCCTCCAGCGGGTTCACCGCGGGCGGAGAGGCTGAAACGAAGGTGGGATTCAGCCGCTCTGGAACGGGCATACTTAAATCCTAAAGCATTGGAGCTCTTGGGTGTAGGGCAGGCTCGCAGGCCCTTGCATCCGTTAAACTGAGCCTGATTGGGCAACAAGCGCTGAGCTAGCCAGGAAGAATTGATACATCCTCTGGCGGAATCCGTCATAACGGAGTGCAAGAAGGAGATATGACGTTGCAGACGCGAAGGTTTTGGTGGCGCGGATGGGGATGGGGAATGGTGCTGCTGGCGGCAGCCGGCCTAGGTTGGGCTGCAGAGGTGCATACCAATCCCCTCAACCGCGACCCGCTGGTGCGCGAGGCCTTTGAGCACTTCTATAACCTGGACTACCCCGGCGCCATCGAGCGCTTCGAGAGCATTCACGCGGCGCACCCGGGCGATCCGCAGGCCACCGCGCAACTGCTCGATGCGGTGCTCTTCCAGGAACTTTACCGTCAGGACCTGCTGGACACCACCTTCTACGCCACTGACGGGTTTTTGACCGGCCGGCACGCCACCCAGGAAGATCCCAAAACGCGCGACCGCATCATGGCGCTGGCCGACGAGGCCATTCACGAGGCCGATGGGCGGCTCAGCAGGAATCCCAACGACGTGGACGCTCTCTATGCGCGGGGCTGGGTGCGCGCGCTCAAGTGCACTTACATTGCCATGGTGGAGCGGGGTTTTGGCGCCGGGTTCCGGCTGGCCATCAAGGCCAAGGACGACGACGAGCGTGTACTGCAACTCGACCCGGACTATGTGGACGCGAAACTGGTGGTGGGAGTCTATGAGTACGTGGTGGGCGCGCTTCCCTGGCCCTTCAAACTGCTCATCGGCTTTGCTGGCATCACCGGGTCCAAGTCCACGGGCCTGGAGATGCTGAGGGATGCCGGCAATCGCGGCGCGATCACCAGCGTGGAGGCGCGCACCACCTTAGCGCTGTTTCTGCGCCGCGAGGCGCGCTATAAGGAGGCGATCCAGGTGGTGCAAGGCCTCAGGAAAGAGTATCCCCGCGACTACCTTTTCAGCCTGGAAGAGGCCAACCTGCGCAGGGACGACGGCGAAGGCATGGTCGCCGTGGAGGCCTACCGCGAGATTATCGCCGCCAACGCCAGGCCCGGCTTTTACTATTCGGCGCGCATGGAACTCACCTACTTTGCCCTGGGCGACGCCCTGCGCGGACAGCGCCACTATGGCGAGGCGGCGCAGTACTTTGAGCAGGCCGCAATGACGCCCAATGTGGGGCCGGAACTCAAGATCCGGTCGCTGGTGGCCGCGGGCGAGTGCCACGATCTGAACGGTGAGCGCCCGGCGGCAGTGAAGGACTACCAGGCCGCCATCGATGCCGGCCCCAATACCTCCCGCGCGGATACGGCTAGAAAGCATCTGCGCAGAGCCTATACCGGGAACTGACGGCAGGTTGTCCAGGCGCGAGAAATGGAACCGCAACCGCCTCGTCTCCGTATGTTGAGGATGGATGGGGTTAGCTGAGGAGGAATCGAATATGGCCGTCTATTGCATGCGTTGCGGGACAGGGCTGCCCCAGCGCGCGCGCTTCTGCTCCAATTGCGGCGCTGTGGTTCCTTTGCCGTATCCCATGCCCGGCAGGCCGCTGCTCCGACCGCGTGTGGGGCGGCAGATTGCCGGGGTCTGCCTGGCGCTGGCGCAGTCCTACGGATGGGATGTAGCTATCGTCCGCGTGATTGCCGTGCTGGGATTGTTTTTCACCAGCGGACTGGTGGGCGTGGCCTATGTGGCGGCCTGGATTGGGATTCCCGAGGAGCCGCTCACGCAGCCGGGAGAGTATCCTCCTAAGGTATGAACGGCACGTACGAATCGCAGGGAGCGAAGCTGGGTTATCGCGATAGCGGGGCAGGTCAGCCGGTGGTTTTTCTCCACCCCACGCCGCTGGATGGCGAGTATTGGCGTCCGCTGACCGAAAACCTGGGCGGGGTGCGCGCCATCGTTCCCGACTTGCGCGGGCATGGCAGCTCGGAGTTGGGCCGGAATCTGCCGGTAGGCGGCTTTGCGCGCGTTCCCGATGCGCCGGTGCTGACCATAGCGCAACTGGCCGCCGATGTTTTGGCTCTCCTCGATCATCTTCAATTGCCTGAAGCAGTCTTTGCCGGCTGCTCCATCGGCGGCTATGTGCTGCTGGAGTTGTGGCGCAGGGCTCCACAGCGGATGAGCGGATTGGCTTTTATCTGCTCTAAACCCCAACCGGACACTGAAGCCGGCTTGGCCAGGCGCGCTGCCAATATCGCCCAGATTCGAGCCGGGGGCAGCGGGGCATTCCTCGACGGCATGGCGCAGACGCTGATTGGGGCTACGGCGCGCCAACGCCGTTCTGCGATCGTGACTGAGCTGCGGGCGCGCATGACGCTGACTCCCGAAGCTCTGGCCGCCGTGCAGGCAGGTCTCGCCACCCGGCCCGACTCCGTGCCCACCGTGGCCACGATTGGAGTGCCGGTGCTGACCATCGCAGGGGGCGAGGATGCCGGGGTGACTGCGGCGGAGATGGAGGCCTTCAGCGCCGCGCCGGGCGGCTGCGAATTTCACCTGCTGCCCGACGCAGGGCACTTTTCCGCTTATGAGCAGCCGCGCAAGGTGGCTAACCTGCTGGCGGAGTGGCTGAGGCAACCCGAAGCCTGAATCCATCCTCGACAGTGCAGACCTCGAATACAACGGCAAAATGCTGTAGGCTCAAGAAAACGTTCTTCCTCTGGAATTTCACTTTGACCCTGTCATCGGCTCCATCGCCACGCCCCTTTCACCATCCGCAGCCGTGGAGCGCCCTGCACTGCGGCAAGGTATCGCTCGAAGCGCTGGCCAGGCGCTACGGCACGCCGCTCTACGTCTACTCGGCGGATCAGATTGCCGAGCGGCTGAGCTTGTTTCAGCAGGCCTTCGCGGGCCGGGATCACCTGGTCTGTTACGCAGTCAAAGCGAACTCGGCGCTGGCCATTCTGAAGTTGCTGGCGGAGCGTGGAGCGGGTTTCGATATTGTTTCCGGCGGCGAACTGGAGCGGGTGCTGGCATCCGCGCCTGAGGCTGTGGGCCGCGTGGTCTTCTCCGGCGTGGGCAAGACGGAGGCAGAGATCGAGCTGGCGCTCACCGCAGGCATTCTTCAATTCAACGTGGAGAGCGAGGCGGAACTGGAACTGCTGGCCGCGCGCGCCCGCAAGCTGAAACGCACGGCGCGCTTTGCCCTGCGCGTGAACCCTGATGTCTTCGCCCAGACCCATCCCTATATCTCCACCGGCCTGCGCGAGCACAAGTTCGGCATCGATATCCGGCAGGCCGGGAGGATTTACAAGAGCGTGGCCGGCAATCGCTGGCTTGAGGCTCACGGCGTAAGCGTTCACATCGGCTCGCAGATCCGCTCCGCCGAGCCGTTTGGCGCGGCGGTGAAGCGGGTGAGCAAGCTGGTTGGCCAACTGCGGCGCCAAGGCATTGTGATCAAGGCGATCGATGCCGGCGGGGGGCTGGGGATCGAGTACCACGGCGGCAGTTTTGATGCGGCAGCCAAAGCGCGGGAGTACGCCCGGGCCATCGAAAACGGTCTTGGCGGCTTCGAGGGGTGTCTGCTCGTGGAGCCGGGACGGTTTATTGTGGCGCAGGCCGGGGCGCTGCTGGCCCGGGTGCTCTACGTGAAGCGCAACGGGAAGAAGACTTTTGTGATTACCGATGCGGCCATGAACGACCTGATCCGCCCCGCGCTCTACCAGGCCTATCACGAGATTGTGCCGGTGAGGCCGCGCGCCGGGAAAGCCTGCTTCGTGGACGTGGTGGGACCGGTGTGCGAAAGCGGTGATTTTTTTGCGCGCGACCGCGAGCTCCAGCCTGTGAAGCCCGGCGACCTCGTGGCGCTTCTCGATGCCGGGGCCTACGGCATGGCGCAAAGCTCCAACTACAACACGCGCCTGCGCCCGGCGGAGGTGCTGGTGGAAGGCGCAAAGGCCCGGCTCATCCGCCGCCGGGAGACGATGGCCGATCTGCTCGCGCCGGAAATGGCGATAGGGGACAATTGATATGCCCCTTCGCATACTGTGAGGCTGGTGTAGCCTCCGGACCGTTCTGTTAAGCTGTTGTGCGGAGGATTTTTCCGATGCAACTGGGATTGAAAGTAACCTGTGCGCTGGTTGTCGCAGGGCTGGCGTTCGGATTGTCCACAGCCGTCCATGCCGATGCGCTGAAGGTAAAGACCGAACAGGGCAAGGTGCACGGCAAGACCATCAACGAGGGCAAGGTCAGGGCGTTCCTGGGGCTGCCCTACGCGGCGCCTCCGGTCGGAGATCTGCGCTGGAAGGCGCCTGAGCCGCCGGCCAAATGGAAGGGCGTGCGCGATGCGACCAAATTCGGAGGCCATTGCTTCCAGGGCCACATCTACAACGATATGACCTTCCCGGACGCCGGTGAGAGCGAGGATTGCCTCTACCTCAACGTCTACACGCCGGCCGATGCCAAAAGCAAGAGCAAGCTGCCCGTGATGTTCTGGATTCACGGAGGCGGCTACTCCGGCGGCTCGGCCTCTGAGCCCCGGCACAATGGCGACTATCTGCCCACCAAGAGCGTGGTGCTGGTCACCATCAACTACCGGCTCGCCGTCTTCGGTTTTCTGGCTACAGAAGATCTGGGCAAGGAGGCCAACGGCGCGGCAGGGAACTACGGCCTGATGGACATGGTGGCCGCGCTCCAGTGGGTCAAGGCCAATATCAAAAAGTTTGGCGGCAATCCTGACAACGTAACCATCTTCGGCGAAAGCGCCGGCTCCACAGCCGTGAGCACGCTGATGGCTTCGCCCCTGGCAATGGGGTTGTTTCAGAAGGCTATCGGCGAAAGCGGCAGCGCACTGGGCCGCGGCGCGCGGAGCCAGGATTCGCTGGCAGAGCGCGAAAAGAAGGACGCGGAGTGGGTTGCCAGTTTGGGAGTGACCACGCTGGCGCAACTGCGGGCACTGCCGGCGAAAACCATTATTGATGCCTCCTTGAACAAGAACAAGAGAGGCTTTGGGCCGGATGTTGACGGCAAGATGCTCACCGAGCCGGTAGCCGATACCTACGCGGCGGGCAGGCAGGCTCATGTGCCTCTCATAGCCGGATGGAACCGCGACGAGGGCACCTCCCAAGACATGACGGCGGAGAAGTGGAAGGCCTTTGCCGCCGAGCACTTCAAGGAACATGCCGAAGAGTTCCTGAAGCTCTACCCCGGCGACACCGATAAACAGGCGGCGCGTTCAGCGGCCGACTACAATGGTGACGCGTTCATCGCCTTGGGAACGTGGAAGTGGCTGGAGGCGCACCGCAAGACGGGTGAATCACCGGTCTACCGCTATCACTTTGAACTACCTTCGCCGCCCAGCACATTCGAAGTCGGCGGGCTTGTCTTCCACTCCGACGACATCGAGTACGTATTCGGCACGCTGGACAACCGGGCCGGCGCCGTGTGGCACCCCGAAGACTACAAGCTGAGCGAGCAGATGATGAGCTACTGGACCAACTTCGCCAGGAGCGGCGATCCCAATGGTCCGGGGCTGCCGGAATGGCCGAGGTATGACAAGAACGACTCGCTGATCCATCTGGACAGCACCATCACCTCGGGGCCGGATACGCTGCGCCCGCGGTATGAGTTCCTTCTCAAGGAAATGCCTGTTGCACGGTTCTGATTGCTAATGGAGTAGTTCTTACGCAGGAATGGCCGCCCGCGGGCGGCCATTCCTGCATGGAAAGAAGAGGAGTACGGATTGATGCAATGTTCCGCCTGGTTTTAGTGCGATGATTTCGCCGGAAAAGCTTACCGATTCACGCCGGCGGCCGCGGCAAAACCTTCGGCTTGGGCTGGAGGAATGGTGCTGGCCGGAGGCGGCTCACCGAAGGAGGAGTTTTTAGCGTTGATGGCATGGGAGTAGTCGGGGCCCAGTCCGAGCTTCTTGAGGGCGCGGGAATCGGGCGTGAGCTTGGTCTGCCAACCCTGGTCGGCCTGGTATTTCTGCATCGCGGCTACGGTCGTAGCGTCCCACTTGCCGTTGGCTTCGCCCTTCAGATAGTGCTCGCGAATAAGCGCCTGCTGAATTTCAGTAACGCGGCCCGGTTCAATGGCCTGCTGGCCGCGCGGCCTGTGCCTGTGCTTCCTGGCAGCCTTGTGCGAGCCGCTCGCGTGGCTGCTGGTGGGAGCCCGATGGACATTGGAGGCCAGGGCCGGCGATGCGATCATCACCGCATAGAGAATGAATGCCGCTCCTGCCCGGAAAGAAAACACGCTGGTTCCACCTTATGAAAACGGAAAACTGGACGATTTCGCTTGCAGTTTAACGAAATGTCCTGCATGGCTACAAGAGAAAAATCGATCCGGTACCGCGAACCTAACGTGTTTTGGGAAATTGCGCCGGTAGCGGAATTCCGCCACCGGCGCCTTGCGAACACTACTGGAGCGTGCCGCCCAGGTAGTTGATTCCATTGTCGGGATGGCGCGGATCGATGACCTCGAAGACCACGTCGTCGCCGGTTTTGAGCTTGCCCACCACGGCATCGAACTGCTCCTTGGTGCCGGTGGGCTGCTTGTTGATGCGGGTGATGACCAGGCCGGGCTCAAGACCCTGCAGGTCGGCGAAGGAGCCGGAGCGAACCGACTGAATCACCACGCCGGGGGTGTGCAGCTTGGCGGAGGTGGAGGGAGTGGCATCGCGGACCACGATGCCCAGCTTGGCTTCGCCGACATCGCCCTTTTCATCCGGGTTGGCCTCGGCCTGCTGCTCGCCCAATTCGGCGAAGATTTTGTCGCGGTCGCCGATGGTCACCGTGGTGTCTGCCTGCTTGCCGTCGCGCAGGTAACCCAGGCGGATAGTCGAGCCCGGCCTGCGGCTGGCAATCTCATTCACCAGGTCGTCGCCGTCCTTGATGTTGCGGCCGTCGACGCTGGTGATGATGTCACCGGGCTTGAGCCCTGCATTATCTGCCGGGCCGCCCGGCTTGACCTTACTGCACCAGCACGCCATTCTTGAATCCGTAGATACGATTGACGGCTCCCGAGAGGCCTTCGCGGAATTCAATGCCGATGGAGCCGCGCGTTACCTTGTGGCCGGCGCTGATGAGGTCGTTGTAGATGTCGACCACGGTGTTGGACGGCAAGGCGAAGCCGATGCCCTGGTAACCGGCTGACTGCGTGAAAATGGCCGTGTTCACGCCGATCACATCGCCGTTCATGTTCAGCAGTGGCCCGCCGGAGTTGCCGGGATTGATGGCCGCGTCAGTCTGGATGAAGTGCTGGAACTGGCCGTTGGCGCCGGGCTCGATGGTGCGGTTCTTGGCGGAGATAATGCCGGCGGTGACGGTCTGCGCCAGCGCGAAGGGGCTGCCGATGGCCTCCACCCAGTCGCCCACCTGGGCGGTATCGGAGTTGCCCATCTTTACGGTGGGCAGAGGCTTGTCGGTGTCGATCTTGATAACCGCGAGATCCGTGGCCTTGTCGGTGCCGATGACGCGCGCCGGACGGCCCAGGTCCTGGGTGTCGGGGTCAGTGGAGAGCTTGACGTAGATTTTGTCGGCCTTATCCACCACGTGATAGTTAGTGATGATGTAGCCCTTGGGATCGACGATGAAGCCGGAGCCGAGCGACTCGCGAACCTGGCCGTCGTCGCCGCCCTCAGGGAAGGGAAACTGGCCGCCGAAACCAGGCATCTGGCCGCCGAAGAAGCGGTTCAGAAAGTCCTGGAAGTTGTCCTGTCCCTGCTGCTGATCCTCGCCCTGGTCCTCGTCGCCGGGATTTTGGGGTTTGGGCTGAAGGCGGTCGTGGAAGTTGCGTTGGTTCCTGCCTGCGGCCTGCTTGGGCAGTGTCTGGGTGTTGATGTTGACCACCGCCGGGCCCACTCTCTGGGCAATCTTCACAAACTCATTGGGAGGAACTGTGGAGTTGACCACCTTGAGAGGAGTGGCATCGGCGCTTGAGTTCTGCTTTTCTTGTCCGCGGACCCCGTGAGCGGCATAGGAACCGGCCACAATGGCGGCCGAGAGCGTGGCAAGCAAGACAAATACTGAAGCGAGACGGCGCGAACGCAGCCGTTCAAAGAGAGAGTTCATGGGTTCGATGACCTCGTTACGTGACCAGCCCTGGAGCTGGGATATTGACTGCACCAAGAACAAGTATAGCCAGTCGCGGGCAAACCCGTCTGGCTGAATGGTTTCCCATAGTGCGGAGACGAGAACCGTTCAAGGTTATAGACGCGGGTGAGAGAAAAGTGTTGCGCGATGGGAGAACCAGGGAATAGGAAGTAGGGAGTAGCGGGCGCGGAGAGCCGCTGCGGGAAGTGTGATCTTCGGGCAGCTTTCTCCGATCAGGTTCGCAATCCATTCATCCGGCCACAAACCACCGCTCTTTCCCTATTCCCTGCATTTCTCACGCTTCATGCGCCGTAGGCACGTGCGGCTGGGGCACCAGTTCGGTGAGAGCGATGCCGGCCAGAATCAACAATGCGCCGGAGGTCGAGCGCTGGCCCAGACGTTCGCCCATGACCAGGAAGGAAGTAATCCAGGCAAAGACCGGCTCCAGGGTAATGAGCAGGGCCGTGTGCGTGGGAGGCAGAACCGATTGCACCCAGCTCTGGATGGAGAATGCGGCGGCTGTGGCCAGCACCGCGGCAATTCCCAGGGCGAGGATCAGCCGCGGCGTCCAGGCAATATGCGGATGCTCGATGAGCGGCAGAGTCAGCGCCATGAAGATTGCGCAGAAGCCCACCTGCAACAGCGCCAGCGGCTGAAAGCCGATACGGGGCGAAACGTGGCTCAGCGCCAGGCAGTGGAAGGCGAAGCCGACGGCGCAGCCCAGGGTGAGCACGTCGCCGAGGTTGATGGAGGAGAGATCGGGCAGGAGGTTGACGATGGCGTTCAGCGAGGGACTGTGCCCATGAGCGTGAAGAGCCGTGGGTGCGGTGAGCAGCACAATTCCTATAAAGGCCAGCGCGGCGCCCACAAAAGCATTCCAGCGCGGCGGACGTGCGCCCGGCGGGCGCAGGCCGGGAAGCAGCGAAAACAAAGGCACAAGCACCACCACCAAACCGGTGATGAAAGCCGACTTGGAGGGGGTGGTGCGGGCCAGGCCGGTGGTCTGGAACTGGTAACCGATGGCCAGACAAAGTCCCACCAGGGCCCCGGCCGCGATCTGCCAGCGGTGAATATTGCGCCAATAGCGGTGGTAGGCCGCCGCCAGCACCGCAAAAGCCAGCGTCATGCGCGCCAGGTTGAAGGCGGCGGGCGTGGCATCGGCCAGCGCGCCCTTGACGACTACAAAGGTCGATCCCCAGACGGCTACCGCAAACAGCATCAGCAGATAGGCGCGCAGCTTCATCTCTTGCATTATGTCAGCCGGAATTCCTGTTGCGCCTGCAGGCGGAGTAGGTTAGTGGGCTTCCGTGTGGCCGGAGTAGACCATCTTGCCGGCCACAAATGTCTCCAGCACCTTGCTGTTGAGGATGGCCGGAGCGTCCGCGGTGTAGATGTTGCGGTCGACGAGGATGAAGTCGGCGTCGTAGCCGGGCGCGAGCTTGCCCTTGTGCTTTTCGGCAAATTCGGCGTAGGCCGAGCCCTGCGTATAGGCGTAGAGCGCCTGGCCGCGGGTGAGCTTGTTCTCAGGGAAATAGCTCTTCGTCCCGGCCTCATTCCTGCGCGTGACGGCGGCGTAGAGGCCGCGAAAGGGCGTGATGGGCTCGACCGGGTAGTCTGTGCCGAAGGCCAGGGGAACGCCGGCGTCGAGAAAAGCCTTCCATGCGTAAGAGTAAGCCGCGCGCCGGGGGCCGAGCCGATCTCCGGCCCAGTTCATGTCAGTGAGCAGATGGCTGGGCTGCATGGAAGCGATAACGCCTAACCTGGCGAAGCGCGGAATGTCGGCCGGATCGACGACCTGGGCGTGCTCGATGCGGTTGCGCGGGTTGACCCCTGCTAAGAGTGGATAGCACGGTGTACCGTCCTTCAGCCTGCATATAGGATGGAGCGGTTTTGGCGGAGCGCTGTTATTCGAACAAGGAATCTTTTCATCCCACACCTCATACGGCTGGCCGGCAGGGCGGCAAGGGCCGAATGTGGGAAGCACCATGGGGTATTGCGGCTGCTCGGCCTCTTCAAACGCGTCCAGGGCCATTGCGGCGGCTTTATCGCCGATGGCGTGGAAACCGAGTTGGAATCCGAAAGTGGCACGTTCGACGGCCATTTTATCTAATTTTGTTTGCGAATACTGTGGCAGGCCGCTGTTGCCTGGGTCGTCGGAATACGGCTCCTTCAGCGCCGCGGTGCGAGAGCCGAGCGATCCATCCATGAAGCCTTTTAACATCCCGGTGTGCAACAAGTTATCGTTCATGTCGTGGTGATTGCGCATTCTGATTAGCTCGAGCAACGGAGCCTTGAACGGGAGCCACTCGGTGATGCGCAGGTGCAGATTGCCCTCTTTTTCCAACTCCTCGAAGACCAGGAAGTCTTCCCAGTCGTTGAAGTCCTGCACACTGGTGACGCCGTGGGCGAGGGCGTCGGCGACGGCCAACTCGTCGCCGCGGCGGCGCTCGGCAAGGCTGGGTGGAGGAATCACCTTTGCAACAAGAGCCTGCGCAGACTCGCGCAGGATGCCGGTGGGCTCGCCGTTAGCGTCCAGGTCGATGGCCCCGCCTTGAGGCGGGGTGGTCTTGCCGGTGATGCCCGCGGCGGCCAGGGCCGCGGAGTTGGCGATGGCGATGTGGCCGTCGATGCGTTCGAGAAAGGCCGAATGGCCTGCGGTGACTTTATCGAGATCCTGGCGGGTAGGCAGCGTCTTCTGCGCCCACAGTGTGTGGTCCCATCTGCCGCCGGTAAGCCAGTGGCCGGTGGGCGCGTCTTTGGCGAAGGCCTGGACCCGGGCCAGCATTGCGGCCAGAGACTCGACGCCGGTCAGGTCCACATTCAGTTGGATGCGTCCGGCGCTTCCCAGGTGGGTGTGGGCATCGTTGAAGCCGGGAAAGATAAACGCGCCGCTGCTGGCGGTGTTCAGGTTGCGCAGAACGGTTCCGGGCGCGGCCAGGCGGGTGATTTCGTCGTTTGTGCCCACGGCCAGCACCTTGCCGCCGCCGATGGCCATGGCCTGGACGGTCTCAGGCCTATCCTCGGCCAGACCAACGCCCGTGTAGATGACTCCGTTGAAGAAGATGATTTCCGGCACGGCGTTCAGCGGGGTCGGTGTCGGCGTCATCAGCCAGGGCTGCGCTTGCATTGCGGCAGATGTCTGAGCGGGGCAGGGAAAGGAGATTGCGAGGGCTGCGGTGAGCAGGGCGGGAGAGATGCGCATGGGCGGAGTGTAACAAAACTATTGCTCAGCGGCCCATTCCGTCATGGCCAGGGTCAACAGCAGTACCCGCCTCAGTCCCATTTCGCGATCTTTGGCGGAATACCACTCAGCCAGGGTATGCGCGCCGCCGCCCTCGCCTCCCGCGCCCATGGACAAAGCCGGAATGCCCAGTGAAAGAGGGATATTGGCATCGGTAGATCCCAGCCGAAGTTCTGCGCGCAGGCCAAGATGGCGGTCCACGGCGCGCAGAGCGTCGAGCAGCGGGGAATCGCCGGCCAGTTGCGCGGCGGGGCGGTCGCCGATCTTGTCGATGGAGAAGGACAGGAGTCCCCGGCTGTGCGCGGCACTTTTCTTCGCATTAGCGTTGCAGCGCTTGACGGAACCTTCGATGTCGCGGTTCAAGGCAACTTCGAGGCGCAGAAGCTGTTCCGGACTGGTGGAGCGGAAATCGATGGAGGCGCGGGCGCTTTCGGGGATGGAGTTCACGCTGGTGCCGCCGTGGATAGTGCCCAGATTCAGGATGGTGAGGGGCTCGTTCCGGCAAGCGGATCTCAGCCAGGCTGGCGAGGGCCGAAACCAGCGCGGCGATGGGGTTGGGCGTGCCTGCATCGGTAAAGCTGTGGCCTCCGGGGCCAGTGAATGGTGACCTGGTAGCGGCGGCTGCCCAGGGCCTGGGTGATGACCGAGTCCGTGCCGGCGCCATCCAAAACAATGTGGGCTGCGATGCGGCCGGCCAGCGCACTCTGGCTGTAAAGATGGCGCACGCCGCGCAGATCGCCTTCGCCCTCTTCGCCCACATTGCCCAGAAAGATGAGCGGCGCGGGCAGTTCAACCCTGGCCTGGATCAGCGCGTGGGCGATGGCCAGCATGCCGGCAACCCCGGCGCCGTTGTCGCAGGCGCCCGGAGCTTCCAGGCGGTCGCCGTCCACCACCGGGTTGAGCGGCGTGCCGGCGGGAAAGACGGTATCCAGGTGAGCCGAGAGCACGACCACCGGGCCGGTACTCTCGGGAGGCAGCTTGGCGGCGGGAAGGAATCCGAGGACGTTGCCGGCGGCATCGGCATGCACCTGGCTGAGGCCAGCCCCGGCAAAGCGAGCTGCCAGCCACTCCGAGCGGGCCTGTTCGCCGAAAGGCGGCGCGGGAATGGCCACCAACTGCGCCTGCCAGTCCATGATGGTCTTGGGGTTTCCGTGCAGCCAGGCGAAAGCGGCGTGGACCGGCCGCTGCGCGGCCAGCGCCGTGACGCGTGAGAAGGCCGAACTGCGGGAGTAGGCGGGCATGAGGATGGTTTCAGAGTAGCAGGAGACGTGTGAAGTGAATGTTCGGGGTCTCAATGCCAACCAGCATGTGCAATGCTTGACCGCGAACTCAAAATCCAATTCAGGAAGCGGATAACCGTCTCGCCAGCAACGGAACCATATCCCGCCGTCCGTCGGCAATAACGGCAATGAATACGGTGTTGGCGCGAATCCGATAAATAATGCGGTACGGCTTGAATAAAATCTGTCGATAAGAGCGGTTGCCCATCGCCAGCAGTTCCGACGGGTGAGCCCCGCGACGGGGAAAATCCCGTAGCGCGAGAGCCGCTCGAACGATCTCCCGTACAACGTAGTCCGCATTTTCCTTGGAGTCGTTCGTCGCGATATAGGCATGGAGGCCGCGCAGATCATTCCGTGCGGCTTTGGTAAACCGAACAGTAAAAGCCATCAGGCTTGTGCGGCCTCCACGCCAAACTCCGCCATGACCTCCTCGATGGGTACCGTCTCTCCGGCCTCAATCTCCTTATCGGCATACGCCAGAATCTTGAGCAACACCTGGGTTTCATGCATCATCTGTTCGTAGCTGGCCACATCGACCAGCACCGCCCGCGCCTCGCCATTCTGGGTGATGATGATCGGCTCCCGCTCCTCGGTGATCCGGTCCAAGAGTTCGGCGGCGTGAGCCTTGACGTAGCTGATGGGCTTGATCTGGGTGGAATAGCGCATGGAGACCTCCTGGAGTCCTTTATCGGTCTAATTATAGTCCTTTTAAAGGACTAATAAAAGTATTTATTCGGTTTAAATGCCTATATCCTGCTCGTCGTACTCCACCGAATGCAGGAACAGTCCCCGCGCCGGGGCGGTGGGGCCGGCTGCCGCGCGCGAGCGGGCGGCAATAATTGCTGGAATATCAGAGAGTTGCCGATGGCCACGGCCCACGTCGAGCATGGTTCCCACCAGGTTGCGCACCATGTGGTGCAGAAAGCCGTTGCCGCGGACGCGATAAACCAGCAGATCGCCGGTCTCGGTCTGGCGCTCTTCCCATGCCGAGGAATAGATGGTTCTGACAGCAGACTCCAGGGACAGTGGCGGGGGCACTTTTAGCGCCTGGTCGAGTTCCGTTTCGGAAGATGAGTTGCGGCTTTCCAGGTCGGGATCAGTGGCGGCAAAGCTCAGGAAGTCGTGTTCTCCTTCAAACATTCGGGCCGACTTTTGCAGGGCTTTGACGTCCATCGGCCAGGGGCAGGCGTAAACATAGCGGGCCAGAAAAGGCGGGCATATCTTCCCGCGGAATACCCGGTACTCGTAGGTTTTGGCCACCGCCGAGTGCCGTGCATGGAAGGTGCTTCGCACCGTTCTCGCCTCTAAAACCTGTATAGAAGGGGGAAGAGTGCGGTTGAGGGCGTGAAGCAGGTTTCCCGGCGGAATGAGGGCCTGCAAAGCAAAGCTGGCCACCTGGGCCAGCGCGTGGACTCCGGCGTCGGTGCGCCCCGAGCCCTGCGGGAGAGGCGATTCGCCGGTGATCTGGCGCAAGGCTGCCTGCAACTCGCCCTGGATAGTAGGTTCTCCGGGCTGCACCTGCCAGCCGTGAAAATCCGTCCCGTCGTAGGCCAGTATAAGCTTCCAGGTGCGCAGTTCCGCTGCGGGTTGGGCGTAATCCGTCACAGATAACAGGGTACCCGACAGCGGCGGTCACCGAAGCGGAGAGTGCCAGTGGGATATACTCAGCTTTCCGCATGCGATGGCGGTCAGGCCGCCGGGAATGATGACGATCCGGATGCAAAGAAGGAAGCACAGGAACGAAGCGGGGGCTGAATGCGTATAGCCAGATGAGCCCGCAGGCCGGGTTGAAGGCGAATATAACCCTGGCTGATCACAAATTTGCGTCCGGAGAGGCACTCCGGCCGTCCTGAAGAATGACGCCCAGATGCTTCAACATTTCGTGGAGAACAATCATGCATTTGTACAGTATAGGTGTGTTTGAAAAGCAGGAGGAGACCACGCGCGGCAATCTCCGGCAGGCAGAGCGCGGGCAGGCATGCAACCGGCTGCGCGCCTTAGCCGCGGTCATGTTGACATTGACGGCCGGTGTGCCTCCAGGATTTGCCCAACAGGCATCGGCTGGGGCCAAGGGTCCGGATAAAGCTGCGTCCGAGTTGCCGTCGGCGCCGGCGCCGGTTCAAACAGAGCCCTTTTCGCTCCGCTCGTCCACACGGGATTTTTCAAAACCCGCCACCGGTCTTCTGGGCAACCCCATCAACATGTACCGGCCCACCACCATCGGCAAGGCCAGTTTTGTCAATTCGGTGCGCCTTGCCGACCTGGTGAAGGACGGCAAGATCTACCTCAGCCTTTCGGACGCCATCGCGCTGGCGCTGGAGAACAACTTCGATATAGCCATTGCCCGCTATGACCTGGACATTGCGGATACGGATATTCTGCGCACGCGCACCGGGGCCGCGCCGCTGGGCGCGCCTTCGGGCCTGGTGACAGGCACGCTGGGCGGTTCCACCTCGACATTGACCACGGGCGGCGGTCCGGGCGGCACTTCGGTCGGTTCCGGCGGAGCTGGCTCCGGCAGCGCCGGATTGACGCTGAGCACACAAGGCGCCGGCCCCGCGCCGGAGAGCCTCGACCCTTCGGTAACCGGAACCATTCAGTTGGAGCGGGCCAGTACACCACAGGCCAACACGCTTTTTTCCGGCGGGCGGACTGCACTGACAACCAACACTGACCAATACAACTTTACTTACAATCAGGGCTTCGTTACGGGCGCTCAACTGACTGCGTCCATAACCAACCAGCGCATCACGACGGATAATCCGTTCCAGGTTTACAGCCCATTATTGAGTTCCGTCTTTAAAGCCCAAGTTACGCAGCACCTTTTGCAGGGCGCCGGCATCTGGGTGAACAAGCGCTATATCTACCAGGCGCTGAACAACCGGCGCATTACCGACGCCTCGTTCCGCCAGCAGATCCTCTACACCGTCAATCAGGTGGAAACCATCTATTGGGGGCTGGTGCAGGCGTATGAGGACGTGCAGTCCAAGGAGCGAGCTTTGGAACAGAGCACCAAGCTGGTGGCGGACTACCGCAAGCAGCTGGAGATCGGCACGGTGGCGCCGCTGGACGTGGTCAACGTCGAGTCCAGCATGGCCGCGGACAAGCAGGCGCTCATCAGTTCGCAGAGTTCTCTGAATTATCAGCAACAGATCATCAAGCAGGCGATTGCCCGCAACCTGAACGATCCGGCGCTGGCCACGGCCGCTGTTATTCCCACTGACCGCGTGAGTATCGAGGAGATTCCCGAGGAGAAACAGCCGGTGGAGGCGCTGGTGCAGGAGGCTTTTCAGCAGAGGCCGGAACTGGAAGCAGGCGGTGCTCACGCTCAGGAACGATGAGATCACGCTGAAGGGCGCGCGCAATGCGCTGTTGCCAACGCTTGATGCCTACGGTTTCTATGGTTCAAGCGCACTCGGCGGCAGGCAGAATCCGAACGCATGTGAAGGCTTGGGCTTTCCCTGTCCCGAACCGTATCCGCCAGACACATTCCAGACTGCCGGATATGGAACAGTCCTGCAGAACCTATTCAACAGTTCCGCGCCTGACAAGGGTGTGGGTTTCAGCCTGACGATTCCGATTCGCAACCGGTACGCGCAGTCGGTGCAGGCGCGATCGCTGATGGAGTATCGCCAGGCCGAGCTGCGCCTGGAGCAGCTTTACACGCAGATCCGCATGCAGGTGGTGAATGCGCAGTTCGCGCTCACCAACGACCGGGCCCAGGTTCAGGCCTCCATTGCCGCCAGGGATTACAACCGGCAGAGCCTAGACGCCGAGATCACCAAGCTGCACCTGGGCGCCTCCACCACGGCCAACGTGCTGTTGCAGCAGCGCAATCTGGCCACGGCGGAGGACAACCTGATCGCGGCCAACGCCGCTTATGCCAAAGATCGCGCGGGCTTGTACCAGATGTTGGCTTCCACCCTGCAGCACTACGGCATCAACCTGAATGAGGCTGCGACAGGGGATGTGAAGACCACGCCCGTGGTGCCCGGAGTGCAGCCTGCTCCGCCGGGCAAGGAGCCTTCGACGGCTCCGCCGACCGGCCGGTAAGCTGCCGCAAATGCAATTCACGCAAGGCCCGGTCTGCTACCCAGGCAGACCGGGCCTTTCTGTTTCTGGCGGGAATGAGTATCTGGATTTCCCACCCTTTCCGCAGAAGAAAGCGGAAAGGATGGGGCACGGTGTTTCTGAGCCTGGACGAATACCCCAAAATTGCTCCGTGCCCCATCCTCGCGTCTTTTTCCTGGCGCGAGGGTGGGAAGCCGAGGAGCTATAAATGCGAGCCGAGGGTTGACGCCTAGCGCTCCGCGACCAGGTCGAGAAGATGGAAGAACTCGGGGAAGCTGATGGCGGCTGACTCCGCACCCTGGATCAGCGTATCGCCCTGGGCGCGCAAAGCGGCCACGCTGAAGGCCATGGCGATGCGGTGGTCGCCGCCGGAGTCGATGGTGGCGCCATGCAGAGTCTGGCCGCCGGGCACGTCCAGGCCGTCCTCAAACTCCGTGACCTCGGCGCCCATGGCGCGCAAATTCTTTACCACCAGGGCGATGCGGTCGGACTCCTTGACGCGCAGTTCTTTGGCGTCGCGGATGCGGATGCCGCCGCCTGTGTAGGGTGCGATGGCGGCCAGCACCGGCAACTCGTCGATGAGCTGGGCGGCAAGCGCGCCGCTCACCTCAGTCGATCCGAGGCCCTGCGCCGGCGCGGAAATCTGCACCGTGCCCACCAGTTCGGCATGCTTTTCTTCAAGATTGAGGACGGCGATGTGGGCGCCGAGAGCGGTGAGCACGTCGAGCAGGGTGGCGCGGGTGGGATTCAGTCCCAGCGAATCAAGCACCAGGCTGGAGCCGGGAAAGATGGCCGCGGCGCAAAGAAAGAAGGCGGCGGAGGAGATGTCGCCGGGCACCGCGGCTTCAATGGCGTGCAGCGACTGCGGGCCGGGGATGGAGACCGAGTCGAGCGTGCGCGTCAGCGTGGCGCCGAAGGCGCGGAGAGCCAGTTCGCTGTGGTCGCGGGTGCGAACGGCCTCTCGCACGGTTGTGGTTCCAGCGGTTTGCAGGCCGGCCAAGCAGGACGCAGGTCTTTACCTGGGCGCTGGGAACGGGGGTGGTGTAGTCGATGGCGCTGGAGCGGGCTGCCTTGAATCGTCAGCGGCGCGTGGCCGTCGGTGAGCGTAAGCTTTGCGCCCATCGATTTCGAGGGGTTTGCGGATGCGCTCCATGGGGCGGCGGGAGAGCGAGGCGTCGCCGATCAGGGTAAAGCTGCCTTGCTGCGGCGCCAGCAGGCCGGAGATCATGCGCATGGTCGAGCCGGAGTTGCCGCAGTCGAGGGGGTGGCTGGCGGGGATTACGCGGCCGGCGACGCCGCTGATTTCTACTGCACTCTCGCTTGTTTCTGTTGACCTTGGCGCCCAGGGCCTCCATGCAGGCCAGGGTCGAGGCGCAGTCGGCGCCGGTGGAGAAATTGGTGAAGCGGGAGACGCCTTCGGCGAAGCCGCGCCAGCATGGCGTAGCGGTGGCTGATGGACTTGTCGCCGGGCAGGCGCAGGCTTCCGTAGACGTTGCGGGCGGGGCGGATGAGGCGTTCTTCAGAGTTGGTGTGCAAGAGGTCTCCGGGGTGAATTGCAATCCCTTTGAGTTTATCGAATCAAAGGCGGCTGCCGGCGATTCAGCAGACCTGATGGAAACCGATTCCCATCAGCGCGGCGGCCTTGCGCAGCGTGGCGGCGATATGTCCCACACCCACGGCGCAGTGGTGTGCCGGTCCTTGCTCATTCCACGCGTTAACGAACTCGCGCGCGCCCAGCGGAAAGCGATAGCGGCTGTTGGTGTTGCCGATCTCGAGAATTTCGCCGGCCACGCACTCGCCCTCGGCGGCCAGCAGCTTGAAGCGCGCCTCCGCATCTTCCACCACGGAGAGCAGCGTAACCGGGCCATGCTTCACGCTCATCTCCACTGAAAGGCCGCGGCCCACCTTGCCGTGATAGACCGTGAGCGGCCGAACTTTGGTTTTGCCCTGGCTGATCGGCGATGTGACCGGGGCCGTCGTGGCCCATCAGCACCAGGTCATCGTTGAAGTCCATGGCATAGTACTCGGTGAAGGAGCCGCCCGCGCCCAGGCAATCCATGATCTTCATGGCCAGCGCATTTTTCACTTCGTGCTCGCCGGCCACGGGAATGTGGCGCGCGGTCAGCAGCGAGGCGCCCAGAATGATGGAACTCATGGTGTCTTCGTTGGCCGCATTGCCCGAGCCTTTGTAGTAGTAGGCCAGGGCGTCGAGCTGGTGGCGCGCGACAAAGGTGTCGAGAGCCAGCGATGTGCGCGCGGCGCGGCGCAGTTCCCCGGGCGGGCAGTCCGCCTGCACATCAAACGCCGCGTGGAACACCTCGACGCGCCGGGCAAGATCGGGCTCGGCGGCTTCGGCCGCCAGCGCACTCAGCTCGTCCACTTCGACTATCTCCACATGGGTGCCGAAGACGATTGAAACCAGGGTCACGTCGGTCATGATGTCGAGCATGCCGCCGTAGTAGTGGCCCATAAGCCCCAGCCGCGCCGATGCCAGCGCAGAGCGCACGCGCGCCGCCGCCAGCCATTCCTCAATCTCAGCCCAGGTGAGCTCATCATTGAGCACGCCGGTTACCTGGTGGAAGGGAATGCGCGCGCGCTGGAGGACGTTGGCGATCTCGGGAACCGGGCAGGCCGAACAAAAAGCCAGCCACTCTCCGGTCATGGCGGTGCGATCCTTGAGCCGGTTGAAGGCCTGGTAATCGATGGCTGCGTCAGGCTGCAAATTCAGCACTACAACCGGAACGCCGGCGCGCTGCACCAGAGGCAGGACGGTATTGGAGAGCGCATAGGTGGTGACGTAGAGAAACAAAACGTCGATGTCTTCGCGGCGGCATTGGTGGCCGGCCTCGCGGGAGCGCGCAGGCGTATCCACCAGGCCCAGGTTGACGACCTCGACGCCGGGACGCGCCAGCCGCGCGGCGACTTGCGCCACATAGCCTTGCAGCCGCTCTTCAAGCCCCGCAAACTGGGGCCAGTAAGCATCCAGGCCGATGCCGCACAGGCCCACCCGCAGAGGCCTCTCGTTTTTCATCGCGCTGCTCATTCCTTCGCATGCCCCGCGCACTAATTAGGGCAGATAAAAAATCTCTTCCATCATGGGAAATCTCTCGCCGGGACGCAAGCCTTCCTGCGGCGCAAAAAACGGCGACATGGCCTGCTGCCAGCGCAGGTTCACCGGATGGTGATCGAGCTGGCTCCAGGTGGCTTCAAAGTCCGCGGCCCGCAGGGTGAGAATCAAGAGCTCATCTCTGCGGTAGATGGAGTATTCGCTGATGCCCACGCTCTTGAGCAGCGCCAGCATCTCCGGCCACACCGCGCGGTGCGCCTGCTCATAGGCCTCGGCCGCGCCGGGCCGCAGGCGCAGGATGAAGGCATAGCGCTTCAACGGCCGGCCTTCGTCGGAATGTGTTGTCGCATTCATATTCACCAACTCACCACGGTAACAGCAAAGGGTTCCAGTTTGATTTTGCCGTCCGCGGACGTGACGCCGCGGGCAGGGCCGTCCGCGGTGGCAAGGTCCACCGTCAGCGCGCTGGCCTTGGCGGCGTCTTCCAGCGGCACTTCGACGGCGCGATCGCGCTTGTTCACCAGCAGCAGCTTGCGGCCGGCTGGCGTGAGGTATGCCTGTGCGGCCAGTTCTTTTGAGTAGATGGAGGTTTCCACCAGAGTGTCGCCGGGATGGAAGGAATCCTTGAGTAGCTTGAGCACCCAAAAGCGCGCGTTGGGCAAGTTGCGGTCCCAATTCATCATGCTCACGCTGGGAAACTGCGTGGGATAACCGATCAATTGCGATTCGCCGATAACGTCAATCTGAAGCCGCGAGAGTTCGATGAAGAGATAGGCGTAGAGCGAGCCGGCCAGGTTCCAATAAGCCGGCGGAGGAGGCACTTTGTCGCCGGTGGTGTTATCGGTGGGCAGAATAACTCCCAGCTCGTCGGTGTCCGTCCTGGTCTGGGGCGAGAGGCGCTGGCGTATGTTCTCGATGTAGCGAACTGTATTCAGGAAGCCATCGGCCTGATCGAAGAATGTATATTGCCAGTCGGCAATGGTTTGTGAGGGTGTGGGACTGGCATAAAAGTGGTAAGAGATGAAATCCAGCGGTATGCCCGGCTTGTGATGCGCCGGATTCAGGAAATACTCCACAAACTCCGGATGGTCGCTGGGCGCTCCCAACGCCATGCCCATGAACTTGGTCTCCGGGCTCACGCCATGAATCCCCTCTACGATGGCGTCATAACGCTGTGTATATTGCTCGGGGGTCGTGGAATGCTCTGACTCCACCTCGTTGAGCACCTCCCACACGGGGAATTTGTAGTGGTAGCCGGAATCGTGGCGCACGCCGTTCTCATCGGTGAAGCCGCCGTTGACATACCAACTGACGAGGCGGCCGTAGTAGTCGCCCAGCTCCTTGCCGCTGGGGTCGCGCAGCTCCGTGCCTTGCGTATAGTCCCAGTCGACCTGGTTGGGATCGGCAGGATAGGTCACGGGCTTCTCCGTCTTGAACAGCCACGCCGGCATGGTGCTGAAGTTCATCACCGTGGGATGGCCTTCAGTGGCGGCAAGAAAGTCCCTGGTCATGGGATCGATGAGGCTGAAGTCCCAACTGGTCTTCTGCGCAGTGGGCGCTTCCAGCTCGGCCACGGCAAGTTTGGGATAAGGCAGCCAGGGCACATAGCGCACATAGTCGGCGCCCAGTTCCTTTACGGCTTTATAGGAAGCTGCGCTCAGCGCCTGGCCCGGACGCAAGGGAGGATTAACCACCACCTGCAGCGTTGGTATGGATTTCGAAACCACCGTGATTTTGTCCCAGTGGATGGTGATTTGCGGCGCCTGCTGGGCAGGCAGTCCGGTGACCGCACCAACGCAGAGAACGGCCGCAACCGGCAAACAGATAAAACCAGGCTCATGCCCCTGGCGCTTAAGCAGTCTCATAGTCACCACTCCTCGTTGCATTCTTCAATGGGCCTTCATGGCTGAATTACGACTGTCTTCAATCAATACACTCAGATCAAGCTGTTTCCAGGATTATTTGTATCGATATTTTACAGTCTGAAATTGGTCTGGCTCCTGGGATGGATATTCAATCAATAAAATTCCAACCCAAAGAACAAACACGTAGATAATCGCGGGCTTCCGGAAGCGGGTTCATGCATGCCAATCGGAACGGCGACCGACTGAGCGAAAACGCTCCGGCCAACATTCATGCGCGATTGTATTTACCGATGGCCGCGGACAGGTCATTCAGGCCGCTTTGGCAATTTTCAATGCCCATCATCATGGCGGTTATCACATTCCATCCTATTCATATCACAGGCTTTATCGAACATTGCAATGGCCATGCGCATAGAGCTTCGCCAATCACAATGATTGGTGATTAATTACACATTAATAATCTTGACACTGCACATTCATGCGTAGTAGGCTGCTCGCCAATTAGCAGAGCAGTCAGATTCACGCATTTACCACCCTTCCGGGTGCTTGGGCGATTCATCGTCTCGAACACCGGTGTGTTCGTTTCTGCGTGTTCGTTTCCACATTCGGCCCCGTCGCTGTACGCGGGCTGATTCTCGCATACGTAGTCCACAAGTAGGCCACTTGCTGGCCATCTGTAGGCCACATGCTGGCCACTTGTAGGCCACCGCAAGCCCGCTAAGGAGCAATAATCATGATCGGTATTAAGTTTGCCGCAACACTGGCAGTGTCTCTTGTCCTCTTATCTGTTTCCAGCCTTACCGCCCTTGCAAAGACTGGAGCGCCCAGCAGCCCACCGGCCTCAGGGCACATTCAAACTACGGCCAGCCCGGAGATCAGGGTGACCGCGAAGGTCGACAACAGCAAGCGCGCAACTCTTTACGGCCATGTGTCGGGAAAGTTGCGCCATGCCAAGGATATGGGCCGTCTGGCCCAGAGCACGCCCGCGGAGCACATGATTCTGGTGCTCAAGTCGAGCGACTCGCAGAAGGCCGAACTGCGGCGCGTTCTCGACGAGCAACAGGACAGCCGTACAGCCAACTACCACCAGTGGGTGACGCCCGAGGAATTCGGCGATCACTTCGGCGTACATGATGCCGACATTGCCAAGGTGAGCGCGTGGCTCCAGTCGCAGGGTTTCACGGTGGAGGACGTGAGCAAGAGCAAGCGGGTTTTGACCTTCAGCGGAACCACCGGACAACTGGAGAAGGCCTTCCAGACCGAGATGCACAATTATACGGTGCATGGCGAAGCCCATGTCTCCAACAACAGCGAGATTACGGTTCCCACGGCGCTCAGCCCGGTCATCGCGGGCATCAGCCTGCACAATTTCTTCCGCAAGGGGCACATGGGGCCGGTCCGGCATTTGAGGGATGTCCGGGAAAATCCCTTGTACACCTCCAGCAGCACGGTCCATTATGTGGGGCCGTGGGACTTTGCCACCATCTACAATACTTTCCCGCTGCTCAACGCGGGGATCACCGGCGCTGGCTCCAGCATTGCCATCGTGGGCCGCTCCGACATCCTGTTGAGCGACGTGCAAGCCTATCGATCGATGTTTAATCTCCCGGTCAACGATCCGATCTTCATTCATGCCGGCCAGGACAATGGCATCCAGCCGGGCGACGATGGCGAATCCGATCTGGACGTGGAAATCTCCGGCGGCATCGCGCAGGAAGCCCAGGTCTACTTTGTCATCGGCACGCCTACATTCCTGGTGGATGGCATCACCAACTCGATCCAGTACATCGTTGAAAACAATCTCGCCGACATTATCAGCATCAGCTACGGCGAGTGCGAAGCTGACGAGGGCACGGGCGGAAACGCGTTCGACAGCCAGGCCTTCGAGCAGGCGGCCGCGCAGGGCATCAGCATCTTTGTGGCGGCCGGCGACAACGGCCCCGCCGAGTGCGACGACCAGAATGACTCCTACGAGAATCTCGGCTATGCAACGGGAGCCGAATCTTCCACATGGTACAACGTTTCCGTGGGCGGGAGCGGGCTCGCCGAGTCGCTCACCACCGCCGTCCCCTCCTCCATCACCACAACCTCCACCACGGGCCCGGAATACTGGAATACGAACGCTGCCTTGTCGGATCCATATCCGGCGCTTTCGGCCAAATTCTACATTCCTGAGACGCCCTGGAATATTTCCAAAGTCGCAGATTATTCCGCGGACCCCAGTGGCGATCTTGCCGGTCTCTGGTCGGGCAGCGGCGGTATCAGTTCCTACTACCTCCAGCCTCCCTGGCAACGCGGGTCCGGCGTGTACTCCACTGACCCCGTGCCGACACAGGGCGGCGATTGGGTCACAGGCTATACCATCACAAATCCCGGCTCAGGCTACACTTCTACGCCGGCCATAACGCTAGGCAGTGGTTGCCTGACAAAGCCCGCGTTGACTGCAGTCATCAGCGGCGGGTCAGTCATCAGGCTCAGCGTCAACTACGGGACTCAGGGCGGAACGCTGGCCGGCGGCCAAGGCTTTGGCTGCACCTCCGTCCCCAGCATCACGTTCTCAGCTCCGCCAAGCGGAACCACCGCAACTGCCACGTTGACCATCGGTCCGATGTGGAACACCCCCCCTCTCATCTCGGGTGTGCCCCACCGCTATACGCCCGATCTCGTCCTGAACGCGGACGATGGCAACGACGCCACTATTTTCTGCAGTGAGGGTGTCTGCGAGGTTAGCGGGACCACTCTGGAAGATGCCGGACTGGTGGGCGGCACTTCAGTAGCCGCGCCCAGCATGGCAGGCATCCAGGCGCTCATCAACCAGGCCAACGGCGGACGCCAGGGCGCGCCCAATTACATCTACTACGCGCTGTCGGCAGCCCAAACTGAATCGGGATGCAACTCCGCTGCGCAGGTTTATAGCGTCGAACCACTGGGTGCCACTTGCGCCTTCCACGACATCACCCTCGGCGATAACCTCATCTGCGGTGAATCGAGCTGCACAAAGGGCACATACCCCTCGGCGCTTTCGGCCACCAAGATGGGCTGGCTGGCCGGCACCGGCTACGATCTGGCCACAGGCCTGGGGTCAGTGAATGCCACCAACCTGTCCAACCAGTGGCAGAACGTCGTCTTCAACAGCTCCAACACCACCTTGAACCTGTCGCAAACCAGCGGAATCACGCAAGGCGGCTCGGTCACCTTCAGCGGTACTGTTGTGGCTGGGTCCGGTAACGGAACACCCACCGGCGACGTGGCTTTCATCCTCAGCCAGGGCGACCTCGGCCAAACCATTAACGTCAATACCGGAGCTTGGAACGGTTCAGGGACAGGCGCGTTTACGACCCTGAGCGGCGGCAGCTATTCTGCCACCGTCAGCAACCTACCTGCCGGCACGTATACCGTCACTGCGCGCTACAGCGGCGATGAAACTTACGCCTCCAGTCTCTCCGCTCCGGTGACGGTTACCGTGGGCACGGGCAACGCCACGGTCACCATCACCCCGGAGTGGTTCAACGACACGGTCACATGCACGCTGAATTATGTCACTTCGTATAACTATGGCCAGTTCGCCTGGATACCGGCGGCAGTAACCGCCACCAGCGGGCAAGGCGTACCCACCGGCACGGTGGCCTTTACCGTGGATGGAACACCCTGGGGGACAGAGACTCTGGATCCGCAGGGCAACGCGTATCTGGCGTCCGGCACTATCGGAACCAGCTCCTGCCTCTACGACTACATGTTCGCGCAAGGCCCGACGCTGTCCGGCGGCACGCACACCATCGGCGCTTCGTATTCGGGCGATTCAACCTTCAGCCCCGCAACGGCGACTCCGGTTGTCATTACCGTGAATCCCATAGGCGAAACGGGGACGGTGACCACCAGCTCCCTCTACATTACCTCGGGCGCTTCCGTACTGCTGACAGGCACTTTCACCACCACCGCCCTGACCGGCACCTCAACGCAGCAGTCGGGGCCGACAGGGACCGTATCCTTCACCGATTCGACCACCTCCACTGTTCTGGGAACCGCGACGGTTATTCCCACGGTCAGCTTCAGCGGCAACACTTACACCTTCGGCTCCTACGCGGCGCTTTCCACCACGGCCATCACTACCAGCGGCGCCAATTCCGTTACGGCAACGTACTCTGGCGACAACAATTTCCTTTCCGCTTCCACGAGCACTCCTCTGACGATAACGGTGGGCACCCTCCCCGCAACGACTACGGCGGTGACCTCAAGCGGCAATCCGACCACGCTCAACGGGCGGCCGACCTTGACCGCCACGGTAACGGGTACTCCGGCTGTAACCAGCGGCACCGTCAGCTTCTATGACAACTACACCGGCACTCTTGTTCTGCTGGGTCAAGGCACGGTTGGCTCCGCGCACACCACCACCTACAGGCCCGCCAGCGGCGCGGCTTTCTGGGGCGGAGCGCATCCCATCACGGCGGTCTTCGCGGGCATCTCCACCAACTCCGCCAGCACGTCTCCTGTCTTCACGCAGAGCGTCACGCTGGGAACCACCACCATCGTCCTGGATGGTAAGACGGTGGGCGGGGTGGGCCAGAACTTCACCTTCGCGGCAGTGCTCACGCCCAGCCAAACCAACGCAACCTACGCGCCCAACCAGAACGTAGTCACGTTCTACGACGGTTCCACGGCCATCGGAACCGCAAAGCCGATCACAGTCACCTCGACCCAGGGCGGCTACGGTCTGTGGACGGCGACGTTAACCGTCAATAACCTCTCGCCCGGGACACACACCATCACGGCCAAATACAACGACATTAACTACAGCCTGGCGACCTCCAATGCGCTGACGGTAACCGTCGCGGGCGCCACTGAGACCATCAGCTGGACTCCACCGGCCGCGATTACCTACCCGGCTCCTCTGACTACCACGCAGTTGGATGCATCAGACACTGTCGCCGGCACTTTCATTTACAAGCCAGTGGCGGGCACGGTCCTGCTCCCAGGCACGCAAACTCTGGCAGTCAGCTTCAGTCCAACCGACACCGCGCACTATGCTCCACAAAACACAACGGTACAGCTCCAGGTCAACAAGGGGACGCAGACCGTCACCATCAGCCCCGCGGCTGGAACCTACAATACGCCCCAGACGGTAACCATCAGCGATTCAGTCTCAGGCGCGGTAATCTACTACACAATCAACGGGTCGACGCCGACAACCGGCTCGCCGGTCTATTCCGGTCCGATTACCGTTACCGGGGTAGAGACAGTGAAGGCCATCGCTACGGCAGGCAGCTACTACCTGCCAAGCGCGGTGACAACAGCGGCATATGTAACTCCCCCAGCAACGCCCACCTTCAGCCCCGCGGGCGGAAGTTACATCGGGACGCAGACGGTGACCCTCTCCGATGCCTCGCCGTCGTCAACCATCTACTTCACCACCGACGCGTCGACGCCGACCACCGGCTCGACGGTATACTCCAGTCCGCTTACCATCTCCGCGACCACCACCGTGCGGGCGATGGCTGCGTCCCCCGGCGCCGCGAACAGCGCCGTGGCAAATGGGATCTACACCATCCTGATCCCGGCGGCGATGATCACGCCCACTACGGGCAGCACGCTGGGGAGCAGCCAGGCTTTCACCTGGTCGGCCGGCAACGGCGTCTCCCACTACGAACTATGGGTGGGCAACACCGCGGTAGGTTCCAGCAACCTGTATAACTCGGGCAGCGTGACGGTCACAACCGAGACCGTGAACAGTCTGCCCAGCAACGGGCAGGCGGTCTATGTGCGGCTCTTCTCGCTCATCAACGGAGTCTGGAAATCTACCGACTACGCTTACACGGCCACCGGCTCGCCGATCCCGGCTTCCATGTCCACTCCCACACCGGGCAGCACGCTGGCCAGCACCAGTCAGGCCTTCACCTGGAATCCGGGCAACGTGGCCACGCACTTTGAACTGTGGGTGGGCACGACGGGCGTGGGTTCCAGCAACCTGTATAACTCAGGCAACGTGACGGTCACCACGGAGACCGCGAGCGGGCTGCCGAGCAACGATTCGCCGGTGTATGTGCGGCTCTACTCGCTGATCAACGGGGCCTGGCAATCGGCGGACTACACTTACACCTCATCGGGGACGGCGGTGCCGGCTTCGATGAGCACTCCCACGCCGGGCAGCACGCTGGCCAGCACCAGCCAGGCCTTCACGTGGACGCCCGGCAACAACGCCACGCACTTTGAACTGTGGGTGGGCAGCACGGGCGTGGGCTCCAGCAACGTGTATAACTCGGGCAACGTAACGGTAACTACAGAGACCGTGAACGGGCTTCCCTCCAACGGACAACCGTTGTATGTGCGGCTCTACTCGCTGATCAACGGGGGCTGGCAATCGGCCGACTACACTTACACGGCCTCGGGCGCGCCCATCGCGGCTTCGATGAGCAGTCCTACCGGGGGCAGCACGCTGGGCGGCGCCAGCCAGGCCTTCGTGTGGTCGCCGGGCAACACGGCTACGCACTTTGAACTGTGGGTAGGCAGCACGGGCGTAGGCTCCAGCAACGTGTATAACTCGGGCAACGTGACGGTAACTACAAAGACCGTGAACGGGCTTCCCTCCAACGGGCAACCGTTGTATGTACGGCTCTACTCGCTCATTAACGGCGCCTGGCAATCGGCCGACTACACTTACACGGCCTCGGGCGCGCCCATCGCGGCGTCGATGACCTCGCCCACGCCGGGCAGCCAATTCCTGAGCACCAGCCAGGCCTTCGTGTGGTCGCCGGGTAACACGGCCACGCACTTCGAACTGTGGCTGGGCAGCACGGGGGTGGGATCGAGCAACCTGTATAACTCGGGCAACGTGACGGTAACTACAGAGACCGTGAGCGGCCTGCCCACCAACGGAGAGACGATCTATGTCCGGCTCTATTCGCTGATCAATGGAGTCTGGCATTCGGTTGACTATACTTATTTAGCGCAGTAGCAGCACTGGAGAGCAGTTGCCTTGAATGCCGGTGCTGCCGGGGAATATCGCTCAGCCAGGTGTGAGGAAGAAGTGGTGCGCCCGGAGAGATTCGAACTCCCGGCCTACTGATTCGTAGTCAGTCGCTCTATCCAGCTGAGCTACGGGCGCACAGGGATGGCCTCAAACGAAACCATAGACAGATTATCAGGGTTTTTCGGGCGGCGCAATCAGCGGCGACTCATCGGCTATATCCAGGCCGGCCATGCGGACGAGTCGGGTGACGCTGGCGGCGTTGAGCCGGGTGGCGTCGTACTCCACGCGCAGGGTGCGGGCGGCGTGATCGAAACTGAGACGGCGGATGCCGTAGACATCCTGGGCGCTGGCCAGCGCGATGGTCACAGACTCAGTGGGCGGCGTGGTGTAGGACAAGAGAATTTCCACCGTGGTCATGGAAGAATGATAGCAAGGCGGCGGGACCTGGAGCGCGAGCGGGCGCGCTACAAGCTCTTGAGAAATGCCCGGATCTCGGGGCTGGACCAATCCGGGGCGCCGACGATCTTGCGGCGAATGACGCCCTGGCGGTCGATGATATAGGTTTCGGGCCAACTTTCAGTGTGGTAGAGCCGGGCCGCGATCTCGTTGGGGTCGCGGACCGTAATCAGGTCTACGTGATCGCGGGCGAGGAAGTGGTTATACTCGCCCTCATCCTCATCGACGCTGACGGCCAGAATGGCCAGATCGGGCCGGTCGTGGTGCAGCGCAATCAATCCCGGCATCTCCTCGACGCAGGGCGCGCACCAGGAGGCCCAGAAGTTGAGCAGCACCACCCGTCCCCGGTAGCCGGCCAGATGGATCGAGGTGCTCCCGTCGCTGACGGTGAAATCGGGGGCAGGTTTGTTCATATAGTACGGATGCGAGCCGCGGTTGCAGCCGGGCGTGAGGAAGAACGTCAACGGCAACAGCAGGGCAAGAACGAGAAATCGAGGAAACCGCACATCCTTATAATACGGAACGAAAGGCCCCAACGAAAAGGTGCGCCTCATGGAGAAGAATCGGACTAAAGCGAATAGAGCCGGTGGGACAAGCGGTTTCAAGCCGGTGCTAGGGCTTTCTGATGAGCCCGTAGAGCCGGTGGCGCGGCCAGTGCTGACGGGGACGGTCTACGACCAGCCGGAGCCGGAGGAGTTGCTGGAGCTTACGGTCATGGTTCCGGCGCGCAACGAAGAGGATTGCCTGGGCGCGTGCCTTCAGTCGTTGGTGAGCCAGTCGGAGGAGATCTTCGCGCTGGGCCGGGACTGGGAGCTGATGGTAGTGGACGACCACTCGACCGATCGCACGGCTGAGATTGCGCGCGCCTTTGCCGGGATCACGCTGATCGAGGCAGGCAAGCTGGAGCCGGGCTGGACGGGGAAGGCCAACGCCCTTTGGACGGCGGCGAAGCGGGCGCGGGGACGGTGGCTGCTGTTTACCGACGCGGATACCATCCACGAGCCGGGAAATCTGCGCCGGGCCATCCACGAGGCAGTAAGGCACAAGGTGGGCATGCTGAGCTATTCGCCGCGGCAGATTGTGAGCGGGCTGGCGCAGCGGTCGCTGATGCCGCTGGTCTTCTGCGAACTGGCGCTGGCTTATCCGCCGGCCAAGGTCTCTGATCCCAGCCAGCGCATCGCCGCGGCCAACGGGCAGTTTCTGCTGGTGGAGCGGGAGGCTTACCGGCGGCTGGGCGGCCACGCCGCGTGGCGGAGAAGGTGCTGGAGGACGTGGAGCTGGCTTTTCTGGCCAAGCGGCGCAACGTGGGGCTGCGCTTCCGCTATGCGGATGATGCGGTGGCCGCGCGCATGTACCGGTCGACGGCGGCGATGATCGAGGGCTGGACCAAGAACCTGGCGCTGCTTGTTCGATAATTCGCTGGCGCTGGCGTTGTGGCGGGCGCTGGATATTTTTCTGCTCGTTGGATTGCCGGTGCTGGCCGTCGAGCTGTGGAACGCGCGCTTTGCGGCGCACTCGCTGGAGTGGCTGGGCGCGGGGTGGGTGCTGGCGCTTTTGTGGGTGCGGACGCTGTTCCGGTTCTATGCGCGGGTGGCGAAGTCCAATTTTCCCTGTTGTGGACTGCGCGCTTTGCTCCGCTGGGGCTGCCGCTGTTTGTGGTGCTGCTTTACCGGAGCTGGTTTCAGCATCGCATTCTGAAGCGCGTAAGCTGGAAGGGACGGGAGTATGCGGCTTGAGACCTGGGGCACCCGTTACTTTCTGCTGAAAGCACAAAGCATGAAGCCAGGTACAGGGCTGCGGCATCTCTTCAATGAGGGGTCGGAATGGTCTATCTGACGCGGCGGGCTGCGTTTTCCGCTTCGCACTACTACTGGAACGACGGTTGGACGGCGGAAAAGAACGAGCAGGTCTTCGGGCGCTGCGCGAACCGCAACGGGCACGGGCACAATTACACGCTGGAGGTGACGGTGGCCGGCGAACCTGACCCGGTGACCGGCTTTGTGGTTGATCTGAAGTGGCTGAAAGATGCGATCGAACGGGAGGTGCTGGCTGCCTGGGACCATCGCCACCTGAACCTGGAGGTTGCGGAGTTTGCCGCGCTGATTCCAACCACGGAAAACATTGCCATTGCCGCGTGGAAGCGGCTGGAGCCTGCAGTGACGGCGGCAGGCGGGGCAAAGCTGAGCCGGGTTCGCGTCTATGAGACGCCGGAGATATTTGCTGAGTACCGGGGCGAGATATGAAAGCCTACTTTGGCCGCCGTTATATGCTGAGCGCCAGCCACCGGCTGCATAGCGAGGCGCTTTCAGCCGAGGAGAACCAGGCGGCCTATGGCAAGTGCAACAATCCGCACGGCCACGGGCACAATTACGTGGTGGAAGTGCTGGTCGGCGGAGAGGTGAACCCGGAGACGGGCATGGTGGTGAATATGGCGGTCCTGGATGAGGCGATGCGCGGCAAAGTGATGGAGCGATTTGACCACGCCAACCTGAATCTGGACCCGCGTTTGCGCATCGCGTTCCGACCACGGAGAATCTGTGCAGGACGGTTTTCGGATTGTTGAAGAGCGCGCTTCCAGTTGGTGAGTTGGAATCTGTGCGCGTGGAAGAGACGGAGAATAATTTTTTCGAGTGCGATAAGGCGGAGATGGAAGTTTCCTGAAATGCATGCGCAGCGGAACGAAGGGAAACGCAGGTCCTTCGACTTCGCTACGCTTTGCTCAGAAGGAGGGATGAGGATGATGGCGCAGCCGATTGCAGTGAGCAAGCCCGTTCGCAGGGCGGTAGGCATGGACGAAGGGCTGAGCGAGTTCAGCACCGCGGAGATGTATCGCGAGATTCTGAGCCGGCTGGGCGAGGACCCCAACCGCGACGGGCTGCTGGCCACGCCGGGCCGCGTGGAGAAGTCCATGGCATTTTTGACCAAGGGCTACGATGAGGATCCCCACAGGATTCTGCGCGGGGCGCTCTTCGACGTGGATTACGACGAGATGGTGATCGTCAAGGACATTGAGATGTTTTCGCTTTGCGAGCACCACATGCTGCCCTTTTTCGGCAAGGTGCACGTGGCCTATATTCCCAAAGGCAAAGTGATCGGGCTGAGCAAGATTCCGCGCCTAGTGGATGTGTTTGCGCGGCGGTTGCAGGTGCAGGAGCGGCTCACCCGGCAGATTGCCGACGCCATTCAGGAGGCGATCGAACCGCAGGGCGTGGGCGTGGTCATCGAGGCGCGGCACCTGTGCATGATGATGCGGGGCATTGAGAAGCAGCACTCCTCCACGGTGACTTCGGCCATGGTGGGCTGCTTCCGCCAGAAGGAGACGCGCCTGGAGTTCCTGTCGCTGGTGCGAGCAGCCAGAGCTAGAGCGGACTGTGAGGGGTGGGTCCGGTCAGCTACAGTGAATTAGGTGAATGGGCTTCTGGTGATCGACAAGCCGGGCGGCATGACCAGCCACGATGTGGTGGGTCGGCTGCGCAGGATTACCGGCGAGCGCTCCATCGGCCACCTGGGCACGCTGGACCCCATGGCCACCGGCGTTCTGCCCCTGCTGCTGGGCAAGTTTACGCGGCTGGCGCAGTACTTTTCCTCCGCGGAAAAGAGCTATACCGGGACCATCCGCTTCGGATTTTCAACAGACACCTACGACGCCGAGGGCGAGCCTGCCGGGCCGGATGCTGAATCCGGTGCTGACGCTGGACCAGGTGCGCGCGGCGGCCGGCCGCTTCCACGGCGAGATGGAGCAGATGCCGCCGCCTTACTCCGCAAAAAAGATTGCCGGCAAGCCGGCCTACAAGCTGGCCCGCGAGGGCAAGCCGGTGGAACTGAAGGCGGCCAAGGTCCGTATTGCCAGCTTTGAGATCACCGGGCTGGAAGGGCGCCGAGGCCAGCTTCACGATGAGCATCAGCGCCGGGGGGTATGTGCGCTCGGTGGCGCATGAACTGGGCCAGGATCTGGGCTGCGGCGCGCATCTGAGCCGGCTGCGGCGAACGCAGGCGGGGGCTGTTCACGCTCGCCGAGGCGCACACGCTGGAGGAATTGGAGCCGCTGGCCGGAAACGTGGAGGCGCTGGAGGAGTTGTGCGTGCATCCGCGCAGCCTGCTGCCGGAGATGCCCTCTGTTACCGGCGACGCGCATGGCGCTGGGCCGGCTGCGCAACGGCGCGCAGGCCAATCTGCCGGAGTTTTCCGGCGCGCCCGCTGGTGAAGGTCTTTGCCGGGCAGCGGGAGCTGGTGGGAATTGCCAAGCGCGTGGCGGGAACGCTCTTTCAGCCGGTGGTGGTGATGGGGTGATGAACAGTGAACAGGGGTCAGAGATCAGAGATCAGTTGGTGCTGCGGCTCGGGGAAGTTATGCTGCCCGCGACAGAGAGGTCTGAGCCTTCCCACCCTTTCGCCGGAAATTGCAAAACGCAGGTTCTTCGACTTCGTCCGCCGCGGCGGACTTCGCTCAGAATGACAAAAGGATGGGGCACGGGGCTGTTTTTCTGATCACTGATCTCTGACCCCTGATCTCTGTCATTTGCGCAGCAGCGGCGTGAGCGCAGGCAACAGCGTCCGCGCAATGATCTCGGAGCCTTTGGCGGTGGGATGGATGCCGTCGGGCTGGATGGTGCCGGGGACGTGGATCAGGTCTTTGTAGATCATGGGCACGAAGGCGGTGTGGTGTTTTGTGGCCAGGTCGCGGAAGACCTGATCGAATTGCCGGATGTATTCGCTGCCGTAGTTGGGCGGAAGGGTGATGCCGGCAAGCAGTATTTTGATGTGCGCGTCTTCAAGGGCCGTCAGCACCGCGTCGAGATTGCGGCGGGTCTGGTCGAGGGGCAGGCCGCGCAGGCCGTCGTTGCCGCCGAACTCGACGATGACGACTTCGGGGTGCAGCAGCAGGATGGAGCGCAGATCGGCGACGGCGTCCTTGGTGGTGGCGCCGCTGGTTCCCTGGTTGATGACTTTGTAGTGGTAGCCGCGGCTGTCCAGGATCTCGTTGCAATGCGTCGGGATAGGACTGGCCGGTCTGGAGGCCGTAGCCGGCGGTGATGCTGTCGCCGTAACAGACCAGGAGGGGCCGGCCGGCGGCCAGCAGCAGGCCGGCCAGTAGAATCAGACAGAACGAAACGATAAGCCTGCGGCGAACGTCCACAGAACAGTGTAGCAATTAGGTAAAAAGGAAACAGACGGAGGCAGGCGATTGATTCGAGGTTCGGGATGCGAAGAAGTGGATTCAGAACGGCGCGCGGCGAGTGGAGATTCTGAAGGGAATTTCTCTTGACATTCCGGCCGGGCAGTTTGTGGCCATTGTGGGCGCCAGCGGCAGCGGGAAGAGCACGCTGCTGGGCCTGCTGGCGGGCCTCGATACGCCCAGCTCCGGCGAGATCTGGCTGGACGGCGCGCCGATCCACAACCTGGCCGAGGCGGAACTGGCCGCGGTGCGCGGCGAGAAGATCGGCTTTGTCTTCCAGTCGTACCAATTGATCGAGACGCTGACGGCTCTGGAAAATGTGCTGCTGCCCTATGAGTTGAATGTGGAGGGCAGCGGCCTGGAGCAGGCGCGGCGGCTGCTGGACGAGGTTGGACTGACGGAGCGCGTGGATCACTACCCGGTGCAGCTCTCCGGCGGCGAGCAGCAGCGGGTGGCGCTGGCGCGGGCGTTTGTGGTTGAGCCGCCGATTGTGATGGCCGATGAGCCGACGGGCAATCTGGACTCCGCCAACGGACGGCTGGTGCTGGACCTGTTGCTGGAGCGGAATCGCAAGCGCCGGCACGACGCTGGTGCTGGTGACGCACGACCCCGAAGTGGCCAGCCGCGCGGACCGCAAGATCGTGCTGAGGGACGGGCTGGTGGTGGAAGATAGCGTTGCCCTGTGCGGGGCAGTGGATGCGGGGCAGAATGGCTAAGCGCGCGTTGAGCTGGAAGCGGGCGGGGGCCATTGGCTGGCGGGATTTGAAGTCCGCGCCGGGCAAGTTCGGCTTTGTGGTGCTCTCGGTGGCGGTGGGCGTGGCGGCGCTGGTGGGGGTGCGCGGGCTTCAGCGAGAGCTTCAGAAGAACTCTAAGTACTGAAGCGCAGATCGCTGATGGCCGGGGATCTGAGCGCGCGCATCTTTCACGAGCCCACGGCGGAGGAAAAGAGCAAACTTGCGGCGATTGTGCAGACGGGAGGGGGCGGGATTCGCACGACCTGGGTGACGGAAACCATTTCCATGGCTTCGGTGCCGCCGGACTCCGGTGCCGCTGCTGGTTTCGCTCAAGGCCGTGGATCCCGCTGAGTATCCCTACTACGGCGAGGCCGAGCTGGAGCCGGCGATGAGCCTGCAGCAGGCTCTGGAGCGGCGGGGACTCGGCGGTGGTGGCCGATGAGTTTCTCATCCGGCTGAATGCGCAGGTGGGCCAGACGCTGCGGCTGGGCGGCAGGAACTTCAGGATTGCGGCGGTGCTGAAGCAGGAGCCGGACCGCATCAGCGCCGGGGCGGGATGGGGGCCGCGGGTGATGATCTCGCAGGCGGCGCTGGAGCGCACGGGCTTGCTGGCGCCGGGCAGCCGGGCCAGCCAGCGGCTGCTGATGAAGCTGCCGGAGAAGCCGGCGACAGCGGCTGCGGCCGAGGCCGACGCGGTGCGCAAGCAGCTGGAGGCGGCGCTGCCCGACGCGCAGGTGATGGACTTCCGCGAGGGCAATCCGGCGCTGAGCCAGGGGCTGGACAACGCGACCGCGATTTTGAGCCTGATCTGCCTGGTGGCCATGGTGCTGGGAGCGATTGGCGTGGCCATGGCCATGCATGCGCACCTGGAGCAGCGCATGGACATGCTGGCCATTCTGAAGGCCGTGGGCGCGGGCTCGGGCGATCTGCTGCGCATCTTTTTATTGCAAACGTTGGGGCTGGGGCTGGCCGGAGGCGTGCTGGGCGTGGCCGCGGGGGTGGGCGTGATGGCCGCGCTGCCGGCGGTCTTCGGCAAGCTGCTGCCGGTTCATGCGGTGCTCGAATTTCCCTGGCGGTCGGTGCTGGCCGGGCTGGGAACGGGACTGCTGACCACGCTGCTGTTCTGTTTGCCGCCGCTGCTGGACGTGCGCGCTGTGAGGCCGGTGCTGGTGCTGCGCAGGCTGGTGGAGCAGGGGCCGGAGGGCATCGGCGGATGGTTTGCGCGCTGGTGGGCGCGACGGCTGCAACTGGGAATCTCGGTGGCCGTGGTGCTGGCGCTGGGCGGAATTGCCTGGGCGCTGTCGGACTCGGCCAAGGTGGGCGGGTGGTTTGCGCTGATCTTCTCCGATTGCCCTGATGGTTCTGCTGCTGCTGGCGGCGGTGGCGCTGCGGACGCTGCGCTTTCTTGCTCAATCGCGTGCGGCTGCGGCTGCCTTCGTTCCGTGCGGCATGGGCTGGCCAACCTTTACCGGCCGGGGAACCAGTCGGCGGCAGTGCTGGCGGCGCTGGGGACGGGCGTGATGCTGATCCTGGCGGTTTACCTGATGCAGGCGGCGCTGTTGCGCGATCTGCGCGAGACGGCCTCGCCCAGGCTGCCCAATATCTTCCTGGTGGACGTGACCACCGATGAGATTGCCGGAGTCAAAGAGTTCTTTCAGCACCAGCCGGGAGTGAGCCAGGCGCTGGAGCTTATGCCCGTAGTGACGGGGCGGTTTATTTCCCTCAACGGCCAGCCGGTGGAGCAACTGCAGGGGCAGCATTTTCCGCGCCGCATGCTGGAGAACGCTGAGTTGAGCTGGGCCGATGCGCCTCCGCCGGGCGACAAAGTGACGCAGGGCAAGTGGTGGACGGATGCAGGCGCAGCCGAACTGGCGATCAGCGAAGGCGTGGCCCAGCGGCTGCACCTGGGCGTGGGCTCGGCGGTGGAGCTGGAGACCGGCGGTACGGTGCGGACGCTGAAGGTGGCCGCGATTTATCGCGCCGATGGGCAGCACCTGGGCGCGCGCGTTTCTTTCGTGCTGCCCTCGGGGCAACTCAAGGATCAGGCGGCCACGTGGTACGGCGGGGCGCACATCGATCCCAGGCAGGTGGCGGCGATGGAGCGGGCGCTCTTTCAAGCCTATCCCACCATTACGGTGATCAACCTGGCCGATGTGCTGGAGCGGATTGAGAGCGTGGTCGATCAGATCACGTTTGTGGTGCGCTTTCTGGCCGGGTTCTCGATCTTTGCGGGGCTGATGATTCTGGCCTCGAGCATTGCCAGCACGCGCTTCCGGCGGATGCGGGAGGCGGTGGTGCTGAAGACGCTGGGCGCTACGCGGATGCGGATTGTGCGCACCTTCAGCGTGGAGTTCAGCGTGCTGGGGTTGCTGGCCGGCTCCGTGGGCGTGGTCTTTGCCAACCTGCTGACGCGGGTGCTGCTGCGCAAGCTGGATGTGGGCTTTCATATCGAGTGGTACGCGACGATCATTGCGCTGGCGGGGACAGCGGTTCTGGCTACGGCTACGGGATGGATTGCCAGCTACCGGATTCTCGGCCTTCGGCCGCTGGAAGTGCTGCGCGAGGAGTAGTGAGCTCGAATGAGTGGTAGAATCCCAGGCCTCAGAACCTGTCCAGAAACACTGAGGTTGAAGAGGACGGGTTTTAGCCTGTGCCGATCACCGAAAACCGAAGGCCTGATGGCGTCTATGCGAGTTTGACCATGCGGGGGAATCCCCTTATGATGAACGAGTTGGCTTTTGTGTCCGGCGCCCTGCCGTGGCTCAAGCCAATATGGTTGCAAGACGAGTCGCAGTCCGCTCTTGCTGCCCCCTCGTTCAATGGCAGGACAGCTGACTCTGGATCAGCATATCGGGGTTCAAATCCCTGGGGGGCAGCCAAATCCCATCGACAGATTCTGAGGGCGCTTAAGCCAGCACGTGATGACGTTGCGCCAGCGTTTCTTCCTTTGCGGCCAGGTATTTGTCAATGGCCGCGGCGGCCTTGCGGCCTTCGGCGATGGCCCAGACCACCAGCGACTGGCCGCGGCGCATATCGCCGGCGGCAAAGATGCCGTCCACCGAAGTCATGTAGCCGTCCTGAGTGGCCACGTTGCCGCGGTTGTCGAGAGCCAGCCCTAACTGCTCGATCATCCCCGAGCGCACCGGGCCCAGGAAGCCCATGGCCAGCAGAACCAGATCGGCGTCGAGGGTAAACTCGGTGCCGGCAATAGGCTTGAAGGAGGGCGGCGGCCCTACGCGCACCAGATGCAACTGCTTGACGCTGCCGTTCTTGTCGCCGGTGAATTTTACGGTGTTCACGCTCCAGTCGCGGATGCCGCCCTCTTCGTGGGAACTTTCGGTGCGCAACTGCAGGGGCCACAGCGGCCAGGGAGTGGATGCGGCGCGCTGCGCGGGCGGCTTGGGCATGATCTCGAACTGGTGCACGCTCAAGGGGCGCTGGCGCAGGCTGGTGCCCAGGCAGTCGGCCCCGGTGTCGCCGCCGCCGATGATGACCACGCGCTTGCCCTCGGCGTGGATGGCGATGGAAGGATCGACCTGGTCGCCCTCGCAGCGGCGGTTCTGCTGGGGCAGAAATTCCATGGCGAAGTGGATGCCCTCGAGTTCGCGGCCGGGAATTTTCAGGTCGCGGGGCTGCTCGGAGCCGCCGGCCAACAGGATGGCGTCAAAGTTCTCGGTGAGTGTGTCCACCGGCACGTTCACGCCCACATGGGCATTGGTCACGAACTTGACGCCCTCGGCGCGCATCTGCTCGATGCGGCGGTCGATGACGTGCTTTTCCAGCTTGAAGTTGGGAATGCCGTAACGCAGCAGGCCGCCGATGCGGTCGTTTTTCTCATAGACGGTGACGGAGTGGCCGGCGCGGCGCAACTGCTGCGCGGCGGCCAAACCGGCAGGCCCGCTGCCCACGATGGCTACCCGCTTGCCGGTGTCCTGCTCGGGCGGTTCGGGATGAATCCAGCCTTCGTCCCAGGCGCGCTCGACGATGCTGCGCTCGATGAGCTTGATGGAGACGGCCGGCTGATTGATGCCCAGCACGCAGGCGGCCTCGCACGGGGCGGGGCAGATGCGGCCGGTGAACTCGGGAAAGTTGTTGGTGGCGTGGAGGCGGCGGATGGCTGCCTCCCAGCGGCTGTTGTAGACCAGATCGTTCCAGTCGGGGATGAGGTTGTTGACCGGGCAGCCGGTGTGGCAGAAGGGCACGCCGCAATCCATGCAGCGCGCGCCCTGCTCGCGCTGCTTCTCCTCGGGGAAGGGCTGGTAGATTTCCAACCAGTCCGCGAGCCGCTCCTCGACCTTGCGGCGGGCGGGCTGTTCGCGTTGAATTTCCAGAAATCCGGTTACCTTACCCATGCTGCACCTCTGCCGTAGCCGCATCCCTGGACGACTTGGGGGGAGAAAGATGGACTGCGCCAGAGACCGCGCCAGCGGCTGATTCAGCGCGCGCAATGCCCAGGACGCGCTTGTACTCGTGCGGAAAGACCTTGATGAATCGCGGCTGCGCGTCGGTCCAGTGCTCCAGAATCCAGGCGGCGCGCGGGCTGCCGGTCAGGTCGCGATGGCGTTCCAGCAGGCCGCGCACGCGCTCCACGTCCTCTGGCGAGAGCAGCGGCTCCAGATCCACGCTGGCCCTGTTGCAGCGGCGGGTGGAGAAGTCGCCCTGCTCGTCGTAGACGTAGGCGATGCCGCCGCTCATGCCGGCGGCGAAGTTGCGGCCGGTCATGCCCAGCACGACGACCGCGCCGTTGGTCATGTATTCGCAGCCGTGGTCGCCCACGCCCTCGACCACCGCGTGGCGCCGGAGTTGCGCACCGCGAAGCGTTCGCCGGCGATGCCGTTCAGGAAGGCTTCGCCGCTGGTGGCGCCGTAGAGGACCACGTTGCCCACCAGGATGCTCTCCTCGGGCAGGAAGCTGGAGGTCTTGGGCGGATAGGCGATGATGCGCCCGCCGGAGAGTCCTTTGCCCAGATAGTCGTTGGAGTCGCCTTCCAGTTCGAGCGTGACGCCGCTGGGAACGAAGGCGCCGAAGCTCTGTCCGGCCGAGCCCTGAAAGCTGAAGTGGATGGTGCCGTCCGGCAATCCGGCCGAGCCGTAGCGGCGGGCGATTTCGCCGCCCAGCATGGCGCCCACGGTGCGATGCACGTTGCGAATGGCGAAGCTGCCGTTGACCGGCGTCTTCGATTCGAGCGCCGGCGCGGCCTTGGCGATCAGCGCGTGATCGAGGGCCTGGTCGAGGCCGTGATCCTGGGCCTGCACTCTGTGGCGGGCGACGCGCGAAGGCAGCGTGGGCACATAGAGGATGGAGGAGAGATCGATGCCCTTGGCCTTCCAGTGCGCGTCGGCAACGGCGGCATCGATCTTGTCCACGCGGCCCACCATCTCATCGACGGTGCGGAAGCCGAGCTTGGCCATGTGCTGGCGCACCTGCTCGGCGATGAAGAAGAAGAAGTTGATCACGTGCTCGGGCTGGCCCTGTAAAGCGCGCGCGCAGCACCGGATCCTGGGTGGCGATGCCCACCGAGCAGGTGTTCAGGTGGCACTTGCGCATCATGATGCAGCCCATGGTGATCAGCGGCATGGTGGCGAAGCCGAACTCTTCGGCGCCCAGCAGCGCGGCGATGACCACGTCGCGGCCGGTCTGCAGCTTGCCGTCGGTCTGCACCCGGATGCGGCTGCGCAGATCGTTGAGCAGCAGCACCTGCTGCGTTTCCGCCAGGCCCAGTTCCCAGGGCAGCCCGGCGTGCTTGATGGAGCTGAGCGGCGAAGCGCCGGTGCCGCCGGTGTCGCCGGAGATGAGCACCACATCGGCATGAGCCTTGGAGACGCCGGCGGCGACCGTTCCCACGCCGACTTCAGAGACCAGCTTGACGGCGATGCGCGCCTGGGGGTTCACGTTCTTCAGGTCGTAGATCAGTTGCGCCAGATCTTCGATGGAGTAGATGTCGTGATGCGGCGGCGGCGAGATCAGGCCCACGCCGGGGATCGAATGGCGCATCTTGGCGATGATCTCATCCACCTTGTGGCCGGGCAACTGCCCGCCCTTCGCCGGGCTTTGCGCCCTGCGCCATCTTGATCTGGAGTTCGTCGGCGTTGACCAGATAATTTGTCGTCACGCCGAAGCGGCCGCTGGCCACCTGCTTGACGGCGCTGCGGCGCGAGTCGCCGTTGGCATCGCGCTTGAAGCGCTCTTCATCTTCGCCGCCCTCGCCGGTGTTGGACATGCCGCCGATGCGGTTCATGGCGATGGCCAGGGTCTCGTGCGCCTCTTTGCTGATCGACCCGAAGCTCATGGCGCCGGTGGTGAAGCGCTTGACGATCTCCTTGGCCGGCTCTACTTCGTCCAGCGGCAGCGGCTTATCGGCGTATTTCAGCTTGAGCAGGCCGCGCAGCGTGCACAGGTTGCGGCTCTGTTCGTCCAGCAGATCGGTGTACTCCTGGAAGGTGGCCGGATTGTTCTGCCGCACGGCGTGCTGCAGCTTGCTGATGGTGAGCGGATTGAGCAGGTGATACTCGCCGCCCTCGCGGTATTGATACTGGCCGCCGACGACCAGATCGGTTTCAGATTCGGTGAGCGGCTGGAAGGCGTAGTCGTGCTTAAGCTGCGCCTCGCGCGCCAGCACGTCCAGCCCCACGCCCTCGATGCGCGAGGCGGTGCCGGGGAAGTAGGCCTCCACCAGCGACTGATTCAGTCCCACGGCCTCAAAGACCTGCGCGCCGCGATAGCTTTGCAGGGTGCTGATGCCCATCTTGGAGAAGGTCTTCAGCAGGCCCTTGTTGATGGCCTTGATGAAGTTTTTCTCCGCGTGTTCGGCGCTGACGTTCTCCGGCAGCAGGCCGCGCCGCTTCAGGTCGTGGAGGGTCTCGAATGCCAGGTAAGGATTGATGGCGCTGGCGCCGTAGCCGATGAGCAGGGCGAAGTGCATCACCTCGCGCGGCTCGCCGCTCTCGATGATGAGCGCCACCTGGGTGCGGGTCTTCTCGCGCACCAGGCGGTTGTGCACGGCGGCCATGGCCAGCAGGCTGGGAATGGGCGCATAGGTGGGATCGACGCCGCGGTCGGAGAGAATCAGCAGCGTGTAGCCGGAGTGCAACGGCGTGCGCGGCGCGGGCGCTCAGATCGTCCAGCGCGCGCCTCAGGCCGGCCTCGCCATCTGCGGCGCGGAAGAGCGCCGGCAGCGTGGTGGCCAGCAGATCGCCCGAGGAGACGCGGCGCAGCTTCTCCAGGTCGCGGTTGGTCAGGATGGGATGCGGCAGCTTGAGCGTGTGGCAGTTTTCCGGCGCCTCATCCAGAATGTTGCGCTCGGTGCCGATGTAGCTGATCAGCGACATCACCAGCTCTTCGCGGATGGGATCGATGGGCGGATTGGTGACCTGCGCAAAGAGCTGCTTGAAGTAGTTGAAGAGCGGCTGGGGACGGTCGGAGAGACAGGCCAGGGGAACGTCGGTGCCCATGGAGCCGATGGGCTCCTCGCCTTTGGCGCCCATGGGGGCGAGCAGAACCTTGAGATCCTCTTCGCTGTAGCCGTAGGCGCGCTGCCGGCGGAGGATGGTCTCGTGGTTGGTGGGAATGACGCGGGAAGGCTCGGGCAGTTGGTCGAGCGTGACCTGCTGCTGCTGAAGCCACTCCGCGTAAGGCTGGCGGCCGGCCAACTGCTTCTTGATCTCGGCGTCGGAGATGATGCGCTTCTGGACGGTATCGACCAGGAACATGCGGCCGGGCTGCAGGCGGCCCTTCTTGAGGATATCTTCGGCCGGGACTTCGAGAACGCCGGCCTCTGAGGCCAGCACCACCACATCGTCCTTGGTGACGATGTAGCGGCCGGGGCGCAGGCCGTTGCGGTCCAGTGTGGCGCCGATGACGCGGCCGTCAGTGAAGGCGATGGCCGCCGGTCCGTCCCACGGCTCCATCAGCGAGGCGTGGTACTCGTAGAAGGCGCGCTTCTCTTCGTCCATGTCCGGATTGCCGGCCCAGGCCTCGGGAATCAGCATGGCCATCACGTGGGGCAGGGAACGGCCCGACTGGAAGAGAAACTCCACCGCGTTGTCCAGCGAAGCGGAGTCGCTGCCGCCGGGCGCGATGACCGGATAGAGCTTCTCGAATCTGGCCGCCATGCAGCGGACTCTCCAGGATCGACTGGCGCGCGTTCATCCAGCTCACATTGCCGCGGATGGTGTTGATTTCGCCGTTGTGCGCCACGTAGCGGTAGGGATGCGCCAGCTTCCAACTGGGAAAGGTATTGGTGGAGAAACGCTGGTGCACCAGGCACAGCGCGCTGGTAACCAGCGGATTGGCCAGCTCGAAGTAAAACTTCTCAATCTGCGGAGCCAGCATCAGGCCTTTGTAGACGATGGTGCGGCAGGAGAACGAAGGGATATAAAACATCTCCTTGTCCTCGATCTCGGAATCGGCAATCTCGTTCTCGGTGCGGCGGCGGATTCGGTAGAGCAGGCGTTCAAAGCCGTCTTCGTCCAGCCCGGCATGATCCGATCCCGGGGGCCGGCTCACGAACAACTGCTCGATGTAGGGCTGCGAGGCGCGCGCTTCACGTCCCACCGCGTCGCCGTTTACCGGCGTATCGCGCCAGCCCAGCACGGTCAGGCCTTCCTCCTGCGCAATGCGCTCGATAACGCCCTCGCACTGCAGGCGGCAGTGCCTTTCCACCGGCAGAAAGACCATGGCCACGCCATAGGCCCCCGGCTCAGGCAACTCCATTCCCAGCCCGCGGCATTCGCGCGCGAAAAACTCGTGCGGAATCTGGATCAGGATGCCGGCGCCGTCCCCCGTCTCCGGATCGCACCCCGCCGCGCCGCGATGGGTGAGGTTGATAAGAACCTCCAAGCCTTTGTGGATGATCTCGTGGCTCTTCTCCCCGCGAATGCTGGCCACCAGGCCCATGCCGCAGGCATCATGCTCATTCCGTGGATGATAGAGACCCTGCGGCTTATGAGTGCGGATTGGGCGGCGCGATGTGTGCATGGCAACCTTTTCGTTGAACGTTTTTCGTGCAGAATGCTTGGCCCAGCCTGAAATACACAAACCCTTGGCGATTCCCGCCGGGAAATGCCCTGGTTCTTTTTGAGGATGCTTGCCTGAGCAGGTCTGGCCGCGTCCGGGACTAAGCTGAATCTTTAATATATCGAAAAATTACCGGCAGAGGAGAATTTCCTTTCCTGGCGCGCAGACCGAAGGGGCGCGGCGAACTCGTTCAAAATCGGGAAAGTGGTGTATTTTGAGGCTTATACTGGTCATCGGGAGCGAACGCATGCGCAACGCAATACTGGTCACCGGCGGAGCAGGGTTTATCGGCTCGAATTTCATTCTGAGCTGGATCGCGACCACGGGCTCGCCGGTCGTCAATCTGGACTTGCTGACCTATGCGGGCAATCCCGCCAATCTTTCATCGCTGGAGGGGGATGCGCGCTACCTGCTCCGCCGCGGCGACATCTGCGACGAGGAGCTTGTTGGCTCCCTGCTGCGCGAGCATCAACCTCGAGCCATCATCCACTTTGCGGCGGAAAGCCACGTTGACCGTTCCATCGCTTCTCCCGGAGCGTTCATCCGCACCAATGTTCAGGGCGCCTTCGTTCTTCTTGAGCAGGCCAGGATGTACTGGTCGGAGCTGAGCCAGGACGATCGCCGCGCATTTCGTTTCCTGCACGTCTCCACCGACGAGGTTTACGGCTCGCTCGGGCCTCACGATCCGGCATTTACCGAGACCACCGCGTACTCTCCCAATAGTCCCTATGCGGCTTCCAAGGCGGGTTCAGACCACCTGGCAAGGGCCTATTGCCACACCTGGGGCCTGCCCGTGCTCACTACCAATTGCTCCAACAACTACGGCCCCTTTCAGTTTCCTGAAAAGCTCATCCCGCTGATGATTCTGAACGCGCTGGAGGGCAAGCCGCTTCCTGTGTACGGCGATGGAAAGAACGTGCGCGATTGGCTCTACGTGGAGGATCATTGCGCAGCCATACGCGCCGTCCTGCGGGAAGGCCGGGTGGGGGAGACTTACAACATCGGGGGAATGAGCGAGCGCGCCAATATCGAGGTCGTCAACCTGATCTGCGATCTTTTGGACGAGATGCAACCCAATCCCTCAGCCGGCCCGCGCAGGAAGCTGATTGCCTTCGTCAAGGATCGGCCCGGGCATGACCGGCGCTATGCCATCGATGCATCAAAAATCTCTCGCGAACTGGGCTGGAAACCCGCCGAAAAATTTGAGAGCGGGCTGTGCAAAACCGTGCGCTGGTATCTCGACCACTTCGCGTGGGTTGAGAATGTCCGCACCGGGGCATATCTGGAATGGATCGCAAAGAACTATACGGAGCGTGTGGCGCTATGAAGGGGATCATTCTTGCGGGAGGTTCGGGCACGCGTCTCTATCCCGTGTCCCAGGTTGTATCAAAGCAACTGCTGCCTGTCTATAACAAGCCCATGATCTATTATCCGCTCAGCACGCTGATGCTGGCCGGATTGCGCGACATTCTGATCATTTCCACGCCCCAGGATACGGGCCGCTTTGCCGAGTTGCTGGGCGACGGCCACCAGTGGGGCATCAACTTCAGTTATGCCGTGCAGCCCAGTCCCGATGGATTGGCGCAGGCCTTCCTCATCGGCCGGGATTTTATCGGCGGCGAACCGAGCGCCCTGATCCTGGGAGATAACATCTTTTATGGGCAGGGATTTTCCCGCCAGCTTCAGTCGGCGGCGGAGCTTACGCAGGGCGCCATGGTCTTCGCTTATCAAGTTGAGGATCCGCAGCGCTATGGAGTGGTGGAATTCGACGCTCAGGGCCGCGCCATCAGCCTGGAAGAGAAGCCCAAGGTTCCCAAGTCGCGCTACGCGGTAACAGGGCTGTACTTCTACGATAACCAGGTGGTCAGCATCGCCGCATCCCTCAAGCCATCGGCGCGCGGAGAGCTGGAGATTACCGATCTGAACCGGCGCTACCTTGAGGACGGCAAACTGAATGTGCAGATCATGAGCCGCGGCATGGCCTGGCTGGATACGGGCACCCACGATTCGCTGCTGGAGGCCGGGCTGTTCGTTCATACCATAGAGCGGCGCCAGGGCCTCAACATCGCCTGCCCTGAAGAGATTGCCTATCGCCTGGACTTCATTACGGCGGAACAGTTGGAGCGGCTTGCTCAGCCTGTTAGCAAGAGCCGGTATGGGCAATACCTGCTGGCTTTGCTCAAGGAGCCGCATATCACGGCCAAGGCCATGCAGTTATGAAAATTACAAAGACATCGCTGCCCGGAGTTCTGGTGTTGACTCCGGAGATCCACCGGGATAACCGCGGCGCATTCTATGAGAGCTTCCATCAGCGCAGGATGGAAGAGGCCGGATTGCCTTCTAACTGGCCGCAGGATAACTTTTCACTCTCAAAGAAGAATGTGCTGCGCGGCATTCACTATCAGATCATCCAGCCACAAGGAAAGCTGGTGCGAGTTACTCATGGCGCCGTTCTCGACGTGGCAGTGGACCTGCGGCGCAGTTCGCCCACATTTGCCCGGCACGTGGCCGTCGAACTGAGCGGCGAGAATGGCGAAATGTTATGGATTCCGGTGGGTTTTGGCCACGCCTTCCTGACTCTTACGGATGAGGCCGGCTTCGCTTACAAAGTAACGGACTATTACTCCGCCGCCGGTGAACGAACCATCGTGTGGAACGATCCTGACCTGGCCATACCCTGGCCGATCAGTGCGGAGGACGTTATCATCTCCAGCAAAGATCGTAGCGGCGCCGCGCTGCGAGATGCGGAAGTCTTCGCCTGATTATTTTTGATGCGCGCTCATCTTGTCGAGCATGCGCTTCAAGTCGTCAAGCTTCTGTCCGGCCTCGGCCAGCTTACCTTCCGCGGTCAGGCGCTGGTAATCGGAAAAGTCCTTGCCAGCCTGCGCGATCAGCGCGTTCAAGTCCTGCGCGGGTTGCAGCGCTCCGCCGGCAGCAGGCGCGGCCTGTGCCGCCTCAGTGGAAGTGAGCGACGAGCTCTCGGAGCCAAACAGGGAAGCCAGAGCGCCCTCGAAGGTCGGAGCGTAGGCCAGGCGGTCTTGCAGCGCCAGCACCACCAGGCGCAGTTCCGGCATGGGGCTGCGTTCGGCCTGCAGGTAAATGGGCTCCGCGTACAACAGCGCCTTGCCGCACGGAATAACCAGCAGGCTGCCGCGGCGCACATGCGAGCCCTGCTGATTCCACAGCGTCAGTTGCCCTGAGAGCTGCGCATTCTGATCGATGCGCGCCTCAATCTGCTGCGGCCCATCCACTAGTTTGGTCTTGGGAAAGTCGTAGACCACCGATGTGCCGTAGTGCTCGCCGTCGCTGCGCCCTGCAATCCAGCCAATCAGATTGTTGCGGTTGGCCGGCGTGAACGGCAGTATCTCCACAAACTCCAGGCCGGTCTCTCCGGGCAGTTTCATGAGCACGAAATTGGGCTGCATGGCCATGGTCGCTTGTTCGCCGCCTTCGGCCATGCCGGTTTCCGTGGCCACGGTCCACAGATCTTCGCGGTTATAGAAGACCTCAGTATTCGTCATGTGATAGAGGCCGTAAACTTCCGCCTGCAGGCTGAGCAGTAACTCGGGGTATCGGACATGCTTGCGCAGCCAGGCCGGCATGGTCGAGGCATCCTTGAACAGGGAGGGGAAGATGCCGCGATAAGCCGCCAGGATGGGATCCTCGCTGTCAAAGACATAGAAAGTCGTGGTTCCGTCGTAGGCGTCGACGACCACCTTGACGCTGTTGCGCATGTAGTTCACTGTCTGGTCGCCGAGCGAGTAATGCGTGGAGTAGGGATAACTGTCCGATGAAGTGAAGCCATCCATGATCCAATAGAGGCGGCCATCTTCGCCCACCACAATGTAGGGGTCCCGGTCATAGGCGAGGAACGGAGCAAGGGCTGAGACGCGATCGCGCACGTTGCGCCGCATCAGCAACCGGCTCTCGGCATTCACATCGTCGCTGAAGGGCAGCTTGGTCAGATCGCCGCGATCGAATGCGAGCAAAACGCGGCGCAGGAAGCCGCCCAGAACGAGGCCGCCACTGCCTTCATAGGAGGTGAAATTGTTGGCCTGGCTCTCGGGAAAGTTGAACTCTTGTTGCCGCGTCTTCACATAGACGTCGGTGTTGGTCATCTCGCCGAAATAAATCTCCGGCCGCGTCACGTTCAGTCCGGGCGCCGTGCTCTGCACGGGCATGTTGCTCAGCAGCAGCGTGGGCAAGCCTTCCGCCGTGAACCCGTTCACGGGGTTCATGGTAATTCCGTAGCCATGGGTATAGATCAGCTTGTCGTTGATCCAGTTGCGGCTGCTCTCGGGAAGTTTGTCCACGTTCAGTTCGCGCGCCGCCAGCATCACCTCGCGCAGCCCACCGTCGATCTGGTAGCGATCGATGTCGATCGTAGGGAAAGTCGTAATAAGTGCGAATCTCCTGAATCTGCCGCAGCGTATCCTTCAGCGCCTGCACGTCCCATAGCCGGATGTTCTGCAGCGTGGGTTGGTTGTCGGCCGGATCGGCCGCGCCCACGGTTGTTTCCGCCGGAAACTCATGCTGCGTGAAGCGGTCCAGGCCGTAGGCCTGCCTGGTCATCTCGATGTTGCGGGCAATATACGGTTGTTCGCGCACCAGTTGGTTGGGCTTGACCACAAAGGTGCTCACGTACCAGCCCACCACGCCCACCGCGGCATAACAGATTACGGCCGGAAGGATGGATGCGATAAGCCAGCGCCCGCGCGGCTTGAATATCGCGGCGGCAAAGGCCATCAAGGCTCCCAGCGCCAGGGCCGCGCAGACGAAGAGCAAGCCGGTAAGCGTCACGTGCGCGTCCGTGTAGGTGACGCCGTCGAAGATCGTATGGTGATCAAACAGTTGCTCAAAGCGGCTGATATACACGCGCAGCGCCAGAATGAGCAGCAGAAACCCAACCGTGATGGAGAGCCCGCGCCAGGGTAATGCGAAGCGGCTGCTGAAACGCTCGCCGAGCGCGCGGGAACCGCCCGTGATCAGGATGAACAAGACGGCAAGGATACAAGTGAGCACGGCCAGCGTAAGCAGCCAGCCGGCGATCAGTTGCAGAACGGGCAGCGTAAAGAGATAGAAATTGAGCGGCAGGCCAAAGATGGGATCGATCACGCTGCCTGTGGCGCGCGGGGCATACCAGTAGAGCGCCAGCGTGGGCCACTGCGCCTCCATCGCGGCGCCGGTGGCCATGGCAATGACGAACGAAACACCAAGAGCGATCAGGCGCAGGGCCGAAGCTACCGGCAGACTCACCGCGTTTCCCGCGATATAAATGGTGTGATCACTGGGCAAATCCTCGGCATGCGCCCGCTTGAGCGCTGCAAATGCTCCCCACAGAACGAAAAATGTAATGGCCGCGAAAGCCGCGAAGATTCCCCACTTGAAGCCCAGCGTCTTCCAGAACACGTCAGCGTAGCCCAGCGACCGGAACCACAGCAGGTCAACCCAGTAGGAGAGCGCGGTCCGGCCGGCGATGAGTATTAAGGCGGCTGCAACGAGAAGGAAAAGGAAGATGCGGCGGCGCGGCCGCGGCGGCTGTGTCTTGAGAGGCCAATCAAGGGACTCGGGCATTTATCCACCCCACTTTACTGATTTCTTCATGCTGAGATACGCGGGAATTATACAACCCTGAATAGACGATAAGCGATGATCTCGCTTTCGTGCTGCCGGACCTTAATGCACCCCCGGCGCCCCGCCGGCAGGAGCAATCGCATGGGAAGCAACGACATCATTTGCCAGCCGCGACAGCGTGGGGACGATCTGATCCCCTTCCGTTGTCCCCCAGGGTCCTTGCTGCTGAACCATAAAGACGAGAATGCGGCCTGTAGCCGTGTCAATGTCCATGGCGTTCTTAAATGCGCCGCCATGGTTGAAACCGCTATTGGATATGTTCCAGGCAAATCCATAATTTGTTCCGCCCAGTCCCTTGTTCTGCGTGCTGGTCATCTCATGCAGCGCCTGGGGAGAAATGTATCGCTTGCCATCCAGTATGCCGCCATTCAGTATCATGCGGCAGAACTTCGACACATCTTCAGCGGTGGAGAAGAGGCCTCCGGCCGGCATTGGATAGCGGTGCTGCCGGTCATTGAGCGGATAGGTCAGTTGATTGATGGGCACTTCGATAATATCCTTGGCCTGCGCGTCCAGTTTGTAAGTTTTCGCCAGGCGGCTGATCTGCTCGGCGCTGAGCCAGAAGGTGGTGTCCTTCATGCCCAGCGGATCGAAAAGCCGCTCCTGCATGAAGCGCTCATAGGGAATCCCGCTCACCACTTCGATAATCCGCGCCGCCGTGTTGATGCCTTCGTTGGAGTACAGGTAGTCGGTGCCCGGCTGAAAGAGCAGCGGCTCGGCGGCATAGCTGCGCACGGCATCCTTGAGCGGCAGCAGGTCCAGCGCGCCGGGCTCAAGCGCCGACCTGAAGGGCAAACCGCTGGTATGACTCAGAATCTCCCGCACCAGGATGGGATGATTTGCGGCAACCAGTTGGGGAAGCTTCTGCAATCCCGATGCCGCCTTTGCCGAGTCGGTGTGTGCCGGGCGCACCATCTGTCCTTTGAACTCGGGAAGATATTTTTCCACCGGGTCATTGAGATTGACCTTGCCTTCGTCCACCAGCATCATCAGCGCCGTCGCCGTCATGGGCTTGGATGTGGATGCAATCCAGAACAGGGCGTTAACCGGCATGGGAGCTTTGGCAGAGAGGTCCCGGAAGCCGACGCTCTTGAGGTAAACGATGCGCTCCCTGTTGGCAACCAACGTCACAGCGCCGGCTATGGTGTGATTGTCTACCAGCGGCTGCAAATACGATTGGATGGCATCCGGCTGCGAACTCTCCTTGGAAGCGGCCGGGCGCTGTGCGCAGGCCAGCAGCGATGCACCGATAAGAAGCGCCGATACGGCACATTGTCTTTTCACAAAGCCTCCATTCCCAAACCAGCCGGTATACCCATGGATTATCATCTTGCCTTTCGATTGCGAAGTAATAGAGTACCAGTTGCATGCACGCTGAGCAGCCCGCAAACAGCCGCACTCCTGTAAAGTTGAAGAAGCGCCTCACATTTTCAGTGCACGTTCTTCATACCTTGGGTTTTCTTCTCTTGACGACTCCTTCCAATTCGGATGTGCTGACTGAGCTGCTGCGGTCGGTCTTCGGCTTTGAGTGCTTTCGCGTGGGGCAGGAGGCGGTTTGCAAGGCGGCTATCGAGGGCCGCGATCTGCTGCTGGTGATGCCGACGGGAGCGGGGAAGAGTCTTTGCTACCAGTTGCCGGCGCTGGCGTATGTCGCTGCCGCAAGTGGGAGAATTGCTCGCGTTCACGGATGCCATGATTGCCGTCTTCACGTCACCTGGAACTTGTGCTGCAAGGCTTTGCGCGGTCACCTGCTGTTGGGCCGAATCTTGTCCCTACTATTTTCTGCACCTTTCTTCGACCGCATGAGGTCGATCTCTTTGCGAAGTTCAGTATGACGCAAGATTGCTCTGGCTACAGGCACAAAACTCTCAATATCACGGTCTGCAAAGTAGGCATTGTTATCATATATTTCACCGCACAATACGCCTGCCATGTGAATACCAGCTACGGATTTCAGCAGCATTCCGTCCTGAAAGAGAACCTCCTGCTCCCCAGAAGAACCGGCACGGCATCTCACTATGCCCATTGACCACAATAGTGAAATATTGTCGTATTCGAGGTATTCATAAGCTTCTTTGAATTGCCCTAAAGAAGCGTATACCTTTGCGATTCTTCCAAAAAGAAGAGTATTGGGAAATTCCAGAGTTGTCTTCTGAGACGCTGCAAGAAAATCGCGCAGCGCCTCTTCTTGATTTTTGCTCGATAATGCCTGAACGCCCTGGCACACGAGTTTGTTGTATATTTCTGCCCCTTGTATGGTTTCGGGAGCAGTGCATTGTGCGCGACACAGCGCCGATGACATACAACTCACAGCCAACCCGACGAGAAAAATACCAATCTGTTTCATATGCCTCCTAGAACGTCATCTGAAAAGGAGCCGGAATGACCGTCTCAGGATTGATGCGAGTGCCATTAAAATTGATCTGGATGTGAATGTGCGGGGGAGTTCTACTGCCAACTACATCTTGAACATTTTGCATAATCCCGATAGCCTGACCAGACATGACAAAGCTGCCACGATGAATTCCATCTGCTGGACTTGCGTATCCAACACCAATGGAATACCCATCGTAAGTGGAGATATGGATCATCCTCAATGAAGAGTTGGGATATGCATAGCCTATCGAGGAAATCAATCCCGTCCGTGGTGCAAAGACGTCCTGACCTACCGTTCCAAGATAATCTGCTCCTCGGTGCGTAGCTCCAAGACCTTCATTCCGTCGTGCTCCATAATATCCACAGCCACCTGAATCACAACCCCGCTCCGGCTTTCCCGTAGGATTCGACCATCCATCCAAATTCATAGTGAAATGATCGGGTTTTGGAACAGCATTTCCATTGTTACCCTGCTGTTGGGCCGCACTATCCTGTACTCGCTCCACATAGGCGGCTTCATCGCCCGATTCTTCCGTTTGTCTTTGGGCTTGCTCCTCCTCGCCGCAGCCATTGAGTTCAGCGCACGCAGCATCATTCACCCCATCCAAGCCAAAGTAGTAGTGCTCAAGTGAATTGCCCCCGAACGAAGGATTGGAATCAGGAGGGCCGTGGCCATCGGCATCGACCTTGTTCAGCGGCGCATTCTCTACATAGCTGTAGAGATTGAGCGTCTGCGGATCGCCGAAGCTGGCGTAGGGAACGGTTACGGGCTTGCCGTCCCAGTCCGGCGACATGAAGCGGCCCAGGTTGCTGACGTAGTAACGCGCGCCGAAGTCATCGAGCCCGGTCTCGGAGTCGCGTTCTTTGCCGGTGAACTTGTAATTGTTGGCGCTGTCGTTCTGTTGGATCACCCGCTCCACGCCGTAAGGAAAGAAAAGCGACTCGTTGAGAATGTTCCCCAGCGAATCTGCGACTAGCGCCGTCGACCCAAGGCTGTCCGCGATGTAGTACTTCGGCGTCGTGGCTCCCGCATCGATGCGAGCGCCGTTGAAGAAGATGTACTGGGTTGGGTTGTGGTCCGTGGCGTCGGTTTCCGCCAGCGCCGTTGAGCCGACGCCCTTCCAATAGAGCTTGCCCGGCTTCATGACACCCTCACCTGAGCCGTCGTTGCACTGAGAGCTACTTCGTAGGGTCTTTCGGTAATTGCTCACCGATAGTTAGGGGGATAAAAAATCCGTTCTTCCTGATGAACACCAACACTTGATCGATCTGATTCTTTCCAGAACCATTTAGCGCTGTCAAGACATCATCGAAGGGAACACTGGAATTGACAATGATGTACATTCGATTAACTTGCGGGCAGCGATTCGCCAGTGCACCGACGGTATCCAGCGGGTATTTTGTATAATTCTTTTGCTGTAGCCGATATACGGTTTGTCCAGCTTGTCGAGCAATCTCCAAATCGATGTGCATTGGACAAGAGGTCATCCCTTGGTGTGGCGCTTGAGATTGCGCCACGAGACAAGAGAACAACAAGAGCGGCAAGAAAACCATTTTCATCATTTGCTTCCCCTTCGCATCATGGGCCGGTGTAACGGCGATATGTGATGACCATGCCCTGGCCGAAGTATTGCGAACCAGCGGTGGTCTGATAGATCGTTTTGGAACCAGCAGCAACGACCCAAATCTTACCATTTTCATTACCTGTCACAATCGCTGAATGGCCCGTTGCGTTGCTGAAATTTTCCTTGTACGCAGCCACATCTCCGGCTTGGGGAGATTCAACTGACCCGAGCACACGCCATTTATCGATTTTGAATTTGGGGTTGGCCCAATCGGCGGTCACGATGGGATTGTTTCCTCCGGGATAGGTAGGACCACCAATACCTACTTTGTTCAGCATGTCGCACACGAAAACATTGCACTTCGGTGCTCCATTTCCTTGTGCCCAAGTCGTACTTTGCCCTTTAGCTTCGTTGTATGCGGCTTCTGCTAATTGATTCCTTCTGTCAATGTTCTGGTCGCTTCCCTCGCCGCTCTGCTGTTGGGCCTGTTGATCAGGTGTTTGCAAATTTTGTTGGCCATCCTGTACTCGCTCCACATAGGCTGCCTCATCGCCCGATTCTTCCGTTTGTCTTTGGGCTTGCTCCTCCTTGCCGCAGCCATTGAGTTCAGCGCACGCAGCATCATTCACCCCATCCAAGCCAAAGTAGTAGTGCTCAAGTGAATTGCCCCCGAACGAAGGATTGGAATCAGGAGGGCCGTGGCCATCGGCATCGACCTTGTTCAGCGGCGCATTCTCAACGTAGCTGTCGAGGTTGAGTGTTTGCGGATCGCCGAAGCTGGCGTAGGGCACGGTGACCGGCTTGGCATCCCAGTCCGGTGACATGAACCGGCCCAGCGTGCTGACGTAGTAACGCGCGCCGAAGTCATCGAGCCCGGTCTCTGCGTTGCGCTCCTTGCCGGTGAACTTGTAATTGTTGGCGCTGTCGTTCTGTTGGATCACCCGCTCCACGCCGTAAGGAAAGAAAAGCGACTCATTGAGAATGTTCCCCAGCGAATCCGTGACCAGCGCCGTTGACCCAAGGTGGTCCGCGATGTAGTACTTCGGCGTCGTGGCTCCCGCATCGATGCGCGCGATGCGAGCGCCGTTGAAGAAGATGTACTGGGTTGGGTTGTGGTCCGTGGCGTCGGTTTCCGCCAGCGCCGTTGAGCCGATGCCCTTCCAATAGAGCTTGCCCGGCTTCATGACACGCTCGCCGGAGCCGTCGTAGGTGTAGGTCGTGCCCGCGCCCGAGATCATCTCACCCTCTGCGTTGTAACTGTAACTAGATGAAAGGTACTGCATGATGTTGCCGGCGCTATCCTGTAATCCGCCCCCAGAGGGCCTGTCTCCATCTTCCATGCAGCAAGACTGCTGCATGTGGTCTACATTTCTACATCCTGCTTCGGCCGTCATAGCACACCATGGCGAGGGACAGGCTAACTGTCGATCTCAGTCTACAATTTCATTTTGCGATTGCACTTCTGCCATGTCTTCGTTTCATCACTGTCTCGATGACGAGCCCGATCGCATAATAGATCGGGCCATTAAGGAGCACCACCAATATCCACATGAACCACGAGAACCAACCCCGCATAGGAAAAATCATGAGAAGGGTAACAGGACAAAGTACTAAAACACTGTCATTAATAATCCAGTACAGAAAGGGCGCCCTATAGTTTGGTGGGGCCTGCGCCAAAGTCGGAAGGTGGAACGGATCGAAGATTTGGACATACCACCACAAAAGCGCTGCGGCAGTGCCAATAATGATTCCAACAACAGCAAACTTGCGAGCATAACTCGACGTCATATTGTCCTCACAGATCATTTTGATTACTTACTTAGGTCATCCACCAATCCACCAGGAGTCCTGTCCATCGGAGCATTGACTCCGCTGGCTCTCAATACTAGTACCGAAAAACCATTCACACAATTGTGATAGGTTGTGTCGTAGCGTTGCGGAGTGTTTTCCGCTTTGCTAATGTACGCCCTCATCGCTTTCGCTTGGTCAGGCGTAACGTATATCGTCGTAGAACTCACTGGCTTGTGACTGGAGTCGGGGGTCTCAATATGCCCCGGCACTGATAGAGGAACGGGCACAACCGTTAGACTTTGCACATACGTGGCGGCAGCAGCCTGTGCGGTCGAATTTGGAACCAAGCCTACTGAGTTATCTGATCCGACTTGAATCGTCGAATGATTCAAAGGTTGGTTAGCTGTTACTTCCGCGACCGTGACTGGAACATTTGCTTGCTCTGTTGGTTGGTGCTGATACGTCTGCTGTTGGGCCGCACTATCCTGTACTCGCTCCACATAGGCGGCTTCATCGCCCGATTCTTCCGTTTGTCTTTGGGCTTGCTCCTCCTTGCCGCAGCCATTGAGTTCAGCGCACGCAGCATCATTCACCCCATCCAAGCCGAAGTAGTAGTGCTCAAGTGAATTGCCCCCGAACGAAGGATTGGAATCAGGAGGGCCGTGGCCATCGGCATCGGCCTTGTTCAGCGGGCCATTCTCAACGTAACTGTACAGATTGAGCGTCTGCGGATCGCCGAAGCTGGCGTAGGGCACGGTGACGGGTTTGCCGTCCCAATCCGGCGACATAAACCGGCCCAGCGTGCTGACGTAGTAACGCGCGCCGAAGTCATCGAGCCCGGTCTCTGCGTTGCGCTCCTTGCCGGTGAACTTGTAATTGTTGGCGCTGTCGTTCTGTTGGATCACCCGTTCCACGCCGTAAGGAAAGAAAAGCGACTCATTGAGAATGTTCCCCAGCGAGTCCGTGACCAGCGCCGTTGACCCAAGGTGGTCCGCGATGTAGTACTTCGGCGTCGTGGCTCCCGCATCGATGCGCGCGATGCGAGCGCCGTTGAAGAAGATGTACTGGGTTGGGTTGTGGTCCGTGGCGTCGGTTTCCGCCAGCGCCGTCGAGCCGACGCCCTTCCAATAGAGCTTGCCCGGCTTCATGACACGCTCGCCGGAGCCGTCGTAGATGTAGGTCGTGCCCGCGCCCGAGATCATTTGACCCTCTGCGTTGTAACTGTAACTAGATGAAATGTATTGTATGATGTTGCCGGCGCTATCGTAGTTGGCCGCCGCAAGCTGGTTGCGGCTGGAGGCCGTAGACGATAGTTGTTCACCCGAGCATAGCGTAGGAGTCTGTGCAATCAGGTTCCCCCAGGCATCTACCGTATAGGTGCTCGCCCAATTCAGAGTACCACCGGCCATCATAGTGCATGCCGTGCCCAGAGTGGACGCCGATGTAATTCGGTTTAGGGTGTCATAGCCGTAATTGACGCTCCCGTTTGGCCGATTCAGACCTAGCTGGTCCAGACCATCCTGCACGCCATAGAGGTTGCCATTGTCTCCTGATCCGAGATGAAAATTGTAGGTGTTGTTGAAAAGCGTGTTGGTTGTACTGATCTGCTCGGCTGTCGTCGCGAGGGGCTGGAGCCGTGAGTTGTAGGTGTCGGTGATTTGAATATTCGAGCCCAGTGTTGAGACGTTTGCAGCTCCCGACGCCCAGGTGGAGTTGACCTGCGCATAGGTGACCCCATTCGATCCCACAGCGGAATAGGTTCTGCCCGCGGCGTTGACGTTGTACGTCATCACAAAAGGCGTCGTTGCACCGGCAAGCGGGTATGTGATGGTGTTTATCGCGCCATTCAGGTAGTACGTATAGCCGATCTGGTCGGTGACGTTGCCAATTGTTCGCATCTCTGCCAGAGTCCTTCCAAGAGCATCGTAGCTCCAGACCGTTGCTCCCGAATTGTCGCACATGGCACTCATATGGCTTTTAAGATTGGTGGGTGAAGCCAAAGTAGGCGGAGTGCAAGCGGTTACTGCGTCCCCATCATAGGTGTACGCTACACTTGGAGTCCCGTCACTGTACGTTTTGCCGGTCACACGGCCGAGAACATCGTACGAGTAGCTCGTCACCACTGTAGCACTGCCGGTCTGATTTTCAAGCGGCGCTGTCTTCGAAATCAATTCACCATTATTGTCATACTGATAACGTGTTGTGCCTGCAATATAACTCCCAGTGTCGGTTACAGGGCAGGTAGCGACCGAAGTAAGTGGAGAGCCGATCTCCGGGTTTGCGGAACAAAGCAACTGACTGAGAGAATTGAAGGTGAAAGTGCGGACCCGCCAGGCTGAGGAGTTTGTGGAACCGCCCTTCTGTGTTACCTGGAGCACATTACCCAGGACGTCGTATTGGTAATCAGTCTCGTAGTTCAACCCTGTGGGATCTTCCCACACTCCCGTCAACTGGCTCAGCGCATTTGTCTGCGACATACGCTTGTTACCGGCTTCATCGGTAATCGTCGTCGCATTCCCAGAGTAAGAAGTCGCCGTCGCTGAGCCGTCTGACTTTGTTACCGATGTCAGACGGCTGAGGCCGTCATAGCCGTTTGTGGTCCAGTAGACAGTATCACCAGAACGGTAGGGGTTCGAGACCTTGTATGCCCGACCGTCTTGATCGTACTGGGTATCGACGTAGACAACACCGTCCGGGTCTGAGTTGACTTGGGTCTCTTTCGTGCGGCCAAGGCTGTTGTAAAGTGTTGTTGTAACGTAGTTGATCGCTCCCGAGATCGCATCAGTCTCCTTAATATAAAGTGAAGATGTGCTGTAGCACGTACCGCTTGGATCATCGCTGTAGCACATTGTCTTTGTGCCGCCTCCAGCGGGCGGAGTCACAACTTTTGGGCGGCCCATAAAGTCATATGTAGAGGTAGTAGTCTGGCCATTAACATCAGTAGTTGAAGCCGTCAGACCTGTGCACGCGTAGTTAGTAGACGTTGCTATCTGTCCCTTTGCATTCGTGGTTCTGGTCACAAATGCAGCAGACTGGCCGGCTGGAGTACATGCGCTGCTCGCCCAGGCGTCCGCATAACTAAAGAATGTCTGTCTTCCCAGGGGATCGATTGTGGAGAGAACATTGCCAGCATCATCGTACTGGCTAGTCGTGGCAAGATAAGCTCCATCGGTGCTCCTCCACTTGGACACCGCAGTGGCATTGCCGCGAGTCGTGTAGGTTGTTGTAAATGTGGAATCATGCTGAATTGCATTGCTCGGTAGAAATGGCTGATTAGCATGAGAGTAATTGTCGTACTCATACGAGGTTTTCGATGCAACGCTGCCCGAGCCATTCGAGACTACGACGGTGGATGGCTTATCCACAATGTTGAGATTTGTGTAGGCCGGTGTGACGTTGTGGAGATAAGTATAATCAATCTTCTTTAATAAACTGCCCGGTGAGCCTGATCTATAATCGTATATGCGCTGTTCCGTTGGGTTGAGGCGGGTGGCGACTTCAGACCCGTAAGAGTCAGGGAACGTAAACGTTTCATAGTCCGTTTGCGTTTGCATGACTTGTCCGTTATCCAGCGTTGTTGTGATGCTGATCGGCCGGACATTGACAGGGAGATCGTATACATTACTGAATTCCGCCGTATAGCTAGTAGCAACATTTCGGAGAACAGTTCCAGAGGAATTTGCGTAAGTTGCTGACACTTCATACTCGTTAGTAGATGGAAATTCGCTATAGCCAGGCGCTAAAATCGTGCTAAAGGTATGGGTCGCAACATTCCCGACGGGGTCAGTCACCGTCGTCGGCCCGGCCAGTCCTATACCGTAGCTCCAAGTCTGTGATGTGCCGTCATGCGTAACCGTGCGACTTGAAACTGCTGGTCCGCCTACAACATTGCCCGGGTCGCCCTTTAGAGTACTGGTAAGAAGCTGATAATATATTCCGTAGGTGTAGGACACCACTGCGCCAGTTGGCAGTGTGATGCTCGCAATTTCTCCTGGAGAATTATTGTTATATGTAAATGTGTATGCTCGATCATCAGGCAAAGTGATACTCGAAATGACCAGGCTAACGCCGGAATACTCAGTACACGAGAGAAGTCCTTTATTAGGGACGTTGCAAAGACTTGAAGTCTCGTCAATCGCTTCGTACGTGACGGTGTAAACTTGTGGATTGCCTCCGGAATCTGAGACGGTGTAGGTGGTGTAAGAAGGATATCCGGTCAGTTTTTTACCTAGAGGTGAGGTGTAAGTTGTATTGGGTCCGTTGATGGTTACAACTGGTGTTCTGCCGTTGGCATCCTGATTGTTTGCAAAGGTATAGAGGTTTCCATTTGCGTCGCGTATTTCACTACTGCTAATCTGGGTGCCGTCTTTGAGGTAAATGATCTGCGCTTGTGAGTCATAGAAAATGCCCGAACCGTCAAGAGCGGGTCCCTTTAACGCTTGCCCTTCACAATTTCCATCTGGTTCCTGCCTTAGAGGCAGCATATGTTGCGTGCCTTGCGGGTCCGTTACGGACCAGTTCACAACGGCAACGTAAGGCAAGTTGGTTGACGGACATGTCAAGTCGCTCCAAATATTGGAAACCCCCCAGTTCTGTGGTCCTGCAAGTCTCCAGTTGGCGATGTAAAGGTTGTCTGGACCTACACTAAACCATCCAATTGGGTTGCAAACTTTCTGTCCGCAATTGTTGGGGGTAAACTTCTTGATCCAAGTCGGTGAATCATAAATAAGTTCCCAGCGAAGAGTTTTCCCTCCGCGCTGCTTATCGACATATATGGGAATTACGACGTGAAGATTGCCATTTTGAAGGTTGACCGTATCTATGTCGCCGCCCGCGAAGGTGCTGTTTGCTGGCAGGCCCTTCTGCTCAGCGATGGAGGGTTGCGACCACCCGAATGTGGAGCTGCCGCATATGACCAGCACTATAAGGAGGGCAATAAAGCTGTGAGCGGCGATTTGCGTGGCTCTTGCTGACCTATCGTTGGCATTATTGTGACTGGAGAATTCATTCTGAATTTCTGCGAGACGTTGGGGGCAAAGAAGCGATAACAGACGGAGGAAACCAGCACGAGTCTCTTGCATGGGATGGCCTCATCGTTTAGAAGACAAAACTAAAGACCATCGTAGGCACCACCGCAATAATCTGTCAATAGGAAATTCGCGTGTGATGCTAGCCGACGCGCTCGATGACGACTGACTCCAGCACCACGGGCTTGTGGGGCTTGTCGTGCGAGTTGCGGGGGACAAGGGAGATTTTTTTGACGATCTCCTGGCCTTCGACCACTTCGCCGAAGATGGTGTGCTTGCCGGTGAGCCAGTCGGTGGGAGCGACGGTGATGAAGAACTGGCAGCCGTTGGTGTTGGGGCCGGAGTTGGCCATGGCCAGCTTGCCGGGCTTGTCGAACTTGTGCGGGGAGCCCTTGGTCTCGTCCTGGAAGCGGTAGCCGGGGCCACCCATGCCGTTGCCGGCGGGATCGCCGCCCTGGATCATGAAGTCGGGAATGACGCGGTGAAAGATGGTGCCGTCGTAGAGCTTATCCCGGGATTTGGCGCGCGTGGTGGGGTGGGTCCATTCGCGCTTGCGCCTTCGGCCAGCTCGATGAAGTTCTTGACGGTGATTGGGCGCGTCGGCCTCAAAGAGGCGGACAGTGATCTTGCCTTCGGTGGTCGAGAAGACGGCGTAGGTTCCGGCTGCAAGTGCCATGGAAACTCCTGAGTATTGTCTGCGTTTAGGTTATTTCCCAGGTCTCTGCGCCGCGGCGGACAAGACCTGGGAAATCCGGATTACGGGAACAAAAAATGCGCATCAGTGTTTGGGCGCGTTGGCCGGGGCGGATGTAGGCCGGCCCGCGCGCACGATGGTTACCTTCTTGAGCACCACCGGGGTGAGCGGCTTGTCCCGGCTGTCGCGCGGGACGCGGGCGATGGCCTTGACCACCTGCACGCTGGCGTCGTCGCACTGGCCGAAGAGGGTGTATTGCTGGTTGAGAGACGGGGTGGGCGCCTCGGTGATAAAGAACTGGCTGCCGTTGGTGTTGGGGCCGGAGTTGGCCATGGCCAGGCGGCCCGGCTTGTCGAAGTTCAGATGCGGATCGAACTCGTCATCGAAGCGATAGCCGGGGTCGCCCATGCCCGTGCCGGTGGGGTCGCCGCCCTGGATCATGAACTCGGGAATGACGCGATGGAAGGTGGTGCCGTCGAAGAACGGCTTGTTGTGCTGTACCTTCCCGGTGGCCGGATCGGTCCAGTCTTTTGTGCCCTCGGCCAGGCCGATGAAGTTGGCCACGGCCTTGGGCGCCTGCCTCTGATAGAACTGGCAGGTGATGCGGCCCATGGAGGTGTCCATGATCACGGTGGGGCCGTTGGGATGACTGAGAGCGGCCGCGGTGGCCTGGGGCGCGTCAGGCAGGTTGATAGGGGTTTGGGCAAAGGCAGAGGCGGCAAAGGCCACGGCCAGGACGGGAATAAAGAGAGAGTGTGAGTATTTCATGCCGTGTTTGAGGGTAAATCATCCGGCGGGGGGAATGCCAGAGACTTGAACAGAGGCTGTATCGTATGGTTATGAGGATTCACAGGATTCAACTTGCTCCCATGCGCCTGGCCCCGGTTCTGTGCGCGATGATTTGCCTGGCCATCTTTGCCGCGTGCAGTTGGGCGCAGGCAGATAAGGAAAAGGCAGCCGCGGATAAGACCGCAACTGCCGACAAGTCCACATCCACCGACAAGTCCGCCGCCGCAGAGAAGCTTGCGTGGCCTCCGCTGCCCGCCGCTGCCCATGTGCAGCAGTCCATGCAACTGGGCGGCAAGACGCTGCGTTATACCGTGACGGTGGGCGCGCTGCCGGTGCGCGACAAGGATGGAAAGACCGCGGGCGAGGTGGTTTTGACCGCCTACACGGTGGAGGGCGACAACCGCCCGGTAACCTTTGCGCTGAACGGCGGACCGGGCGCTTCCTCGGTGTATTTGAACTTTGGCGCCATCGGGCCCAGGCACTTGCAGGCCGGCAATGAGGGCGACAGCCCATCAGACCCGGCGGTGCTCACGGACAATCAGGAGACGTGGCTGGATTTTACCGACCTGGTGTTCATTGACCCGGTAGGAACGGGATTCAGCCGCGCCGTTGTGCCCGAGGACGATGCCAGAAAGCTGTTCTACTCCACCACGCCGGATATCGAGTATCTTTCGCGCATCATTTACGACTGGCTGGTGAAGAACGACCGGCTGGGATCGAGGAAGTACCTGGTGGGCGAGAGTTACGGGGGATTTCGCGGGCCGCGCATTACGCACTATCTGCTCTCGCAGACTGGGCGTTGCGCTGAACGGGGTGGTGCTGGTCTCGCCCTATCTGAACCCCACCATCGAGGACAACGGCGATCTGTCGCCGATGGAGTGGATCATGACGCTGCCTTCGATTACGGCGGCGCATTTGGAACGGGAGAACAAGCTGACCCCGCAGGCCATGGCGGAGGTAATCGCCTATACGCGCGGGGAGTACGCGGCCACGCTGCTGAAGGGGCGATCCGATCCCCAGGCCTCGCAGAAGATGATCCAGCATGTGACCGAGCTGACGGGACTGGACCCGGCCTTTGTAAAGTACTCCGGAGGGCGGCTGGAGACGGGGGCGTATCTGCGCGAGGTCTTCCGCGAGCAGGGCAAGCTGGGCTCGGTCTACGACTCCAACGTGACTTCCTTCGACCCATTTCCGTATTCGCCGGAGCAGCGGGCCAACGATCCCATCCTGGCCAGCCATGATGGCGCCGCTTACCACGGCCATGGTGGACTTTGTGACGCGCACCGTGGGCTGGAAGGTGGATGCGCGCTATAACGCTCTTTCCTGCGAAGTGAACAAGCTTTGGGATCGCGGCGAGGATCTGCGCACCGGCTCAGTGCCGCAGTTGCGCCAGGCCGTGGCCGCGGACCCCAAGCTGAGGGTGCTGATTGTGCATGGCTGGAACGATCTCTCCTGCCCCTTCATGGGGTCGATTCTGACCGTGGACCAGATGCCGGTGATGGGCGATCCGGCGCGGGTTGCGGTGCGGGAGTATCCGGGCGGGCATATGTTCTATACGCGGGAGTCAAGCCGCGCGGAACTGCGCAAGGATGTGATGGAGATGTACAGCAAGCACTGAGCCGCCCCAGCACTGTGGACTGCCGGGTGCTTTGCTCAGCAGCCCTTTTTGCAGCGCGCCATGATGGCGGCGTGGAGGCGCTCGCGCAGGCCGGTGGGCAGCTCGTAGATCTCGTGGGAGCGGTAGATTTCGATGGTCTTGCGGGTGGTGTTGAGGATGACCTCGCAGTGGCCGCAGCGGCGCAGGTGTACTTCGAATTCGGCGCGCATCTCGGGGGTGACGGAGTCGTCGATCAGGTCGTCGAGCAGGGCGAGAAACTCAGTGCATTTCATTTCTCACCCCCGTTTTTCCTGCGGAAGTAACGGCTCAGCCGTTCGCGCAGTTGCAGCCGGGCGCGCAACAGGCGCGACTTGACGGCGGGGATGCTCAGGCCCAGCGTTTCCGCCGTCTCCTCGGTGGAAAGTCCCTCCACGTCGCGCAGAACAAAGACGATGCGAAACCCATGCGGCAGCCCCTTGATGGTTTTTCTGAGGATTTTGTCCAGTTCGGCCTGGTTGTAGTTCTGCTCCGGGTCGGGAGCCCAGTCGGCCAGGTCGCGCGGGACGCTGCCCTCCTCGGTCTCGACGTCCTCGTCGATCGAGACCATTTTGCCGGTGCGCCGCTTGCGCAGCCGCATCAGGCTTTCGTTGACTGCAATTCGCACCAACCATGTGTAAAACTTCGAATTCCCCTGAAACTGGTCGAGCTTTTCGTACGCCTTGAGAAACGCGTCCTGCATCACGTCCTCGGCATCTTCGCGGTTTTGCGTAATGTGCTGCGCAATGCGGAAGATCTGCCGGTCGTACTTGCGGACCAGCGTGTCGTAGGCCGAGACATCGCCGCCGCGCACCCTGTCCACCAGGGCTACGTCGGGATGCGGTTCGAGTTCTCCTGCAATAGGTTGGATGGTCGCCATGGGGGTTGGATGCGGGAATTCCTTCGGGCCGGATGAGGATTGGCTGCAGGTCCTCAACAGATGAGTGTAATGGACGCAGGGGCCGGACACCAAACCGGGCTGCAGAGGGAGGAGTGTGCAAGCAGAGTATTGGTTGGGCGCTGTTGCAGCCGGCGGAACAAATCCCGGCTGCAACAGTGGCTTGAGTCTGAAGATCCTCGAGAGGTGGCGGCGGCTGGCGGAACGGGTTGTGCCATGCGGTAACGGCAGAGGTACCCGGTTGTTCCATGTGGGCCTCAGCAGCTTAGAGTGAAGAGATGAGGGTCGCGACTTCCCCCACTTACAAACTGCGGCTGGGGCCGCGATTTCTGGCTGGCCTGCTGTCTCTGCTGATGATTGTGTCTCCGGTAGCCGGGCAAACCTCCGCCAATGACATCCTCGCAGGGCTCCGGCTCCTCGTCCTCCAAGTCGCAAAAGACCAAAAAATCAGCCCAAACCGGCAAAGAAGGGCAAGAAAACCTCTGGCCGCAAGGCGCGATCGGCGCGGACTGCCCGCATCAAGCAGGCCTTTGTGGCTTCGACAGAGTTGCGGCCCATGGCCCAGCAATTGGCCACCATGCGCACGCCGGCGGCTTACGATGGCGTAACCAAGTACGCGCACAAACACAGCGGCGAGGCTGCGGCCGCCGCTTATCTGGCGCTGGGGCACGCCTATCTGCTGGACAAACGCTATGCCGAGGCGGAAGCCAACCTGCGACAGGCCCGCCAGGCCGGCGATGTGCTGGCCGACTATGCGGATTTTCTGGGCGCCCAGGCCAGCCATGAAGCGGGCAACGACTCCGCCGCCGAGGCGTTGTTGCGCGGCTTTACAGGGCGCTATCCGGACAGCATCTTCGCTGATGAAGCGCCGGAGTTGGAAGCCACCGTGCTGCTGGCCATGGGCAATGCGCCGGGCGCGCAGAAGGTGCTGGCGCAAGCTGCCGGCACTTGCGGCCGCCAGCCGGCCCGGTTTCCAGCTTGCGCAGGGACAGGTGGAGTTCGCGCTGGGCCAGGACGCAGGCGGCGGAGCGCACCTTCAAACGGCTGTTGCTGGGCCATCCGTTGAGCCCGGAGGCAGAGACTGCGCGCGCCAAGCTGACGGCGATGGGCGCGGAGACCAGCCTGACCACGGCCGAATTGCGCAGCCTGGGCGATGCCTACTACAACGCCGGACACTACGCAGAGGCCGCGGAGCAATACCGCGCGCTGGTCCGTGAGGCCGGCCTCGATGCCCAGACCCGCAACGGCTTTGCCGTGGCCGAGGCGGCCTGCGACCTGAAGCTGAAGCGGCTGACCACCGCCCAGGCCGAGGCGCTGGCCGATACACAGGACGAAAACGGCGCGCGGCGGCTTTACCTATTGATGGAACTGGCCCGCAACCGCGACGACGAAGAAGAGCAGAAGCGCATCGTGGCCGAGATGGAGTCGAGCTTTCCCAATAGTCCGTGGCTGGCCGAGGCGCTCTACTCCAGCGGAAATATGTATCTGCTGCGCAGGGATTATGCCACGGCCGCGCGGGTACTACAGCTATCTGGCCGCGCACTTTCCCGACAGCAAGAACGCCGCGGCGGCGCACTGGCGGGCGGGCTGGCTCAGTTACCGGCAGGGACTCTACGCCGATGCGGCGCGCCTCTTCGACGAGCAGATCCGGCTCTATCCCGGCGCCACGGAGACTGTCTCCGCCCTCTACTGGCGTGGGCGCTTCTATGAGACGCAGGACCACAAGCCGGCCCAGGCCGCGGCCAACTACCGCACCCTGGTGCGCGCCTACCAGCACTTCTTCTATGCCCAGATGGCGCGCCAGCGGCTGGCTGCGCTGGGCAATGCGCCGCCGGTGGCCGAGCCGCAACTGGACCGCATTCAGCCGCCGCCGGTGCCGCTGCTGGAGGAGAGCTTTCCCGCCGACAGCCCGCACCTGGCCAAGGCGCGCCTGCTGGCCAATGCAGGGTTGAACGACTACATCGCGCAGGAGATTGCCGCCGATCCCGATCCTCTTCCTGGAGCGCGCTGGCCGAGGCGCAGATCTATGCGTCTTATGGCGAGACCTTCCGCGCCATGCGGGCAATGAAGAGGGCTCTGCCCTACGCCGCCACGGCTTCCATCAAGTCCATTCCGCTGGTCTACTGGCGGATTCTGTTCCCTGAGCCGTGGTGGGAGACGATCAAGGCCGAGTCGGCCAAAAACAATCTCGATCCCTATCTGGTGGCCTCGCTGATCCGCCAGGAGTCGGAGTTCAATCCCGCTGCCATCTCCAAGGCCAATGCCTGCGGCCTGATGCAACTGCTGCCCTCGGTGGGCAGGGCCATGGCGCGCGAAGAGGGAATCACCCATTTCGAGACCTTCTCAACTGCTTGACCCGGAGACCAATATCCGGCTGGGCACGCGCTACCTGCGCAAGGCTCTGGACAAATTCGGCGGCGTCGAGGAGTACGCCCTGGCCGCCTACAACGCCGGCGACGACCGCGTCGTCGACTGGCAGGCCGCCGGCCCCTACCACGGCATGGATGAGTTTGTGGAATCCATTCCCTTCACCGAGACCCGCGAATACGTTGAGGCCATCCTGCGCAACCAGGAGACCTACAAGGCCATCGACCAGTTTGCCGCGCAACAGGGCAGGGCAGCGGTGGGAGCTTCCCGATAAGGAGGAGTTTTTCCCGCTCCGGGCAGGGGAATCCCACTCGATACTCCCCAGCCTCGATTCCGGTTGACTTCCATCGATCTCCCCGGCAACATGATGAACATTGAGTTGGAGCGGAGGATTTTGAATCCTGCGCGCATGCCATTCGCAGCCTGCTGTTGTTCTTGAACTGAGCCGGCCGGAATGCTCTGGACGCGGCTCGGTTACATCCACCCACGGGAGGGCACGATGTCAGCCGACTTGCAGTTTCTGGAAGAATGGATTCCCGAAAGAATGGACCCTGGAACGGTTTTCGTGCTGGAAAACCAGGCCAATCTTGGTCATCGCGCAGAACCCCTTCGTAGCCGTCATGTCCTGCCCCCGATGCGGGACATTGGGACTCATTACGCGCCGCCAACTGTGCGGCGGAGAGGCGATGATCTGCGGCGGCGACCGCTGCTCGGCCGAATACCGGCTGGAGGGCGAGAGTATCTGCTTCCGCACGGTTCAGTAAGCGCGTTTCATCCTGGGATTTGCACCAGTCTGCTCAGGTGTGCCAGGTGCGCGCACAGGCGTCGGCTGTCGCCGTGGCTGTTCCTGTGCCCACCAAAGCGGGTCCGGGATGGCAGGAGTGCGCGCAGACATCTCCGCTCCCGCAGGTGCCATAATCCCTATAGGCCATGCCTGTGAGCGGTTCTCCAATTCACCTGCCCTTGCCAACTCTATACAAAGCGGCTTCTTCTTAAAGAAGAAGCCGCTCAGCAGTCGTGGTTTCGAGGTAATGTTATTGGAGAACCGCTATAAGCCCGGATGGCGAAATTGGCAGACGCAGCGGACTTAAAATCCGCAGACCTTAACCGGTCGTGGGGGTTCAAGTCCCCCTCTGGGCACCATTGAATCAATGTGCCGCTTCTATGGCATTGAGTCTCAGGGCTGAATGCGCTTCAGGTTCTTGCATCCGTCTTCCACGCCCGCGTCACATGCCTGACGGTAGAGTTTTGCCGCGGCTTGCAGATCTTTTTCTATTCCCTTGCCGTTTTCATACAGCCAGCCGAGGTTGGAGCAGCCCATCTTGAAGCCGCCGTCGCAAGCCTTTCGGGTGAGCGCCACCGCCTGGGCTTCGTCCTGGGCTACGCCGCGGCCTTTGAGGTACATAAAACCAAGCATGTTGCAGCCGGTCATATCATTGCTGTCGCAAGCCCGGCGGTAGAAGGTTACGGCCTGGGGATCGTCCTTGCCCACGCCATTGCCATTGGCATACGCCAGGCCCAGGTTACGGCATCCAATCGCATTGCCTCCGTCGCAAGCCTTGCGGTAGAGCGTAACCGCCTGTACATTATCCTGGGCGACACCCTTGCCATTCTGGTACATCCAACCGAGGTTGGAGCAGGCCACCGGGTATGAGCCGTCGCAGGCCTTGCGGTAGAAGGCTACCGCCTGGTCATTATCCTGGGCCACGCCCTTACCGGCCGCATAGTACAGGCCAAGACTGTTACAGCCCATCGCTTCTCCGGCATCGCAAGCCTTGCGGTTCAAGGCAATGGCCTGGGAATAATCCTGTGCGACGCCCTTGCCATTTTCATACAGCCAGCCCAGGTTGGAGCAGCCCTTGGCATATCCGCCGTCGCATGACTTTCGGGCCAGCGCGACGGCCTGGGTTTCATCCTTGGCTATGCCCTTGCCGTTCAGATACATTCCGCCGAGGTTGTTGCATCCCATGGCGTCTCCGCCGTCGCATGCTTTGCGATAAAGGGATACCGCCTGAACCTGATCCTTGTCTGTGCCACGGCCGTTTTCGGTCATCAAGCCGAGGTAGTTGCATCCCATGGCGCTGCCGCCGTCGCATGCCTTGCGGTAGAGCGCCACAGCCTTGAACGCATCCCCGGCAACGCCCTGGCTATTCTGGTACATCAACCCCAGCGCGGCGCATCCGCCGGCGTTGCCGCCGTCGCATGCGGTGGTCATCAATGGAACCGCATCGCCGTATCGATTCTCCTTAATGAGCGCCTCTCCCCGGTTGAATGTGTCCAGCGGAGTCAGTGTGGCTTTGCTTGAGCCGGCTTTCATGGCGGCAGAATCGGGCTCAGCCTTGCGCATGAAGACAAAGTCGCCTTCATCGTGATCGGAGTTGCGAATGATGGTGTATTGCGGCAGTTGACTGGACCTGCCCGCCACCTGCTGCCGTACCGATCCGTAGAAAAGGTCGCTGGCCGTGAACACGGGCTGGTCAATGCGCTCCAGAGCCTGCAGAACAGCGTTAGCGAAGACCGAGTGGCCGTTGCTGCCGCTGTCGGATACCGGTTCGTCGCCGCCGCTGGCCATCAATGTGCGTGATCTGGACTTCAGCATCCGGGCGATAAAGGCCGATTGCGTGCCCCCATGCTCCGGCGCGTCGGCATCGCGGGAGAGGCCGCCGGAGTAGCAACTGTCCGAGACAATGAGCACGTGCCGGGAGGGCAGCACGCGGACGCCGGTGGTCAGGTCGTCGGCGATGATGCGGTTGGGGCTGGTCCCGGAATCGGCGTCCACAGGCAGCCAATAGGCCTTTTCCGCATCGCGGTCGGAATATCCATGGCCGGCGTAATAGATCAGCAGGTTGTCGTTCTCGTTGAGCGTATTCCGGTATCGGCTCAGGGCGTCGAGGATCTTGAAGCGCGTGGCGTCCTCATCGAGCAGGTACTGGACCTGAAAGCCGTAACGGTCCTGGAGCAGGTTGCCGATGGCCTTGGCGTCGTTGACGGCGGTCTTCAGCTCCTTCATGGGCGAAGGATATTTATCGATGCCGATGACCAGGGCGTAGTAGTTCCCATTCGTATAGTCCTTTTGCGCAACCTCGGCGGGCCGCTCGAAGCCGCGTTGCTCCTGAGCCGGGACGCAGATGCCAAACAGGGCAGGGAAGGCAACGGCAAGAGCGAGGGAAAACCGTAAAGCAGCCCCTGACCGCCTTCCGGATGCAAGCCGGCGGGCGGAAGCGGATGGAAAGCTTAAGTGGGTCGGCACCATAACATTCCCCTGGGAGAAGTATTGGGGATTTCGCAAGGCAGCCTCATTTTACCTGAAATTGTCCCGGTCTGAACCGTCTTTCATGGCTTTCTTCATTTCCGGAATCAGTGTCTTTGCAAGGCGCTTCGGCGGGACCGTTGGGGTCACCGCCCACTTTCATTCCCGTATTTTGTAACGAATGGCGGGACGGATGTCTTTATTCATTTGCATGCACACGCCAAGGACGCTTCACCTCATGAATTTCAGAACCCTATGCCTGGCTCTGCTGTTTGTTGCGGGCGGCGCGGCATCCGTTGCCCAGGCTCCGCTGACGCTCAGGCAGGCTATCGATCAGGCGCTTGGGCACAGTCCCGAGGCCGCGGTAGCCCGTGCTGACGGCCGGGAAGCCAATGTGGCGGCAACCCAGGCCCGCACCCAATTGCTGCCCCAGCTCAACTTTACTGAAGACATCTCCCGCGGAGATGATCCCGTCTATGCCTTCGGCGCCAAACTCCGGCAACACCAGTTCACCTCGGCCGACCTGGCGCTGAACGCGCTGAACTTCCCTCAGCCCATGGGCAACTTTGCCACGCGATTTTCCGGCGCCTGGACGGCATTCGATTCGTTGAAGACGCAGAAAGAGATTCACCGCGCCGATCTCACCAAAGAAAGCGCCTCCTCATCCGCAAAGGCGGTGGACCAGCAGATCGTGCTCCGCGTAGTGGCGGCGTACCAGTCGGTGCTCTACGCGCAGCGCGAGATCGACGTCGCCCAACATGAACAGGAGACGGCGGCGGCGCTGCTGGCTTCAGTGGATGACCACGTGAAGGCAGGCCTGGCGGTGGAGTCGGACCGCATGTCGGCCCAGGTGAATGTGGCCGCCCGCAAAGAGGAATTGATTGCGGCCCAGGGAGACCTGGAACTGGCATGGGCTCAGTTGCGCGAGGCCATGGGGACACCGGAGCTCCAGGCATCCGAATTGAAGCCCATTGAGCCGCGCACATTTCCGCAGCTTCCGCTGGAGCAGGAGATAGCGACGGCGGCAAAGATGCGGCCCGACCTGAGATCGCTGGGAGAGGCGCAGTCGGCGCAAGGCTCGGCCCTGGGAGCGGCAAAATCGGATTTCGGCCCTCGCGTAAGCGCCTACGGTAACTGGGAAGAGGACCGGGTTTCCATCGCCGGCTCGGGAGGCAACAACTGGGTGGCGGGAGTGCAGATCAGCGTCGATATTCTGCCCTTGGGCAAGCGCGCCCAACTGGCGCGGGAGAGCGCCGCCAAGCAGCGCATTGACGCGCAACTGGCTGCCTCCGGACAGCATGTGCGGCTGCAAGTAAGCCAGGCGCACATTCACCGGCAGACTGCGGAACTCTCGCTTGAAACCGCGCATGCCGCGCTGGATCAGGCCGCCGAGAGCCTGCGCATCCTCAAGAACCGTTACGGCGCGGGGCTGGCCACCATCACCGATCTGTTGCGCGCCGAGGATGCCGGGCGGCAAAGCCAGTCCAGTTACTGGCAAGCCGTCTACGGCAATGCCCTGGCCTATGCCGAACTGCTCTACGCGACCGGGACGCTGACTCCCGATGCGGCGGAGGAATTGCAATGAAGATTGTTATTGGCGCAAGTTTACTTGCTGTTTCCGCGGCCATGATGGCCGGCTGCCATGGTGGCGAATCCACATCGCCGGCAGCGGTGCAAACCATGCAGGCGCGTGTAGTCGAGAGCCGGCAGCAACAAGTGCCTCTGAACGTGCATTCCACGGGGACCGTGCGCGCGCGGGAGACCGCCATCGTCTCCGCGCAGGTCATGGGCCGCATCCAGCAGGTGCTGGTGCGCGAGGGAGACAGCGTGCGGGCGGGGCAAACCCTGGCCGTGCTGGACGATGCGGCTCTGCGCGCCTCGGCGGATCAGGCGCAGGCGGCGTTGAAAGCCGCGCAAAGCGAACAGGCCGCCGCGCAGACCGACGCCAGATTGGCGGCCAGCACCTTGGAGCGCTATCGGCAACTCCAGGCCGAGAAGAGTGTTAGCCCTCAGGAGATGGACGAGGTTGCGCGGCGGGCCGAGGCGTCTGCCGCAAGGCTGGACGCGGCGCGCGCGCAGACCGGCGCGGCGCAAGCCCAGGCAAGCGGCGCCCGCACCATGCTGGGCTATACGCGCCTGGCTGCGCCCTTTTCCGGCATAGTGACGGCGCGCATGGCCGATCCGGGAACCATGGCCGCGCCGGGCGCGCCTTTGCTGCAAGTGGATCGGGCAGGCGCCCTGCAATTGCAGACCACCGTGGACGAATCTGCGATCGGCGCGGTTCACAAGGGGATGAAGGTCGATGTGGCGATCGATAGCGCAGGTTCCGCTGATATCGCGGGCACTGTGGCGGAGATCGTCCCCGCCGCCGATCCATCGAGTCATAGTTTCATGGTCAAGATCGACTTGCCTTCTTCAGGCCAGTTGCGCGCCGGCATCTATGGTACTGCGGAGTTTCCCAACGGCGTCCGGCAGGCGATTCTCATTCCGCGTTCCGCCGTTGTTCTGCGCGGCTCGCTGGCCTGTGCGTATGTTCTCGACGGCCAGGGCATTGCGCAACTCCGCTATCTCACCCTGGGCGCGACGCAGGGCGATCTGGTCGAGGTTTTGTCGGGCATCTCTTCCGGCGAGAAGCTAGTGGACGCGCCCTCCGACCGCGACCTCGCCGGTAAGCGCATCGAGGTCCAGCCATGAAGATGGAACTTGGAATAGCTGGGCGCCTGGCTCACTCCTTTCTCAACTCCAAGCTGACGCCGCTGATCGTCGTTGCGTCGCTGGCCATCGGGGTATTCGCGGTTGCCGTCATTCCCCGCGAAGAAGAGCCGCAGATTGTGGTCCCCATGCTGGACATCACCACCGCCATGCCCGGCGCGTCGCCCGCGGAAGTGGAGCAGCGCGTCACTCTGCCCATCGAGGCGCTGGTGCATCAGATCTCCGGCGTGGAGTATGTGTACTCCACATCCAGTCCCGGGCAAAGCCTGGTCATCGTGCGCTTTTTGGTAGGCACGCCGCAGGACGATGCCCTGATCAAGGTCTACAGCAAGCTCTACTCCAACTTCGACCGCATCCCCGCCGGGGGTCTCGCAGCCCATCATCAAAGCCCGCTCCATCGACGATGTCCCCATCCTGTCGCTCACGCTGTGGGGCGAACATTACAACGGCTACCAGCTTCGCGCCATTGCCGCCGAGATGCAGCACAGCATCCAGCAGGTTGCCGATGTGTCGGAAACCAGCGTCATCGGCGGACTTCCGCGCACCATGCGCGTAGTGCTGAGTCCGGAAAAGTTAAACGCCTACGGCCTGTCGCCGATGGCGATTGTCGGACATTTGCAAGCCGCCAATGCAAGCGTGCAGGCGGGGAATTTCGCTGAAAACAACCGGGAGGTCCGGGTGGACGCCGGCAACCTCTTCACGCGCCGCGAGGACCTCGAATCCGTAGTAGTCGCCGTCGATCATGGCCGCCCGGTGTATCTGCGCGACGTAGCCGACCAGCATCATCGATGGCCCTGCCGATCCCGCGGACTATGTGCTCTTCGGCACATCAAACGCAGGCGCATCGGCGCTCGCGCCAGTACCCGGCGGTCACCATTACCGTAGCCAAGCGCAAAGGCACCAACGCCACCGACATCGCCAATGCCGTCCTCAAGCGCGTGCATCGAGATGCAGGGCGTGACGGTTCCCAGCGACGTGACCGTGACCACCACGCGCAACTACGGCGAAACCGCCAAGGCCAAATCCGACGAACTGCTCGAGCACCTGCTGCTGGCCACGCTTTCGGTCACCGTTCTGATCGCGCTCTTTCTGGGATGGCGCGAGTCGGGCGTGGTGCTGCTGGCCATTCCGGTCACGCTGGCGCTTACCATGTCGGTGTTTTATCTTCTCGGCTACACCATCAACCGCGTCACGCTCTTCGCGCTGATCTTTTCGATCGGCATTCTGGTGGACGACGCCATCGTGGTGGTCGAGAACATGGTGCGCCACTTCCGACTGCCCGAGAACCAGCATCGTTCGTGCAACGACGTTGCCGTGGAGGCGGTGGCTGAAGTTGGCAACCCCACCATTCTCGCCACTTTTGCCGTTCTTGCCGCCGTGCTGCCCATGGCCTTTGTCCGCGGCCTGATGGGGCCCTACATGCGGCCCATCCCCGTGGGCGCTTCCGCGGCCATGCTGTTTTCGCTGATGGTGGCCTTCGTGGTTTCGCCGTGGGCCGGCGATCCGGCTGCTCGGCAGGCATCTTGGAGGTGCCCGCATTCTGGAGCCAGAGCACGAAAACTGGAGAACCCGGCTTTATCGCCGGGTGATGACGCCCTTGATCGCCTCAGCGCGGAACCGCTTGCTGTTCTTCATCGGCGTGGCCGTGCTTCTGCTGGTCTCCGTGGCGCTGGTTCCGCTGGGACTGGTGCGCGTAAAGATGCTGCCCTTCGACAACAAGAGCGAGCTGCAGGTCATCGTGAACATGCCCGACGGCACGCCGCTGGAACAGACGCTGCGCGTGACCCAGGCGCTGGGCAGCGAGCTGGCGCGGCAGCCGGATGTGCTCAACTACCAGATCTACGCCGGCACCTCCGGCCCCTATAACTTCAATGGCCTGGTGCGCCACTACTACATGCGCCGCCAGCCCAACCAGGCCGATATTCAGGTGAATCTGCTGCCCGCCAATCAGCGCAGCGAGCAAAGCCATGCCATCGCCAAGCGCCTGCGTCCGCTGCTGGACGCGATCGGCGACGCATATGGAGCGCGCATTCAGGTCAGCGAGGTTCCGCCGGGGCCGCCGGTGGTGCAAACCCTGGTGGCCGAAGTCTACGGTCCCCAGACTGGACGGTCAGATTCAGGTGGCGCGGCAGGTGAAGGCCATCTTTCAGCACACCGTTGGCGTTGTGGATACGGACTGGTACGTCGAAGACCCGCAACCCCGCCTGGTGATGCGCGTGGATGAGGTTAAGGCGGCGCAACACGGCATCGCGGTCTCCGACGTGGCCCATGCCCTGGCTCTGGCCAGCTCGGGAACGCAGGTCGGTCTCATCCACGATCAATCCGCCCGCGAGCCTGTGCCCGCCATGGTCGAAATTGACCGCCCCGACCGTTCCTCTCTGCAGGGCCTGGAGAATATCCGCCTGCCCGGCGCGGACGGCGCCATGGTCTCCCTGCGCGAGTTGGTGACCGTCGACCACGAAACGATCCAGCGCAGCATTTACCACAAAAATCTGAAGCGGGTGGTTTACGTCACGGGAGACGTGGCCGGAGCGGAGGAGAGCCCGGTCTACGCCATCCTGAAGATGAACAAGGACCTCGACCATCTCACCCTTCCGGCCGGATACACGCTGGCCCGGTATAATTCGGTGCAACCGGATTCGACCGACCACTACTCCATGAAATGGGACGGCGAATGGCACATCACCATCGAGGTATTCCGCGACCTGGGCTTGGCCTTCGCCGCCGTGCTGGTGCTGATTTACGTTCTTGTCGTAGGCTGGTTCCGGTCGTTTATCGTGCCCCTGGTCATCATGGCGCCCATCCCGCTCACTTTGGTGGGCATCCTGCCGGCGCACGCCATGCTGGGGGCGTTTTTCACCGCGACTTCGATGATCGGCTTCATCGCCGGAGCCGGCATCATCGTGCGCAACTCCATTATCCTCGTCGACTTCATCGAACTCCGCCGCCGCCAGGGAATGCCGCTGGCCGAAGCAGTCATCGATGCCGGAGCGATCCGCTTCCGGCCCATGCTGCTGACCGCCGCCGCGGTGGTCGTCGGCGCCAGCGTAATCCTCACCGACCCCATTTTCCAGGGCCTTGCAGTATCGCTGATCGCGGGCGCCGTCGCCTCTACCTTCCTGTCGTGGCCGACGATTCCCATTCTCTATTACATGGTTCACGCGCGGAACGAATCCGGAATCACCTGTGAACCCAACGCCAATCAAGGAGAACTCCAATGACCGTCGAACGCGGTGTGCGCCTGATTGCAGGCGTCATGATTCTTTTATCCCTCGTCCTTGCCCACTATTTCTCGCTTTACTGGCTGTGGCTGACGGCATTCGTCGGACTGAACCTGTTGCAGTCGGCCTTCACCAACTGGTGCCCCGCCATGAGCATCCTGCGCATCCTGGGCCTGAAAGATGCCTCCTGCGGCACGGCAAAATAAGGAAATGCATCCGGCGGCTATACTGGTCGTATTGGTGAGCGCCCCCATCGATGCGACCCGAACTGATTCAGGCAGTCAGCCTTTTGCAGCGCAATACTCCTCAGGCCGTTGAAGAGGCGATCGGCCTGCTGCAGCACACGGTCTACTCCTTCAGCATGAAAGTTTGCGGGCATCCTGAAGATGCCGAAGACACCATGCAGGAGGTGCTCTACCGCTCCCTCGGCCACCTGGCCGGGATTCAGAACCCGCAAGCTCTGGCGGTCTGGTTATATACCGTAACCAGGAATCGCTGCTGGCGCATGCGCCGCAAAAGCGTTCATGCTCCCAGGCACACCCTCTCCCTCGATGAGCTGATGCCGGACGATGCGGAGATAGGGCGTTTGTTGCAAGATGCAGCCGAAACTCCTGAAGGCAGCCTGCTCCATGCCGAGCGGCACAACCTGCTGCATCAGGCGGTCCTGCGCATCCCCGCGCCGCTGCGCATCGTTCTTGTGCTTCACGACATGGAGGAGTTGACCACCCAACAGGTTGCTCAGGTTCTCGATCTGCAGCCGGGCACAGTCAGGGTTCGCCTTCACCGTGCGCGGCTGTATGTGCGCAAAGAGATGAGCCGAATACTGGACCGCGCAACCAGGCAACCGGACCGCGCCAAACCGGCCGGGACCAGGTCCCGGGCTTCAGGCGGCAAAGGCCGGAAACGCCCGGCTGCATGCCGCGAGTTGTTCTCCAACCTCTCAGAGTATCTGGATGGACGAGTGGAACACCGCACCTGCGACCAGATGCGCGCGCATATTGAAGCCTGTCCGGCCTGCGTGGCCTTTCTCCGCGACCTGCGCGCGGCCATCGACCGTTGCCGCGCCCTGGAAATTCCCTGCGACCCGGCCGTGGCGCCGCGTTTGCGCTCCATCCTTACCCAGGAATATCTCCGCATGCTGGGTATGGCGGGCGCGGAAAAACTCTCCGCGGTCCTGTAACGAAACGCAGAACTCGTGTCTTTCTTATAATGAAGGCGAGGGACGCTATGGAAGTTAAGGTTTCGCATATCGATCAGGTCAAATTCAGCATTCAGGCGCGTTCGCACACCATTCTCTGCGACCAGCCGGCGGAGAACGGCGGAGAAGATGCCGGCATGACCCCGCCCGAGTTGCTGCTGGCCTCCCTGGGTTCCTGCGCGGCTTTTTACGCTGTGCAGTACCTCAAGACCCGCAATCTTGCCCAAAGCGGGGTAGAGGTCCGGGTGACCGCCGCAAAGCTGAAACAGCCGGCCCGGCTGGGCCACTTCAGGATTCATGTAGTTTGTCCGGTTCCCCTTAGCGAAGAGCACAGGGAAGGGCTCATGCGCGCGGTGCATAGCTGCCTGGTCCACAAGACGCTGCTGACGCCGCCCGAAATCGCCATTGAACTGATGGCGAAGGAGATAGCCGCCATCCACGCATGATGGCGCCCCCTACCCGGCTCCTGGTGCGGACCAAAGCGCCCGGGTTGGAGAATCCGGAATACGCAAACAGGCGTAATATAGATGCATGAAGCGGCTCGCCGCGGTTGCGCTGATCGTCGTTGGGACGGCGCTTCCAGTCTGCGCCCAGCGCTCTGCATCCCACGGCGGCTTCTCAGGCCACTCCGCATCGGCCTTTCATGGCGGCTTCAGTGCCTCCGCTCCCAGCCGATTCGCAGGCTCTTCCCATTTTTCCCCCGGCAGATCTCCCAGCATAGCCCGCGGCTCCCGCAGAGGGTTTGCGGGCAATTTCAGAGCTCACCCCCCCTACAACGGTGCACGGCGCCATCGAAGGCCATACATTTCGCCTTACGGGACGGGAGCCTTCTACGGTGTTCCGGGCTACGGTGTTCCAGGCTTGGTAAACCCTTATTTGCTTGGATATCCTGACACCATCGGCGATGACGACTCTCAGGCCTCGCCAACCAACCCCGCCGAAGGATACGATCAGCAGACCCAGGATCAGGGGCCGCCGGAGTTTCGCCCTTCCTACCCGCCCCAGCCCCCCACTGATCTGCCGCATTCCTCGCCGCCCGCAGCTAGCCAGGAAGCGGTCACGCTCATCTTCAAAGATGGCCGCCCTCCCCAGCAGATTTATAACTACCTTCTCACCCGGACTACTCTCTATGTCGGGGACGTGCCTCGCCGCGATATTCCCATTGCCCAACTCGACCTGGCTGCCACAGCCAAGGTGAATCATGATGCCGGAATCGACTTCCGCCTCCCCGTCGCACCCATGTAGTTGGCCGCAATGAGTTCCCGCTCTTCTCAGCGAAACCCCAGCTAGCTGTACTGCTCCCCGAGATTTACTGCGCGTCGCGCACGCAGCGGAAGCCGACTCCGCCGGAGCGGTCGTAGCCGGGAGCCATCAGCAGCACCTTGCTGTGCTCATCGTTGCGAAAGGCATCGGGAAAGTACCACATGGAACCCTGGGGCTGGTAGTACTCGCCGCCGCGCACGATGGCCGCGCGGGTGTGCTCGTCGGTGAACTCGTCGGTCCACTGCCAGACGTTGCCCACCATATCCATCACCCCGTAAGGGCTTGCGCCCGCGGGATGGGCGTCCACAGGATCGGGACCGCGCATGGAGCGGCTCTTGTCGGGGATGGGAACGTTGGCGGATTCCCACTGGTTACCCCAGGGATAGACGCGGCCGTCCGTGCCCTGCGCGGCCAGTTGCCACTCCCACTCGTGGGGCAGCCGCTTGCCCGCCCACTTTGCATAGGCGCGCGCATCCTCAAGCGAAACCCAGGTCACTGGCCGGTTCTCCCAGCCCTGCGGAAAGCTGCCGTTCTTCCAGTCGCGCAGAAAGTTGATCGCATCCCTGGGCGCGTAGTGGGTGGCATCCAGAAATTCCTTGAACTGCGCGTTGGTTACGGGAAACTTGTCGATGAAGAACGGAGCCGCCTGCATTTGCTTTTCATGGAAGCGGCGCGGTGCGTCCTCCCACGGATACTGCACATCGACGCCGGGATTTGCATCGCCCTCGATCTCCGTGCCCTGCCACCTTGAAGACGAATGCGCCGCCGGGAATGCGCACCATGCCGGCCGGCGTTTCGGCCGCGGGCGTGGTCGGCGGCAATCTCGACGATGCTCTGCGGCAGGATCGCCGGCTCATGTGCGTAAGAAGCGAGCGGCTTGCCGGTCATTGCGGCCATGCGCTGCATCAGCGTCTCGAGGGCGTCACTGGGCTCGCCGGGCGTGGCCAGAATCGCGCCGTAGCCATTGGCCTCCAGATCGAAGCTCAGCACAGCGCTCTGTCCATTGGTCTCCGGCTTCAATTCCGTGCCGTGATAGAGGTCGAAGTAGCGCATTCCAGGCGTGGCAGGCACGTCCATCTGCGGTCCGGCGATGTCGTAGCCGGTGCGGTTGACGATGGTCCACACCGTCTCCTGGCCGAGCGGCCAGCGGCTGGCGTAGACGCCGTAGTTGTGCATGGGATAGAGCGGCTCCCAATCCGGGCTGACCAGGAAAGGCGCCACGCCGCGCTCGATGGTGGCTACGCGCCGCGTAGCCTCGGCGTCGCGTGGGTTGATCCCGTTCCAGATGCCCCAGATGTTCTCCCAGCTCTCCCAGCCTTCGCCGTTGAAGAAGGCGTATTGCAGGTTGCTGGTATGGTCCTGGTTCCAGCGGTCGCAGATGTTGACCATGTGGCGGGTCTCCAGCCATTTGTACTTGTCCACCATGGGGATGAACGGATAACTGTAATAGCCCCAGCCCATCAGATTCCAACTCACGTCCTCGTCGTTGGGACCGCCTTCCGGCTCGAAAGCCAGCGGATGGCCGATCTTTTCCGCCGCCAGTGGAAAGGCCAGCGGAACGCCGTCCTGTGTGTCGCCATTGATGCCGTCGGCGTCGATCTGCTTCATGAGCGCGGCGATGGCCTGCGGCCAGGGCTCGTCGGGGCTGACGCGTGCCCTGGTCCCACATCATCATGGGAAAGAGCACGCGCACGCCGCGGCGGTGGAAGTCGGCGACCATCTGGCGCACGCCTTCGAGGCCGCCGGGCATGGAGGCGACCATATCGAGCTGGTTGCGGTCGTCGATGCCCATATTCGGATAGGTGGACCAGACCAGCACGGCGTCGATGCCGCCGTAGCGCTTTTCCAGATCGTCGAGATAGCGATCCACGGTGTAGCGGCCGGCGACCGGGTCGTAGAAATAGCGGTCCTGGACCATCATCTGCGGCTGGATGAAGCTGGACTGGGTCCAGCGGAGTTCGGGCATCAGGTAGCGCGCAGGGTCGTAGCCGGTGCGAATGCGGCGCTCCGCGCGCCAGTGTTGGAGGTCGCGGAGCCAGCGTTCGTGTATGTTCGGAGCGCAACCTGCCTGTGGCCCATTTTCCCAAAGGTGGTGGAGGTTCATGCAATCGGGCGCGGGAATCTGCTCCCCCTTGGGCGCGTACTGTGTGTCCTGCGCTGCCGCTGCGAGGGCCATTGCCCCCGCCAGGATTCCGAGACTGATGGTACGATTCATTTGGCTCAATTCTCCCTTCAAATTGATCTGGCCCGGAGGGCAAGTTACACAACGAGCGTTATGCGTGTTTCCTCAGGAAATCTTCCACCTCATCCCTGGCCGGCATGGAGGCCTGCGCGCCCTTCCGGGTGACGGAGATGGCCGCGGCAGCAGAGGCAAACCGCGCCGCTGCCCATGCATCGTTGCCTTCATGCGTCATCTCCTGGGAGTTCGTTGCGGTGTCCTACGGATCCACGCGAAAAATGCGGTGGCCGTAGCCCGGCAATTTAAAACTCAACGTTCCTTGGTCCACAACCGCGATCTTCCCCGATTCCAGGTCCTGGTATCGGCCTCCATCGATCGCTCTGGCATCTACTTCCGCGGCAATCGGCCCGGAAGAGAAGTTGAAGACAACCAGGATTCGTTCCGACCCATCGCCGGCATAACGCAAGGTTGCATAAAGGCTCGCGTCACGATTTGTTGCGATCCGCCGGCGCGCACTGTTCTGAAACAGTGCGGGGTGAACGTCCTTGAATTTGAGAAGTTGGGGGATGCCGGGCGCGGGATGAAAAGTCGCCTTTTCCGAACTGCAATAGCAAAGCATATCCCCGGAGGTCGCAAGAAGCCCCTCTTCCAATTGCTGCTTCCCAGGATCCTTGAGGTCCAGGACAGGCTGAATCAGTATTCCGCCGGCAGCGACGACGCGATCATGGTAGTTTCGAAGCGCCTCCTCGAACATGGATGGATCTCCGGCGTTGATGCTTTGCAGCATTGGCCTGCTTTGCTCATCCCACCAAATATCAAGCCCATAGTCATAGAGAGCTGTCCATCCTCCATCGCGAATCCACCCAGTTGGATCATCTGTATGAAATGCGCCACCGCCCTCGGGCGCCATCAACTTCGCGCCAGGATGCCGCCGGATTGTCTCAATAAGGGCCACGTTCTTTTTCCAGTCGTATCCAACGTACCAGTTCACCGCGTCAACGATCATTCCATCGAGTCCGGTGTTCATCCAGAAATCAACAACTCTGGAAGCCTCTTGAGGCCATGCTGAAGAAGCCCAGTTATATTGCGGCAGATGCGTTGTCTCTCCGTCTGGACCCTTTCCCGGCCAGCGCGTCCAGTAGTAGTGCGCCGCGGGCCCGCTCCATTGCCAGAACTCCGTCTTGCGAGGGTCATAGCCCGGTGACAACGGCCGAATGAAAAAATAACTGTCACCCGCAGCCGGGGGCGGCGCATCCGGCCGGTCGGTCCAATAAAAGAACCTGCTTTCAGGTGTGTTGCGTCCGGTTCGCATATCGTCTTCGGCTTTTATGAACTGTGGTGCATCGATCGCCGCATAGCCAAGGTTTTGGAAAGTTACAATAGACATGTGCATCGCATGGACTTGGCGCACTAAGCGATGAAAGTCATCCATCGAACCAAGCCCCGGATCGAGCCGGAAGCGATTCTTTGCATCCAGTCCGTCATAGCTATTTCCGCCCTCTTCGGGGGCAAATACTTCGATGGCGTCAATCCCTTCCGACTTCCAGGCGAGCAACTGAGACGCCTCTTCTTCTGCCTTGAGAGACAGGTGTTCGAACTTCCAGAACCGGGTGGTCGGTTTCAAGGTCACTCGATGAATGGCGGCAGTTGTTACATACCAGGGTAACTTGCTCTGAGGAGATTGAACCCAATGGGACGCCTCCTTTTTAGACTGTGGGAGTACGACCACCGACAGGGAAAGGGCCAATCCCAGAACGCACAGGGAAGCGGCATGTTGCCTGGACCTCAGCAGCATCTGTGCACCATCCCTTTCAATGAGTTCCCCAGGAATGCTTCCACTTCCTCCATGGTGGGCATCGAAGGTTGTGCCCCGGTTCGGGTCACCGAGACCGCAGCAACAGCAGCAGCAAATTGCGCGCTTTCTAGGGGTGATTTTCCCAGCATGAGAGCGGTTGCAAAGCCGCCGTTGAACGCATCTCCCGCGGCGGTGGTATCGATTGCTTTTACCGGAAATGCAGGCACTGCGCCCCCGAGGCCATCCTGCGTCGCAAGGTAGACGCCACGTGCGCCCATCTTCAGCGCCACTCCTTGGCTGCCTTTGGCGAGGATCGTTCGTGCCATTTCGGCTGTGGTGCGATGATTGTCATTGTCCCTCTGCTCCCCTGCGAAAAACGCAGCCTCGGTCTCGTTGGGCGTGAACCACGCGACCTGCTTGAAGATGCCCGGCGGCAAGTCCAGGGCTGGAGCCGGATCGAGAATCAGCGGCACACCCTCCCGCGCGCAAAGGGAAGCCAGATACTGGACGGTTTCAAGCGGAATCTCAAGCTGCGCGAGAACCATGCCCGCATGGCGAACGATCTCGATGTTGGCCTCCAAGTCCTGAGGAGTTACCTTTGAGTTAGCGCCCGGCGTAACTACAATGCTGTTTTCGCCTTCGCTGGAAACGACGATCACCGCAACTCCCGAGGCGCCTTCGCTTGCGGCAATGCCCGCAACATCCACTCCCGCGCCATGCAGGTGGGAGCGCAGTTGCACACCGAAGGAATCGCTACCCAGGCGCCCGATCAGTTGCACCGGGTAGCCGAGCCTGGCAACGGCAACGGCCTGATTTGCGCCCTTTCCGCCGGGATGGATCTGGAAGTCCGTTCCTATCACGGTTTCGCCGATGGCCGGAATCTTCCTAGTGACCGCCACCAGGTCCATATTGATGCTGCCGACGACGACGATGGGCTTGGGCATGGCGTTAACGTCCCTAATTGAAGCGAGGCAGAGGAGCCAGCGCCACCGCGCCCAGCCCCAGCAGGAAGAAGATAAACATGAAGAGCAACAGTATCCTGGACGAGCGCGGCGCGCCGGCAAACTCACGCCACACAAAGACGCCCCAGCAGGCGGAGATCATGGTGGCGCCCTGGCCGATAGTGTAGGAGACAGCCGGACCCACCAGGTGAGCGCCCGAGGCCACAAAGTTGGCTACCGCGCCCGTGCACCAGATCGCGCCGCCCAGCAGGCCCGCGATGTGCCAATTTGGCTGCGCGCTCCAGTAGCGGGCTGCGCGCACGCGAGGCTTGCCGTCCAGGGGTCTGGCCATCAGCAGCAGGTTGGCCGGCACGGTGGAGAGAAGCACGCCCAGGGCGAAGAACAACGCCACGGCGTAAGGGCCTGGAGCAGGTTTGCCGGGTACGCCGTTCAGGGCGCGCGCCACTAGCGGATAGAAGCAGCCCATCAGCACCCCGGCCACCAGGCTGAGCACGATGCCACGCGTGGTTGTGGCGTTCCACCCCACGGACGAAGATCTGTCCGTGGGGGCCCCGGCCTTGGCCGAGCCCTCGCGTTGGCGATAGGCCGCGGCATCCAGCACGATGGCCACGGCGACCAGCGCCACTCCGCCAAAAAGCAGCAGGGGATTGCCGGTCGGGCTGACCAAATAGCTTGAAACCGCGCCCACCACCAGCGCCAGCCCTATCCCCACCGGGAAGGCCACCGCCAGTCCGGCCACGTCGATGGCGGCTACCAGCAGAAGATTGGCAATGTTGAAGACCACGCCGCCGCAGACGGCAAAGAGGATGGGAGTGAGCGGCGTATGAAGCACGGCGCTGAGGAACGGCGCTCCCGCGTGGCCCAGGCTGCCCGCGGTCAGTCCCCACAGAATGGCTCCGGCCGCCAGGCCTATGGCGTAATCCCAATAATAGAGCTGAAAGCGATACCCCGGGCACAGCTTGAGCGTGTTGGCCCATGACCCCCAGCACAACATGCTCAGGATCATGAACGACAGAACGATTCCATACACTTGCGGCTGATACATGCGTAAACTCCTGGGCAGTTGCAACAAGCGAGAAGGCCAGCTTGTTTTCAGGCCTTTCGCGCGTTGATGGTTACATGAGACGCCATCCCGTGGCGTCAGGCAGCGCTTGTCTCAGTTTAGGCTAAGGAAAGCGCCGCTTGCACGCGGATATAGCACATGCCATGTCTGAACAGTTTAGAAGACCAGCTTCGCTCCTACCTGGCCGATGCGGGCCTCCCTTGAGCTATTCACCATTCCAAAGGGAAATTGCGCATTGCCGCTGGGATAGGTTGTATTGATTCCATTCCACTGAGTGTGGTTCAGGGCGTTAAAGGCATCTCCCCGGAATTCCAGGTGGAGCCTTTCATACAGAGGGAATGTCTTCGCTATCGAAAGATCCAGATTGTCTTGTCCCGGACCTCTTACCGATCCCAGACCCGAGTTGCCGCGAACATTCATTGCCGGCACCGAGAACTTAGAGGTATCAAATTGTTGGTAAAAGGTCTTCTTCCCATGACTCAGGTTTGCGTTGCCTGAAACATTCAGCTCATCAAAGCCGGCGCCGTCCTGCGCGCTCGAACCATAGCCGGTGGGACAGATGGTGGTGCCGGCGTCGCTGACGGGACAGGGGGCGCCGGGACCGCCATTCGTCACCGTGAACGTATCGCCAGACTCCAGCGTCCCAATTGCCGAAATGCGCCAACCGGTCAGCGGCAGCCTTGACCATACCGGCCAATTCTTGCCATACACCGGACTCCAGATACCGCTGTAGACAAAGCGATGACGATGAGAACCGGTAGTTTCCCCGCGGTCAAAAAGATTCGGGTATTGAAATCCGCCACCGCCGGCTCCAGTGCTGCCATTGGCGCCGAGCGTGTTGGTCCAAGGATAATCAGAGACCGTCTTGCCCCAGGTGTAGTTGGTCATAAACTGGAAGCCCTTGCTGAAATCATGCCGGTACTGAACGATCAGTGCGTTGTAAAAGGAGTTCAGCATTGGCCTTATAACGTAAACATCGCCGAACCTGCCGGAGTTGTTGGGGCGCGCCGCGTCATATGTGGGGTCGCCTACGCCGCCGCCGTATATCCATCCCGTTTGATACGGGGGCAGGTTTATGTTCATTTCGTTTGTACCTTTCCGGCCCTGCACTCCCGCGTAAGACACGGTGATGACATCGTGGCCTCGCAACTGTTGCTGAAAGTCGAGGAGCATACGCTGATAGTAGGGCAACGGCGCCGATTTCTGATCGTAGTACGTGATCCCGGTCCACGCTGTATCCCCGTCATATCCCTTGCCAGTGCCAGTGGAAACCGGGAATGATCCTAAAGTCGTACTCAACGGAACCGGGAGGATGTTGGAGAGATTCAAGTACGGGGTATCCGGGGTGGTGGTATAGCCCAGAGTCGTATTGTCGACGTTGTAGTTGACTGCGGCTGAAGTTCCATACATCGCATTGCCGACAGTGGTAGATATCTGGGTGGCTCCCGCGTCAAAGAAGATCCCGTATCCGGCGCGCACGACCCTTTGAGGGTTGAAACTATAGGCGATGCTGACGCGCGGAGCAAAGTCCGTTTTAGGGGCCGACAGATAGTGAATCGGCAGGCCCGATGCGATGCCCGGATACTCCAGAATACCGCCGTCACCGGTGGCCGTATAAATGGCGCAGCATGGGGCAGTGGCCGGATTGGGCGTATAGGCCGGAATGCTCAATTCATAGCGCAGGCCCGCTGAAACCGTCAGTTTGGGGCTGACCCGGAACTTGTCGTTCACATACATACCCCAGGAGGGGAATACGACATTGTAGTCAGGAGAAGTGGCGTCTCCGCCATTAATGGTGTAGCGTACCCACATATTGGAGGGAATCCCCATCACCAGGTCCGCCATGCCGTCGCCGCCAACATAGCCCAGATCGCTGCCGCTGGCGCTGAACGCGTTTTCTGAGTCGCTTCCAAACCCGTTGCCCCCGGCCGCTCCAAAATACACTTGCCTCTGGACATCCCAGTCAATCTCGCTCTTCCTGAAGAAGTTGAAGCCGGCCGAGACCGAGTGCCGGCCAAAGATCCAGTCGAGGTTGTCTGAAACCTGGTAGGATTCATTCTCGGCGCGGAATATCTCACCGGTGCCCGCACCGGCGTAATTGCCGGCGTACAACCCTAATACGCCTTTCATCATGCCTGTTCCCGTGTTCTGGAATAGCGTGTTGAATGGATTACTGCCACTGTTATACCAGCCCAATTGCCCCGACGATATAGTCAACAGAGCGCCGTCGTCGGCACCGAAGATAAACTCATTGGTCAGGCGCGGATTGAAGATATGGACATAGTTTGCCGTCACCAGGTAGGACTGGTCCTGGACGGGAAAGTTATGAAGCTGGCCCGGAGGAATGCCGCCCGTAAGAGTTGTCGATCCGGTTTGATCCGACCAGGTTACAAAGATGGAGTCATTGGCGGTTATTCTGGCGTCAAAGCGCGTATCGATGTGATAGTTGGAGATTCCCGGAGCCTGATAGGCAACATAGTTCACCTCGTTGCTGGGCGTATTGGGAACGTTTGGCGGGGGCCACAATGCATTCTGAATAGCCAGGGCTCCGGAGTCGATCAGCGGCGCTCCACCGGACCGCGTGGCCAGGTCGAGGCGATTGTTAGTAATCGGCGGCCGCGTGCTGATTCCGCTTAAATCATAGGTGGTGAAGAAAGGGTTATACAGTTGAATAGGGTTGGGGTTGGGTGTGCTGTAATCGCCCGCGGCGCAGTCGCTGATGTAGAGCAACTCGCAGAAGTTTCCCGTCAGCTCAGCGGCGGAAGGCACCGAAGCGGTGACCAGTTGATTGCCGTCGTGCTCGATGAAGTCTTCATAATTCGCAAAGAAGAAAACCTTGTTCTTCAATCCGGGCAATAACTTGGGAATGAATACCGGACCGCCCAGATTGCCGCCGAATTGGTTGCGGTGCAGAATGGGCTTGGTGGTAGGTGTGGCCGTAATGATCTGCACTGCGTTGGCCCAGGGGTTGAAGGCGTTGAAGTCAGTGTTCTCCATGAACTCGAAGGCCTCGCCATGGAACTGGCTCGAGCCTCCCTTGGTCTGCATCGTCACTGCAGCGATGTCGTGGCCGATGGCGGCGGAGAAATCCGCTACTTGAATCGTTCCCGTACCCAGCGCTTCCGTCGAGGGTGCATAGCTGATGCTGCTCTCCCAATTGTCGTTGATGTTTACCCCGTTGACGTAGTAGCCGTTGTCGCGCGAACCCTCAAACGAGCCGCCCGTGGTAAATTGCGTACCGCCCATGGCGAACATCGCCCCCACGGAATAGGTTCCGCCGGGGTTGATGTTGGCCTGCGGGTACGTGGCTACTCCCGGCGCCAGGGCCGCGATGGCGGTGAAGTTGCGCCCGTTCATGGGCAACTCCTCAAACTGCTGCGCGGTGACGTTGGTGTCCACGCTTATCCTTTCGGTCTCCAAGCCGCCCGCCTGATCCGTTACCGTGATTGATTCTTGAACGGCGCCTGTATGCAACTTGAAGTCGTAATGAGCGATTCCACCGATGTTGACTGCGACCGCTTCGGATTTCTCGGTTTTGAATCCCTGCAGGGACGCCGTCAACTGGTACTGTCCCGCGGTGAGGTTATTGAACTCGAAATGACCAATAGCGTCAGATTTGATTTGGCGGCTCTGATTCTGTGCCAGGTCGAGCAAGGTGATTTGAGCGCCTGGAACGACAGCGCCGGAGGGGTCAAAGACAGTGCCCTCGATGCCGCCGCGTTGCGCAAACTGCGCCCACGCACTGGCCGAGAAAAGAAGCAGGAATAGCGAAACCACTGAAATCAGAATGTGTCGATTCATGACAAGCCTCGAAATGTGTGAATTGTTTGAACGCGTTTGAAACCTTTCAAATTATGGCGCAAACACCCTATCTCAATCTGTTATGATCTGTCAAGATGATATTTTCCGGTCGATTTCCGGCTCCCCGCACCGGTCCGGTAATCTCCCAACCAGGGGTGATGGCACTATAATGACGCGGGTTTTACTACGCTGAACCGCCGCCATTCATTCGCCCAGGCGGCTAAAGTCCCACTGGCCTTGCAAGCAGCCAGACTGTCCGTATCCGCGAGCACTCTCTTGAAATGTTTCAATTTCTGGTTTAATTTAGAGGAATCTGCACGAAATTGCCTCTTGTTCAGGCTCTTTTGGTACCCAGGGAGAAGACCATGGCTAACATGAAGGAGATCGCCAGGATGGCCGGCGTCTCACTCGGTACGGTGTCGCACGTGCTCAACGACTCAGCGGGTGTTCGAGAACCTGTACGGAAACGAGTGCTGGAGGCGGTCCAGGCGGCCAGCTATCAGCCCAGCCAGTTGGCGCGCGGCCTGCGGCGGGACAAAACCAACATGATCGGGATGATTATTCCGGACATCACCAACCCCTTCTTTCCGGCAGTGGTTCGCGGCGCTGAAGACGTGGCCTTCTCAAATGGATACCGCCTGATCCTGTGCAATACAGACAACGACCATTCCAAGGAGCTGGTGCACCTCAATGAGCTGCGCACCTATCTTCCCGCCGGTCTGCTCGTGATTCCGTCCGATTTCAGCGACCTTACGGCGCAGGCGGAAAAGTACCGCCGCGCGGGCTCGGGCGTGGTCTGCATAGACCGGCTGCCAAAGAACTGGAGCGGCGATAGCGTCACTGCCGATCATAAAGAGGGAGCCTACAACGCAACCCATTGTCTGCTTCAAATAGGGCACACAAGACTCGCCACCATCACCGGTCCTTTGCACCTGACCAATGCGAAAGAACGCCTTGACGGTTTCAAACGCGCCATGCACGAGGCCAAGTTGCATCTAGCCCCGGAATATGTCCAGGAGACGACCTTCGATAAGCAGGGTGGCTACTCCAAAACTCTTATCCTGCTGCGGCTCATACCTCGTCCCACGGCCATCTTCGCATGCAACGACATGATTGCCCTGGGAGCGCTGCTGGCCATCCGCGAGGCGGGCCTTCGTTGCCCTGAAGACATATCCCTCATCGGCTTCGACGACCTTGACTTGGCCGAAACAACCAATCCTTCGCTTTCGTCCGTCTCACAGTCGGGATACCAACTCGGCACCACGGCCGCGCGCCTTCTCCTTGATCGCCTGGCAGGCGATAAAGGTCCCGCAAAGCATCTGGTTCTCGAAACGTCCCTCAAGCTCCGCCACTCGGTTGCGGCTCCCCCTGAGGCGTCTCGGCGCAACCCGGCGACGAAAGGACGGCGCAGCAAACTTCAAACCACAATGTCTAAGTCCGTGCAGAAGCAGTTGCCACGCCGTTGAGCGACGGCGTCCGCCTTAACTGCTGTTGTCGTAAAAATCGTCACCATGATATATTCGATCTTATGCCTGAGCGTAGCGATAAGAGCGAGCCCGCGAATCAGGAAATCGAGTGCAGCGTTCGTGAAGCCACATTGGGCGATTATGAAGCCATATCCCAGGTAAAGCAGCGCAATGGACTCGGACTTGGGGATTACTTGAATTGGGCGCGTCTATGGGATGAGAATCCGTTTTGCTCCGCGCTTCAGGTTCCTATAGGATGGGTGCTCGAGAGCCGGTCTCAGGGCATTGTAGGCACGCTTAGTAACATACCGCGAATGTATACCTTCAATAACCAGCCGGTTCGCGCGGCCGTCTCCAGGGCCTTGGCGGTCGATCCGCAATTCAGGTTCGCGGCCATCTCTCTGACCGACAAGTTCTTCTCGCAAACGAATATCGACCTGTATCTCAGTACTACGGCCTCCCCGCAGGCGGGCGCCCTATACAGGTACTTCGGATGCAGCGAAATGCCCGGCCCATCCTGCGCGCAAATGCTTTTCTGGATTATTAACTATGCCGGGTTTTCCGGAGCCTATCTGCGCAAGGCGCGCATGCCGGCAATTGCCGCCGTCAGGCGCGCCGCCGGCATAACTCTCTGCTGCCGGGATTTAGCGCGTTGGCCCAAAGCTCGATACCGGAAAAAGGAGATATGCCGCCTGTTTAGTTTCGATGAGTGCTTTGACGCCATGTGGCAGTTGCTGCGCCGTCGCCGCGATCGGTTGTTAGCGGTGCGCACCGGCGAAGCGCTCACCTGGCAATTCCGTCCCACTCTGGAATCCGGAGACACAGTTATCCTCGGACTTATGGAGGGCGGCAGCCTTTCCGGGTATCTGATCATGCGAAGATACGATCAGGAGCAGTATGGATTGCGCCGTTTCAGGGTTGTGGATATTCAGACGATACGCGAAGATGAGGACGCCATTCTATCTCTGATGTCTGCCGCGCTGGAGCATGCCGCGCGCATCGGTGTGGACGTTGTGGAGGCCATGGGATTCCATAAGTCGAAACATGATTTGCTGCAGCGGCTTCATCCGCATCACCGTTTACTCCCATCATCTCCGTTTTTATATCGCGTCAGCGAGGATGCCCGGCCGCTTGGGGATGCGCTCCGGCAGACTGACGCCTGGGATGCTTCGCCATTCGACGGAGACGCCGCCCTATGAGCATCAAAAACATGCTGGCTTCGTCGTTTCAAGCATTGCAGATTTCTCCCCTCCTTCTTGAGCTTGGGCGGCGGTGCATTCCGGGTGGATACATACGGGCCATAAACTACCACGGAATTTCTGAGGACACGGCAGGCAATTTCGAGCGGCAATTGGCGTTTTATGCCCGGCATTACATGCCTGTAACTTTAATCGACCTGGACAGGTTCTTCCATCTGCAACGCTGGGATAAAGAGCGCCCCGGACTTATTATCTCCTTTGACGACGGAGTATCTTCGCAATACTCTGTCGCGGCGCCACTATTGGATAAGTACGGATTTCATGGATGGTTTTTTGTCCCTGTCGATTTTGTATCGGCTCCGCCATCCGAGCAGTTGAGTTTTTCAGGCGCTCATCAGATTGGGCCGGACAGCACCTCGTTGCGGGCGGAACGCGCCGCGATGTCGTGGGCTGAGCTGCGCGATCTTGACCGGCGGCAGCACGTCATTGGCTGCCACACACGCAGTCATCGGCGCATGTCGCCGGAATTGACGGATGAAGTGCTGGAGTATGAGATCTGCGCGGGTAAGTCGGTGATCGAGGAGTCGCTTGGGCACGCTTGCGCCTGTTACGCATGGGTAGGCGGCGAAGAAGAGACTTATACGTCCGGCGCGGCCCGCATGATTCGCAAGGCCGGCTATAAGTACTCATTCACGACCAATTCATGCCCCATTACGCGAGGAACCGACCGGCATCAATTGGGCCGCAGCAATGTGGAATCGATATTTTCATTATCACTTACATCGTTTCAACTCTCCGGCTTCCAGGATCTGCGCTACGCGCCCAAGCGGCGCAGGGTATCTTCTATCATTCAATCGCGGTAGAAGTCCAAATTCTTCTATCTTCCAGGTCGAAATCAGAGTTACTCCATCGAAGCTTCCGGATCAGAGTCTCGCAACTTACTGCCTGGCGGCCTTTAGGGCCTCAGTGAGCGGCGGAAGTACTTCGAAGAGGTCGCCGGCAATGCCGTAGTCGGCCACCTCGAAGATAGGCGCGTCGGGGTCCTTGTTAATGGCCACCACGCATTGCGAGCCTTTCATGCCCACCAGGTGCTGAATGGCTCCGGAGATGCCCACGGCCAGGTAAAGTTTGGGCGAGACGGTCTGGCCCGAACTGCCCACCTGGCGCTCCATGGGCAGCCAGCCGTTGTCGCAGATGGGCCGCGAGGCGGCCAGTTCCGCGTCCAGCGCCGCAGCCAGATCCTGCACCAGCCGAATGTTCTCCGCCTCCTTGATGCCGCGGCCTACGCAGACGATCCGCTGCGCCGAGCCCAGGTCCACGCTCTGCGCCGAGCCGCGGAAGGCTTCGCCGGGGGTGGTGCGGATTTGTGCCGCATCGAGTGTGGGTACAAAGATTGTGGCCGGGGCTGCGCTTGTACTCGCGCCAGAGGCCGCGCTGGGCGCTTCGGCGCGAAAGGCTCCAGCCTGCACGGAGATCAGGCAAGGGCCGCTGCCAGTGTGCCGAAAGTTGCCGTTCAGGCGGCCTTGCAGCAGTTGGCGCGTGAAGACCGGCCCATCGCCGATGGCCACCACGTCGCTGATGAGCGCCTGGCCCAGCCGCGCGGCCAGCGCCGGAGCGTAGTCGCGTACCTGGTAGGTATGCGGAAAGACTACGTAAGCCGGTGTTTTGCACTGGATGAGTTGCTGAAGAGCCAGAGTAAAACCGTCGGCGGTGTAGTGGGCGAGCAGCGGATGCTCCACGCGCACCACATGATCGAGGTGCCAGGCGGCGATTTCGGCGGCAAGGGATTCGGTATCTGCGCCAACGACGGCCGCGCTTACAGGCAGGCCCAGTTGCGCTCTCAGCCCTTGTCCGGCCGCTACCGCCTCCCAACTGGTACGGTTTATCCGGCCACCTCGCTCCTCCAAAACCAAGAGAATACCGCTCATAGGACGCGCGCCTCGAACTTCAGTTTTTCCACCAGCGCCGCCGCGGCTTCTTTCGCCGTGCCGGGCAAAATCTGCGTGGATTTTTGTTTTTGGGGCAGCATGACCCGCTCCAGCAGCACTACGGGAGCAGAGCCGACGCCGAGATCGGCGGCGGCCAACTGGCGCACCTCTTTAGTCTTGGCGCGCTTGATGCCCATCAGCGTGGCGTAGCGCAGTTTGTTGCCGCCGGACTGGATGGTCAGCACAGCGGGGGTGGGCAGCTCAATGGTTTGAAACCAGCCCTCTTCCAGTTCACGCTTTACCCTGAGGCCGGTTTCGTTCTTATCCACGTTGAGGATCAGAGTGGCGTGGGGCAGGCCCAGCAGTTCGGCCACAATGACGCCGGTCTGACCCAGACCCAGGTCTTCAGACTGCAAGCCGGTGAGGACGAGGTCGGGATTTTCTTCTTTTGTTGCGGCCGCCAGCAGCTTGGCCACGCCCAGGGCATCGCGCGCGCCGAGGTCGTCGCAGACGATGTGGATAGCCCGGTCCGCGCCCTTGGCCAGCGCCTCGCGAATGGTTGTTCCCACGCGCTCCGGACCGGCGCTGAGGACGATCACTTCGCCGCCGTGTTTTTCCTTGAGCTGCAGCGCCTCTTCAAGCGCGTAGGCGTCGGACTCGTTCAACGCGTACTGCAGATCGGTTTCCTGAATCCATTTGCCGGCGGGGTCGATGCGGATCAGCGCATCGCGTTCCGGAACTTGCTTGATGGCGACGACGATCTTCATTCTCTATCCTTCCACTATCGCTGGGTGCCCCATCTGGGCGCCCCCTGGGCACGACTTTCTTGCTTTTGTCGCAAGGGTGGGAGACCAGAAATCTCGGTCCGCCAGCCCTCTCGCCTAACAACATCCGCCGGGTGCCCCAGGTCTCGATTCTGAGACCTGGGAAACACAAATCCTAACTCGTTCCGTTCGGAGGCAATCCCCGCGCAACCAACTGGGCAATATCGAGCAGCTCGGGCGCGCCCTCGCCGCTGGCTGCCAGCGCATCCCTGAACATGGTATTGCAAAAGGGACAGGCCGCGGCGATGGTTTGCGCGCCGGTGGCGACCAGTTCCTGCGCGCGGTTGTGGCTAACACGCTCGCCGGTCTCCTCGCCGAGAAAAGCCAGCCCGCCGCCGGCTCCACAGCAGAAACTGCGCTCACGGTGGCGCGGCGCTTCGATCAGCTCTCCGGCCAGCGCCGCCACCGTGCGCGGCTCCTCGTAGACGTTGCGATAGCGGCCCAGGTAGCACGGATCGTGGAAGACGATTTTTGTATCGTTGGTTTGCGTCGGCAGGCGATCCGCAAATCGCGCCAGGAACTCGCTGTGGTGCTCGATCTCAGGAGGCGTGCCGTACTCCTTCCAGTCTTCCTGGATGGTGCGGACGCAGTGAGGACAGATGGAGACGATCTTCTTGACTTTGTTTTGCGCCAGGGCTTCGAGATTGGCCTCGGCCAGTTGCTGGAAGAGCAGATCGTTGCCCAGGCGGCGCACCGGGTCGCCGGTGCATCTTTCCTTGCGCAGCACGCCGTAGCTTGCGCCCAGGTAATTCATCACGCGGGCGAAGGCGGCAACGATCTCGCGGCCCTTGGGGTCGTAGCCGCCCATGCAGCCCAGCCACAAACAATACTCCTGCGTCCCGTCGAAGAGGGGCAGGGCTTGTTTCTCGATGAACTTGTCGCGCTCGGCGGCGCTGAGGCCGAGCGCGTTCGAGCCGCGTTCCAGAGCCAGAAAAAGCTTGGCGCCGTGCTGGTCTTCCCATTCGCCGGTATTGACCGCGCCGCGGCGCAAGCCGACAAGAATGGGCACATGCTCGATGCCCACCGGACACTGAAACTCGCAGGCGCCGCAGGTGGTGCACTGGAAGACGGCTTCCTGCGAGTTGTACTTGCCGAGCAGGGGCTCTTCCGACTCGGGTCCGAGATCGTTCAGATAGCCGCGCAGGCCCAGGACGATCTCTTTGGGGTTGAGCAGCTTGCCGGTGTTGGCGGCGGGGCAGTGCTCGGTGCAGCGGCCGCACTCCACGCAGGAGTAGGCCTGCAGGCTTACCAGCCGGGTGAGGTCTGTGCCGGCTACCAGGCCGAAGTCCTCATCGCCGCTGAGAGGGGGAATCCGGGCGAAGCCGCCGCGCGACAGGAAAACGGTGACCGGGCTTAGCAGCAAGTGCAGGTGCTTGGTGTGGGGGATGATGGGCAGAAAGGCGAGCAGGGCCAGCGTGTGAACCCACCACAGGAGACGTGCGGCTGGACTGGCGTCCGTGACCAGGAACGAGGCCAGGTAAGTGGCCATCAGGACGAAGATCAACAGGGCAATGACGCTCGATTCCCAGGAGAGTTTTGCGCCCAGCCACCGGGGGCGGACCAGGAAACGGCGAATGAAGAGGCCGAGGATGCCGGCCGCGCAGGCTGCGGCAAAGATTGCGGCGAAGTAGTAATAGAAGTGGCCGAACCGTCCGGCAGGCGAGAGAAAGCCGGTTCCAAAGACCACGGCGCAGTGGTTGAGCGTGACCAGGGCAAAGGCGCAGAAGGTCCAGAAAACGAAGGCGTGGGCCAGGCCGGGAAGCGGGCGCTCGCGAATGACCTTAGCCTGGCAGAGCACCTCCCAGACGAAGTCCCGGATGCGCTTGCCGATGGGGAAGATGCGAAAACCGGAATCTTTCTTCGATTGCAGAATTTTGTTGAGGACGACGCCGAAGCGGCGCCAGAAAATTGCGGCCGAAGCTACGGCCAGCCCGGCGAAGAGCAGTTTTTCCCCCAGAGAGAAGTGTTGAGGCTCAGCCAGGGTTGGGAGAAGAAGAATCATAGACGAACCAAACAAAGATACAGGATTAGCTTGGGATCTGTCGTGTGCTACGCAGAAACAGGCAGGCCATTGAAAACAATCTCCAGTGCCGTCGGGGACATTTTGGCGAAAATTATTTTGTGTCACGCCTGCGTAAATCGCGCGCTATCGATAGTACGCTCACCCTAGCGCCGGAGGGAAAACCGGAACCCAGACGGACTGGAACACGCTTGCCCTCCATCTTCACCAGCATGGTTTTGCCGTCCCAGCTCCAATCGACGCGCCCCAGTTTGGTCACCATTCCACGCATCTTCATCGGCCGTGAACTCCATGCGGCCGGTATTCCTGCGCCCACTACAATAACCGGCCCTCCCGGCGATTCGTCCACATAGATCAGCATATCCATCTGCAGCAGGAGGCATTCCGCGGCCGCCCAGTAGTGAGGCGTCACATGCGGCGGGTCGACCCAGCCCCGCGCGTACTCCCACTCGTGGAAGCTGTTCTCTTCGCCATTCCCCTCCCACCAGCTATAGAGGCCCGGAGACGGCTGATGATCCCAGAACCACTCGAGCGTCTGCATGCTTCGCTGCGGATGATCCAGAAACAGGTACTGGTGGGCGAACGAGAAGGTGAAATAGGTCCACAAGGGAAGCTGGCGGAAGCCGCCGCTCGCGGCATCCCAGTTGGCGTTCCATTGGGAGTCCAGACCCTCAAGATAGGCGGCGCGGTCTGTGGCAATCCAGGTTGGCCACAGGCCGCTCATCCACGTCCGCTCCTCCGGCTCATCGGGCCGGTAAGCGGCGTTCCAGGCCTGCTTCAGTTCCGCCGCCGCAGCGCGCCAGCGGCGGGCTTCGTCCTGGGCGTTGAGCCGATCGGCAAGCTCGGCGGCCATCAGCAGGCCGTTGTAATTCACGGCGGTCACATACATAGCCGGATAATGAAGGTCCATGCGCCCCATGATGAGGCCATCGCGCGCCGGCTCAGCCACTTCATAGATGTCCGGCTCCGCCCGATGCTCTGGCGCCAGCATGCCGGCAAAGATCCGCTGGATGGGCTCCTTTGTGGTTTGCATGCCCAGGATGAACCCGGCCTTGCGGCAGACGTGCGGCCAGAGAAAGCGGTCATAATCGCGGCTGTTCACGTGCACGGCCACTTCTTCCATGGCCCACAGGGAGAGACCGGGCGCATCGCCCTCGGCGCCGAAGCCGCCGAAGAAGTCCTTGTCAGTGAAGTAGCCCGCCAACTCGCGCGCCGTATCCAGTTGGCCGGCGCGCGCCAGCGCCACCACCTGGTAAGCGCCGTCCCGCAGCCAGGCCAGCGGATACTGATTGGGTTCGCCGGGCCGGGTCTGGTTACCCACTGTTCCCATCATCAGGTGCGCCACCTGGGCGTCCAGCGAGTCGCGGAAGCGGCTGTCGGGCAGTTCGATTTCCAGGGTCGAATGCGTGCTGTGAGCAGTCAGTTGGGGAGCGCGCCGCGGAAAGGCGTCCGTAATATGCAGAACGGCAATGTCTTTGCCAGCCAATTCCAGGCGGGCAAAGCACCAGCCCATTTGCCCGTGGCATTCGCTCGAGGAACCCGCGGGGGCGGTCGTCCAGCCAGCAACGCCTTCGGGACCCACATAAACCGAAGCAGGCGAAGGCGTAAGCCGCAGCTTATAGCGGCCGTTCATTACGAGTTCGCCGCCCGTCCAATGCAGCGATTCGATGGCGGCTCCCGCCGGTCCCACGCTGCGGATAGCCAGCATCAGTTTGTGACCGTTTTCCAGCCTTGGGTTCAGCAACAGCCGGGAAGCGCCCACGGCAGGACCAAGGGACCAGTTTGCCACATACTCGCCGCTTTCCGTGCGAATGGAGGGCGTCACAGCGCCTTCGCTCCACACCAGTCGTTGGCGGATCTGTTCCAGAGGGATGCTGTCGCTGGTCTTCACGATGGAGCCCTGCGCATCTGTAATCCACAGCGAAACTCCAAAGCTGCGAAATTCCGGACTGAAGCTGCCGCCTGGTTCGTGATAAGCCTTTTGCGCCTCAAGGCTTCCTGGAACGGCAAGGACAACGTGTCCGCGCCCCCGCGGCCATGGGTCTGCCGGCCTGGCATGTTGAGCATCCAGCACTTCCTGCCGAGGCGTGGGTATCTGCGCCACAGCCAATCCGGCGCACATCAACAGAGTGAAAAAGGCGTACCGCATGATGCGTTCTCCTGGCATTCAATGAGTACATCTTCCCCTTAACAGCGCACAATCTTCGGCGAGTCGATGCCCCTGGTGGCGTTGCGAGTATCCACCACCAACTGCGACTGCTCCACGATGGCGCGATAGTCGTAGCCGGAGTGGTCGGTGACGATAACCACGGCGTCATATTGGCCCAGGTTGTCGAGCGGGGTGCTCGTCATGTTCAGGTCGTAGTTTCGGCCGCGGCCGACGGCAGGGAAGTAAGGGTCGTTGTAGGCAACGGCGGCGCCCCTGTCGCGCAGCAGTTCGAGGATGGCCAGCGAGGGCGATTCGCGCAGATCGTCGACGTTGCGTTTGTAAGTCAGGCCCAGAACCAGTATCTTCGAGCCCTTGAGGGATTTGCGCTGTTCGTTGAGCGCGGCGGCGATCTGCTCCAGCACGAAGAAGGGCATGGCTGAGTTGATTTCGCCGGCCAGTTCGATGAAACGGGTATGGAAGTCGAACTCCTTTGCCTTCCAGGAGAGATAGAAGGGGTCGATGGGGATGCAATGCCCTCCCAGGCCGGGACCGGGATAGAAGGCCTGGAAGCCGAAGGGCTTGGTTTTGGCCGCATCGATGACCTCGTGAATATCGATGCCCATCCTCATGCACAACTGCTTGAGCTCGTTGACCAGCGCGATATTCACGCAGCGGTAGATGTTCTCCAGCAGCTTGGTCATCTCCGCCACCGAGGGGCTGCTGACCGGCACGATGCTGCGGAAGATGGCGCCGTACATGGCCGTGGCCAGCTCCACTGCTGCCGGGCCGCAGCCGCCCACTACTTTGGGAATATCGCGGCGGGCCACGGTTTCGTTGCCGGGGTCCTCGCGCTCCGGCGAAAAGACCACGTGAACGCCGGCCTCGCTCCAGGGTGCGCGCAACCTTCAGGCCGTGGGGATTGCCGGCCTCAAGCAGCGGCGCCACGACCTCTTCCGTGGTGCCGGGATAGGTGGTGCTTTCCAGCACGATCAACTGGCCCTCATGAATGTAGGGAGCGATGGACTTGACCGTTCCGGTCACGTAGCTCAGGTCGGGCTCGTGGTGCTCGTTGAGCGGGGTGGGCACGCAGATGATGACCGCGTCCATCTGGGCGATTTCGGAGTAATCAGCCGTGGCGTGGAAGCCTGCTTTTTGCGCCTCCTGAATGGCGGCGGGCGGAATGCGCACGATGTAGGAGCCGCCGGCGTTGAGGGTTTTCACCTTGTCCGGGGCGATATCGAAGCCCGTCACGCGGAAGCGTTCGCCGCTGAAGAGCAGCGCCAGCGGCAACCCCACGTAGCCCATGCCGATAATCCCGATGCGGGCCTCGCGGGTCTCAATCTTCCGCTTGAGTTCGGCCAGGCGGCTCACGGGTGCTGTGCTCATAACCTCCGATTGTAGAGCCACAAGCTGTGACGGCGCTCCATCTGCCGTCGAGTTCGCGGTAGTATTCTTGGCTTGGGAGTTATTGAGGAGTTTTCATTTGGCAAGCTATCTTGTTACCGGAGCAGCCGGCTTTATCGGCCGCTCCATTGCCGCGGCCCTGCTCGCGCGCGGCGAGACCGTGCGCGGCATCGACAACTTCATCACCGGCAAGCGCTCCAACCTGGTCGGTCTTGAAGCCATGGAGTTCGTCGAGGGCGATCTGGCCGATCCCGCCGCCTGCGCCCGGGCCTGCGCCGGCGTGGAGGTTGTCTTCCACGAGGCGGCGCTGGCCTCGGTTCCGCGTTCCGTGGACGATCCGGTGGCCACCAACGTGAATTGCGTTGATGCCACCCTCAACCTGCTGGTGGCCGCCCGCGCCGCAGGAGTGCGCCGCGTGGTCTATGCCGGCTCCTCCTCCGCTTACGGCGACACGCCCACTCCTGCCCAAGCACTGAGGCGATGCTGCCCAACCCCATCTCTCCCTATGCCGTGGCCAAGCTGGCCGGCGAGCATTACATGCGCGCCTTTACCCGCGTCTACGGGCTGGAGACGGTGGTCGCTGCGCTACTTCAACGTCTTTGGCCCCTACCAGGACCCCACCTCGCACTACTCCGGCGTGCTGGCCATCTTTTGCCGCCGGATGCTGGCCAGGGAGCAGATCACGATCTATGGCGACGGCGAACAGAGCCGCGACTTCACCTACATCGACAACGTGGTCCATGCCAACCTGCTGGCCGCCGCGGCCCCGGCCGGAAGGTCTCCGGCCAAATGATGAACTTGGCCACCGGCTCGCGCATCACGCTTAACGAAATCTACAGGATTCTCTGCCAACTGACCGGCTACAGCGGCAAACCGGTCTACGCCCCGCCGCGCGCCGGCGACATTCGCGACTCGCTGGCCGACATTCATCTGGCGCGGGAACTGCTGGGCTACCAACCCACCGTGGATTTCCGCGAGGGACTGCGCCGCACCGTGGAGTGGTACCGGGCCGGAGGCGGAGAAGAGTAGCCGGATTCATGGCAAGGCGAATTGCCGGATGTTTCCATATTTTGTTTGCTTATGGAAAGAACCTATTGACGAATTGCTTCCCCGTGAAGCACAATGGCGGGGATTTCCTTATCTGCGGTTTTTCGTCTGGAACAGCAGGGTCAACCTGCGGGAGAGATTCTGAATCTTCATGGGATTGAGGTTCACGCCCTTTGCCGGACGCTCACCCTCTCCAGCACCATGCGCCGTACCAACCCGATGAACGGTACCGGACTGACCTCAGCCGGAACCATTCCACGACATCCCTGCGCTCCCTCTGGGAGGTTCTTCTCCGCCGCCGCCGCATGATTGCGCTTGTGGTAGGGGGATTGCTGCTGCTCTGCCTTCTCTATTGCCTCATTGCCCCCAACCAGTACGAAGCCACCGCTAGGGTGGCGTTGCGCACCTCGCCTGCAACTTCGCTCGACCTTGACGCCGGTGAGTCATCCGTTGCCGCCTCCTCGCTGGCCACGCCGCTGCAACTGGAGACGCTGGCCAATGTTTTTCGCAGCGACCAACTGGCCTGGAGAGTGATCACTGAACTCAAGCTCTACCAGGCGCCGGGCTTCATGGGTGATTTTGCCAGCCGCTTTCCCGGCTTTCGCGCCGATGCGCCGGCTGACAGTGCCGCCGATGCCGCTGCCCAGGCCTGGCTGCTGGAAAGATTTCAGAGGCGGCTTCACGTCCAGACCCTGCCGCGCACGCTGCTGGTTCAGATTCGCTTTCGCTCCCGCAACGCGGCCCTCTCGGCGGCCGTGGTGAACGGCCTCATTCGCGCCTATGAAGAGCAGGAGAGCGAACTCCGCGTGCAGGCCACGGCGCAGGCGTCGGAGTGGCTGGCCAGCCAGCTCAAGGAACTGAAAGCCCGTGTCGAGCAGGACCAGCAACGCCTGGCGGACTTCCAGAGCCGCCACGGCATCCTTACCGCCCCGCAGACATTGGCCAATGGCCAGCAGGGCGAGAGCCAGCACACCTCGGCCTTGCTGGAGATCGACGAGCTGAGCCGGCAGTTGGTGGCTGCTGCCAGCGACCGCATTCTGCGCGAGGCGGAGTACCGCGCCGCCTCCCAGGGCAATCCCGAGCTGGTGATTGCCTCCGATCCCCACCTGCAGAACGAAAACATAAATTTTGCTACTGCCTTGCTTCAGCAGCTCCATGCCCGCCACAGCCAACTGGACCAGGAGCAGGCGCAGTTGAGCATCGAACATGGGCCGAACTTTCCCCGCGTGGTGGAGATTCGCGGCCAGTTGCAGGATCTCGACCGGCAGGTCGCGGCCGAAGACGCCAGGCTGGTCTCGCAGTTTCGCAGCGCATGGCAAACGGCTGCCGATCGTGAGCATCTGCTGCGCAGGAACCTGGACGAAAACACCGCCCAAAGCATGAAGGAAAACCAGGCCGATGCCCAGTACGCGGATATGCGGCAGGAGGCCAACCGCAGCCACGAACTGTATCTGCGGGTGCTGGAAAAGGTGGAGGAGGCGGGGTTTTCCGCGGGCGTTCGCAGCTCCAATATCTCGGTGGTGGATCCAGCCCGGCAGCCAGTCAAGCCGGTGGCGCCGGATCTGCCCCTTTATCTGGCCATCACATTCTTTGCCGGGCTGTGGCTGGCCGTGGGAGGCGCGCTCTTGATCGAATCGCTTGGCAACTCTGTGAATCGCACGGTCGTCGTGCTGCTGGCAGTGCTCCTGGCCGGCGCCATGGGGCGCGCGCAGGAACCCACCCCCAGCCTGCCCACGCCCAGCCTCGACGGCCTGCCCATGGGCGTGGCCCGTATTCCTTTTTCGCAAGATACGAAAACCCAGCCCAATCCCAAGGAAGCTCCCGCGGTGTGGAACAGTCCCGGGGGCGCAAACCAGGCCGGAATGCCGCCCTTGGCAGGCACGCTTTCCTCTACTCCCATGCCTGCTCCCATCGCCCCCGGAGACTTTCTCGATATCTCGGAGTTTCACACCCCGGAGTTTCATTCCGTGGTGCGCGTTTCCCCGGCGGGCACGGTAACGCTGCCCATGGTCCACGAGGTGAAGCTTGGCGGGCTGGGCGAGCAGGCTGCCGCGCACGCCGTTGAAGCGGCGCTGGTGGCCAGGGGCATGCTTCTCCATCCCCAGGTCTCGGTGCTGGTGATTGCCTACGCCGGGCAGGATGTGAGTGTGCTGGGCGAGGTGGCCCACCCCGGAGTTTATCCCTATACCCTCCACCATCGCTTGCTGGACCTGATCTCGGCTGCCTCCGGCCTCTCGCCCACTGCCGGCCGCCTGGTGAACATCTACCACCGCAACGACCCCAAGACGCCGCATGCCGTGGTGCTGGACCCCGGTGGAACTGATACCTCCTCCGATCACAACCCGGAACTCACCCCCGGAGACACGGTTCAGGTGAGCCGCGCCGGGCTGGTCTACGTGGTTGGCGACGTCATCCGTCCAGGGGGATTCCCGGTCGATCCCGCCCAGGGGCTTACGGTGGTGCAGGCGCTTTCCTGGCCTGGGGCCCGAGCCAGAACGCCGCTGCCGGCAAGGCCGTGCTCATCCGCGAGCAGAACGGCGGCCGCACCATGACCACCCTCAACCTGAGGCGCATGCTGCACGGCCAGGAGCCCGATCAGCCGGTCTTTGACCGGGATATTCTCTACGTGCCCGACTCGATAGCCAAGAACATGATGAACAGGAGTATAGAATCAGCCATTCAATCGGCGATTGGCGTCAGCATCTATAGCGGTCTTGTGTACTCGCAGTGGTTTTTGCCGAAATCGACGACAACTACTACGCCCACCCGACCCCCAGTCAGACCACAGCCACTATATCCGGCGGCAAATGGGCCGGGAATAGAGAGACCGCAGTAGTGTCCACGTCTGTAGAAGGTCATAGTATGCGCTGCATTGCCTGGTTATTCTTGCTGCTCTTCGCCTTTGCCATTCCGTGGGAGTATTCCCTGGATCTGGGCGAGCCGCTGGGCAACATCGCCCGCATTCTGGGTTTGCTGCTGATTCTAGTTGCTGTTCCGGCTGTTTTGCAGGCCGGGCGCCTGCGCACTCCGGGGCCAATGCAGTGGCTGGTGCTGGCCTTCTACCTCTGGTTCTGCTGCTCCTGTTTCTGGACCATCGAGCCGCTGGCGACTCTGGAAAAGATGCGCGCCTACTTCCAGGAGATGATGATCGTCTGGCTGGTCTGGGAGTTTGCCGAAAGCCCCCGCGACCTGCGCGCTCTGTTGCGCGCTTACGTGGCCGGCTCCTGCGTGCTGGCCGCGCTTACCTTTGCCAACCTGGGTTCGCCTGAGGCCATCGCCGCCGGCCAGATCCGCTTTGCCGCCGCGGGGCAGGACCCCAACGACGTGGCCCGCTTTCTCGACCTCGGTTTTCCCCTGGCGGCGCTGCTCGTGAACAGTGAGCGCCGCTGGCCTGCCCGCCTGCTGGCGCTGGGCTATCTGCCGCTGGGCCTGGTTGCCGTGCTGCTCACAGCCTCTCGCGGAGGGTTTCTGGCCGCCTTGGTGGCGCTCACGGGTTGCGGCATCCTGTTGGCTCGTGGCAACCCCAGGGGAGTGCTTGCCGGGACCCTGACTTTGCCGGCCATCGCCGCCGTCCTCTGGTTGATCGTTCCCCATGAAACCTTTGCGCGCCTGGCCACCATCCCCCAGCAGCTTCAGGGCGGCGATCTGAACCAGCGCTTGAACATCTGGAGAGCAGGCTGGCATGCCTTTGTCCAGGCTCCGCTCTTCGGCTCTGGAGCGGGCTCCTTTGTCGGCGCCGCCGGGCTCAATCCCCTCGATACGGCACACAATACGGCTCTCTCCATCCTCGTCAGCGGCGGGCTGTGCGCCTTTTTTCTGGCCGTGGCCATTGTGGCGCTGGCCGCGCGCGCAACCCTGCAAACCCGTGGGCCTCTGCAACTGGCGCTGGCCACGGCGCTCACGGTCTGGATCGTCACTTCGCTGGTGGCCACGGTGGAGGAGAGCCGCACCACCTGGCTGCTGCTGGCCCTGATCGCGCTGGCAGGGCGGCTGGCCGTGGAAGAGCCGGAGAGCCTTGCCGCCTGCTTCCCTGACCGCTCCCATCCGACGGGGATTGCGCTGGCCACGGAGCCTGCCCAATAATCGGGCAGACCCCTCCGACCCCATGTTTCCCATCCCCCAAATCGCGCGGCTGTTCAAGGGCGGCAGCGTCAATCGCCGCATCTTCCGCGCCGCGGCATCGGTCGCCGCCGCGGGGATTGTGGTCAAGATCGTCGCTCTGTTCAAGGAGATGACCGTCGCCGGAGTCTACGGCCGCTCCGACGCCATGGATGCGTTTGTCGCCGCCATCCTCATCCCCAACCTGCTGATCAACCTGATCTCCGAGTCCATGAACCAGGCGCTGGTGCCCACGCTGGTGCGGGTGAGGGAACAGGAGGGCCACGAGCGCGCCCAGCAACTGCTCTCCGGCTCCATGCTGTGGACCTGCGTGCTGCTTGGGGCGGCTTCGGCCGTCATGGCTCTGGCCGCGCGCGGCTTCTTCCCCCTGATTGCCTCGCACTTTCCGCCCGCTAAGCTCGCCTTCTCCATCCGTCTCTTCTACGCCCTGCTGCCCGTGGTGCTGATCACCGGCATCGCCAGCAACTGCACGGTGGTTCTGAACACCTTTGACCGTTTTGCCCTGCCCGCGCTGGCGCCCGTGGCCACCCCGGCGGCCATCATCGTTGGCGCATTGCTGCTGGGTGGCCGCGTGGGCATATGGGCCATGGTTTACGCCAGCCTGGCCGGCGCGATGGTCCAGGCGGCTCTGGTGGCGGGAATGATGGACCGCCACGGATACCGCTTCAGCCTGCGCTGGTATGGGGCCACCGAGGCTACGCGCGAAGTGGCGCATCAGTACGGAACCGTGATGCTGAGCGGCGTGGTGGCCTCCGGCGGTCTGCTGGTGGACCAGGCGATGGCCGCCATGCTGCCCTCGGGGAGCGTTTCGGCGCTGGCCTATGCCAACCGCTTTGTGAGCGTCGTGCTCACTCTGGTGGCGGGCGCAGTTTCCACCGCGGTGGTGCCCCACTTCTCGCGCATGATCGCGCACCGGGACTGGAATGCATGCCGCAGTACCCTGCGCACCTGGGTGCGCATCACCGCGCTGGTTTCCGTGCCCATCGCCGCGGCGCTGATCGCCGGCTCGCACCTGCTCATCCGCATCATCTTCCAGCACGGCGTCTTTGGGCCGCGCGACACCGCTGTGGTCACGCCGGTGCTGGCCATGTACGCCATTCAGATTCCCTTTTTCGTATCCAGCCGCGTCTTTTACCGTTTTCTGGTTGCCATGCGCCGCACCGATCTGATTCTCTATTGCGGTACTCTCAATCTCATGCTGGATGTGGTTCTCAACCTCATCCTCATGCGCTGGTTCGGCGTAGCCGGAATCGCGCTGGCCACCTCGCTTTGGACAGCGAGCACGTTTCTCTTCCTTTGGTATTGGACCTGGAAGCTTCTGCCCCAGGGGGACAGCGGAAGCAGTGCAGATCAGCAGCCTGACCTGATATAGGAATGACACACGAATAGCGGAGCGCAAAAAAGCTGCAACGGAGGCAGCGTCATGATTCCCAGGCCGGCGCAATATCTTCTTCGCTTCGACGACCTCTGCCCCACTGTCTCGCACGCCCGGTGGCAGCGTTTATCGCAACTGGTTGAAGAGTTTGCCCTCCGCCCCATTCTCGCCGTGGTGCCCGACAACCAGGACTACGATTTGCAGCATTCGCCGCCGGACCCGGAGTTCTGGGACCGCATGCGCCGCATGGAGGCCGCCGGCGCCACCATCGCCCTGCACGGCTTTCAACATCTCTGCAACAGCAAAGGCTGGAGCCTGGTGCCGTTGCACCGTCATAGCGAGTTTGCCGGCCTTCCCGAGGAGATCCAGCGCCAGTGGATTCACGCCGGGCTCAGGATTCTCCACGGCCGCGGGCTCAACCCGCGCATCTGGGTTGCGCCCCGCCACGGCTTCGATCGCGCCACCCTCCGCGCTCTGCAGCAAGAGGGAATCAGCCTGCTCTCCGATGGCTTTGCCCGCGTGCCCTTTACCCGCTACGGCCTCACATGGATTCCGCAGCAGCTTTGGACGCCGGTGGATAAGCCCCAGGGCCTTTGGACCATCTGCCTGCATGTCAACACCGCAACCGGCCCTCTGGTCGATAAGCTGCGCGTCTTCCTCGGCCGGCATGCCGCGCAGTTCACCTCCGTGGACCGCGTGTTAACCGAATTCCCCCCTGCGCGGCTGGGCTCAGCCGAACGCCTCTATGAAGCATTCGCGCTGAGCCGCGTCCGGGCATCCAGGATGAAGAGGAGGCTGTGGCGTCAGTTCAAAAAATACCGCAATGGCTAAGCCTTGTTTAATCAGTCAGTATGTCGGGTTTATTAAAGTAATATATAGGAAATAGAAGCGGCTCTATTGGCTCATCTCCCGCTTGTGCAGGAATCCCACCGCGCCGCATCAAGCATAGTTCAATCCCACCGGCTCAATGCGCGCGGCTTCAACGGATCGGCCTCGGATTTCGCTTGAGCAGCTCGCCATAGAGCGCCTCCCACCGGTCCAGGACCATCTCCATGCTGAAGCGTTCCTTCGCCCGCTGCCGCGCCCGCTTACCCATCGCCATGCGCTCCTCCGGAGAAGTTCGCATCATCCGGGTCATCGCTCCTTGCAGCGCCATCGCGCTGCCTGCCAATGCAAGCGATCCGGTCTCGCCTTCCACAATGACCTCGCGAGTTCCGGGAACATCGCTTGCCACCGCGGGCAGGGCGCAAGCTGCGGCCTCCAGCAGGCTCATCGGCAATCCTTCCCAGCGGGAAGAGAGAACGAATCCATCCGCGGCCTGCATCCAGCGGCGCACATTCGGCTCAAAGCTCAGAAAACGGACCCGCCGTTCCAGGCCAAGGTGCGCGGATAGCCGGAGAAGTTTGCTGTGCAGAGGTCCGCTGCCGGCAATCACGAGCCGTGCTGATTCCGGGACCTCCACCATGGCCCAGAGAAGCGTGGGATAGTCTTTCACGGGCTCCAGACGGCCTGCGGCAAACCACAGGAACTCATCCTCCAGGCCCAGTTCGCGGCGCATGGCCGCCCGGACTGCCGCATCCGGCCGCCACGCCTCCACATCCACCCCGTTGGGCAGCACGGCGAGCTTGCCCGCTGAGGCCATTCCGGCAAGGAGGTGTGTATCCGCTACGGCCTGGCTCACGGCAGTGACCTTGTCCGTCAGCCAATCGCTGCAGCGATAGCCCAGCCGCCGGCCCAGCGTGCCTGTTGAGGAGCTGTGCAGCGTATCCACCAACACCCGCACCGGCGCGGCCAGCCTGGACCAGCGGGCCAGCCAGGCCGCATGGGGCAGATGAGCGTGGACCACCTCCGGCTTCTCCTGCCTGAGCCAGCGGTGGAAGCGCATCCATCCCCGCGGATCGGCCAGGCCTTTGCGCATCTCCAGGCTCAGGAACCCCGCGCCCGCGCCGGTCAACTCGGCTGCCGCATCGCCTCCGGCGCCTGAGAGCGCCACCACGTTGACTCGCCAGCCACGCCGGCAGAGCCCCCTGGCCAGCAGCATCACCTGCCGCTCCGCGCCGCCTACGCGGTCAAGGCCGGGAATGACCAGGGCGACGTGGTTCATGGCTGCCTCCGCGTGAGAACCGTGTCGATCAGACTCTTCATAGGCATGGATGGCGCGGTCGATTCTGAACTTCTCAACGAATGCGTGCGCAAACCTCTCGCCGGGCCGGAGAACTTCCAGCGCCGTGAGCAGAGTGCCCGCAAGTGCCGTGGAGGATATTTCCTGCGCCAGCCACGCACCGGGCTGATCGCGCAGCAGCTCCACCACGCCCTGCGAGGCAGGCAAAGCGATAATGGGCAAGCCTCCGGCGGCCGCCTCCAGCAGGGCATTGGGCAAACCCTCATGCCGGGACGAAAGCACAAACAGCGACGCGCGAGCAAAATACGCCGCGGGATGATCGACATAGCCCGCAAAGCGAACTGCGGCTTCCAGCCCCAGCTCACGGCACTCGGCCTTCAAGGCCGCTTCTTCACGGCCTGCGCCGGCAATCACCAACTCGGCGCTGGGGAATCGCTCGCGCACGGTGACCAGCGCCCGCAGCAACAGGTCGAAGCCTTTTTCCGGGGAGAGTCTGCCCACCGCCAGCAGATGCGGTCCCGGACCACTCCAGAGAACTGGATTTTTAGCTATTGCAGCGCGAATCTCATCCACATCCACGGGATTTGACAACACCGCCAGCCGCGCTTCCGGAATCCCCAGCTCTTCGGCAAGGTCTTTGGCCATCGCTGCGCTCTGGCAGATCACGCGGTCCGCATAGCGGTAGAGCAGCCGGTAAAGCAGGCGGGTAGAACCGGGCTGGCCTCCAAAGCTCAAAGCAGCGGAAACGGTCTCATTCTGCCGTACCAGGACACGCGTTCCAAACGGGTAAAAGGGGCGCAGCAGCAGCACCAGAAAGTTCAGGTGCGCCATCCCCGAAAGAATCACCTCCGGCTTGAGCCGCCGCACCAGTCTGAGCAAACGTAAAGCTCCGGCGCGCACCCTTTTAGCGCCTAAAGCGTGCATGGTCACATGCGGTGGTAGATGCACAGGACCGGCATCAGCCTGCGTAACCAGTCCTAAATGCAGCTCATATTTCCGGCCGGAGAGGCCTCGCGCCAGTAGAGCGGTCACTTGCTCCGCGCCGCCGCCACCGAGATGCGGAATCAGCAAAAGTACCCTGGGACGTTGAGGCATGTGCTTTTGTAGAGCAAACAGAGTATATGCCAGTCAACGCTCAATTGTTTTGACTATTAGCCACCCTTCGCCGCGGAAGTGGTACCTTGTCTGTGATTACTCTAATCAGGTTGTTCCGTAGCGTAGAAGGATCCCAGATGCCGGCCTTCGCAGCGCGCCATCCCGTGCCAGCTTCGCCGCTTCAAGCAGCCAGGCCGCTATCCATCGTGGTGGGCATCACCCACGCGCAGACCTGCCTGACCCTTACCGGGCGTCTGCGGGCGCTGCGCGAGGCTGGTTTTCGGGTCACGCTGGTTTCAAGCCCCGGCGAATTGCTGGACAGGATAGCCGCAAGAGAAGGAATCGAAGCCATTGCCATCCCCATGCGGCGGGGCATGGCGCCGCTTCAGGATATTGTCTCGCTGGCGCGCCTTTGGCTGATTGCTGCGCCGGCTCAGGCCGGACCTGACCGAATTCAGCACCCCCAAGGCCGGACTGCTGGGAACCCTGGCCGCCATGCTCGGCGGCGTGCCCCGGCGCATCTACATGTTGCGCGGACTGAGGCTTGAAACCTCCACCGGATTCAAGCACCGCATCCTGCTGGCAGCCGAACGTGTGGCCTGTGCCTGCGCGCACGTCGTGCTGTGCAACAGCAACAGTCTGCGCGCTGAAGCGCTGGCGCTGGGCGTTGCGCCGGCGGACAAACTGCATCTGCTCGGGGAGGGCAGCAGCAACGGGGTCGATGTGGAGCGTTTCGCGCCTGGGCCGAGCAACGTGCGTAAGCGGCTGGGCATTACCCGAAAAGCTCCGGTGGTGGGTTTTGTGGGGCGATTGACCCGCGACAAAGGGCTGCCGGAGCTGATCGAGGCCTTCGATACCATTCTGAAGGCAAAGCCGAAAGCGCGCCTGTTGCTGGTGGGCTGGTTCGATGCCTCAGAAGATGCGCTCAACGCCGCTCTGCGCATCTGCATTGAGAGCCAATCCGCACATTCATTGCACCGGCTTTGTGGCCGACACGGCGCCCTACTACCGCGCCATGGACCTGCTGGTATTGCCTACCTGGCGGGAGGGCTTTCCCAACGTGGTGCTGGAGGCCGCGGCTACGGGCATTCCGGTCATCACCACGCTATGCACCGGCTCCCGCGATTCCGTGGTGCCCGAGGTTACCGGGCTGCTGATCCCGCCCGGCTACCCTGAAGCCATCAGCGAGGCGGTGCTCAAGTTGCTTTGCGATCCGGAGCGCCGCATGCGCATGGGCCAGGCCGCGCGCGCCTGGGTTCTGGAACACTACGTGGATAAACACGTGCTGGGGCTTGCCGCGGCCTTTTACAAGAGCCTTTTGGAACCGGTAGCGCAGGAAATTCCGGCTAGGCCCTAGGGCTTTGGCTCCTGCACAACGCCGGTTCCCGGAGTGCTGGAAGGCGCTTGCAGCGTGTGCGCTCCCGCCTCGGCTGCGCGCAGCACCTCGTTGGGCACGATGCCCAGCACCAGCGTAGTGGCTACCGCGAGCAGCAAGGCCGCGCCGACCGCTACGCCTGCCTGCGGCGCATGAGCCGCGGCCTCGGCGTTCCTGCCGCTTCCGCGCTGCGCCGCCGCCAGGGCCAGCCGCAGATAGTAGGCCGCCGCCAATCCCGAGTTCAGCAGGCCGATGATGGCCAGCGCAGATCGCTCCGCCGTCCACCGCCGCCGAGAAGACATAGAACTTGCCGAAGAATCCGCCGGTGAAGGGAATCCCCACCAGCGAAGCCAGAAAGAAGATCAGCAGGCTGCCCAGCAGGGGCGAGCGGTAGATGAGCCCGCGAAAATCCTCCACCAGGGGCAGCTTCTCGTCGTATCCGCTCACCAGCGTGATCACGGCAAAGATGCCCACGTTCATGGCCGCGTAAGCCGCCATGTAAAAGCTGGCCGCGGCAATGCCGCTGTTCCCGGCTCCGGCGAAGGCCGCCAGCAGGTAGCCGGCATGGGCGATGGAGGAGTAGGCCAGCATGCGTTTCACGTTTTGCTGGCGCAGCGCGGCCAGGTTGCCCACCGTCATGGAAAGCACGGCCACCACCCACAAGCAGCGGCGACCAGAGCCCGCGCAGCGAGGGCAGCATCTCGTACACCACGCGCAAAAGCAGCGCGAAGGCCGCGGCTTTGGGCGCGGTGGAGAGCAATGCCACCACCGGCGAAGGCGCGCCTTCGTACACGTCGGGCGTCCACACGTGGAAGGGCGCGGCGGAAACCTTGAAGAGAATGCCCACCAGCATCAGCGCCAGGCCGGCCAGGATTAAGGAATGATTCTGTGCGGAGGGCGCCAGGCGGGCAATCTCGTAGATCTGCGTGGTGCCGGTGGCGCCGAAGATCAACGCGATGCCGTAGAGAAGAAAGGCGGTGGCAAAGGAGCCGAGGAGAAAATACTTAATGGCCGCTTCGGGACCCCGGTCCGACTGCTTGCGGTAACCGGCCAGAACGTAGGTGGAGATGGAGGAGATTTCCAGGGCGATAAAAACCACCAGCAGTTCCACCGCGCCCGTGAGCAGGCACATGCCCACCGCGCCGAAGACGATGAGGGCATAGAACTCGCCCTGGTGATGGCTGTCCTCGGGCAGCGTATCCAGCGAGAGCAACAGGGCCACCAGCACGATGCCGCAGATAAGCACGTGGAAGAAGATGGTGAAGGCGCTGGTCTCCACGGTGCCGAAGAAGCCGCTTCCCTGGGGCAGGGAGAGCTGCCAAAGGCTGGCCCACAGAGCCAGCGTGGTTCCCAGCGCCGCCACCCAGCCCAGCGGACGGCGCGGCCATCCGGGCGGCAGCGTGGCGTCGAGCAGCATCACCAGAACGCCGGTCAGGGTGAGAATCAGCTCGGGAAGGATGCGGAAGATATCGGCAACAGGATTCACCGCTGGCCCTCCCCATGAGACGGAACAACGTATACGGATTGAGGCAGAACAAATGCGGGTATAACGACCGATTCCTTATTCTGCGGAGGATGCACGCCCGTTTCGATCGATGGCAGCCAGTACGACGGGGCCACTCCCATCGCCAGCATCAGAACCGCCAGGGGCCACAAGGCGGCGAGTTCCCTGAAGCGCAGATCAACAGCCGGCTTCGAGGCGGTCAGCATGCTCTCCGGCCCATAAAATAGGCGCTGCACGAGCCAAAGCATGTAGGCTGCGCCCAGAATCACGCCCATCGAGGCCGCAATCGCCCATCCTCGGCTTACGCCGGTGAAGGTGCTGGAGAGGATCAGGAACTCGCCCACAAAATTGTTCAGGATGGGCAGTCCGATCATGGCCAGGGAAGTGACGACGAAGAGCGTGGCGATGCGCGGCAGCTTGCCCGCCAGGCCGCCGTAGTCGCCGATCTGGCTGGTCGAGTAGCGATCGTAGAGAGCGCCGAGCAGCAGGAACAACGCGCCGTCCACGACGCCGTGGCTGAGGATCTGGTAGACCGCGCCCGCCGTACCCGTGAACGTGAAGCCATAGATGCCCAGCGTAATCAGGCTCAGGTGGCTCAGGGCCGCGAAGGCCGCCAGCCTCCAGAAGTCTCGCTGCACCAGCGCCAGGCAAGCGCCGTAGAGGATGCCGACGACCGCGAGGCCCATCATCAGCGGAGCCAGCAACCGCGCCTGAGCAGGGAAGAGTCCAATGTGGAAGCGCAGCAGCGAATACAGGCCTAGCTTGCCGGCCACCACCATGGCCAGAGCCACCGGCGCTTCGCAGTAGGTATCCGCAAGCCAGCCGTGCAGCGGGAAGACCGGCACCTTGACCGCAAAGGCGAAGAGAAACGCCAGAGCCACCCAGAAGATCTGGTAGGCGGGAAAATTTCCGTGGGCGATAAGAATTTGCAGGGTGGCAAAGTCGAAGCTGCCCGTCCGTGCATAAAGCCACAGAATTGCCACCAGCAGCGGCGCGGAGGGAATGAAGGTGAAGAGGAAGAACTTGAGCGCGGCCTTGGGCCCGTCCTTGCGGCCATACATGGCGATCAGAATGGCCATGGGAACCAGCGACAGCTCCCAGAAACCGTAGTAGAGCATCAGGTCCAGGGAGATGAAAACGCCGAACATGGCCGTCTGCTGCACCAGAAAAAGCGAGTAGAAGACCTTGCGCCGGGCGGAAATGGCGTTCCAACTGGCCAGCACGCCCACAGGGGCCAGCAGCCCGGTGAGCACGACCAGCCACAGACTCAGCCCATCCACGCCCACGTGATAGAAGATGGCGGGCTTTTCGATCCACGCGCGGTTGATCTCAAACTGGAAGCCGCCCTGGCCGAGGAAAAGTGCGCAGGCAGGTGCAGTGTAAGGCCGAAGGTGGCCAGCGCCGTGAGCAGCGCAATCCAGTTGGGCAGCTTGAAGCGGTCGGGCACGAGCACCACCAGCGCCGCTCCGGCCAGCGGAAGCAGGAGGATCAAGGTGAGAATCGATTTGTTAATTGCGTTCATTCTCTCAATGCCCCGCCACTTTCAAGACGAACTCCAGAGAAGCCGGCCAGCACCGTTGCCCACGGGACCAGCACAAACAAGAGCACCGCCGCCGCGCCTGCCGCCAGCCACGCGGCATAAGAGCGAATGTTGCCCGACTGCCAGCTGCTGCAGCAGCGCCCCCGTGAACGTGGCCATGCCTGCCGAGCAGCCAGGCCATGCCGCCCAGCAGCGCCTTATCCACGAACCAGCCCAGCAAGTACCTGGAGATGCCAAGCAGCGGCTTGACCACCGTCGCGCCATAAAACTCATCAACGTAATACTTGTTGGCCAGCAGCTTGTAACCGCCGGGAAGAGCCGCGGCCAGTTGCGCCGGCCGCGTGGGCTTCTTCCTGTAGATACAGGTCGGCCAGCCAGCCAGCCCAGTGAGCGCCACGGCAACAGCCGCAATGCTCAGCATCAACTCCAGATGCGCGCTGCCTGCCTGCGCGGCCTCGCATGCCCACGGCGGGCGCCAGATAAGCCGCCGAAGCGCTCCATGCCCATCCAGCTGTCCAGCGCTCGATGCCATCCAGCCGCCGCAGATCGAGAGCAGCGGCAGAATCACCAGCGGCCCGAGCATCGACCACGGGCGTCGAGTGATGATGCGCCGGCCTCGCCGCGCGGCTGGCCCAGAAAGGCCAGATACCACAGCCGGAACATATAGAACGAGGTCAGCAGCGCCGTAACCAGGCCCACGAGCCACAGCACCCGGCCATTCGCGCCCTGCAAGAAAGCCGCGGAGAGAATCGCATCCTTGGAGAAGAAGCCGGCGAAGGGAGAGAATCCGGCGATGGCCAGAACGCCAGCGGCAGTCATGGACCAGAATGTGACCGGCAGCTTCCTCCACAAGCCGCCCATCTTGCGCAGGTCCTGCTCGCCGCCGATGGCGTGAATCACCGAGCCCGCCGCCAGGAAGAGCAGCGCCTTGAAGAAGGCGTGCGTGACCAGGTGAAAGATGGCAGCCGAGTAAGCCGCCACGCCGCAGCCCAGGAACATGTAGCCGATCTGCGAGATGGTGGAGTAGGCCAGCACGCGCTTGATGTCGTTCTGCACCAGGCCGATGGTGGCCGCAAAAAGCGCCGTGGCCGCGCCGATGATCGCAACCACGCCCAGCGCGAAGGGCGAATGGTCGAACAAAACATGCGTGCGGGCGATCATGTAGACGCCGGCCGTGACCATGGTGGCCGCGTGGATCAGCGCGGAGACCGGCGTGGGGCCTTCCATGGCGTCGGGCAGCCAGATATAGAGCGGCAACTGCGCGCTCTTGCCGGTGGCGCCCAGCAGCAGGCAGAGCGCAATGACGGTGAGCACGCCGCCCTGCCAGCCGGGGTCCTGGCCGAGCTTCGTCGCGATCTCGGTGAAGGTCAGCGTGCCGAAGTTGGCCAGAAGCAGAAACATGCCGATCAGGAAGCCGAAGTCGCCGATGCGGTTGACGATGAAGGCCTTCTTGCCCGCGTCGGCCGCTGACGTTTTCTGGAACTAGAAGCCGATCAGCAGGTACGACGCCAGACCCACGCCCTCCCAGCCCACAAACATCAGCAGTGCATTGCCGGCCAGCACCAGCACCGTCATGAAGAAGAGAAAGAGGTTCAGGAAAGAGAAGTAGCGCGCGTAGCCTTCTTCATGGCTCATGTAGCCGACGGAGTAAACGTGAATCAGGAAGCCGACGCCCGTGACCACCAGCAGCATGACCAGCGAAAGCTGGTCGAGGACGAAGCTGAAGTCCGCGTGCAGCGCGCCGATGCTGATCCAGGGTACGGGCAGGTCTCGACCTACGGTAGGAAACTTGTCGGGGGCCAGGGCAGTGAACCCAGCGCATGAATCGATTCCCGTCTGATCCCGAAGAAATCCAAAGCCGCAATCAGCACCACGCCGAACGAAGCCAGCGGCGCCAGCAGCGCGACTGTAGTCACCAGCCACTTGGGCAGCCGCCGGCCCAGAATCCCATTGAACAGGAACCCCGCGAAGGGAAGCAGCGGGATCAACCATAAATAAAGAGGCACGTTCATAGTTTCATCAGGTCGATACGGTCGACGGCCAGGGTAGCGCGGGCGCGGAAGACGGCAATGATGATGGCCAGTCCCACGGCAGCTTCCGCCGCGGCCACCATCATCACAAAGAAGACGAAGATCTGGCCCTTCACCGCGTGCCACTGGTGGGCGAAGGTCACAAAGGAAAGATTCACGGCGTTGAGCATCAGCTCAATGGACATGAAGACGGTGATCAGGTTGCGCTTGATGAGAAAGCCGACCACGCCCAGCGAAAACAGTACCGCGCTCAAGAGCAGGTACCAGGAGACGGGAACTTCCTGCGTGAAAAAAGAATTCATTGCGGCCGTCGGTTCGTCCGTCGTGGATCTCCGTGCCGTGACGGGCCAGCGCCACCGCGCCCAGAATGGCGATAAGGATGAGCACCGAGGTCACCTCAAAGGGCAGCAGCAGTTCGTGGAAGAGCACCCGGCTCAGGTCTTCTGTGGAAGTGATCCCTTCACTCACTCCCGCCACGCCCAGGCCCTGCGCCTTCAGAATCACGGTGGCCAGACGCCAAGGATGGCCACTACCGCAGGAAAGCCCACCGCGCGCGCCACGCGGCTGCCCAGGGTGCGCTCTTCGCGGCCGGCATTGAGCAGCATCACCACGAAGGTGAACAGCACCATGATGGCGCCGGCATAGACGATGATCTGCGCGGCGGCCAGAAACTCCGCGCCCAGCAGCAGGTAAAGCACGGCCAGCGAGGTCATCACCACAATCAGCGACAGGGCGCTGTTGATGGGATGGCTCTGGAGCAGGAGGTTGATGGCTCCGGCCAGGCAGAATCCGGCAAACAAAACAAACAGGATCAGGTGCATCGCGTTCCTGGCGTGCGGGCAAGAGCCGGCAAAGAAAAAACCGGCTGGTTAGAGGCAAGGGTTGTGAGCCAACGGCTCTAAAAATCCTTCCCGATTGTAAATCAGTGGTAGGCAAGCCAAAGGCTTGTTCCCACAATGTTCAGAATGGCCAGCGGCATGAGGATGCGCCAACCGAAGTTCATCAACTGGTCATAGCGGAAGCGCGGCAGCGTTCCCCGCACCCAGACGTACAGGAAGAGAAAGCAAAAGACCTTGAGCACAAACCAGAAGATGGGAACGAGGGCGTGGACCAGCATGTTTTGCGGCGGTGGAATCAGGTTGCCGAAGGGGCTGGTCCATCCGCCCAGAAAAAGCAGCGTGGCCACGCAGCCCACGTTGATCATGTTGGCGTATTCGGCCATGAAGAACATGGCGAACTTCATGGAGCTGTATTCGGTGTGGTAGCCGCCGGTCAGCTCGCTCTCCGCCTCGGGCAGATCGAAGGGAGAGCGGTTGGTCTCAGCGTAGGCCGCCATGAGGTAGATGAAGAAGGCCACGAACTGGAATCCGCCAAAGATGTTCCAGGTGGAGAATGCCAAGAGTGGCCTGCTGCTCCACGATGACGCGCAGGTTGAGCGACCCGGCGCGCAGCACCACGCCCACCAGCGAGAGCCCCAGCGCCAGTTCGTAGCTGATCAACTGCGCCGAGGAGCGCAGCGCGCCCAGCAGCGAATACTTGTTGTTCGACGACCACCCGGCCAGCGCAATGCCGTAGACGCCGATGGAGGTGATGCCCAGAATCACCAGCAGGCCGATGTTGACGTTGGAAATCTCAAAAAGATCCAGGCCGTGCGGCCCGATCCCCGGTTCGCCAAAGGGAACCACGGCGATAGTGACCAGCGCGCAGCCCAGGGCGATGATGGGCGCCAGCAGATAGAGCGGCCTGTAAACCCCAGTGGGGATCAGGTCCTCTTTGAGAAAGGATTTGGCCCCGTCCACCAGCGGCTGCAGCAGTCCGAAGGGGCCCACGCGGCTGGGTCCCCAGCGGTTCTGGATGCGGCCCACCAGCTTGCGCTCCAGCAGCACGGTGTAGGCGACGCCCAGCAGCATCACCATCGTCACCACGGCCACCTTGAGCAAGCTCCATAGGAAAAACTGCAATAACGTCACGTGCCTTTAGCCTCTGCTTTCATGTTGTCATCCTGAGCGAAGGCCGCCGCGGTCCGCCGCGGCGGATAGTCGAAAGCTTGCCCGCCGTGGCGGGGACCTGCGGTTCTTCGTCGCTCATTTACTTTGAACAACCCCGTGCCCCATCCTTTCGCCTTCTTACTGGCGAAAGGGTGGGAAACCGCGAACCCCAATCCGCGCCTCTCACTTCTAAAAGCTACTCCGCCTTTGCTTCAACTAACTCCCGCGCCTGATGTCGTGCAAGTTCCTTGAGCGCGGAACTGTACCGTCCCAGCGTACCGGAAGTAAACAATCCATCGTGCGCGGGAACCACCAGGCCGGATTGTGCCTCAGTCAGAGCCGCAACCGGCACAAAGCCAGGCTCTGTTCGCACATCGTTGCCGCCAAAGAGATTGATCCGGTCCAGTGCATAGCCGGGAACCAGACGCTGCGATCTCGTCCAGCACCGCCAGGGGATCGAAGGGGCTCAGTTTCGGCTCCAGGTTATTGGCCGCCAGCCACACCGCGTGGCGATCCGCCTCGCCGGCCTGCGCGCCGCGCGACTGGCCCAGGTCAGCCGTTACGCCGCCCTTGCCAAACGGGCCAAAATAACGAGCGTCTTCACATCCACGCCCATGGCGCCGGCCAGCCGCACCAGTATCTCGAAGTCCGGCTTCACTCCCGCGCGGTCAGCCGCCTTTCTGACCAGTTGCACATCGCCATAGGTATTGGTTACCGTGCCGGTCTTCTCGTAGAGGCTGGCGGCCGGAAGCACCACATCGGCCAGGGCCGCGGTCTCGGTGAGAAAGAGGTCCTGAACGATGACGAAGGTATTCTTCAAGGCCGCGCGGTCCACGCCCAGCCTGGCCACCGGATTGGCGCCCACCACCAGCAATGCGCCCAGCTCGCCATGGCCTGCCGCCTCAAACATCTCCGGCAGCGTCTTGCCGGGCGTTGCGGGCAGGCCCGGATACTCCGCAAAGGCGCCGGGCGCGGTTACCGGCACGTAGCCGGGCAGCAGGTCGGGGAACAGCCCCATGTCGGCCGCGCCGCGGGAGTTGGCGTGGTCGCCGAGAAAGGCGAAGCGGACATCAATGGCCGCGCTGCAATCCCCAGGCGACCAGCGATTCGCACTGCCTGGCCGCGATACTCCTGCCCGAAGATCACCACCAGCGACTCCTCGGCCAGCACGGCCTTGCTGAAGGCGGCGTTCTCGGTTTTGGCATCGTTGCGGCTCAGGTAGGCGGCCAGCGCCTGGTAGCCGTTCGCCGGCAGCTGCAGCGTGGCCTTGGCCTGCCGCTCCAGCTTGATGGGCCTGGAATTGGCGATGTACAGCCGCGCGCGGTTCAGGCGCACATTGGTGCGCAGGTTCCACGCCAGCAGCGGATGCTCCTCAGTAGGATTGCCGCCCACCAGCAGGATCGCCGGAGCCGTGGCGATATCGCGCAGGCTGGCTGCCTTGTCCTTGTGTCCGGCCAGGGCGCGGGCAAAGGCCGCATAATCCGTGCTGCGCTGGTGGTCGATGTTGTTGGTCTCGAGCACCGTCCGCGCAAACTTCTGCAGCAGGTAATTCTCTTCGTTGGTGGTCCGGTTGGAGCCGATCACGCCGATGGCCGCGCCGCCCTTGCTGTCGCGAATCTCTTTCAGCTTGCCCGCCGCCAGCCGCAGCGCATGCTCCCAGGTGGCCGCCTCCAGCTTGCCCTCGGCGTTGCGCACCAGCGGCGTGGTCAGCCGCTCCGGGCTCTCGACAAAATCGAAGCCGAAGCGGCCCTTGGCGCAGAGAAAGTCGCCGTTGATGCCGCTCTTGTCGCGATTGTCGGCGCGCACAATCTCCGACCCGTCGTTCGACCTGCCGCACGCCCAGCGTCACCTTGCAGCCGTCGGCGCAATGCGTGCATACCGTCGAGACGTGGTTCATCTCCCAGGGCCGCGTCTTGTAGCGGTAGCTGCCGCTGGTCAGCGCGCCCACCGGGCAGATGTCGATGCACATGCCGCACTGCTCGCAGTCCAGCTGGTCGCCGCCGTTGGGGGCAATCACGCTATTCACGCCGCGGTTCTGCACTCCCAGCGCCCACACGTCCATGCCCTCGCCGCAGACGCGGATGCAGCGGTAACAAAGGATGCAGCGCGGGCGGTCAAAGTAGACGGCGGGCGACCACTGCTGTTCGTCGCGGTGCTCTTTGGCCTCGGCGTACAGGCTCTCGCCCGCGCCGTACTTGAAGGTCATGTCCTGCAATTCGCACTCGCCGCCGGCGTCGCAGACCGGGCAGTCGAGCGGATGGTTGCCCAGCAGCAGTTCGATGGTTGCCTTGCGCGCCTGCGCAATCTCAGGCGAATCGGTGATGAAGACCTGGCCCTCGGCCACGGTGGTGGTGCAGGCCGTTTGCAGCTTGGGCACTTTTTCCTGGCGCACCACGCACATGCGGCAGGCTGCCTGCAAGGCTGAGCCCGGGATAGTAGCAGAAGGCCGGAATCTCGATGCCCGCCTTGCGGCAGGCGTCAATCAGCAGCGTTCCAGCTGGGGCGGTCAGCTTCTTTCCATCGACTTTGAAGGTTACGTCTGACATATTTTCCTATGCGGGCTGTGCTGATTCTGTTAACGAAAGAGATCGAGGAATTGTCATTTCATTTCCATTCTTTGAATGAATTACTGCGATTGTGATGAAACTGTAAAGCAACTCCACTGCTTCTTTCCCTTTTTATTGAAGCCATACTCAAAGCAGAGATCAGTTGTCAGAGGTTCGTATTGCAGCACCCGTTCCCAAGCCGGGGTTTTGTAATACGTCTTTATATACCCAAATAAAGTGTCTCCAGACCTCATTAAGTTACACTGCCCAACCCACTGACCTTCGGCATGATAATTTATTCCGTCTACACCTTTAACATACAAAGAACAAGTATCTACGCCTATTATTACTGATTGTATAATGAAAGACTCTATTGGTAGCGTCTGATCTGGCTTCTTTGCTAATACCTGCATCGAGATCATCACCAATACCAATACTACTAAAAGATTTCTCATTTTCTTTTCCTTATTCCGAGGTTAGGATGGGAAACCTTGAATCTCAACCCATCCAGTTCATGTATTCTCCAATTCCAATCGTAAGAAATGATAGACGAATGAAGCCTAACGTCTCAGGAAACTCCGAGCAGTTTAGCTAATTCCTTTGCCGGTGCGGACCTTGCACCTCGTGACTCATTCATAAAACCGGGTACTTCAATCTTTAGGAAGCGATTGATTTCTTTCTTATTGAGCAAACGATGATTTCGGAGTAAGCATGTTCCGATCAACATCTCTTCAAGGGCCTTGATAGATCGCGAGTTTTTGGCAAAGCGTCCACGGCTGGTTTGTTTCGCTATAAGAAAGAGAACCGGTGTTCCTCTTTTGCGTGAATCCAAATGTTTTGAAAAAAGCAACAGCTTACCTGGTTGCCATGCTTCCTGTCGAAAACTACGTTCGGTCTTGCCAACATACAAGGGCTTTGTGCCTCTTCCTGCTCTGATTGCGAAAATATAACAGCCAATCGCGTTCTGCAATCCTTGTTGGGCATCTTCTACGGACTGCCAGAATTCCTTCGATAACTCGGTATCAATATGCACGCCGTCAACCGGCATATCGAAAGGGCCAAACGGTTCAAATTTGCTCATGACAATAATGTCCTCCACTTTCTGTTTCCGACCTAAGTACGATTAGATCACCTCAACAAGCGGTCGTTCGCCCTCGCGCGCGAACGGGCAGGGCTTTCCGTTCAGGTGGTCCTCGAACTCTTTGCGGAATTTTGTAACAAAGCCAATCACAGGCATGGCCGCCGCGTCGCCAAACGGGCAGAAGGTGCGGCCCAGCATGTTCTCGGCCAGATGCTGAATGTTGTCAATATCATTGGATGTGCCGAAGCCGGCGTGGAAGCGGGTGAGCGACTTCTTCAGCCAGTCCGTGCCCTCGCGGCAGGGAATGCACCAGCCGCAGCTTTCATGCTGATAGAAGCTGATGGTGCGCAATGCAAACTCCACCATGCAGGTATGGTCATCGAGCGCCACTACCCCGGCCGAACCCAGCATGGAGCCGCTCTTTGCCATCTGGTCGAAGTCCATGCCGACATCGATCTCCTCGGGCAGCAGCACCGGGGTTGAAGAGCCTCCGGGAACCACGGCCTTCAGCTTTCGCCCGCCGCGTATGCCGCCGGCCACTTCGTAGATCATCTTCTTCAGGTTGTAGCCCATGGGCAGTTCGTAAACCCCGGGCCGCTCCACGTGGCCGCTGATGGAGAACAGGCGCGTTCCTCCGTTGCCCGGCGTTCCCAAAGCCGCGTAGGCCGCGCTGCCCATCTCAATCACGTGCGGCACGGTGGCGATGGTCTCAGCATTATTGATGACCGTGGGACCGCCATAGAGGCCGATGGTGGCGGGGAAGGGCGGCTTGATGCGCGGAATCCCGCGCTTGCCTTCCAGCGACTCCATCAGCGCCGACTCTTCGCCCACTTCATAAGCCCCCGCGCCGGTATGGGTAATGATCTGGAATTCCGTCTTCGAGCCAAAGATTTTTTTGCCCAGAAAGCCCCGCTCGTAGGCCTCGGCGACGGCTTTCTCCATGATCTCCAACAGATAGCGGTACTCGCCGCGCAGGTAAATGAAGCCTACCCTGGCGCCGATGGCCAGGCCGGCGATAATCGTACCCTCAATCACTGCATGAGGATCGTGCAAAAAGATCAAGTGATCCTTGCAGGTTCCCGGCTCGCTCTCGTCGCCGTTGACCAGAACATACTTTGGCTTGTCCGATTTTTTGGGCACGAACGACCATTTCATGCCCGCTGAAAAGCCCGCGCCGCCGCGCCCGCGCAGGTTACTGGCCTTTATCTCGTCGATGATCCATTCCGGCCCTTCTTCGAGGCACTTTTTCACGGATGCGTAGCCGCCCAGTTTGAGATAGCGGTCGATCTTTTCCGCGCCCAGGCCGAAGCGGCGGGAGACGATCTTGACCTCATCGGGATGGGAGACCAGCCTAGGCATGGGATTTCTTCTCCGCGGCCTCGGCCTGACCGCGATAACCATCCAGAATGCCGGGCACCAGCTCCAGCTTGAGCTCGTCGTGGAAATCGTAATTCACCTGGATGGCGGGCGCCCACGAGCAAGCCCCGATGCACTCCACCTCCTGCAGCGAGAAGATGCCGTCCGGCGTGATGCCGTTGGGGCCGATGCCCAGTTCATCCTGAAACCGCTCGTAGAGCTCATAGGCCCCGCGCAGCATGCAACTGAGGTTGGTGCATACCTGGATGTTGTACTTGCCCACCGGCTTGAAGCGCAGCATGGAGTAGTAGCTGGCCACGTTGCGCACCTCCAGTTCGGTGATGCCGATGCGCTGGGCCACTTCGCTGATGACCGCGTCGGAGAGGTAGCCGATCTCGTCCTGCGCATACAGCAGCATGGGAACCAGCGCGGAGCGCTTCACCGGGTACTTCTCCACCAGCGCGTCGAAGCGGGCCGCCAGTTGCGGCGAAAACAGGGTCATGGTCTCAGGACTCATCGATCAATCTCCCCCAGCACAATGTCGATGGAGCCTATGACCGCAACCAGGTCGGCAATCATGCGGCCCTTGCACATGGTTTCAAGCGCCTGCAAGGTGGCGAAGGACGGATTGCGCATGTGCACGCGGTAGGGCTTGGCCGTGCCGTCGGAAACCACGTAGTAGCCCATCTGCCCGCGCGGGCTCTCGATGCCCTGATAGACCTCGCCGGCCGGCACTGCAAAACCTTCAGTAACGATCTTGAAGTGATGGATCAGCGCCTCCATCTGGGTCTTCATCTTTTCCCGGTCGGGCAGCACGATTTTAGGCGCGTCGGCCTTGATCGGCCCTTCGGGCATGCCGTCCAGCGCCTGCTGGATGATCTTCACGCTCTCCCGCATCTCCACCAATCTGACTTCGTACCGCGCCCAGCAATCGCCCTCGCTGGAGACGGGCACCTGGAACTGAAACTTCTCATAGCCGCAGTAAGGCATATCGCGGCGCAGGTCGAAGTCCACGCCCGAGGCCCGCATGGGCGGCCCGGTCACGCCCAGCGCAATGGCCTCGGCGGCCGAGAGAATGCCCACGCCCTTCAGCCGGTTGCGGAAGATGGGGTTGCCCGTCAGCAGGTTCGAATACTCGTCGATCTTCTCCGGAAAAATGTGGATAAACGCCTGCACGCGGTGGAAAAAGTCCAGCGGCGGCTCCATGGCCAGGCCGCCGATGCGGATGTAGCTGGTCATCATCCGCTGCCCGGACAAGCCCTCGAAGATCCTGAGAATCTCCTCGCGTTCGCGGAAGGTATAGAGAAAGACGGTGAGGGCGCCAATGTCCATGGCGTGCGTGCCCAGCCAGATCAGGTGCGAATTCAGGCGGGTCAGCTCGGCCAGCAGCACCCGCATCCACTGGGCCTTTTCAGGAATCTCCAGTGCAAGCAGTTTCTCCACCGCCAGGCAATAGCAGAGATTGTTGGCCATCGGGCTGAGGTAGTCGATGCGGTCGGTGAGCGGGACCACCTGCTGATAAAACTTGGCCTCGCAGGTCTTCTCGATGCCGGTGTGCAGGTAACCGATCTCCGGGTAGACGCGCACAACGATCTCGCCGTCGATCTCCACCACCAGGCGCAGAACGCCGTGCATGGACGGGTGCTGCGGCCCCATGTTGAGGACCATGTGCTGGTCCCTGGCGCCTTTGGCTGCCGGAGCTTCGAGGATGGGTGCGCCGGAATCCATTCAGCGGTACCCCTCCACCGGATAGTCCTTGCGCAGGGGATGGCCTTGCCAATCGTCGGGCATCAGGATGCGGCGCAGGTTGGGATGCCCGTCGAAGCGCACGCCGAAGAGATCGAAGACTTCGCGTTCGTAGAAATTGGCAGCGGGCCAGACCGGCGTGATGGACTCTACCGACGGCTCGGCCTCGTCCAGCAGCACGCGCAGCCGGATGCGCTCCTTATAGGAGTGCGACAGAATGTGGTAGCTCAACTGGAAGCGTGGCGAGGAGGGGAACCAGTCGACCGCGGTCAGGTCCTCGAAAAAGTTGTAGCCGGCTGCCTTGACGGCGGCAGCCGCGGCGCGAATCTCTTCTGCCGCGATGGTCAGCGTCAACTCGTTGCGGTCAAATTTTGCATCTGTAAGGGCCTGCGGGTTCCAGGCAAGAAGGGCCTTGACCGCCGGGTGCTCGGGAAGACCTTCGAGTACGGCCGCCTTGCCGCTGAATGTGCTGCCCTTGACCACCTAGAGGTCCGCCTTGTCCTGGCTCCAGTTCAGAATGCCCTTGCGCACGATGTAGAAGAGTCCCACGGCCACAAAACCCAGATAGACCAGCATCTCCCAGAATCCAAAGAGCCGGGAGCCGGTGATCTGGGGCAGTTTGCGGTAGATCACCGCCCAGGGCATGATGAACACCGCTTCCACGTCGAAGAGGATGAACAGCACGGCCACCATGTAAAAGCGCACGCTGAAGCGCCCCCGGGCGTCGCCCACGGCCTCGATGCCGCACTCGTAAGCGGCCAGCTTGGCAGCCGAGTTGCGATGCCGCCCGACAAACCAGGAGGCCGCAACCATCCCCAGCCCCAGCAAGGACGCGGCAAGAATCTGCATCAACAGCGGGAGATACTGCCAATAGTAGGGGATCATCGCCGCCCAGTCCGGAAAAATCCCTCAGGATTGCACCCGCCACCTCGAGCGCCAGCGGCTCCGATCAAAACAGGATGCTGTTTTGAGATTAGGTTTTCAGCCCCATCCCGTCAAGGCAGCCCGGCAGCGGGCGCATCCTCTGCGCACTGCGTCCCTGCAATTCCCATTTTTGTGCACAATTCCCTGACTGTTCATGAACCGGAAATAGTACCTTCGTCATCTGAAAAGTATGACCAAATGGTCGAAGAACAGGGTGAGGATATACGCCATGGCAGCTACCACGATTACCTATTTCCCGTTTCCGGTTTCAGCGCCGGCAGTTTTCGCTGCTGGTGTGCGCCGCACACGCCGCCGCATCACTCCCCGGGCTGGGCGCGCCATGAAGATTCTGGGCCACGCTATCGCCTACCTCACCGGCGAGTGCGACCGGGAAACCGCCGCGTTTTCCGTCAACAGCCCGCGAATGAAGGCTGTGCAGTTGCTCATGGCGCTCAACCGCCAGGTATATTTCGAGTGCCCTGAAGTGCTCACCCTAGGTGAGCGCTGGCGTCTCATACTGTACCTTCTCCGGGCATAGCCGCTCTCGAAAAGCGTTTACGGTCAAGCCGCTCCCTACTGCCCCAGGGCCAGCGCCGCCAGCAACAGCATCCACGCCAGGCCCATGGTGTGCCAGAACCATGCGGTGGCGTCCACGGCGATCTGGCGGAACTCCACGCGCTTGAGCAGGCCCAGGGAGCTCAGGCACAGGATCAGGGCGGCTACGCCGACCATCAAATGGGCGGCATGCAAACCCGTGATGACGTAGAAGAAGTAGCTTGCCGGCGTCGCCCAGCGATCGAAGGCAAAGCCCTGCGCCGTCAGTTGCCTCCAGGCCATCACCTGCCCGGTGAGAAACAGCGCGCCCAGCAGCAGCGTCGCCGCCACCCAGGGCAGGGTGCGGCGCAGCGCCGGCCGGCCCAGTCCCAGCCATTCCTCCAGCACGTCCACTTCGCGAAAGATGGTTTGCCGGGCTCGTTCCATGGTCAGGCAACTGAGCAGCAGCACCGCGGTATTCAGATAGAGAATGGGCGGCAGAAACACAGGCTGCCAATCGCCGCTCAGCAGGTGGGTTCGAGGGTCCATGCGCATGCCCGCCTGGCGCGCGAAGAAGAAAAGCACCAGAACGGCAAAGAAAAGCATGTCCGCCGCCAGGGCGGAGAAGACAAAGAAGCGGATGCGGTAAAGCAGTTCGCGCGGGCCCCGGCGCTGATTTCTGCCGTCATCGTCGCCCCCGCCGCCGCCCCCGCCGGTCGGCCGGCGATCCAGAGGCGGTTTGCCGCCGATGCCTGGCTCTTTCCGTTCCGTTTCCGCTGGGATGTGCGTAAAGGTGGAAGGCATGGGGCCTCTGTGAAGATGAGATTACTCCCACTTTGGCTTGGACGCACTTAGTTTCGCAAGGAATGGAATCAATGCCGTCAGGATGAACTCATTCAGGTCAGGATGAACTCATTCCGGAGAAGGCCGCCGCAAATGCCCCGCGCCCCGTCATTCTGAGCGAAGGTCGCCGCGGCGACCGTAGTCGAAGAACCTGCATTTTGCCTTTTGTACAAAGGGTGGGAAAGCACAGACTCAACCGGGCCTACATTCATTTGCAACGCGCGCCGGTAACCATTTGGACAAAGAGGCGGTGAATGCGCCGGTCGCGCGAAAGTTCGGGATGGAAGGTTGCCGCCAACATCTCGCCCTGCCGCACCAGAGCCGGAAAGCCGTCGCGAAGGGCCAGCACCTCCACGCCCGCGCCAGTTTCCACGATGCGCGGAGCGCGAATGAAAACCATCTCCAGCGGGCCGCCGGGAAGCGTGCTTTCAGCCGTAAGGATAGTGGAGTCGATCTGGCGGCCATAGGCGTTGCGCTCCACGATTGCATCCAGCACTCCTAAAGAACGTTGCCGCGGATGTATGACCTCTCGCGCCAGCAGAATGGCGCCCGCGCAGGTGCCAAAGACCGGTTTGCTGCCACAGTATTCTTTCAGAGCCTCGAAGAAGCGGTGCTTCTCCAGGAATCTCAGCATGGTCGTCGATTCGCCGCCGGGCAGAATCAGCCCATCCAGGGACTGGCCGTCCAGGCGGAGGTCTTGCGGGGTTTTTACCAGCGAAGGGGAGGCGCCGGATTCAGCCAACGCCTCGGCGTGGGCGGCATAGTCGCCTTGAATTGCCAGTACGCCGATGCGCGGCAGCGTGCGTTCTTTCGTCAACCCCGAGTTCTCCTGTGAAACTCTCGTCCTACATGCCGGGTGCCTCACCCTTGCGTTTATTTCCAGCGCAAGGACGGAAAGCAACGAAACTCCTGCGAGCGAAGAGCGAGCGCTACGCCTGAACGGCCAGTTCACCAGCCGCGGGTCTGGAGGAGTTGCGACTCTTCGATGGCAGCGGCGGCCAGACCCTTCATGGTGCCGGTGACCTGCTCGGCGACCTCGGCCAGAATCTTGGGATCGTTGTAGTGCGTGGTGGCGATGACGATGGCCTTGGCGCGGCTGACCGCTTCTTCGCGCTCCTTGGCATCGTTCTCAACGTCCAGCGGCGTGGCGCGTTCCTTCATGAAGATGCCCGAGCCGACGAAGATGGCCTCGGCGCCCAGTTGCATCATCAGCGCGGCGTCGGCGGGAGTGGCGATGCCGCCGGCGGAGAAGTTGGGCACCGGCAGTTTGCCCGTCTCTGGCCACCATGCGCACCAGTTCGTAAGGGGCCTGGTGCTCCTTGGCGGCGGCGTAGAGTTCCTGCTCGCTGAGCACAGTGAGGATGCGCATCTCGCGGGTAATCTGCCGCATGTGCTGGACGGCGTGAACCACGTCGCCGGTGCCTGCCTCGCCCTTGGTGCGAATCATGGCCGCGCCCTCGGCGATGCGCCGGAGAGCCTCGCCCAGATTGCGCGCGCCGCAGACGAAGGGCGTGGTGAAGGCGTGCTTGTCGATGTGGTGCGCCTCGTCGGCGGGGGTAAGGACCTCGCTCTCGTCGATAAAGTCCACGCCCAGCTCCTGCAGAATCTGCGCCTCGGCGAAGTGGCCGATGCGCGCCTTGGCCATCACCGGGATGGAAACCGCCTGGATGATCTGCCTGATCAGGCTGGGCTTGGCCATGCGCGCCACTCCGCCCTCGGCGCGGATCATGGCCGGCACGCGCTCCAGAGCCATCACCGAGGTGGCGCCGGCCTCCTCGGCAATGCGCGCCTGCTCCACGCTCATCACGTCCATGATGACGCCGCCCTTGAGCATCTCCGCCAGACCCACCTTCAGACGCAGGCTGGTTCCCGTAAAGCTTCTGTTTTCCTGCTGTTCCGGCATCTTGTTGGACCTCGATCCACGGCTTCCGGCCACGCCCAGGGCGGGGAAGGCCGCGTATTGGTATCACCTTCCAGTGTAGCAGCGATGTTGCTGCCAGGTTGCAAAGAGCGCGGGCTGTGCAATCCGCTGGGGCGCATTCCTTAATCCGCTCCAATCCTTCTGTCGCCTTTCTGGTCACCTTTCTGCATGATTTCTCACCGCATGGCTACCGCACATCCACTGCCGGCGCCGGCCACGGAACAGCCGCGCAAGCCAGAAGCAGCCGCGGCGGACCATGCCGCCGGCCAGCAGTCGCTGGTGCCTTCGCCGCACCGGCCGGAAGAGGAAGATGTCACTCCCCTCAGCGGGCCGGTGGCGCGGCTGCCGGTGGAGCTGGGGGTAAGCGTTCCGGTGCGTGAGTTTCGCGTCCGCAACCTGCTGGCTCTGGAGCCCGGTCAGGTTATCGAGTCGCAATGGACCCTCGGCGACGATTTGCCCCTGGCCTCCGGCAAGGTGCAACTGGCCTGGAGCGAGTTCGAGGTCGTCGATGCGCAGTTGGCAGTGCGCATCACCCGGCTGTCCTGAAAGGCAGGGACTAGGGACTAGGGAATAGGACAAATCAGTTCTTCGCCGGCGTTTAGTCTCTACTCCCTATGTCCCTAGTCCCTACTCGGGCGGGATACAGATTGGAGCGCGATGAAAGCGGACATGAGGACGATGCCGATTGGCGGGCTGGCGGGCTGGCTGTTGCAGCGGCTGCGCGTCATCCCGCGCCCACGGCCGCGGCTGGCGCTGCTGGAGCGCATCGCGCTGGCTCCGCGGCAGTCGCTGGCGCTGGTAGAGGCCGAGGGCCGCAGGTTTCTGGTGGCCACTTCGCCGGAGGGCGCGCCGGCCTTCTATGCGCTCGATGAACGGGCGCGGCAGGCCGGTGCGGGACGTTCGCTTGCGCCGTTGCGCACCAGCGCAGCTCCGGCTGCGAGGGTCTCATGGTAGTGCTGTGGGCAGCGCGCGTAGCGGCCGCTGCGCCTGTGCCTCTCATTGCCCGATCTCAGTCAACAGCTTCACCCTTCGGACTCGACTCCGTGGACCATTCTTCTCGTCCTGACCCTGATTACCCTGCTGCCCGCGATTCTGATGTGCATGACCCCGCTGGTGCGCCTGCTGGTGGTCTTTCACTTTCTGCGCCAGGCCCTGGGCACGCAGACCGCGCCCTCCAACCCCACCCTGATGGGGCTGGCCCTGATGATGACCTGGTTCCTGATGACTCCGGTGCTCAACCAGGTGGACCAGCAGGCCGTCGAGCCCTACCGTCAGGGCCAGATGACGGGCTGGGAGGCCATCGACCGCGGAGCCCAGCCGGTGAAGCTTTTCCTGCTGCGCTACGCGCGCGAGAAGGACCTGGCCCTGTTTACCGCGGCGGGGCAGATTCCGCGCCCCGCGAAGCCCGGACGACCTGCCCATGCGGGTGGTGATCCCGGCCTACATCCTCTCCGAACTGAAGGCCGGATTCGCCATCGGCGCGGTGCTCTTTCTCCCGTTTCTGCTGATCGACATGGTGACCGCGTCCATCACCACCTCGATCGGCATGTTCCAGTTGCCGCCGGTGGTGATCTCGACGCCGTTGAAGATTCTGCTGTTTGTGATGGTGGATGGCTGGAACCTGCTGGCCAACTCGCTCTTGAAGAGTTTTTGAAAGGGGACTGCGATGACCCCCGACCTGGTTGCCGAACTGCTTCGCCAACTGATGAAAGAGGCCTTGATTCTGGCCGCGCCTTTGCTGATTGCCGCAGCGCTTTTGAGTTTTTTGCTGAGCCTGGTTCAGACCCTGACCAGCCTGCAGGAGCAGTCGCTGACCACCGTCCCCCGGCTGGCGGCGGTGGCCGCGATTCTGCTGGTGGGAATGCCCTGGTTTCTGGAACGCATGGCGGCTTACACGCGGCTGTTGCTGGCCGATTTTCACCGTTATCTGGGATGAAAAACAGCTATTAGCTACTAGCTTCTAGCTGCTAGCTATTCGCTGAAGTTGGGAAACGCATTTGATTTTGGAGCGGACGTTTAGGTTCGCAACGCTCTGACGGAATCAGAATGGGATGCCCTCATAGGCCGTGGGGGAAAAGGCAGAGAGCTGGGAGCTAGAAGCTAGCAGCTAGAGGCTAAAGAAGATGCCGGAGTGGACGAGCTTTCTGAGCGCCATGACGCTGGTCCTGGTTCGCGTGAGCGGAATAATGGCCTTTGCTCCCTTCTTCTCCTCCACAGCTCTCCCCATGCGCGTCAAGGCGGTCTTTGCCGGGGCGGTGGCCTTTCTGCTGGCCCCGCTGGTGGCCGCGCTGCCCCTTGCCCATGTGACCATCGGCTTTTCCGCCTTGCTGGGCGAGCTGGCCGTGGGCCTGGTCTACGGCCTGACCCTCGCGCTGTTGAATGAGATGCTGCTCTTTGCCGGCCAGATCGCCGGCCTGCAATTCAGTTTTTCGCTGGTCAATCTCCTCGATCCCAACTCCGCCATTCAGACTCCGCTGCTGGGCGACCTGTTTCAACTGATGGGCACGCTGGTGGTGATTGGGAGCAGGGCTGGACCGCATTCTGCTGGCCTCCATGGTGCGCAGCTTCCGCGCCGTTCCCCTGGGCGGCTATGCCCTGGCGCCGCTCACCGCGCTCAGTATCGTGCGCGCCGCCGGCGGCGTCTTTCTGGCCGCTGTGGAGCTGGCCGCGCCGGTGCTGGCCGCCACCATGCTGGTCGAGGTGGCCGTGGCTCTCTTAGGCAAACTCAGTCCGCAGTTGCCGGTGATGAACCTGACCGTGCCGCTGAAAACCCTTACCGGCTTTGCTCTCCTTACCGGCTGTCTGGCCCTCTGGCCGCGCTTCATCGAGGCGCGCTTCGCGGGCCTGCTGGACCTGGCCGAGCGGCTCATCGCCCCCTCCGGCCAGTTGGCGGGAGGATAACCATGCCCGGAGAGCGCACCGAACAGGCCACCCAGCATCGCCGCGAAAAGGCTCGCAAGGAAGGCGACGTACTGCACAGCCGCGAGCTTTCCGCCGCGGCCGGAACCCTGGCCGGGGTTATGGCGCTGGGGGTGCTGGGCACCAAGACGCTGCTTGCCTGGCGGGACTACCTTTGCCGCTTTTCTCGATCTCGGGCGCGCCGGCTCGCTGGGAGCCGTCCCAGATGGCGCCCACGCTCGAAGCCGTGCGCCGGCTGGCTATCGCCGTTCTGGGGCCGCCGGGCGTGGTGATGGCGGCGGTGGCCGCGGGCGCTCTGGGAGTGGGGATTCTGCAGACCGGAGGAGTCAATTTCTATGCCGGGGCGGTCGGCTTCAAGCCGGACCGCATCAACCCGGTCTCCAACCTCAAGAACCTTTTCTCGCTGCGCGCCGCGGCCCGGCTGGGGAAGTCGCTTATCCCCGCCAGCCTGCTGGCCGTCTTTGCCGTGCAGCGCATCGGCAGGCAGTTGACCCTGCCTCCCTTTTCGACCGTCCGTCTGGAGCTGCTGGGCTCCGACGTCTATGGCCTGCTGCTGGCTGCCGCCTGGCTGCTCTTCGGCTGGTCGGCCATCGACTACCTGGTGGAGTGGCAGAGCCGCGAGTCGCGGCTGAAGATGAGCCGCCAGGACCTGCGCGAGGAGTTCAAGGAGACCGAGGGCAACCCGCAGATTCGCGGCCGCATCCGCAACCTGCAGCGCCAGATGCGCCGCCGCCGGGTGAAGGCCGACGTCTCCAAGGCCGCCGTGGTGCTCACCAATCCCACCCACTATGCCGTGGCCCTGGGCTTCGACTTCGCCACCATGGAGGCGCCCAGGGTGGTGGCCAAGGGCCGCAACCTGCTGGCCGAGGAGATCAAGGCCGAGGCCCGCTGGGCCGGGGTGCCGATCATCGAGAACCCGCCCCTGGCCCGCTCCCTCTACCGCTCGGTCGAGGTGGGCCAGCCGATTCCGGTCGAACTCTACGCCGCGGTGGCCGCCATTCTGGCCTACCTCTACCGCCAGCGCGTGGAGGCCGAGCTGCGCGAACGCCGCGCCCGCGAGGCCGCTGCGCGAGCCAGAGCGCAGGCCCGGGCGGCCACGCGTCCGGCACGCGTCCGGCTCCGCCGCTCCGCCCTTTAAAGGAGGTCCGCGATGAGCACCACAGCCCTGGCCGCCGGCGCCCTGCCGGCGCTGCCCATCTGGCAGCGGCTGCGCGAGTACCTGCTGCCGCTGGCCGCCATCAGCGTGATCTTCGTCATGCTGGTGCCGCTGCCGGCCGCCGGCCTGGACTTCCTGCTGGCGCTCTCGATGGCCGCCTCGATCATCGTCTTCCTCTCCGCGGTGCAGATCCGCCGCGCCGTCGAACTGTCCGTCTTTCCCACCCTGCTGCTGCTGCTGACCCTCTTCCGGCTGTCGCTGAACATCGCCTCCAGCCGCCGCATCCTGCTGCACGGGCAGGAGGGCACGGCGGCCGCCGGCAAGGTCATCGAGGCCTTCGGCCAGTTTGTGGTGGGCGGCAATTACGTGGTCGGCTTCGTGCTCTTCCTGGCCCTGATCGCCATTCAGTTCCTGGTGGTCTCGCACGGCGCCGTGCGCACCGCCGAGGTCACCGCCCGCTTCACCCTGGATGCCTTGCCGGGCAAGCAGATGGCCATCGACGCCGACATGAACGCCGGGCTGATCGACGAGGCCGAGGCGCGCCGCCGCCGCCAGGCGATCGCCCGCGAGGCCGAGTTTTACGGCGCCATGGACGGCGCGGCGCGCTTCAACCAGCGCGACTCGCTGGCCACCATTCTGATTACCGCCATCAATATCATTGCCGGCCTGCTGATCGGCACCCTGCAGCAGGGCATCGAACTTGGCGAGGCCGCGCGCACCTATACCGTGCTCACGGTGGGCGACGGGCTGGTCACCATCATTCCCTCGCTGCTGGTCTCGGTGGCCGGCGGCATCACCCTCACCCGGGCCAACTCGGCCGGGATTGCTGGGCGGCGAGATCCGCCAGCAGCTTCTGGCCAAGCCGGCCACGCTTTACTTGGCCAGCCTGGTCTCGGCGGCCATGTGCCTGATTCCGGGGCTGCCCAAGCTGGCCTTTCTGACCGTGGCCGCCGCGCTCTTCTGGGGCGGGCGGCGCATCTCCGCCCGCGCCCGGCTGGCCGCTCCGCCCGAGCTGGGGGCGGGCGAGAAGAAAAAGGCCGAGCAGGCGCAGGGCTCCGATCTGGCCTCGCTGCTGCGCCTGGAAGAACTGACCCTGGAGATCGGCTTTCAGCTGATTCCGCTGGTGGACGAGAAGTCAGGGCGGGCAATTGCTCAGCCGCGTCCGCTCCCTGCGCCGCCATCTCTCCTCCGAGATGGGCTTCCTGGTGCCTCCTGTGCATATCTCCGACAATCTGCGCCTCAGGCCCGCGCGAGTACCTCTTCTCGCTGCGCGGCATCGAGATCGGCCGCTGGCAGACCGAGGGGCCGCAGTTGCTGGCTGTCTCCGGCGAACCGGGCCGCCGCCCGCTGGCCGGCAAAGAGGCTCGCGAGCCGGCCTTCGGGGTTCCGGCCATCTGGATTGCCCCGGCCTTGGAGGATCAGGCCATCGCCGCCGGCTACTCGGTGGTGGATGCGGTCACGGTCATCACCACCCACCTGGGCGAACTCATCCGCCAGCACGCCTGTGAGCTGCTGGGCCGGGCGGAGACCAAGCGTCTGCTGGACTCCCTCAATGAGAGCCATCCCAAGCTGCTGGAAGAGCTGGTGCCCAAGCTGCTGACCCTGGGCGAGGTGGAAAAAGTTCTCGAACAACTCCTGCGCGAGCGGGTTTCCATCCGCGACCTGGGCGCCATTCTGGAGGCCCTGATCGAGACCGCGCCGGTGAACAAGAGCCTGGTAGCCCTGGTCGAGGCCTCGCGCCAGGCGCTGGGACGCCGCCTGATCCGCCCCCTGCTGGACAGCGAAGGCCAGTTGCCGGTGCTGCTGCTGGACCCGGCGCTGGAGGAGGAGATTCTGGCCACGTTGGCCCCGGAGGGCGGACAACGCCTGCTGGCCGCCCAAACAACGCCGGGAACCCCTCTGGTTCGCCGCCTCACCGATTCTGTGAGGCAACTTATCGGCGCCACCTCCGCAGCGGCTCTTCCCGTGCTCCTCTGCCCTAGTCCGGCGCGCTATCACGTCAAGCGCTGGCTGGAACCCGTGGTGCCCCGTCTGGCGGTGGTTGCCGCCAGCGAGATTCCCCCCGAGATCCGCCTGCGTCCGGTGGGAACGGTGCGCTGAGGGCGCGGTTGGGAACGCGGGCAGTAGAGCAGAGTTTTGTGGTGCGGCGAAGGGAACGGCAATGGGAATGGAAACGGCGGCCGCGGAGAGAAACCAGAGGCGCCATGCGCCGCGGAGTAGCGAAATGCGGGTATCCGCCCGCCGCCGCGGCGGCCCCGGCGCTCACCGGCGAGCAGGAGCGGGTGCTGCTGGAGCACCTGCCCATCGTGCGCTTTCTGGCCCGCCGCATTCACGAGCGGCTGCCCCAGCATGTGGACATCGAGGACCTGGTCTCGGCCGGGGTAGTGGGGTTGATGGATGCCTTTGCCAAGTTCGATCCGGCCAAGAAGGTGCAGTTTCGCAGCTATGCGCAGTTCCGCATCCGGGGAGCGATTCTGGACAGCCTGAGGACGCTGGACTGGAGCCCGCGCGAACTGCGCCGCAAGGGCCGCGCGGTCGAAGAGGCCATCCGGGTGCTGACGGCCAGGATGGGCCACGCGCCGGGCGAGGCCGAGGTGGCCGCGGAGATGGCGCTGGAGCTGGAGGAGTACCAGCAGTTGCTGGGCGATCTGAAGGGCCTGGAGATCGGCACCCTGCACATGGAGCGCAACGAGGATTCGGGCGAGGAGGAGCTGGCCTATGTGCCCGGCCGGCCCGAAGAGGACCCGCTCTTCCGCTGCCTGCGGGGAGAACTGGAAGACCGGCTGGCCGAGGCCATCGCCAATCTGCCCGACCGGGAGCGGCTGGTGATGACCCTCTACTACTACGAGGAGATGACCATGCGCGAGATCGGCCTGGCGCTGGGGGTGGTCGAGTCGCGCGTCTCGCAGGTGCATGCCTCGGCCGTGGTGCATCTGAGGGCCGCGCTCAAGGATCTGGCCGCGCGCGGGGTCTTTGACCGCAGCAACCCGCGCAAGACGCCGCGCTGAGCGAGCGCGAGCGGGTGAGACGAGGAACGGGGCATGCGTAGGGAGCAGGGTTGATGGAAAAGACGCTCAAGCAGGACGAGATCGATGCCCTTTTCGAGGCCGCGCGCAGCTCCGCGCCGGACGCCTCGCGCGTCCGAGGTGCGGGCCCGCATTGTGCCCTACAACTTCTCCTCCGCAGGACAGATCTCCAACGACCAGTTGCGCGCCATCAGCATGCTGAACGACCTGTTCGCCCGCAATCTGACCCACAACCTGGCCGCCTGGCTGCGCACCCGCTTCCAGGTCAACCTGGTCTCCGCCGAGCAGATTCAGTTCAATGAATTCCTGCTGCGCATCCCGGAGATCAGCTATGTGGCCTCGGTGCGCCTGGAACCGCTGGGAGCGCTCTCGGTGCTGCAGTTGGACCTGGCCCTGGCTCCTCCCATCATCGACCTGCTGCTGGGCGGCGAAGGCCGCGACGGCCCCTTGCGCGAGCTTACAGACATTGAGGAATCCATTCTGGGCTCGGTCGTCGAGATCATCTGCCGCGAACTGACCGCGGCCTGGCAGCCGGTAGGCCTGAGCTTCAACTTCGAGCGCCGCCAGATGCAGACCCAGGTGGCGCGCATGATGTCGGTTACGGAAAAGACCCTTTGCCTGAGCTTTGAGATTCGCATGCCGCACAGCTCGGGCCTGCTCAATCTGGCCTTTCCCGCCGTGGTGGCCAACACCATCCTGCGCCGCCTGACCTCGGACTGGGGCCGGCGCCGCCGCCATGCCGGTGAAATCCGGGCGCAGATGGAGGCCGCGGCGCGCCGCATTCTGGTGGGCGGCTCCCTGCAGTTGCCCACCGTGCGCCTGGCGGCCAGCATGATCGAAAACCTGGAGCCGGGAGCAGTAATCCGCCTCGACCTGCCCGCCAACACCTTGCCCGTGTGGCGGGTGGGCGGCCAGCCGCTCTCCCGCGCCCAGGCCATCCGCCAGGGAGCGCACCGCGGAGCCCGCATCGAGCGCCTGATGGGGGAGGGTGAGGCATGAAAACCTATCTCGAGTGTTGGACCAGCGTGGCCGCGGCCTTGTTCTCGCAGGCTCTGGCCGGAGAGCCGCAACTGGCCGAGTCTCTGCCCAAACCGCTGGCCGAGGGCGCCTTTGGGTTTGCCGCCACGCTCTCCGGAGATCGGGAGGGTCGCTTCGCCGTAATCCTCGACGGCAGTATTTTGGAGTCTCCGCTGGTGGGCGAGGGGGTGGATCAGAGGGCCGGCTGGGGCGAACTGCTGCGCGAGGTGGCCGATGCCGCCGCCGGGGAACTGCTGGCCAAAAGCGGAGTCAAGTGCCGCGTGGAGAAGTTCGAGCCGAGCTCCGCGGAGAGCAAGGTATCCTGCGCCTTCCAGTTGCAGTCGGGCGAGCGCGCCTGGACGATTCTGGTTCAGGACGAGGTGCGCTCCCCCAAGCCGGCGCAGCCATCCAAGACCAAGGCAGTTGCGGACCAACCCGCCGCAGCCGCCCCTGCGCCTCCGGCGGCCTCCAGCCCCGCAGTCACCTCGAATCCCGCGGCAGCCTTGAACCCCGGCATTGAGTTGCTGCTCGATGTCGAGCTCGACGCCTCCCTGCGCTTTGGTTCCCGGGAGATGCCGCTGGGCGAGATTCTCGATCTGGGACCGGGAGACGTGGTGCAGTTAGACCGCCATGTAGCCGACCCCGTGGACCTGATCGTCGGCGACAAGATCGTGGCCCGCGGTGAGGTGGTGCTGGTGAACGGCAACTTTGGCTTGCGCGTAACCGAGGTGGCCGCGCCCAGAAAGCGGCTGGACAGCATACGATGCCTATTCTGAGCAGGCGGGCGGCGGGACAGGGGCGGGCGGCCCGTGATGCGTCTCCCCCGGCGGCCGGAGCCGCGCTTGCCGGGGCCTGGCCTGAGATGCAGGGCCGCGCTCCGGAGGGCTCGCGGCTGGGCCTGTTTGAAATCTGCGCCAATACCTGTTGCGGCTCGGGATGGCTGCACCTCTGGCGCAGCCGCACGGCGCCGGTCTTTGAAGGCGGCTGGAACTGCTCGGCCGCATGCACGGCGGCGCGGGTGGAGGCGGCGGTGCGCCGCGAGCTGGACGGACGGGGCAGCGCGCAGGAGAGCCATCGTCACCGCATTCCGCTGGGACTGGTGATGCTGGAGCAGGGCTGGATTACCACCGGCCAGTTGCGCCAGGCGCTGGACGCTCAGAAGCTCTCCGGAGCCGGCCGCCTGGGCCACTGGCTGGTGCGCCAGCAGGGAGTCAGCGAGCAGTTGGTGACCAGGGCATTGGGCCTGCAATGGAGCTGCCCGGTGCTGCCCATGGAGTTTCACGACGCCGAGGCCCTTACCGCGCTATTGCCCCGGCTGTTCGTGGATGCCTTTGGCGCGCTGCCCCTCGGGTGGCTGCGGGCAGGCTTCTCTACCTGGGATTTGAAGACCGGCTGGACCCGGTGATGGCCCTGGCCATCCAGCGCATGACGGGGTTGCGCGTGGAGAGCGGGCTGGTGCAGGGATCGCTCTTCCGCATGGCGCATACACGCATGTTGAGCGCCCGCTTTCCACCCGTGGAGCTGATCGAGGCCAGCTCGGAACCGGCGCTGGTCCACGCGCTGGCCAAATCCATTGAAAAAGTGCGGCCGGTCGAGTCCCGCCTGGTCCGCGCTCACGACTGCCTGTGGCTGCGCATGTGGCAGCGTCCCCAGACTGGGCCGCTGCCGGAAGCCGCTTCGCTTCAGGACCTGATCTGTTCTATCGGCTCGCATTAGAGCGGGCCAAAGAATACGCTTTCATGGATTCACAGCAATAGCCGATAAACACACCAGAGGAGCCTGGGCATGCATGAAATTCGAACCCTGATCGTCGACGATTCCTCGGTCATGCGCAAGATTGTGGAGCGTGCGCTCCGCCAGGCTGGCCTGGAACTCCTGATGGTCTACGAGGCCGGCAGCGGCAGCGAGGGGCTGGACCTGCTGAAAGCCAAGCAGGTGGACCTGATTCTCTCCGACATCAACATGCCCTCCATGGATGGGCTGGAGTTTCTGCGCCAGATCCGGGCGCAGAACCTGGCTCCCGGCGTTCCCGTGGTGATGATCACCACCGAGTCCAGCGAGGAACATGTGAAACAGGCCATCCTCTCCGGAGCGCAGGGTTATATCCGCAAGCCGTTTACCACCGATCAGGTGAAGGAACGTGTATTGCCGCTCTTGCATGCGGCCTAGCGGTGCGGCGTAGTGCTGTTGAAGGGAGCGCGGGCGGCCGCGATTGCTCTAGCGAGAGGGCGGCGGAAGCGGAATGGAGCATACCATGGCGGTGTCGTTGCGTGAATCCGTGCAACTGGTCTCGGATCCAAAGAACCTGGATGCCAGCGTGCAAGAGGTCTTTCAACTGATGCTGGGGGTGAACTGCCGGCGCGACTCCGCGCCGCTGGTCCAGGAGCCCGAGTCGGTGACCGCGGTAGTGGGCTTTGGCGGATTGTTGAGCGGGGCCTGCGTCTTCCGTTCCGGAAGCAGCGCGGCCATGAAGATCGCCGCGCACATGACGGGCATGGAGTTCTCTGAGATCGACGACACCGTCAAGGACGCCATTGGCGAAATCTGCAACATGCTGGCGGGAAGCTGGAAGGGCAAGGTCCCGGACCTGGCCGCCAACTGCGGGCTCTCGATTCCCGCCGTCATCACCGGCCGGGATTACAAACTCCACGTCCAGGCCCCCGAGTTCCAGCTCCATCACGTCTACCGCATTGAGGACACCGGCTTCGCCGTAACCATCGTCTGCGATGGCATTCAGTAACCTCCGGCAAGCCTTTTAGAGCAGTAGCCTGAAGCAGATCTGCGACGCGGCCTGGGCGATCAATGGCCCGCACGAACTTTCAGGCTTGGATCGGGTGAGGCTCGGCCTGGCGATGCCGGTTTGCCTCCCCTCCCGGCGCCATTTAATCTATTGAGCTACGGCATATCGCCGTTGAGCTTCGAGGCCAATCACGGACAGACCCATGCGTGGGTGAAGTTTCTGCCGCGCCCAGCTTACTCCTAAGTCCCTCGAGGGACATGATGAAACGCCGAAAGACCAAGCAGACGTTGCCGACAGTGTCCGGCACCTCGAAAAAGAATTTCCTGCGCCCTGATGTAATTGGTCTGGTGAGCAAGATCAAGGGCTTCTATCTCCATGCCATCGTTTTCACAGTCGCGTTCCTGATCGTCTGCTCCCGCCGTCCTGATGCAATACTGAATGCCCAGTTTTACGCTGAAGACGGCAGGGGTTGGTATCTCGATGCGTATAACCACGGCCTGCATTCCCTGTTAATGCCGTGGTCCGGCTATTTGCAAACGCTCAGCCGGATGGTTACGCTCATCGCGCTGCTGTTTCCACTCTCTCTGGCTCCGCTGGTGATGAACCTTTGCGCCATTGTGGTCCAGATTCTGCCCGTGAATATATTCCTTTCGTCCCGCTTTTCCGGCATACCTCTAAAGACGCGCCTGCTAGGGAGTCTCCTGTATCTGGCTCTTCCGAACGCCGCCGAAGTTCACGCCAACATTACCAATGGCCATTGGCACCTGGCATTGGCGGCTTGCCTGGTGTTGCTGGCTCGACCGGCAAGCGGTTGGGGGTGGCGGATTTTTGACGGGGCTGTGCTGGTACTCATCTCTGTCAGCAGTCCGCTCGGCGTGCTGCTGGTTCCTGTGGCCGCAGTCTTGTGGTGGAAGCGGCGGCAAGGGTGGTCAGCGTTATGCCTGGCCCTGCTCGTTCCCGGCGCGCTGGTTGCCGGTCTCACAGCACTGCTTACCCACGATCGACAGGTGGCGCCCAATGGCCCCACTTTCTCCCGCCTCGCTGCCATTTTGGGACGGCAGGTATTTCTTTCTTCGTTACTGGGACGGAATACACAAGACTGGCTTCTGCAATTGCGTGACTTGCACGTTGTGGAGGTGATCGCAACCGTGGCAGGGCTGGCCGTCTTGCTGTATGCGCTTCGCTATGGACAGACGGAGCTAAGGCTTTTTATTCTGTTTGCCTATGCAGTGCTCGCGCTCGGTCTGATGAGCCCCCTAGCCGGGCCGCCGGATCGCCCGCAGTGGGATTGGCTGTGCGTGCCCGGTTGCGGCGAACGCTATTACTTTCTGTCCATGCTGGCATTCCTGGCTTCCCTGTTATGGATGGCCACTCGCAGGGCCTCTCCCCGGGCGATCCGCTCCATTGCCCTGGCGTTGCTGCTGTTGTTTCCCATCGGGGTCTATCAGGACTGGAACTATCCGCCCTTTAAAGATCTTGATTTCCCCCGGTACGCCGCGCAGTTTGAGCAGGCGCCCCCCGGAACGACGATCGTAATCCCCATCAACCCGAGCGCGGGCTGGGCCATGGAACTGACGAAACACTAGCGAGACTGGCTGGGGGGCGGGCCTTGTCTACTATCTCTGCGCGTGCGGAGATGCAAATCTGCCAACCTTCCGCCGCGCCCATCACAGTTGCAACGCCGCCCAGGTAGCCCTAACTGCAAACTCGGCTATCAGTTCTGCTTCAGCCCGTAAATATCCAGTTCGCCGGGAACAGTGGTCGAGTTGCCGGCGCCGCCGGTATTGTTGCCCCGCGTCCCCACGTAGACTTTGCCATTGGCCACCGTGGGCACGGTGAACTTGACCGCATTGCCCGCAGCATCCCCGGCCGCCATTCCACTGTTCCACAACTCCGTGGAGAGATTTGCGGCGCTGTAGGCATGAAGCACCGCCGGTCCGCAGCCAGGGGACTGGGGCGTGCAGTAGAGCGTGTTGTCCAGCGCCCACACGATCCCGTTCGAATTGCCTGCGGCTGAAACCGATGGCGTTGCGCCGGGGAATCCATAGGTGGTCGCGGAGATAGAAGTTGCGCCCGTGCTGAAGAGGTTCGTGGTGGCATCGAAGGAGAAGGCCTGCAGCGTACTCGCTATCGGCGCAATATAGAAGCTGTTATTCCAGAAAGCTCCCGTGGCAAAGATGCCGCCTCCGATGAAGAAGTGCTGCCGGGCATTCGCGTCTCCCATCCCGCCCATCATGTCGCCATTCAGCAGATAGAGTACGCCATCCTTGCCGCCGCCAATCACCAGGTGCTTGATGGAGCCGGAATTCACATTCAGCACCACCGCCGATCCTCCCGAGCCAAAATCAAAATCATTTTCGGCATCGCTCACCTCGTCGGAAGGGGTGAAGTAGGATGTAATCGCCAGGCTTTCCGTCAATTGAAGGAAGGAGTCTCCATAGTCGTTGTTGGGCGCGCTGGCATTGTTGGCATCGAAGGTGGCATTCCCGGTGATCAGATAGAGATGGTTGTTGGAGTCCGCCGCGGGCGCGCCGCCGCCCATCCATATTCCGCCATACTGCACATTCGGAGATACATTCAGCACGTTGGTGACGGCCAGATTGGAGGCATTGAACCCCACTACCCAGCCATAGTAGGGGAGGGTGTCCTCGTGCGATGCCCAGACAACATAGACCGTTCCGTTGACCAGCGCAAGTCCGGGCCGCTGATTCTGCTGGCGCGCATTGAAGCTGACCGTTGCGCCCCCGTCGCCCGTGCCCGGGAAGGTGATGCCCGGCCCGATATTCGCAGGGCCGCCAAATTTCTCGCTGCCCGTGGTAATGTCGATGGCGTGAAGGCGCTGATAAAACTCCGTGCCTGCGGAATTCATCGACTTCGAAACCGCGTAGAGCGTGTCCGTCGACGGATCGATCACCGGCGTCCCGGTTACGCCCACCTCAGGCGTAATATCCCCGCTGCCGGATCCCACCAGGTAACCTGCTGGTCCGGAAGGGACTGAAGTCTCCCCCGCTCCAGCCCCGTGATTCGCGTCGATGAGGTTCGCACTCCAGAGCGTCACGCATGGGTTGGAGTCGGCATCGAAGGCAAACAGGCTGTTATGCTGCGTGGCCACCAGCACCACGTTGTGCGTCGTCCCCTTCACGGTCAGATTCGGCGCCCACAACGGCTGCGTATAGATCGCGCCGTCGACCGGGCAGGTGAACAACTTGCCGAAAGTCGAGGTGGTCACAGTTGCCGCTGTCAGTGCATATTCCTGGCTGTTGACGCCATCGCGCGACAAGTCGTTGTGGTAGGTCGTTACTCCAGCCAGATCGGTGACGAAGACGGTCATCGCGGCGCTGTCAGCGGGATTGGATACGCTGCTCGCCGTGATCTTATAGCTCCCGGCCGCACTCGGAGCCGTATACGTCACGGCCACTCCTGTCAGACTCGTCGGCGCTGAAAAGCTGCCTCCTGTCGAGGTCCAGTTCACTCCCGATGTGTCGTTGGTCGTAGCCGTAATGGGAAACTTCTGCGTGGTTGCCAGGGCAGCTCGCTGAGCAGAAATCGAAACCGTGAAGACCGGCGGAGGAGGGCTGGTATTGCTGCTGGAGCCGCAGCCGCAGGCCAGCACACCAGCCGCGAGAAGGCAAAACACCGGGAAACGAAGATGTTTCATCCGAAATCTCCTTTTCGGCGCCGGTGACCCGTATTTATATCACTTCTGAGACAGAATACAGGACAGCGGAAGAGAGAATTGCGTCCCATTGACCTCGTACCACACGCGGCCCTCTCCGTTTGTCCGCTTCTGGCACTACCCCCACCCCCATTTTTAATCTTGCTCTAATCCCTTCCTCCGCTTTCCGGTCCTCAACCTGCATCTTTATTTCCCGACAGGAGATGCATGCCATGGACAGTGGATACTATGCGGCCATGACGGGGCTGGTGGCGCGCACCCAGGCGCTGGATATCGCGGCCACCAATCTGGCCAATGCCCAAACCCCCGGCTACCGCTCCGAGCAGGAGTACTTCCGCTCCGTGCTGCTGGGGCCCGACACCCAGGACTCGCAGTTGGGCCGTACGGTGAACAATTACGGCCTCCTGGGCGGCGACCGGCTGAACATGGGCCAGGGCGCGCTCCAACAGACCGGCAATCCTTTGGATCTGGCCATTGAAGGCGAAGGGTTTTTTCAGGTGCAGACCTCCAATGGCCCGCGTTTCACCCGCGATGGCGGCTTTCACCGCACTCCGGGCGGACAACTGGTTACAGCCGCGGGCGATGCGGTGCTCTCCACCACCGGCCAGCCCATTCCCGTTCCTCCCGGCGAGGTGACGGTGGGTGCGGATGGCGTGCTCTCGGTGGCCGGAGGCGTGGTGGCTGCGGTGGGGGTCTTCACCTTTCCCGGTGGCGCCGAGTTGACCCCGGAGGGCTCCAACCGCTATATCGCGCTCCAGGGCGTGAAGCCCGTGCTCTCCAGGGATGCCTCCATCCGCCAGGGGGCCATCGAGAACGCCAACCAGAGCGTGATTCAGGGGTCGCTGAACCTGGTGATGGTCCAGCGCGAAGCGGAGATGATGCAGAAAGCGCTCACCGTCTTCCACACCGAGTTCAACAAAATCGCCAGCGAGGACCTGCCCAAAGTGTGAAGGACAGGGAATAGGGAGTAGGGAACAGTTTTCAGTACTCAGTAGTCGAAATCAGAAATCAGCGGATAGGGGTCATGTATTTGCAGTCAGCAGCAAGGCAATCGGCGGTTGTTGTTCGAGGGCAGGGGTTTCTATTCCCTATTCCCTAATCCCTATTCCCTACAAAAGGAGTCCCAATGATTCGAGCCTTGTACACCGCCGCCAGCGGCATGAGCGCGCAGCAGTTGAATCTGGATACCATCGCCAACAACCTGGCCAACTCCTCCACCACCGGATTCCGCCAGTTGCGCCTGGAGTTCCAGGACATGGTCTACCAGAACCTGGTGACGCCGGGAGCGGCGCAGAGCCAGACGACGGTCTCGGCGGGGCTGCAGGTGGGCTTGGGAACCAAATCGGCGGCCACCGAGGTCATCAACACCCAGGGATCGTTGAACGAGACCGACAATCCGCTCGACGTGGCCATCGAGGGAGCCGGGTTCTTCCAGGTGCAGCGGCCGGACGGCACCATCGCCTACACCCGCGCCGGCCAGTTCCAGCTGAACAACCAGGGAACGATCGTGACCACCGACGGCGATCCGATCATTCCCACCATCACCATTCCCCCCAACGCCACGGCGGTGACGATCACCCAATACGGAGTGGTGAACGCCACCCTGCCGGGGCAGCAGAACCCCTCGCAGCTGGGGCAGATTCAGCTGGCCACCTTCCCCAATCCGGGGGGCCTGGAGAGCATGGGCTCCAACCTCTTGCAGGCCACGCTCAGCTCCGGCGACCCGGTCACCGGCAACCCCGGAGGGACTGAGGGGTTGGGCACCCTGCAGCAGGGGTATCTGGAGAACTCCAATGTGGACGTGGTCACCATGTTTGTGCAGATGGTGCTGGCGCAGCGGGCCTACGAATCGAACTCCAAGGTGATCAAGGCCGCCGACGATATGTACTCCCAAGTCAATAATATGACCCATTAGAGCTAAAGAATTTGATGAAGAGTTGGGTGCGGCATGAGATGGGGACTGAAAATTCGCTTGGGCGCGGCGCTGCTGGCTTTATCGCTTGCGCCCGCGGCCTTCAGCCAGGCGGGCGGCGCGGCGGATCCCGCTCCTCGCATCCTGCTCTCCTATGCAGAGCCTGCCGGCGGCTTACAGCGAGATCGTCCGCGAGATTGACGATCCGCACAACGGGGCGCGCTGGCTTCTGGTGCGCGATCCCAGCCATCCCGGAGGGCCCGGCCGCCTGCTGCTGGTGGGGGGATTCCGCCCCCAGAACCGGTCCGGCCCCAGCCAGCCGGGAGTTGAGCCGCCTCGCCCTGTCATTCGCTCCGGAGACCGGCTGATTGTCGAGGAGAACACGGCGGTGGTCGAGGCCCGCCTGGAGGCGGTGGCCCTGGGTCCGGCCGTGATTGGATCTCCTTTCGATGCGCGCTTGAAGATTGGCGGCAATGTGGTGCGGGTTGTGGCCGTGGCGCCGGGCCGGGCGGCTTTTCAGCCACGGACGGAGACGCGGCCATGAGATCAAGGTTCTTGGGGGTGATGGGATTCTGCCTGGCGCTGGCGCTGATGATGGCGCCTCTGTACGCGACGGCCAAGCAGAAGAAGACGGAGCCGGCCGCCAAGACCACTCCTCCCGAAGCCGCTCTGCAGGCCTATATCGAGCGGGTGCGGGCGCAGCAGGCGGCGGAGGTGCGGACGCCGGGCTCGATCTGGAGTTCGGAGGGCCGGCTGGTGCGGCTGGGCACCGACGCCAAGGCCGTCCGGCTGCACGACGTGGTCTCGATCGTGGTCACCGAGAGCCTGGCCGCGTCGACCGACGGCCAGGTGAAGAACTCTCGAGCCTCGAACGCCAGCTCCGGGCTGACCGCGCTCTTCGGCAAGCTGAAGACCTCGAACAGCTGCAGAACCTGGTCGGCATGACCGCGGCTTCGGGGCTGACCGCGCAGGGCCAGAGCACCACCAACTCCAGCCTGGCGACCACCTTCGGCGCCGAGGTGGTGGACGTGCTGCCCAACGGCATGCTGGTGGTGCAGGCCACGCGGCAGTTGACCTTCTCGCAGCAGACGCAGCTGATCAAGCTGCGCGGCCTGGTGCGCCCGGAGGACGTGAGCGCGCAGAACCAGGTGCTCTCGACGGCCATGACCGACCTGGAGCTGGAGGTGACCGGCAAGGGCATCGTCAACGACTCCACCTACCGCCAGAACCCGGTGGTGCGCTTTCTGGAAAAGCTGCTGGTCTTTTAGGGGCCAGGGATCAGGGAATAGCGATGCGATTTTTGTGCAGGAAAAGGGCGCAACGCGGGAGGGGCGAAAGCCTCCGCGTCTGGCTTGCGCTGGCCGTGATCCTGGCGCTGGCTCCCGCCACGGTTTGCGCCGAAACTGCGCCCAAGCTGGCGCGCATCAAGGATGTGGCCACCATCGAGGGAATTCGCGACAACCAGTTGGTCGGCTACGGGCTGGTGGTCGGGCTGCGCGGCACCGGGGACAGCCAGCAGACGGTTTTTCCCGCGCAGACGCTGATCTCGGCGCTGGAGCGCATGGGCGTCACCGTGCCCCAGACCGGCGCCAACAGCGCCAACAACATGCAGGTCAAAAATATGGCCGCGGTGTTTGTGGTGGCCACGCTGCCGCCCTTCAGCCGCCCCGGCTACAAGATGGACGTAACGGTTTCCTCGGCCGGCGATGCGCGATCGCTCGAAGGAGGCATCCTGCTGATGACCCCGCTCTACGGGCCGGACGGGCAGATCTACGCCCAGGCGCAGGGAGCCCTGGTGCTGGGCGGCTACATGGCCTCCTCGGGGGGCAACACCAAGCAGTTCAACCACCCCACCACCGCGCGCATTCCCGGCGGGGCGCTGGTGGAGCGGCCGGTGCCTTTCGACCTGAAGCAGATGCACACCGTCAGCGTGGTATTGAACGATGCCGACTTCCATACCGCCGAGCGCATGGCCGCGGCCATCGACCGTGCGCTGGGCTCGGACCGCGCCCATGCCGTTGACAGCCGCCGGGTGGAGATCACCGCGGCGCCCGAGCGAGGACATGGCGGCGCTGCTCGACCGGGTAGAGGCCGTCGAGGTCGAGGTTTATCCCCGCGCGCGCGTGGTGGTGAACGAGCGCACCGGGACCGTGGTCATCGGGGGCACGGTGCGCCTGCAGCCGGTCTCCATCCTGCACGGGGGATTGAGCGTGAATGTGATCTCCGAGACCATGGTCTCGCAGCCCAACGCGCTTTCCACGGGCACGACCGAGGTGGTCCAGCAGACCGCGGTGCAGGCCCAGGACAAGCCGGTCAACCGCATCGACCTGAAAGAAGGCGCCACGGTGGAGGATTTGGTCCAGGAATTGCAGCGCACAGGAGCAGGAGCGCGGGACGTGATTTCCATCCTCCAGGCCATGAAGGAGGCCGGCGCGCTGGAGGCCGACCTGGAGGTGCTGTGATGGAGGCGTTGGCATGAATCCTCAAATCAATTCGCTGGCGGCAACAGCGGCCTCAGGCTCGGAAGGCGCAGTTGCGCCGCAACCCCGGCTGGTGCGGGCGGCGCACGAGTTCGAGGCGCAGATGATGAAGGAGTTATTGCAGCCCATGACCCATGCCAGCCCGCTTACGGGTGAGGATGAAGACTCCAGCTCCGATTCCGGCTACGGCTCCAGCGGGGCGCTGGAGGAGTTTGCCTCCGAGGCTCTGGGACAGGCGCTGAGCGAGCAGGGAGGGTTTGGGATTGCCAGCCGCATCATCAAGGACCTCTCCCCTTCCGGTAACCGGAACGTAACCGGACAGGTAACCGGAAAACTGCACGGCAATACCGTGATGAAGGCCCTTGAATGACTAAAGTGATTAGCAGAGACGCCGATAGACCCAGCAAGGAGCATTGCGTATGGACATTCGCACCAGTCTTGATGGATTGAAATCGCTTTTGGGAGTGCCCACCACGCCCCCGGCTGCTACTCAAACCAAAAGCAACACCGCGGCCGGCGGCAGCGCCCTGGGCAGCGACCGGGCAACGCTGAGCAGCGCGGGAAGCGAGGTTTCGCTGACGGCCGCCGAACCCGGTGTGCGCATGGACAAGGTAGCCGCCATTCAGTCTGCGCTGGCGGCGGGAACCTACGATGTGCCGGCTTCGGCGGTGGCGTCCAGGGTTGTGGATGCCATGCTGGGCGGCGAACAGTAATCCGGGCTTAGTCCGGTTGAGCCTGGTTTAAGCCGGAGGTTGAGTGCACTTGCCGCGGGAAACACGGCTGCGGATGAATGCCCCAAGGTCACTGGCCGGATGGGCGGAGACAGATGGCGATGGAGAGCAGCCCGGCGGAAACGAAAGGGAAGCGGGCAATGCAGAAGGGTGGGTCGTTCCGCCAGCATGCGGAGCTGAAGGATCTGGTAGTGGAGGCATCGCGGGCGCTGGCCCTTCTGGATGCGGACCGGTTGGAGGAGTTGGCGCTCTCCTGCCAGGCGCTTAACCGGGATCTGGCGCCGGCCTGCGCTACAGAGCGCGCTATGCTGGCCCGCCAGGCCAGGGAGGCAGCTCAGGATATGGCGGTATTCGCCAGGGTGCTGGAGGCGACGCGGGCCAACCTGAATGTGATGAACCGCTTGCGGGAATTGCGCGCAGGGCGGCTGGAGTACGGACAAACAAGCTGGACGCGGACGGAGGCCGGGCATGGGAACAATTAACTCCGCATTGATCCTGACCTCGCAGGCTCTGGATGCCGATCAGGCGGCCCTGAACATTGTGGCCAACAACGTGGCCAATGCCAACACTCCCGGCTATACGAAAGAGACCCCCAACTGGCGGGAGAACGATCCGGTTGAGATCAACGGTGCCTCTTACGGCAACGGGGTTACTGAGACGGGAGCCACTTCCGTGCGTGACAGCGTGTTGGAGGAGCGGCTTAATCAGCAGCAGCAGATGGCCTCGGCATCGAGCGCGCGGCTGGCCGCGCTCAACAACGTGCAGGCCCTGTTCACGCCCGATTCGGGCTCGTCCACTGCCACGGCGGGAGACATTGGCAGCGACCTGACCAGCTTCTTCAGTTCATTTTCATCGCTGGAAGCCAATCCTACTAACAATGCGCTGCGCCAGGATGTGCTCTCCACGGCCTCCACGCTGGCCGGCGACATCTCCAATGCCGCCGCCAGCCTGAACTCTCAAAGGTCGGCCCTGGACCAGGAAGCGGTGGGCGTAACCAGCCAGGTGAATTCGCTGACCAGCGCCATCGCCCAGCTCAACCAGCAGATTCAGTCCACCTCGCCCGAGGCCGATGCCGGCACGCTCGAAGATCAGCGCCAGCAGGACCTGAGCCAGCTTTCGCAACTGATTGGCATCAACCAGGTTACGACCGAGAACAACGGGCTCGAGATCACCACCGCCTCCGGCCAGTTGTTGCTCTCCGGGGGGTCGAGCGTCCCCTTGACCACCGGCACGGTGAACGGGGTAACCGACTTCTACCTGGGCGGTGTGGACATTACCTCGCAGTTGGCCGGCGGCGGCGGCGAGGTGGGCGGCTATCTGACGGCGCGCGATCAGGACATTCCCGGCGTTCTCGCCTCGCTCGACCAACTGGCCTAGCAGCGTCTCCACCTCAGTGAATGCGCAGAACAACCCTGGAACCGATCTGGATGGAGTCAGCGGCACATTAGCCGAGCCTCTCAACATCTTCAATCAACCCATCGCCGTGGCCGGCAGCGCGGCCAACATGAGCGTGGTCATGACCGACCCCAACCAGATCGCCGCCGCCGGATTGGGAGACGGAACGGGCGACAACTCCAACGCCACCGCCATGGCCAACCTGGCCAACCAGTCGATCGTTAACGGCCAGACGCCCACCGACTACTACTCGAACTTTGTCACCACGCTGGGTGCGACGGTCTCCGGCGTGCAAACCGAGAATACGGCGCAAAACGCCTCGGTGACCCAGTTGCAGACCCAGAACGATGCGCTCTCCAGCGTCAATCTGGACGACGAAGCCTCGTCGCTGACCACGCTGGAGCGCAGCTACCAGGCAGCTTCGCAGGTCTTTACGATGCTGAACACCATCATGGCTTCGGCATTGAACCTGGGTGAAGAGACGGCGGTCTCCTAAGGCTGCGCAGGCGCGTGGCGGCAGGATCGGCCAAGCCTATGGAGGAATCCAATGCGGTGTGGATCCAAATTATGTCACCAATCTGGTCACTTCTCTCGATCAGACCCAGGCCAATGAGCAACAATTGACGGCCGAGCTCTCCAGCGGCGTGAGCATTACCTCGCTGAGCCAGAATCCGGTGGCCGCGGGTGAAAATGTGCTGCTGCTCAATCAGATTCAGCAGGACGATTCATTCACGCAAAGCTCCAGCCTGGTCACGGGCCAGTTGCAGGTGGCCGATTCCACCCTGGGCAGCGTGGTTGCCCAACTCACCCAGGCCATTTCGCTGGCCACCAGCGCCAATAACGGCACCATGAATCCCAGCGACGTGAAGTCCATCGGCAACCAGATTTCCGGCATTCTCGACGAAGTGCAGTCGCTGGCCAACACCAGTTATCAGGGCCAGTACATCTTTGCCGGCGGCCAGACTTCCACCACTCCCTTCACCACCTCGACCGTCAAGTCGCCGGCCATTACCACCTACAACGGCGACCAGGACATCAACTATCTCCAGACGCCCAACGGCCAAAAAATCCAGTTGAATGTGCCCGGCAACCAGATCTTTTTCGGCAGCGGCTCGAACAGCGTCTTTGGCGCTCTGAACAATCTCATCGCCGACTATTCCAGCGGCACGGTCGACACCACCCAGGCGGTGAGCGATACGGCGGCGCTTAGCACGGCGCTGAACTACGTCTCCCAGCAGCGCGTGACCATCGACAACTCCATCACCCAGCTCACCGCCGCCTCCGACGCCGTCACCAGCAACCAGACCCAACTGACCGCCGCGCAGACCAACCTGATGCAGGCCGATGTGGCCCAGGTCTCCACGCAGCTTTCTCTGTCGGAAACCCAGCAGACGGCGCTTGAGGATGTGATCGCGCAACTGAATTCCACCACCGAACGACCTGTTCAGCAAGTTGCCGCAGTGACGCCAGCACTGGCGCGCGCCGCGACGGCCTTATGCCGTCTATACTCGATAGTGAAGGACACACCTTGTTGGCCCCACTCCGTTTCCTCTGGAATGCAACGCGCGGCCACCGGCTGGCTCCGTGGCGGAGCGAGTACCTGCGCTGGCGCATTGAGACCTATTCCGGCATGCACGCGGATACCATGACCACCAAAGACATTCTGAAATTTGTCTGGACCTCCCGCTGGGAGCTTTTGGCCTTCCTCTCCTGGACCGGCCGCATGGACCGCGAAGTGCGCAAGCAGGCATGAATTCGCGCCAGCCGGCATCAATGTGCGGCGGGGATCGAGTGGGGAATTAAATAGATATGCGGAGGGATGAATGGCGGAGACTGGCAATCCGGAAATGACTCGCAGGCAGTTTGGCAGGGCTGCGCTGGCTCTGGGAACCGCGGCAGCGCTGCCCGGCTGGCTGCGTGCCCAGCAAAACGCCGCGCCGGCGGCCTCAGTGAGCGTGAGTGGGCCTGACTCACTGCGCGCCCATGCGGCGGCTCGCGGATTGCTCTATGGCACGGCGGTCAATCCCGCGCTGCTGGACGTGGATGGAGTAGCCGCCGGCAACGCCAGCGACGGCTATACGCTATTGATCAAAGAGCAGGCCGGGATTGTGGTGGCTGAAGGCGCGATGAAGTGGGCGGCGTTGCGCCCGGGCCGCAGCATCTTCGATTTCACTATGGCTGATAAGTTGATGCGCTTTGCCGGCCTCGCAGGTCAGCGGGTGCGCGGTCACAACCTCTGCTGGCATGAGGCGTTGCCCTCCTGGTTCAAATCCACGGTGAACGAGAGCAATGCGCGTACCCATCTCACTCAGCACATCCAGGCCGTGGCCGGGCGCTATCGCGGGCAAATTCACAGTTGGGACGTGGTCAACGAAGCCATCAATCCCGGCGATGGCCGTCCCGACGGCCTGCGCAAAACGCCGTGGCTGGAGTCGATCGGCCCGGATTACATCGAATTGGCCTTCCGCACCGCCGCTGACGCCGATCCCCATGCCAGGCTGACCTATAACGACTACGGCATCGAGCCTCGATACGCCGGAGCAAACCCGCAAGAGGGAACTGGTGCTTCAGCTATTGCGCAGGTTCAAGGACAACAGAGTGCCCATTCATGCCGTAGGCGTGCAGAGCCACATTCAGGCCGACGGTCCCCAGCCCGGTGCGGGCCTGCAGAGGTTTATCCATGAAGCGGCCAGGATGGGCCTGGAGGTTTACGTCACCGAGATGGACGTGAACACCCGCAGCGTGGCGGGCGGACCAGAGGCGCAGGACGCCGCCGTAGCCCAGGTCTACCGGGATTATCTGAGCATAGTGCTGGCCGAGCCGAATGTTCCCATTGCGCTCACCTGGGGCATTACCGACGCGCATAGCTGGCTGAACGAGATCAATGAGCCCTGGGCCAAGCGCCAAGATGGCTCGTTGCAGCGGCCTCTGCCCTTTAACGACGATCTCAAGCCCACGCCGGCCTTTCTGGCCTTACGCGCAGCCCTCGATTCTGCCCCACCGCGGCGCAAGCGCCGGTCAGGGCGCGAGTGATCGAACCGGGCAGCCTCACATGAGACTTGGATTATTTCGCTCCTGCTGTTTTGTGCTCACCGCAACCCTGGCCGCGGTTGCCGGGGCGCAGCAGTTGCCCCCCATCGAGCCTCCTCAGCCGCTGCCCAGCGCGCATCCTGAATCTCCCACCCTGCGCGTGACGGCCAATGAGGTGCTGGTGCCTACGCTGGTGGAGAAGCGCGGCGGCGGCATTGTCTACGGCCTCAAGCCGGACGATTTTGTGCTTGAAGACAACGGCGTGCCGCAGAAGATTCGCGTGCAGGAGGAGATGGATACGGCGCCGGTTTCGCTGGTGGTGGCCGTCGAGCTGGGCGGCGTGAGCGTGCTGGAATTCGACAAGCTGGCCAAGCTCGGCCCGCTGCTCGATCTCTTCCTTGCCGACGCCAGGAGCCAGGCGGCGCTGGTGGGCTTCGACTCGAAACCCCATCTGATTCGCGACTACACGCACTCCAGCGACGATGTGAACCAGGCCCTCAAGCATCTGTAGCCCGGGCGACGGCGGCGACGCGATTCTGGATACGGTCAGCTATGCCGTCGATCTGCTGCAGTCGCAGCCCAAGGAGTATCGCCGCGTTCTGCTGCTGATCAGCGAAGAGCGCGACCACGGCAGCAAGCACACCAAGCCGGAGCAGTTGATCCGAAGATCGGCCAATCCGATGTGCTGGTGCTGAGCGTCTCGTTTTCTCCCTCGCGCGCTGAATTGCTTCACGACATGAAGGACTCCGGCGACGAGCGCACCATGAACATCGTCTCGTCGCTGGTCATGCTGGTGCAGGCCTTCAAGAAGAACGTGGCCAAAGAAGTTGCCCACATGAGCGGCGGGGAGTACACCACCTTTACCGGCGACAAGCGCTTCGAGCAGCGCGTGGTGGACGCGGCCAAGCACGCGCGCAACCGGTACCTGATCACCTTCAGCCCCTCCAATCCCACCCCCGGCCTGCACACCATCCGGGTGCGGACCGCGCAGGACTACGGCGCCCGCATCGTGGCGCGCGCCAACTATTGGATGGTGGGGGAGCCGTAGCCGCTGGCGGATTGTTACTGGGTGTCTTAGGGAATGGTGTAATAGTCGTAGGTGATCTTCCAGGTGAATTCGGCGCCCGGTTCAATGGTCATGTCGATAAAGGGCTCCACGGAGAAAACAGCCCGTATTCCCCATAATGCGGCACGCGATAGCGGGCGATCGCCGGTGGCCCTGACGCCGAATCCCAACTTGCGGTTTTCGAAGCGGATATCATAATCCTTGCTATCCGTTCCGAATCCGTGGAAGGGAACCATGACGTGGTCCTCTCCGCTCAATGGCTTGGTGAAGACGATCTGATTTTCGTGGAATTCCACCAATTTTGTATCCAGGGGCGCGTCCGGCTGCGCCTGAAACTGCAGCTTGACCGTCACATCAGGGTTTGGCCCCTGATTGTCCATGCGCATGAAATTATGGTCATAGACACTGGTCTGGATGGCGCGCTTGCCGGTATTGCGCAGGCTATGTTCCAGCACCATCTGAGGCTTGCCGCGGGTGAGCGAAACACGTTTGCGGTAGATATAGGCGTAGCCGGTTGCGGGATCGGAAAGCTCCTGCGTGAACTCCACGGAAGTGGAGGTCTTGCGCACCGTCCACTTGCCGCCGTCCACGAGGTCGTAGAGCCGGAACATGTCGTAGGGACGGTCATCCGGCCTGCGCAGCACGCCCACGCCGATCTTGATGAAGGTTCCGCCGGCTTTGGCCTCGTCCCACCCCAGCGCGGAATTGTTGGTTTTGAACTCTTCCGGAATGCCCATGATCGATGTGCAGGGGCCGGTGACGATATCCGTACCCTCGTAGACGTAGTCGCCCACCTTGGGGTCCATCCGGTCGTACCACTGGCCGAAGTAAGTGTGCCCGGCATATTGCACGCTGTTCACCACGCCCGACCAATCGAATCGCGTGCCGCGGTAGTAGCCGTTCTTGCTGTCAGGCAGATAGAGAGTGGCCTTCACCTGTCCGTTGGAAATGGCCGCGGTGGGATTCTGCGCCGTCGCACAAAGGCTCAAGCTGGCCGCCAGCGCCGTGCATGCGGTCACGGTCATGTGTGTCAGATTGCTCATGGAATTTCATGCCCTTCATAAATAGTTTGTGTGCACTGCTTGCATTCTAACCCCCACAACCGGCTCTTCCGTTTTGGAATGCGCTGACCGGGGTGGTTTGCTTTCGGGTTCCCGATGTCCCGGAAAATAGCGCGGGACTGCGCATTCATGGTAATCTCACAATAGACACTTGAGAGTGGACCTGAGAGAAAACGAGGAGTAACACACGCCGTGCTGGCGACTGCAAAGAAAACAACCCTGATCGAACGCTTCCGCACCCACGATACGGACACCGGTTCGCCGGAAGTCCAGATCGCGATTCTGAGTGAGCGGATTGGCGAACTGACCGAGCATTTCAAGACTGCACAAGAAGGACCATGCCTCGCGGCGTGGACTTTTGATGCTGGTCAGCAAGCGCCGCCGCCTGCTGGATTACCTGAAGACGCATGATTCCGACCGCTACCGCGACGTAATCGGCAAACTCGGTATCCGCAAATAATCGGAAAGCCAACTTTGACCCGGAAGCGCCCAGACCGGATATTGGTCACGGCCCCCGTTCCACCCAGAACCTGGGGCCATGGTGTACCTGGCGAACTGCAATCCGCTGCCAGGGCCTGCGCACAGCTATCGGCTGAGCGCGCTCCAGGCCGCACGGCCGGGAGTCCGCTCCCCGGCCCGCTCACCTCTGCGCAGCATCTCGCCGCTTCGCGCCTCCCCCACAAGATTTCCCAAGCGAACAAAATGAAACGAGGACACTATGTCTACCAAGCATGAAGTAGCCGTCGAGCTTGCCGGCGGCAAGCGGCTGGTCTTTGAGACCGGCCGCATGGCCAAGCAAGCCTCTGGCGCCGCACTGGTCACCACGGGCGAAACCGTCGTTCTGGCCACCGCCGTGGCCTCACCCGAGCCCCGGGAAGGCATCGACTTCTTCCCCCTCACCGTGGATTACCGCGAGTACACCTACGCCGGCGGCCGCATCCCCGGAGGCTTCATCAAGCGCGAAGGCCGGCCCAGCGAAAAAGAAGTCCTGACCTGCCGCCAGATCGATCGCCCCATCCGCCCGCTCTTCCCCGACGGCTTCCGCAACGAGACCCAGGTGATTGCGCTGGTCTTCTCCGCCGACAAGGAGAACGACCCCGACGTGGTGGGCATCAACGCCGCCGCCTGCGCGCTGGCTCTCTCCGACATTCCCTTCAGCGCCACCGTGGGCGCGGTGCGCGTGGGCCGCGTCGATGGCGAGTTCGTCATCAACCCCACCTACGCCGAGCGCGCCGCCACCACGGTCAACATCATGGTCGTCGGCCACAAAGACGGCATCGTGATGATCGAGTCGGGCGCCAAGGAAGAGACCGAAGAGGTCATCCTGGCGGCCATCGAGTTTGCCCACGCCGAGATCAAGAAGATCGTTGCCGCCATCGACGAGCTGGTGGCCCTGGCCGGCAAGCCCAAGCGGGCCTTCACCGCGCCGGAGTTCGACGAGGCTTACTACGCTGAGCTGAAGGCCAAGATCGGCGACCGGCTCAAGGACGCGCTGGACACCAAGACGCACGGCAAGACGGAGAGCCACGCCCTGATCAAGCAGATCAAGGACGAGCTGGCCGCCGAGCTTCCCGCCGACGATCCCGCCGCCAAGAAGAAGCTGGCCCACTACTATGAGCAGCTGCGCGAGCGGATCTTCCGCGAGCAGGTGACCAAGGAGCGCATCCGGCCCGACCGCCGCGCCTTCGACGAGATTCGCCAGATCACCATCGAGACCAGCGTTCTGCCCCGCACCCACGGCTCGGCGCTGTTTACCCGCGGCGAGACGCAGGCGCTGGTTACGGCCACGCTGGGCACCACCGACGACGGCCAGCGGCTGGAGAGCTACGAAGGCGAGAAGAAGAAGCCCTTCATGCTCCACTACAACTTCCCGCCCTTCTGCGTGGGCGAAACGGGCCGCATGAGCGGCACGGGCCGCCGCGAGATCGGCCACGGAGCACTGGCCGAGCGCGCCATCACGGCGGTTCTGCCCAGCGCCGAAGAGTCGCCTTACACCATCCGCATCGTCTCCGACATTCTGGAGTCCAACGGCTCTTCGTCGATGGCCTCGGTCTGCGGCGCCAGCCTGGCGCTGTTTGACGCCGGCATCGCGCTCAAGGGCGCGGTGGCCGGCGTGGCCATGGGCCTGGTCAAGGAGGGCGACGACTACGCCATCCTTACCGACATCGCCGGCGCGGAAGACCACTACGGCGATATGGACTTCAAGGTGGCCGGCACCCGCAAGGGCATCACCGCGCTGCAGATGGACATCAAGATCGGCGGCCTGACTCACGCAGATCCTCGAGCAGGCCATGGAGCAGGCGCGACGTGGCCGCCTCTTCCTGCTTGGACAAGATGGACGCCGCGCTCGACGGACCGCGCACCGGAGCGCTCCGCCTATGCGCCCCGCATCGAGACCGTGATGATTCCCACCGACAAGATTCGCGACCTGATCGGGCAAGGGCGGCGCAGACCATCCGCGGCATCATCGAGCAGACCGGCGCCAAGATCGATGTGGACGACACCGGCAAGGTCAATGTTGCCTCCAGCGACGCCGAGGGCCTGAAGAAGGCGCTGGAAATCATCGGCAACATCACCGCCGTGCCGGAGATCGGCAAGATTTACCTGGGCAAGGTGGTGCGGCTGGCAGAGTTCGGCGCGTTTGTCGAGCTTTTCCCCGGCACCGACGGCCTGCTGCACATCTCCGAGATCGCCGAGCATCGCGTGAAGGAAGTGAAGGACGAACTGCGCGAAGGCGACCAGGTGATGGTCAAGGTTCTGGCCATCGAGGGCAATCGCATCAAGCTCAGCCGCAAGGCGCTCATCAAGGAGCAGAAGGCCAAGCTGGCGCCGGCGGCTGCGGTGGAGACGGACGAGTTGGAGATCTCCGCATCCGCTACTCCCGCTGCTCCCGCCGCGCCGGGCCAAAAGGCGCCCTACCGCCGCGCAACGAGTTCGACGAGCGTCAGCCGAAATCCAACCAGAGCACCATCCTCATCGAGGGCGGAGACGATTTCGACGACGATGCGGGCGAGGAGTTCGACGAGGAAAGCGAGCCGAACTTCAACCGCGTTGAGGGCGCCCCGGTTGCAGCCGGCCAGGCAGCCGGCTCGGGCCGTCCTCCTGCCGCCAGCAATCGCCGCCGCCGTCGCCGCAGGCCGGGTGGTCCTGGCGGCGGCCGCGGTCAGGGCTGACAGCCAGCGCCAAGATAAGCAAAAGCAAGGCCCGGACTCACCGTCCGGGCCTGCTATCCATTCTATCCGCTATGCGCCGTTAATCAGCCTTGGGCTGATGCGCGGGGCGCAAGGAGGACGATGGAAGCTCCGATTTTTCGTCCATCTGCATAGAGGCATGCTTGGCGTCGTACATGCGCAGGTCAGCCGCGATGCATAAAGATTCCATGTCGTCAGCGTCATCCGGAAAGACCGCTATGCCCACGCTGGCCCCGATCCGCACCGCATGATTGCCCAATTGCAGGGGTTCATTGAGAAGACTCAGCAGAGACTGGCGCACCAGTTTGGCAGCGCTGCGGCTTGTAGGCTCCTCCAGAATCACAGAGAACTCGTCTCCGCCTGTTCGGGCTACTGTATCGGAGCGGCGCACCCGTCCGGTCAAAATGGCGCCCACCTGCTGCAGCGCCAGATCGCCTACATGGTGTCCCAGGGTATCGTTCACTTCCTTGAAGCGGTCCAGGTCGACCAGCAGCAGGGCAGTCTGCGTCCCGGCGCGGCGGGCGCGCTCCAGAGCGTTTTCCAGCCGGAACTGGAAGAGCCGGCGGTTAGCCAGTCCGGTCAGATCGTCGTGCTGTGCCAGAACCCTGTTGTGCTCAATCTGGTCTTCAAGCAGCAGTAGGATCATGCCCACGGCCACCACGTAATACCCCAATTTAGGCAGATTCCACACCTCGCTCTCCACGTGGATCGTAGGCCAAAAGGCCGTCATCAACGGCACCATCACAAACACCAGCGCCCACGCCAGAAAGCCGGCGATGGTGATGAATGCGCCGGCCGTGGCGCGGCGGTAGGCATACCAGAAATGGACGCAGCAGCCGAAGTAGACGGTGAACAGGGTGGCGTTCAAAGCCAGAATTGTTCCATTGCCGGGGCGATGCTGGTAAACCAGCAGGAAGATGGAGAGCGCACAGTAGAGGAGGACGGTGACCCAGCGCAGCGAGGAGTTGAATTTGCGTATCGATAAAAGCGCCACCGTAAGCGGCAGGACGCCAAACAGTGCCGCTGCCGGATTCAAGGCCCAGGCTGGCGCCTGGCCGCAGGCAATAAGGGTAATGTAGAGGGTGTTCGCGCCGAGCAGCAGCGATAGCATCACCCGGCTGGAGCTGATCTGGCGGTAGGGAACTGAGGCCCACATAAAGAGCGTCCCCGCCCACGCCAGCGCATCCAAACCGGCAACCGCTGCAAATTTTCCCCAATAGCCGGGAATGTTCGTGAACAGGAATGCGACAAAGTGCAGCACGATCATCACCCAGCCGATCAGCCAAACTCTCGATATATGTGTATGGCTGCGTCGCGATACAGAGGCGAAGGCGCCCGCCAGCAGGGCAACGGCTGCAAGGTCGGGAAGCTCATTCCAATTCATAAGGGTCACCTCAGCATCCACGCTCACATCGAAACAGGGAGTGTACTTGAGTAGAATCGACGCTGGAAGATATGATCACTGCTATATTACCGTACTGATGAAGTTGAAAGCCAACCCCATCTTCCATCAGGTCATAGAACTTTTAAGCCCTCAAATCCGCCGCGGCGGGCAGGGTTCATTCTCTTTGCGGGCCGATGCAGCCGGTTCTTGAAATCGGTTCTCAGGGCGCCCCGGTGATGGGTTGGATGACCGCGACGAACTTTTTTTCGTGCTTGCGGCCATGATCTCCGCTAAACTGTCATGCATGGCTGCCAGTTTGTATATCGTCGTCGAAGGGGAGGACCCGGGCTTCGACATCTTTGTGCGTGGTCATGCCCTGGCCCGCAACGAAGACGCCCTGGAGCGCCTGGCCGAGCGGTTGCATGTGGCTCCTCTGCTTGAATTCTTCTCCGCCGATGAAAATTCCATGGCTCTGCTGGTGGACCAGGGTGCCGGCAACTCTGATTGGAGCGGACCTCCGCCGCAACCGCAATGGTACAACGCCACCGACGGCCTGCTCACGGTGCGCACGCTGATCGATTTTCTTATCGAAGCGCCCGCCGCCCTGGGCTCTGAAACGCAGCCTGCTCTCTCCGAACTGCGCGAGTATGAGCGCGTGCTGCGCAAGACCGCGCAGCATGGACTACGCTGGCACCTGGCCGTCAGCTGGCGCTAGAGAATCTCTAAATGAACTGGCGTTTTGAAGGGTACGGGTTTTAGCCCCTGAGGGAAATCTTCCTCCAAGCCATGCTTCTTCAGAGATTCCTCAAAGTTATTCCGCGGCCGCCTCGTCCTCTTTGCTTGCAAAGACATTTCCCATGCGCCGGATCTGCGCGCCTACCCCGCGCAGCTTCTCCTCAATGCGCTCATAGCCGCGATCCATGTGATAAACGCGGTCCAGGATGGATTCTCCGTCAGCGATCAGCGCGGCCAGCACCAGCGACGCCGAGGCCCGCAGGTCTGAGCACATGACGGCCGCCGCTGAGAGCCTGGACGGCCCGCGCACCGTGGCCGTGCTTCCATCCACCTTGATGTTGGCGCCCATCCGCACCAGCTCCTGCACGTGCATGAAGCGGTTCTCGAAGATGTTTTCCGTCACCGTGCTCACTCCCTCGGCCTGCGTGGCCAGCGCCATGTACTGGGCCTGCATGTCGGTGGGGTAGCCGGGGTACTCCTCGGTGGAGATGTCGGCGGCGCGCAGCTTCCCGCCGCCGCGCACGCGCACCGTATCCGGACCCAGAACTTCCACGCGGGCGCCGCTTTCCTGCAGCTTGGCAATCACCGCGCCCAGGTGAGCCGCGTTGCAGTTGGCCACAATCAGGTCGCCGCCCGTGATGGCCCCGGCCACCAGAAACGTTCCCGCCTCGATGCGGTCAGGGTTGATGCGATGGCGCGCGCCATGCAGCTTCTCCACGCCCTGCACGCGGATGGTCGAGGTTCCGGCTCCTTTGATCTTCGCGCCCATGGCGGTCAGCAGGGCGGCCAGGTCGGCGACCTCGGGTTCGCGCGCGCAGTTCTCCATCAGCGTCTCGCCCTCGGCCAGCACGGCGGCCATCAGCAGATCCTCCGTGCCGGTCACGGTAATCCTGTCGAAGACCAGGTGTGCGCCCCTCAATCGATCTGCGCGCGCCTCCAGGTAGCCGTGCTCCTGGGTGATTCGCGGCGCCCATCTTTTCCAGGCCCTTGATGTGCAGATCGATGGGCCGGCCGCCGATGGCGCAGCCGCCGGGCATGGCCACGCGCGCCATTCCGGCGCGAGCCAACAGCGGGCCGAGCACCAGGGAACTGGCCCGCATGGTCTTCACAATTTCATATTTGGCCACCGGGTCGGAGAGCGTGCGGCAACTGATGGTGGTGCGATGCTGCGCGCGCCCGTAGCCCAGCTCCACCTCGGCGCCCATTGACGCCAGCAGCCGCCGCTCGGTCTCGATGTCCCGCACCTGGGGAATGTTTTCCAGGATGACCTCGTCCTCGGTCAGAATGGCCGCCGCCATGCAGGGAAGCGCCGAGTTCTTGGCCCCCGACACGCGAATCGTGCCCACCAGCGGATTGCCGCCGCGAATGACAAATTTATCCATGAAGAATGAATGGCTCCTGGCCTTCTAGTGTAAATCGGAGCGGTGGATGGGGCAGGGAAGCGTCAGTGTCAAATCAGGCTGAGCCGTTGTGCTGCTACAGCTCCAGCACATTGTCCTCGATGGCCAGCCGGACGTTGCCGTCGGATTTGGCCAGGCGGCGCACGGCTTCGGGCTTGTCGACTTTGGCTTTGAGCATCACCAGGGCCACGGGGACGCTGCGGCCGGCGCTCTTGATGGTCTGCACGGCGGTGGCGCGGTCGATCTTGCAGGCGCACATCAGGATGCGGATGCCGCGCTCGACCAGCTTGGAGTTCTGCATGTGCACGTTGACCATCAGGTTTTCGTACACGTAGCCCAGGCGGGTCATGGCGCCGGTGGTGATCATGTTCAGGACCATCTTCTGGGCGGTGCCGGCCTTCATGCGCGTGGAACCGGAGATGACCTCGGGGCCGACGTCGGCAACGATGGCGATATCGGCGGCTGCGGCCAGGGGCGTCTCGTGGTTGCAGGTGACGGCGGCGGTGTGCGCTCCGCGGGCGCGGGCGTAGGCCACGGCGGCCACCACGTAGGGAGTGCGGCCGGAGGCGGAGACGCCGACGACCACGTCCTTGCGCGTGGGGCGGCGGCGGGCGATGTCGCGCTGGCCCAGCTCTTCGGAGTCCTCGTTGACCTCGACGGCCGAGGCCAGCGCCTTGGGTCCGCCGGCCATGATGTACTGCACCTGTCCGGGCGCCGTGGAGTAGGTGGGCGGGCACTCGGAGGCGTCCAGGGCCGCAATGCGGCCGCTGGATCCGGCGCCGATATAGATCAGCCGGCCGCCTTCGCGCAGGCTGCGAGCCACCTGGTCGATGACCTGCGCAATTTCAGGAATCGCCTTCTTGACCGCTGCCGCAACCTTCGCATCCTCATGATTGATGATGCGCGCGATCTCCAGCGCGGATTTGGTGTCAAAGCCTTGAGATGCCTCGTTCTGGCTCTCGGTCGTCAGTTGTTGAAGCAGGGAGGCCTGATCTTTCCTGGTGTCGATTCTTTGGGCTTCAGCCGATTCCTGCATCGACGAATCTGTCAGCATCGCATTTGTCCCCAAGTTTTTATTGTATCTGTAAACCAGTCAACTAAAGAAAAATTATGATGGCCAAAACCGCCGGGGACAGTGCAAGTTACGGTGTTGTTACAGCGCCTCGCGAACGGCGTCGTGAAAAGCGGGCCGGACCTCGTGAATCAACTGGCTCGCCGTGGCCAGCCGGTCAGGCCAGGTGCGGTTGCTGAGCAACACCACGGCCACGCCGGCATCCAGGTCAATCCAAAGCGAGCAACCGCTGAAGCCAAGATGCCCAATGGAGCGCGGCGAAAAATGACGGCCGGAGGAGGAGTTCTCTGAAGGCGTATCCCAGCCCAGCGCGCGCGAGCTGCCTTCCGGGCTCTGCCGCTGGGAAAAAAGTTCCACCGTGGTTGCGTCGAACAAGCGGGGCATTTCTGTTCCGGACCCCGTTGTGCGCCCGGCATTGAGAATCTCGCCGGCAAAGCGCAGCAGGTCGGGCACGTTGGAGAAGAGCCCGGCGTGGCCGCCTGCGCCTTTGAGCAGCCAGGCATGTTCGTCCTGGACCTCGCCCTGGATGCGCCGATGGCGCAAGGTGGTGTCCTCTTCTGTGGGTGGAATCGAAGGCCGCGCATCAGGCGCTGGGCAGTATCCTGTGGCCTCCATCCCCAGCGGCTGAAAGACCTCGCGGCCAACCCAGGCTGCGAGGTACTCGCCCGTAATTACCTCCAGCGCCTTGCCGAGCAGAATGAAGCCCGGGTCGGAGTACTCGGCGCGCGTCCCCGGCTCAGCTTCGAGGGGCAATTCCAGGCAGGCGCGAAACAGCGCGGAGGGCGTGGCGCAGGTGCGAAACAACTCCACGTAGCCCGGCAATCCGGAGTTGTGCGCCAGCAGGTGGCGCAGCTTCACCTGGCGGGCGTGTTCAGCGGCGGCGCGGCCCACTAAGAAGCCGGGCAGCAGTTCGCCCAGGGGAGTGTCCAGGTCGAGCTGGCCGCGCTGGCAGAGCAGCATGGCCGCGGCCGTAGTCGCTGCCACCTTGGTGAGGCTGGCCACGTCGTAAACGGTCTCCGCGCAAACAGCGGGCGCGCCTTCGTCATAGGTGAAGCGGCCCAGTGCATCCTGGAGCACGGCTTTGCCGCCGGCCAGAACCCCAAAGGCGCAGCCGGGAAAGGCGCGCGCGGCGATGGCATCCGTCAGCACGCGGTAGGCGGCGGCAAAGCGGCCGTGTGCCTCGGTCCGGGTCGCGGAGGACGGGATGATTTCTGACTTCATCGCTGTTCAGCATCGTAACCCGAATCGAGTTTTACCGCATCTTATATGCTCAGTTGTGTAGTGGAGACGTACAAGCCGGCGCGCATGAGGGTGCAGTTTCCGGCCCGGTCGCACCTGTAATGGATATTGGCGTGATATTCCTGCCATATGGTTGCATCGCCTGCGCCCGCTGTCCTGTCGAGAACGAAGTTCCTTCCCTCGTCGGTGGTGATAATCCCCTGGGTGGCGTCGTAGTCGGCCACGGAAACGTCTCCCTCAATGATGAAATCGGAAGGCGCTGCCGCAGCGTCAAGCCTTAAGACGTTGCCGGCGGCAGGCAATGGGGCGGCAACTGGCGCATAGGGAGTGACAGAAGGCCGGCGCATGGAAGAAGCCTGGCGCCTGGCGCTGGACTTCTTCGCGGCAGATAGCCTGCGGAGAGCATGGTGTTTGTGGGCCGCCGGAGTCTTGCCCGCGGTAGATGCCAGGGGAGGCGAAAGCTGTTCGTCCCCTGGGTTATCGGTCTGGCGGGCCAGCGCCGCTGTCTGGCCTGCGTTGGCGATGGGGTGGATATTCAATTCCGGCGCGCTGGAACTGACCTGCGTCAAATCGGGCGAGGCCGCCGCAGTGCTGGCTGGCCAGGTTGCGCTTGCTAATGCGGTTCCAGTCAAAATTCCGAATATTACGCCCACTGCGGCATACATCACGGACAGTGCTATCCCGCTGGGTTCAACGGGAGGAATTTGTCTGTATCCGTAGGTAGCCGGAGCGTTAGGAGATTGCTGGCCATCAGTCGTCATCAGAAAATCTCTATTTCGGTCTCTACCGAAATTCCTCTCTTTGGTATCAAAGAGATTTGACCAACTTCTGGTGCAATCAACAATCCATCGAAAGTGTAATTTTTGATACATCTGTAGGCTGACCAGCCAACCCTTTTTATGTACGACACATGTCGCGTCAAATCACGCCAGAATAAGAACCTCTTTACACATCCCCTCCGCTATAATGCAGGCAGGGAATTCATTTTTTGTTTCCCGCCCGGTAAACCGTAGCAACTTGCAGAACCTTTTCACGGCTTCTCCGTCGGATTCTTGTGGCGTTTACATATTTATCCGTTAATTAAATTCGTATTTGTTGATTCAGAAGGACAGAGTGTTTATGCCCATGGTTCCTCAGGACGCCTCCTCTCCCAAGCCAGCCGCTGGCTTTGAGGCGGACGCAGGCCTTCCGGGCCTCAACCCCGCGCCCGCGCCGCCCCGCAAGGCTGGAGGTGCCAAGCTGTGGCTGCGCGATTTGCTGGTCTCCGCCGTCGCCTCGTTGTTGATCATCACCTTCCTTTACCAGCCTGTCCGCGTGGAAGGGACCAGCATGTTGCCGCGGCTGGAGGACAGCGACCGCCTGTTCATCAACAAGTTCGTCTATCGCTTCACGGCCATCGAGCGTGGCGACGTGGTGGTCTTTCGCTATCCCCGCGACCCGGATAAGAGCTACATCAAGCGCGTGATCGGCCTGCCCGGCGACCGGCTGCGCATTGATCACGGCACAGTCTGGCTCAACGGCAAGCCGCTGCGCGAGAAATACGTTCCTGAGGAGTACCGCGACAGCCGCTCCTATGCCGGAGATTACCGTTCCCGACGGACAGCTACTTCATGATGGGCGACCACCGCTCCATCTCCTCTGACAGCCGCGAGTTTGGCCCTGTGGAGCGCTCGCTCATCTACGGCAAGGCCGTCTTTGTCTACTGGCCGGCGCGGGATGCGGGCGTGGTGCGCTAGAAGCTGCCGAAACTGTCCGGAATTCCACCGGTAAATTCCCTCAAAACCTGCTAAAATCGGATTGAATCCACTCCTCGGAGCGGCAATGCAGGCAATCCTCGCGCTCGAAGACGGGCGCATCTTCCGTGGCCACGGCTATGGCGCATCCTGGCGAATGCCAGGGCGAAGTTGTTTTCAATACTTCACTTACCGGTTACCAGGAAATCGCCACCGACCCCTCCTACGCCGGCCAGATCGTCGTTCTCACCAATCCCCAGATCGGCAACTACGGCACCAACCACGCGGACAACGAGTCGGCCAAGCCCTATATCGAGGGCCTGATCGTCCGCGAGTTCTCGGCCATCAGCTCCAACTGGCGCTCAGAGCAGGTCGACCGATGAGTACATGGAGCGCTATGCGGTTCCGGTGCTGGCCGAGATCGACACCCGCGCCCTGGTTCGCCACCTGCGCACCCACGGCGTCATGCGCGGCGTGATTTCGACCACCGAAAGCAATCCCGAGGCCCTCGTCCAGAAGGCCCGAAGCATCCGCAAGATGGACGGGACCGACCTGGCGCGCGTGGTCTCGACCAAGGAGATGTTACAAGTTCGATTGCGCCGACCTGCGCAACCAGGCCGGCGATCCGCTGCTGCCGGGCAGCTCTTCTGACCAACGAGGATAACGCCGGGCGGATTCTGCATGTAGTGGCTTATGATTTTGGCATCAAGCTCAACATTCTGCGCATGTTAGCGCGCGAGGGCTGCCGGGTGACGGTGGTTCCGGCCGAAACCACCGCCGAGGACGTGCTGGCCCTGAAGCCCGACGGCGTCTTCCTCTCCAACGGCCCCGGCGACCCCGAGCCGGTCGACTACGCCGTCCGCGCCATTCGCAAGTTCATGGGCCGCGTGCCGGTCTTCGGCATCTGCCTCGGCCACCAGCTCACCGGGCTGGCCCTGGGCGGCAGCACCTACAAGCTCAAGTTCGGCCACCACGGCGGCAACCACCCGGTCAGCAACAACTCCACCGGCAAGGTGGAGATCACGGCCCACAACCACAACTTCGCCGTCGATCCCGACTCCATCAACGCCAACGAAGTGGAGTTGACCCACGTAGACCTGAACGATCAGACCCTGGAAGGCCTGCGCCACAAGACGCTGCCGCTGTTCAGCGTCCAGTACCACCCTGAAGCGGCGCCCGGCCCCCACGACTCGCATTACCTCTTCCGCGACTTCCGGCGCATGATGGAGGAGTGGAAATCATGAGTGGACTCGCAGCCAGAAGGGAAGAGCCGGAGTCGGGGGTGATCGTTATCCCGGAGTTGGACCTCTCTTCTTTCCTGCGGGAACCGCTTTTGTCCGGCTCTCTTGAACAGACTGAAATTCCCCGGTTGGCACGCAACCCCACCGCAATGAACCTGTTGGAGCAGGTGCTGCTGCGCATTCCGACCAGCCACTTTCTGGTGCACGGAGATGCACGCCAGATGCGCTCCCTCCCTCTTGAAAGTGCCCATCTGGTCTTAACATCTCCCCCGTACTGGACACTCAAGAAATATGACGAGGCTGATGGGCAGCTTGGCCATGTGAGCAGCTACGACGAGTTTCTTGCGGAACTGGGCCATGTCTGGCGCCGCAGCTTCGATTTACTTGTTCCGGGCGGAAGGCTGGTCTGCGTAGTGGGTGATGTGTGCCTCTCAAGACGGCAGAACGATGGTCGGCACACGGTTGTTCCGCTCCACGCCTCTATTCAAGAGATTTGCCGTAAGATCGGCTTCGATAACCTCGCGCCAATAATCTGGCACAAGATTGCAAATGCTGTGTATGAGGTCTCCGGCGGTGGAGGCTTCCTCGGCAAGCCGTATGAACCCAACTCAGTCATCAAGAACGATGTTGAGTACATTTTGATGTTCCGCAAGCCGGGCGGTTATCGCAAGCCCACCGCCGCAAAACGTTTACTCTCGATCATCAGCGCGGAGAACTACCAGAGCTGGTTTCAGCAGATTTGGACCGGACTTACCGGAGCTTCAACAAAAGATCATCCGGCACCTTATCCGCTCGAGTTGGCTGAGCGCCTGATCCGCATGTTCAGCTTTGCAGGCGATATTGTTGTCGATCCGTTTTCGGGATCGGGAACCAATGCGATTGCCGCAGCACGAACCGGGCGCCACAGCGTTGGCTATGAAATTAGTCGCAAATACCACAAGATGTCCGTTTCAAGGTTTTACCGCGAGACCGGGGGACTCTTCTGGCAGCCTGTGGTGACGGAAATGGAGGAGCTATGAGCTTGCAGCCTTATTGGGAAAAGCGGATCTGCTCCGCCGTCATGCAGTTCTGGGCAACCCGAGGGAATCAAGCCCAGAAGCAGGGTGCGAAGACTGGAGCAAAAGACGCTGGAAATCGTACGGCGGTTACCGGGGGCAAGCAGTTGGACGGATTTGTCGAGTTGGTTCGGGACTACCTTATCGAGTGCAAGATTCCTAAATCCAACATCTACTTCAGCAAGAAGGTTGAACTGCCCGGATGGTTCCGTGCAGAGAAGCAGTGGGATTTGCTCGTTGTAGTAAACGATAAGCTGATTGCGGCAATGGAATTCAAGTCACAGGTCGGTTCGTTTGGGAATAACTTCAATAACAGGACAGAAGAGTCTCTGGGAAGCGCAACCGATATATGGACGGCATACAGGGAAGGTGCATTTGCTCTCTCGCAGCGCCCGTGGCTGGGCTATGTAATGGTACTTGAGGAGGTTGAAGAATCATTAAGTCCAGTTGGAGTGAAAGAACCTCATTTCCCGGTTTTTCCCGAGTTTCGTGATGCATCGTATGCCAAGCGGTATGAGATTCTGATGACCAAGCTGGTAAGAGAACGACTGTATGATAGCGCGGCCTTGCTGCTCTCCAGCCAAGGTTCCTTAAAAGATGGAAGCTATCGCCAGCCATCGGCGGAATTGAGTTTTGAGCATCTATTGACCTCGCTTAAAGCGCGAGCCATGGGAATCGCAGGAGCTTCAAACTAGAACATGCCACGCAGAAATGACATTCAGAAGATCCTGGTGATTGGCTCCGGCCCGATCGTGATTGGGCAGTCGGCGGAGTTCGACTACTCCGGGACGCAGGCCTGCAAGGCGCTCAAGCAGGAGGGCTATGAGGTGGTGCTGGTGAACTCCAACCCGGCCACCATCATGACCGATCCCGATCTCGCCGACCGCACCTATATCGAGCCGCTCACCCGCGAGTATGTCGAGGAGATCATCCGCATCGAGTCGGAGATGCTCCAAAGCCAGCCGACGGCAAGTCCTCGGGCAAGTTTGCCCTGCTGCCCACGGTGGGCGGACAGACGGCCCTTAACCTGGCCGTCGATCTGGCCGACGCGGGCATCCTCGACCGCTATAACGTGGAGCTGATCGGCGCCAAGCTCGAAGCCATCAAAAAGGCCGAAGACCGGCTGCTCTTCAAGGACGCGATGCTGCGCATCGGCCTCGATGTTTCGAAATCCGCGCTGGTGAACAACCTGCGCGACGGCCTGGACTTTGCCGGCAAGCTCGGCTTCCCGGTGCTCATCCGCCCCAGCTTCACGCTGGGCGGCACGGGCGGCGGCATCGCCTACAACCGCGAAGAGCTGATGGAGATTCTGGCGCGCGGGCTGGACCTTTCGCCGGTGCACGAGTGCCTGATTGAAGAGAGCGTGCTGGGCTGGAAGGAGTTCGAGCTGGAGGTGATGCGCGACCTGGCCGACAACGTCATCATCATCTGCTCCATTGAGAACTTCGATCCCATGGGCGTGCACACCGGCGACTCCATCACCGTGGCCCCGGCGCAGACGCTCACCGACCGCGAGTACCAGAAGATGCGCGACGCGGCCATCGCCGTGATGCGCGAGATCGGCGTGGAGACGGGCGGATCCAATGTGCAGTTTGCCATCAATCCCGTCGACGGCCGCATGACGGTGATCGAGATGAATCCGCGCGTCTCGCGCTCCTCGGCGCTGGCCTCCAAGGCCACTGGCTTTCCCATCGCCAAGATCGCCGCCAAGCTGGCCGTGGGCTACACGCTGGACGAGATTCCCAACGACATCACGCGCAAGACCCCGGCATGCTTCGAGCCGACCATCGACTACGTCGTGGTCAAGATTCCCAAGTGGCAGTTTGAGAAGTTTCCCGGCTGCGACGACACGCTGGGCCCGCAGATGAAGTCGGTGGGCGAAGTGATGGCCATCGGCCGCACCTTCAAGGAAGCGCTGATGAAGGCCTGGCGGGCTCTGGAAACCGGCAAGAAAACCGGCGCCGAGATACTGGAGCCGCGCCGCCTGACGCAAAGATTGGTTACCCCGCAACCGGAGCGGCTCAGCTACCTCCGCTTCGCCTTCGAGCGCGGCATGAGCGTGCGCGAAGTGGCCCGGCTTACCGCCATCGACCCCTGGTTCCTGCATCAGTTCCGCGAGATCACGCTGGAGCAGTTGACCATCGCGCATACAACTCCAAAAGATATAAGCACGGAGCACCTGCGCAAGCTGAAGCGCCTGGGCCTCAGCGACGAGCGCATCGCCACGGAGTGGAAGCTGGAAGGCCACGCCGGCACGCAGCAGGTGAGGGAACTGCGCGAAGGGAAGGGAATCAAGCCGGTTTTCAAGCTGGTGGATACCTGCGCCGCCGAGTTCGAATCCATGACGCCCTACCTCTACTCCACCTACGACGAAGAGGACGAGGCGCCGCCGACACCCACGCCCAAGATCATCATTCTCGGCTCGGGGCCGAATCGCATCGGCCAGGGCATCGAGTTCGACTACTGCTGCTGCCACGCCGCCTTCGCGCTCAGGGAAGACGGCTACGAGACCATCATGGTCAACTGCAATCCCGAGACCGTCTCCACCGACTACGACACCAGCGACCGGCTCTACTTTGAGCCGCTGACGCTGGAAGACGTGCTGGCGGTCTACAACCACGAGGCGCAATCGGGCGCGAAGGTTGGCATGATCGTCCAGTTCGGCGGGCAGACCCCGCTCAACCTTGCCCAGCGGCTGCGCGCCGCCGGCGTGCCCATTATCGGCACTTCGCCCGAGTCCATCGACCTGGCCGAGGATCGCAAGCGCTTCGGCAAGCTGCTGGAAGAGCTGGATATTCCGCAGCCGCGCGGCGGCACGGCCACCAGCGTGGAAGAGGCGCTGGCCGTCGGCGAGCGCATCGGCTATCCGGTGCTGGTCAGGCCCAGCTACGTGCTCGGCGGCCGGGCCATGGTCATTGCCTACGACGCCGAGGCCGTGGCGCTCTACATGACGCAGGCGGTCGAGTATTCGCAGGAGCGGCCGGTGCTGGTCGATCACTTTCTGGAGAACGCCATCGAAGTGGACGTTGACGCGCTCTGCGACTCTGAAGACGTGATCATCGCCGGCATCATGCAGCACATTGAGGAGGCCGGCATCCACTCCGGCGACTCCTCCTGCGTGCTGCCCGCCGTAAGCATCCGCGAGGAGACGCTGGAAACGCTGCGCACCTACACGCGCAAGCTCGCTCTGGCGCTTAAAGTCGTCGGCCTGGTCAACCTGCAGTTCGCCATCCAGCGCGACGCCGAGGGCGAGGACCGCGTCTACGTGATCGAGGTCAATCCGCGCGCTTCGCGCACCGTGCCCTACGTCTCCAAGGCCACCGGCATTCCTCTGGCCAAGATCGCCGCGCGGCTCATGACCGGCCGCAAGCTGCGCGATTTGCTGCCCGCCCAACTCGCCTCGGGCAAGGACCTGGGAACCGGCGCGTATTTCTACGTCAAGTCGCCGGTCTTTCCCTGGAACAAGTTCGCCGGCGTGGATACGGTTCTGGGCCCGGAGATGAAGTCCACCGGCGAGGTGATGGGCGTGGCGGCCAGCTTTGGCGAGGCCTTTGCCAAGGCGCAGCTCTCAGCCGGGCAGGTATTGCCCACCGCAGGCACCGTCTTCTTCAGCGTCAACGACCATGACAAGCCCGCGGCCGTCGAACTGGCTCGCCGCTACGTACATCTCGGCTTCCAGATTGTGGCCACAGAGGGCACGGCCAACGTGCTGGAGTGCGCCGGCCTCAGCGTGGAGCGCGTATTCAAGGTCGAGGAAGGACGGCCAAACGTCGTGGACCTGGTCAAAGGCGACCGCATTCAACTCATTATCAACACCCCCCGCGGCCAGGACGCAATTTTTGACGAGAAGGCCATCCGCAGGGCAGCGGTGCTGGCGCGCATTCCCACCATCACCACCCTCGCCGCCGCGCAGGCTGCGGCTGAGGGGATTGCTGCCGTGCAACGGCATCGCACCACGGTTTACGCCTTGCAGTTTTTGCATGCAGCCGGCGAATCGCAAAAGTTCTAGCCGCCCACTTTGGGGGCGGAGCAAGCGCATCAGGCGCTCACTGGCAGTTTTTTCCTTATGCTGAAGGGGCAAGCCCGCCCCAGCTTGATGTAAGCTTACGCCGTGAACATTTTTAAAAAACTTAAATCGATATTCTATGAAGTCTTTCTGCGCCCGCTTCCCATGCAGGACTTCGATGATTACGACGGCTATTGGGAGATGCGCGGCGACGTTGGCCCTCTCTACAGGTACCGCTATATCGCCGGCCGGCTTCCTGCCTCGGGGCGCTTGCTCGATCTGGGATGCGGCAATGGAGCTTTTCTCGCCCACGCTCGTGAGCTTCGCCCGGCGCTTGAATTGATGGGCGTGGATGGCTCTGAAACAGCGGTCAATCAGGTTCGCTCCAGAGGAATTTCAGCCGAAGTGGCAGATTTGTCCAACCCGGATCTTTCCATCTTCGGCAAGTTTGACTGCGTGGTGGTGATGGAAGTGATCGAACATCTGCCTCGCCCCGAGCTCCTGATGGCCGAGATCTGGAAAATGCAGCCCAGTATCCTTTTTGTGACCATCCCCAATCTCGGCTATTATGTTCATCGCCTCCGCCTTGGGCTGGCGGGGAAGATGCCCATTACCATGATTATTCATCACATTCGTGAGCACCTCAGGTTCTGGACCATCTCCGATTTCAAATACTGGTCAAGGCAGCTCGGCTTTGAGGTCGTCGCCTGCCGCGGACAGAAAGCATCCTGGTTGCACAGGCGCTTCCCATCGCTGTTTGCTCCTCAGGTTATTTATCAGCTTCGCCCCCTCCCGGCCGCGGAGCGTGCCGCTCCTGCGGCTTTGCCTGAGCCGTAGTGGCTGCGTCAATTAATATGCAAAAAGCTCTAGTCGCCCGGTTGCCGCCGGCGCAGGGCAAGACGCGCCCCGATGGCGTACCCCATCAGCGCGGCCGCCGGCCAGGTGCCCAAAAATGGTCCATCGTTGTCGATCAGCCCGCTGGGTGCGGGCAGGCTGAATAGCGTTCGCGTCAGCTTTTCCGTGGCGCCGCATTGCAGGCACGCGTAGGGCGTGGTAGGCATATCCAGAATCCACAGGCTGATAATCATGATCCAGATAAGTCCTGCCAGCCACACCAGCGGCGCCATTTCGTCCTGCAGGAAGCGCGTGATGATGAAGCCCACGACCAGCGGCACAAACATCGACACAATAAGGATGAAAGTCTGCGAAACCGCGCGCGGATTCAGGGCATAGCCGGCCAGCATAAGCGCAAGCCACGTACCAAGGGCCAGAAGGGTGTGCATGAAGAACCTCATGGCTTGCCCTGACAGCGTCGCCGGGCTCTTTTCCTCTTCTTCGCTGTGCAGTAAAGACTCCATCCGCGCGGCTCCTGATCTGGATTCGTACTTCAGTCTATTGTCTATTTAACATACGCTTCGGCGCAGCGGAGAACAATTCCAATTTGAGCAGGGAAGCGTGCGGCCAGGATCCTCCGCACCGCGCTCTACAATAAAGCCATGCTGATTGAGGGCGTCTTTGCCGCGCTGCCTACGCCGTTTTACCCCGACGAACGAGTCTATTTTCGCAAGCTGGAAGCCAATATGGCCCGCTATTCGCGCAGCCTTCTGGCGGGAATGCTGCTCCTGGGGTCCACCGGAGAGGCGGTTATGCTGGATGACGCCGAGACCCGCGACGTCCTTCGCGTAGCCTCTGAAGCCTCGGCGACGGATAAAGTGCTTATCGCCGGCGTGGGGCGCGAAAGCCTGAGGGCGACCGTGGAGCTGGCTGAAGCGGCGGCCCGCTTCAGCTACGATGCGGTCCTGGTTCGCACCCCCGTTTACTACGCCAGGCAGATGTCCCCGGCGGCCGTTCTGCATTATTTCCGCAGCGTAGCCGACCGCTCGCCGCTGCCCGTCCTGCTCTACAACATTCCCGTGTGCGTACCCTACGATATCCCCATCGAGATTGCGGCCGAGCTGGCGCAGCATCCCAACATCATTGGCATCAAGGATTCCAGCGGCAGCATGGCGCGGATTCGCGCCCTGATCGCCTCCACGCAGACCGCTCCCCGGCGCACCGTGACCGTCACCCCTGTCTTTGAAACGGTGACAGCGCGCATGTTGACGCCCAAAACCTGGGCGCCCGGCACATTTGTCTCTACCGGCGAGTTGGCGAGCGGCGTGGCCCTTGCGACGGCGCCTCCTGTCGTGCCCATCAAGACCCGGACAAGGGAAGTCGGATTTCAGGTGCTTACCGGGTCGGCATCCATTCTGCTTGAGTCCCTTGAGGCCGGCGCCGCCGGAGGAATCCTGGGCTTTGCCGCCTTCGCCCCCCAGGCCTGCCAGGAGGTTTATCTGGCCTGGAAGGACCACGACCTGAAACTCGCGCAAGAGAAGCAGCAGCGCATCGCCGGACCAGGCCAGCGCATCGTCGGTCAGCTAGGCATCAGCGGCCTTAAGTACGCCTGCGACTTCAATGGCTACTATGGAGGCCGGGCCCGCGCGCCCCAGCTTCCCGTAACGGCAGCAGAGAAGGCAGAGATAGAGGGTTTGCTGGCCAAAATCCGCAATTGATGAAAGGAAGGCTATCTTGATGCATGCGCAGTGGTTGCCCGAAGACGACAGATGGAGATACATTCAATCCATCTGTTCGGTGCCTCGCTCGGACGGGGCCCAGAGGAAGAAGTCGCCAGCCTCCGTCACCTCTGATGTCAATACCATCGAAAGATCAGGCTCCTTAGCTATGTAGACCTCCAAATTCGTCGATTTCGTCGGAGCAAATTGGACCGGTCTCCCACTTTTAAGTACTGTTAGCGCAAGGCCACGTCTGTATACCCAGACTTCTTACAAATATATACAAGTTTCCTTGACAATTTGCTTGCTTGCTCATATATTGAGTTCATCTGGGAGCTACGAGATGTCCAAAGAATACGTGAAGGTAACGATTCAAGTTGCTGATAAGACAATAATGTATGAAGGACCACGAGATTTCGTTGAAGCCCAAATAGCTGAGCTCAAGCATACTCTATCAAGCAAGCATAATCAAAGCACTGAAGGTAATATAGATGAGAAACGGGCGAGCATTCCGCAGTCCGAGCGCCAATTAGTCAAACAGAAGCGCCCGGCAAACCATATGGAGACAGTCGCCGTCTTGGCGTTTGGGCTCACGGTAAACGGTAAAGAAGAGTTCACTGACGAGGACATCAGAAAGGCATATATCCGTGCTGGCGTTAGGCCGCCGAAGGTAGTATCTCAAGCAATTAGAGATGCTAAGAACCGTGGGGACTTCATCGAGCCAGGATCGAAAAGGGGAACTTTCAGGCTTTCTCCGCATGGCGATCGTACTGTGCGCTTCGACCTTCCTAGGCCAGAGTGAATGCGCTTGTGCGTGACCCCCTTCGAGTACCGAGAATATGCGTTAGGGTTCTGTAAGATCATATTTGGCGCACAGGTATACGGGCCCTGCTTGACACTGAGTTGTATTATAAATACTATTACTCATAGTCAGGAGGCTTTATGTTCAAAAGGGATTATCTAAAGCAGGCAAGGGAATCAGCAGAGAATGCCGTTGCTGACATGAAGGATGGGGAACTTAAGGTTGCGGCGTTCAGCGTAATCCTAAATCGGCTACTCGCGGAGACGGTTCCCGAGGAGAATGAAGATGCAGTCTCGAAGTCGAGGGCAACCAAGCAGGCGAAGGGACAGGGAAAACAAAAGGCTCAGGCCTCACCGAAAACAGTTAACGATAGGATTCTAAGCCTCCACACGGATGGCTTCTTTTCGTCTCAGCGTGGACTATCAGAAATTCAGGACGAACTTGCCAAAAATGGGTGGCACTACCCAATCACGACGTTGTCAGGCGCGATGCAGGGGCTGGTGGGCCCTGGCAAGGAACTAAGACGTGTACACGTAGCAGCAGTGCCGGGAAAGAAGAAGAAGATACTGGAAATACTCAAACAGGTAGGCATGTATGCGCACAACAATCATTTTGACTGCCGATGACGGCAAGACGTATCAAGCCGAAGTTGAATTGCTCCCCCAAAACGATCCTTCTACGACGGCGCAACTCGACATCTCTGGAGAAGGGGAAGCGGGCGGCTCTCCTTCGAGACAGATTGATCTCAAACTAGCTCTGCGGCCCTTCATGAAGCGGTATAGAGGTAATCTGAATGGCTCCAAGAGGTTCGTCCTCTTGGTAGCGCACTTGACGCAGGAGGACCTCACGGCCAGCGTCTCGTTGAAAGAGGTGTCCCGTCAATGGAACAAGATGAAACCGTTAATGGGAGGCGCGTTCAATGCTGCGTATTCGGCGCGCGCTCGAGAGGACGGATGGGTTGATACGCCGAAGGTCGGTATGTACTCCGTCTGCGCCAGATGGAAGGAGATTTTTCAGTGACTACTCTCAGCCCAGAGGCTACGCCGAAATGAGGAATTGACCGATGCCTATCACCACATCTGCGATTGCGTTTAATCCGATCGACCCGAACTCCTTCGATGACACCTTGTTACGGGCACTTGCCGTGTTATTCAACCAACGCCTATCAGACAAGTCTGTTTGGTTGACTGCCACCGATGTTTCGAAGGTGCTGCGAGACGAATACGCGGTCGGGATACATTGGCGTACCATACAGAACTTGTTTCTTGGGGAGAAGACGGAGGTCACGCGCCGAAAGCGCGGCGGGCGGTGGCAATTCTCGATAATGAAAGCCGGCGAAGAGTTGCTAGGCACTGCTCAGGCGTCCATCCTGTTTATTGACCCGGCGCAGTCATTCAAATCTACGCTGTCCCTACATGAATTCTTCGGGAAGTTGAAGGGCACAATTCGAGTTTGCGACGCATACCTCGACAACACCACTCTTGAGCACCTACACGCGCTTGACACGTCAACAAGAGTTCATCTATTGACAAAGAACGTCAAGGATTCAGGCACCCTCAGACGATTGACTGCAGCTTGGAGAACAGAGGGTAGGGCGCTGGAAATTCGGGTCGCTGGTGCTGCGCCCCTGCATGACAGGTACATCATCGATGACACAGCGATGGTAATTCTAGGCACCAGTCTGAATGGCTTCGGCAAGAAGCAATGCTTCATTATTCAAACCGGTTCCGATCTCCGCGCCGTGCTGATACCAGTATTCGACGGTTTGTGGTCGACTGCCTCGCCTTGGCCATGAGTATTTGGGATCGAATCGAAACCCGCGTTAAGGGGAATCGTAACGACTACTGTTCAGTCGCATTAACTGGTGTTTCTAATAATTAATAGACTTGGATCAGTAAAATCGCAATGTCTGATAACGTATATTCTGTATACTAGAACCTGAGAATGATGATCTGTGCGTAACTGCTCTGTCCCAGAGCAGAATCCCCTGCCCCAACAGTATGTTGGCTCTCACTACATCTTGTAGCGGCCCAGGTCCTCGTCGTTCAGCCCTTCGAGCCAGCCGCGCAACTGCTCGGCAGTGGGACCTTCGGGCGGGCCGGAGGTGTTCAGCTTGGCGGTCTGCATCACCTGCTCGGAGACGTAGATCGGGCAATCCGCGCGCAGCGCCAGAGCGATGGCGTCCGACGGCCGGGCGTCGATCGTCACCGGCTCATCCCCCTGCCGGAGCCACAGAACCGCAAAGAACGTGTCGTCCTTAAGTTCTGTAATTACAACGCGTTCCAGCTGAGCATTCAAGTGCCGGATGAGATTTCTGGTCAGATCGTGCGTCATCGGCCGCGGCGCGGCCACCTTCTCAATCTCGATGGCGATGGCGTTGGCCTCGAAGATGCCCACCCAGATGGGCATCACCGTCTCGGAAGCGACGTCCTTGAGCACCACGATGGGCATATTGGTGGCCGGGTCCATCATCAGCCCGCGTATCCGCACCTCGATATCCATGGCTTCCCTCCTTCCCTGCTGCTCGCTTCTAGTCTTAGACGGCTTCGCCCACCAGACTGTTCGGATGCGTCGCGGTGATCTTCACCTGCAGGTAGCTGCCGGGCGCCGGCGCGATGGGCTGCGCGCAGGTAAAGTTGACCGGCTTGTTCTGGCTGCTGCGGCCGATAACCTGCCCTCGCGCCGGATTCAGCCCCTCGACCATCACCTCCATGATCTGCCCTAAGTGCTTGGCATAATTGACCCTTTGAATCTCGCGCTGGCGGTCAAGCAGCACTTGAAGCCGGGTCGCCTTCTCCGCTTCGGGGATGGAATCGATCATGGTCAGCGCCGGCGTGTTGGGCCGCGCCGAGTACTTGAAGCCGAAGACGCAATCGTACTCGACCTCGGCCAGAAGGTCCATGGTCTGGATGAAGTCGTCCGCCGTTTCGCCGGGAAAGCCCACAATGATGTCCGTCGAAATGCGAGATGGGCCGCCGCGCGGCCTTGATCCAGCCAATCCGCTCCAGGTACCACTCCGGCGTGTACTCGCGCGCCATCAGCTTGAGCACCCGCGCCGAGCCCGACTGCACCGGCAGGTGCACATGGTCGCAGAGCGTCGGGCACGGCGTCGATGGCCTCGACGATGTCGCGGGTAAAGTCGCGCGGGTGGCTGGTGGTGAAGCGCACCCGGCGGATGCCCGCCACCTGGCCCACGGCCGCCAGCAGTTCCGCGAAGCTCCGCTTCCCTTCCGGGTCGCGGTAGCTGTTCACGTTCTGGCCCAGCAGCTGAATCTCGGTATAGCCCAGGTCGGCGATGCGCCGCGCCTCGGCCAGCACCGAAGTCGAGCTGCGGCTGCGCTCCTTGCCGCGCGTGTACGGCACCACGCAGTAGGCGCAGAACTTGTCGCAGCCTTCGATGATGGTGATGTAGCCGCGATAGGGGTTCTGGCGGGCGGTGAACTCGGTCTCGAAGGTCTCGTCGGTCTGGCGGTCGTCGAGGCCGGTGATGCGCGTCTCGCCGGCTTCCAGGCGCGCCAGCATCTCGGGCAGCTTGCGGTAGGAGGCCGAGCCCGAGACCAGCGAGACGTACGGCGCCCGCTCGAAGATCTTCTCGCCCTCCTGCTGCGCCACGCAACCCAGCACGCCGAAGCGCTTGCCGGCCTTGTGCAGGCTTCTTGTAGTCGTTGAGGCGGTTGAAAGACCTTCTGCTCGGCCTTGTCGCGGATGGAGCAGGTGTTGTAGAGGATCAGGCCGGCGTCTTCCTCCGATTCCACCTGCCGGTAGCCCTGCTGCTGCAGTGTGCCAATCACCTTCTCCGAGTCATGGGCATTCATCTGGCAGCCGAAGGTCTCAAGATAGAAGGTTTTTTCGGTTGCCATAGCAATCCCAAGTATACCGTGATGCGGGTTGTTCCGGCTTGATGGCCGGTCAGATCCGCGACTCCGTCTCAGCGCAGCCCGGTGTGCAGATAGGCCAGCAGCGCCGCCATCTGCTCGTCGGTGAAGCGGCCGGCGAAGCCGGGCATCATTCCCTTCCCTGCCAGCACATTCTGCCGCACGGCCGCGTCCGTGGCGGGAGCGCCGCTGGGGAGGGTCTTGCGGTCGAAGACGCCGTGCAGATCCGGCGGAACCTTCTTGAGCGCCAGGTCGTTGTCCTCGTGGCAATGGGCGCAGCGAACCTGGTAGAGATGCTTGCCTTCCGCCTCCTGCGGGGTGAGCGAAGGCGTTGAGTGGCAGCCAGCCAGGCCGATGCCCAGGCTGGCCGCCATTCCTATGCAAACAAACGCCCAGCCCACTTTCTGCCGAACCATCCGGGCCACGTTCTCCTTACGCCTTCTGAGCAAACTGCCCGCTCACGTAATCCCAGTTGAGCACCTGGAAGAAGGCCTTCACGTACTCGGCGCGCCGGTTCTGGTACTTCAGGTAGTAGGCGTGCTCCCAAACGTCCACCGCCAGCACCGGCTTGTGGCCCAGGGTGAGCGGGCTGTCCTGGTTGGGAGTGGTTTCGATAGCCACGGTTCCGTCGGGCAGCTTGACCAGCCAGGCCCAGCCGCTGCCGAAGACGCTCATGGCCGCGGCGGTCAGCTTGTCCTGAAAGCCGGAGAGCGAACCGAACTTGGCGTCGATGGCCTTGGCCAGCTCGCCGCTGGGCGCGGCGCCGCCCTTGCCCAGCGTCGGCCACCAGAAGGAGTGGTTGGCGTGGCCTCCGCCCTTGTTGCGCACGGCGGTGCGGGCGGATTCAGGCACAGGCGCTCAGGTTGGCGACCAGCTCGTCCACGGTCTTGCCTGCCAGTTCGGGATGCGCGGCCACGGCGGCGTTCAGGTTGTTCACGTAGGCCTGGTGGTGCTTGTCGTGGTGCAGATGCATGGTCTGCGGCGTCGAAGTAGGGCTCCAGCGCGTCGTAGGCGTAGGGCAGCGGCGGCAGCGTGAAAGGCCCGCTGGGCGCTGGGGGCGGGGTTGCGGCAGGGGTTTGGCCGAATCCCCCGGCATTTAGGGTTGGAGCGAGGAGCAGCGCGCTGGCTGCGCCGCCTAGATTCTTGATCGCAGTACGGCGGTTCATCATATTCTGAAATCCCTCCATTTGGTTCGATGCGCCGGGACAGAAAAAGTCTTCACTCCGTAGCCGGAATGGTCAAGGCGCGATGCAATAAGCCGGCTTCGATATGCTGAAGGTATGCAGCTTCCTTCTCTGGCCCAGATTCACGACGCCCAAACCGTGGTCTATCGCCACATGACGCCCACGCCGCAGTACACATGGCCGCTCATCAATGAACGCCTTGCGGCGGAGGCCTGGATCAAGCACGAGAACCACACGCCGGTAGGCGCCTTCAAGCTGCGCGGGGCGCTGGTGTATTTGGACTGGCTGCAGCAGACGCAGCCGGATCTCAAGGGCGTGGTGGCGGCCACCCGCGGCAATCACGGCCAGGGCGTGGGCATGGCCGCGCGGCTGCTCCGTCTCAAGGCCGTCATCGTCGTTCCTCACGGCAACAGCAAGGAAAAGAATCGCGCCATGCTGGCCCAGGGCGTCGAACTGGTGGAATACGGCCAGGACTTTCAGGAGTCGCTGGAGTTTGCCGGCGCCCTGGCGGTGGAGCGCGGTTACCCCATGGTCGACTCCTTCCACGAACGGCTGGTGATGGGCACGGCGACCTACGCGCTGGAGTTCTTTCAGGCCGCGCCGCCTCTCCATACGGTCTATGTGCCCATTGGCCTGGGCTCTTCCATCTGCGGAGTCGCGGCGGTGCGCAACGCCCTGGGACTGGCGGCGGAGATTGTGGGCGTGGTGGCCGCCGAAGCCCCCTCCTACTCGCTCAGCTTCAAACAGCGCAAAATAGTCGAGGCCCCCGCGCGCACCCTGATCGCCGACGGTCTGGCCTGTCGCACTCCCAATCCTGAGGCCATGGAGATCATCTGGAACAACGCCGCCCGCATCGTCGAGGTGAGCGACGCCGAGATCGCCCAGGCCATGCGCATCTATTACCAAGACACGCACAACCTGGCCGAGGGCGCCGGCGCCGCCGCGCTGGCCGCCGCGCTCAAAGAGAACGCCGGCCGGCAAGGCCAACGCATCGGCATCATTCTGACCGGAGGCAACGTGGACCTTGAAACCTACCAGAATGTGCTGGCCGGGGCGCTGTAGGGAGAAAAATGACCCAATCGGCCGAGCATCTCACGCCCATGGCTCACACCGCCCAGAACCGCTGCTTTGGCTGCGGCCAGGCTAATCCCACCGGACTGCGTCTGGAGTTCCTGCTCGCCGAGGACGGTTCTGTCGTCTCTCTGGCCACGGTTCCAGGGGCCTTTGATGGCCACCCAGGGTACCTGCACGGCGGCATCATCGCCACGCTGCTGGACGAAGCCATGAGCAAGGCCGTTCGCGCTCGCGGTTTCACGAGCATGACCCGCCGCATGGAGATCGACTACCGCCACCCTGTCCCTTCCGGCGCGCCCCTCCGCCTGGAGGGCCGCGTGGTCCGCGGCGAAGGCCGCAAACACTGGGTCGAAGCCAGGATTCTCAACGCAAAAAACGCCGTGCTGGCGGAGGGAAAAGGATTGTTTATTGAAGTGCGCCCCCGATAATAGTCAATGGCACATTTCTAATCCGGCCAACCAAATCGCCACGCAATCTTCAATTCATTTTCTGAGTTCGACTGCTATCGCCTGACCATCGACTGTCTTGTCGGAGCTCGCCGTATATTGCACTCGTGCCTTCATCCCTTCAATGTCTTTGCACGGGTTCATATCGCCCACCGGAGTGTACCCGAACGCCGTGAAGTCGAGCTTGTAATAATTATTGTTGTAAAGGGATACCGTCTTCTTCGCGCTTTCCACTTTGAACTCAATCACGGCGGGATCGCTGCATTGAACTCCCCTGATTACGCCCAATGCTTCATGCTTGGGCCCAACGGCCGGCTCTGTTGGATGCTTCGGAGCCGATTCCACAACAATAAACGATTCCGTCTTGCTCTTCGCATTCATCTCTGCTTCCTCTGCCTTTGCATTGGCGGCTGCTTGGGCACGCATAGTTTGTATCTGCTCAATCTGCGCAATCATCCTGCGCGTCATTGCGGCCTCGCCTGGATTGGTCGTAATTTTTTGCAGAGTTTGCAGCAATGCCTTGGCATCGTCGTATTGCTCCTGCGACATCAGTACTGAAGCCAATTGTTCATAAGATGGAGCAAAACGCGGGTTGAGCCGGATAGCGCTGCGCAAACTGGATTCAATATCCTTGTTCTGTTCCAGCCCTCCTCTACTCATTGACAAATTGGCGAAGTTAAAGTGCGCAAAATAGTTTTGTGAGCCCAGTTTGACCGCCTCTTCATACCACTTTCTCGCTGCGTCTATATGTCCGTCATGCAGCTCGAGGAATCCCATGGTTTCGTGTGCCTGCACGTTGTCCGGATCGGCTTTGAGAACCGTATCCAATAACTCTCGTGCATCATTATTGCGATGAACATAGGCCAGAACATCCGCGCGGACCGCGTCCGACTCGGTTTGTTTCAGAGTCCTGACTTTGTAGGTCGATTCATCGATCTGCGCCACTGCGCTCGACAAGTGGAATTGCATATATTGGCTCTGCCGAATGTAAAACGTCAACTTATCTTGAAGTTTCTGCAAATCCCCGAAAGCCTTTTCTGCGGCAGAGACAGGATCTTCGCGATGGCTGAGTAACGTCATGTAGATGCCCACTTTATCAGTGCCATTTTGCTTGTCTGTTACATAGAGATAGTGGATCAGCGCCCAAGACTCCGCATAGAAGATTGAGCCTTTTTCTTCTTCGTGGTAATAGGGCGAATTTGCATCTACTTTAAACAGCACGTTCAGAGGTATGAGCCCGAATTCCGTCAGAATGCGAACATTTCCTAAGCTGGCCTCTCCTATCATCACATCCTTGTCGCGAATCTCAGTATTCTGAAAAAATTCCGCCAATCCTTCATTTAGCCAGATAGGCATCCATTGGCTGATATCGCTGAATTGCAGGTGCGTATACTCGTGATAAACATCGGCATAAGCGTGCTCATACTCGGCATCCAGGCGAAGAAGAATGTAATTCTTGTCGGGGGCCCTCATGAAGAGCCCGCCGAGATTCAACTGGCCTTTAGCCAGGTAAATCTCCGGTTCAAATGTCTGAAAGACCTTTTTGTTTTTAGCCGCGATCACCACAATGGGCTGGACCGGATCGACATTGATCTTGGGAAACAGGGTTTGAAACATCCAACGCATTCGCTCAAACTGATCAACCATGTGACGGCCCTGCTTCTCGTTCGAGTCGGTAAGGACCGTGAAATGGGGACTGCGCACCTCGACCCACTGTTCCGTCGAAGCCCAGGCGGAGCCACACAATGCGGCCAGCAAAATTGCAAAGGTACTAAGTTTTGTCAACATAATTTGGGGATAAGTCTAACACAGAATTCTTCCGGTAACTCCTGCCTGTTGTGATTGCCGCCCCAAAAGATGCCCCACCCTCAGCGCATGGTCCGCTCTGAGGGTGGGGCAAGTTGGATTTCTAGCCGATCATAGTGAAGCATGGCGCTTAGTGAACCATGTTGATGGTGTCCTGGGTTACGGTGTCAAAGGTGGTAATCGACTTGGCGTTGGCCTCGAAGGCGCGCTGGGCGATGATCAGGTCGGAGAACTCGGCCGAGATGTTCACGTTGGACTCCTCCAGCGACGAATCTTCGATGGTGCCCAGTCCGCCCGTTCCCGGGGCGCCGATCGATGCCGCGCCGCTGGACTGGGTGGTTGCATAGTCGCCGTTGCCCTGCAGCGACAATCCCTGCAGGTTGGTCACGTTGGCCAGCGCCAGTTGCCCCACGGCCTGCGTCTGTCCGTTGGAGTAGGAGGCCGTTACGGTGCCGTCGGAGCCGATGGTAAAGCCCTGGTAGACGCCGGTGGCGTAGCCGTTTGCGGGAGCTGCGGATAGCGCGGAGGCCGAGTCCTCCTGGCTGATAGTGGAGGTGCCGCTCGAGCTCAGAATATTCCACGTCAGGCCCAGGTTGGCCGCTCCGTCAGAGAGCCCGCTGAAGGTGATGCCGCTGATATCCGCGGCCGGGCTTACCAGGTTGCCGCTGGAGTTGAAGATCAATGTGCCGCTGGCGTTGGCAGACGCCATGGCATCCTGGATGACGCTGCCGGAGGTGGATATATTGGCGCCGGTGATGGACAACTGGCCGCCGGCCGTGGAGGTAACCGTCACGCCGGCGATGCCCGCATCTGACAACGCGGTTGTGAGGGCCGCCGCATAGGTGGCTAGCGTTTCACCCGCGGTAACCGTGGGCGCGGTGATGGTGGCCGTGCTGCCCATTGAAGTCAGCCCGGTGATGGTCAGGTTGGTTCCGGCATCCACCGTCGCCGACGTACCGCCACTCGAGCCGAAGCTGTAACTGGTGGTTGCCGCCGACAAATCCTGGCTCATGCTGCCCGTGGTCGTCATATCAGTGCCAGTGACGGACAACTGCCCACCGTCGGACGAGACCGTTACGCCCACGATGTTCGCAGTTGACAACGCGCTGGTAAGGGCCGCGGCATATTGGGCCACGGTTTCACCGGGGCTGATGGTCGGCGCGGTGATGGTGGCCGTAGCGCCGGTCGTTGTTTGCCCTGTAATGGTGAAACTCGTGGCCGGGTCGACTGTAGCGCTGGAACCGAAATCGTAATTGGTCGTTGTCCCCGCCAGATCCTGGTTCACACTGCCCGTGGTCGACAGGTTGGCGCCTACGATGGACAACTGATTGGTAACCAGGTTGGGCGCGACTGTCACGTTGGTAATGCCGGCATCCGATAGCGCGCTGGTGAGGGCCGCGGCATATTGGGTGATTGTTTCGCCAGCCGTGATGGTGGGCGCGGCGATGGTGGCCGATGCGCCTGTAGCTGTTTGCCCGGTAAGCAGCAGATTCGTCGCCGCATCCACCGTGCCGCCGGTATTGAAATCGAAATTGCTCGTGGTCCCCGTCAAATCCCCGACCACGGTGCTGGCCGCGGCCATGTCGGTGGCGATGGCGGTGGGCGCGGTGATGGTCAGCACGTTCCCGGTCACATTGGCCGATACGCCGCTGATGTTCAGCCCATTGATCTGATTTTCCAGATCTGTTACCGATTCCCCGACGCCGGGGATCGTTAAGGTCGTTGCATCAATGGTCAGACTTGTCGTGGAATCAACCGTGCCGCCCGTGCCGAAGTTGTAACTATATGTTGTGTTGCCCCCGCTAACGCTCGAAGACGGCGTCAGGTCGGCGGTAAATGCCGCCGGAACCGCCGCCTCGGCTGCCGCGGGGATGGTCACGGCTGTCGCCGCTGGCGTAGATGCCGTCACGGCCATGGTCGTGGCCGTTGCCGCCGTGGCCGGAGCCGCTGCCAGAGTATCCGGCAGCGTGATGTTGTAGGACCAGGTGTTGGTCCCCGTCTTGGTATAGTTGACCGTCGCCTCATAGCTCACACCCAGCGAATCGTAAAGCGTCATCGGCGCCGGGAACGTAGTGCCGATGGGCGAGGCTGAATCCAGGTTGGCGGTCATGCTGAAACTGCTGCTTGCCTCCGGCTGCTGCACCTGCCCGATCAATGGAATGGTGATCGCCGTCAACGGAGCATTGGTGTCCACCACGCCGTTCACGGCCGGGTAGCCCATGACCGTCAGGCCGTCGGAGGTGATCAGATTGCCGGCCGAGTCCTGCGTGAAGTTGCCGGCGCGGGTGTAGAGGTTACTGCTGCCGTTGCTCACGACAAAGAATCCGCTGCCGTCCAGAGCCACGTCGGAGCTGGTGGTGCCGCTGGTGTCGTACGACCCTTGCGCAAAATCGGTTTCGTTTGAGGCCACCTTCACGCCCTCGCCCACCTGGATCTCGTTGCCCGAGCCGCTGGATCCGACCTGCTGGTAAAACAGGTCGGAAAAGTTGGTTGTCTGGCCCTTGAAGGCCGTGGTGTTCATGTTGGAAAGATCGTTGGCGATGGTGTTCAACGCCGTCGAATCGGCGTTTAAGCCCGTAAGCGGAATGTAGAAACTTGCCATCGTGGTTCTCCTCTGGGGTGCTGCCTTGGGTTGGCGCTGGCTCTGTCAGCCGGCTGGTGAGCGAGCTTCATTGGGCGCCGGTCTGTCCGCCCGTAATCGGCCGCATGCGGGATCGTCCATCCAGGGCATGCGCCACGCGATGCGCCGCGGGATTGGCCGCGGGAATGCTGAGATTGCCGGGAGCGTGCCTGACTTTGGCGCCGCGCGCCGCAGTGGCGCCGGCCGTGGCTGCGCCGGATGCGGCGGACCGGGCGGCGGCCAACGCACCGGCTTTGTGCGCCGCCGCATTCGTCCGCGCGTTTGCGCCGGTGGCGGTCTTGCCGGTCACATTGGCCGTTACGCCGTTGGCCTGGCCGGCGGCGGAACTGCCGGTGGCGCCGGTGGCCGGGCTGCCGAGATCCGTACTCAGGGTCTGATTGATGTCGATCAGTTGTTCCAGGCTGTTCACATTCACCAACTGGTTGATGTACTCGTTGGGGTCGGTGTCCGCGGTCGGGTCCTGGTTCTGCATCTCGGTCACCAGCAAGGTGAGAAAGTCGTTGGCTGAGATGGTGGCCGTAGAACTGTCTGAACTGCTCGTGCTGCTGGTATCGCTCGTCCCCGCCGTGGTGCTGGCCAGGGGAGCCGCGCTGGCTATAGGAGCCGTGCTCGCGCCCGTCAGCGCTTGCCCTGCCGTCAATTGTTGATTCAAGATTCCTGCTAACGCTCCCATTTCCCCTCCCTGCCTTCCTTCTGTCCGGCTTTCCTGCTGCCGGACTTATTCCTATCCGGTTCTTACTCCCCGTCTTACTGCTTCCCTTGCTCACTGCTCCGTATCTCGCCCTGCCGGCTGCCTCGATTGGCCCGTTTCCGCGACTCAGGCCATCACCGAAATGTGCATGCCCTCGCGGGTGGCCGAGTAAGCTGCAATATCCGCCCTGCCGGGTTGTGCCGGCATTTCAAGGCTAACTTCCGCCGGCGTCAAGACGGGCGCGCCTGTCTGCGGGTTGGATTGCTGGCCTGACGAAGCGCCCTGTCCCGTATCCTGTCCGGCTCCCTGGTGCATGTTCTGGCTTGCTCCCTGGTCCATGCCCGACTCAACCCACCTGCCCTCGGGCGCGGCCAGGGTCAGCGAATCGACCGGCGTGTGCTGCTCGGCCAGGTAGGCGTTCAATCCCGCCAGATGGCTGTCAAGCGCCTGTGCCGCCTCCGCCGAGCCAGGCACCAGGGAGGCATGAACTCCGCCGCCGCTCGCATCCGCGCGCACCCCTATCCATCCAAGGGCCGGGTCCTGAAATCCTGCCTCCGCCCGCTGCGCTCCGGCATGCACCCAGGTAGGCGTTCCTGTCGCACTCTCCGCATCGAGCGCGGCAAAGGTCTCGCGCACCGCCGGTCCGGCATGGCTGGAAGCATTAGTGGTCGATTCCCCGCCCAGGTTGACCGTTCCGCGCACGACTGCCGGGTCGCGGGCCAGGGCCGCGCTGGAGCCATTGTTTGCAGCATCCTGGATCACCTGTCCGGACTGTCCTTCCAGCGGGCGATCCCCATGCGCGTCCGCATGCGTCAACCGCGTCGCAGCCTGACCCAGGGTCCGCGTATTGTTTTCGAGTCCTGTCTTTCCCGCGACTGTGGGCATAACCGGGGCTGGCACGGATGGGGAGACGGCAATGCCGGTGGTGGACTCTGGTTTCAGTCCGCCGCTGCCCAGCGGAGCCGCAACAGCTTCCTCTTTTTGGCCACCGGGCTTCCCCTGCATCTGGACTAGGCTTTCCGGGAGCGTCTGCAGCGTGTTCTCAACCTGAGGCTGAATTCGTCCCGAGGGCGCAACTCCTTCAACAGCAGCAAATGTTTCCGTCTCGCCTGTAGCAGAGGTTTTCATTGCGCCGCTATGCGTATCCTGCGCTCCGCTGCGTTCAGTAACCGGCCGCTCTTTTGCCGGAGTTGGCGAGGTCTTTTCGATTCGTCCTGAAGGCGCAGCGCTTTCACTGGCGGCAAATGGTTCCGTCTCAAGGGCAACGGATGCGTTCGTTGCCCCGATATTCTCCTCCGGCAACTCGCCGCGCTCAGCAACCAGCGGCTCTCCTGCCGTATCCGGCGAAGCCCTTTCGATCTCTCCCGAAGACGCAGATTTTTTACTGGCGGCAGTTGTTTCCGCCTCACCGGCAACGGAGGTTATCGTCCCGCCGATATTTTCCTCCGGCGACTCGCCGCGCTCAGCATCCATAGGTTCTTTTGCCGGCACTATGAGCGACCCGGCCTGCTCTGGAGCCGATTCGTTGAGATGGATCGCGCCCGGAGTGGTTCCGGCTGCTAATCCGCTGAAAATATTGGCCTGTGAAGAAAGCGTTTGTCCCTCAGTGGCGTTCGCAATCGGCAATACTTGAGTGGAAAGAGGCGCGGTCAGCACGGAAATCTCCGGAAGTGCAGACGGTAGCGCCGTTGCCGTTCCGCCTGATACGGCTTCAGGCTTTGTGCTCTTGCCGGAATTGGCCGAATGCGTGTCCTTGGCCGGCACTGCCGGCTGGGCGTTGGCCTGGCTCCTCGCCGCCGGATTCGCGGTTTGTCGTGGCGCTTCCGATGCTGTCCGCAAAACAGGATTTCCAGCCCGGGAACTTGCCTGGGATAATATCGTTGCGCCGTCCGCCTGACCGCCTTGTTGCGCGCTTCCCGGTTGCGATGGCAGAGAGGATCGAACGGCAGTGGGCGAGGTTGAAGCGCTGCCCGCAGTCTTTGCCGGAACGGCCTCGTCAGCCGTACGCGCCCCTTCCGTCCTGGCCTCTTCCTCGCTGAGCCCGTTCAGACCATCGTTGACAGTAGCCAGCATCGATTGCCAACTGGAACGAAAACTCACCGTGCCCTGAACCAAAGTGGAAGAAGAACTCGCGGCAACCGCGCCGGTCCATCCTGCGCTTTGCGCCTTGCCCGGCGCCTTAACGCCAACCTGGCTCTGGCCCGGCTCCGGACGCCCTCCCGGCACGATCTCGATCCTCGCGGCAACGCTCATGAAGTGAAACAGAGCAGATGCCGTGCCAAAGGGCGTAGAAGAGGGTTAGAGCATTGTCAGGAATGGGACCGTCCATCCCGATTCAGGAATCCTGTACACTACAGCGTAAATTTTTGCTCAACTTCCATTCGCCCTGTGATCGGTTTCCCGCAATAACAGCTTCGGGAACGGCTGTTCTGGCCGGCTCCGCTTCAGCCTCTTCCCGGTGCATTTTGTTTCCGTACCAGTCGTCGAGCGCCTGCTGGCCGCGCCGTCCGGCCTCGATGGCGTCCCGGGCCTCGGTCTCCCGGATCAGGGTCTCGGCCTGGCGGCGCTCGACCCTTCTTGCCCAGAAACTCCTGCCGCAGCGCGGCCACGTCCAGCTCCGCATCCGCGATCCGCGGACGCCAGCGCCGCGGCATGCCGCGCTGGCCGCGCGCGTCTCCTCAAGGCCGGCCAGCCGGTCCGGCAACTCCCCGCTGTGGGCGCTGGCTCCCGACCAGCCGCCGGCCGCGGCGATCCCGCTCGGCGGTAGCCGCCAGCGCCTGTCTCCAGGCGCTGCAGCTCGCCCAGCGCGGACTCCAGCGCCAGCCGGCACTGTTCTTCTTCGAGATCTCGGATGCGCAGCAGGCGGCGCAGGGCGCGCGAGACGGCCATGGCTCACACCTCCGCGGCCAGGGCCGCCAGGCGGCGCAGCGCAGTCGGCAAAGCGCACCTGCTCGTGCGCCTCCTGGGTCAGGAAGGCGCGCATCGCTTCGCGGGCGCGCAGGGCGCGGTCCAGATCCGGGTCCGAGCCCGGCTTGTAGGCCCCGATGCGCACCAGATCCTCGGAGCGGGCGTAGACGGCCATCAGCCGGCGCAGCAGCGCGGCCTGCTCGCGATGCTCGGGCTCGAGTGACGGCCGGCATCAGCCGGCTGATCGAGTCCAGCACCTCGATGGGCGGATACCAGCCCTCGGCGGCCAGGGCGCGCGAGAGCACCACATGGCCGTCGAGCAGCGACCGCACCGCGTCCACCAGCGGGTCCTGCTGGTCGTCGCCCTCCATCAGCACGGTATAAAAGGCGGTGATCGAGCCCACGCGGAACTGCCCGGCGCGCTCCACCAGGCGGGCCAGCCGGCTGAAGACCGAGGGCGTATATCCCTTGGCCGTGGGCGGCTCTCCGGCGGCCAGGCCGATCTCGCGCGCGGCCATGGCGAAGCGGGTCAGCGAATCCAGCACCAGCAGCACGTTTTTCCCCTGGGCGGCAAAGAACTCGGCCACCGTGGTGGCGGCCAGCGCCGCCCTCATGCGCATCAGCGGCGACTGGTCGGAGGTGGAAACCACCACCACCGAGCGCGCCCGGCCCTCCTCGCCCAGCGACGTCCTCAAGAAACTCGCCCACCTCGCGGCCGCGCTCGCCCACCAGCCCCACCACCGTCACATCGGCCTCGGTGTTGCGGGTCATCATGCCGATCAGCGTGCTTTTGCCCACGCCCGATCCGCCGAAGATGCCCACCCGCTGGCCCCGGCCCACGGTCAGCAGGGCGTCCAGCACGCGGATGCCGGTGCCCAGCGGGGTGCGAATCGGCACGCGGTCCAGCGGCGGGCGCACCGCTCCGTCCAGAGGCATGGCGTGCGAGAGACCCGCGGCGGCCGGCCTCCATCGATCGGCTCGCCCAGCGCATTCAGCACCCGGCCCATCAGCGCCGGGCCCACCTCGATCTCGGGATGGACGCCCAGGGCCGCCACCGCGATCGCCGAAGCGAATGCCCTCGGTGGTCTCCACCGGCATGGACAGCACATTGGAGCCGCGAAATCCGATCACCTCGGCCAGATGCGGGCGGCCGAACTGGTCCCTGATCTCGCAGCACTCGCCCACCGAGGCCAGCGGACCCGCCGACTCGATGGTCTGGCCCACCGACTCCAGCACCTGCCCGCGCCAGCGCCAGGGCTGGCCGCGCTTCAGACGTGCGAAGTAGCGGGCCAAAATCGGTGTGGTTTGCGGCATCATGAGCGGACCTCCCGGACGGCGCCCTGCCGCTTCATCCACAGCCAGAGCAGGCTCGGCCCGGCGCCCGCCGGCGCGGTCGAAGAAGCCGCGCTCGATCTCGCCCAACTGGGCGCGAATCCCCAGGTCCACCGAGCCCAGCTCGGTCTCGATCGCGCAGTCGCCCAGCCGCATCCCCTCCCCGGCCACCACCACGGGCTTCACCGCCAGGTTCGGCAGCAGGGCAATGGCTCTCGCTCCAAAGCTCCAGCTCCGCCGCGGGCACCCGCAGCCGCACCTGGGTCGACGCGGAGAGCTGCCCCAGAGCCACCCGCACCGCGCCGGTCAGCAGCAGCGGGTCCATCTGCGCCTCGCGGCGCAGAATGCGGGCAGCCACCGCCAGCGCCAGCTCCACCACCTCATGCTCCACCGCGTGCAGATACTGGTCGCGTTCCTCGGCAAAGCTCTCCATCAGTTCGGCGGCCTGCCGCATGCGCCGCTCCTCCGCGGCCGACTGCGCCGCCACCTGTGCCTCGCGCTCGGCTTGGCGGCCCTCCTGCCGGCCTCGCTCGCGGCCAGCTCGAAAGAGCGTCGCGTCTCCTCTGCCAGCCGGCGTTCGAACTCTGGACTCGCCCCAGCCCCGGCGGCCGCATCGCGCGCAGCCTCTCCGGCCTCCGGCCACCCCGGCCCGGTCCATTCAATCCAGGCCGGCAAAGCGGGCGCATCGGGGCCGGCCGGATACTCGAAGATCTCGAACCGCCCGGGCGTGTTGCCTCCCATTGCCAATGCCGTCTGCCGCAAAGGATTTCCTTTCTGCAGAGATCAGGGGTCAGAGATCAGGGACCGGAACCATATGAGCCGACAATCCAGGATTCCTAATTCCTGTTCTCTGTTTCGTGATCTCTGACCCCTGATCTCTGTTCACGCCAGCATCTCGTCGCCGGTCTCCAGCTTCAGAACCACCTTGCCCTCGGCCTCCAGCCGCCGGGCCAGGTTGAGAATCTCCTGCTGCGCCTGCGCCACCTCGCGCGAGCGCACCGGACCCAGCACTTCCATGTCCTCCTTCAGCATCTCCACGGCCCGCGAACTCATCGACTTGAAGATCTGGGCGCGCAGCTCGTCGTTGGCGCCGCGCAGCGCCAGCGCCAGCTGCCGCTTGTCCACCCCGGAGACGATCTCGCGGATGGTGGCCGGCGGCACCGTGACCAGGTCCTCAAAGGTGAACATCAGGTTGCGGATGCTCAGCGCCAGCTCCGGCTGGCCGTCCTCGATGGTTTCCAGAATCTTCTTCGACTCCTCGGCGTTGAGCCGGTTCAGCAGGTCGGCCACCGCCTTGAAGCCGGAGTAGCTCTTGCGCGCCGTGTCGCCCACGCTCTCCAGGCGCCGGTGCAGAATGTGGGCCACCTTCTGCGCCATCTCCGGCGAAAACTGGCGCATCTCGGCCAGCCGCTGGATGGAGACCACCTTGTGCTCCTCGCTCAGGTTGTCCAGCACCATGCGAGGCCCGCCGCGGGTCCAGGTGCGCCAGCACCAGCGCGATGGTCTGCGGATGCTCGGTAGTCCAGCAGCTTGCCCAACTGCTGGGGATCGGTGCGCTGCAGCTTGGCCAGATTGCCCTGGGCGGCCTCCTGGGAGCGGCGCACCAGCATCAGCAGGTCGTCGGCGCGCTCCTTGCCGAAGGTCTCCATCAGCAGACGGCTGGCGTAGTCCAGTCCCCCGTGCATCATGAAGTTCTGGGTCTCCAGTAGCTCCCAGAACTCCTCCAGAATCTCGGCCGGATATCTCCGGCGTGATGCCGCGCAGGTCGGCCAGCTCCTCGGTGAGCCGCTGCACGTCCACCTCCGGCAGTGCGCGCAGAATCTCCTTGGCCAGTTCCTCGCCCACGGCCACCAGCAGCACGGCCGCCTTGCGCACCCCGGACATCTTCGCCGATTGGCGGCGTCGCGCTGCCCCGTTCTCGTTTCCCTGCTCGGCCAAGACCCGGTCCTTTCTCTAAGGAACCTCTGATTAAGTCCAGTTTTGAAAGGGCACGACTTCAGTCGTGCCAATAAAGCCTGCAAAATCAATGGGGCTTTAGCCCCCGAGGGAATGCGGACTTTGGGAGCGGCACTTGTTCAGAGGTTCCCTAATGCGCCTTCCTTTTACTGCCCCGGCTCCGCTTGTCCTGACTGCGCTAATCGGAGTGAATCCAGCTCTGCAACAGGCGCGAGCTCTGCGTCGGTTCGCGCTTGAGGTGGCCGGTGACCTGCTCGAAGATCTCCTGTGTTCTGATCCGCTCGGGGTCGACTTCGACGGGCTCAGAGGGTTTCAAAGCAACCGGTGCAGCCGTGGCGCGGCCCGGCAACTCCCTTACCGGACTCCCTGGGCAGCGGACCCGATGCGGCGCAGCGCGGGACGCACGCCGAAGGCCAGCACCACCAGCAGTCCGGCCAGCAATGCCACATACTTGACCAGCACCGGCGAATTCTCCGCCATAGCCAGCACCTGGCCCGGCAGCGAGACCGGCGGCTGGGGCCGATTCTCATCGAAGGCCAGATCCTCGACCGTCAGCATGTCGCCGCGCGCGGCGTCGAAGCCCACCGCGGCCTGGGCCAGCGCGGTCAGGTTGCGCAACTCGTCGGCCGAGCGCGGCTGCCAGACCGCCGCCTTTCCCTTGCTCGCAGCCTGCGCCAGCCGGTCGTTCACCACGATGGCCGCGGTCAGCCGCCGCACCCTCCCCGGGTTCTCAACCACGTGGCGCACGGTCTTGGAAGCCCCGTAGGTTCCGGACTCGGTCTTGGCGGATTGCGGCGGCGTGGTCTGCTGCGGGTAGACGGGCAGGGCCTGGCGAGTTGGGCGCATTGGAGGCGGTGCCGGGAACACCGGCGGCCACCGGCTGAGTGCCCGGCCGTCTGCTCGGTGCGCTGCATCGACAGGGTCACCGTCTGGTCCGGATCGTAGCTCTCCTGGGTCTCCTCGGTGGCCGCCGGATTGTAGTCCAGGGTCACCGAGGCGCGCACGTTGCCCGCCCCGGTCACCGGCTCCAGGGTCGCGATCAGCTTTTCTTCCAGGGCCTGCTCGGCGCTCAGCCGCATGGCTTCGGCGGTCTTCGGCCCCAGCGGCAGATGGCCGGCCGCATCCACCAGCACCACGCGATCCGGCGTCAGGCCGTCGACGGCCGAGGCCACCAGGTTGCGAATCGCCTCCGGCTCGCCATCGGCCAGCGAGCGATGGCGCAGCTTGATCACCACCGAGGCCTTGGCCGGGCGCTCCTGCATCGCGAAACAGCGAGTCGTGGGGCAGCACCAGGTGAACCCGCGCCGATTCGCACGTCGGAGAGCGTGCCCACGGTGTGCTCCAGTTCGCCTTCCAGCGCCCGCTGGTAGTTGACCTGTTCGTCGAACTCCGAGCCTACCCAGTTGGGCTTGTCGAAGATCTCAAAGCCCAGCCGCCCGCTCTTCACGCCGCCCTTGGCGGCGGTCGCCAGCCGCGCCTTGTCCAGTTGCGCGGCCGGAACCAGGATGCCGGTCCCGTTGGCCGTGGGTTCAAAGGGAATCTGCGCCTGGGCAAGGATCTGGCCGATCTGGCGCGCGTCCTCCGGGTCCAGGTCCGCGTAGAGAGTGCGCCAGTCGGTGCGCAGGCCGTACCACAGCAGGCCTCCCACCAGGGCCGCGAGCAGCGCCGAGGCGGCCAGCGTCCAGCCGCGCTGCGCAGGGTGCATCCCGGCCCAGCGAACCCGCAGCCGGCCCCAAAGTCCGGCCAGCCGGTCGGCCATCTGGGGCTGTCCGGGCATGGCCGGCGCGCTCTTTTCCAACTGTGTTCCGGTGGCCATGGTCTCCGTGTCCCGCCGCTCTGCCCGCCGTTGCTGCTGTCCGCTTCTGAGCCCGTTCGCTGCCGGCCCCGCTTACCTGCTTGCCCAATCCAGCTCCACACCTGCTCCGGCGCGGCTCTTAAAACTGCATTCCGATCACCGACTGGTAGGCCTGGACCGCCTTGTTGCGCACCGCCAGCGCCAGTTCGAAGGCCATGCTCGCCTTCTGGGTGGCGATCATCGCCTGGTGCACGTCCACGCCGGAGCCGGTCATCAAGCCGGTCACGGCGGCATGGGCCTGCGCTTCGAGCTGGTTCACCTGGCCTACCGCGTCGGTCAACAGATCGGCAAAGGGCTGCGGCCCGGCGGCTGCGCTGGCGGGCGAAATGGCGATGGTTTCAGAGCCCGCGCCGGAGAGCTCCGGCGATGCTTTGAGCTATGGCATGGGGGTTCATTGCGGTCAGCATTGGGTCTCCCAGCTCCTTCGGCCTGTGCTTTAAGCCTCTTTGCGCCCGCTCGCCGGAAGCGGCTAACCACTGCAGGAGCTAGGACTTGGCAATCTCCAGGGCCGAGGTGATCATGCCCTTCTCGGCCTGCACGGCAGAGCTATTCAGACCATATGCACGTGTCGCCCCCATCAGGTCCACCATCTCTGTGAGTGGATTAATGTCCGGATAGGAGACATACCCGTCCGGCTCCGGCATCCGGATGCCCGGGATCGTAGCGCTTGAGCGGGGGCGCGGGTCCTCGACCACCGGCCGCAATGTGCACCCCCGGCGCTACCGGCCCGTTTCCGTTCATGGCTCCGATCATGGTTCCGTTCATATTGAGCGGGAGCAGCGGCGCCATGGCGAGGGTTCCCGGCGCAGCGCTCCCCAGTGCCGTGCTTCCCGCGGCGGCATTCAGGGAGTCGAGAAACTCCGGGTCGCCGGGGTTGGCGGCGAAGACCACATGCTGGCGGCGGTAGGGGCCGCCCGTGGCCGTGCGCGTGGTCTCCGCGTTGGCCATGTTGGCCGCCACCACCTCGGCGCGCATCCGCTCGGCCTGCATGGCGCTGCCCGAAGTCTCCATCATTGCAAAGAGGTTCATGCTGCCCTCCTTCTCAGATGAATCCCTGCACGTCGCGGTCCAGGCTACTTGCTATCGGAGTGAATGGCGTCCATGACGCGCTGATACTCCTGGCGCAGCAGCGCCACGCCGGTCTTGAACTTCAGTTGCGCCTCGGCCAGGTTCAGGCCCTCGCGGTCCATGGAGACGTTGTTGCCGTCGGGCCGGGCAATCAGCCCGTCGACGGCCTTCACGCGCACCGCGCCGCGGCGCCTCGTCCCTGCTCCACTCCCGCCATGGCCGCCTCGCATCTCGGCCTCGAAGTCCATGCCCAGGGCCCGGTAGCCGGGAGTATCGATATTGGCCATATTGGCCGCGGTCAGCTTGGCCTCGCTGGTGGCCAGGTCCAGGTAGCGCGCGATCTGGTCGCTGAGCTGGGTCTCAACCTCCATCTCCATTCCATCCTCCCTCAGGCAACTCTCAGTACGAATAAAAGCGGATATGAAAAATTCAGTTCACCAGCAGCCCAAAGTCGATCTCCCGCGCGGTCAGCACGGCCTCTTCGCCGGCCAGAATCACGCCCCGCTCCAGCACATGCTCCAGTTCGCGCACATTGCCCGGCCAGTCGTGGATGGCCAGCTTGGCCAGCGCACACTGGTCCACGCGCTTGACCGGAGCATCGCGGCCCATCTTTTCCAGGAAGTGGTCCACCAGCAGAGGCAGGTCCTGGGCGTGCTCGGCCAGCGGCGGGGTGCGGATCAGAAAGACCGCCAGCCGGTAGTAGAGGTCGGAGCGGAAACCGCCGGAGAGGGTTTGTTGCGCCAGCGCCTGGTGGGTGGCGGCCACGATGCGCACGTCCACCTTCACGGTTTCGTTGTCGCCCACCCGCTGCAGCTCCCCGCTCTCCACAAAGCGCAGCAGTTTCGATTGCAGGCGCCAGCGGCATCTCGCCGATCTCGTCCAGGAACAAGCGTGCCCCCATCGGCGGACTCGATGCGCCCCATGCGTCCCTTTACCGCGCCGGTAAAAGCGCCGCGCGTATGGCCGAAGAGTTCGGCTTCCAGCAGCGCTTCAGGAATAGCCGCGCAATTGATGGCGACAAAGGGTTTGCGGCTTCGGGGAGAGAGCCGGTGCAGGGCCTCGGCCACTAGTTCCTTGCCCGAGCCGGTGGGACCTTCGATGAGCACCGGGGTCATGCGCGGGGCCACCAGGCGGATGCGCCGGCTCACTTCGAGCATGCAAGGCGCGTTGCCGATCAACTCCGGCAGCCGGCAGCTCGATCCCGGTTCGCTCCCCTGCACGGGCAGATCTGCCTGCATGGGTGCGGCTGCGCAGGCATCGGGCTGGGCGTGGGCCGCGGCGGGCGCGGCATCCTGCGGCGAGGAAGCCGCGTGTGCTGTGGCAGGGTGAACTGGAAGCGGCCACGGGTCCGCGTGCAGCGGGCCGGTGACCGGCTTCGCATTGCTGAGCGCGGGCGCCGTATTCCATGCCGCCGTATCGGTGTCCTGGATGCGGCGCAGGGCGTAGAGCAGTTCCTGGCGATAGGGGCCGCGCGGGCTTTCCTCGTCGCAGGCTCCGCCCGCAGTCACCAGATCCACCTGGGGAAAGCTGCCCCGGAAGTCCTTGAGAAACTCGGCCATATCCAGATCGGGCAGCCAGGAGTCGACGATGATGGCCTCCGGAGGGGTGCTCTCGGCTTCAGCCCAGGCCTGGGCGCCGCCCTCGGCCTCGCGTACCTGCCAGCGCAGGCCGGTCAGGATCTCGGAGAGCCGCTGGCGGAAGCTGCGATCGGCGCTGGCCACCAGCGCGGTGCGCGGCCGGATGCGGGTTGCGGAAGGCAGAACAGGAGGAACCGGAATAGGCTGCATGGGCATTCTCCTAACCATCGAGCTAGTTGATGAAGTTCAGTGCATTTATGAGACCAGACCGGAAGCCGCTGGCTTGGCTGGGGTTGCTGGCAGGAGCACGGGAGCGGCAAGGGCCAGGTCGGCCTCCGCGGGCACCACGTAGCCCTGGCCGCGCACCGTTCGGATCAGATGGCCCGGCGGCGGATCCTTGAGCTTGCGGCGCAGGTAGTTCACGTAGACGTCCACGATGTTGGTGGTCTGCGCCGGCTCCAGATTCCAGACCGACTCCAGCAGCTCCACCCGCGAGACGCACTGGCCGCGATTGAGCATCAGGTGTTCGAGCAGCGCGAATTCCTTGTTGGTGAGGATGATCGGCTGGCCGGCGCGGCGGGCGGTGTGGTCCAGCCGGTCCAGTTCCAGATCGCCGGCGCGCAACAGCAGGCGCGCCTCGCGCTTGCGCCGCAGCAACGCCCGGCAACGCGCACGCAACTCATGCAGGCTGAATGGCTTGATCATCAGATCGTCGGCTCCGCGGTCGAGGCAGCGCACGCGCGTGTCCACCTCCTGCCGGGCGGTCAGCACCAGTACCGGCAGGTCGGCGTCAAGAGAGCGAAACTCCTTGAGCACCTGCTCCCCGTCCTTGACCGGCATGTTCAGATCGAGAATGGTCAGGTCGGGCATCTCCTGGCGAAACGCCTCCACTGCGGCCCCGCCGTCGTAGGCCAGATGAACGTGATGCCCGTCGGCTTCCAGGCCGCGGCTCAAAAACAATCCCAGCGCCCGGTCGTCTTCGGCAATCAATAACCTCATGGCAGCCTTTCTGTTGAGCAGCGTCCTCAGCCCGCGGCGCCTGCCTGTTCCAGAATCATTCACCTTCCAGGCAGCCGGCTTAGCGCACGCTAACCGGTGCTACTCCTTAACCTTCCAGCGCAGTGAAGAGAAACTCAAGATTGGAAGAAAGAAGGAGGGCGAGGCGATTCCAGTATCGGCACAGCCGAGGAAGATGTCCCAAATTGGCTTTGGCTCATGCACACTCTATGAGCGCGCTTCCCTTCGCTGCTCATCAAGACTCCCGGTATCTGCTCAACCCTTCCTGCTTATCGCAGCGCACCCATCGCCTGGGCGCGATAGACGGTCTTGTTCTGGTACATTTCGGCATCGGCCCGGTCGATGAGCTCCTTCATCGTCTCCTCCGGCCTGCGTTCGGCCAAACCGAAGGAGGCGTCGACGCGCAGCTTGATCGGCTCGGCGTTTCCCTGCACCGTGTAGTTGCCGCAGACCCAGGCCCGCAGCCGGTCGATCTGCGCCTGGGCCTCGGGCAGGGCGCAATCCAGCACCAGGATGAACTCGTCGCCGCCCAGCCTTCCAATCACGTCCGTGGAGCGGCTCGCGGAGCGCAGCTCCGTGGCAAACTGCTTCAGCAGCTCATCGCCGATCAGGTGCCCATGCTCGTCGTTCACCTGCTTGAAGCCGTCGATGTCGACGATGGTCACGCACAGCGGCGTTCCGGCCTCGATGCGCCGCTCGATCTGGTGCTCCACGCACAGACGGCTGCGCACGCCGGTCAGTGAATCGCTGGAGGCGATCTCTTCGGCCGCTTCCAGCTTGGTCTGGTAGGTGGAAACCTCGCCCCGCAACTGGTCGATGGCCGTCTTGCCCTCGGCGGTCATGCGATCGATGGAGCATTTCAGATCCGAGGCGCTCTTCACGATGGAGGCGCGAATCTCGCTCAGATCTTCGAGCTTGGCGATCTGGTTCAGCCGCGCGGTGACCTCGTTGATCTGCTGCGCGCAGCGCTGGTCTCTTTCTCCCACCGATTCGGCGGTGCGCGCCAGAAGCAGCAGCAGTTCCTTCACTTCGCCGGTCTGCAGCCGGTAGTGATTGGCCGTGCGCCTGCCCCAATCCTGCAACTGCTCCTGAACGCTGCTCTCGGCGGCCTCCACTTTCTCCAGGGTCACGGTCGAGGAGAGATTCTCATTCAATTCCTCCAGGCCGTGTTTCAGACCCTCGCCCAGCGCGGGACAGGCATCCAGGCTGTACTTGCCCGTCTCCACCAAGGCGGAGCGATAGGCGGCAAGGGTAACGGGTAGCAGTTCCCTGGCGTTGGGCGCAATCAGCGCCTCCAGCCGCTTGGCTGCGCCCATGGGCAGCGTACTTCCGCCGCTCCCCATGTGCGCCCGCGGGTCGTCGTCGATAGCATCCAGATACTTTTTCAGTGAGATCATCTGTCCTCTTGGGAACGCTCTCCGCGCTGGGCCCGGGCGCGGATGGTTTACCTCCGGCATATCGGCGGTTTTCCCGATTCTCATTAGTTTTGGATATATGATGGTGGCGCGCCAATTGTGTGTGCGCCGTCCCTGAAAAGGAAGGCTGAGGTAATTTAAGCCATGAAGCGCAAACTGCCCCCTAAACCCTGCGTGCGCTGCCAAAGACCCACCTCGCGCAGACGCGACGGCAGGCCCGTGTGCCTGCGCTGCTGCATTCTGTTGACTGAACTGGAAATGGACAAGCAGTTGCGCCGCAAGGGCAAGCTCAAAGGCACGCACGGACGCACCTGAGCTATCTTGTGTAGATGCAGCGCGACGGTTCGGACCCGGAGATTGAAGATGAATGAAGAAGAACGGCAAGCGACGCTGGCCAGCCTTGCCCACTGCAAGAAAGAGGCGGAGAAGGCTTACGACGGCATGTATGAGGCGCATTCCTTCCGGGGAGCGAACGACTGCTATCGCGATGCCAAGGACTACTTCATCGCGGCCATCGGGCACGCCCAGGATCTGGGTTTGCCGGACGAGGTGGAGGCGCTGCACAAACGCCTGGAACACGTGAGGGCGGTCTTCAGAAGCCAATTTGTGCAATGACCGAAAAAAAGACGAAAAAAAGCTTGACACAGTTCGCTTTTTATTCGCTATAATGCGCCCATGGCTGTCACCAGAAGGCAAAAAGAGGTTCTCGATTTCCTCGAGTCGTTTGTGGCCCGCAACGGCTACTCCCCGTCCTTTGAAGAGATTGCGCGCGGCATGGGGCTGAAGAGCCTGGCCACCGTGCACAAGCACATCACCAACCTGGAAAAGAAGGGCCTGCTGGACCGCGTGCATAACCGCAGCCGCTCCATCGACGTGCTGCCGCCGGGCGCGCGCACCCGCTCCAGCGACAGGCTGCCGCTGGCGGGGCGCATCGCCGCCGGGCAGCCGGTGGAGGCCTACGGAGACGCCGGAGAGCATCTCCCTGCATGATGTGGTGGGCAACCGCGACGTCTTTGCCCTCGAAGTGCGCGGCGACTCCATGCGCGACGAGCACATCATCAGCGGCGACTACGTGCTGGTGGAGCGCACGCGCACGGCCCGCCAGGGCGAGATCGTGGTGGCCCTGGTGCGCGGCGCCGAAACCACCCTCAAGCGCTTCTATGCCGAGGGCAGCGTGGTGCGCCTGCAGCCCGCCAACATGGAGATGGAGCCCATCTATGTTCCCGCGGCGCAGGTGGCCATTCAGGGCCGCGTGCTGGGCGTGCTGCGCAAGTACCGGTAGTTGTGCGCATGTTATCCTGGCGACCAATTACTTCACGCGCAATCTCAAAGCCGCATTAATAATTCAATTTGCGGTTTTTCATCCAATTACACGAACCATGAAGGGGCTGAAATTGCTTCGAAGAATGCCTTCCCGTACCATCCGGCGGATCCAGGCGCTTGTGTTCGGTCTGTTTCTCCTGGCTGCCGCATTCGCGCCGCTTGCTGGTCAAACCCCGCCTACGCTGGTGCTGATGCACTCGCACATGGGAATCCGCATGGAGTACGACATCGGAGGTCAGCGTCTGAATTTGTGGATCTCTCCTTCGCCCGCAACCTCGCTCGATTACCACGATCGCAATTTCTCCAACCGTGACGACCACACCAGCCTCTTTCGACCGCATTACGCTGCCCGGCCTTACGCTTCAGGACTTCCTGAACTGCGATTACGACGCCTTTCATTCCCTGCTCCACTTCAAAAACCAGACGCTTCATCTGGCCTCTCTTTACGACCAGCCGGCGGTCTTGCTGTGGTTTGAGAAGCCCGGACTGGTCGATATCAAAACCGATAAATCAGCCCGCATATTGGATCGCTCCCCGCGCCTCTTCAGCATTCAGCAGAACGATCGCGGCAAGGACCTGGCCTTCGTGGCCTCTATCGCTCCCGGCGCGGGCGCCTTCTTGCACCAACTCGAAATTGACGAAGGCCGCAGCACCTACGCCCGCGCGCGGCTCGAACCGGGACAGGTCCTGTTTTTTGCCGCAGGCCTTTCGGCGCAGAACATCCCCGCTCTGGCACAAACACTGGCTGCGCAGCCGCTGGACCAAATTCTCAAGCGCAATGAAGCTCTCGTCGCCGAGGCCGCCAGCCGTGGCAACATTCGCCTGCGCCACCTGCCCCGGTTGCAAAAGCTCCTCGACGTCAACAAGCGCTTCCTGCTTTCCATGCAGGACCCCGAAGGAGCCCAGCGCGACACCGCCAAGTCCATCTACTATCTCATCTGGGTGCGCAACGGCGGCATGACTTATCCTCCCCTCACGGCCGCCGGCTGGGTCGATCCGCTGCGCCGCTGGAACCGCTTTGAGCTGGCCAATCCCACCGTCATTCAGGATGAAGAGCCCCGCGGCCGCATGTTCGGCCAACTGGTCAACGGGAAGATCAACAAGTGGGAGGAAGATGGAGCCTTCTACGCCATCCTCTCCGCCTTCTCCTATTGGACCCAGACCGGAGATAAGTCCTTCCTCAGCGGCGAAAACCTGGCCACTCTTGAAGACGCCATGGACTGGTTGGAACGCCGCTGCTTCGATCCTTCAAAGGGGCTTTTCGGACGCTACTACCACTCCGAATCGCCGCTCTATGCATCGCGCGATTACGGATGGGACAATGCAGTCGGCTTTCCAGTCCAGCCAAGACCGCCTGTTTATCACGGTGAAACCATTCGCCGTTCCTACGACCTCTATATCAATTTGCTCTCCTATTCTTCTTACCTCATGCTGAGCGCGGCCGAGCAGGGTGATAAGGCTGATGAGTATCGCCGCAAGGCCGAAGCCCTCGCCAAGAAAATTCAGCCCTGGCTCGACGATAAGCAGAATGGCTTGCCCGCCTTCGGAACTTTGATCTCCAAGGACTTTCGCCCCGTGCCTGCCGGCCCGTATGGCCAGATCAATCCCAGGGACGTTGCCGATTACGAGTGGGCGCTGTCAGTCCCTCCCTTTGCGCCCCGCCCATGGCAGATGGACTCCATCGACCAGGCTTTGTTCCGCCACATGCAAGCCGACCCCAGGGGATACTTTCTGGCCGCCTATTTCTCCATCCTCACCGCCCTGGACACTGATGCAGTCGACGAGCGGGAGATCATGGCCATGATCGACTATGCGGCGCGGCAGAGCTATCCCGCGGGAAAATATCTGCCCATGCCCTACACCATGAAGGAGATGACCGACTATCCCGATGGCGATCCTGACCACGATATCCGCCCCGAAACCTTCACCTCCGGCCCATGGTATGGAACGCATGGCCGCCTTGGGCGTGCGCAAACTGCCTTTCGGCATCGCCGTCCGGCCCACGCGCTACCTTGACCGCATCGAAAAATACGAATACCGGGACGCGCTGATCGATATCAGCTTCGTGGGCGAGGGCCCTTTGGAGAGCGTCACCGTGAACGGACAAAGCCTGCACAACACTCTGCAGATTCCGGAAAGCGCGTTGCATGAAGGCGCGAACACTCTGCGCGTGCGCATGGGAACGTCCACCCGTCCTGAGCCGCTCTTGGTTTCCTCCACCGTGCGCCTGCTTTCGGTCGCGCGCCATGGAAAATCGGTCACCTACAAGCTCGATGTCTTCGGCAAGAATGTATTGATCTTCCGCAACCTTAGTTCGCCGCCGCAAATCTTCGGCCCGGATGGCAAACCGGTGCCTTTCGAGCGGCACAATCAGGATGGCCGCGCCTACATTGAGTTCGCAGGCAGGGGGACCGTGCAGGTGGTCCTCTAAGCCTGCGGGGGCAGGCTCCCGGCCCGGTTTTTGACCCCGCATGGACCGGCGGACCCAACCGCCGGCGTGAAAAAAGGCCCAGTGCGCTCGCCGGGCCTTTCCACTGCCTATTCCCATTTCCTGCAGAGGTTGATCAAGCCAGCAGGCGCTTGATTTTTTCTTCGATCACATCCGGGGCCCGCGGATCCAGGCCCACCATCTGATCGGCCACCTTGCCGCCCTTGAAGAAAAGCAGCGCGGGAATGCCGCGAATGTTATACCGCGAGGGCGCGGACATATGCTGGTCCACGTCTACCTTGACCACCTTTAACTTACCCGCATACTTCGTCGCCACCGCGTCCACAAGGGGCGAGATGGCCTTGCAGGGACCGCACCACACGGCCCAGAAATCCACCAGAACCGGCTGCTCGCTCTTGAGCACCTCCTGGTCGAACGTTGCATCGCTGACTTCCAGAATTCCCGCTCCAGCCATGATTCTCCTTACGGCTTCCGTACTCCTTCAAGTTTATAGGACCTTGCTATTATGGGATGCGCCAGCCGGGGGAAAGTCGCAAGCCGAGCCTGAACCGTAAACAGCAAAGCCATCCGCGCTGCGCGGCCCAGCCTGAAAAAGAACAATGGAATGACGGCAGACAGTTCCCGGCTTTAACGGGAGTGCGCAAGAAATTGGCTTGCCCCCTCAGACGAGAAGCGGCAGACCGCCAGCTCCGGTTCCTGCAAGCCTTTAAGCGCGGCGCGGATGGCCTCCGAAGCCTGCGCCAGGCTCTCCTCGCCGCCGGCGATCACCAGCACCGCGGGGCCTGCGCCGCTCAAAGCCACTCCCAGAATGCCGTGCTCTCCGGCCAGCGGCAGAAGGGGCGGCAGCAGCGGGCAAATTAGAGCGCGGTAGGGCTGGTGAATGCGGTCTTTCATGGCTACGCGCAGCAGCTCGCCCCGGCCCTGGGCAAAGGCCTGCCCCAGCAGGGCCACGGCCTGGATATTGGCTACCGTGTCGGCGCGCGAGTAACTAACGGGAAGCGCGGCGCGGGCCTGGGTGGTGGATAAGGGCTCCGCGGGAAGAACCACGATGACCCGCCAATCGGATGGAGGAGCAATGCGGGCTACATACACTGTCCTGCCTTCACAGGCGGTGGTGACAAACCCGCCCAGCCAGCAGGCCGCGGCGTTGTCCGGGTGACCTTCCAGCGCGCAAGCCTCTTCCAGGATGCGCTCGGGGTTCCAGCCAAGCCGGCCAAAATGCACCGCCAGGGCGATAGCTGCCAGCCGCCCGGCCGCCGATGAGCCGCAGCCCATCTCCAGCGGAATGCTGTTAACCATGCGAAGAGCCAGGGGCACAACCGCCCGCCCGTTGCTCTTGAGCAACTCCCCATAGGTCTCCAGGATGAGATTGTTCTCCAGCCTTGAGCAACGCTCTCGGTCGCGGCCCGTCAGCCGCAATGGAGAACTCCGCCGCCGCTTCGGCCTCAATCTCAAGAGAAAGGTCCAGGGCTACGGCAACGGCGTCGAAGCCGGGGCCAAGATTGGCGGTGGTGGCGGGCAGGCGCAGCCGAAAACTTCCAGCGTTCGTCCTTACAGCGTCGCTCATCCCGCTCTGCCCTTCAGCGCGGCCAGCACCGCGGCCGGCGTGGCCTCCACCACCACCGCATTGCGCCGCAGAGCCTCGATCTCCACCTTCAGGCCAACCGTTTCCTCGTCCTTCAAGAGTGTGCCGCGATGGAATTCGATAGTGTAATCGGCATCCTTGAGGGTGTGGCCGGTCAGCACCAGAACCACTGTCTCGCCGGGAGCGATCACGCCCCGCGCGCGCAGCTTCTTTAATCCCGCCAGGGTCACGGCGGAGGCCGGCTCGCAGCCCAGGCCCTCGGCGCCCATCTCGGCCTTGGCCATGGCGATCTCCGCCTCGGTCACGTCCAGGCACCAGCCGCCGCTCTCCTGGATGACCCGCGCGGCCTTGCGCCATGAGGCCGGATTGCCGATGCGGATGGCCGTGGCCCGGGTGTGCGCCTCCACCGGCTCCAGCGAGACGCCGCAGTTCTCGGCCAGGCAGCGCACCAGCGGATTGGCCCCCGCAGCCTGAATCACGGAGATGCTGCGGCAGCCGCGCCACCAGTCCCAGCTCCTGCAGCTCGCGAAAGCCCTTGCCCAGCGCCGAACTGTTGCCCAGGTTGCCGCCGGGAACGATCAGGTGGTCGGGCACATTCCAGTCGAAGGCTTCGGCGATCTCGAAGGCCGGCGTCTTTTGCCCTTCCAGCCGGTAGGGATTGACCGAATTGAGCAGGTAGATAGGCGCTTCCTTCACGATCTGCGTCAGCACCCGCAGGCAGCCGTCGAAATCGGTCTTCAACTGGCAGGTAATCGCGCCGTAGTCCATGGCCTGCGAGAGCTTGCCCCAGGCGATCTTGCCCTCGGGAATCAGCACCAGGCTGCGCAATCCGGCGCGGGCGGCGTAAGCGGCCATGGAGGCCGAGGTGTTCCCGGTCGAAGCGCAGGCCACCCACTCGAAGCCGCGCTCCTTGGCCACGCTCATGGCCGCCGTCATGCCCGTGTCCTTGAACGATCCTGTGGGGTTCATTCCCTGATGCTTGGCGAAGAGCTGGTCGATGCCCAGCGCCTTGCGAGGCGCGCGTCAGGTGATAAAGCGGCGTATTGCCCTCGCGCAGGGTCACGGCGTTGCCAAAGTTGTCCAGAATCGGCAGCAGCTCGCGGAAGCGCCACACGCCGGAGTAGTCCAGCTCCTCGGAGGAGCAGCGCCGCTCCCGCCACAGCCACTTGAGCGCGCCCGCATTGGGCCGGTCAGGCCCCCGGCGCTCGCTCCAGCCGGGGTATTCCACTTCAAACAGGTCTCCGCATACGGCGCAGCGAAAGTCCGGCTGGGCTTCCGCGCCCGCGATCCGCGCCCCGCATCCAATACAGCGCAACTGGTGCAAATTTTCGTTCATGCCTGACCTAAGCCTAGCAGCCGGCGGCGGCTTTTGCCGCGCCTCGGACCGTGTCCACGAAATGCGCGCGTCCCGTGGATGGAAGGCGGCGGTAGTTGGCCCTTGGTTTAATAAACTATGCCATATTCGTATGGCTTGACTCTGAGAAATCTATCCTGGCCACGGCAAAGAAACTCCCTGAGTCTTCCCTCAGAATCCCGCCATCACCGGCGCCGGGCCGGTCATGGCCCCATCCGCAGCGCCGCGGACGGCCTCTCAAATACCGTCCAGCCGGGCAATTCCGGATCGGCGATCTGCTGCCACCCGGACAGATACTTCACTAGAACTTCAGGAAACAGACCTGACATTTTGGAATCGCCGGGCGGAAATGCCATTCGAGTGAAATGGCTTGGAATGGCGGAGAGAAACTGCGCTTCATTGACTGGATATCCTGACACCTCTCTATCCAGCAGGGCCCATCCCATGTGGTAGAACTTGTGATCGGCAAAGAATGAGGCTAGAGGATTCAGCGGAAAGTAGGCTTGTCCCGGATGTCTTAGGGAGTATTCATAAGCTATTGAGACGGGAGGTGCCTGAGATGCAATCTTGCGCGTGGTTCGATAGATGGTCATCGGAACCTGAGGCAGGCTGACCAGGATCAGAGCGGCAGCCAGTAACTTGGATGCGTCGGCCTTTGCATCCGCGGAGGTCCCTCCCGTCATGAACTGATTCATGCCCAGAGTCGCGCCCAGAACAAGGAAGTAGCACGGCACCCCAATGTGATTTGTTGCTCCACCCCAGGTCGCTAAGGCCTTGATGCTTCCGGGAAGCAGCACCATGGCGATGAGAGGAAACACCAGCCAGCGATGATTCAAAAACAATCTCCGCCAGCCGTTGCCCGGGCCGCGTTCATAGAAAAACCAGTAAAGAGCAAAGAGTAAGAGCGGAATGATCGCTGGAAGAAATTCCAGTTGCATGTAGATGGGAAACCAAATGATGGCGGCCGCGGGACGGTGCGATGCAAGCGTCATTATATTGAACAGCATGGCCTTCGCCGGCCCAAACAAGGCCACCATCAATGAAGAGAGAACAAGACCGCTGGCGAGGAGGCAGGCGGCATAGCGCAGGGTGGGGAGAACGCCATAAACCAGAAGCATAAAAAGGCAGAGTGCAAGCAGCAAAGGCGTCATGGTTTGCTTGCTCCATATCGACAGCACCGCAAATGCCGAAGACAGGAGCAATCGCCTCCATGGCAAGGATGCATCCGCCCGGTAAATCAGCCCCGCCGCGAGAGTGGCGCAGCAGAGCGCGGCGGCATCCGTATGAATGGAAAAGGCGCAATAACGCATGCCCTCGCCTTGCAGCAGCATGAAAGCGCAAGTCAGCAGGGCATACAGCGAAAGCATGGCATGGCGCGCAGGGGCCGGCCGGCGCTCAAGATGCAGCCAAAGCACCGGCGCAAAGAATAACGTGAAAGCCATTGCGGAGCCGATATATATGGCCGTTATAGGGCTTTTGGCAAATATAGCCGGCCCCCAAAGGATGTGGCTTAGAGGTGTGTGAAGCGTGCCCAGTATGGGTGTTGTGGCGTCCTTGCCGGGATAAATAGTAATCCCCTTGAAGAGGGCGAAGGTTCGCGCCAGCCGCCTCTCGTTCCACAAAAAATAAGGCGTGGCGCGAATTGCTTCCCACACTTCTACCGCGAGCGATGCGGCCAGCACCGGCAAGGCCGCGGCAATGGTCCGTTCGAAACGATCGCCGCCGCGGCGCTTTCTGTAAATAACCATGCCCCACAAGGTTGCCAGCAACACCATGCACGCATCGACAACCATCATCGGCAGGCTCTCCTTAACGCCTTCCGCAAGCGGAAAAGCTGCAAAATGTAATCCAGCGAGCGGGCGCTGTTTGCCTTGCTGGCGCCGCGCCTGCGCAACTGCATCTGGTAGGGAAACTCGGCTATGCTCTCCACTCTCCCGCGCGCCAGCACCTCGATAAGGCTCTTGTAACCGATGGGTTTCAATTCCACTCCCGCCAGAGCCGCGCGGCGGCACATATAACAGCCGCTCAAAGGATCGGTAACTCTACAGAATACTTTAGGCAGGACGAGTCTCCCCATCAGTTGCGCGCCGCGCGAGTACAGCCGCCTCGACAGCACCCAGTCTCCCACGCCGCCTCCCCGGCAATAACGGCTGGCGATAACCACATCGGCGTCTTTCGCCAGCTCCCACATCCCGGCGATGATTTCGGGCGGATGCTGGAAGTCGGCGTTGATGGTCGACAATACCCTGCCTCTTGCCAACTGCCATCCGCGAATCACGGCTGTCGCCAGTCCGCGTTCCTCCGTGCGTCTTGCCAGGCGTATCTGCGCTCGCCCCGCCGCTGCCTCGGCCGCAGCCTCAAGAGTGCCGTCAGGGCTATCGTCGTCCATCACCATGATTTCGTAGCGGCCGGACAGAAGCGCATCGAGTGCCTCGCATAATGCGCCAAGAAAGAGGCCGATGTTCTCAGATTCCTGGAATGTCGGAACCACCACCGAGAGCTCAGTCCCGCTTGCCCATGCCGGCCCGACCATCAGGGGTCCCTGGGGAGCAGTGAGTATCTCAACCGGGGCCGGCATGCCCGCCCTCATAAAGTCCATGATGCAGCGCAGACGGCCGGCTGAGATCGAGTACGGGGAATTTACCGCCCTGCAATCTTGACATGGTCTCCGCATTTACGTGCTGGGTAAGAACCGCGCAGTGTATAACGCGCAGCCATTCATTAAAATCCGGCGACATGAGCTGCATGATCTCCTTGCCTATAGAAATCGGTTCGGAGCTTGCCGCTGAAAGATTCAAGATGGGATCGAAGATTTTCACTTGTTTTCCGCGCCCCGCCAGTTCCCGTACCAGGGCCAGAGCCGGACTTTCGCGCAAGTCGTCGGTGCCGCCTTTAAATGCAATGCCGTACACGCCGACGGGGTTTAATCCGAGTTCCATTACTGATTCCACGGCGCGTTGCAAATGCCCGGCGTTGCTGGGAAGGATAGCCCGAAGCAAGGGAAGATCGATGCCCAATTCGTCTGCGCAGGCATTCAGCGTCCTGGTATCTTTGACCAGGCAATATCCGCCAAAGGCAAACCCGGGCTTGAGATAGGCGGCAGAGGCGTTGAGCCGGTTATCGCTGCAAACCACCCGCATCACCTCTTCTCCATCGATCCCCAGGTTGGAGGACAAGCTGCCAATCTCATTGGCAAACGTGATCTTCAGCGCGTGAAATACGTTACAGGCGTATTTGATAAACTCTGCTTCGCCCAGGCTCACGATGGTAGGACGGCAACCCAGGGGAGCGTAAAGATCGCTGACCGATTGCATAGCCTCCGCGTTATCTCCGCCAATTACGATCATTGAAGGCTGCATGAAATCCATCACCGACGTGCCTTCACGCAAAAATTCCGGATTGGCTATGAGAGGCAGGCCGGAGGAGCGCAATCTCGGAGTCAACTGCCGCTCGCAGGTTCCGGGCGGAACAGTGCTGCGCAGCACAACGATCCCCTTGAAGATTCCTCCGCGATGCGCTTCGGCTATGCTGTCGATAACTTGTAAGAGTCCCGAGAGGTCTACGCCGCCGTCGGCTAATGAATTTGTATTCAGGCAGATCATCGCCACTGATGACTCGGCCAGAGCGTGCTGAAAATCCGCGGTCGCTGTCAATCTGCCGCCAGCCGCCGCTTCCTGAAGAATGGGCTGGAGTTTGTCTTCGCAAAAAGGCGCGCGCCCGGCCGCTACGAACGCAATTTTCCTGTCATCGATATCCACGCCCCAGACGCGATGTCCCAACTTAGCCAGACAACCGGCTGTGACGCAGCCGATGCGCCCAAGGCCGACAACAGTAATCCTAGCCAGAGCGCCCCCCCCCTTAAATATGCCGGCAGTCACTTTAATTGTGCGGAGATTTCAAGCCCGCTCATTAACCAGGTTTCTCCGCTGAGAATAAGCATTAACAATATCATCCCGCCACTTGTTCCCACAAGAGCTAACAACACATGGTAGTAGATCAGATTGAAGGGTACGGGCTTCAGCCCGTACATAGAACTGAGCCAAATGACTGCGGGCGTTTAGTCTTTGTGGGAAGGTTTTCTCAAACTGACCCACTATCCAAACCCCACCATCACCGGCTCCATCTCCAGCCGGATGCCGAAGCGCGCTTCGACGGCGGCGGCGATCCGTTCCGCCAGGGCCAGAATCTCCGCCGCGCTGGCGCCGCCACGATTCACCAGCGCCAGCGTGTGCCGCGTGAGATGGCCGCCGCGCCCAGCGCATAGCCTTTGGCAAATCCCGCCTGCTCGATCAGCCACGCGGCCGGTACCTTCACCAGGCCCGTGTTCTCGGGGCCTGCTCCGGCAGGAAAACGCGGCGGCTCTTTGGCGCTGCACTCCGCAATCGCGCCGCAGCCTGCTCCTCGGTCATCACGGGATTCTTGAAGAAGCTGCCCGCGCTGCGGCAATCCGGATCGCCCTCCACCAGCAGCATTCCCTTGGACTGGCGAATGCGGCGCACCATCGCCGCCACCTCGGCCAGGCTGGCTTCGGAGCCCTCCGGCCGGCTCTCCTGAACCGCCCGTTGCAGCTCCGCATAGCGCAGCGTAGGCGCGCCGCCGGGAGTGAGCCGGTAATCCACGCGGGTCACGATATACCGCCCGCGATCGGCGGAGTTGAAGCGGCTGCGGCGGTAGGCGAAGCCGCACTCCGCCGCCGGTAACTCGACGAAAGCGCGTTCCTTCAGGTCAAAGGCCCGCACCCGCTCGATGACCGAGGCCACCTCCTGCCCATAGGCGCCCACATTCTGCACCGGCGTTCCGCCCACTGTGCCGGGAATGCCCGCCAGGCACTCTAAACCCGCGCACCCTTCCTCAATGGTCTGCTGCACGCAGTGCTCCCAGTCCTCGCCGGCGGCGGCCTGATAGATCCTCTGGCCGCAATGATCGGGCGCATCCTCCGCCGCAATGCCGCACAACCCTACCCGCAGCACCAGGCCATCGAATCCGGCATCAGAGACCAGCAGGTTGCTGCCCCCGCCCAGCACAAGGAGCGGCGCCCCACGCTCCCGCGCCCAGGCGGCGGCTTCCACAATCTCGTCTTCGCTGGCAGCCTCGACAAACCAGCGCGCCGGCCCGCCGATGGCGAAGGTAGTGAAGGGCGCAAGCGGCTTGTTTTCTTCCAAAAGCATCGGCTCCAGCCTACACTACAAGCTTTAACAATGGCGCATTCCCCGAACTTCGGGGATTGCTTTAATATGAGCACAGGCAACTTCCCTGCCGGAGGCAAACATGTATCCAGAATTGATGGTAATTCCCATGCGCGAGGAACTGGTGCGCGCGGGAATCACTGAAACCCGCACCGCCGAGGAGGTGGACGCTGGCGCTGGCGCAACCGGGCACAACCCTGTTGGTCGTGAACTCCATCTGCGGCTGCGCGGCGGGCAAGATGCGTCCCGGCGTGCGCCAGGCGCTCGCCAACACCGCCAACCCGCCCGATCGCAAGATCACCGTCTTTGCCGGCCAGGATCGCGAGGCCACCGCGCGCGCCCGCAGCTACCTTGAGGGCAACCCGCCCAGTTCCCCGGCCATCGCCATCCTGCGCGACGGCAAACTGGTCTACCTCATGCAGCGTTCCGTCATTGAGCAGGCCACCGCGCAACAGATTGCCGGCGAGCTGGTGCGCGCCTTCGACGAGTTCTGCGCCAAGGCTACGGCGTAAGCACAGCGTTACTTCTCATCCATGGTCAGCCGTTCGACCTCTTCAGGGGTGAGCGCTATTACTTTGACCCTAGGCCTGCCATCGACAGAGATCGCGAACCACTCGCCTGGCTTGAGCTCATCGATGAGTTGTTCGAGATTGGCCTGAGCTTCGTGAATATCGATGATGCGCATGGTTCACCGCGTTCGAATGGAGCCTGTCCCACAATGGGTATCGGCTAGATATTTCTTTTCTTCAACGCCGAACGGCCTCCCACGCGGGAGGCCGTTCGGCTGTGCAGTTTTTCATTCCCTGAATCAGTCGCCCTCTTGCGCCTTGGGCAGCTTCTGCACCTTGCTGTGCCGGATCGAGTAGCTGAAGTAGATCACCAATCCGACCAGCAGCCAGCCGATCATCACCGTCCAGGTAATCAGCGGCAGGTTGCTCATCAGGTAGACGGCCGTGAGGATGCCCAGGATCGGCACCAGTGGAACCAGCGGCGTCTTGAAGGGCCGGTGCAGGTCGGGATGGCGCACGCGCAGCACCCAGACTCCGGCGCAGACGATGGTGAAGGCCAGCAGTGTGCCGATGTTGACCAGTTCGGCGAGCCGGTCGACGGGCAGGAAGGCAGGCAGGATGGCCACCACCACGCCCACCGCAATGGTCGAGATCCACGGCGTGCGGAACCTGGGATGGATGGCCGAGGCCCACTTGGGCAACAGGCCGTCGCGGGACATGGAGAAGAAGACGCGCGACTGGCCCAGCAGCATGACCAGCATCACGGTTGCCAGGCCGAAGACCGCGCCGATCTTGACCAGCAGCGAACCCCAACTGACGCCGGTGGCGTCGATGCCCAGCGCCACCGGATCGGCAACATTCAGCGATTGGTAGTTCACCAGGCCGGTCAGCACCGTGGAAACCAGAATGTAGAGGATGGTGCAGATCACCAGCGAGCCGAGAATGCCGATGGGCATATCCTTCTGCGGATTCTTGGACTCCTGGGCGGCCGTGGAGACGGCGTCAAAGCCGATGTAGGCGAAGAAGATGGAGGCCGCGCCCGTGGCAATGCCTTTGCCAGCCGAAGTTGCCGTGCCCGTCCGAGGGCGGAATGAAGGGGTGCCAGTTGGCCGCAGGCCAGCTCCGGGTGGTGAAGCAGAAAGCACGCTCCCAGAACCAGGAAAATGCCGACCACGCTCAACTTGATGAAGACAATCGCGGTGTTCAGGTTGGCCGACTCCTTGATGCCGATCACCAGAACGGTGGTGACGGCCAGAATGGCCAGTATGGCCACCAGATTGAAGAGCGCCGGTGACGTGCGGCAGCCCGGCCGATGCGGTTCCCGGCGGCAGCGAGGTCAGCGGCAGCCATCGCTCGTGAAAGAAGACCAGCACCGTTCCCGGCGTTGCGGTCAGTTGCGGCGGAAGGTAGATATGCAACTGCTGCAAGAGGCTGTTGAAGTAGCCCGACCAGCCGGAGGCCACTGTAGCCGCGCCAAAGCCGTACTCCAGCCCCAGATCCCAGCCGATGATCCAGGCCACAAACTCGCCCAGCGTGGCGTATCCGTAGGTGTAGGCCGAGCCGGCGATGGGAATGATGGAGGCAAACTCGGCGTAGCACAGGCCGGCGAAGGCGCAGACGATGCCGGCCAGCACAAAGCTCAGCGCCACGGCCGGCCCGGCATGCAAGGCCGCGGCCTGCCCGGTGAGCACAAAGATGCCGGCGCCGATGATGGCGCCAATGCCCAGAGTGATCAGGTTCAGCGCGCCCAGCGAACGCTTGAGCGTGTGTTCGCCCTGTTCACCGGCCTCTTGCGAGAGCATCGACATGGGTTTGATGCGCAGCAGTCTGGACATGAATGAGGGACTTCCTCCTCGGAGTTGGTATGAAATTAATGTGCGTCTCGCCTTGAGTTTGAGCGCTGTCGACGCCGCCGCGACCAGAAAAGATAAACGGGAATGCCCAGCAGCACCAAAACCAGGCCCGGCCACGTGTACTGGGGCTTGTATCGCAATAATACGATACAGATCCAGGCGCCATGACGATATAGAGCGCCGGCAGCACCGGGTAGCCCAGCGCCTTGTAAGGCCGCTGGCGCCTCCGGCCGCTTGAAGCGCAGCACGAACAGCCCCACGATGGTGAGGATGTAAAACACCAGCACCGCGAAGATGATGTAGTCCAGCAACTGGCTGTAAGAGCCGGAGACGCACAGCACGACGGTCCACGCGGCCTGCACCAGCAAGCCTGCCACCGGCGTCTTGTAGCGCGGGTGCAGCTTGCCGACGGACTTGAAGAACAGGCCGTCCCGGCTCATGGCGTAGTAGACGCGCGCTCCGGCCAGCGTCATTCCATTGGCGCAGCCGAAGGTGGAGATCAGGATGGCCGCGGCCATCAGGTACGCGCCGCCGGAGTGAAAGATCTGCTCCAGCGCCGCCGTGGCCACGCGATCCTCGGTCGCATGTTGAATGCCGCGCGCCAGCACCGTGGCGCCGTTGGGGTCGCCGTGCATGGGCAGCACCAGCAGATAGCCCAGCGAGACCAGAAAGTAGACCGTCAGCACAAACCCCGTGCCCAGAACCAGCGAGAGCGGAATGTTGCGCTTGGGATTCTTCACCTCGCCGGCGGTGAAGGTGATGTTGTTCCAGGCGTCGGCGGAAAACAGCGAACCCACCTGCACCACGGCCAGAATCACCAGCACGTTCACCAGCACGATGGGCCCGCCCACGCCCACCTGCGACCGGGTGCAGCGAACTCCAGCCGGCATTCTTCCAGAACTGGCTCCATGCCGGGGCCGAAGTTCGCCGCCCAGGCCGTCGCATTGCGCCCCACGGTGAAGGCCAGCAGAATCAGCGCCGCCGAGCGACAGCGCCTTGGCCGAGGTGAAGATGTTCTGGATCAGCGCGCCCAGCCTGCACGCCGAAGATATTCACGATGGCCAGAAAGATGACGACAACAATGCCGGTCAGGTTGGCCGTGTTGACGCCGATCTCCATATTGCCCAGCACCATCGGCCCCACCCGGAGCGCGGGAACGTGGGCGATGTGCCACAGCCAGTGGGTCGTCGAGACGGACGGGAAAGAAGACGCCGAGAAACTTGCCGAAGGCCACGCAGACGGCGGCGATGGTCCCGGTCTGAATGACCAGAAAGAGCGTCCAGCCGTAGAGAAATCCCCACAGCGGCCCCAGCGACTCGCGCAGGTAGACGTACTGGCCGCCGGCCTTGGGCATCATGGCCGCCAGCTCGCCGTAGCTGAGCGCGCCGATCATGGTCAGGATGGCCGTCACCACCCACGCGCCCAGAAACAGCGCCGGAGAGTTGGTGCCGCGGGCAATGTCCGCGTCGACAATAAAGATGCCGGAGCCGATCATCGATCCGATCGACCAGCGCCGTGGAGCTGAAGAGGCCAAGGCTCTGCACCAGCCGGGGAGCGTTGGCGCGGGGCTGCCGTGTGAATCGACAGGCTCTGGGATGGGAGTCGCTCCTTGGTTCGTCACTTGAAGAAAGTTTTATCGGATTTCGGCGCGAATGTCTTTCATTTTCTCAAAGTGTACTAAAACAAGACAGTGTATTAAAACAAGACAGTTTGTATGAATTCAGCACACATTGGTGCCCACCCTTTATGGGTGCCCCATCGGGGTGCCCTTTGGGCCCCGCGTTTTCTGCGGAAAGGGTGGGAGAGCAGGAACCAACGGCACAGCTCAGCCCAGCTTCGCAATCCACTTGCGGAATTCGGCCGCGGGGTCGGCGGCGCGAAAGATCGCTCCGGCGACTGCCACTACAGTGGCTCCGGCAACCAGAGTCTCAGCCGCCGTGGCCAGCGTAATGCCGCCCACAGCCACCAGCACCGGACCGGGTCCAGCCTCTTCACGCAGCCGCCGCACGCCTTCGATGCCAATAGGAGGCGTCGAGGTCTGTTTGGTTCGGGTAGGAAAAACCGGGCCAATGGAGAAATAGTCCACCGGCTCGGCCAGAATTCCAGCAAGCAGCGCAGCGCTGCCGCCAAACGTGCCCACGATGCGATCCGGACCCAGCCGCCGCCGTGCCTCAGAGGGCTTTAAGTCGCCAGCGTCCACATGTACGCCGTCAAAGCCAGTCCGCTCAACCAGATCGGCCCGATCATCGAGAATCAGCTTCACCAGTTTAAGGGGCAGCGCTGCGCGCAGAATCTCCGCATCGGCCAGCAATTCGGCTTCCGTGCCGCTTTTGTTGCGGTATTCAAGCAGCGTTACCCCGGCCTCGGCCAGCGAGCCGCCCAGCCGGCACAAAAACTCTGCGCGGCCAGTTGCCGGGATGATCGAGGCATCGAGGATGGGGTAGACCTTGGGAAAAGAAACGGGCATGGAATCAGAGTAGACGATCAGGGAACAGGGACAATCAGGGAATAGGGAATAGACGGTTCTGCGTTCTGATGTAATCATTGCGGACTTAATGGGCATATAGGGCGCCGATGATTCCTGAAAACTGCCCATTTATTTTCTCAAGCTATTCCGCTCCCCTGTTCCCTATTCCCTATTCCCTGATCCCTGCTTTTTCTACGTCTCGTCCGCCGAGGGCCCATAGGTTCCGGGGATCGGCTTGCCGAGCAGGCGCAGGTAGACGCCCAACTGGGCGCGGTGGTGAATCAGGTGGTTGAGCACCCAGGTGCGCCAGACCTCGTACTTCGATTCGTCGATCCAGGCTTTGCCGCCGGCCACGAACTTCCAGTTCTCGTCCCACTTCTTCGAGCGCCAGTTTGGCCAGCGCGGCTTTGGCCTCGGCAGTCTCCTTGTCGAACCGTTCCAGCAGCGCATTTTTGCTGGCGGGGATGTATGGCTCGTATTTGTGGCCTTCCGGCATCTCGATCTTGTCCTTGTTGAGGGTGCTTATTGCCCACTCTCCGGCGGTCTCGGCAATGTGCCCGGCCAACCGGCCCAGGCTCATCGACTTGGCGTGGGGCTTCCAGGCGAAGTCAACGTCGGCCGGGATGGCCTCAAGCATCTTGCGCGTCCTGGCGGCCTCGCGGTCGAACTCGGCAATCAGTTCTTTTTGAAAATCCATCGTGCAACCTCCTGTGTTGCCAGGTCAGCATAAATCAAGACCTGGATAAAAAGCGAATAAAAAGCGATAAATTTATGCGATTAAAGCATCTCGCCGGAGTGTTTCGTTGCAGTGCGAGATTGGCTATAACCGCTGATTCTATTTGTCTTCGCCGGGTTTGGGGGCCAGGAACCGCTCCATGAACTGGGTGCCGAACTCGCCGGCGCGGAAGCCGGGGTCCTGGAAGATCGCCTGGTGCAGCGGAATCGAGGTTTCGATGCCCTGCACGACAAACTGGCTCAGCGCGCGCTCCATCTTGGCAATCGCCTCTGCCCGGTCGCTAGCCGTGGACGATCAGCTTGGCGATCAGCGAATCGTAGTAGGGCGGGACCACGCTCTCGGCGTACTGCGCCGTATCCACGCGCACGCCGTTGCCGCCGGGCACGTTGAAGGCCGTGATCTTGCCCGCCGAAGGCGTAAACTTCACGGGATGCTCGGCGTTGATGCGGCACTCGATGGCGTGGCCGCGCATCTCCAGCTTGGGCGGCAGAATGGCGTCCAGCCGCTCCCCGGCGGCGATGCGCAACTGCGCCTTCACCATGTCCACGCCGGTGATGGCCTCGGTGACGGGATGCTCCACCTGGATGCGGGTGTTCATCTCGATGAAGTAGAGCTGGCCGCTCCTCGTCCATCAGGAATTCGACCGTGCCGGCGTTCTGGTAGCCGATCTCCTTGAGGCAGTGGCAGAGCGTGCGGCCGATCTCCTCGCGCAGTCTTGGGGCGTGACCTGCAAGCTGGGCGCCTCTTCGATCAGCTTCTGATGGCGGCGCTGGATGGAGCACTCGCGCTCAAAAAGCGAGACCACGTTGCCGTGCTCATCGGCCAGCACCTGGAACTCGATGTGGCGCGGGTTCTCGATGAACTTCTCCATGTACAGTTCGCCGTTGCCGAAGGCGTTGGCCGCCTCGCCATAGGCCGCGTGGAAGAGATTGGGCAGCTCCTCGGCGCTGCGCACGATTCTCATGCCCCGCCCGCCGCCGCCCGCCTTGGCCTTGAGAATGACCGGAAAGCCCACCTTTCTGGCCCAGGCCTGCGCCTCCTCGGCCGTGGCAATCACGCCGTCGGAGCCGGGCAGAATGGGCACCTTGGCCTTTTTCATCGCCTGGCGGGCCTTTTCCTTCTCGCCCATCAGCCGCGTTACCTCCGGCGGAGGGCCGATGAACTTGATGTTCGAGGCGCGGCAGACCTCGGCGAAGTTGGCGTTCTCGCTCAGCAGGCCATAGCCGGGATGGATGGCGTCCACGTCGGCGATCTCGGCGGCGGAGATGACCGCGGGCACGTTGAGATAGCTCTCCGCCAGCCGCGGCGGGCCGATGCAGATGGCCTCGTCGGCAAAGCGCACGTGCAGCGAGTTGCGGTCGGCCTCGCTGTAGACGGCGACGGTGCGAATGCCCAGTTCCCGGCAGGCGTTCAGGACGCGCAGCGCGATTTCGCCGCGATTGGCAATCAGTACCTTACGAAACATTCATGACCCTTTGCGCGGGGTTCGTCCGGTTAACTCACCCGGACGGTAAAGAGGGGCTGCCCGAATTCGATGGGCTGGCCGTTGGAAACATGGCACTTGACGATCTCGCCGGCGGCGTCGGATTCAATCTCGTTCATCAGCTTCATGGCCTCGACGATGCAGATCACCTGGCCCTTGTCCACGTGGTCGCCGGGGGTGACAAAAGCCGCGGCGCCGGGCGAAGGCGAACCGTAAAAGGTGCCCACGATGGGCGACTTGACCACGTGCAGGCCCGCATCCGGGTCAGCCTCCGCAGCCTGCGGAGATGCCGCGGCCGCCGGTTGTGCCGCAGCCTGCGCCGCCGCCGCCCGGGCAGAACCAAGCAGACGCGCCAGTTCGCCCAATCCGGCCGCTGAACCCTCCGGCTGGTTGAACTTGAGCCGGATCTTCAGATCGCCCCGGTCCAGGTCGAACTCGGCTACCTGATTTTCCTTCAGGAAGTCAATCAGTTGTTTCAGATCCGCAATATCCTGTGGTTTCATTCGTTCCTTAACTTCCCCCGCTCTGGCGGGACGGTCTCAAAGTTCGATCAGGGCCTTGGGCGCCGGGGTCAGCACCTGCCTGCCGCTTGCGGTTACAGCCACCATATCCTCGATGCGAATGCCGAACGGCCGGCCAGATAAACTCCTGGCTCAATGGTCACAACCATGCCGGCCAGCAGCCTGGTTGTCTGTCCGGCGCCGATGCGCGGCGGCTCGTGAATCTCCAGGCCCACGCCATGGCCGGTGGAGTGGGTAAATGCCTCCGCCAATCCCGCCCTGCGCAACACGCCGCGGGCAGCCTCGTCCACCTCCCCGCAGCTTACGCCCGGGCCCACCGCGGCCACGGCGGCCTCCTGGGCCTCCAGCACCGCCTCGTAGGCTGCGCGCTCTTTCGCCCTCGGCTTGCCCAGGCAAACGGTGCGGGTCATATCCGAGCAGTAACCTTTGAGGATTATACCGAAGTCGAGGGTCAGGAAGCCTCTGCGGGGCAGCCGGGCGCTGGTGGCGCGTCCATGGGGAAAGGCCGTGCGCGCCCCTGAGGCCACGATGGTTTCGAACGACATGCCCTCCGCGCCCAGCAGCCGGGCCGATGCTCGAGCTCCGCGGCCGCCTCCATCTCCGCCATGCCCGGCCGCACCAAGCCCAGAATGTGCTCAAAGAGCCTGCAACCCAGCAGCGCCGCCTCCGTCAACAGCGCCAGCTCCTCCTCGTCCTTCACCCGGCGCAAAGTTTCCACCAGCGGCGCGGCCAGCGCGGTGAGAAAGCTGCGCCGCAGCCGTGCGGGCAGTGCGGCTCTCCATCGGCCCAGTTCGGCCACCGTAGTCCAGGCCGGGTCGAAGCCGGCAAACTCCACGCCCGGCTGCGCCGCCAGCCACTCCACGGCGGAAACAGCCGAAGAACTGGCGGTGATCTCAACCTGCGCGGACTGCACCTCTTCAGCGGCCTGCACCGTATAGCGGCCATCGGTAAACAGGCGCGCGGCCCGGCGGCTCACGGCCAGCGCGGCGCTGGAGCCGGTAAATCCTGAGAGATAGCGAATGTCGGGAAGGTGTGTAACCAGAAGCCCGGAGAGTCCGGCGCGGGTCATGCGGCGGCGCAGTTGCCCTATGCGGCGGAAGTGGTCCACTGGTTGAGGATAAACCACAGCGGGGGCGCCCGAAGGAAAGGTAGTAGACCAGTTTGAAGGGGTAGAGGGCCGTTTTGAAAAGTAGCGTACCAGTTTTGAAAGGGCACAGCTTCAAAGCCTGCTCTGAGCACAGTCGAAGCGTGCCGCAAAGAACCAAAAAATGACCATGGGCTTTACAGGTTGCGGAAAAACTCATTGCTTTGAAAGGGCACGGCTTTAGACGTGCCGTAAGTGGCTTAGAATCAATGTGGGCTTTAGCCCCTGAGGGAAACTCATTCCGGAGGGAGGCGGAGTTTCAACCCCCGCATAAGGCCAAACAAAATCATTGTGGGCTTTGTATCAGGGCACGGCTTCAGACGTGCCGCAACGAGCCAAAACATCAACGTGGGCTTCAGCCCCTGAGGGAAAACTCTTTCAAACCAACCCACGACCGGGGGAAGAGAGAATAGGGGTGTTAATGAGCTTCCGGATTGCCCGTCAACCACCCGCAACGCGAAACCTGCGGACGTCCCCGGCATGAGCGCCTACGGTCCTCAATGAGTGAATCGGCGATATTCGCCCATTGAGAATCCCTCCCGGCGACATGGGCGTTTTTCGGGACCGATCCGTCCCTGCCAGTGTTCTACATTGAGCTACCCTATTTTAATTCAATGGATATCTGTTGTGTCGCGCCGAAAGCGGGATTACCCCAGGGGTTGCTACATGAGTACCCTGGCGGGAGGGACAGAGCCAACATCTTGTCATGCCGAGAAAGCGGGACAACTTCTTACTGCGAAGACACTTCACGACCGCTGCATCGAGTGGATCATCCTGGCTGACCCAAAAGAATCACCTTGACCGGCGGTTGGCTCCATGGTATATGAAACTACATATGCGGCGGCTCCCCCCAGGAGGTATACGATGGCTCCTCTGTTCGATGACATGGCACCCAAGATCGAGCTGATCAGGAAGGCCTTTGCAACCCAGCGCGAAGAACAGCAGGCCAAGCTGCGCCAGGCCAAGCTGGCAGAAGCCCAAGTACAGCATGATGGCGCCGGGCAAGAGGTTACCGGAAGCGACCCGGGGCAAGCACCGGGCAGCGGAGAACTGACAGCCTCATCCCCGGTTTCCACTTCGGCTGACATACAGAACTTCGACCAGTTCTCCCAGTTCAGCCAGTTCAACAACTGGACGCTCTTCACCCAGTTTAGCCAATTCCTCGATTTCCATAACTTCGGGCAGTTTCCCAATTCTTAGGAGTAGAGTCCCGATCAGACTCTGCGGCGATACCTGTCTTTCCTGCCAGGGTTTGCCGCAGAGCGCGACCCAAGCTAACCTACGAGAGGAGTGTGCACGTTGGACGGTCCTGGCTTCACCCTCTATCCCATTCACCTCGTGATCGTGCAGTCGTCGCCCTTCTGTAACATCGATTGCAACTACTGCTACCTGGGAAACCGGTTGAACAAGAGCCGCATGAGCCTCGACACGGTTCGAAGCCTTGGCAGGTTCCTCAGCACCGCGCAGATCGCAGCCGAGCCACTGACGCTGGTCTGGCACGCAGGCGAACCGCTGGCGGTCCCAATCGAGTTCTACGAAGCGGCGTTCACGGCGTTGCAGGAAACGTGTCCCAGGCCTGCGTTGGTGCACAACTTCCAGACCAACGGAACGCTGATCGACGAGGAGTGGTGCCGTTTTTTCAAGAAATGGTCGGCCCGGATCGGAGTCAGCCTCGACGGGCCCAAAGAAATTCACGATGCCCACCGCGTGGACCGCACTGGCCGCGGCACCTTCGATCGCGCCATGCGCGGAGTACAGCACCTCAGGGACAATGAGATCGCCTTCACCACACTTTGTGTCGTCACCAGGGACATGCTGGGCCAACCCGACCTAATGTGGGATTTCTGGGAATCCCTCGGAGTCGTTCATGTCGGCATCAACATCGAGGAGGTCGAAGCATACAATATCCGAAGCTCCCTGTTTGAGTCCGCCAACCGCGACAAAGTGAAGCGTTTTTTTGCGCGCCTGGCGGATCGCGCCAAGACTTCGAAGCGCCTGCAAATCCGCGAATTGGTCGACATGCGCCGGCACTTAACCGCCCCGCTCGATGCCGAAATGCATCGGGCGATGAATCGCCCTGGGTCTCTTATCAACATCGATTTGGAGGGCAACATTTCGACCTTCTCCCCCGAGTTGCTAGGAGTAAAGGACACCCGCTATGGAACCTTCACCTGGGGGAACGTACATCGCGATACGTGGACGAGCCTGGCGGAAAACCCGGACCTTCATAAGGTCTACGGGGAAATCTCGGCGGGAATCGAAAAGTGCAGAGACACGTGCGGATATTTCGCCGTCTGTGGCGGAGGCGACCCCAGCAATAAACTCGCTGAAAATGGAAGCTTCGATTCCACCCAAACCCACAACTGCGAATTCCGCGTGAAGGCGCTCGCGGATGTGGTCGTAAACTGTCTGGAAGAGGAACTCGGACTGTGCCAAAAGGAGGTTGAAATTGGGCGCTAGTGAAGTGGGTACGCACAGCATTTCTGGGGGCATAGATTTGTATATCGTGGGCGCGGGTGTTTCGTTTCCTGAACACTTGAGTATCGAGACGGTCGAAGCGCTGGGTAAATGTAACGCCATTCGCACCAATCTACCCGAGGAGCATCTATCGTTACTGCCCGCCGACCTCAGAGCGAAATGCAAGAGCCTTTGGAGTTTCTACAAAGATAGACGCCGGCGCTCCGACAACTACCAGGATGTGGTAGAAGAAGTCATGCGCGTGGCCGAGACGGAGAAACCCACTGCATGGCTTACGCCAGGCCACCCTGTGATCTTCGACAGCGTGACCACCGCCCTTGTATCCCGAGGACGAGCCAAAGGCTGGTCGGTATCGGTGTTGCCGGCCATTTCTTGCCTCGACACAATTCTTAACGAAGTGGAGTACGATCCGGCCAGCGGGCTTTTCGTACATGAGGCCACCGGCCTGGTCAGCAGACAGATCGCAATACCGCCCCATTCCGCCGTTCTCCTCCTGCAACCCTCGGTCTTCAACATCGATTACGCGTTGATTTCCTTAAAGGCCGAAGGGCCGGAACTTTCGCCCCTGCGCAACTATTTGCTGCGATTCTACCCGCCGTTGCACCGCTGCGCTTTCGTTCGCTCGGCGTCAAGGTTTACAGGCGAATCCAGAATCGTGTGGAGCGAAATCGCGAAGATGGCGTCGGTCCCGTTCCAGGATATTGCCGGTTCCACGCTTTTCATTCCAAGTGCATAAGCATGGATGTCTGCCTCCGGCGCCGCAGCTCAGGCTCCAGCAGGGTAATGGGTCCATGCAGCGCGAGAGCCACGTCCGCCGCGGTCATTCCCATCGTCGTCCCGTCATGAACCATATTCTCAGTGGGAGCGATGTAGGCTTCTCCAGGCCGCACACGCAACTTTACCACCGGGTATCCGGGATTTACCGCCAGAAACCTGCGCCCCAGATCGGAACAGCCTGGCCGCGACTCCACGTCCTGCTCGTGGCCGACGAGATGCGCGATTTCTAGAATCGCCAGATTCACGAAGAGTAGAAAGCGGTCCCCTGCGCCGAGATTGACCGAAATCCGATTCGGCGACCGATGACGCCACTCCAGCTTATCCGCATACCAATCATCCACGTGCAGCCCAACCAAGCGTCCTGTCTCCGGATGAGTTGTCACAGTGAGCATCTGCGGATCGTTGGTGCGTATCCCGCCCCATAACTCCGCCCTTGAGTCGTCTCCGGATCGAAGGCCGAATTCTTCGCGAACAAAATGTCCAAACCGGGCAATGGCTGCTTCGCGCCCGGATGCCCCCGACGCCGCTCTTGCTTCGTCCCCCAGTTCGGCATTATCGGGCCTGAATACAGCCGTGCGTAAAGATGCAATCGCTTCCTCCGGCAGCCTTACAAGTGCAAGCCAGCATCCCGGCTCGTCGCTTTCCGGCCATCCAATCAGCAGCTCACTCTCCGCGTCGCTAGGCGCACGCCACTCCGCCGTCGGAACCATCGCCCCCGGCATGTAGCGAAGCCCACGCTCATCACTCTGGCAAACGGGAGCCGTTCCCGAACTGAGCTTCAACGCTCCGTCAAGCGTGAGCGCGTTTGGGATGACGCGAATGCTGGGTCTAAGCTGCATTTTGACGAAACGGGGGATTCGCAACACTCTGGCGGAGGCTGCTTCCGACGCGTTGAGGATACGACAAATACAGAAGGTGTTCAATACCGTCTGAAACCACGAAAAATACTTTCCGGAAACTGCGTTTGCGAGCCGCTTCCTTTGCGGCGGCAGGTGATCCACATCTCAGGATGCAAATCCGTGCGGAAACGGGTGTCGCAGGTTTCGCTTTTGGGGGTCAGTCCAAAGCAGCGACCGCTCCCATCCTGATTTCACCTAGAATTGCGCCATGATTTGCCACCAAATCATCGATGTGTTCACCAAGGTCAGATTCGTCCGGATAAGTCGCCCAGCATTCAGGAATGTGACAGGGACTGGGCTCTCAACTGGCGCCATCAGCCCTTAGCGCTCAGCGAGAGATGGATCGGTCCTCCTCAAGCCGGTTCCGAGGTGTGGTCGGGTTCCAAGGATCTCGCCTTAGCAACCTGGGAAAGCGCGAGCCGGCAGCCTTCCCATTGCCAGCGCTGCCTTTCAATCTGCGGCCCTCTCCACAGTCAGCGCAAACGCAAATAATCACTGCATTTTCATAGCGTTACGCCGCTTTCCCGCTCTTTATATGCCACTTCCGCAAAATCACCGGGAAATTTTCAGCAACCCTTTGTCTAAATACGGCACTTTTCTAGCAGACAATTCGCAAAATTGGATCGCTGCTCCGGTCAACCCCTCAAAAAAGTACAACTCTGTATGCCAACATTAGGCCCGAAACGCAACTCTTTAAGCGAGTATTAAGCGCTTCGAACGAACCGTATAAGCCAACATTTGAGCCCTGTTGCCCCCTGCTCTCTGACCCCTGAGCTCTCTTCCCTGTCTTCACAGCGCCGGCCGCACTGGCTTCTTCTGCTGCGGATCGAATTCGGCCTCGGCGGCCTGCAGGTCGGACTGGCGGTCCATCCATTCGTCCAGGCGGGAGCGCTTGAAGCGCCAGCGGTTGCCCAGCTTGAAGGCGGGCACAAACCCCTCCGAAGCGTATTTGTAGAGCGTATCGGGAGAGATGCCCAGGTAGTCCGAGGCCTGGCGAATATCCATCACCTCGCGCACCTCGGGAACCAGCAGGTTGGAGCGGGCGGCGGCGCTGCGCATGATTGCCTCCTCAAAAGGGGCGATGCCCCGCGGCGGATTCCGGCACATCTGCCGGTAGTCTTGTATTTAACGCGGTTTCATCCGGCAGTTCAAGGATTTTCCGGCAGTTACAGGAAATTCATCGGCTTTCCGCTTTCCGGTCCGAAAGCCCGGAGAGATGAATTTCAGACCGGTACCCCGCCGGTTGGGTTTCAACGTATGCCAGGCCCAAGAGATTGGGCTGTTACGACAAATGGTGCGGCAGGGCACGATAACGCCCCGGCTGAACGGGCAGCAAAAAATATGTGTGGCTTTAAAAGGAATCACTGTGCGGAACCGGCACACGCCTACATGGCCTTGCGCCACCATGCCGTCTTCTCATAGCTCAGGAATCTGGTTTTCTCGCCGCGGGAAAGGTAGAAATCCAGAACATCATCTTTCTGAAAGACGGAGCAATCAGGCCAGCTTGAATCCTTATCAAGATGCGTGATGGTCTGGTGGTTATCCACCAAGGTGATCTCATCGGGAGAACACTGCACCACATGCTGCACCTTGAGAGAGAAAGCCGTTCCCGGAGGCGGTTCGGGCGGCAGCTGGTTGGCGATCTTGGTCAGCAGCAGGATGAACGCAAATACAGCCGCGAAAACAGCGATTTTCTTCATGGCGGGAGAGCGTCCTGGGAGAGGATTGCCCTTGCGGATTTGCGGCATGTTGGCGCAGTGGAAACGCCGCCTCTCCGGCCCGGCAATTCACCTCTCTCAAACCAATGTAGAACGCAAGGCTGCACTACACAAGCCGGAATCCTGCTCCATGACGGCCACGGCGCGCCATTCCGTGCGGCAAGAAACGGAAACTAGCCGCCCTAGTTCTGGTCGTCGCGCCGGTGCAGCGTGGGTTTATCGTCGCCGCTCGACGAGCTGCCGCCGCTCGATGTGCCAGAAGAGCCGGATGAGTCGCCGCTCCCCGTGCCTGCCTTGCGCAATGACGGCTTGTTCTTATCCTTGGAGTCGGTCAGGCGGCGCTTGTTTTCAATGCGCGCCAGACGGGCCTTCACATCGTCGAACTCCGAGGTGGTCACCGTGTACTCGTCCCTGGCCGGCAGGATGCGGGCAATCTCCTCCTGGGAGTGCAGGATGCGTTCCGGCGTCTGCGGATGATCGGCGAAGACCTTGGCCACCGTGCCCGGCTTGCGCTTTTCCAGAGCCTGAATCTTCTCAAAGAAGCTGATGAAGGCCTGCGGGTCGTAGCCGGCCCGGTACATGTATTGCACGCCCAGGTAGTCGGCCTGGGCTTCGAACTCGCGGGAAAACTTCATGAAGGTGATGGGCACGGCGACCTGGGCGGCTTCGTAGATTCCATAGCCCGTCCAGCCGCCGATAAAGATGAGCGGGATGGTGCCCAACTGGGCGTAGTTCAGGCGCGTCATTTCGCGCACCGCGTGGTGGGCGCAGACGTGGGCCGTCTCATGGGCCATCACCCCGGCCAGTTCCGCCTCCTCGTCGGCGTTCAAAATCAAGCCCGAGTTGACGAAGAAAAAACCGCCCGGCAGCGCGAAGGCGTTGATCTCGTCCGAATCGATGATCTTGATGGTGAACGGCACCTTGCAATCGGAGTTCTTCACGATGTTCTGGCCTATGCGGTTCACGTATTCCTCCACCACCGGATCGGTGATGAACTTGGTGCTCTTCTCGATCTCCTGCGCGTACATCCGGCCCATCTTGATCTCGGTATCGACCGAGTACCAGTTGCCCAGTCCGCGGCCGCCGATATCGCGATTGCCCACCGCGTTCACGTCGTCGATGCTGCCCGGCTTCACTTTGATCTTCTCGCTGCCGGGCTCGACCACCTTGTCGGGATTTACGGTGGCCGCGCTATCGCCCCCCACGGGGGTCGTTCCGGGTGCAGGCTTTTGGGTGGGAGTAGTGGACGGTGGAGTATCGCCACCAACGGAAGTTGTTCCGGGCGCAGGCTGGGCCGTAGGCGTGGTGGATGGAGTGCTCTGGGAAGTAGTTTGGGGGCTGGTTTGAGGCATAGCCTTGGGCGTGCTTTGAGGTGTGCTTTGAGGGGTGCTCTGGGGATTGTTCTGAGGAGCAGGCTGTGCCCACGCGGCGGCAACCAGCAACAGAGCCCATTCTGCCAGCGCTGCCGCTTTGAAACCCGCAAATCCGGCTCTCATGACCTCACCTCCGAAGCCAGGGCAACCCCGGCATGGTTGCGCAGCTTCGCTTGACTGTTTAGACGATACCATCCACCTGTTCGGCAACAGAATAGAAGAATTTTTCTGCCTGATGGACGAGGCTCGTCCTTTAGGGATATTCGCTTCTCATGTTGCCTTAACCTAACCTCACGCGCAAAAGCCCCACCCTTGCGGATGGGGCTTTTGCTTTTGCGACCAACGGGAGCGTCTGCCTGCATGGCAAATGCTCAGTCGTAGTATTCCAGGCCGAGGTGCGTGATCAGGTCTGCGCCCATGATGTGGCGCAGCGTGTTCTTCAGCTTCATCGACTGGATGAACAGATCGTGCTCCGGATAGAGCCCGGCGGCCGTCTGCGGCGACTTCAGATAGAAGCTCAGCCACTCCTGAATGCCGATGGAGCGCAGCTCCGGCGTGCGCTTGGCCAGGTCGAGGAACAGCACCAGGTCCAGCGCGATCGGCGCGGCCAGAATCGAGTCGCGGCACAGGAAGTTCACCTTGATCTGCATCGGGATAGCCCAGCCAGCCGAAGATGTCGATGTTGTCCCAGGCCTCTTTCTCATCGCCGCGCGGCGGGTAGTAGTTGATGCGGATCTTGTGGTAGAGATCCTTGTAGAGATCGGGATAAAGCTCCGGCTGGAAGATGTATTCCAGCGAGCCCAGCTTCGACTCTTCCTTGGTCTTGAACGACTGCGGATCGTCCAGCACCTCGCCGTCGCGGTTGCCCAGAATGTTGGTCGAGAACCAGCCGGAGACGCCCAGCAGGCGCGCCTTGAAGGCCGGCGCCAGCACCGTCTTCATCAAGCGTCTGGCCGGTCTTGAAGTCCTTGCCGCAGATGGGCGCCGCGTTCCGCTTCGACAGCTCGATCAGCGCCGGCGTGTCCACCGTCAGATTCGGCGCGCCGTTGGCGAAGGGCACGCCCTCGCTCAGCGCCGCGTAGGCATAAATCTGCGAGGGCGCAATGCCGATGTCGCTCGCTCTCCAGCCCCTTCTCGAAGGCCTCGATGCTCTGGTGCACGGCCGTGGGCTCCAGAAATATCTCCGTCGACCCGCACCAGATCATCACCACGCGGTCCACGGTCTTCTTGAAGGCCCGGATGTCGGCCCTCACCTGTTCGGCCAGATCGCGCTTGTTCTTGCCCTTCTTCACGTGCGTGCCGTGCAGGCGCTTCACGTAGTACTGGTCGAAGACCGCCGGCAGCGGCTTGATCGTCTCCAGGTAGGGCTTCAGTTGCGCCAGCGTCTCCTTGTCCAGCACCTCGGCGTGCGCGGCGGCCTCGTAGACGTTGTCCTCGAAGATGTCCCAGCCGGTGAAGACCAGATCGTTCAGATCGGCCAGCGGCACAAAGTCCTTGATCAGCGGGGACTTGTTGTCGGTGCGCTTGCCCAGCCGGATGGTGCCCATCTGCGTCAGCGAGCCGATCGGCTTGGCCAGTCCGCGGCGGACGGCCTCCACTCCGGCGATCATCGTGGTGGCCACGGCGCCCAGGCCCACCACCATCACGCCCAGTTTGCCCGTGGCGGGCGCAAGCTTGGTTCGCTGCGGCGGTCTTCTGGCCGCCTTGCTCTTCAGTTCCCATCTCTTCTCCTAACCTTCCTTTGATTGCTCTGATTTCCCAATCTCATCCAGATTCATTTTCCGGCAGACGAAACAGTGTACGCCTTGCGATCGCAGCTTCAATCCCAAAGTTCAGCGCATCTAGGCCGCGCGCGCCTGCTCTTCCACGGTTCAGGTGCGACCAGACAAACCACACGACTCCCGCCAGCAGCGCGATCTCCACCGCCAGGTGAAAGCGGTGGAATGCCTGGTAAAAACGCGGGTCGGTGTGCCACTTCTCGCCCAGCTTCATGCCCGCGTAGGCCAGGCAAAAATACCATGGCAAGCAGCCCAAGGAAGTGTAAATGTGAAAGCGCAGCCGCGGCATCCTGGCAATCCCCGCCGGAAAGGCGATAAATGTCTGCACCATCGGCATCATGCGCGCCAGCAGTACCGTGATCGATCCGTACTTCTCGAAGAACCAGGTCATGCGGTCCAGATCGTGGTGGCTCATCAGCACCCATTTGCCGTAGCGCTCCACCAGCGGCCGCCCGCCCTTGGCGCCGATCCAGTACGCGACCGCCGAGCCAAGATTGCAGCCCACCGCCCCCGCCGCCGCCACCAGAAACAGATTGAAGCGCCCCAGGTACACCAGGTACCCGGAAAACGGCATGATGATCTCAGAGGGAAGCGGAATGCAGGCGGAGTTGATTCCCATCAGCGCAACGATGCCGGCGTAGCCGCCAACGTCGATGACATGGGTTACGAACTGAACCAGAAAGGCCAGTATTCTTTCGCTCATGAGCGTTCTCAGTATATAGGGCCGATGCGAACCATGCGGACTGCCTCACTTGCCGTTGTTGCCCCGTTAAACCAATGCTGTCCTCCTGAGCGGAGGTCGCCGTGGTCCGCCGCGGCGGATAGTCGAATGACCTGCATTTCTACCGCCGATCAATCTGTTGCACTCGTTAGAACCACATAAAAATGTCCTCAAGCCCTCTTTACCCTCGTTTTGTTACGATGAGAGGGTATGCAATCGAAAGGTGCTCCGTTGGCCGATTTCCCCCCTGTTCCGCTCACGCTTGAAGGCTCATTCCTGCTGCACCAGTTCTTCCGCTTCGACTGGAAGGCCTGGCGGTCCTGCGCGGACGGCGAACGCAAAAAATTGCCGCCGAGGCCATCGCCGCGCTTCAGCGTCTGGAAGCGCGCTGCCCCCGGCGCTCCCATCCGCACCGCGCTCTTCTCCCAGCTCGGCCACAAGGGCGACCTGATCCTGATCCACTTCCGCGACTCGCTCGAAGCCCTCAACCAGGTCGAACTCGACCTCGCCCAGACCGCGCTCTACGACTTCCTCAAGATCTGCGCCACTCCTATGTCTCGGTCGTCGAACTCGGCCTCTACGAGTCCAGCCGCAAGACCTACGAAGCCGCCGCGCAACCTGGAGCAGCACTCGCCGGAGTGGAACGCCGAGATCGCCGCCACGCTCGACGCGCCAATCCGCCGCCATGGCCCCGCGCCTCTTCCCCGCCGTCCCCGAAGCCAAATACCTCTGCTTCTATCCCATGGACCGCAAGCGCGGCGAGCAGGTCAACTGGTACACCGTGCCCTTCGCCGAGCGCCAGCGCATGATGCACGAGCACGGCCTCATCGGCCGCCGCTACGGCGACCAGGTCAAGCAGATCATCTCCGGCTCCATCGGCATGGACGACTGGGAGTGGGGCGTCGACCTCTTCGCCGACGACCCGGTCGTCTTCAAGAAGCTCATCTACGAGATGCGCTTCGACGAAGTCAGCGCGGTCTACGCCCTCTTCGGCCAGTTCTTCATTGGCGTCCGGCTGCCGGTCGAAAAACTCCATAACTGGCTGAGCGGTAGTTTGTAGCCGGAAAGTTACTCCATTGTGAGATCGGCCGATGCCCCATCCTTGCCGCGTCGTTTGCGGCAAGGTGGGATAGCATGAACCTCAACAGGTAAATCCAACATGCCCGTGACCACGAAGCCTATCCGAAAGCCCGCCGCGAAAAAATCCACGCCCAAAACCACGACCACTAAGCCAAGCCCCGCACTACGCGGCGACCTCGCCCCCGACCGCATCGCCGCCATCCTCAAAGCCCTCGACGAAGCCTACCCCGACGCCGGTCTGCGCCCTCAACCACCGCTCCCCCTGGGAGCTGCTGGTAGCCACCATCCTCTCCGCGCAGTGCACCGACGTGCGCGTGAACATGGTCACGCCGGAGCTGTTCCGCCGCTTCCCTACCCCGGAGGCTATGGCCAAGCCGCCCCTGCTCGACCAAATCGAGGCACTCATCCGCACCACCGGCTTCTTCCGCAACAAGGCCAAGTCCATTCAGGGCGCGGCGCGCAAGATCGTCGCCGACTTCAACGGCCAGGTTCCGCAAACCCTTGCCGAGCTGATCACCATCCCCGGCGCGGCCCGCAAAACCGCCAACGTCGTCCTCGGCGTCTGCTTCGGCAAGGCCGAAGGCGTGGTGGTGGATACGCACGTCTTCCGCATCGCCCGCCGCCTCGGCCTGGCCAAAGGCGACACGCCCGAAAAAGTCGAGCAGGAACTGATGCAGATTCTGCCGCGGAGCCGCTGGATCGCCTTCTCCCACCAGATCATCCATCACGGCCGCCAGGTCTGCGAAGCCCGCAAACCCAAATGCGACCGCTGCAACCTGGAGCAGCTTTGCCACTCCAAGGACAAAACCTGGCAGTCGTGAAGAGCAGCAAAACGGAAGCGATCAATATCCGCATCTGCTTGCAGAAAATTACCGCGTGCGAATGCATACTGAAGCCATGGAATGCCTCAGCGCATTGGATAACTCGCCTCTACCCCCTCCCCCCTATCTGGCAGTAACCAGAATGCAGGGAAATGGTAACTAATCTTGGAAGGCAGCAAATACCCGGACGATTAACATATTTATAATCAATACGTTGCGATGCTGGATTCCATAGAAGCAATTCAATTTACGTACCATATCGTGAAATATGAGGCCGCAAACGTGAGCAATGGTGGGTGCAGGTGCGCTCGAATCGGCGCCTTTACGTAATAGAGAGAGCGCGGACCACCGCCGCAATCAGCCCCGGAATATCGGAGGGATTGGCTTCAACGGCAGGCTCCCAGCCGAGATCACGCAAAGTCTGGCTGGTAATCGGCCCAATCGAGACCGCCGGAACCCCCGCGAATGGCCACACAATCCCGGCTTGACGCGCCGCCTCCGCGAGGTGAGTCGCGCTGGAGGAGCTGGTGAAGGTGACCGCATCGATTCCATCCACGACCGCCCTGCGCAGCAGCTCCGGCGCGGACTCGGGCAGGACATTCCGGTAAGCATCCACCACGTCGACTTTCGCGCCAGCCTCCCGCAACGCATCGGGAATCACGTCTCGAGCAACGGCCGCCCGCGCCAGCAGAATTCTCAATCCGGCGGTTTGAAACTGGATGCCTTCCAGCAGTCCTGCCACCAGACTTTCAGCCACGTAGGATTCCGGCACAAAAGCAATATGCAATCCTGCCTTGCGCGCCGCTGCCGACGTCGCTTCTCCCACTGCGGCCACCTTCAAACGAGCGGGTTGCTGCAACGCAATCCTCAACTCCGCAGCCCGCTCGGCAAGCGCCCGTACCGCATTGGCGCTAGTCAGGATCAGCCAATCGTAGCTTTCGAGTTGCCGCAGAGCCGCGTCCAGCGGCGCAAAGCTGGCCGGAGAACGAATCTCCAGCACCGGAACCTCCACCGGCTCCGCCCCCAGCGCCCGCAACCCCTCGCTGAGCTTCCCGGCCTGATGCGCAGCACGAGTTACCAGCACCCGCCGCCCTGCCAGCGTCGGCGTGCTCACCGCGAAACCTCGCCGCCGGCAGCTTCAAGCAGCGGCCCCGCGCCCGCCTCAATCAGTTTTTTGGCCGCCATCCGCCCCAGTTCCACCGCGTCGGAATCGCTTTGAGGCGTACGGTGCCGCGTCTCACAAAGATGGATGCGCACTGCCTTACCGGATTCCGGCTCCGCTACCACGCCGAAAATCTCGTTCCGCTCCTCCTCCGCGTCCTCCCCGGCCTGCTCAGCGCACGCCCGGCAATAAATCCCAATCGGCACCTGGCACCCGCCGCCCAGCGCCGCCAGCGCCGCCCGCTCGGCCGTCACCGCAAACCGCGTCGCAGCATCATCTAGAAACGCAACCGCCGCCATCGCTGCCGCATCGTCCTTGCGCGTCTCAATCCCCAGCGCCCCCTGCCCCGCAGCCGGGCAAAAATCCTTTGGCTCCATCCTCTCCCGCACCCACTCAGTCTTTTCCAGCCGCTCCAGTCCCGCCGCGGCCAGCAGAATCGCATCCACCTGCCCTTCGGCCAGCTTGCGCAGCCGCGTGTCCACATTGCCGCGAAACTCTACCGCTTCAATATCCGGCCGCAGCGCCTTCAACTGCGCGCGCCGCCGCTGGCTGCTTGTGCCCACTCGCGCGCCCTGCGGAAGCTCCGCCAAGCTTGCATATTTTACCGACACAAACGCATCTCTGGGGTCCACGCGCTGAGGCGTAGCTGCCAGCGCAAACGGTTCGGGCAGCTCGGTGGGCAGATCCTTGAGCGAGTGCACGGCCAGGTCCACTTGCCCCGCCGCCAGCGCCTCCTCAATCTCCTTGGTAAACATGCCCTTGGAACCCACCTGCTGAAAGGCGACCTCCTGCAACCGGTCGCCGGTGGTCTTGATGATCTCGATCTCCACCGAGTGGCCCTTAACCCTCAGCAGCCCGGCAACATGGTTGGCCTGCCACAGGGCCAGTTGCGAGCCGCGGCTGCCGATGCGCAGCTTCATGGGCGGCTCTCCACGCCGGATTCGCTCACGGCCGCGGCTTTCCGCTCTTCGGAACCCGGGCCGGTCTCAACCGCCGCAACCTCCCGCGCCACCTCCTGGCCAACGCCGGCAGAGACCTGCCAGGCATCGCAGAGCGCATCCAGCCGTGACTCGTCACCATCGCGCGCCGCCTGCTTCAGCGCCTGCATGGGCGGATGGAGAAACTTGTTCACCAGCCCGCGCGTGAGTGCCTCCACCGCAGCTAATTGCTCCGGCGTCAACGATCCCAGCCGGCTGTGGATGCGCTGCATCTCGGCCATGCGAATCTCTTCAGCCTTCTGCTGCAGTGCCACAATTGCCGGCGCGGCATTCACCGTCCGCTGGCGCAGGTGGAAGCGTTCCACCTCGGCGGCAATCAGCGTCTCGGCGTCGCTGGCCTCGCGGCTGCGTTCGGCCATGTGCGCCGCGGCCACCTGCTGCAGGTCGTCGATGTCGTAAACAAAGATGCCTTCCAGCTTGCCCATCGCCGGGTCCACGTCGCGCGGCACGGCAATATCGATGAAGAACATGGGCCGGTTGCGGCGGCGATGCAGAAACGCCTGTCCATGCTCGCGGCGGAAGATGGGATGCGGCGCGCCCGTGGAGCTGATCACGATGTCGGCTTCGCTGGCCACTTCATAAAGCTGCTCGAAGGGAATCACGCGGCCCTGAAACGCTTCCGCCATGCGATGGGCGCGCTCCTGCGTGCGGTTGCTCACCAGGATGGCTCCGGCTCCCTGCTGCACCAGGTGCCGCGCGGCCAGTTCGCTCATCTTGCCCGCGCCCACCAGGAAGACCGTCCGCCCTTCGAGCGATCCGAAGATCTTGCGCGCCAGCTCCACGGCCACCGAGGCGATGGAGACGGAGTTGGAGCCGATCTCCGTCTCCGAGCGCACCTTCTTTGCCGCGGCAAAGGCGCTCTGCAGCAGGTGTTCCAGTTGCCCCGCCACGGTGCCCGCAGCCCGCGCCACGGCGAATGCCTCTTTCACCTGGCCCAGAATCTGCGGCTCGCCCACCACCATGGAGTCCAGGCTGGCGGCCACGCGGAAGAGATGCCGCACCGCATCCCGGTCGCGTTGCTCATAGATGTGCGGCGCCAGCAACGATGGGTCCAGGCCGAAGTAGCGATGCAGAAAGCCGGCCAGGTCCGCATCCGGCCCGTCTACAACAGCCAGCAGCTCCACGCGATTGCAGGTGGAAACGATCATGCATTCCACCACCCCCGGCAGGTTGGCCAGGGCGCGCGTGGTCTCCGGCAGCTCCTCGCGGCTGATGGCGATCTGCTCGCGCAGCTCGATGGGCGCGGTCTTGTGGTTCACGCCGATCAGGACCAGGCTGGCTGTCGGCTGCTTCATTGGGCACCGTACCTGTGCACGTGGCTGAACAGGTTGGCGGTCCACACCACCACCATCACTGCAAATACCATTCCGGACAGATACGCCGCCTTGCGTCCCCGCAGCCCCGCCGTGCGCCGCACCAGCAGCAGCAACACATAGATGGCCCAGCTGGCAAAGGCCGCAATGATCTTGGGATCGAGGAAATAGGCCGCGCCCAGCGGCGTCTCCTGCGCCAGCACCGACCCGATCACCAGCCCCACCGTCATGCAGGGAAAGCCGAATTCCAGCATGGCCTCGGACAGCCTCTCCAGCGTGTCCAGGGGCGGCAGCCAGTCCAATAGCGCCCACCAGGAGCGCTGCCCCGCAACAAACTTCGGCTTGCTCTTGATGCGCCTCTCCTGCACCAGGTAGAGGATGGAAGCCAACAGGCTGAAGCCCAGCGCCACATAGGCCAGCAGCAGCGCCGCGATGTGCGCTACCAGCCAGCTCAGACGCACTCCCTGGGAGGGGAAGGTATACCGGTCAGGCCCCAGCGCGGGCACAAATACCAGGAAGAAGGTCGCCGGCAAGGCAAACAAACCAAGCGAGATAGCGTCATAAAGCCACCACACCAGGAAGAACAGCCCGGCCACCGCCAGGCCCAGCAGCGACTGCACTTCCCGCACCCCGATGGGCACCCAGCTATGCGCCTGCACCAGCATCTCCACGACCGAAACAAAGTGGAAGAACAGCGCCATTCCGCCCAGGTGGACGCACCATTTGCGCCACCGTTCCACGCCATAGAGCACGGCCGGAAAGACGGCCACACCCGCCCCCGCATAGAGCACAGCCGCAACTCGGAGCCAGAACAAATACATACCGATGTTCACCTTAAGTCGTAACTGATTAGTATACTGTGATGCAAATCACTTCACGGGAATCGCTAGCGACCTATTGGCCGTTGTGTTGAAAGGGCGCGGCCGGGTACCGGGGAACCGGGGTACCCTCTGGGTCGAGTCGGGCGCCGTGCCCAAATAGCACCTTTAATGAGCGGCTTCAACCGCCGAGGAAATGATTTTTTCCACTGACCCACTCCCTAAACCCCACAAAGATTGCGAAAATGTCGCCAACATTATTAAACTGGTTTTGCTGACCGTCCCAGTCAGTTACAACCACAATTCAGAGGAGAGCGATATGCGAAGACTTCGCAGAGCGTTCCTAGCCGTTGCCTTCGCGGTGCTGGCCCTGACCACGATGACATGGACTGCACTGGCGCAACAGTATTACCAGTGGTCCGGATGGAAGGGAACCAACGTGGCGGGCATCGATTACCGCTACCAGGTGAACGGCGAATACACCGGCCAGATTCAGTTTCGCAATACAACCTTCAATGCGGTTTCAATCAACTACGCCATTTTGGAACCCGGCGCCAATCAAGCCCAGACGGGAAGCACCTACATCCAGGCCAACAATACCGATGGAGGCAATAACTTCACCCCCGCCAATGGCCAGCCGTCCTCGCGCGTAGATTTACCGATCAAGTAAGGCCAGATTTGCCCGGCATTCACCGCCGGAACCCGGAGGTTGCAGATGCAGAAACTTTTGATTCTGATCGTTCCCTTTGCGTTACTGCCCCTTGGCGCGCGTAGTCAACAGCAGACGCCCGCGCCGGTCTCGGAGATCCTGACCTGGATCAGCAACCACTTCGAGGTTGCTGACGCCTCGATGATTGTGACCTTTTCCAATCGCGGGGTCGACATGGATAAGGAGGAATTCAAGACCAGCATCGCATTCCAGGGTTGCAATGTCTCCGTCACGCAAGTGGAAACCGACAATTACAGCAATATTGACACAGGGCAATTTGACTATTCCATGGAGCAAACCGGTACGGCCAACCTGGATCTGTCAAAGGCGCTCCCCGACGAAATAACTGCCGGCAAAGGCTCCCAGGAGCAACCCCCAGCGCATCTGATCATCCGGTTCGCGCAGCCCTTTGCATGGCATCAGGAGCAGAAATATTCGGCCCATCCTGTTCCGGCGGATATCTTCGACACTTTCGATGTCAAGCTTGTTGAGATCGACTTCGCCACCCAGGAGATGACCAACAGCCAGGCCAAAGCCTGGCACGACGCCATCGTCGCCTGCGGCGGCAAACCGTCAGCGCATTAATCCGGAGCCGCCGCCGCAGAAAGAGATTCGCCGCTCGCCGCGCCAGTCTCCAGCCGGTCTGCCGGACGCGTTAAGCTGGAAAGTAGCGTGATCCGAGACCAACCCCAACCCGCGGCTCCGCCGTCTCCCCCCTCGGACAAGGTACTCGCCGACCTGACGCCTTTCATGCGCCAGTGGACGGCGGCCAAGCGCGAGAATCCCGATGCCCTGCTCTTCTTCCGCATGGGGGATTTTTACGAGCTGTTCTACGACGACGCGGTGACGGTGAGCCGGGAGTTGCAGTTGACCCTGACGGCGCGCGACCGGGAGCGCTCGCAGCCCATGTGCGGAGTTCCTTATCACGCCGTGGAGGGCTACCTTACGCGCCTCCTGCGCAAGGGCTACCGCATCGCCATCTGCGACCAGATGGAAGACCCCAAGCTCACCAAAAAGATCGTCCGGCGCGAGGTGACGCGAGTGCTGACGCCGGGCACGGCTCTGGACTCCGCGCTGGGCCAGGAGCAGAACAACTTTCTCGCCGCGCTCTTTGAGACCGGCCCCGCAAAAGAACCCGTCTGCGCCGTGGCTCTGCTGGACGTTTCCACAGGCGAGTTTCGCACCGCGGAGTTCCGGGGTCCGTCTGCCCGCCAGCAGGCCGTGGATGAAATTCTGATGGCCGAGCCCAGCGAGGTGCTGCTGGCCGCGAGCGCCGAGCTGCCCGCAACCCTGGAGCGCATTCCGGCGCGCACGCGCGTCGAGGACTGGGTCTGGACCCGCGACTTTGCCGTGCCCCTGGTGGAGCGCCAGCTCAACGTGCGCACCCTGGAAGGCTTCGGCCTCGACAAGCATCCCGCTGCCGCCATCGCCGCCGGAGCGGTTCTGCACTACGTGCGCACCACGCAAAAGATCGAAGCGCTGCACATCGACAGCCTTAAGTTTCAGGAGCACTCGACCGCGCTCGAACTCGACCAGGTTACGGTCCGCAACCTCGAACTGATCGATCCGCTCTTTCTGGGCCAGGACAACCGGGCCACGCTCTTCCACACGCTCGATGCATGCCAGACGCCCATGGGCAAGCGGCTGCTGCGGGCCACCATCCTGCGCCCGCTGCTTGATGCCCAGGCGCTGGAAGCCCGCTATGAGGCCGTAGCCGAAGCGCACGCCAACCTGCTGAAGCGCGAAGAGATTCGCCGCGCCTTCAACGGCATCCTCGACCTGGAGCGGCTGCTGGCCCGGCTCTCGCTCGATTCCGCCGGCCCGCGCGACGTGCGCGCGCTGGCTGCCAGCCTTGCCAGCCTGCCGGGCCTGAAGATTGCGCTCGAGGCCATGCAGGCGGCGCAGTGGCGCGAGCTGGCCGAGCGTCTCGACACGCTGGAAGACGTCACCGCGCGCATTGAGACGACGCTGGTCGCCGAGCCTCCGCTGACGCTGGTGGATGGCGGCGCGATTGCAGCCGGCGTGGACGCGGAGCTGGACGAGCTGCGCACCATCTCGACCACCGGCAGGCAGGCGATTGCGGCCATCGAGGAGCGGGAGCGGCAACGGACCGGCATCGGCTTCGCTGAAGGTGCGCTATAACTCGGTCTTTGGCTATTACATCGAGATTACCAAGGCCAACATGGCGCTGGCGCCGGCCGATTATGAGCGCAAGCAGACGCTGGTGAATGCGGAGCGGTTTACCACGCCGGAGCTGAAGGAGTACGAGCGCAAGATTCTGACCGCGCACGACCGCTCCATCGAGATCGAGAAGCGGATTTTTGTGGAGTTGCGCACGGCCGTGCTGGAGGCAGCGGGCCGCATCCGGCGCAGCTCCGCCGCTCGTGGCCGAGGCCGATCTGCTGGCCAACTTTGCTCATCTGGCGGCGTTGCGCCGCTATGTCGCGCCCGGTGATCGTCGAGGAGCCGGTGATCGAAGCCGTTGCCGGCCGCCATCCGGTCATCGAGCAGTGGATGGAGGAGACGCGCGAGGGACGCTTCATCGCCAACGACCTCTATCTGAACGCGGCCGGCGAAGGGCCGAGCCTGCTGCTGATCACCGGCCCGAACATGGGCGGCAAGAGCACCTATCTGCGCCAGGCGGCGATGCTGGTTCTGATGGCGCAGATGGGCAGCTTTGTGCCCGCGGAGAGTTTGCGCTTCGGCCTGGTGGACCGCATCTATACGCGCATCGGGGCCAGCGACAACGTGGCGCGCGGCCGCTCGACCTTCATGGTGGAGATGACGGAGACGGCCACCATTCTGAATACCGCCACCAACCGCTCGCTGATTCTGCTCGATGAGATGGGCCGCGGCACGGCGACCTTCGACGGGCTGTCGCTGGCCTGGGCGACGGTCGAGTATCTGCACGCCGAGACCGGCGCGCGCACGCTCTTTGCCACGCACTATCATGAGCTGACCATGCTGGCCGAGAAGCTGCAAGCGCGTGCGCAATCTGCGCGTGGGCGTGAAAGAGGCGGCAGGCGGAATCGTGTTTCTGCATCACATCGAACCGGGCGCGGCCAGCAAGAGTTATGGCATCGAAGTGGCGCGGCTGGCGGGTCTGCCCGCGGCGGTGATCGAGCGGGCCAAGCACGTGCTGCGGCAGCATGAAAAGCAGGAGCGGCAGAGCGTGCAGGTGGAAACCGCCGATCCGGTGCAGTTGACGATTTTTACTCCGCTCTCGCAGCGCATTGTGGACCGCATCGAGGCTACGGAGGTGAACTCGCTGACCCCGCTGCAGGCGCTGAATCTGCTGGAAGAGTTGCAGCAGGAGTTGAAGGAGAAGGGATGAAGACCAGGGAATAAGGAATGGGCTGCAGCAATAATTGAAGGAGTTGGGATGAAGGATAATCTGCGCCAGCTTGCGGGAAGCCTGCTGGTGGTGGGCCTCGGGGGCACGGAGCTGACCGGTCTGGAACGCGCGTGGCTTAAGCTGGTGCGGCCGGCGGGAGTGATTCTCTTCCGGCGGAACATCGCGGATGCCTGCACAGACGCGGGAGCTGCTCGACGAGGCTACGGATCTCGTGCGCGTACACAGCTTTCGCTGCGTGGATGTGGAAGGCGGAACGGTCGACAGGCTGCGCGACGCGCTCGCGCCCATGCCTTCCGCGCAAGCCGTGGCGCAGGCGGCCAGGGCGACGGGGAAGGACAAGCTGATTCATGAGCACGGCGAGTTGGTGGCGCATGCCGTGCAGGCCTTCGGCTTCAATACCACGCTGGCGCCGGTGCTGGACCTGGCGCTGCCGGCCTCGGCCCAGGTGATGGGCACGCGGGCTGCGGCTGCGACGGCGGCAGGGCGTGGTGGAATATGCGCGCAACTTTCTGGCCGGACTGGCGGCGCAGGGCGTGGTGGGTTGCGGCAAGCATTTTCCCGGGCTGGGCGGCGGCGCAGCTGGATTCGCATCTGGAAACTCCGGTCGATCCAGCGCAGCTTGCGGCGAACTGAGTCGCGAAGACCTGGCGCCCTATCGCGAACTGCGCAACGAACTGCCCATGATGATGGTGAACCACGCGGCCTATCCCGATACTCCGGGCGAGCAATCGCCCCGCCAGCGTATCGCCTTACTGGATAACGACGGTGCTGCGCAAGCGGATCGGCTATCGGGGCATCATCTTCTCCGACGATCTGGAGATGGGCGGCATTCTGAAATTCATGCCCATCGAAGAGGCTGCGGTTGCGGCCATCCGCGCGGGGATGGATCTGCTGGAAATCTGCCACAGCCCGGAGCTGATTCTGCGCGCCTACGAAGCGCTGATTGCCGAAGGACGAGCGGTCGGCGGCTTTTCGCACGCTGCTGCTCAAGCGAGCGAAGCAGACCGCGCGGCAACGCGCCAGGCTGTTCGCGGGCGGCGTTCCGGCAGCGCTGCCGGCGCAGCAGTTCGAGGCGCTGCGAGCCAGAATTCATGCGCTTCAGCGAAATCGATCAGGAACGCCCAACCCGACCCACAGGAGGCCCAACCAGCATGAGCGCAAAGACCATGACCGTGGCCGGCATCATGAGCGGCACCTCGGCCGACGGAATCGATGTGGCCGTGATGCGGATAGCGCCCGGCAAACTGCGGCCCAGACTCACTCTGCTGGCGCACGCGAGGCTTTGCGTTTCCGGCCGCGCTGCGCCGCGCGCGTGCTGGCGGCCATGAACGCGCCTTCGACCTCAACCGCGGAGCTGGCGCGGCTCAACTGGCGTCTGGGGCTGGCCTACGCCGAGGCCGTCGAAGCTACGCTCAAGCGGCACAAGGTCAAGCTGGACCTGATTGGCTGCCACGGCCAGACGCTCTATCATCAGCCGCGCCCTGCAATGTATGCGGGCCGCAGCTTTGCCTGCACCTGGCAGGCAGGCGAAGCCGCAGGTCATCGCCGCCAAGCTCGGCATTCCGGTTGTCTCGAACTTCCGTCCCGCGGATATGCTGGCCGGCGGCCAGGGAGCGCCGCTGGTTCCGCTGCTCGACTACGTGCTCTTTGCCGACTCCAAGCGCGGACGCGTGCTGCAGAACATCGGCGGCATTGCCAACCTGACCGCCATTCCCGCCGCGGCCACGCCCGACGCATGTGATCGCCTTCGATACCGGCCCCGGCAACATGGTGATCGATGCGCTGGCCCTGCAACTCTTCGGCAAGCCCTTCGACCGCAACGGAGCGCTCGCCGCCAAGGGCAACAGTGCTGGCGCCGGCGCTCAGAGCGGCGCGTTGCGCAATCCCTACTTCCGGCTCAAGCCCCCGCGCACCGCGGGGCGCGAGCAGTTTGGCCGCGAGTATGCCGCAAGTTTTCTTGCCGCCTGCCGGCGCAGCAGCAGCAACCCGGCAGGACGCCTGGCCACGGCCACCGCGCTGACCGCCGAGACCATCGCGCAGAGCTACAAGCGCTTCGTCCTGGCCAGGATGAAAAGCGGCCGCAACAGAAGAGCGGCGTGGATTACATCGTCTCCGGCGGCGGCGCGCGCAATCGACGCTGATGGCCATGCTGGCCCAGCGGCTGGAGCCGCATGGGCTGCGAACTGGCCGCCAGCGAGGAGTTCGGCCTTCCCGTCTGAGGCCAAGGAGGCCGCGGCCTTTGCGCTGCTGGCCTGGCAAACCTGGCATCACCGGCCCGGCAATTTGCCTGCGGCAACCGGCGCAACGCAGGACCGCCATTCTGGGGCCAGGTGACCTATGCGTAGACTGATTGCCCTGGCGGCATTGCTTGCTCTGGCCGGCTGCCACGCCACGCCCAGGGACCGCGGCACGGTGGTGTTTCTCATCGAGAGCAGCCCCGCGAACCTCGATCCGCGCATCGGAACCGACGGTCAGTCGCGAGCACATCGATGAGCTGCTCTTCGATGGGCTGGTGGCCCGCGATGCCAGCTTCCACTTCACCCCGGCGCTGGCCGAGCGCTGGGAGCAGCCCAATCCGCTGACGCTGGTCTTTCATCTGCGCGGCGGCGTGCGCTTCCACGACGGCCGCCCGCTGACCGCCGCGCGATGTGGTGTGGACCATCGACTCCATGATCGCTCTGATCGACCCGGAGCGCGGTGATCTCGCCCAAGGCCGCAGCCTACGCCTCGGTGGACACAGTCGAAGCTCCCGACGCAGCGGACGGTGGTCTTTCATTTGAAGCACCCCGACAATTTTCTGCTTACCAATCTCTCCACGGGCGCCATCGGCATTGTTCCCGCAGGGCAGCGGGCGCGACTTCTGGCAGCATCCGGTGGGCACCGGGCCCTTTCGCTTTGTCAGCCAGCAGATCGATCAGGATGTGGTCGTGGAGCGCAATCCGCTGAGCTGGTCGGTGGTGCCCAAGATCGAGCGGGTGCGCTTTGCCGTGGTGCCGGACGCCATTACGCGAATCGCTGGAACTGGAAAAAGGCTCCGGCGACGTGGCCGTCAATTCCCTGCCCATGGATTCGCTGCCGGTGCTCGCCGCGCCGCCCCAATCTGCAGGTGGAAGACGCGCCGGAACGCAGATTCAGTACCTGGCTTCAATCTGCGCGACCCGCTGCTCAAGGACGTGCGCGTGCGCCAGGCCATTGCCTGCGCCATCGACCGCGGGCTGATCATCCACACGCTGCTGCGCGGCCATGCGCAGCCCGCTGTGAGCCTGCTGCCCGCCAGCCACTGGGCCTACACCGGCGATGTGGCGCGCTACGATTACGATCCGGCGCGCGCGGCGCGGCTGCTGGATGAGAGCTGGCACAAGCGCGGGCGGCGATGGCGATCCGCTTCCATCTGACCATGAAGACCAGCACCGACGAAGAAACGCGCCTGCTGGCGGCGGTGCTGCAACAGCAACTGGCCAAGGTGGGGATTGCGCTGGACCTGCGCAGCTACGAGTTCGCCACCTTCTACTCCGATGTCACCCGCGGCGCTTTTCAGATGTATTCGCTGCGCTGGATTCGGCGGCAACGAGCAGCCGGATATCTTCAGCTATGTCTTCTCGACCGCCAACTTTTCGCCCAAGGGCGCCAACCGCAGCCACTACTCGAATCCGCGGCTCGACTGCCTGCTCGACGACGCGGCGCAAAGCGCAGACACAGCCCGGCGGCGCGCCGATTACGTCGAGGCGCAGCAGATTCTCGCCCGCGATCTGCCCGCCATCAATCTCTGGTACCGGGATACGATCGTGGTGCACAACCGGCGGCTCACACACGTGGTTCCCTCGCCGTCGGGAAGCTACACATTTCTGGAGACGGCCGAACTGGTAAATTAAGTCTTTTGGACACTCCGGCGCATCCTGGGACGGCGCTTTGAACCTTTTGGCGCATTGCTTCGTCTGTAAAAAAGGAAACCTCTCTCCTGCCCCGGACTTCGGCCATCTGCAGTCCGCGGAGAAATGGCTTATGAAGAGCAAGATACGAAATCATTTTCCCGGCTCAATGGTGTATTTGGCGCTGCTGCTGATGGCCGCGCCCCTTGTTCGCACGCAGGCGCCTTCCCGCTTTCTGGGCACCATCACCTCCATCAGCGGCAGCACGCTCACGGTCAAATCCGACGCCGACGGCGATCGCCAGGTCGACGTTCCTTCCACCGCGACCATCATGCGCATCTCGCCGGGGCAAAAGGATCTGAGCACCGCCGATACCATCCAGTTCAGCGATCTGGCCACCGGGGACCGTGTGCTGGTGAAGCTCAATCCGGCCGCGCCCGGCCCCACGGGAGAGGCGGTGCAGATTGTCGCCATCAAGCAGGCCGACCTGGCCAAGAAGCAACAGCAGGATCGCGAGGACTGGCAAAAGCGGGGCGTGGGCGGACTGGTGAAGAGCGTTGATCCCGCGGCCGGCGTGATTGTATTGTCCAGCGGCTCAGGGGTCACGGGCAAAACCATCACCGTCCATACCACCAAGGCAACCGTGCTCAAGCGCTACGCGCCCGCTTCAGTGCGCTTCAACGATGCCAAGCTGGCGCCCATCGACGCCATTCATCCCGGCGACCAATTGCGCGCGCGGGGAACGAAGAATGAAGACGGTACGGAGATTGCCGCCGAAGAGGTGATCTCAGGCTCTTTCCGCAATATCTCCGGAACCATCGCCTCGCTGGATACGGCCGCCTCCACGCTGATGCTGAAAGACCTGGCGACCAAAAAACAGGTGACCATCCACATCACCGCGGACGCGCAGATGCGCCGGCTTCCTGACACCATGGCGCATATGCTCGCGGCCCGATTCAAAGGGACGGCGGGCGGCTCCGGCGCTTCGGGTGCGGACGCGCAGACGCAGAATGCCTCCAACGGCTCGCAACAGCATAAATGGGGCGGGCAAGGAGCTGCTCAGGGTAACGGCCATGGCGGCGACCCCGAGCAGATGCTCAGCCGATCGCCGCCCATCCAGTTCTCCGATCTGAAGAAAGGCGATACAGTGATGCTGGTTGCAACCGACGGCGCAACTGAAGTTACCGCCATCACGCTGCTGGCGGGCGTTGAGCCGCTGCTCGAATCTCCCGCGGCCAGCCAAAGCATGCTCAATAACTGGAGCCTGGGCTCCGGCGCGCCGGATGTGCCGTCTGAGTAGGCGCAATTCCAAATTTATCCCATAACAAGCGAGGGACGGGTGTACTCAAAGTTGCACGGCTTCATCTATGTTTCCATTGTTCTGGCGCTGGGCTGCTGCGCTGCAGCGGCGGCGCAGGCGCAAACTTCCACAGCCCAGGCGCAAACCCCGGCACTCTCCGCGCCGGGGGCAACAGCCACTCTGCGCGGGCACGTCGCCGACCCCACCGGCGCGCTGATTCCCGGCGCGACAGTCACCATCACCACCGCGGCGGGAACCGCCGTGGCCACCGCAACCGCGGATGCGGCCGGCGGCTATGTGGTCAGCGGCCTGGAGCCCGGCAGCTACATCGTGCGGGCCTCCTTCGCGGGCTTTGCCCCATTTGCTTCGCCGACCATTCAGCTCGCGGCCGGCCAGGTGAAGCGCGTGGACATTTCCATGGCCCTGGAGGTGGCGCAGCAGAGCGTCGTGGTCACCGACGAGTCGCCCGCCGTCAGCACTGAAGCCGGCGGCAACGCCAGCGCCATCGTCCTCAAGGGCAAGGACCTGGAAGCGCTCTCCGACGATCCGGATGAGCTCTCCAACGAACTGACGGCGCTGGCCGGACCCTCGGCGGGACCCAACGGCGGCCAGATTTACATCGACGGCTTCACCGGCGGGCAACTGCCGCCCAAGTCGGCCATCCGCGAGATTCGCATCAACCAGAATCCCTTCTCCGCCGAGTTCGACCGGCTGGGCTACGGGCGCATCGAGATTCTCACCAAGCCCGGCACCGACAAGCTGCACGGGCGAGTTCTTCGCGCAGGGCAACGACGATGCCTTCAACACCGCCAACCCCTTCACCAAGGTGATTCCTGCGTACCACAGCATCCAGTTCAACGGCACGCTGAGCGGAGCGCTTTCCAAGTGGGCATCGTTCTTCATCAGCGTGGAGCAGCGCAACAACCAGAACGACAGCATTTACTCGCTGGCGCAAGCTGCGGTTCTGGTGTCGGACCCCACCCAGCCGTGCGGACCTACGACGACAGGTACTTGTGAGGTCGGTACCCTTTCCGGCGGGCTCTTCAGCTCCGCAGACGCGAACCAATATCGCGCCGCGCATCGATCTGCAACTGGGGCAGAAGAACACCCTGACGGCTGCGCTATCAGTTCTACCGCAACAACCAGAGCGGTAGTATCGGCTCCACTTCATTGCCCACGCAGTCCTCTGATTCAACTTCGAAAGAAAGCACCGTGCAACTGAGCGATTCGTGGGTCATCAACGAGCACGTCGTCAACGAGACCCGCTTCCAGTTTCTTCGCGACTACGAGTCCACCACGCCGGTGAGCACGGCGCCGCAGATATCGGTGTCGGGAACCTTTACGGGCGGCGGTTCGTATGGCCAAATCGAAAACGATCATACCAATCACCTTGAGTTGCAGAACATTACCACCATGACCGTGGGCGCACAGGCCATCAAGTTCGGCACGCGCCTGCGCGACAATCGCGACGCCAATTCCTCGGATTCGAACTTCAACGGCAGTTTCAACTTTCGATTGCCATAAACGACTATGTAAGCGCATTGAACAGCGCCGGCGCTCAGCCCATCAAGTTGACCTACACCACGGGACCGATAGCCGCCCTGGCCAACGTCTTTGACGCGGCGCTGTTCTTCCAGGACGACTGGAAGGCCAACAGCAACCTGACCCTCTCCGGCGGACTGCGCTGGGAGTCGCAGAATCATATCGCCGACCACGACGACTGGGCTCCGCGCGTCGCTTTTGCCTATGCCCTGGACGGCCACAAGGACGCCAAGCAGGCCAAGACCGTGCTGCGCGGCGGCTATGGCTTCTTCTATGACCGCTTCCGCACAGGCAATCTGCTAATGGCCGAACGTTTCAACGGCAATGGCCAGCAGTGCGGACCACCGTCACCAACCCCACCTGCTTCAGCCCCACCAGCCTGCCCAGTAACCTGTCCACATGCGGCCCGGCGGGCTCGACTGCAACCACAATCTACCAGGTTGCGCCCAGCTACCGCTCGCCCTACACGCGAACAGTCTGGAACCAGCCTGGAGCGCCAGTTGACCAAGGCATCCACGCTCACGTTCACCTATCTGCACTCCTTTGGCGTGCACCAGTATGTGACGCGCGACTCGAACGCCTATCTGCCGGGAACCTTCGTTTATGGCGGCACGCCGCCCGCGCGGCCCAATCCCTCCGAAGGCATCGTATATCAGTTTTATCCCGAAGCCGTCTTCAAGCAGAACCAGTTCATCGTGAATCTCAACGCGCGCTTCTCGCCTAACTTCAGCGTGATGGGGTTCTACAACTTCACCGCAGCCAAATCCGACGGCGGCGGCGGATCGAACGCATCGAACTCCTACAACCTGAGCCAGGATTACGGCCATCCCAGTTGGGCCTCGCGCAACATGCTTTTCCTGATGGGCAACTACCAGGCGCCCTGGGCCATTCGCTTCAATCCTTTCCTGATCGCGCAGTCGGGCAAGCCTTCAACATCGTCACCACCAACGACCTGACCGGCGACAACTTCTTCAACGACCGCCCCACGCTTGCCGACAGTTCGTACTGCACCAGTCCTAACCCAGGCTATGCGCAAACCTCGTTCGGCTGCCTGGACACGGAGCCTACAGCGCCCGCGGGGAGCTATACGCCAATTCCGATGAATCTGGGCAATGGCCCGGCCGCGGTGGCGGTGAACCTGCGCATCAGCCGCGCCTTCGGATTTGGCCCCAAGCTCGAACCGGGCAACACCAGTGGACCGCCTCCAGGGACGGGGGCAGGCGGTCGCGGCGGCGGCATTGGCCGGCCCCTTTGGCGGCGGCGGTGGAGGCGGCGGTCGGGGCGCTCCCGGCGGGCGGCGTTCAACACCGGCCGCAAATACTCTCTCACCTTCAATGCCCAGGCCATGAACCTGTTCAACGACATCGACTATGGCACAGCCGGTGGGAAGCGTGATCCCAACGCTGAATACCAGCACCGGACTGTACGGTCCGGGCAACCAGTTTGGCAAGTCCACCAGCCTGGCCGGTGGAATCTTCTCCTCCGGCTCGGCGGCGCGGCGCATCTTCTTCCAGGCTGTCTTCGCGTTCTGAGGGTGATGGTTAGAGTTTGCGCACTCCAGCACGTCTCCGGCCCTCTGTTGCATCTACGGGGCCGCCGTCAGCGCGGCAGGCTGTTCATCGCCGGCAAAGGCATCGGTGAGCGAGACGACCTTCAACTGCGCCTTCAGAGCATCGAGAGTAGCCCCGCTGGCAGCCGTGATCTCCACCGTCTCTCCCGGCAGCAGGTCGAAGTAGTTGTCGGAGAGCTTTACGTCCAGATTGCCGAAGGAGAGATAAACGCTGCGCGCCAGCACCGGGGAAGTGACGCGGATTTTGTAGCTCCCGTTCGGCGCCCGCGGTTTCCACTTTGAGCGCGGCGCGGCTTCAGGTGAACCCCCTTGACCGGCGCCAGATAGACGAGGTTGCGCGAGATCTCCGCTTCCGCCCGCGGTCAGATCGGCAACGACAAAGACGCGCGAAGTGTCTGCCGCGCCCGCATCGGTGAGCTTCTTGAGCGGCCAGTCGAGATAAACCTTGCTCGCCAGCGGCGCCACATTCACCGCCTTGCGATTCCTCCAGCAGCACCTTGCCGTCGAAGTCCATCAGGCGCACCCGCAGCGTGGCCGCCTGCGCCTCGGTTTTGTCGGAGACGATGTAAACCTTCAGCGAGCCGTCCTCGACGTGCGGCGAGACCAGGATGGGCGCATAGAAGCGCCGCGCATAGTATTGCAGCGCCTTCCAGCGGCCGTAGTAATCGATGGAGGACCACGAGGCCACCGGCCAGCAGTCGTTCAACTGCCAGAAGATGGAGCCCATGGTCTCCGGGCGGCTGCGGCGGAAGTGCTCCGCGCCGATCTTGATGCCCTCGGCCTGCAGCACCTGGCTCACGTAGAGAAAGCTGGCGAAGTCCTTCGGCTCGGGATAATCCCTGAGCAGGTAGTCGTGGATGATGGCATTGCCTTCAGTGTTCTTCTGGTGGGCCAGCATCACCGGCGTGAAGATATTGGCGCGATCCTCAGGCTGCGTGAAGGCCTCGATCGTCCTCATCTCCGGAAACGACTGGAATCCATATTCCGTCACGAAGCGCGAATGATGCGTCTCGTAGGTCGAGAAAGGCACGCGTCCGTGCCATACGTCCCAGATGTGGTCGTCGCCGGAGTGAAAGACCGGTGAGACTGCTTCATAATCGGCGCTGGGCGAGCTGGGCCAGTAGGGCGTCTCCGCATCCAGCCGCGCCACCACTCTGGGCAGGATGCCGCTGAACTCGGTCAGGTAGTCCTGCCACATCAGGACTTCACATCCAGGCGGCAACTCCGACGCGGCCCGCCCACGTGATAGGCGCTCTCGGTCTCATTGTTGCCGCACCACACCACGATGCTGGGGTGGTTGCGCAGCCGCCGCACCTGGTCCTCGGCCTCGGCTTCGATGTTGAGCTTGAAGGCATAGGTTCCCGGCTGCCAGTCGTTGCCGAACATGAAGTCCTGCCACACCATGATGCCCAGCTCGTCGCAGATGGAGTAGAACTCGTCCGTCTCGTAGTAGCCGCCGCCCCAGTGGCGGATCATGTTCATGTTGGCGTCGCGCGCCGACTCCAGGATGCGGCGATAGTCCGCGGTGGTCACGCGATTGGGAAAGCTGTCGAAGGGAATCACGTCCGCGCCCTTGGCGAAGACGGGAATGCCGTTGACGACCAGTTCGAAGGAGCGGCCCCACTTGTCCAACTGGCGGCGCAGCACGATGGAACGCAGGCCGGCCTTGCACTGCGTTCGTCGGCCACCTGACCGCCCGTGCTCACCTGCGCGGTGAACTCATATAAGCGGCTGCTCGCCGTAGCCGGCCGGATACCACAGCCTGGGCTGGCGAATCTCCACGGGAAGATCGACCACGTTGCGCCCGGCATGAACGCTTATCGTCTTGTTCAGCGTCACCTGCTTGCCGTCGACGGAGTACTGCACGCTCACTTTGGCCGAGCCGGCACTGGCCGCTTCCACTTCCACCTCCGCGTCCAGGTGCGCCACTTCCCTGCTCACGTCGCGCTGGCGGATGGCAAAGTCCGCGATGCGCGCCTTGTCCCACGCCTCCAGCCGCGCCGGCCGCCAGATGCCGCTGGTGACAAACCGCGGCCCCCAGTCCCATCCGTACTCATAGGCCGCCTTGCGGATGTAGGTCTTGTCCGCGGTCTTCGACTTCAGCCGGAACAGGTCGCTGGCCGCCGCCGCCGCCGCCGCCTTGATGGGCGACGGGAAGACCACGCGCAGCAGGTTCCTGCCTGCGTGCAGGCGGCTCTTCACGGGCACGCGCCACACGCGGAACATGTTGTTCGCGGCCAGCACCTGGGCGCCGTTCATATACACCTGCGCGGCCGCATCCAGCCCGTCGAAGACCAGGTCCACGTGGGAGCGGGCCAGCAACGCCGGCGTGACGTCGAAGTTCAGCCGGTACTCCCAGCTCTCATTTTCGATCCATTGCAGCTTGGATTCGTTGTCGCGGAAGAACGGGTCGGGAATCTTCTTGTTGGCCAGCAGATCCAGGTGAACGTCGCCGGGAACGGTGGCCGGCAGCCAGCCGCTCTCGGCATCCTGCGCGCCCGCCGCAACCTGCCGGAACTGCCAGCCATGATCCAGCACCAGGACCGCATTCTGCGCGGGTTTGGCCTGCGCGTATCCCATTTCAGTTCCCATGCCTGTTGCCGCTACCAGGGCGCAGCACACTGTTCCCCAGGCAATTGCTTTCCGCATAGCACTCCCTCCATACTTTCCCACAGAATCGCTCATTGCGTCCGGGTACGGCACACTGCTGGTTTCGCCGATTAGGTTATCACCGCGATTGGCGCAGAGCGAAACCGGAATATGCGCGTCCTTGTGGAGATTCTTCCAGACAGGTCAGCGCGCGCGCTCCAACACCATCCGGTAGAGCGCCTCCCACTCATCTGCCTTGGTTTCGATGTCGAAGTCCCGGCAAATGCGCCTTCGCGCCGCCTGGCCCAGTGTGCGCCGGTCTTCCGGGGTTCTGTGCATCAGCTCCAGCATGGCCTCGGCCAGCGCATCCGGAGCTTTGGACGGCACGATCACGCCCGCCTCCCCCACCATCTCACGCGTGCCGCCCACATCGGTAACCACCAGCGGCTTCTCCATGGCCATGGCCTCGCCCACGGCCAGGGGCATCCCTTCCCACGCCGAGGCCAGCACAAATCCATCGGCGGCGTCCAGCAAAGAGGGCAGGTCGCGGCGCAACCCCAGCCAGCGCACGGCATTGCCCAACCCACGGATGGCTGTCATCTTGCGCATCCGCTCCGCCTCGGCAGCAGTCGACTCCCCGGCCACCCACAGTTGCACATCGTGGTGAACCGCCAGCACGCGCACAAAGGCCCGCAGCAGATTGGGATAGTCCTTGCCATGAGTGAACCGGCCCGCCGTCATCCAGACAAACTCACCCCCCACGCCCATCTGTTTACGGATACGTGCGCGGCGCTCCTGCTCAGGAGCAAACTCTGCAATTTCAATCCCGTTGACCACTACCATGCACTTTTGTTGGGGCACGGCCTTCAGACGCACAAAGCGGCGCGCGGCCGCCTCGCTGACAGCCGTGGTGCGGCGGCTTAGGCCATCTGTCAGGCGGTAGACCAGCATGCGCAGCCAGCCGCCTTCATACACGTTGTGCACGGTGGAGATAACCGCAGGCGCCGCAACCAGGAACTTGAGCAAGCGGGCCACGATGTTGGAGTGATAGCTGTGGCTATGCAGCAGCTCCGGCTGAAACTCGAGGAGAAAGCGCCGTCCCCGCGCCAGCGCCTTCAGCACGCTGATGGGCGTCTTGCGCATCTCCAGGTGCTGGACGCGGAGCGTGGTGGGCCACTCCTCTGCCACGCGAGGCTTCAATACGAGAATAGCTACCGTATGGCCGCGCCGGGCCATACGCTCAGCCAGCGCCAGCGCCTGGCGCTCCGCTCCACCCATGCCCAGCGAAGTGAGCACGAAGACGATCCGCATCTTTACCCACGCCCCATAAGAGAACGATTGCCTAACCATGGTAACTCACTGCTCTGCGCAACCTCAGTGATCGGCATCGAGAGTGTTGTCCTCAATCAAGTGCGGCTTACAATTTAGGAATCGAGTGCCAAAACTGCAAAATGACGCGTATAGTTTGGCCATCCCCAGGGGAATGGCGCATGGATGAGCAAACGCCTGAATTCGACCCGGCCATTGCCGAGTTCTACGATAAAGCGCCCGAGGAAGACCGCCTTCAGGAAGGCGCATTTCTGCTTGAGGCCCTGCGCACCCGGGAGCTGATCGAGCGCCACACATCCGCTCCTCCGGCCATCGTTCTGGATATCGGCGGCGCGCCTGGAGCCTATGCGCTGTGGCTGGCGGAGGCCGGATACTCGGTCCATCTGCTGGACCCCATTCCACGTCTGGTCGCTGAAGCCGGGCGACCGGCTCTTTGCCGCCGCCGTCTCGCGCTGGGGTTCAGCCCTGGATGGGCTGGCGCGCGATCTCTTTGAGGATCCGCGCTTTGCCTCCATCGTGGAGCAGGACGCGCGCGACGGCCAGCACCGCAATTCCACTGAACGGCTCGACTACTTCACCACGGCATACTTCCACCGGCCCGAGGATCTGGGCGTGGAAGTGCTGGCCGCGGGCTTTCTTATCGATGGATTGTTGGGGATTGAAGGCCCGGGATGGATTCTGCCCGATATCGCCGCGCGCCTGGCCGACCCTCGCCGCCGCGCTGATTTGCTGCGCGTCGCGCGCCTGCTCGAACGCGAACCTTCCGTGCTGGCCGCCAGCGCGCACCTGCTGGCCGTGGCCTGCAAACCGGCATAGACCTTGCCAGCCGGGCTATAATGCCCATACTTAACAAAACATTGCAGCCTGGCGCCGCTGACAGGAATGCCTAGGAACTGGACCCATCGCTCCTGCCGCAGGATTATTCCAACCAGGAGAATCCTTGTGCGCAAGGCACAGATTAAGCTGTACAATCACCACGAGGAGACCCATGGCCGGAGATATTCAACTTACTTGCAGCGATTGCGGGCAGGAATTCACCTTCACACCTGCCGATCAGGCGTTCTTTCAGGAACGCGGTTACTCGACCCCGAAACGCTGCAAGACTTGCCGTATGGCAAAGAAGAGCGATCAGGGAGGCTCCGGCTACCGTTCGTCCTCGGCACAGGGAACACCTGTGATTTGTTCGGGTTGCGGCCAGCCTACAACAGTGCCTTTTGAGCCGCGTGGCGATCGCCCGGTCTACTGCCGGGATTGTTACCAGGCGCGCAAGGGCAGCGGCGGCGGTGCACGCAGCCGCGACCGCGCTTAGAATTTCAGGCAGTGCGATGCCCGCCTTGAGCATCGCACACCGGTTCCTTCAGCAAGCTCATCAAAGCTGCCCGGCAGCGGCCGGCGTCCGCGGACGCCTGCGGCGTTCCTTGCCGGCTCCTTCCCCGCCTATTCCCTGTTTCTAGAAAATCCGGCAGGCAGAGCTCAAGCCCGGAAGGATCGTATGATGGTGAACAAGGCCCGCATCGATCTCTGCCGGAACGCGCTCGCGTGGTTACGCACCGCCCTGGCAGGGTGATGGCCAAGATGCACAACAACCTGCAATGGAGTGACGCATGAGAAAGGGAACCATTCCAGGAGCCTTTGCCAGGATCGGCCGTTCACTGGCGCGTTTTGTGCCCAGGACATTGCGGCGTGCAGGCCGCATGCTGGCAAGCGACATGATTGCGGCATTGGAAGTTACGTATACACTCATACTCCACGATCAGAATGAAAAAATCGCGAAAGAGCATCGAAACCCTCTGAATAAGTGCGGGAGGAAGGTGTTTTCGCAGTCCGATGAAGATGGGATTACCTGCGAGGTGATCAGGCGTATCGGCATCGAACACGGTGTATTTGCCGAATTCGGCGTTGGCAATGGCCTGGAGAATAACACCATTCTGCTGGCGGCATTGGGTTGGAAAGGATTTTGGGTCGGCGCGGAAAGCCTGGCCTATAAGATTTCATCCGCGCCTCAGGATGGACAGAAGCGAGACTTCGCGTTCTTTAGAGAGTTCATCGATAAAGAGAATATCCTGTCATTTGCCAGGCGGGGCCTTGAAGCCATAGCGGAGGACAAGGTCGATGTCGTGTCGCTGGATTTGGATGGCAACGATATATATTTTGTTGCGGAACTCCTGCGAGGCGGATTCCTGCCCAAGCTGTTCATTGTTGAATACAATGCAAAATTTATGCCGCCGATTCGCTGGAAAATGGAATATAACCCCGCTCACAGATGGCTGGGCGACGACTATTTCGGCGCCAGCCTGATGGAGTTCAACGACTTATTCGAGAAGTACGGATATTTTCTCGTGTGTTGTAACTCCGCTACGGGAGCAAACGCATTCTTTGTGCAGTCTTTGTACCGCTCTGCATTCCAGGATATTCCCCGCGATATCGATGCGCTTTGGTCTCCTCCCCGATACTTCACCGGAAAATATGGGCACCCTGTCTCAGCCAGGACAGTTGCGCAGATTATGAACGGCATTGCTTCACAACGATCCCGTCATTTTACGTGAGGCCTTTGCATCTGCCACGGATGTTGAAGATGGCTGGCGGAGGCCACTGGAATATATTGGTCCGTAGCCAAAAAATCAAGTTAAAATTGCGCCAGTTGATCGGGAGTACAAAAAAGGAAATGCCGGATGATCGTGAAATTCGAGCAAGCCATGCCGAAGCGGATGTGGACAGGATTGTGCAGCAACGCTTTTTTCTGGGCCAGGATTCCGGAATCTTCGTCGAAATCGGCGCGGCCAGGCCGGATTACCTTTCCAACAGCGCGCTCTACCGGTCGCTGGGTTGGACTATAATCGCTATCGAACCCAACCCCGAATTCTGCGAGCAGCACCGGCAGCGCGGCTACCGGATCCTGGAATATGCGTGCGGCGATCATGACGAGGATGAGGTCGATTTCTCTGTCGTGAAAACCCACGGCGTCCAATACTTAGGTGGCGTGGTTTCCTACGAATCGCATTCCTCCCTGGCCATCAAGGATGCGCACGCCCGTCTCGCTTCCAATATGGACATTCGCAAAATCAAAGTGAAATTGAGACGCCTTGACACCATTCTGCGCACCCATGCACCGGAGGTTGAACACATCGATTTGTTGTCGGTGGATGTCGAGGGGTGGGAGCTGGAGGTCCTCGACGGTCTGGATTTTCAGAAGTACAGGCCCCGCGTCATGGTGATTGAAAACCTGTTCCGCGACAGGAAGTACAGGGCTTATATGCGGGCCAAAGGTTACAAGCTGTGGAGATGCGTCCGGCCCAACGACATATACACCAGCGAAGCTGTCGGATTTGGGGAGCGTTATGGGTATTCCCTGTACCAATGGTTCTACCGCCGCTGGAATCGATTGCGGCGTTTCGCGTCACGCTTTCGCCGCCTTCAGGTCGATTCCCTGTATTGCCCATGGCGGGAGCCAAGGTTACACAAGCGTAAATTCCCTCGAATTCCAAAGAGCGGATGGACATTGCTCCCGCTGCCCGTTAAACTGGCTTTCACAGACCTTCCCCCAAATCCGAATGCGTGAGGACTCTTTCAACACATGACCTCTCCTCTGTCCTTCACCGGATTTGCATGGAAGAATCTCTGGCGCAGGCGTCTCAGAACCCTGCTGACGCTGGGCGGAATCGCCATGGCCGTCGGCGCCTTTGTGGGCCTGGTGGGCTTCTCGCGCTCCTTTGAGCACGAGTGGCTGCGCATGTACCTGAGCAGCGGCACAGACATTGCCGTGGTTCAGCAGACCTTCCTGAATACTTCCATGGACGAGTCCGCCGGAGTGAAGCTCATGGCGCTGCCCACCGTGGCCCAGGCTACGCCCATGATCCTCAACCTGATGGACCTCTCGCCAGAGGTCAACGCGCTGGCCTACGGGTGGAAGGCAGATTCCTATGAATTCGACTCTCTGCAGATCATTTCCGGCCGCCGTTTCCACGATGGCCAGCCGGAAGTAATGCTGGGTGACATACTGGCCGGCAATCTGCACAAGACCGCCGGCGATAGGCTGGAGATTCAAGGCTCTCCATTCACCGTGGCCGGTGTTTATCACGGCGGCTCGGCGCTGGAGGCCGGCGCGGTCATTTTGCCCATCGATCAAATGCAACAACTGGGCAGCCTGCAGGGAAAAGTCACCGCCTTTCATGTGCGGCTTCACCCCGTCCCGCCCGGCGAAGCTCCAGACGTGTATCTGAAACGCGCACAGGCGGAGATCGAAGCTGCTCTGCCCAGTCTGCGCGCTGTTCCCGCGGCGGAGCGGGCCAGCAACAACCAGATCGTGCTGCTTGCGCACGCCGCCGCCTGGGGCACCTCCTCCATCGCCATGCTGATCGGCATCCTGGGCATCGCCAACACCATGGCCATGTCGGTCTTCGAGCGCACCCGCGAGATCGGCATCCTGCGCGCGCTAGGCTGGAAGCGCCGGCGCGTCCTGCTGCTCATCCAGACCGAAGCTGCCGCGCTGGGCCTGGCCGGCGGCATTGTCGGCATCACCGTGGGGTGGGGCGCCTTGCGCCTGCTGGCTGCCCTGCCGCAGACCGCCAGCATCGTCTCCGCATCCTTTCCTCCGCTGCTTCTGCTTGAAGCGCTGGGCATCGCCGTTCTGGCCGGGCTGGTTGCCGGGGCCGTCCCCGCGTGGCGCGGCGCGCGTCTTTCGCCGGTGGAGGCGCTCAGGCATGACTAGCCCCCTGCTGGAAGCACGCAACCTGCGCAAGAGTTACGACGAAGGGCGCATCGAGGCGCTGCGCGGCATCGATCTATCCATCGCCGCTGGCGAGTACGTGGCCATCAGCGGGCCTAGCGGCAGCGGCAAATCCACCTTGCTGCACCTGCTGGGCGGGCTCGATACTCCAACCTCCGGCAAGGTCCTATTTCAGAACCAGGCGCTCGGTACCGCCATCGACCTGGATACCTACAGAGCCCATCAGGTGGGATTCATCTTCCAGTCCTTTTGCCTGCTGCCCACTCTGCGCGCCATTGATAACGTGCAGGCGCCCATGCTCGCGATCCGCCAGGACGCCAATCACCGCGCGCGGCGGGCTGAGGCCCTGCTGCGCGAGATGGGCCTGGAAGAACGCCTCCACCAGTATCCCAACCAGCTTTCAGCGGGAGAGCGTCAGCGTGTGGCCATTGCCCGCGCGCTGGCCAACAATCCCTCCATTCTGCTGGCCGATGAGCCCACCGGCAACCTGGACAGCGCAAACTCCGCGCGCATCATGGAAATGCTCATAGGCATTCAGAAAGAGCGCGGCATGACGCTGATTTTGGTAACGCACGAGAACGAGATTGCCAATTCAGCGCCCCGGCACATTCGCCTCCGCGACGGCCTCTGCGAAGGCAGGCTTGATTTATGAGACGCTTCCCCATTGCGCTGGCCGCGGCGCTGCTCAGCGCCCTCCCCGCCAACGCGGCCGATGCTTCCACCGTGCTTGCGGCCCCGCGCCAGCGCGTGCAGTCGGCTGACTTCCGTGCCACTGGTCACCTGGTCCGCGTGGAGGATAACGGTAACCGCATCAGCCTTCCCATCACCATCAAGGCACACTGGTTTCCCGGCGTGCTGCGGGTTCTGGTGGAAATTGGCGCGGTTTCAAAGACAGGCGCGAAATCACTGCTGAGCGATCAGATCTACACACACATTCTGCTGGAGATGCGGCCCAACGGCCAAAATGTGGTCAGAATTGCTCACCCCGGCGATAAAGAGGCGGCTATGCTGCCGTTTAGCAAGTGGAGCGACGGCCCGCTGGGTCCTGGCTTCAGCTACGAGGATTTTCTTGAACCCGAGTACTTCTGGCCCAACCAGGTGTTGGTGGAACAAACCAGGTATGGCGCGCGCGATTGCGACCTCCTGAACAGTACGCCGGGCTCTTCGGATCGCACCCATTACACCCAGATACCGAAGCTGGCTGGACCACGGTATAGGATTTCCTGTTTATGTGGAGAAAACGGTGAGCGGCACAGGGGCAGTGAAAGAGTTCACCTACTTCGACCTGCGCCAGACCGGCGGCGTCTGGTGGGCGCACCAGGTGGAAGTAAAGCTGCGCGGCAGCGCCGGTTCAACGCTCCTCATCATCGACCGCGGCAGCGCCAAAGCAAAACTCGGACTGGCGGACTTCAGCACCGGGCATCTCACCGCTTTCTAGGATCGTTCATGAATATAGTTCTGTGGATTGTTGGTTCAGCAGTAACGCTCACCGGCCTGGGTTTTCTCTATCAATACATCGGCGGCCATCTCGACCGCTTGCGCTTCGCCGGCCTGGGGCGCTGGGTTACCATTGGGCGCAATCACAGACTCTACTTGCTGGAAAAAGGCGAGGGTGAACCCACCGTGCTTTTTGAAGCCGGCATCGCCGCCACTAATCTCAACTGGTTTCACATTCAAGAGACTGTCTCCCGTTTTACCGGCACCGCATCCTACGATCGCAGCGGCCTGGGCTGGAGCAGTCCATGCCGCACCGCCCGTACTCCCGGCAACATAGCCGTCGAGCTGCACGATCTGTTGGAGACCGCCCAAATCAAGCCGCCCTACATACTGGTCGGACATTCCTTCGGCGGACTGGTCATGCGCCGCTTTGCGCTTCTCTACCCTGAAGACGTGCAGGGCATCGTGCTGGTTGATCCCATGCGTTGCGAAGAATGGCCCCCGCTCGACCCCAGCAAGCAATCCCAGCTTGATCTCGGCAGCAAACTCACCCGTTATGCGATTCCAATCGCGCGATTCGGCCTCGCCCGCCTCGCGGTTACCTCGCTGCTCTGCCGCTCCGGATGCATCTCAGGCCAGTTGGCCGGCGCCGCCGGTGCTGGCGGCCGCCATGTTCTGGGACGGGTCACGGAAGAGGTGGGCAAGATGCCCAGGGAAGTTTGGCCCATCATCGCCGCCCACTGGTCGCGGCCCGGCTATTACCGCGGCGTGTGCAGCCACGTCGAAGCGGTTCCAGACACAGTCAGGGAGATGAACGACGCCGGTCCCATCCACGATATTCCCGTGCTGGTGCTCACGCCGGGCAAATCCACGCCGCTTTCCCAAGAGCGCCTGGGCAACATCGGCGACAACGTGCAGCAGGTCATCGCCAAGGCCAGCGCTCATTGGATTCATCTCGACGAGCCCGACCTGGTCATCGATTCCATCCGCGAGATGGTGATGGCGGCAACCTCCGAGGCCGTGGCGGCCACTGGCTGAGTCTCTAAGGCTACTGCTTCTCGTCCGCCGCAAAGGCCGTCCATGGCCCCGACCTCATGTCCTTGAGAATGGGCTTCAGATAGCCGTACTCCGGATGGGCGGCCAAAAACGGCGTGGCCAGAAAGTCCTCGCCGCAGGGATGACCGGCGTGGGCGATCAGTGATAACCTGGCCGCCAGGTCGGAATCCGTCACCTTGCCGGTAACCGAACCGGCAGGATAATACGGCTTCCAGTCCCACTCCGGCACGCCCCGCTTCACCTTATCCACGTGACCGCAAAGCGAACGGTCGTCCGCCTCGGTCTTGCCGGTGAAACTGTCTTCGTGGTCGGCGAGGAACTGCTCGGCCAGCTCAATATCGATGCGCCCTTTGGCCTCCGCCATCTTTTTCTCCCAGGTGACGCGCCGGGCATTGGGCGAGTAGGCAAGGTTGTTGAGGTTGAAGCCTTCGGTCTCGTCTTTGATCAATTGGGGATCGCGGGCGAAGTTCGAACTCACGAAGTAGCCGTCTTTGGTGCGCCAGAGAGGCGTGTTCTTCAGGCCCAACTCCAGGTAAGCGATCTCGCCGGTCTTGCGGTCGCCGATCAGCCAGTCGTTGGCGTAGCCGCCGTTGTTGCCCTCCTTGATGAGCGCAACATACTCGTCGATGGAGCTTCCATACTGCAGCGCCTTGCGCGAGCGCGCAAACTCCGGCTTGCCCTCCGGGTCCCAGCCCTCAAACTGCGAGATAGTGGTCTCGGTAATCATCAGGCCGGCGTCGTTCACGCCAAAATCGTCCAGGCTGGTGATGATGCCCGGAGCGCCATCCATCAGGATGTGGTGCCCATGCTCCGGCTTGATATCGAAGATCACCGTCCAGCGCGCTCCCTCGGCATAGCTGGCCCAGTTGTTGTGGGCCATGACGATCTTGCCGCCTTCGGTGTAGCTGCCGGTGGCGATGAAGGCCGAGCAGCGTCCTTCGGGCCGGATGTGCGGCGCGCTGGCGGCGTGCTGGCGCTTATTCAGCCAGGGCACATAGTACTGGGAGAGCTCGATGCTGCCGTTCAGGGCCACGATATCCCAGAGATCCAGCCTCACTCCCCTGGATTGCACTCCCCTGGCAATGCCCTCCAGCTCCTGCTGGTACTCGGTGTCGATGCGCGGCCACAACATCTTGCGGCCGGACTCGCGGTAAAACAACCAACTGCGCCTGGTCTCATGCTCGTTTTCGAGCCGGACGACCCCGACCATGTCCTTGATCTCGGCCGCAAGCAACTGGCCGTGCTCGAATCCGTTCTGGGAGGGGCTGCCTTCAAGATGCACGTAGGTCCAGCCGCCCCTTTCAAAGCGGTAGCCCGGCAGAGCATGCGATTGCGGGCCCGGCGCGACTGCTTGGCCAGACGCGGCCATGACGAGAAGGGAGAGCAGAAATACAGAGCGAGCGCGGGTGAGCTGACGTACCATCAGGAATCCTCCGGAATCCCTGAAGATAGCACGAGGGATTGAGGTGAATGCAATACCTAACGTTTCTTTGCCGGCTTGGCAACTGGCTTTTTCGCCGCAGACTTATGCGCCTTGGCTCGCTTTGCCGGCGCGGATTTGGCCGGTGAAGGCCTGGTCTTTCCCTTCGCCGGCGCCTTGGCTGGAGTTTTGGCCTTCGCCTTGGCCTTTATTTTAACCACGGCCTTGGCCTTGATCTTCACCGCAGCCTTGGCGGCGGGCTTTTTCCCCTTCGCCACTGGCTTGGCAGTCTTGCCTTTCTTAGTCGAAGCCAGGACAGGCGCTGCCTTCTTCACGGCGGGAGCCGCCTTGGCTTCGGACGGCGCTGGCGCGGGTTTACCTTTGGTTGGCGCAGCTGCGGCAGGCTTCTCTGCCTTTGCAGGCGTTGGCGCAACCGCCTTGGAGGCAGGCATGGCGGCGGCTGGCGTTTTGGATCTGCGCTTTACAGCAATGGGAACCGGCGCGGTCTCCTCAGCTTCCTGTTCATCCTCCAGGGATTCGGCTTCGTCCGCGATATCGGGTTCCAGATCAGCCTTGGGAATGGTGATGCCCAGGTCGATCTCTTCTTCATCGCCGGCGATCACGTCAATCTCCTCCTCTAAAACCTCCTCCGCCACTTCCTCGTCATCAAAGGACCGCTCCTTCACTTTGGCCTCGATGCCACGTTTGACGCGCGGCTTCTTGATGGTCACCTGGGGTGGCGGCGCGGGAGGCGAATAGGGCTCCAGGAAGGCGCGAGCCTCCTCCGGGGTGGTCAGGTGGCCGTCGATCAGTTGCAGAAACACAGCATGCACCGTCTCGCGGTACCCAGGCAGTTCCGGGGTAATGCGCATCTCCTGCATCAGGGCGTGCGGAATGCGCTGGCGAACCTCGGGCCAGACCTTCAGGAACAGGTTGAAGCGCTCCTGCACAGCCGCGTCCTTGCTGGTAAAGCCAAGCCAGAGAACGGACTCGGGATCGTAAGTTCTGAACAGCTTGTAAGCCGCCGAGGGGATGGCGTTTTCCTTGGAAAGCAACACCTTGGCGAAGCGGGCTGCCAGCGAGTCCAGGCTGCTCCACTCCTCCACGAATCCCGGTCGCAGCATCATTTTCCTCAGCGTCGACAGCTCCTTGGAAGTCAGTTTGGCGGTGAGCAACTGCATCTGCGCCGCAGACAGTTCGGCATAGACTCCCTCCGCCCGCAACTCGGCTGCCAGAGAGAACAGTGCTTTGAGCTTCTCCTCATCCGCCTTGGCCTGGGTCCAGGGCGGGTACAACACCTTCATCCAGCCCTCTGCATCCAGCGCTTGCAGCACTTTCAGCCCATCTTCCTCGTGGCCAATCTGCTCCAGTTCCTGTCTGCGCGCCTGGGATGACAGGTATTCGATCACTCCCTCGTTCTTGGCATCCTCGTAGCGGGTGCGGGTCTTGGGATCCAGTTCCCATCCCAACCTCGCCAGGTACCGCGTGGCGCGAATCAGCAGTGAAGGCTCTTCGAGAAATCCATAATTTGAAACCAGGCGCAGCGTCCCGGTCTCAATGTCCGCAGCCCCGTTCAAGGGGTCCATCAACAACCCGAATGAGCCCTCGTTGAGCGAGATGGCCATGGAGTTGGCGGTAAAGTCCCGCCGCCGCATATCTTCCTGGATGGAAGCCGGATGATAAATTCTCTTCCCCGGCTTGGGGTATTCGACGCGGTGCGTGCTGTTCAGGTCCACGCGCACCGTTCCTGGAAAGCACAGGTAAAGGGTGCGGGCATCCTCATCATCGCCCCATACCTTTCCACCCGACTTCTCTATTGGTTTCTTGAGCTTAAGCGCGTTTCCATGAACCGATACTTCAAGATCGTAAACGGCGTGGTTGCGGGTCAGGTCGCGGACCGCATCCCCGGTCAGGAAGAGAATCGTTCCCGCTTCGCGGGCTACCTCGCGTAACTGGCGCAGTGCGTGCTGTTGATCGGCTGAGAGCCGGTTTTCCAGGAGATAAATGTAGTCCGGCATTCCCTTCCCTGCTTCCCGGTCTATTCCTCTGCCAAATGCCTGATGCTGTTACTCTTACGGTACAAACCGGCTAGGTTGCAAAGCAGTACATTAACACAACTCAACGCAGATGGCTAGACTTCTTTGCACCGGATTTGCGGCTTTTCCTTTCCCGGCACTGATTTGGTTCCCCACCCACGGAGCAATCCGCAACGGCGGCCGCGGAAGCTCCTGTCCGTGCGACAATTCAGAGCGATGGCCAACATTCGTAAACCGGTGATCGTGCGCAAGTTTTCACGAGACTGGTGCGCGGGTTATGCGGGCACAGGCTTCGGCCAGGATGCGGCGGAGCTGGAAATTCTGGACCTGAGCGGCAAAGTGTTGCGCATGGGTTGGGAGCAGGTGAAGTGGGTCTGCTATGTGCGCGACTTCCCTGCCGGCGAAACCGCCAATCCGGAGCGGCTGATTCACAAGCGCTTCTCCATCCGGCCACGCACGGCGGGGCTGTGGCTGCGCATGACCCTGACCGACGGCGAAGAGTTGGAGGGACTGGCGGCCAACGACCGTTCGCTGATCGAGGGCGCGGGGCTGCTGGTGACCCCGCCCGACACGCGCTCTAATACGCAGAAAATCTACGTGCCCCGCCAGGCCATCCAAACTTTAGAGGTGGTCAGCATGATTGGCGCGGCCAGCCGCAAGCGCGCGGTAGCCGCCGGCCTGGCGGCTCAGCAGCCGGAACTGTTTCCCGGCGATCCCGACGCAACCTAGAACGGACCGTCAAGGCTTTCCGCTACAATTCTTGCCATGAAGCTAGGCGAGTTGGCAACCCGGTTGGGCGCGGAACTGCGCGGCGACGCGGAGATGGAAATTACAGGCGTAAAAGGGCTTGAGGAAGCCGGCCCCACGGAGATCACTTTCGTGGCCAATCCCCGCTATGCCGGATTGGCGCGCAAAACCCGCGCCGCCGCGGTAATCGTGGAGCCGGAGTTTCAGGAGATTGCCGCGGCCACGCTGCGGCTCAAGAACCCATACCTGGCTTTTTCCCGGACCCTGGGATTTTTCTATCAGCCGCCCGCTTATTCGCCCGGCATTCACCCCACGGCGGTCATCGACCCCACGGCGGAGATCGGCGAAGGGGCGCACATTGGCGCCTATGTGGTGATCGGCGCGCGGGTCCGGCTGGGCGCGCAGGCCACGCTGCTGCCCCACGTGGTGCTCTATCCCGGAGTCCAGGCGGGCAGCCATCTCTTCGCGCACGCTCATGCGGTGGTGCGCGAAAACTGCATACTGGGCGACCACGTGACGCTGGAGAACGGCGCCATCGTGGGCGCGGACGGCTTCGGCTTTGCCAAAAATGAAGCCGGCCACTGGGAGAAGATTCCGCAGTCGGGACCGGTGCGGCTGGGCAACCGGGTTGACGTGCAGGCCAATGCCTGCATTGACCGGGCCACGGTGGGAGCCACCGAAATCGGCGAGGGAACCAAAGTCGACAACCTGGTCCAGGTGGGCCACGGTTCGCGCGTGGGCGAAAACTCCCTGCTTTGCGCCCAGACGGGTCTGGCCGGCTCCTCCTTCATCGGCAACAACGTGATTCTGGCCGGCCAGGTCGGCATAGCCGGCCATTGCAGCGTGGGCGACGGCGTGATTCTCACTGCGCAATCCGCTGTCTCGCACGATGTGCCGCCGGGAAAAACCATCTCCGGCTCGCCGGGCTTCGACAACCGCGTCTGGCTGCGGGCAGTCGCCATCTTTCAGCGCCTGCCGGAACTGCTCAAGCGCCTTGACCGCGTGGAAAAGAAGGTTGCGGCCCAGAATGCCCCAGAGGGCGAACCGGACCCAAAAGGCGACCAGGAATGAAGGTTCGTGACGTGATTTTGCGGGTTATGGAAAAACTCTCAGTTTTGAAAGGGCACGGTCCAACGCGTCTGTCCTCAGCCTGTTTGGCCGCCATCGTGTTGGCGGCGCTTGGGTTGGCTGTCGGTTGCCACTCCTATCACGTGGAAACCACAGTTGAAAATCGGACCGGAGGAACGATTCAGTTGCTGGAGGTCGACTATCCCAGCGCCAGCTTTGGAGTCAACAGCCTGGCCGCAGGCGCTATCTACCACTATCTCATCCAGTTACGCGGCAGCGGGCCGGTCAAGGTGCAATACACGGCCAGCAACGGCCGTCCCGCGCAGATTGACGGGCCCGTGCTCGCCGAGCGGCAGCAGGGGCGGCTGCAAATTGTGCTGCTGCCCGGCGGCAAGGCCGAGTTTCATCCCCAGCTAACTCCGTAACCGCGATAAGACTCTTCTAATCCTAGCTGAAACCAGGAAAGCCGCGAGGAAAACGGCTTCCCTTGACTGTTCTTCATCTAAATCTCACCGATAAGAAATGGGAGAGGAAAAAATGCGCGGGAGCGCTGCATTCATCACCGGCCGTCAGGTTCCGTGGTTGCGGAAGCACGCGTATGCCGTACGCCTGGTTGGTTGTTTTGTCTGCATAATGCTGGCTACTGCTTCGGGGGATATTTTCTACCAGGGCGAGAATGGAATCGCCAGCAATCTGATCTGGGTAGCAAACGGAATGCTGCTTGCCTATCTGTTGCTGGCGCCCCGTTGGCATTGGCCAGCCTTCATTGGTGTCGGATGTGCGGCCTTGTTAACCGGTAATGCGTTGAGCGCAGGGCACTTGCAACTGAAGGATCTGGTTAGTAATGGGCTTAACATTTGCGAAGTGCTGGTAGGCGCTCTGTTGCTGCGGAGGCGGTCAACAGAGCTTCCGCGATTTACCGAGGGCGGCTACCTGCTCCGGTTTCTGGGCTTTGCGGTTCTGACTGCGCCACTGGCAGCGGGATCGGTCTACGCACTCTATGCTTTCTTGGGGCTACACGCGTCTCCGGGACACACATTACTGAGCTGGGTGGTCGAGGATGGCATGGGAACCGCGGTCGCTACCCCCGCAATCGTTGCGCTCTTCCGGACGCGCGCCCGGAACACCATCGATTGGCAACACCATTGGATCTATCCCGCGCTCCTCGTAGGTGTCACCATCGCCGCCATCGCTCCCGTGACGTTTCCGATGGTTTTCCTGATCTACCCACTGCTGGTTCTGACTCTTCTGCGTCTAGGGCTGCGATGGGCGACACTGGAGTTACTGTTTGTCGCCGTTGCCTTCGATTCGCTGACACTGAGCGGTTTGGGGCCGTTTGCGGCGCTGGCAGCGCTTATATCGGCCGGTCCCATTGTGCTGCTGGAATTTTTTGTTGCGGCCGGCATGATCGTTCTCTACAGCGTTACTATGGTTCTGGAGCAGCAGAAGATGACCGAGCGCCGACTGCAGGACATCGTTGCGCTGCACAACCTGGTGAGCGAAAACTCCCGCGATGCGATCATCCTGGCCGACTGGAGCGGCCGCCGACGCTACGGATCTGCCGCCGCTAAGAACATCGAGGGATGGAAGCCCGATGCGCTTTCGACAGAAGAGGGTCTTGAACTGGTCCACCCGGAAGACCGGCCGAAAGCCGCTGCGGCCGTGCGCGAACTCCGTTCCTGCTCGGAAAGCGCCATGGTCGAGTGCCGCATGCGGAAGCAGAGCGGGGACTATATCTGGGTGGAGGCCAACCTCTGCGTGGTTCGCGATCCGCGCACGGGAGTTCGTTCCGGGATTCTGAACTTCATCCGGGACATCACCGAGCGCAAACAGGCCGAAAAGCTCCTCCAAGAGGCCTACCACGCCGTTGAGGCGCTCTCCATCACAGACGCGCTGACGGGATTGGCCAACCGCCGGCGATTCGACCAGTGCCTCGCCACCGAGTGGCGCCGCGGCCTGCGCGACGGCAAGCCGCTCTCCTTGTTGATGATCGACGCCGACTTATTCAAGTCCTACAACGACATTTATGGGCATTTGCAGGGCGACAATTGCCTCAAACAGATTGCCGAGGTGGCCCTGGACGTGGTGACGCGGCCCGGGGACCTGGTCTCCCGCTTCGGAGGAGAGGAATTTGCCGTCATCCTCCCCAATACCGGCAGCGAGGGCGCCATGCAGATTGCCCACAAGATCTGCGCGGCCTTGCGGGAGCGTCAAATCCCGCACCAGGGCAGTCATCCCGGAATCATGACCGTCTCGGCGGGGTGCGCCACCATGGTGCCCAGTTTGGGACAGCGAGATGTAAGCCTGGTTGAGATTGCCGACGCGGCTCTCTACAAAGCCAAGCGCAGCGGCCGCAATCAGGTATGCCGTTGCAATGCGGTAGGCGCCAGCGGGGACGAAATGCGGACTGGCGCGCTCTCTGAGGCCTCCATCGCCAAAACGGCTTAAGTTGGTACGGTCAATAAAAGGCCTGAGGCCAGAAAGACCATTCATCCAGAACAGCAATGAATCTCCTGTATGTCCTACCGCAAAGCTGTCATCCTGAGCGACGCTGAGCGTAGCGAAGTGGAGTCGAAAGCCTGCCCTGAGCGAAACCGAAGGGGCCCTGCGATTGCTTTTGTCCTGGATCTTCCCTGTTGCAATGTAATCAACCCCTGCTATTCAGTGCAGGGTAGTACTCTAATCAGTGCAGAAAAAGGAGACTCCCTGGTGAACAGGCGTAGGTTTGTTGAGTCACTGAGCGCATTGTTTCTGGCCGCGAACTCCGGCCTCCTGGGCGGTGCCGGCGTCCTGAACCGCGAAGACACTGACGCATCCCGCCCGGCCAAAGAAACCGCTCCACGGCTGTTTCCGATTCCTGCGTCTGTCAGCGGGGTACCCACGCCGGTTCTCAACCTCGCCGGCATGTGGAAGTTTACTGCCACGCCGCCTTCCAGCTTCTGGAAGCAGGACTTGGATACCTCCGCATGGTCCGATGTGGAAATGCCCAATGAGTTTGCGGCGCTCGGCTTTTCCATCGCGCCCGACACGGAATACCCATGCAGACGGAAGATTCACATTCCCGCCGATTACCGCGGCCGGCGCATCTTTCTTCGCTTTGACGGCGTCTATGGCTATGCCAGAGTGTGGATGAACGGCATCTATCTTCGCGAGCACTTCGGCGGCTTTACCTCCTGGGATTGCGAGATCACGGATCACGTAAAGCCCGGCCAAGACGCGGACCTGGTGCTGGGCATTACCGACCGCAGCGACGACATCTCGCAGGCCAGCTATTATGCCAAGCATTCCATTGCTGGAATTCTCCGCGACGCGCGCATCTTTGCCGCTCCAGCCGCCTGCCTCCGTTCCCTGGACATAACGGCCGCATTCGATGCCGGGCGCGAAGCGGGCAGCATCGATCTGGCGGCGGAGTTATCGCCGCCGCATAGCGGCTCAGCCCGGCTTCTTCTTGCGCTCACGGATGATTCCGGAGCCAGCGTGCCTCTCCAGCCGAACGCCATTGCAATCGGTCCCGGGGAGACCAAGGCGACTGAAAAGATCGCTGTGCAGGCTCCCAGGCCATGGGACGCGGAGCACCCCAACCTGTATACGCTTGAAATCTCCCTGGTGTTCGATGGCCAGACAGTGGAGACGCTGGAGCGCAGGATAGGCTTCCGCTCCGTGCGGCGCGAGGGTAACCGGCTGCTCGTAAATGGCCGGCCGGTAAAGCTTCGCGGTGTCTGCCGCCACAGCATTCACCCCATTTATGGCCGCGCCGTGCCCGCGGAGTTCGATGAAATGGACGCTGCCCTGTTCAGGGCCGCCAACATCAACTTCGTGCGCACCTCCCACTACCCGCCCAGCGAACAGTTTCTGGACGCATGCGACAGGCATGGCATCTACGTGGAGGAGGAGGCCGCCGTCTGCTGGTCGAGTGCGGAGAAAGGCCCTTCCTCCAGCGCTGAATTTACCTCCCGCTTCGTGAGCCAGTTCGAGGAGATGGTGGAGCGCGATCGCGGCCATGCGTCGGTTCTCTTCTGGTCGCTGGGCAACGAAAGCCAATGGGGCGCCAATTTTGCCGCCGAGCGCCGCTTCGCGAGCGAACACGATCCGGATAGGCCTGTCATCTTCAGCTATCCCGATACCGTGCCCATGGAAACATCGGCCTTCGATATCTATAGCAGGCATTATGCCGACGCTAACTCCGACCTGAGCAGCAGCTTTTACCCCTTGTTGAACGACGAATTCGCGCATATCTCCTGCTACAACTTGGAAACGCTGCGCCGCGACCCTGGGATTCGCAACTTCTGGGGCAGGAGCGTCCGGCGTTTTGGCGAGAAGTTTCTTTTGGCGGAGGGATGCCTGGGCGGATCGATCTGGGCCGGCATCGACGAGGTATTTCTGTTGCCGGACGGGCCTGCGGGTTACGGGCCGTGGGGCGTCATCGACGGATGGCGGCGGCCCAAGCCGGAGTACTGGCTGACCGCGAAGGCTTACTCGCCCATCCGCATGGAAGACCGCCCTCTGCCGGCTCCGGCGAGCGGGTGCGTGCTCTCCATCCCCATCAGCAACGCATTCGATCATACGAATCTGCGCGAGGTGGAGATTCGCTGGGCGGCGGGCACTGACTCCGGCCGTCTGCGGCCTGTCAATCTAGCGCCGCACCGCTCCGGCTATCTTGAGATTCCACCGCGCGCCTGGAAGCCAGACGAGACGCTGCAACTCGACTTTTATGCAAAAGATAAATTGATCGATCAGTTCCGGCTCAGCATCGATCCCTCGCCCCCATCGTTTCCCAGGCCGAAGCCGGCCGCGGCGGTGCTGCGCCATAGCGGCAACGACCTGCTCGTGAGCGGGCCAAACTACTCCGTCGCCGTGAGCCAAATTACCGGCCTGATCCGTGAGGCCGTATGCGACGGGCAGGTCATTCTCACCGGCGGTCCCTTTCTTGACCTGGGCACCGGCCCGTTGGCCTCCCATTGGCTGCTGCGGCATTGTGAGGCTGTGGCTGGCGGTGATACGGTTACCATCTTCACCTCGGGAGAGTGCAAGCAACACGAAGGCATAGAAAGCATCCCGGTCGAATTCGAAATGGAGATCGATGGATGCGGCCTGCTCACCATTCGCTACCGCTTCCACCCCGATTCTGCTCAACCTGATTTCTCGGGGATCGCCTGGCTGTTGCCTGCCGGGGTTGACAGGCTCTGTTGGCAGCGGGATTCCCTATGGTCCGTTTATCCGGACGACCACATCGGGCGCCCCCAAGGAGTGGCCCTCAGGAAAGCCGCCCATGCGGCGCTCAGTTATCGGGCCCGGCCGCAGTGGTCCTGGTCAGAGGATATGGAGGATGCCTTTCTTTGGGGCAAAGAGGACTCTCCTCAGGCTACGAACGATTTTCGTTCTCTGAAGGAGAACATCTGGTATGCGGCCTGCAGCCTGGCCGGAAGCAGCGTTCGCGCGCGCGCTGAAGCCAACGCCGATCTAGCCGTTCGCGCAGCGGTGCTACCCGATGGCCGGGTCTCATTCAGTCTCTATAATCAATGGTCCTATCCCGGCCTGGGCTGGGGCAACTATACAGGCGCAGGCGCGGCGCCTGCTGCTGGCAGCCGCGAAGTCAGGCTGCTGCTGACCGATGTGCCCGAGGAGCAGTCTTAGAACAGATTGATCGCCGGCGGCTGTGGCCGCTATTGGTTGTGCCGCAGCCCGTTATCCCTCACGGCATTTTCCGAACGCCATACAATCGCCAGACGTGTACTGGGTGGATTTTTCTTAAGGAAAAATCCACTCAGCAACTGTGGCCTCACTCTATACCAATTCGGAAAATGCGTCAGCGCACCAGGCTCTGGAAGAGCGGCGAATGCAACAGATCGTTGAAGACTATGTCGGTGGTGGCAAAGTGGATGGTCATCCGCCCGGCATCGGAGGTGATGGTAGTGGCGCTTAAGGCCTTCTTCTCAGAGTCCGGGCTGCTGACCTTGCGCAGGGTCACGGCCGCGGTCAGCAGCGAAGTGATGGTGGCTGCGGTAAAGCTGTCGCCGGTGGAGACGGTCAGGTCGAATTTGACGCCGTGCTGAAAGCTCATCGAATACCAGGAGGCCTGCAGCCGTTTGCGTACGGTCTCGAAGTCGGTGACTGTACCGGCCTCGCCCAGCAACTGGCGCATCATGGTCTGCGTGCCCTGCTCGTCCAGGATGCTCCACAGCGGCTCGGAGTCCACGGTCTTCATGGCGTCCATCATCGACGTGTTGGTGAGCAGACTGGGTGAGACTCCATCGCGGGCATCGAGAGCCTTCTCCACCGCGTCTTTGGTGCCAAAGACCATGGTGGAGGGATCCACAAAGCAAAGCACCATGCCGGTCTTAGGCATCGGATAGATCTTGTTGGTGCGCACCAGGGCGGGCTTGATACTCTGCTTCTTGAAGTAGGCCATGATATCCGCCAACGCGAACTGGCCCTGGGCGATGCCCACCGTCACCATCTTGTCCGGCATAATACTCTTCTTATTTGCCGCCTTAGTGGGATCCGGAACACGGAACATGGCAAAGGCCAACTGGTCCACGTCGTGGTTGTCGTTCAATCCCGACTTGTTCAAAGCCTCGTCAAACTGCTTGAGTTCGGGCGGCATCACGCGGTCGCGCAGATCCATTGCCGTGGTCGAATTTTCCATGGCCCGATAGTCGATCACCACCAACTGCTGCACTTCATGCGGAACGGCAGAGCGGGAGTCGCTGGACAACTGCGCCGCCGGAGCCAAAGTAGCCGCCGCCAGCAGCATGGGGGCAATCGTAACCTTTACAAAAGCCTTCAACACTTTCATCCTCCGGGGATTCCTGCGTCTTTTTTCAAATCCAGCCTTTGGGAATCGCCCCCGCTTCAGGGCCTTGTTCCCGCCCGCGAACCCGAAAAAACGCTCAATCCTATGCTGTTATTGTACCCGCCGGGCTTGCTCCCGATGGCCATCATGCTCCTGTCCCATCGGCTATGCTTCTCCCGGCCATGCAAGTGGAGCACCGAGGCGGCGCTCCAGAATCTTGGTCTGTGGATCGAACCCAATCAACTGACGCATCCACTCGCTGTCGCGCTCACAGGCCGCTTCGGGAAGCAGCCCTATCACCTCGCCCTCCACCAACGCGGCCTTGTGCCGGAGCGCCAGGCGGGAGACCACGCCGTGCACCTGGGATATGGGCGTGGCCGTGAAATCCGTGATGTTCATGGAGAGCTGCGCCCGCCCATGGGCAAGAACACCCATGGCCTTTACGCCCTTCAGACCGCCTGAATCCGCGCGAATCTCCCGGGCAATGGCCCTCACCATGGAAACGTCGGTGGAATCGAAATAGATGTTGTAGGCCACCAGGAACCTGCGCGCCCCCACGGCGCAGGCGCCGGCGGTGGGATGCAGGCCGGGACCGCCCAGGTCGGGCCGGCGTGCCGTTTCCTTGCCCACCGCCTCCCTGAGTCCCTCGAACTGCCCGCGGCGCACCTCTTCCAGGTTGGCCCGATCCGGCCGGGCCGCCGCCGCCTCATAGAAATACACCGGAACGCCGAAGCGCCGCCAGATTTCCAGGCCCGCCTGGCGCGCCAGCAGGGCGCATTGCTCCAGCTTGATGCCGGAGATGGGCACAAAGGGAATCACGTCCGCCGCGCCGATGCGCGGATGGGCTCCCTGGTGGCGGGTCAGGTCGATCAACTCCATAGCTTTGCCGGCCCCGCGCACCGCCGCCTCCACTACCGCCGAGGGCTCCCCGGCGATGGTCACCACCGAGCGGTTATGGTCGGCATCCATTGACCAGTCCAGCAGTTGCACTCCCTCCACGCGCATCGCGGCCACCATCGCCTCGACCCGCCGGGCATCCCTGCCCTCTGAAAAGTTGGGAACACATTCGACTACCGGCCCGCTCATCCTCACTCCACCGCAGCGGCACAGACCTCAAAAGTTTGCAAGGGCACGGCTTTAGCCTCTGAGGGAATGTATTTTCAACAACTTACATTCCCTCCGCGGCTAAAGCAGTGAGCTTTTTTGATCGCTCTACGGCACGGCTTTAGCCGTGCCCTTTCAAAGCAATTCAACTTACCGTCCCCGAGTCACTTCCAAAAGGTGTAACCCACCTGTACTTGAACCATGGCGTTTACGCCGGGGTTGCGATCGCCAAGCGAGGCCGAGGAGATGTGCACAGCGTTCACACCTACGTCGATGGAGCGCCCGGGACAGGTGAAGTAGTGGAAGCCGACGCCGGCCTGAGGCGAGAAGTTCCACACGCTGGTCGAGCCGTCAATCGTCGGCGAACTCAGCAAATTCGGAGGAAACTCGTGCGTGGTATAGATGACCCCGCCCGCGCCTTGAATCCAGGGCTGAAAGCGCTCCGACCTGGTAACAAAGTTCCAGCGGAAGATCACCGGAGTGATGCTGACGCCGCGGAAAGTGCCGCCGCCGTACGGCAATTCACAGGGTGTCCCCGAGCACAGACCGGCCTGCTCATGCGGAGCCGGCGTATACGCCTGCCAAAGGGGCATGATGTTGCCGCCCAATTCAAATTGCCCGGTGAAGAATCCCGCGTGCACCACCGGCGTAAGCGTTTTGCCCAGCTGCACGCCGGCCGAAAGAAACCTGTAGCTCGACCGGTCGGTCACGCCGTTCCCATAGTTGATGAAGGGCCCGTACTCCCAGCTCTGGTGCTGGCGAGCCGGGGCTACGGAGTTAGCTGCGGCGTTATGGCCGCCCGGGGCTGCAACCTCCGGCGTTTCAGCCGAGGCGAGCCAAGCGCCCGCCATAAGGGTCCCAGCCATCAGAAAGCACACAATAAACCTGGCTGTTTTTGTCAAAATTCTTCCCTTTCTTCATGCATTAATGATGATAACCACAAAAAGGCCGCCACACCGGGCGGCCTGCTGTATCGCTCGCCTGGAACCAATCAGCCGGCCGCCTGTTCCATCTGCTCGGCGTCCATGTCGAAGTTCGAGTAGACGTTTTGCGTGTCGTCGCAGTCTTCCAGAGCCTCCAGCAGGCGGATCATCTGGTTGGCCGCCGTGCCCTCCAGCTTGGTATAGGTTGACGCCACCATGGTCACTTCGCTCATCACCGTGGGAATGCCGGCGGCCTTTACCGCGCCGGCAACCGCCTCATAGGAGGCCGGATCGGTGATGATCTCCCAGGTATCGCCCTCGTCGTTCAGGTCTTCGCCGCCGTGTTCGAGCACGATGTCCATCAACTGCTCTTCGCTGGCCGCGGATTTCTCGACCGCGATGAGGCCCTTCTTGTGGAACATGAAACCGACCGAGCCGGATTCGCCCAGGTTGCCGCCGTTCTTTGAGAAAGCGTGACGGATCTCGCTCACCGCGCGGTTGCGGTTGTCGGTGGTCACATCCACGATGATGGCCACGCCGCCGGGGCCGTAGCCCTCGAACTTGATCTCTTCGTAGTTGACGCCTTCCAGCTCGCCGGTGCCGCGCTGGATGGCGCGCTTGATGTTCTCCTGGGGCATGTTTTCCGCCTTGGCCGCCAGAATCGCGGTGCGCAGCCGGGGGTTGCCGTCGGGGTCGCCGCCGCCCTTGGCGGCAATGGTGATTTCCTTGATGAGGCGGGTGAATATCTTGCCGCGCTTGGCATCCAGCGCGCCCTTCTTGTGCTTGATTGTGGCCCATTTTGAATGGCCGGACATGGGAACCTCAGCGATAGAAAGAGAATGACGGCGCGGACACGCGCCTGACCTTGTGAGTATAGCACCGGTGGATACGGGGCCAAGGGGGCATCAAGATTTCTGGCGCGCCCTGGCTCGCCTATAACACTTGGCGCGAAGCTGTTACCCTGAAACCATGAAATTCGGGGTCTTGGTCTTTCCCGGCTCCAACTGCGACCACGACACATACCATGTGATTGCCGAAGTGGCCCGCCAGCCCGTCACCTTTCTCTGGCACGACTCCGAGGACCTGGCCGGAGTGGATGCGGTTCTGGTTCCGGGCGGCTTTGCCTACGGCGATTACCTGCGCACCGGCGCCATCGCCCGCTTTTCGCCGGTCATGCAGGCGGTGCAAGCGGTTTGCCGAGGGCGGCGGCCTGGTGCTGGGCATCTGCAACGGCTTCCAGATCCTCACCGAAGCCGGCCTGCTGCCCGGCGCGCTGATGCGCAACGCCGGACTCAAGTACATCTGCAAACAGGTTCATCTGCGCGTGGAAACCGCCGATAGCCCCTTTACCAACCAGCTCGCCAAAGGCGAAGTGCTGCAAGTGCCCATCGGCCACATGGAGGGAAACTACTTTTGCACCCCGGAGGAGTTGCGGAAGCTTGAGGCCGAGGATCGCATCGCCTTCCGCTACTGCACTCCCGGCGGGGAGATCACCCCGGAAGCCAACCCCAACGGCTCTTTGAGCAACATTGCAGGCATCCTGAACGCCAAAAGAAACGTCCTGGGGATGATGCCCCATCCCGACCGCTCCAGCGAACTATTGCTGGGATCGGCGGACGGCTGGAAGATTTTTGCCTCTATGGTTGAGGCCCTGGCGGCTCACTGAGGTTTTTGTTGCACCGGGTTGGAAGACGGCATGCCATGATCGACATTCATCACCATCTGATCTACGGGGTCGACGACGGGCCGCCCGACCTGGAAACTTCCCTGGCCATGGCGCATGAAGCCGCCGCGGAGGGCGTGACGCACATCGTCTGCACCCCCCATGCCAGCGACGCCTGTCCCTATCAGCCCACGCTGATCGAGGAGCGCCTGGCCGAGTTGCGCGAGCTGCTCCGAGGATGTGGTCCGAGCTGAGCCTGGGATGCGACTTCCACCTGAACGCCGACAACATCCTCGATGCCCTGGCCAACCCTCTGCGCTACTCCATCAACGGCAAAGGCTACCTGCTCATCGAGTTCCCGGAAGTACGTCGATCCCACCGCAGTTGCCCGACGCCATGTCGCAGATTGCAGGCGGCGGGCTATACCCTGATCGTCACCCATCCGGAGCGCAATACGGTTCTCTATCAGCGCCAGCCGAACATGCTGGCCGACTGGATGCGCAGATGGTTGCCTGGTTCAGGTTACCGCCGGCTCCCTGTTTGGGCGCTTCGGCAAGCTGGCGGAGGCCTTCGCCAATGAGCTGCTGGAGCGCAACTGGATCCATTTCCTCGCCACTGACGCGCACAACCCCGTGTGGCGGCCGCCTACACCTGAAGAAGGCTTATGACTACGTGGCCCAGCGGGCCGGTGAAGAGACGGCGCGGCGGCTGTGCGTCACCAATCCCCGTGCTGCCGTTGGAGGGCGCCAGGTGGCCCGCGCAGCCCGAACCCATGGGCCTGTGGGAGGGTTTGCCGCTGAAGTTCGATGCCAGCCGCTACGCTCCCAAGCCCGGCAAAAACGGCATAGCCCCAACCGCTGCCGGCGATGCAAAGACGAGCACGAAGAGCTTTTGGGCGCGTATGTTCACGCGGTAACGGATTCGTGGGGGCAATAGGGCGTATATTGGTTCGTTGCCAGGAAAGCAGAATGGAAATTCCAGCTGGATCTCTTGTGTGCCCCGGCACGGGCTGTATGAGTCCTTGAATATTAGCTCGCAAGCCTTCCAATTCGAGCGATCCATAGCTGAAAAAGGGGATTCCAGATGAAACGATTTGCCGTTTTAGCCCTTGTCCTCGCTATTGTCTTACTCTCGGTGGTAAGCCTTTCTGCCAAGGATGAACACCATCAGTGGAAGGCGCTGCAGGTCAAGAACCTAACTGTGAATTCCGGCGTGAATCTATCGCCGGACGAAGTCGGCTATTTTCACGAAGGATTGTTAGATGGTCTGCGCAAGAGCAAGCTTGCCGAGCAGGTTTTGGATGACGGCGCGACGGTGTCTCAGGATATTGCCTCTGATTCCGTGGTGATGGAGGGTACCATCATTTCTATCGAGCAGGGGGGTGCTTTTCGGTCACCGCGCGCGCAAGCCGAATTCAAGCTGTACCGCGTGAGTGACCATCAATTGATCGCGACAACAACTTGGCAGGGCGAGGGCCTGGGTCACGGGTCGAGTCACGGTAAGGCCTGGAAAAATATTGGAATTATCGCCGCCTACGAGGTCAAAAGAAAAACAAAGGAATTGCAGCCGCTCTCTTCGTTTCCACCTGCCGCCCCGGCTGAAGCGGAAACTCCAGCCAACGTGACCGCTGCGCAGCAGGCTTCTTCAAATGCTGAAGCGTTGACCGACAACTCCATCGTTGAAATGGTTACGGCCAAGCTGCCGGAAGAGGTGATCATCACCAAGATTCAGATATCGCCGAACCATTTCGACCTCTCCACACCTGCACTGGCGGATTTAAATCAGAAAGGCGTTTCTCCTGCCATCATGAAGGCAATGCTGATGGCCCCAAAAGCGGCTGCACCTGCGGCTCCGTCAGCCAATCCGGGTCAGCAAGGAAGCACGGCCCCGACAAGCGGCGACCAGGCCAATTCCTTCACTGGCAGGCTTGAATCCGTCACTCATCTCATCATGCAAAAGCGCTCCTCGGCATACGCCAAGATGGTGGCCGTGGCCGACAACGGTCAGACACTTACCTTCTACGTCTTCGCCTCCACAGCAGTCACGGACGCGAGCGGTAACGACCTGAATAAAGGCGGAAAGTATCTCGGAGGAAATTTTCTCAGGAAGGGTCGGCGAATCGAGGTTAAATACTCGGTCATTACCAACGGCTCAAAAATCACCAATGGCCAGTATGGAGCCGACTCGATTCACGCTCTGGAATAGTTCGACAAGAATCAGAGTATTCGGCTGCTTTTATTGGTTTTCAAATAAAACGGAGGATTTTTCTGATGAAGTATGTTTCGTACGCAACCTTCTGCGCAATCCTGCTGTGCTGCCCCGCACTACGCGGCCAGCCCGCTATCACCCTCAGCGCCGATGATGTGAAGTTCCTCAGTGGCTGCGGCGTCCGGCAGGAGGACATCAAGGTAATCCCCAAGCTGCCCAGCGAAGGCCAAAATGAAATAGCAGATATATTATACGCAAAAATTTGTGACCATCCCGCGCTTAAGAGCTTCATAGATACCAGAGACTGGCTGAGAAAGTTTACTCCGCCCCCGAGCAAGTGTCCCGAGCCGCCGCGCGATTGGTGGTTGCCTTTCCTCACTTCAGCCGAAGTGGAATATACAAACAAGATGGGCATGTTGTGCAAGTAGATTTTTGACAGAAATCTTAGGAATCCGCGGTAAATGCGGCTCGAATGATCTGTTTGTCACCATGGCAATCGTGCTGAGGCGGCTTGTTACTCGTCTGTTGATGCAACAGATTCCTCGTTTGAACAGCCTCTTACAGCCCCAGCCCGCCATCCACGGCCAGAACCTGGCCGGTGACAAAGTGCGGCCCGGTGACAAAGAACAGCACCGCCTGAGCCACATCCTCTGCCGTCCCGTTGCGCCGCATTGGCGTCCGGGCCGCAAAGCGGACGGCCTCCTCTGCGGGCCGGTCATCCAGATCGATCCAGCCCGGAGCCACGCAATTTACGCTGACTTCGGGCGCAAAGGCCTTGGCCATGGCCTGGGTGAGCATGTGCAACGCGGCCTTGGAGGCGCAGTAGTGGGCATGGCCGGCCCAGGCATGAATTCCCCCCAGCGAGCCGATGTTCACGATTCTGCCCTGAACGGCGCGAAGATGCGCGAGCGCCTCCCGCGCCACCAGAAACGGCCCCCGCGCATTGGTCTCGAAGACCGCGTCCCACTGCTCCAGGGTGAGGCTCTCGAGCGGCGCAGTCCCGAAGACGGCGGCGTTATTGACCATCACGTCCAGGCGGCCAAAACGGGCCGTGGTGGCGGCAACAGCGGCGCGCACCGAAACTTCAGAGCGCACATCGCATTCCACGGCCAGGGCGCTACGTCCTAGGGATTCGATCTCCTTAACCGTCTGCGCGGCCTCGGCGTGGGAGTTGAGACAGGTAATGGCCACGTCGGCGCCGGCCTGCGCCAGGGCCAACGCAATCCCCCTGCCAATGCGCCGCGCGCCCCCGGTGACCAGTGCCGATTTGCCGCTGAGAAGTTGGTTGGTCATCGTCCTGCTTTGAAAGAGCGCGGTTTGCCCTCGGCCCGTCCGAGCCTGCCTTACTTGGGCTGAGGCTGGCTGGGCCGCGTCTCCGGTTGCGTGGCCGAGCCGGCCGGCTTGCTATTGTCCGGGGTTGGAGCAGGGGTTGGGGCTGGGGCTTGATCCTTGGCAGGGGTTGCTGTTTTGCCGCCCACCGGCTCGCCCGCAACGTGAGGCTTGTAGATAGAGTACTGTTCGCCGGGCCGCTTCATCCTGATCTCAATGGCCATCGCAGCCTTGTCGATCTTGTAGTCCTCTCCGTAGGTCTGAAAGCCGCGGGCAATAATCTGCAGCCGCACCGTGTCGCCGATGGGCAGCACGTCGATGATGGCCTTGCCGTCCTCGTTGGTCTTCAACTCCATGTTGCCCTTGTCCCTCTCACCCTGCATGGGATGAAAGACGACGGCGGCGTTTTCAATGGGCTTGCCATTGACATCACGCAGCACGGTAACCTCAATGCGCGCGGTGGGCAGGGGCGGCTTGTACTTACGTCCGCGTTTGTCCGTTGACTGGGCGTTGGCTGCAAGGGCTAAGACGATCAGGCCGAATGCGGCCACCAAGAGGCAGAGACGAAACAGAAAACTGCGAAGCATGGGCTTTATTTTAACCGGTTACTCCACCCCAGCGGTAAAGACCCTTTGCCCGGGACCCCGATTTAGCCGGTTATACAAAAAGCGGCGAGCCGGCGCCTGTGGCTCCTAAACCCATATGCAGCAGAATCATACTATATGAGCGAAGCATACTCATATATTTACGGATTTCCCCTCTTGACAGCGCCCCCCTGACTTCTTTATCGTTAGCAATTGGAAGGCTAGAGTGCTAGCACACTCCGGGTGGAACTGCTCAAACAGCTCCTCCGCTCCCGAAAGGGTGCGCCAACTGCAATTTCGGCAGGGTTTTAAGACACACTCAAATCCCGCAGCCGGGGCTTAACTCTGGCCGCGTGTGAAGGAGAAGCGAAACAATGGCAGCAACATCGGTAGCGACAAAATTCACCCCGCTTCATGACCGCATCCTCGTCCGCCGTGTGGAAGAGGGCGAAACCATCCGCGGGGGCATCATCATCCCCGACAGCGCCAAGGAAAAGCCCCAGGAAGGCGAAGTGATCGCCGTGGGCAAGGGCAAATCCAACGACGAAGGCAAGGTATTCCCCCTGGACGTGAAGGCGGGCGACAAGATCCTCTTCGGCAAGTACTCCGGCACCGAGATCAAGATCGACGGCGAAGAGTTCCTCATCATGCGCGAGGAAGAAGTCCTCGGCATCGTCAAGAAGTAAGCGCCTGGCGACCCGGCACCACTGACAACTGATCACTGACAACTGGATTAGGAGAATAACGAAAATGGCAAAACAGATTTTGCACGGTGAAGATTCCCGTCAGGCGATCCTGCGCGGCGTGAACATGCTGGCGGACGCCGTGAAGGCGACGCTCGGTCCCAAGGGCCGCAACGTTGTGATCGAGAAGAAGTTCGGTTCGCCCACCATCACCAAGGACGGCGTGACGGTCGCCAAAGAGATTGAGCTGAAGGACCCGATGGAGAACGTGGGCGCGCAACTGGTGCGTGAAGTTGCTTCCAAGACCAGCGACGTGGCCGGCGACGGCACCACGACAGCCACAGTTTTGGCCCAGTCCATCTTCCGCGAAGGCGTGAAGACGGTGGCGGCGGGAGCCAACCCGATGGCTCTGAAGCGCGGCATCGAGAAGGCCGTGGCCGCGATCATCGGCACCCGCGACAAGGACGGCAAGTGGACCGAGGGCGGCGCGCTGGGCAAGCTCTCCAAGCCCGTGAACGAGGGTTCGGTGGCCCAGGTGGGCGCCATCTCCGCCAACGGCGACCAGGAGATCGGCGACATCATCGCCGAAGCGGTCAAGGTTGTGGGCAAGGACGGCGTGATCACCATCGAAGAGTCCAAGACCATGCACACCGGCCTGGAGACGGTGGACGGAATGCAGTTTGACCGCGGCTACCTGAGCCCCTACTTCGTCACCGACGCCGAGCGCCTGGAAGTGGTTCTGGAAGATCCCTACATCCTGATCTACGAGAAGAAGATCAGCGCCATGAAGGATCTGCTGCCCCTGCTGGAGCAGGTTGCGCGCGGCGGCAAGCCGCTGCTGATCATCGCCGAGGACGTGGAAGGCGAGGCCCTGGCCACGCTGGTGGTGAACAAGCTGCGCGGCACGCTGAACGTGGCCGCCGTCAAGGCTCCCGGCTTCGGCGACCGCCGCAAGGCCATCCTGGGCGACATTGCCATCCTCACCGGCGGCAAGGCCATCACCGAGGACCTGGGCATCAAGCTGGAAGGCGTGAAGCTCGAGGATCTGGGCAAGGCCAAGCGCATCACCATCGACAAGGACAACACCACCATCGTCGACGGCGCCGGCAAGTCCAGCGACATCGAGGGCCGCGTGAAGGAGATCCGCTCGCAGATCGAGAAGACCACCTCGGACTACGACAAGGAAAAGCTCCAGGAGCGGCTGGCCAAGCTGGTCGGCGGCGTGGCCATCATCAAGGTGGGCGCGGCCACCGAGACCGAGCTGAAGGAGAAGAAGGCTCGCGTTGAGGACGCGCTGCACGCCACCCGCGCGGCGGTCGAGGAAGGCATCGTCCCCGGCGGCGGCGTGGCGCTGGTTCGCGCCATTCCGGCGGTCGACGCGCTCATCAAGACGCTGGAAGGCGACGAGAAGATCGGCGCCAAGATCGTTCGCCGCTCGCTCGAAGAGCCGCTGCGCCAGATCGTCGCCAATGCCGGCGAAGAGGGCGCGGTGGTGGTGGCCAAGGTGCTGGAATCCAAGGACCCGCACTTCGGCTACAACGCCCTGACCAGCAAGTTCGAGGACCTGGTCAAGGCCGGCGTCATCGACCCCACCAAGGTCACCCGCACGGCGCTGCAGAATGCAGCCTCGATTGCCGGCTTTGCTGCTGACCACCGAAGCCCTGGTGGTCGAGATTCCGGAGCCCAAGTCTGCTCCGGCGCGGCGGCCACGGCGGCGGCATGGACGGCATGTACTAAAACTAACCGCGCCTTCGGCGCAACAATAAATATGGGGAGACCTCGGGTCTCCCCATATTTGTATCTACTCCCCTATTCCCTGCTCTCACCACACGGCCGGCCGCGGTTCCACTTTCCTGGTCGTGATCGCCAGCTTGGCCGGCATCAACTCAGGCCCGTCCCAGCCTTCCTTCACCGCCTCAATGCGGATCTCCCCCGCCCGCTTGGTGGCCTGCACAATCACCTGCGCCAAGCCATTGAACAGCGACCGTTTCGGCTCCTTGTCGCTCTCCTGGCAGTTGGGGTCTCCGTTGCCCACTCCAATCAGCTTCCCGTCCCCGGAGACCTTGAATGCGATGGAGTTGCCGGCCGTCGGAACCGCCCGTCCCTCTTTATCCAGCGCCTCCACCGTCAGAATCGCCACGTCCTCGCCATCGGCGTCGATCTCCATCCTGTCCGAAGTCAACCGGATAGCCGCCGCCGGCCCGGTCGTCTCCCGCTTCTCGGTCAGCACCACCTGGCCACCTTTTCGTCCCCGCGCCTCAATCACGCCAGGCTCGTACCTCACCTTCCACTCCACATGTCCCAGGTGCGGAACCTTCTTGCTCCCCTGGCTTTGCCCATTCACGAACAACTCTACCTCGTCCAGGTTGGAGTGCGCCCACACGGGAATTTCGTCGCCTTCCCTGCCCTCGAAGTTCCAGTGCGGAAACAGGTGCAGCACCGGTTCGGTGCCCCACCATGCCTTGTAGTAGTAAAACGTGTCCTTGGGAAAGCCGCACATGTCCACGATGCCGAACTGCGAGTTGATCGACGGCCAGCCATAAGGCGTGGGCTCGCCGCGATAGTCGAAGCCGGTCCACGCGAAGCCGCCCGCCTCCCATTCGCGCGTGCCGTAGAACGTCCACCACTCCTCGGCCGTCTCGCCCCAGCCGGGCTCGCTGGTGTCGTAGGCTCTTATGGTGTTGCGCAGCGGGTCGGTCGAGTAGACGCCGCGCGTGGAGATAGCGCTGGCCGTCTCCGATCCGTAGATGGGCCGACTGGGATTCTTCCTGTGATATTCGTCGGGGTATGCCAGGTTGTAGTTGAAGCCGATGATATCGAAGGCATCGGAGACGCCTTTCTTGTTGTTGCCGTTCACCGCCGCCGAAACCACGCGCGTGGGGTCCAGTTCGTGGCATCGCCGCACCATAGTGGCCGCGATCTTCGCGCCCTCTTCGGCCATTCTGTCCTGCAACTGTCCCTCCTCGTTGCCGATGGACCAGAGAATGATCGACGGCGAATTGCGATAGCGCTTGATCATCGCCTCCAGTTGCGCCAGGCCCTCGGGACTGGAACTCATCTGCCGCGTCTCGCACATCATCATCATGCCCATGCGGTCGCAGCCTTCCACCCACTCCGGCGTGGGCATATTGTGCGAGGTGCGCACCGCGTTGCAGCCCATCTCGCGCAGCACCCCCAGCCGGAACCACTGCAACCGGTCGGGCAGAGCGGCGCCCACGCCGGCATGGTCCTGGTGGTTGCAGGTGCCCTGGATCTTGAGCGACTTGCCGTTGAGAAAGAATCCCTTGTCGGCGTCGAAGACCGCGGTGCGCACGCCAAAGCTGACGCGCTCGGCGTCGCGCGGCTTGCCGCCCGCTTCCACGGTCACAATCGCCGAGTAAAGATTGGGCGCATCCACCGACCATAGCGCGGGATTAGCCAGTTTTGCGGTGGCTGTAAAGCTGGCCGTTCCGTCCACGGCAATCGATTGCGGCGCGGCCTCGGCGGTGGCCACGGTCTTGCCGGCGGCGTCCAGAATCTGCCAGCTTACCTTTGCGCTCTCCGCCTGCTTGCCCTCGTTCTGAACCACTGTATCCAGAGTCAGCGTGGCGGAATCTGCCATTCACCGCCGTACGCACCGTGCTCTCCCACTTGCCCAGGTGCAGCGCATCGGTCTTGGTCAGCCACACATGGCGGTAGATGCCCGCGCCCTCGTAGAACCAGCCGTCGCCGAAGCTGGCGTCCACGCGCGCCACAATGTAGTTCTTTGCGCCGTAGCTCAGAAAATCGGTCAGGTCGAAGCGGAAGGGCGCGTAGCCGTTGTCGTTGCGGCCGATGAAGCAGCCGTTCACAAAAACCAGCACATCGCGGAAGGCGCCGTCGAACTCGACCGCGATGCGGCGGCCCAGATCGCTGGCCGGAATCTCGAACTCGCGCCGGTACCAGCCCACGCTGGTCTCCGGGTAGCGGCGGCCCAGGGGCTTGTAGCCGTGCGACTTCTGCTCCTCGTCGCGCACAAAGGGCAGCTCGACCGCCCAATCGTGCGGCAGATTCAGCGTGCGCCACTTCGAGTCGTCGAATCCGGCCTTGGCGAATTCGAACTCGCCGGTCTTGGCAAAGTCTCCCTGGCCGTAGCCGAATCCCAGGTCGCGGGCCGGGTCGGTGCCGTGGCCGAAACTGAACTTCCAGCCGAAGTCGAAGAGCAGTTGCTCGCGCGGCGCCACCGCCGCCAGCGCCTGGGCGGATGCGCCCTCAGGGGAACCGGTCAGAAGCGCGGCCACGCGCCCCCAGGCCGATCGGGCCACCAGTGAAGAAGCGGAAAGCGCCGCTCCGGAACGGAGCAGGTTGCGACGAGAGATGCCAGGCATGGAATTCCTCTTTCAGGATGAAGTCTCGCCGCAGACGGAGGCAGAACCTGATACGGCGAGCAATGCGAAACTATAAATCAGGGGGCCTGGCATGGCCAATGGGTTCATGCTATTCAGAAATCTGATATTCCTCCGCGAAGCCATCCCTGCTGGCATAGGATTCAGAACCCAACTATGCTAAATTCAAGAAGACAGACCACCCTACGGAGAGATGGCCGAGTGGTTTAAGGCGCACGCTTGGAAAGCGTGTGTACTTTAACGAGTACCGTGGGTTCGAATCCCACTCTCTCCGCCACGCATGATCTCACCTCATTGATCCCAATGATAAATGATAGATAATAGGCGCTTTATTCCCCATTCGTCTTGACCGCATAGTCCCGATTTTCCGTCCAATTCAGTTCCTGAGGCGGTTTTTTTGCATGACAACGGGCGTGGTGCATGACAACGGCTGACCCGGCAGCAGAGCTGTTTCGAGCGCCGTACCGGTCTCAGTGCATTCCAGATTGCCGCCGGTCGCCGGCACAGGAGCACTGGCTGCTACTCAGAGGGGCGTTAGGCCTAACATACTCGTCGTCAATGTAGCTGATCGGGTCCGGCACCTGTCACACTCTTCTTTTTATCGCCACCAGTTCCACGGCCTTTTGCGCAATATGTTCAGCACTTACCTCCAACTCCTTGACCAGTTCCCAGGGCGCGCCTGAATCGCCAAAGCGGTCCTTCACGCCAATAGCTCCCGTGATTACAGGCAGGCCGTAAAGTTGCCCGCTTGAGGTGAGAATGGAGCTGACTCGCCAGGCCAGAGCGCCGATCTGATGCTCTTCCGCCGTAACTAGGACGCCCGTCTCCGCGGCGGCGCGTACAACGGCTTCCGAGTCGATTGGTTTCAGGGTATGCAGGTTCACGACGCGCGTTTCGTAGCCGTATTCCTGCTTCAGGATGCGGGCCGCGCGCATGGCCTCCGGAACCATGGGCCCGCAGGCAACGATGCTCAAGTCCTCTGACTCGTTCTTGTAATCCGCGGCCAGCCGGGTCTCAAATGCGTCGGCGAAGTTGGCCGCCTCCGCGCGCAGTCGAATCACGTTGGCCCGCCCGAAAGCAAAGGGCGTGGTTTCATTCGTAACAATAGGCGTGGCCTCGCGGGCAAAGCGAATATACTTGGGTCCCCGATGCTTAAGCAGCAGGTAATTGGTGGCCTTGCGGGTCTCGATTATGTCGCAGGGCACGACCACGGACATATTGGGTAGCCCCTGCATGGCGAAGAGATCTTCCAGGGCCTGATGCGTGGCGCCATCGGGGCCAACCGAGACGCCGGCATGGGCTCCGGCAATCAGGACGTTGAAGTTTCCGTAGCACACCGAGGTGCGGATCTGATCCAGGTTGCGCGCCGCTGAAAATGTGGCGTAGGAGCCCAGCACGGGCAGCTTCCCTTCCCTGGCCATCCCCGTGGCCGCCGAGGTGGCCGATTGCTCGGCGATGCCCATGCTGATCCAGCGCCTGGCGCGCGCGGGCTTACCAGAATAAAATTCGCTGATGGTAATCGACCCGGAGATATCCAGTCCCAGGCAAACCACGCGCTCGTCGTCCCCGTTCGCTGCCAGTGACTGGCCGAAGCCCCTGCGCGTGGGCTCCATCTTGACTTTCATCGTGCCGCCGGCATTCCACCAGTAGTCGCGTGAGAAGCTGGGCATTTTGGATGCCAGCTTGCGATCGACCTCAACCTGGTAACTCCTGGCCTTGCTCAGCAACTGCTCGACCGGTATGCTTTCGCTCAGGCCCAGTTCCTTGAGCGCTGCGTCCAGTTCCTCGCGGTTGGGCGCCTTGCCGTGCCAGCCGGGCTGATTCTCCATGAAACTCACGCCCTTGCCCTTGATAGTATCGGCGAGGATGACGGTCGGCTTTCCTGCGACCGCCTTGGCCTTGCGAAACGCGTCCACAATCTGACCCATGTCGTGGCCGTCGATGCGCAGAACCTCCCAGCCGAAACTCAAATACTTGTCGTTCAGCGGCTCGACCTGCATCACGTCTTTCACCCAGCCATCAATCTGCAGGCGATTGCAGTCGACGATGCCGATGACGTTGTCGAGATGGAAGTGTCCGGCCTCCATAGCGGCCTCCCATATCTGGCCCTCCTGTTGCTCTCCATCGCCCATCAGACAGAAGATCTTGTGACCTTTGCCGTCCAGCCGGGCGGCCAGCGCCATGCCCACGGCAATGCTCAGGCCCTGTCCCAGCGACCCGGTGGAAACCTCCACCCCCGGCAGCTTGAGCCAGTGTGGATGGCCTTGGTAGGGCGAACTGAGTTTACGCAGCGTCACCACGTCGTCCAGGAGACAAAAGCCCGCGAAGGCCAATCCCAGATAAAGGCTGGGGGCCTTGTGCCCGGTGGACCAGATGATGCGGTCGCGATCCGGCCAGGATGGATTTTTGGGATCGTGGTTGGCAACATGAAGGTAAAGGGCGGCGGTAATATCCATCACCGAGAGTGTGCCCCCGGCGTGCCCTGATCCGGCTGCATGCAACGCCACCAGATCGTAACCGCGCATCAGGTTGGCCGCATCCCGCAGCTCTTCGATGGAATAATTCCGGATAACCTTCCCGGTTTTCGAATCCTTCAGGGCCATGGCCTTCTCCTTGCACAACAAAAACCAAGTGCGGTGTTGCACTAGAGTCAGGAAGAACAAGCCGCTGGAAATCTCCATGGGCATTGTTCTCCGGCGCCAATTCCGCTATAGGTTCTGCTTCACCCACTGCTCGATACGCTGCAGCGCTTTTTCGAGATTCTCAAGTGAATTGGCTACGCTGAAGCGCAGGTAGCCTTCGCCAAATGCTCCGAATGCGGTGCCGGAAAGCGTCGCCACGCCGGCTTGCTCAAGCAGCGCGTCGGCCAGAAGCCTGGATTTCCATCCCGTCCCGGTGATGTTCGGGAAGGCGTAGAATGCGCCTTTGGGCATGCGGCATGAAAAGCCCTTGATCCTGTTCAACCCGGCAACGAAGACCTCAGACCTGCGTTTGAATTCGGCGCACATGCGCTCCACCGCGCTCTGGTCTCCGCGCAGCGCCTCGATTCCCGCAATTTGGGTAAAGCTGGCCGTACACGAATTGGAGTTGGTCATCAGGCGGGTGATCTGCTTGGCCAGATCCGCCCTCATCACGCCGTAACCGATTCGCCAGCCGGTCATGGCATAGGTTTTCGAGAAGCCGTCGAGCAGGATGGTGCGCTCCTGCATGCCGGGCACGGCGATGATCGAGAAAGGCTGGCCTTCAAACTGCAGCCGGCTGTAGATTTCGTCTGAAAGCACCAGAATGTTCCGCTCGCCGATGATCCCGGCTAACTGCTCGATCTCTCCGCGCTGCAACACGCCGCCGGTGGGGTTATGCGGAGAATTCAGAATGATGAGTTTGGTGCGCCCGGTGATCAGTTTGGCAATCTCGTTCATGTCCATGGCGAAATCGCGGTCTTCGCGCAACTGGATGGGAACGGCCTTGCCGCCGATGTAGTTGATCATCGACTCGTAAATGGGATAGCCCGGATTGGGATAGATGACTTCATCGCTTTCTTCGATCAAGGCCAGAATGGAGAAGAATATGATGGGCTTCCCGCCAGGCACCACAACCACCTCATCCGGGGAGACCTTCACCCCTCGCGTGCGGCTTATATACTCCGCGATGGTTTCGCGCAGCTCGAGCAGTCCGGCGGAGGGACCGTAGTGAGTCCATCCTTTGCGAAGCGCGTCGACAGCCGCCTCCACCACATTGGCCGGCGTATCGAAATCGGGCTCTCCGATTTCCAGATGGAGGATGCTTCTGCCCTCGCGCTCCAGCGTCCGCGCCTTGCTCAGGACTTCAAAGGCGGTCTCGGTGCCCAGCCGGGACATACGGCGGGCCAGCAGTAATTCGTGCTGAGCACATGGTGCATTCATGTTTCACGCTCCTGTGCGCCGCTAACAGGGTATGGAATAAACCGGAATCTCCAATCCTCCGATCGGCTTTAACCCGCCAAACATTATACGAATAGTGAGAAATGCCGCAAGTGATAGCGAACACAACGAGTTGTGGCTGGTTTTGGAAACAGATTGCTCATGCCGGGCCCGAACGGCTATGAGTCCGGCTGGAATGGGGATGCCGTGCTCCTCCTTGCCCTGGGTTGTGAAGTCGAATTCGATGCGAAAAACTCTATTTATAACCGGCTTTATAAATCATCACTTACCTGTGTACCGATTCCATTCTCCGTGTATACCGCGTACAAGCTCGATTTTGCTTCCGAACTTCCTGGAATTGTCGATATAGCGGATAAACTCCGGCCGGAACTCAAACAAGGCGCACTGCCTGATGGTCCCGCGAAAGACAGATTTCAACTTGAAGCGCTGGCAATAAGTTTTGATCACCTCACGGCGGCGTTTCCGGTCGGTAATCACGGTAACGGAGCCGCGCATCTGCACGCCGCGAATCTCCTTCCAGTTGTCGGCGTGGCGGAAGACGGTAGCGGCCGCCCTGGGCGTCCTGATTAGATTCACGCTGTGCAAACTGGCTCGGGATGAAAGCCAGAACAGAGATAGACCCTCGTCAGCAATGTAAAACAGAGGCGCAATGCATGCTTCCCCTGTATCATCAGTTGTAGCCAGGGCAAGCGTGTTCTGTTCCCGCAATAGAGCGGCGGCCAGTTCCAGTTCCTTTGGACTGTCACTCATCTCGGTCCAGCCTCTTGGCTCAATATTACCGGTTACTCATCCTGCTTAGCCGTGCTGCCCGCATGAAACGCCTCGACATTTACATCATGCAGGGCCTGGGGCAGATTGCGCTTGATGGCCGCAATCTATTGCTCGCCGGAAAAACTGAGGTGCCGGCTCAGCACGCCAAGCAGCGCCACGTTGATGGTTTTCTTGTTGCGCAGCTTGCTCTTATCCACCTGGGAGGGCTCGATCAACACTCCACTACCGCTCAGTACGGCGGTGTTAATCCCCTCCATCTCCTCGGCCAGCACAACAAGATAATCCGCCTCGCCCTCCGGCGCCATGGGGCTGAAAATATGTTCGCCGAAACGGACGTCGCTCTGGACAGATCCGCCTCGCTGGCTCAATCCGTGCAGTTCGCTTTTCTTCACATCCAATCTGGCGGCGAATGCAACGTCCGCAACAATGTCGGAAGCCTTGATTACGCCCTGCCCGCCCCATCCCGCGATCACGATATTAGTTACTTTGTTCATCGCATCTCTCGTATTCCCTGATGGACTTTGCCGCCAGCAGGCAATTGCGGCGATTGATGATCACTGACAGCTCCGGCTTCTCCAGTGATGCTTTCATCAGCTCTTCAAAGCCGCGCGGGTCCAGCGTGGCATCCACTATATGCACGTTGCGCACCCCCATGGCCTTGATCACCTCTTCCATCACCACCTTCCCCGTCTTGCGATGGTCCAGCGTCCTTCCCGTGCCGGGATGTTCCTGCATGCCCGTCATGGCGGTGGTGCCGTTGTCCATAATGAGGACCAGGTGTCCTGTCGGCGGCGGGTTATAGACCATCTCCGCGATGCCCGGGATTCCGCTATGGAGGAACGTGCCGTCGCCGATGATGCTGATCACCCGCCGGGCTTCGCTCTCCGGCAGCGCATGCCGCATGCCCAGCCCGATTCCGATAGATGCGCCCATGCAGCCCGTGATGTCCACGCTCTCAAACGGAGGCAGCACTCCAAGCCCATAGCACCCGATATCGCCGGAAACGATGCAGTTAAGGTTCTTGAGCACCGAGTAGACGGACCTGTGCGGGCATCCCGGACAGAGCGCGGGCGGCTTTCCAAACGCCGGTTTTGCTTCCGGCGTGCAGTCGCCCTCGAGTATCCGCCGCACGCGCTTTACGTTGAGTTCGCCGATGCGGTAGATGGAGGGTGTAGCCTCGACCGCAATGCCGGCGCTGCGGATCGACTCAAACAGATAGGGGTCGCCCTCCTCAACCACCATGCAGCGCTCCACGGTTTGCGCAAACCTGCGTATCGTTTCCATGGGCAAGGGGTGCGTCATTCCCAGCTTCAGAACGCTGGCCTCCGGCGCCGCTTCGCGCACATGCTGATAGGAGATGCCGGAAGTGACGATGCCCAGCGCCCGCGACCCGCTTATCACCTGCGTAGGGCCCGACTGCTCGTTCCATTGCGCCATCTGCGCCAGCTTCGCGCGCATTCTCTGGTGCGCCAAACGCGCGTAGGTGGGCATCATCACCCGGCCTTGCACGTTGCGCGTGTAACCGGGAGTGCGCGCCGCGGGCACGAGTACTCCCTCCCGCTTCATCACTGTCTTGGAATGGCAAACCCGTGTGGTCATGCGCAGCAGAACCGGTCCCCGCCAGCGCTCGGCAACCTCGATGGCGCGTAGTGTGAATTCGTAGGCCTCCTGGGAATCCGAAGGCTCCAGCATCGGCACTCCGGCGGCAACCGCGTATCTGCGATTGTCCTGCTCGTTCTGGCTCGACGCCATTCCAGGATCGTTGGCGGAAACAATCACCAACGCTCCCGGCACGTCCATGTAAGCCGCCGTAAACAGCGGATCGGCCGCCACATTCAGGCCCACGTGCTTCATCGTAACCAGGCTTCGTCCCCCCGATAATGCCGCCCCCATGCCCACTTCCAGGGCAACCTTCTCGTTGGGAGCCCACTGCGCACGTCCGCCGATGCGCGCGAATTCCTCCAGTATCTCCGTCGATGGCGTCCCCGGATAACCCGTCCCCAGCAGCATCCCCGCATCCCATGCCGCCGCGGCTACCGCTTCGTTACCGCTCAATAACTCCGCCATAACTCCAGCCTTCCCCAATCCGCCATCCATCCTGGCGCAGCGATAACCAGTGATTTAGTTTGTTCGGCTGCTCTGCACCGGTAACTGCGATCCGATTGTCCTGGGTTGTTCCGCTCCGCTGAGCACGCGAAACACTCCCTCGGCGAGAGACCGCATCTCATCTTCTCCCGGATAGACATGGATAGGCGCAATCCAGCCCACATAATCGCTGAGCGCCGAGACGATTCTCTTTGAGTGCGCCATTCCTCCCGTAAGCAGCACGGCATCCACCTTCCCGCGCAGGACTGCTGCCATGGCGCCGGCTTCTTTCGCTACCTGGTAGACCATCGCATCGAGCACGGCGGCGGCCAGCGCATCCCCTGATTCGATGCGGCGTTCCACTTCAATCAAATCTTTTGTGCCAAGGTAGGAAGCCAGGCCGCCCCCGCCAAATACCAGGTGTTCGAGTTGCCGCTGCGTGTAGTTGCCGCTGTAGCAGACTTTGATCAGTTGCCGCACCGGAAGCGATCCAGAACGATCGGCGCCGAAAGGTCCGTCATCTCCCGTATTGTTGTCGATCATGCGCCCGTTCTGATGCGCCGAAACCGAGTTCCCGCTGCCCATGTGCACCACAATCAGCCGCATGGCTTCGTAGGCGCGCTGCTGTTCCCGCGCAAAGCGCCTGGCTACCGCCTTGGTGTTCAGGGTATGGCACTGGCACACCCGGGTTATCAGCGGCGACCCGGTGATACGCGCGCAGTCCTGCCATTCGTCCACACTCACCGGGTCGACAATGTATGCATTCACTCCGGCCGCCCTGGCGAACGCGCCCGCAAGCACCGCTCCCAGGTTCGCTGCATGCTCGCCCATCCGCGCCAAGCGGAGTTCTTCGAGCATCGCATCATCCACCAGGTAGGTCCCGCTGGCCAGCGGCGGCAGCAATCCGCCTCGCCCGGCGACCGCGTCGAACGCAGCCACGCTATACCCCGCTCTTTCAAGTTCATCCTGGATGCGCTGTGCGCGGTAGTCCTTCTGATCCAGCACCGGGCATTCGCGAAATGGCGCCAACTCTTCGTCGGTATGCGGTATGGTACGCGCAAACTCGGCGCCATCGGCTCTGTAAACGCCGATCTTCGTCGACGTCGAGCCGGGATTGATCACCAGGATGCGGCCGCTATCGCGTGGCAAAGATCACCCCCAGCGCTATGGCGTTGATTTTGTCTTCCGCGCTCTCTACGCGCGAAGGAATCAGAATCGGCGCCTTTGCTCCCACGATCACGTGCGCGCATTGCGATCCGCCCAAATACTTTGCCGCCTTCCCCAGCAGATTTCCGGCCTCGATATTTGGCGCCACCATGCAGTCCGCATACCCCGCCGCCGCGTGCCTGATTCCCTTGGCGTCGGCCGCGGATTTCAGCAGCGCGCAATCCAGCGATACCGGGCCGAATACCTCCGCATCTCCGAACTCGCCGGCTTCTCCCATGCCGGCCAGCGCCTGGGCATCCGCGGTGGACGGCACGGACTGCGAAACCGCTTCCGTTGCGCTCAGGATGGCCATCTTGGGGCGCTCGATTCCGATGGCCCGCATCACCTCGATCGCATTCCGCACAATCTGCTTCTTCTGCTCCAGGTCAGGCGAAACATTCAGTCCGCCATCGGTAATGCCCACCAGCCTGCGCCGGCCGGCCAGCGTATCCTCGTAAAGCAGCACGTCGCTTAGAAGCCTTCCCGTGCGCAAGCCTGTCTCTTTCTGGAGAACAGCTTTCAACAACTCATCGGTTCGTATATGCCCTTTGAGCAGGATATCCGCATCTCCATCGCGCACCATTTGCACCGCCGCAGCGGCTGCATCCCCGGCCTGAACAATCTTTGTATCGGCCAGCAGCGCATGCAGCTTTAGCTCTTCCGCCCTGCTTCTGATGCGGCGCTCGTCGCCGATCAGAATCGAATGAGCAAGGCCGCGTTTCAGCGCCCCTTCCGCGGCCGCCAATCCAATCTCGTCGTCCGCATCCACTACCGCCACGCGCAACGGTCCTCGCCGCCGCGCGCGCTCCCGCAGTTCCGCAAAACTGCCGATGGCCTGCGCAGACGGCCTGGCGTCTTTGTCCATCATTTTCCCGTCGCCTCTATCCGTGAGCAACGGCGGCTTCTGTACTCGTAACTCACTGGCATCTCGTCTCCCTGCTTCTGCAGGATGACCCAATACAGCATATTCTTGTCGCCGCCATCCGGATAGTCTTCGCGGGCTTTCCGCCCTGCCCGTCCCAGCCCAGTCCTTGATATCGGGGCATCCGATGGTGTATACAGGAAATGGATGTGGTGAAGGAGTTCACCCTTAACCGCTGTCCATCCCATAGGCCGGACAGATGATGACTCCTGACAGGGAATCCTGTTGCGGAGTCATGTCCCGGCCGGTTCCCTGAATGAAAATCCAGGAGTTTGCGTTCATGATGAACACATGGGCTCTGGCTGCTCTGTGGGTGGGACTGGCGTTGACTGCGACGCTGCTGGCGATCTGGTTCAAGTATCTCCACGGCGCTTTCTGAAATTGTGGTGGGCACGATGGCCCAGTTGGTTGTGGTCGCTTTTTTTGCGCAGGGCGGACTGCTGGGCAACACGCAGTGGATCACGTTTCTGGCGGGAACCGGAGCCATCGTGCTCACGTTTCTGGCTGGCGCGGAACTCGATCCCGCCATCTTCAAAACCAAGTGGCGCGAAGCGCTGGTCATCGGACTGGCGGGATTTTTCGGCCCCTTTCTCGGTTGCACGGCCATCGCGTATTACGTACTGCACTGGGCCATCATGCTCCAGTTGGCTCTGCGGCGTCGCCCTTTCCACCACCTCGGTTGCCGTGGTCTATGCCGTGATGCTGGAGCTGGGCTTCAATGTTACTGAGTACGGCAAGTCGATCCTCGCCGCCTGCTTCATCAACGACTCGGAACCGTGGTCGCGCTGGGCCTGATCTTCTCCCCGTTCACCGTCAAGACGCTGATCTTTGTCGGGGTTTCCGTCGCGGTCTTCGTAGTGCTGCCCTTTCTTACGCCGCGGTTTTTTCAGCAAATACGGCGGGCGCGTCTCCGAACTTGAAGCCAAGTACCTTCTCTTTCTTCTCTTTGCCATGGGCGGGCTGGCCGTCTGGGCGGGAAGCGAAGCGGTGCTCCCGGCCTACCTGATCGGCATGGTGCTGGCGGGAACGGTGGGCAAGGACCACGCGCTGATTCGCCGCCTGCGCACGCTAACCTTCGGCCTGCTCACGCCGTTCTACTTCATCCGCGCCGGATCGTTTGTGCTCGGTGCCGGCGCTGATCGCTGCTCCCGCTCATGATGCTCATTCTGTTCACGGCCAAGTCGCTGACCAAGCTGCGGTTGCCGTGTATCCCGCGGTCCGGGCGCATCGCTACGAAGGCAACTCCGGAGCCTACTACACGCTGATGATGTCCACCGGCCTCACCTTCGGCACCATCTCCGCGCTCTTCGGACTCAATCACCAGATCATCACGCCAGGAGCAGTACTCTTACATCGTGGGCACGGTCATCGCCAGCGCCGTGATTCCCACCATGATTGCAAACTCGTTCTTCCTGCCCCGGCATCTTCTTCCCCACGCGCTCACAAGCAAGAAATCGGAACAGGCAATCCAGCGGCAGGCCGCCGCAGAAGAGGTATAGGTCACAGCCATGGGAAGCCCGGTTTTTGTCGGATTTCAAAGGATACTGGTAGCATTCGACGCGTCTCCACACGCGGAGCACGCTTTGGATGTTGCCCTGTCGATGGCGGGGGATATGAAAGCCAAGCTGTTTGTCGTCGCTGTGATCCGGCCGCCGGAACCCGCCGAGAGCGCGGAGTTCAACGCGGTCCTCGATGACGGGCGCGAGCGCTACGAGAGCAGTTTCGCCCCCATCCGCGAACGCGCCAGGCAAAAGGAAATTGATCTCGAAACGGATATCGTCGTGGGCCATCCGGCGGAACAGATTCATCCATCGGGCGGACACCATCCAGGCCAGTCTCATTGTCATGGGCAAGCGCAGCCACACCATCCTGCATCGCTGGATGCTGGGCTCGAACTCGGAGCGCGTTCTCAAGTATGCCCACTGTCCGGTGATGATCGTCCATTGATTGGAATTCCGGCTATGAAGATCGCGAATCCATGTGACTGGAAGCGCACCGGGCGCAAGTTTCGCCGATGTGGATTAGGATGCCGTTCAACGGCAACCATTGATGTACTAACCAAGATCGGCCTTGAGGCCGGAAAGTGTAATCGTCATGTCTGAACCGGCGATGGAAAAGACGCGACGCCCTGGGGAACTGAACGAGCCCCAGCAGCGGCGCCTGCTCATCACTTGCAAGTACATCGACAGTTTGCTCTGCGACATTGAACACGCGCTCCATTCCGCCACTTCGCCATCTCCCTTTCCGCGCTATGTTGTGGACGTTACTCCAGAGCAGGCGCGAGAGATCGAAGGCCATATCCGCCGCCTCCGCTCCCAACTGCTGCAAATTTTGGAATGGCAGCGCCTGAAGCCCGAGCCGCCCGAGATTCCAGTAACGCGCTTGATCACCACAGACCTGGCTTTTATCGATATTGCCATCGAGGAACTGAAACCCCATCATCTGCGCGGATGCGGAGCCGTTCCGGCGGATGCGGTCGATGAACTCAACAGTGCGATTCATGAGCTTCGCTCTCTGGTCAAAAGCATGGAGAGTTATGTCCGCCATGCAACGGGCGAAAATCCTGAATCGAAAGCCAGGCCATGACAGACTCAGCGGAAGGCGCACTGCAGTTGGACCGTAAGGCTCTCTTGCGCTCCATCGATGCGCTTTCCGCTCTTGCTGAACGCAACCGGACTGGAGACCTGCATGCCTCGCTCGCGGCGCTATCTGAGAAGTTACAAAAGAATCGCTTCAACCTTGCCGTGTTGGGACAGATGAAGCGAGGGAAAAGTTCGGTCATCAATGCGCTGCTGGGCGCGGAAATTCTGCCCACGGGAATCCTGCCGCTTACTTCCGTTATTACCAGGGTCAGGTACGGAATAACTCCAACGGCGGAGATTATTCACAAGTCAGGTCAATCCGAGCCCATTGCAGTCGCATCCCTCCATGAGTACATCACCGAAACCGCCAACCCTGGAAACCGAAAGCAGGTCGCATCCGCCGAGATGACCTACCCTTCTCGGTTTTTGAGCATGGGCGTTGACCTCATCGATACGCCGGGGATCGGCTCCACTCACCTTCATAACACCTCGACGACAGAGGACTATCTCACTGAGGTCGATGCCGGTATCGTGGTTTTATCCGTCGACCCGCCGATTACCGCGGTCGAGTCAGACTTCCTCCGCCGCATTCGGCTGGATGTGCCCAGATTACTGTACGTCATCAACAAAACAGATATGGCCGCTCCCGCGGAAGTGGAAGCTGTCCGCCGCTTCCTTGAGAATGAATTGCGCAACCATATCGGTATCAAAAATCCAGAACTGTTTCCCCTCTCAGCCCGCCTGGCAATGAACGAGCAGCGGGGGCAGACGGCGGAAAGATCCAGCGGGATAGAGCAACTTACGGCTCGCCTCCACTATTTTGCCTCGCAGGAGAAGGAGCAGACTCTCTTGCAATCGGTGGCGCTCGACGTATTGCGCATCGCAGGCACACTCCGCTTTACAGCCATGGTCGGAGAACGCGCCAGGTCGATGAGCGGAGAAGACCTTGCCTTTAGGAAGTGCGCTCTTGAAGCCACTCTTTCCAGAACCGATCAGGAACTGAAAGACCTGCGCTATCTGCTGCGGCAGGATACTGCCACCATCATTGCCCGGATTGAGAGTGACCTGAACGATCATGCTGCCTCGGCCGCCCCAAGCGTGCGCGGCCGGCTGAAAGATCTTCAAAAACGAACATGCAACAGAAACCCGTGAACAGCTTGGTATACTGCTCGATCAATTCATGCTCAGCGAGGTTGAAGCCGTCTTTGAAGATTGGCGCGCACAGGAAGACGAGCGCGTCCATGGTGAACTGGCGGAGTTATCGTGCCGGTTTGAGGAGAGAACGAACGCGCTGCTTGGATGGTTGCAAAGCGCCGCCGGTGACCTGTTCGATGTTCCGGTCTCGCGCGTGACTTTCACCTCGAACCTGTCAGTGGAAAGCCGGTTGTACTATTACACCGACCGCGTATTTCAGCACCAGCTTGACAGGCTGATCTTTGTGCTGCCTAAGTTTCTCTTGCGGCCTATCGTGTTTCAAAGAATGCTGACTTATATCGACATGGAGCTGAGCCGCAATGCCGGCCGGATTCGTTACGACTACCTGCTGCGGCTGGAGAAGTCTGTCGCCGCATTCGAAAAGGAATTGAAAGCAGCGGTTGCCATCGTCGCCGGCAATCTTCGCTCCGTGCTCGAACCCGGACCTGAAAATACTGCGTCTGCGAGATCGGTTGTTGCCCAGCTTGATCCCATCATCGCCCAGTGCTCCGCGTTGATCGGCAGGCAGGATGACGGACCCCGTTTGGCAACCACTGCCGCAGACAAGTTATCTTGGTTGAATAACCAATGATTGCCTTCTGCACGCATTGTTGGGCCGAAATTGACAGTGAACTGGGTCAATGTCCGCATTGCAGCACATATCTTGGCGATGATCGTCGATCTTATGAGGAGAAGCTTATCGCCGCGCTGGCACATCCCTTGCCGCAAGCCAGAGCGCGTATCTGCTGGCTTATTGGCAAAAACAGAATTCGTGAGGCTGTTCCTGCTTTAATGCATTTACTGGAACATGATCCTGATTTATTCGTGCGCAGGGCGGCAGTGGAAGGATTGGGAGCCTTGCGGGACCCGCGCCCAATTTCCTTGTTGCGCGCCATCAGCAAGGGTAGGAATCGATTTCTTGCCACTGAAGCAAAGAAAAGTCTGATCAGAATCGGTATGCCATGGGATGCCAGCTAGTTTCTCGCTGAGAAGGAGGTCAAGCCGCGATGCCTTTCTCTTCTGCCCCACGCGACCCGACCCGTGAATATCTGATTTGTGTGGAGCGAGAAGAAGAAATGGCCCGTCTGAGGAGCCAGGCTCAGATACGCAAGCCCCTGCTGGTATTCGGGCCGGAGGGTGTGGGAAAATCGCGTTTGCTGCGCTCCTTCGTCGCGAGCCAGCCGCTGACCCTTTACGTCGAGCAGATGCAATCCCCACGCCAATTCCTCCACGCCTTGCTCCATGCGTTGCATGCTGCGGATGTGGGAATCGATGTTCCGATAAATATCGCCGATCTATCCTCAACTTCCTTGAAGGGCATTGCGCACCGGGCTCTCCATGCCCAGCCTTTTCAAATGGTGCTCGACCATCTCGCCGCTCCATCCCGCGTTATCGCCGGCATGATAAGGGACCTGCATTATTACGGACGTACGCCTGTCATCTTCGCATCCCGCTCACCGCATATGGAAGATATCGGCGCGCTGCGATCGCTGTGCGCGAACAAGTCGGAACGCCTGGAACTGAAGAACTGGCCGTACTCCATTGCCCTGGAATTCGCGCAGCGCGAGGCGGAGAGAAGTGAACTTTGGGCTTCCAATCTGGAAGCGGTCCTGCCCTCGCTTGTCGAGTGGAGCGATGGAAACCCCGGCGCCATCCTCCAAATGTTGAAGATGGCGCAACTCCCGCAATACAGGGCTGGCGATCAGATCAAAGCTCACATCCTCTACGTGGACTATCGCATGGGCCGCCGATAGCGGCTGATTCAAAATCTGTTCATTGCGGCAGAGCAAACGCCGCGTAAACCCCGCCTGTACCTCCCTTGCGATTCATCCATGTGCCGCCGGAGGCGATCACCACATATTCCCGCCCCTTCACTTCGTAAACAGCGGGGGTGGCGTTGCCGGCGAAGGGCAGCTTGGCTTCCCACAGCAATTTGCCCGTGGTCTTGTCGAATGCGCGTATCTTATGGTCATAGTTTGTGGCTGCAATAAAGATCAGGCCTCCGGCCGTGACCACGGGTCCGCCGTAGTTTTCGCTGCCGGTATCTGGCATGCCCTTGGCGGCCAACTCCGGGTACTGTCCAAGCGGAATCCGCCAAAGATACTTGCCCGTCTTCAGGTCCAGCGCATTCAGGGTGCCCCAGGGAGGCGCGGTGGCCGGATACCCATCGGGATCCAGGAATCTGCGGTAGCCGGTCATGGTGTATTGCCCGGCGCTATTCGCTCCCGCTGTTTGTGCCGGCGGGCGCAGAAAGCGTATCAGGGCCTGGGTCTCCTCGTTGGAGAGAGTAGTAAAGGCCGGCATGAGTCCCCTGCCCGTGCGCATGAGTGCCAGAAGCTGCTCATCCGAATAGCGGCTTCCAACCCCCAGCAAGGCCGGGAAAGACGGCGCATTGCCTTCCAGCTTTTCTCCGTGGCAAACAGCGCACTGCGCCTGATAGACCTTCGCTCCCGCTTGATCGGCTGCCTGGGGAGATGGCGCATGTTGTGCGTTGTACTTCGTATCTTTAGCCGCTTGTTCTTCGCCGACCGCTGATTTATCCGAGGGAAGATCCTTTTCTGTGGCCAGGTAGTCGAGCAATTCCTTCAATTCGCTGCCTTGTATCGGCAAAGCAGGCATGCGCCCCTTGCCCCCGTGGATGATCGCGGTAATCTCTTCCGCAGTGAGCCTTTGGGTGATATTGAGGAGCGATGGGAAATCAGTCGATCCCTGGCGATGCTCGCCGTGGCAGATACTGCACTGGCTCAGGTAGACTGTCCGCCCAGGGGAGCTTCCGATGTCGTAGGCCAGCGCACCCATTGAGGCGTAGTTATTGGCGTTGATATAGAGCACATCCGTCTCCGGATCAAAGGCCGGACCACCCCACTCGGCGCCGCCTTCAAAGCTTGGATCCACGAGCGTGTCCTTGCCCACGCTGAGCGGGACAAACTGTCCCTCGTGGCGAATCTCACCGAGGCGCTTCACCGCCCACTCATGCGCCTCCGGCGTCCGCTTGGTGAGGTCGTCTTCCGTGATGGTCTGCCGCGCAAAGGGTTCCGGAATCAAAGGATAAGGCTGCGTTGCAGAGGCGATTTCTCCAGGGGTTGTGCTTGCCGGGACAGGCCGGTTTTCAATGGGGAACAAGGGCGCGCCGGTGACCCGGTCGAAGACGAAAAGATAACCCTGCTTTGAAGTTTGCGCCACTGCGGAAATCTTTTTCCCCTGGCGCGGAACAGAGACCAGAATGGGAGCGGAGGGAAGATCCCGATCCCACAGGTCGTGATGAACCGCCTGGAAATGCCAGATCCTCTTGCCGGTTGCGGCGTCCAGCGCCAGCAAGGTGTTGGCGAAGAGATCGTCCCCAATTCTCGTCAGGCCGTAAAAATCCGGCGCCGCGGAACCTGTAGGAACATACACAATGCCGCGCTCCCGATCCACCGTCATGCCCGCCCAGTTGTTGGCCGCGCCGCTGGTCTTCCATGCATCTTTAGGCCAGCCTCTCGTAGCCGAACTCCCCAGGGTGGGGAATGGTGTGGAATGACCATCGCAGCGCGCCGGAACGCACATCGTAGGCGCGAATATCGCCGGGAGGCGCAGGCAGCGTCTCCGGATTCCGGCCGCCAACAATCAGCAGATCCTTGTAAATGACTCCCGGGCTGGTCATAGCCCAGGACTGAAGCTCAGGATCGCGCCCGAGATTTTCGCGCAGGTCGATTCTTCCCTTCTTGCCGAAGCTCGGGATCGCCTTGCCGGTGGCCGGATCGAGGGCGTAGACGAAATTCATCACGCCCACGAAGAGCCGCCTTTCCTTGCCGCTGCTCCAATACGTGATGCCGCGGTCGGGCTCAGTCCCTTTGATGGTAGAGTCGAAGGTCCACAGGAGCTTCCCCGTCGCCGCGTCCAGAGCAAACGCCTGCAGCGTGGGAGTGAGCGCGTAGAGAACGCCGTCCACAACGATCGGCGTAGTCTCAAGGCCGCCCGTTTGCCCGGTATCGAACTTCCACGCCATCTGTAGCTTTGCGACGTTGGAGCGGTTGATCTGCTTCAGGCTGGAGTAATGTGAATTACCCGGAGTGCCGCCGATGATGGGCCAGTCGGCGGAGGATTTCGCCCCATCCTGGCCCGGCCCCGAGTTGCTGAGGCCAAGCGCACAAACTCCCATGAGCATTGCGAGCATCGCCTTATTTATATGTTTCAGGGCTTGCATCCCGGCCTCCCGTTATCAAGCGTACCTGACCCGGGATCCGCATTCCAATCGAATCCCTGAGGATGTATTTTCTCGATGGACACTTATTTGATCTTCGTGTCACTTGCCAGATTGGACTTAAGTCCTTCAGGTTCTGGCGGGGACGACGGGGCTCGAACCCGCGACCTCTGCCGTGACAGGGCAGCGCTCTAACCAAACTGAGCTACGTCCCCTGGTGCAACCTCATGAACATGATCATATCGTCTGCTACTGGAACTGCATCCCTTGCAGGTGCCTGTTCAGTTCCACTGCACCCCAATGAGTGTACCAGAAAGGTGGAGCTTGGAGCGCCGCTCCACGCACCGCCCGTCCTCATCCGTTGGGCAGAAAGTTCGCTGGCCTGCGCGTCCCCAATCTCTCCAGCCGCGATAATGCTCTATGCGGACCAGGCGGCCGCCCGGCTGCCTCGCCCGGTGGAGCTGTACCCCATATCCACAGCGATGCCGCGCACGCATTGCAGCAGATGGTTGGCGATGGAAGGCAGCTTCTGCGCCGTCACGCGAAACGACGGCCCGGAGACGCTCACCGCCGCCACTGGCAGCCTCTGCGCGTCCAGCACCGGCATGGCGATGCAGCGCAACCCTTCCTCATATTCCTCGTCGTCCACGGCGTAACCCCGGCGGCGCGTCTTCTCCATCTCCGCGCGCAAAGCTTCCGCGGTGGTGATAGTGTGGTGCGTATAGCGCTCGAAGCGAAGGCGGCGCAAAATATCGGCCGATTTCTCCTCGGGTAGAAACGCCAGCATCGCCTTCCCCACCGAGGTGCAATGCACCGGGTTGCTGGCCCCGATGCGCGTGATCATGCGCACCGAGCGGGCCGGCTCGATCTTGTCGATGTAGATTACGCGCGCCGCCTCCAGTATGCACAGGTGCGCGGTCTCCTCGGTCTCCGCAACCAGGCGGCGCAGGTGCGGCTGAGCGCGATCGCGCAGATCGTATTGCTCGATGGCGCGATTGCCGAAATCGAAGAGCCGCAACCCCAGGCGGAACTTGCCCGTGCTGGTCCGCTCCACCATGCGGTGCCGCTCTAATACCATCAGAAAGCGGTGCGCGGTGCTCTTGTGCAGTTGCAGCGACGACGCCACCTGCGCCAATCCCAGCGGCATTTCGCTCTCTCCGAGCAAATCCAGTACGGCAAATGCCCGGTCCAGTGCCTGAACCTTGTAGGTGCCTTGCGGAGCTGCGTCTCGCATATTGGTCCCCCATTCCGCGTCATGGCTCATCTACAAGTTTGCCGGGAATGGGACTCCATGTCAAGCTCTGATACGCTGTTCCTTTTCACGAGACCGGAGCGATTGGTCTTGACGGAAGATGCGCATGAAGTAAAGATTGGGTGTTCATTGATAACCGCACTGAACGGATCGGGAAGTGTATGCGGCGAGTAAAGTGGGCTTTTGTTTTACTGGCGTTGACTACAACAGATATTTGGGCACAACAGTCAGCACCTCCGGCACAACAAATACAGGATGAAACGAAAACCGGTCCAGTCGTGCAGTACAAGCCAGGTTCACCACCCCCGAAAGGCGCAATTCGGACTTGTCCCGCGAAATTTAAGTTTCATCCAAAGATTGATGGTGTTTATAAGGTTGGTGGCGATGTAAAACCGCCGAAGGCTACGAACAAAGTCGAGACGGAGTTAACCGATGAGGCGCGACAAGAAATTAGGAGGAATCCAAACTTCAACCCTACTAGTGTTCTTAATATGATCGTGGATACAAATGGTCAACCACAAGACCTTTGCATCCAGAGGTTTGCCGGTTACGGATTGGATGTACAGGCCATCAATGTTGCAACGCAATTCCGTTTTCTACCTGCGACGAAAAATGGCGTCCCAGTTGCCGTCCGAATTGATGTGGAGGTGAACTTCCACACTTATTATTAGGATGATCGCAGTTTATTTTTTATTACGCCTCCACCACATCCCCTTCGCCCGGCGCCAGAAACAGATTCGCCTCCAGCCCATGCTGGCGGGTATAGAGGTCGTAGTAGCGGCCGCCCAGCGCGAACAGCTCCGCATGGTTGCCCCGCTCCACAATGAGCCCCTGCTCGACCACTAAAATCTGGTCGGCGCGGCGGATGGTCGATAGCCGGTGGGCGATCACAAACGTGGTGCGCCCCTGCATCAGTTGGCCCAGCCCCGCCTGAATCATGCCTTCGGACTCCGAGTCGAGCGAGCTGGTGGCCTCGTCAAGAATCAGGATGCGCGGCTCCGCCAGCAGCGCCCGTGCAATCGACAGCCGCTGCCGCTGCCCGCCTGAAAGTTTTACCCCGCGTTCGCCCACAATAGTGTCGTAAGCATCCGGGTAGCGCTCCGCAAACTCGTCCACGCGCGCCGTGCGGCAGGCAAAAAGAAACTGCTCCTCGCTGGCATCCGGCCGCGAAAACAGGATGTTCTCGCGTATCGTGCCATCGAAAAGAAACGAGTCCTGCAGCACCACGCCCAACTGCGAGCGGTAGGTGTTCAGGTCCACCGTTGCCAGATCGATTCCATCCACCAGCACCCGCCCCCTGGTCGGGGTGTGAAAGGCGCACAGCAGGCTGATGATGGTGGACTTGCCCGATCCCGACGATCCCACCAGCGCGGTCACCGTGTCCGGCCGGGCGAGAAAACTGATGCCGTGCAGCACCGGCTTGTCCAGCTTCATAGGCAAACTCCACATCCTCAAAGCGCACCATGCCCTGGATTGGCGGCATCTTCACGGTGCGGCCCGGAGCCTGATTCTCTTCCAGCTCCGCCATGATCTCGTTGGTGCGGTCCAGGCCGGCAAAAGCCTCCGTCAACTGCGTCCCGATGTTCACCATCTGGAAGACCGGCGCGATCATGAAGGCCAGAAACATGTTGTAGCTGAAGTAGTCGCCCACCGTCCAGGTGTTTCCCAGCACGCGATGGCCGCCCAGCCACATCACCAGCGCCGAAACCATCCCCAGCACCGTGGTGGATGCGGCGCCCAGGGCGCTGGTCATGGTCAGCGACTTCATCACGTTGGCCAGCAGCCGGTCCACGCCGCCGGAGAAAACCTTCGCCTCGCGCTCCTCGGCATGGTAACCCTTGATCACCCGCACGCCGCCCAGCGATTCCGTCAGCCGCCCCGTAACCTCGGCGTTGATCTTGGCCCGCTCGCGGAAGATGGGGCGAATGACCTTGAAGCCATACTGCAGAACAAAAACGAATGCGCCGATCACGGCAAAGACCGTCAGCGTAACCGTCACGCTGCAGATGCAGCAGGTAAAGAAATGCCAGCACCGCGGTCAGCATGCCGCCCACAAACTCCACCAGCCCGGTGCCCACCAGGTTGCGCACCCCCTCCACGTCGGTCATGATGCGCGCCACCAGCGTGCCCGTGCGGTTCTCGTCATAGTAGGCCACTGACAGCAGGCCCACATGCCGTTGCACCTGGCGGCGCATCTCGGCGATCAGCCGCTGCCCGGCCTTCGAGAGCAGTTGCGTGAGCGAGAACGAAGTGATGGCCTGCACCACCATGGCCGAAAACACCACCGCAATGATGAGCGGCAGCAGGTCGGCTCGGGGTGCTGCGTGGAGAGCACCTTGTCCAGCAGCGGCTTGGAGGTATACGGCAACACCAGTCCGGCCACGCGGTTGACGGCCATCAATCCCAGCCCGGCCAGCAGCAAACCCTTGCGCGGCGCCACCAGCGCCCACACCTGCGGCCACAGCTTTTTCAGGTCGGGCTTGTGCTTGGGCAGATCCGCCTGGCCCGCGCGCGCGCCGCCGCCGCGCGGAGAGCGCTCCGAGCGCGAACCGACCATGCCCATCCCGCCGCCGCGAATGCCGCCCAAGCGCTACACCTTCCCCGTACGCCGCGCGGCCATGAACGAGCGCACGCACAGAATCACGTAGATGAGCAGCAGCGCGGCCAGAGTGAGCTTGGAAGCCAGGGCGATGCCGTTGATTCGGAGCAAAATTCGGCCCAGTTATGGCAGCTCGAAACACGTGACGCGCTCACGAAAGCTGCGAATAATTTCAGCCAGGCCGCCAAGAAAGCCCAGCAGCGCGATGGTCACGTTGATGTGCATGAAGAGCTTGCGCCGGCCTTCGTTGGGGCTGATGAGCCAGAATGCCGAAGACGCCCAGCGCCAGCCCGATCCAAACCGGAATCAGCGCGGTGGGGTGCATGCTGCCGGTGCCCAGGTAGCCAACCAGGCCCAGAACAATCAAAAGCAAAGCAAAAACCAAAGTGACCTTTGCCACGAAAGACCTCCATCCCTGCGCGAAACAGGAATACCAGTTGCTTGTCTACCGCTGGATGCGCGCCGATCCGCCTTTGGCAAAGGCTCGCACCTGCTCCACGGTGGCCATGGTGGTGTCGCCGGGGAAGGTGGTCAGCAGCGCGCCGTGCGCCCAGCCCAGCTTGACCGCCTCCTCGGGCGTTTCGCCGCTCAGCAGGCCATAGATGAAGCCGGCCGCAAAGCCGTCGCCGCCGCCCACGCGATCCATACACGTCCAGCTCCGCCGTCGGCGCGGTGTAGGTCTTGCCGTCGATCCATGCCACCGCGCTCCAGCTATGCCGGTTGGTGGAGTGCACCTCGCGCAGCGTCGTGGCCACCACCTTCACATGCTGGATGCTTCTTCACCACGTTGTCGATCATGCCGAAGAAGACGCTGGGATCGAGCTTCGATTTGGCCGCCACCTCCGGCCCGGGAATGCCCAGTCCCTTCTGCAGGTCCTCTTCGTTGCCCACCAGCACATCCACGTTCTCCACGATGCTTGCCGATGGTCTCCACGGCGCGCTCGTTGCCGCCGTGAGATCTTCCACAGCTTCTCGCGGAAATTCAGATCGAACGAAGTGACGGCGCCCGCGGCCTTGGCTTCCTTCATCATCTCCGCGGCCAGCGGCGCCGTGGTCGGCGAAAGCGCCGCAAAGATCCCGCCGCAATGCACCCAGCGCACGCCTCCGGCAAAGATCGCCTTCCAGTCGAAGTCCCCCGGCTTCAGTTGCGCCGCCGCCTCGTTGCAGCGGTTGTAGAAGACCACCGGCGCGCGCACGCCGTAGCCCCGGTCGCTGTACACCGTCGCCATGTTGGGGCCGGTGACGCCGTCGTGCTTGAAGTGCTTGTAGAACGGCTTCACGCCCATGGCGCGCACCCGCTCGGCGATCAGGTCGCCGATGGGATAGTCCGACATGGCCGTGGCGATTGCCGTCTTCAGGCCAAAACAATCCGAAAGATTGGCCGCCACATTGAACTCGCCGCCGCTGACGTGAATCTTGCACTCGGTCGCCTTGCGGAAGGGAATGATCCCCGGATCGAGCCGGTGCACCAGCGCTCCCAGCGACAGAAAATCCAACTCGGCATCCTTGCGGATATTCAATCCATCACTCATCGCCCGTACCACTCCTTATCCTTATAGAAAATTGAAATTGAAGAAATTCGAAGCTCGAACACTCTCATTCTCATCTTACCGCGCGTCAGCCCGCATGTGCCGCCAACTGTTTCACATCGGCCACAATCTGCTCCGCCGTCCACTCGTTGCCCGGATAAAAGCGCGCCACCTTGCCGTCCGGGCCGATCAGCGTGGTCGAAAGCGTGTGCGTAATCGTTCCATCGGCCTCATTGGTGATACCCAGGTCGAAAAACTTCGCCATCTCCAGCAGCACGGGCTTCTCCGGCACGGCAAAATCCCAATGCGCAAAGGCGCTCTTCGCGTCGCTGCCGATATATGTCGCCCCATAAGCCCGCAGCCGCTCCGGCGTATCGTGTTCCGGGTCGAAGCTGACGCAGAGCAGGTGCGTCTTCGCGTAGAGCGCCGGATCGGCCGCCAACTCCTTCTCCACCACCGCAAAGTTGCGCGTCACGCGCGGGCAGAACTCGGGCAACGGGCAGCGCGTATAGATGAAGGTCACCAGCAGCGCCTTGCCCCTGAACTGGCCGAGATGAATCGGCCGCCCGTCCTGGTTGCGCAGCTTGAAATCCGGCACCGCATCGCCCGGCGCCGGCACGTGATAGGAGACCGCGGGCCGGTAATCCGGCTTGGCCTGCGCCACCACCACAATATGATCCAGCAAATAATCCGCATTGGGATCAGGCGAAACCAGCACGTCCGCCGTGATCATGTCGCCGGGATGCAGCTCGCCCAGAATGCTCGCGTCCTTCAGCTTGTAAGGCATGGTCATGGCCTCCATGAAGCCGGGAATGGCCTCATGGTCCACCGTCACCTCGCCCCTGGCGGCATCGGTTGAGACCACCTTGCCGCGCAGTTTGTACACCTTGTAGCTCTGGCTTGCGGAGGGCTGCGTCCCCGCCGTCGGGCCCGTGCGGCACCCCGCCAGCGCCACAAATGAGAGCAACGAAAATGCAAGAATGCGGCGAATCACAGTCCAGTGTACTACCGGTAATCAGACCGCTCTGCCTTGCCCACGCACGCCCTCCCCAAACATGCTGCCCGGCCTGCGATAATCATGAACAAACATCCAGCTAACTCCGATGCTGCTCTACATCACCGGAATTAACGGACCACTTCACCGCAATGCGCAACCCTTTCATGTGAGAAGCTAATGAGAACCTTCGTAGCGTGCCTTTTGCTGGCGGGGCTGCTGCAGTTCGGCGCAGCAGCGCAGCAGCCTTACTCGCAGTCTCCGGAGTACCGCGGTATGCTCGACGAGCTGCGCCACCCTGCTCCTTCGCCCACTTATCTTGCCACCGGCAGGCGCATCGCGCCGGAAACCGCGCTGAAAGCCGCCATCGTTCAGGAGAACGCGCAGCAGGTTGTGGCGCGAACGGTCTCGCTGGAAATGCATCTTGCGGGCGGCTCTATGCTGCTGCGCAACCTGGCCAATGGAACGGAATGGAAGGTTGCGCTCGGCAGCCCGCAGTCATGGTCGCGCGGCATGGGATTTGAATGGAAATCCGGCGCAGTCCTTGTGCGGCTGATGAACGAGCGTATGGTGCGCGTCTCCCTAGCGGGTGCGCAGGACAGAACACAACTGGAAGTAACCGCGGATGAACCTTTCTTTGGCATGGGTGAGCGCTTCGACAGCGCCAATCAGGCCGGCCAAAACGTCCTCCTGCAGCCGGTAGACACCTTCGGCCCGCTGGCCTCGCAGAGACCTCCGGGCCGGCACTGGTCCTACGTCACCGTTCCCCTCCTCTACAGCGCCTCCGGTATGGGCCTCTTCGCGGATACCGGCTTCATCTCCCGCTTCGCCATCTCCCACTCCGGCTTTGCTGTCGAGACCAGGGGCGCGCCGGTCGAGTACTACTTCTTCGTGGAAGCGGACGGCAAGTCTCTCCTCGGCAGCTATACCGCTTTGACCGGCCGCGCGCCGGCTCCCCAGCCCTGGACCTTCGGCCCCTGGCTAAATTCTCTGCAAGGGAGCGAGGCCGCCCTTAACCTGGCAGATCGTCTGCGCAAAGAACAGATTCCCGCCAGCGCGCTCTGGGTCTTTGACATGATGGACGAGCTGGCCAACCTGGGCTGGCCGCTGTGGACCTCCGGCTACTACGGTGAGCCGGCCAGCTTCACCGCTGAGTTGCACAAGCGGGGCTTCCGCGTACTTACCTACGTGCATCCCTACGTGCGCGAACGGCTGCTCCCCTATCCGAACCTGAGCGCCAGCTACGCCAAAGGCATGCGCGATGGTCTCTTTGTAATGGGAGCCGATGGCCGGCCCTCCGGTCCCCGCTTCGAGGCCGTGCCTACCGGCAGCATCGACTTTACCAACCCCAAAGCCGTTGACTGGTGGCAGCAGATGCTGACCGAAACGGTTCGCCAGGGCTTTGATGGCTGGATGGAAGACTTCGGCGAGTGGATCCGCCCCGGCGATCGCTTCGCCGCAGGCACGGGGAAGACGCTCTCGACGCTCTATCCCCTGCTGTACCACAAGGTAACTCGGCGCATTTCAAAGCAGCTCAATCCGCATCTGGTGACCTTCTCGCGCTCCGGCTCCATTGGCTCGCAGCAGTTCAGCCCCGTGCTCTGGGGTGGCGATCAGAGCATGGACTGGTCCGAGGACTACGGCCTGCCGGGTGTGGTCACGGCAGGTATCACAGCCGGTCTGGTGGGCTTCTCCAACTGGGGGCCGGATATTCTCAGCAGCGGTACATCAAAAGAGCTTTGGCTGCGCTGGTGCGAATTTGGCGCGCTTACCCCTGTCATGCGCGATCACCTGTGGGATAAGCCCACCGGCGCCATCGACCTGTGGCATGATGCCGATACCACGGAGACATTTCGCCGTTACGCGCGGCTGCATACCTCGTTGCTGCCCTTCTGGATGAGTTATGCTGCGGAAGCCGAGCAGACCGGCATTCCGATTCTGCGCCACCTGATGCTGGAGTATCCCGCGGACCCGCAGGCTGTGCATGCCGAGCACGAATATCTGCTGGGCCATGAACTGCTTGTCGCGCCCGTCATCGAGCAGGGAGCGACAGCGCGCACGCTCTATGCGCCCGCCGGAGAATGGATCGACTATTGGACGGGCGACCGCTATACGGGCGGCCGCGAGGTGACGGTGCCGGCGCCGGTTGAGCGCATCCCCCTGCTGGCCAGGGCCGGATCGCTGATGCCCATGCTGCCCGAAGATCAGACTCCGGCCTGGGATTGGAACGATCCCCGGCCGGTGCATGGCAAGCTGGTGTGGCGCGTCTACGAGGCCGGCGCGCCCTTTCAGTCGCACTTTCGTCTCACCGACGGCACCACGGCGGAGTGGAGCCGCAGCGGCAGCATCGAGCGGCTCACTGGCGACGGAGCGGCAGCGCTCGATTACGAGGTCGTGATCGCCTCTCGCCGGCAGCCGCCGGCCACGCTACGTCTGGATGGCCGCGAGCTCGCCCGGTATACAACCCCGGCGCCACGCACTGCGCAAGGCTGGTGGTGGGACGCGCCAACCGGGAGCGTTCACGCTGTCTTCCACGCGCAGAAGTTCGATCTGGAGTTGCCCGTCGAAGAGGTAAAGCAATAAAGCACAGACGAAGTTCTGTTACCGATTCGCCTGGATTCGCGCTTTCTAGCAGTAAATCTCGGGAATAAAGTTCTGCTCACTCATGGGTGGACGCACGTACTTCGACTTTTCCAGTGGGGGCAGGGTCAGCGGCTCGGGCGTCAGATCTTTATAGGGAATCATCGATAACAGGTGGCGGATGACGTTCAGCCGGGCGCACTTCTTGTTTTCAGCGTTGACCACGTACCACGGGGCATGCTTGGTGTCGGTAATGGCCAGCATCTCGTCTTTGGCGCGGGAATACTCCGCCCAGTGCTTGCGCGACTCCAGGTCCATGGGACTCAGTTTCCAGCGCTTGGTGGGTTTTTTCATCCGGTCCTGAAAGCGCCGCTCCTGCTCCGCGTCGCTCACCGAGAACCAGTACTTGATGAGGATGATGCCGGAGCGGATCAGCATGCGCTCGAACTCCGGGCAGCTCTGCATGAACTCCCGGTACTGATGCTCGGTGCAAAAGCCCATCACGTGTTCCACCCCGGCGCGGTTGTACCAGCTGCGGTCGAACAATACCATCTCCCCCGCTGCGGGAAGATGAGCCACGTATCTCTGGAAGTACCACTGGGTTTTTTCGCGCTCAGTGGGCGTGGTCAGGGCCACCACCCGGCAGACGCGGGGGTTGAGCGATTCGGTAATGCGCTTGATGGCGCCGCCCTTGCCAGCCGCGTCCCGGCCTTCAAAAATGACCACTACGCGCAGGTTCTGGTTACGAATCCATTCCTGCAGCTTAACCAGTTCAACCTGCAGGCGGCGCAGTTCACGCTCGTAGTCGCAGTCCTCGCCCAGGCGCAGGACCGTGCCGTTGTCCGGCTCCGGCAGCTTCTGCTCGTGATGTTCGCCCTGGGAAGGACTTCCCTGCTCTTCCGAGTGCCGGTGTTTCCGCTTTTTCTTGCCTCCCATATGCCTTCCTCCGGCCCGGGAACAAGTGTACTCGCTGTGCGGCCAACCGGTCTGGCGCCCATTGGCGCGAATGCCGGGTCGCGCGCAGTACCGCAGGCCGCTGTTCCTTACTATCGACAAAATATTTTTAGCCGATAGGATCATATGAAACAACTTACTCCGCCGAGCAGGGTTAGCGAGATAGCGGGTTCTGTTGCGATTTCTGTGATTTAGGCTCGCGGGAGGGGATTGGCGGCTATCCACCCATGCGCGGGAATAAGTGCATGAATGGGAAGCGTGGACTGAACTCAGCCATCAACGTCGGATATCATTCGCCGTGCAGGATTGGCAGTGATACAATCGGGTGCATAAGAGGGCTGCCCATCCCCGTTCAAGCCAACCGGGCGCCCCTTGAGGCCACCCAATCAAAGGAGAAAATATGGTTCGGAGAATAGGCCTGATGTTGCTCACAGCGGTTGCGATGCTGGCGGTCGCCACCATGAATTGCCGGGCCCAGTCCGTATTGACCCGTCATACGCGAGAGGTAACTCTCAACGGCCAGGCGCAGGCTATCGGTCGCCTTCCCGCAAACCAGATCATGCAGCTCAACGTTGTGCTTCCGCTCCGCGATCAGGCCGGCCTGGATGCATTTCTGAATGATCTCTACGACCCGGCCAGCCCCTCCTTCCGGCAATTCCTCAGCGTGGGAGAGTTCACCCAAAGATTTGGTCCCAGCCAGGAGGATTATGACGCCGTAGTTCGATTCGCGAACGCCAACGGCTTCACCGTGGTGGGTGGATCACGCGATGGCATGGATGTGCAGATCAAGGGCCCCGTTTCGGCCGTCGAGAATGCATTCCATGTAACCATGCATACCTACCAGCACCCCACCGAGAACCGTACCTTCTACGCCCCTGACCGCGAACCTGCCACAAGCTTGCCCTTCCCGCTCTGGCACATCTCCGGTTTGGACAACTACTCCATCCCCCATCCCATGTTCGAGACAAAGAGCGCCTACGCGCAGGCCCACGGGATCAATGCCAATGCCGCCGTCTCCCATGCCACCACCGGCTCCGGACCTTCGGCTTCGTTTTTGGGCAGCGACATGCGCGCGGCCTACTACGGCGGAACCACCCTTACCGGCGCCGGACAGAACCTGGGACTGCTGGAGTATGAAGGCACCGACCTGGCCGACCTGACCACTTATTTCACCAACGCGCATCAAACCAACAATGTGCCCATCACCCTGCTCTCCACCGACGGCACCAGCACCGCCTGCGTGCATACCAAGGCCGGCGGCAACTGCGACGACACCGAACAGACGCTGGATATGACCCAGGCCATCGGCATGGCTCCCGGGCTGGCCAGTTTGGTGATGTACATCGGATCGTCCGATACGGCCATCATCAGCGCCATGACGTCGCACAACCCGCTGCCCACCACCATCGGCTGTTCGTGGGGCTGGACGCCGGCTGATCCAAGCACACTTGACCCATACTTTGAGAAGATGGCGGCGCAAGGTCAGAACTTCTTTGCGGCCTCCGGCGACAACTCCACCTGGTCGTCAAGACACGAGGCCTGGCCGGCCGATGATGCCCATGTAGTTTCCGTAGGCGGAACGGATTTGACCACCGCCAGCGCGGCCGGTCCCTGGAAGTCGGAAACCGCATGGGCAGACAGCGGCGGCGGCATCTCACCGGACAAAATCACCATCCCCGCCTGGCAGCAGCTCTCCGGCGTCATCACCTCCGGCAACAAGGGTTCAACCACGCTTCGCAACGGCCCGGACGTCTCGGCCAACGCCAATTTCACCTTCTACACTTGTGCCGATCAGACCGCCTGCCTGGCCAACGAATACGGCGGCACCAGTTTTGCCGCGCCCATGTGGGCTGGCTACATTGCCCTGGTCAACCAGCAGTTGGCTAACAACGCCGAGCCCACCATCGGCTTCATCAACCCCACCATCTACGCGCAGAATGTCTCTGGCGGCGCGCTCTCTGCCGCCTATGCCGCGGACTTCCACGACATCACCAGCGGCACCTCCGGCAGCTATTCGGCAGCCACCGGCTACGATCTGGTCACCGGCTGGGGCAGTCCCAACGGGACCGCCCTGATCAATGCCCTTGCTCCAACGGCGACCTCTCCCACCTTCGCCCTCTCAGCCTCGCCTAATGCGGTCTCCGTGGTACGGGGCAACAATGGAAGCTCCACCATCACCACCACGGCAATTGACGGCTTTGACGCGGCGGTTGCCTTGACTGCGAGCGGCCAGCCGACGGGAGTCACCGTAGGCTTCACTACCACGCCCATCCCCGCGCCGGGTTCCGGCACGTCCACTATGACCCTGGCCGTGGCCTCAACCACCGCGACCGGCACGTACACGATTACGGTAACCGGCAAGGGAGGCGGCATTACTCAGACGGCCACGGTCTCGCTGACTGTGACCGCGCCGGTGCCTCCCTCCTTCACCATCTCCGTCTCGCCCACCTCTGGATACCTGGCTCAGGGCGCCAGCGGCTATGCCGTCGTCACCACCACGGTCTCCGGCGGCTTTAATGCGGCAGTCGCCTTGTCCGCGACCGGCTTGCCGTCAGGCGTGACCGGGAGCTTCAGTCCCGCCTCCATCGCCGCGCCGGGTTCCGGTGCCTCGGATTTCAACCTGACGGTGTCCAGAACCGCCAAGGTCGGCACCTACCCCATTACCATCACCGGCAAGGGCGGAGGCGTTACGAAGACTACAACCTTCACCTTCCAGGTGCGGCGCTGATATTCACTTGACGCCTGCGCTCCCTGCGCCAGCGTTGAACGATGAAAAGACCCGGACTCTTCAGTCCGGGCCTTTTCTGTGCGCGCTATTGATCACTGCGTTAGTAATGTCCTGGCTGTATCCCGGCAGCGGAATGAAACAGGACATTAGTTTTACAGCCTTCAATAGCCCTCAAGCCTGCGCGAAGTACGGCTCTAGTTGTAGGTGATGTTGCCGCCGACGATCGTGATCACTTCCTTGTGGGGGCCTTGGCGCCTCATGGCCATGGCGCCGCCGGTGACGGTGAGGCGGCGGATGTGGTTGCCGTTACAACATTCGATGGTAATCGACTTGAAGGTCTCGTTGGTTGTGAGTGCGCTCCACAGAAGCGGCGAGGCCTCGTCTGCCTCCCGTACGATGGTTAAGGTTCTTAGCTTTCTTTTTCCGCTGGGGAGTCCCGAGGCCGCGTCCCTGCGCAGAGCCGCGTCGTTCTCTTCGCTGAGGGCCAGGCCGTCAAGATCGACGCTCTCGATATTAAGCCAGCCTTCATGTCCTTTCACCGTGGAAGTTCCCTTGATCGATCCCTGTTTGGTCCCCACCGTGGCCAGCAGAAACTTTTGCGCGGCAAAGGCGGGGCGAGGGGCGAAGGCGAGCGTGCCCGCAAGCAAGAGACCCAGCACTGCTGGGCTAAGGATTCTGCGGCAGATTGTCCCATGCATTTGAAATACCTCCTGGAGAAGCCGGTGATTATTGGTAACCGGTTCTTTCCCCATTGTCAACGCCGGATATCAAGGGCTATCAGCCGGCAGCAGCCGGCGCCTGCACTTCCACCGGCTCCACGCGGATTTTGGCGATGCGGCGGCCTTCCATTTCGACCACGGTAAGGCGGCGGCCTTCGTAGTCGATGCTTTCGCCGGCTTGGGGAATGTGGCCCAGTCGCATCAGCAGGAATCCGGCCAGGGTTTCTACGCCGCCTTCGCGGGGCAGGCTCCATTGCATCTGCGTTTCCAGGTCGCGCAGGTTCACGCCGCCGTCCATCAGCAGCGCCCCGCTCGCTGTAGTGAGAACGGGAACGGCGGGCGAGTCGAACTCATCCTCGAACTCGCCGGTAAGCTGCTCGATAGCATCCTCGGCGGTAACCAGGCCGACGGTGGAACCGTATTCGTCCACCACAATGGCCATGTGGCGGCGGCGCTGCTGAAAGTCGCCGATGAGGTCGAGGACGCTGCGGGTCTCCGGGACGACCAGCACGTCGCGCATCACCTGGATGAGTTTCACTTCCACAAAGGGTGTACCGGCGCGGGGTGTGGTGCTTTCCAGGCTCTCTAAAACATTGCCTGGCGCGCCTGGCTGGACAGAATCCAGGCTCGCGGCTTCTGCTCTGCGCTGATGCGCCAGGGGGCGTAAGTACATGAGCCGGGCCAGGTCCTTGGAGTAGATTACGCCGATGATGTGTTCGGGGCCGCGGGTTTCGTCATAGACGGGGACGCGGGAGTGCTGTTGTTCAATGACTTTGGCGCTGGCTTCTTCAACAAGCATGTTGGAGGGAAGGGAGAAGATTTTCTGGCGCGGAGTCATGATCTCGCGGATGGAGACTTCATCCAATTCCAAAGCACGGTGGATGAGGGTCTCCTGGAAGCGGGGCAGGACGCCGGTGCGGCGGGCGGCGCTGGCGATGAGCTTGAGTTCGTCCGGCGAGTGGACCTGGGCGCGGTCAATGATGGGAACATCAAATCCGCGCAGAATGACGGCAGCCGAGCCCTTGAGAAGGCGGACGGCGGGACGCGAAAGGGCCATGAAGACAAGCATGGGCGGGGAGACGGCCAGGGCCAGAGCCTCGGCGCGGCGCAAGGCCAGCGACTTGGGGACGAGTTCGCCAACCACGACATCGAAGTAGGTGATCAGGGCAAAGCCGAGGACCACGGCGGCCACCGCGGCCACATGGGCGTAGGCCTGGGCATGGGCTTGAGTTATCGGCAAAGCGCTGAGCCAGCCCATCAGAACAGAAGCGGCCAGCGGCTCGCCCAGCCACCCGAGGGCCAGAGAGCAGAGCGTGACGCCCAGTTGCACGGCGGGCAAAAAGTCGTCCAGATCCTGCTGCAGGCGGCGCACCGCGCGTGCCCCCGGAACGCCGGCGGCGCACATCTCCTCGATGCGCGTGCCGCGAATGGAGACCAGGGCAAATTCGGCGGCTACAAAAAATGCGTTGGCCAGAATGAGCATGGCCACGGCGGCAAATTGCAGCAGGGGCAGACCGTGCATCTCGCTCTGGAGAATAGCATTTTGCGAGTGCAGCTTCTATAGATCCGGCCGTAAATACTACGAATTGGGTGCCCCATCGGGGTGCCCCCTTGGGCCCCGCGCTTTCTGCGGAAAGGTTGGGAAAGCACAACCCTTTAAGTGCCAGGGTAACTACTCACAGCTTTTCCTCCCTTCGCCGGGAACCAATCTGCACCGGCTTGCGTAGGAAGGAGCAGGAGTTTAACCCATGAGCACGATGAAACAATTTTGCATGGCGGCAACGGCGGCGCTGGTGCTGGCGGCGCTTCCGGCGCTGGCTTCTGAGGCCACATTCGACCGCACGCTTTCAGTCAGCGGGCACGTGGAGCTTTCGGTCTCCACCGGCTCGGGCAACATTCACATCACCCATGGTTCGGGCAGCCAGGTGCATATCTTTGGCCGGGTGAAGTCGGGCTGGGGCGGGAGCGAGGAGCGGGCCAGGGAGATAGCGGCCAACCCGCCCATCGAGCAGACGGGCAATATAATCCGCATTGGCGGTCATCAGGAAAACCTGCACAACATCAGCATCGACTACGAGATACAGGCGCCGGCGGACGCCTATCTTGACGCCGGCTCGGGCTCCGGCAACGTGGACGACGACGGCGTAGGCGTGAACGCCAAGCTGAACACCGGTTCGGGCAACATTCACGCCACGGGACTGCAAGGCGGTTTTACCGTGGGCACCGGCTCGGGCAACATCTATGCAGAACAGACCAGCCAAGGCGACGTGAAGGCCGAGACCGGATCGGGCAACATCGAACTGCGCAACCTGCGCGGCGGCCTGAGGGCCGAGACCGGTTCGGGCGACATCAGGCTGGGAGGGATGCCAACCGCTCCCTGGCACATTGAGACGGGCTCGGGCAGCGTGGAGTACTGGGCCGGCAACGCCGCCTTAACGCTGGATGCCGAGACCGGATCAGGCAGCGTTCACACCGACCGGGAGATCGATACGCAGGGCGAGTCAAATCGCCATCACGTCACCGGCAAGCTGAACGGCGGCGGCCCCACGGTGCGCATCGAAACCGGCTCCGGGAATATTCGGATTTATTAGGACCCAAAATTTAGGGATTTGGATTCCAACTTTCTGCTCCCCGGTTTTTCGCAGGCAAGGCTGTGCTACCTTCCATATTTTGATGGAAGCGCCTTGCCTGCCGTTTTTCTCTCCGCCAGCTCGATTCCCTTCCCTTACTCATCGCTATCCCGGTTGATAATGGCTACCCGGAAAAAAGGCTTGCTCTTCTCCTCCGGGTCCGGCTTGAACTCATCGGAGGTCTTCGCCGGATCGTAGTCCCGCCATAGCCAGATCATCTCCCTGGGAAACTCCGCCGCTCCCTGCGCCCAGCTATGCACGCCCTTGCCAAAGCTGAAGTGGAAGTCGTAATCCCTGGTCTTCAGCGCGTTGGCCACGCGGATGTTGTTCAGCGGCAAGCTTCCCCAGCGCTCACTTTCCGAATCGTCAGAGGCGTCCCGCAACCATATGCGCAGGTTACGCTTTGGTTCGCGCAAAATCTTGTCGGGATAATCCTGCCCGCCGTCGGGAGCGGCCGGATTCTCCTTCCATTCCCGGCTGGCAAAGGCGCCCACCAGGATAATTACCCGGCTGAATGAATCCGGCATCTGCCAGGCCGCGTTGAAGCTGCAAATGCCGCCTGAAGAAGCGCCGGTGATGGCGTGGCTGTACGCATCCTTGCGCAAGTTGTATTTGGCGCCCACTTCAACCAGTACCTCATTCCGCAGGAAACGGGCGTAACGGTCGCTCACTGTGTCGTAGAGCATGCTGCGCGTGGCGTCCTTGAGCGTACTTCCCCACCGGTCCGCTTGGCCCTTAACAAAGGCGTAGGTGGGCGTGCCGGGCGAATCCGAAATATCGCCAGGATCGATGAATACGCAAATCATGACGGGAATCTTCTTTTGCGCGATCAGATTGTCGATCACATTCAGCGTATTGTTGTTTCCCTGGCGGCTCAAATAATCGCCGCCATCCTGAAAGACCATCAGGGCCGCGGGAACCTTCGGATCGTATTCCGCGGGAACATAAATCCAGTAGTTGCTCTTCATTCCATCGTAGATTTTACTGGTATGGACGATCGTTTCAGAGAGCTTGCCCGCGGGAACGCCGGGCAGCCGGTAAGAGAGCGGCCCGAATACCGGCAAATTCGGATGTTCGCCCAGCTTTACCCCGTTCACCAGAAAGTAAAACTGGTGCAGCCTGCCCACCGGTTCAACGTGCGCAATGGCATACCAGAGCGATGGCTCCGACGCTGAGCCTGGAACCGGCAGCATCGGCCGCCGCTCGCCTTCATCAATCACCAGCAAAGGAGCCGTAGCTGCCTCGACGGCGAAAAAGAACTCCGGCCCTTCGCCCACCCACGCCGTACCGTCCTTCAGAGACTGCGCGCCAAAGCAGTACTCGATGGAATCGCGCAACTTGGGGCTGTGCGCCTGGGCCAGCGCAATCATCTCCGGCGCCGGAATCTTGCCCGCAGGTGGATTATCTGCTGCGCACGGCAGGGCAATGGAGAGAACAAGCAGAAATAAATGCGATTTTTTCATGATGCCCATGGTAAACGGCAGATGAACCGCGCGGCAATCCGCGCCCGTTACACTGGAATCATGGTTCGCGTACTTCGCTCCCTTCCCCTGGAACGCCTGAAACTGCTGGTTTTCGATCTGGACGGCACGTTGATTGACTCCGCCCAGGATTTGAGCAACAGCGTCAACGCCACGCTGCGCCATTTCGGCCGCCAGCCGCTGCCCGACCCGGTGGTAGCCGGCTACATTGGCGACGGCGCCATCATGCTGGTGCGGCGGGCGTTCTATGGCGTGGGTGCGGCCGAGGTGGACAAGGATTTCCTAGCCCAGGCCTACGCCTGGTTCCTGGACTACTATCGCGCTCATAAGCTGGACTTCACCTACGCCTACGCCGGGGTCAGTGAGGCGCTGGAGGCGTTGCGAACCATGCCGGATGGCAGCCCGCGCTCCATGTCGGTGCTGACCAATAAGCCCGTTCGCCCGGCGCAGGCCATTTGCGAGGCCCTCGGCCTGGCCCCCTTCTTTCTGCACATCTACGGCGGCAACAGCTTTCCCGTAAAGAAGCCCGATCCGCTGGGGCTGCGCACTCTTATGGAAGAGGCCGGCGTGGGGCCGGACGAGACGGTAATGATCGGAGACAGCGAAGTGGACGTGGCAACGGCGCGCAACGCTGGAGTCTGGTCCGTCGGCTGCACCTTCGGTTTGGCGCCCCAGAGCCTGATAGCCAACCAGCCCGACGTGCTGGTGGATACGCCGGCGGACTGGACGGCGGCGCTCTGCCCCGCGCGAATCGATTCCATGCGCTAGCAAACGCTGTACCCTGGATCCATGGAGATTGTCCCAGCGGTTAGTCAGCGTGCCCTGCGCATCGTCCTGCCCGGCGGCAGCGGGCAGGTGGGTCAGCTGCTTGCGCGCCATTTTCAGGAGCGGGGCCATCACGTCACCGTGCTGACGCGTGGACCTTATACCGCGTCCTGGCAGACGGTGCACTGGGACGGCGAGGAGCGCGGCGAGTGGATCGAGACCCTGGAAGGCGCCGACGTCTGCATCAATCTGGCCGGGCGCAGCGTGAACTGCCGTTTCCACGCCGACAACCGGACTGCGATCTACGAATCGCGCATCCGCACCACGCAGTTGCTCAATCACGTGATCGCCTCGCTGGCCGATCCACCGCGGGTGTGGCTGAACGCGTCCACGGCGACCATCTATCGCCATGCGCTGGACCGGGAGATGGATGAGGAGACAGGCGAGCTGGGCGGCAACGAACTCATCTCCCGCAGACGGCGCGCCCCCGATACGTGGAATTTTTTAGTGCACGTGGCAAAAGACTGGGAGGCCGCGTTCTTTGAGCCCGATACGCCGCGTACTCGCAAAGTGGCTCTGCGCAGCGGTATCGTATTCAGCCCCACTCCCGGCAGCGCTTTTGTGGTGCTGTCCAACCTGGCAAGGCTGGGACTGGGCGGCACGCAGGGCAACGGACGGCAGTTCGTCTGCTGGATTCACGAGGACGACTTTGCCCGCGCCGTCGAGTTCCTCATTGACCGCGAAGACCTGGACGGGCCCGTGAATATCGTCGCGCCCCAACCACTCCGCAACCGCGAATTCATGCAGGCGTTGCGCGAGGCCTGGGGCAGGCCCAACGGATTACCCGCGCCCTCGCTGCTCATCGAAATCGGCGCATTCTTTCTGCGCACCGAGTCCGAGCTGGTGCTCAAAAGCAGGCGGGTGGTTCCGGGCCTTCTGCTGGATGCTGGATTTGAGTTCGAGTTTCCCCAGTGGCCCGAAGCCGCCGAAGACCTGGTGTGGCAATGGCGGCACAGAAACGATTAATCGCAACTCCCGGATTTCTGAATAATCCAATAAGCACCTCTACGGAGGCAGAGACCCCATGGAAAATCAGATCAACCCGGTTGCCCAGGCGTCATCTTCCCGGGATGACCTGCGGACCGTTGCCGCCATCGCCGTGATTGCCTACGTGGTGGCCAATGTGGCCCATGAAACAATCGGCCACGGCGCCGGACTGTTGCTGGCCGGCGGACGCAGCGGGATTTTCACCACTACTCGCCTCATTGTGCCGGCGCCGGTGCCGGACCCGGCGTGGCGCATCTTCGACCTCGGCGGTCCGGCGGGCAACCTCGCCTTTGCGGGCCTGGGATGGCTGGGGCTCCGGTTCTTGCCCGCGGCGCGTACCCGGTGGAGACTGTTTTGCTGGCTGTTGATGGCTTTCAGCCTCTTCTGGGCCTTTGGGTATCTCTTGTTTTCCGGTGTCGTGGGGCGCGGCGATTGGCTGGCCTTGCTGCCTGCGTATTTCGGGCCGGGGCGCGCCCTGTTCGGCATCGCCGGACTCCTTCTCTATGAGGCATCCATGTGGCTTTGCGCGCATTCGTTTGGCGGGATCATTGACGGCTCTCAAGTGGATTTACAAGCCAGGGCAAGACGGCTGCTTGGCATCGCCTGGCTGGCCGGCGGTCTGATCGCCACAGCCGGACCGGCGCTGGACCCGCGCGGCCCCCTGGAGATGCTCAGCTCCGGCGCCTTGTCCAGTTTTGCCGCCGCAATCGGCCTGCTCAGGATTCCGCGGCGGTTGAAGGCCGTGGCAACTTCGCGCACCGTCCCGGACTCCACCATCACCCGCTCCACCGGCTGGCTGGCAGCGGCGCTGGCCGTCTCCTTGTTCTTTATCGCCGTACTGGGCCCCGGCATTCCCTGGCGGCTCTGACAGCGGTATCCAACCGCTCATCCATCATGCGCGCTTGCCCTGGCAGGATTGATTACTTCGCCGGCGTAATGTCCGTTACCGGCAGATCCCAGTGGCCGAGCAGAATCTCAAAGCGCCGTTGTTCTTCCCTCTTGTAAGTTGCCTGATCCGGCCAAAGCTCCTTGATGAAGGCCTCTTCATCGGGGTTGGCGGTGGTGGCCACTGTCGAGTTCTTGTAACGGATGGTGACGCGATAGTCCCACCGGCCGTCTTCCGTGGTGTGGTAGGCGGGCGATTCGATCTTGAGGGAAAGAATGCGGCCGGTGGCCTGGATCTTCTCGAGCAGCGGGTAATGGTTCTTGAGAAACAGTTGCAGAAACTCCTGCTGATGGCCCCACTGGCACTTGTAGTAGTACTCGACGGTGTAGGGCTGGTCGGCGCCGCCCTGCGGCGGCGCGCCCTGCGACCTCAGAGGGGCAGCCGGCAAAACGGCAAAAACTGCGGCTAGAACGGCGAGAAGAATCCTGCGCATAGGGCCTCCATTCAGCGAATGAATGCATTGTACCGCGGAGGTCGTCTGTAAATTCCTAACCTGAGTATCGAAAAAATGCGAAATGAGGGCGTGGGCACGAACAATTCAAAAGCAGGATGCCGGTAGCTGAAAGTTGCCTTTCCCGAGCGCCCCATTTCCCTTTCGCGTCTGAACGTTGTAGCATTCTGTCGGAAGGGCTAGGCATCTCCGCCCTGCTCCAAGAGGCATTGGAATTCCATGAATCGCAACTTCTCACTCTGCCGCGGCTGCCGCGGCGCCCGGGACGAAAAGCACTCCAACGGCTTCACGCTGATGGAACTGCTGATTGTCATTGCCATCATCCTGATCCTCATGCTCATGGCTATTCCCACCATCGGCAGCCTGAAGAAGAAGGCCAACGAGACTTCGGCCATCAACTCCGTGCAGGTTATCTCCAAGGCGGAGCTTCAGTACGAGTCCACCTACCCCTCCAACGGCTATGCCTGCACGCTGACGGCCCTGGGCGGCGACCCCAATTCCGGCGCTCCCTCGGCGACCGGCGCCCAGATTCTGCAGCCCGACCTGGTCCTCGGGCTTCAAGTCCGGCTACATCTTCACCATCAACAACTGCACCAAGGTGACCATCAACAGCGTGGACCGCTATACCGGCTTCCAGGTCACCGCCGTTCCGCAGACCGTGGGCAAAACCGGGGATCGCGGCTTCTGCAGCGACCAGTTCGGCGCCATCAAGTTCGACCCGGCCGGCGGCACCAACTGCACCCAGTCCCTCGGCCAATAAGCCAGGGCTTCCTCATGCGGCGCGGCGCTCCCATGGTGGCCGCCGCGCTCATGAGTTCCTGTCTTGATTGGGGAAATGCTCAAAGCAAGTTCGCAAACAGTGACCCGCAAGTATAGGAAACGGTACGACCGGCAAATCATTTGCACGCGGAGTGGGGTTCGCAATGAAGAGATGTCCCGTTTGTAGCGCAGGCTATCCCCCTGAATTCACCACGTGCCCAGCCGATGGCGCCTTGCTTTATGTGACACAGGATTTTCCGCCCGGCATGCCTCCCTTGCCGTCCGAGACAGGTCGGATCCCGCCCCCTCCCCCGCCACCAACCCCTGCGGGCGGCTCGCGGCCCGTTCCCACCTTCGTTTGGGTTCTTGTGGGGTTGGCAGTTGGCTTTATCCCTATCATGCTTATCCTCGCGCTCATTGCCATTCCCACCATCGGCAGCATGAAAAAGAGGGCCAACGAAGCCGCGGCGATTCAGTCCATCCGGGCCATCTACCAGGCGCAACTGCAGTACCAGTCCACCTACCCCGCCAATGGCTATGCCTGCACGCTGGCGGCCTTGGGCGGCGACCCCGCTGCCGGCGAACCCTCGCCAACCGCCGCGCAGATGCTGCAGGGCGCCCTGGCCTCGGGATTCAAGTCCGGCTACATCTTCGCTATCAGCAACTGCACCAGGGAGACGGCCAAAGGCACAGACCTGTATACCGGCTTCGTGATTACGGCCGTTCCGCAGAAGGTGGGAAAGACCGGAAATCGCGGCTTCTGCGACGACCAGTTCGGGACCATAACGTACGATCCCGACGGCGGCGCCAACTGCACCCGGACCCTCGACCAATGAGCGTGCGCATCCTCTTGAAGTACGGCGGTCTGATGGTGTGGGCTTCCGCCCTCTTGTGTTTTGGACAGGGTTCCTCTCCCCATGCCTTGAGCGCTTCCGCGCTTTCATCTCCCGGACAAGATTCAACGCCAAGTGTGGAAGAGATGGCCCGGAGCGTGGATCGCCACTACAACCAGTTGCATTCGCTCCAGGCCGGCTTTACCGAGAGCTATGAGGGGCTGGGGATCAGGCGCGCCGAGAGCGGGACGCTGCTGCTGCTCAAGCCCAACCGCATGAAGTGGGAGTACAGCACGCCGCCCGGCAAGCTCTTCCTGCTGGACGGCATCTATGCCTGGTTCTACTCCCCCGGCGACTCACAGGTGCAGCGCATGGCGGCCAGGGATTTGAACGACCTGCGCTCGCCGCTGCGTTTTCTGCTGGGCCACACCAAACTGGAAAAGGAATTGAATAACCTGGCCCTGGCCCCCGGCGCCAACGGCTGCTTCACGCTCACCGGCCAGCCCAAAGGCCAGGAAAAGCGCGTGGCGCGCATCACCCTGACCGTGACTGCGGATGGGACCATTACCGCCATCGAGATCGAAGAGACTGACGGCGCGCTGACCCGCTTTACCTTCACCGGCGAAGAACCCAATGCCGCCATCCCCGCCCATGCCTTCCACTTCACCCCGCCCCCCGGCGTGCCGGTGGTGGACGCATTGCCGCCGGTGTAAGCCATTGAGCGCTTACGCGATAACCCGTCCCAATGGAAGGTAGGGGATTCGCCCTAATTTCTCTAAAACGCGGAAATAAGGCCAACCTCCTGACTCGCTAACTAGCTAACTAGCTGACTCGCCCGGTTAGTTCTCTCTATCCCTCGCCGGAACCATGTACAGCGGTTCGGTCAGCGTTAGCAGCAGCGCCGTTCCCGATTCCAGCGTGGCCTGCGGATGGCTGACCAGCAGATGAACCGTGATGACTCCGGCGCCGATCAGGCTGCCGGCCAATGCGCCCACCGGTCCGCCCATGAACGCGCCCGTCACCGCCCCGGCTCCGACCGCGCCGCCATACTCGATGCTGTCGCGCTTGATCCGCGAGTTGGGCAGAACCGTGCCCTTGCTGCCCACGTGCGTCCGGGAGCCGGGAGTTCCGGTAAGCTCGGCGCGCAGCCGGTAGCGCGTGCCGTCGGGCAGGATTACCACCTCCGGCTGCAGGCGCATGGAGCCGTGACCGCCCGCATGGCCGCTCGATACCTGCACCAGCCTGCCGTCAATCTCTGCTCCGGCGGGAATGCGCATTTCGCCGCCCGCAAGCACGTCCGAGGCAACCCGGGTGCGGAAGGCTTCGCCATCTTCGCTATCCACGGTCGAGAGCCGGTCCAGAAGCCGGACGCGAATGATGGTCCCCTCCTCGATTTCGCCCCGCCGCAGGGGGTGCGGATGCACAATATCGCCGTCCGGGTCGTAGGGGTAGTTGCGCTGCGTCAGAACCGGCTGGTTCGGCCTGACCGGCGCAGCCTGCATCCCGTTCTCGTTGCCGGGGTCCGGATAGTTAACAGAGGGATCCACGGAGGTGGGCTGCGGCTCAACCTGCGCCTGGGCAGGGGCAACCGGCTGAATATACACAGGTTGACCAGCCGGGGGCTTGGCCGCAGGCGCGCTGCTGGTGGTGATCTGGTCATCCGAGGGGGGATTCGAGGTTCCCTGGTAGGGGCTTGTCTGGCTCGGCTCCTGCGCTCCCAGGACGGCAGTGACTGCAACAAACAAGGTGCAAACAAGAATCGGACGCTTCATCCAGGACTCCTTTTCGCGGGCACACTTATCCCTCTCTGCTTAGACCCCGACAGGGCCGGAGAGTTTCGCTTCAGCCAGCGTTTCCGCAGACCTGCGCCTACTCACCCAAGATAAGATTAGCGCCGATCGCCGTCGAGAAAGCGCCTGCCGTCCAGGCTGGTGCCTTCCGCGGCACGAATCAGAAATGGCAATACACTCCGCGCGCTTCCCTTGCCGGTAACGGCCTGCGCCCCTGTGACCGTCGCCACACTGTCCGGTCTCCCCCGGTTTGCTAGAATCCGTAGGGTACATCCGCATTTTTGAGCGCTGGACGGAGAGGAGATTCCCAACGTGCAGGAGCTTCTGAACACCATTCAAAGCGCCGCCGGAGAAACTCTTGCCGTGGATCGCCGTCCCCAACTGAATGCCCGGCTGCAGCACCGCATTGCGAGGACCGATATGACTGAAATTGTTGCCATTCGTGCCCGCGAGGTTCTCGACTCGCGCGGCAATCCCACCGTGGAAGCGGACGTAATTCTGGAAAGCGGCGCATTGGGCCGCGCCATCGTGCCTTCGGGCGCCTCCACCGGCGAGCATGAGGCCGTGGAACTGCGCGACGGCGACAAAAGCCACTATGGCGGCAAGGGCGTCTTGCAGGCCGTGGAAAACGTGGAAAGCGTCATCGCCCCCGAGCTGGAGGGCATGGACGCGGCCAACCAGCGGCTCATCGACCAGACCATGATCGCCCTGGACGGCACGCCCAACAAGTGCAAGCTGGGCGCCAACGCCATTCTTGCCGTCTCCATGGCCGCTGCCCGCGCCGTGGCCCAGACCCTTGAAGTCCCGCTCTACCGCTATCTGGGCGGCGTCAATGCCAGCATTCTGCCCACCCCCATGCTCAACGTGCTCAACGGCGGAGCCCACGCCGACAACAACGTGGACTTTCAGGAGTTCATGATCATGCCGGTGGGCGCCGAGCGCTTTTCCGAGGCGCTGCGCTGGGCCGCCGAGACCTTCCACACCCTCAAGAGCGTGCTCAAGAAGAAGGGCTACAACACCGCCGTGGGCGACGAGGGCGGCTTTGCTCCCTCGCTCAAGTCCAACACCGAGGCCATCGAGGTGATCCTCGAGGCCATCGAGGCGGCCGGCTACAAGCCCGGCGAGCAGATCGCCATTGCCCTCGATCCCGCCTCCAGCGAGTTCTACGACAAGGAAAAGAACAAGTACATCTTCAAGAAGAGCGACAAGCGCGAGCTGACCAGCGAGGAGATGGTCAGCTTCTACGACAACTGGACCCGCCAGTATCCCATCGTCTCGCTCGAGGACGGCCTGGCCGAGGACGACTGGGCGGGCTGGAAGATTCTCACCGACAAGCTGGGCAGCCGCATTCAGATTGTCGGCGACGACATCTTCGTCACCAACATCAAGCGCCTGCAGCGCGGCATCGAGGAGGGCGTGGCCAACTCCATCCTCATCAAGCTCAACCAGATCGGCACCGTCACCGAGACCCTGGAAGCCATCGACCTGGGCCGCCGCTACGGCTATACCTCGGTCATCTCCCACCGTTCCGGCGAAACCGAGGACACCTTCATCGCCGACCTGGCCGTGGCCACCGGCGTGGGCCAGATCAAGACCGGCTCGGTCAGCCGCACCGACCGCATCTGCAAGTACAACCAGTTGCTCCGCATCGAAGAAGAACTGGGCTCCGGCGCGGTCTACCTGGGGCTGGAGAGCTTGAACTACAACGACTAAGGGCCGGCTGCTGCCTTGAACGAAGCAGGGCATCTCATAAAGCGGGGTGCCCTGCGCAATCGAAGGATGGCGGATTCCGCCCGGCTTTCTTGTTCATCCAATCTGCTTCTTCCACGAACCCCGCACCCGGGAAAGAGAGTTTTGAAATGTACAAAGTCGTTCTGCTACGCCACGGAGAGAGCATCTGGAATAAAGAAAACCTGTTTACCGGTTGGACGGATGTTGACCTGTCGGAGAAGGGCAGAGAAGAGGCCACGCAGGCCGGCCTGATGCTGAAGGAGCAGGGATATCGCTTCGACATCGCCTTCACCTCGGTGCTGAAGCGCGCCATACGCACTCTGTGGATCACGCTGGACGAAATGGACCTGATGTGGATTCCCGTCGAGCGCGACTGGCGGCTGAACGAACGGCATTATGGGGCGCTGCAAGGCCTTAACAAAGCTGAGACGGCAGCGAAGTATGGGGCAGAACAGGTGAAACTCTGGCGCCGCAGTTACGACATTCGCCCGCCGGCGCTGGACGAGGCGGATCCGCGCTATCCGGGGAAGGACCCGCGCTATCGCAACGTACCCAAAGAACAACTTCCCCTCTGCGAATGCCTTAAGGATACCGTCGACCGCTTTCTGCCTTGCTGGCACGAAGCGATTGCTCCCATCATCCGGTCGGGGAAGCAGGTGTTGATCGCGGCCCACGGCAACAGCCTGCGGGCGCTCGTAAAGTATCTTGAAGACATTCCGGACCAGCAGATTGTCGATCTCAACATTCCTACCGGCGTGCCGCTGGTAGAAGAACTTGACGATGACCTGAAATCGATTCGCCATTATTATCTGGGAGACGCCGCACAAATCGAGCAGGCGGTAAATAAGGCTGCGAGTACAGGCGGAGCGAGTCATTAATGGGCCAATAGAACGCGTGTTCTTCACCACATGCGCAACCTGCGCGTGCTGATCGTGAAGTAAGATTAGTGCTTACTCAGTTGAAGGATAACCGCGATGATTGAACTGCTAAGGGACTTTGGTGTACCGCTCTCAGTAGCCTTTATAGCGGCCTTAGCCTCAGTGCTTGGCTTAATCATAAGCAAGGAGTCGAAGGTCTCCGAATTTCGGCAAAACTGGATAGACGGCCTACGGGGCAACATAGCGGAGTTGATCGGTCACGCAGTTGCCCTCCAGGCTGTGAAGTTGATGGATGTAGGAAGTAATGACCGATTGAGTATTTCCCTAGCGCACTTTTTTGGCGTCAACGAAGCGGCCTCTAAAATCAGGCTGCGGCTAAATCCCAAGAAGGACTCGCACGAACCATTACTCAAAGCCTTGGAGAAGCACGAATCGTTCTTTTCTAAACCAGTTGAAGACTTTGACCATGATGGGATTGAGAAAGCAGAAGAGGCATTGGTATTACAAGGACAAATACTATTGAAGTCAGTTTGGGAGGAAGTAAAGGTAGGGGAGTTCACATATAGGGTTTCGCGTGCATGCTTCATAATTTTATTGATCGCTTCGATAGTCGCTCTAGTTATACTTACCCTGGCCCGGTCATGCCCTTGATTACCTGGACGGCACGCGCCATAATTTTGACTGGCCGGCCTTCAGTTCCGCTTCGCCTCTGCGCACCTTGGCCGCCTCGGCTGCACTGAGCACTACGTCTCCGGCATCCACCAGCCTCTTGGGGCGCATCTGGAGATGCCCGCGCTCCACCGTCACCTCGACAAAATCGCCCGCCCGGAGTTTAAGCGCATCGAAGACCCGCTTGGGGATGACAATCTGGCGGCGTTGGCCAATGCGGCTGACGGCTGCCGAATTTGCTGCGTTTCCGTAAGTCATACTTTCAGCATATCCGAAGTGCCGAAACTGTCAAGAGCCGGCTCCGATGCGTTTCGCTCAGATATTACCGCCCCACACGCACAAGGGCCTCCCCCGTGGGGAGGCCCTTTAAAATATTGACCGCCGAACTCTGTTTACCGCGAGCGCAGCGCTTTGATGGCCGCCGGCAGCCGCTCCTCGATGAGCTTGGCGCGCTCGGCCGCGATGCCGCCCAGATACGAAGGCGCCGGCGTGGCCATCAGCACCAGGGCCAGGGCAACAACCGAGAAGATCAGCCCCGCAATGCCCGCCGAAACCAGCATATGGTAGGTGTCTTCGACATCCAGGCCGAAGACGTTGAAGGCCACATGCTCCATCGGCTTGATGTGGTGAAGAACCGCCAGCGCGAAGAGGAAGAAGAACACCGCCAGCGAGGTCAGAACGGCCAGCGTCACATCCAGGCTGCGGTGGAACTTCTGCCGCGCGCTGCAGTGGGTGCATTCGGCAAAATGCTGCTCATAGTCCTTGCGCATCTCCGGATAAATCCCGGAGATGTCATAGCGCCAGCTTGCCAGGATGGCGCCTACGACTCTGTCAGTGCATTGGGTTCTTGCCATAAATGTAAGACTCACTTTGCAAAGGATTGTTCTGCTCCGCTATGCTTCTGCTGCGGCTCACGTGGCAACGGAAGGCCAATGAATTAGATGCTCCACCGGCGGTGCTCGGATGCAGGTGGTACTCCGCTCCTGCCTCGCCATGACGCCAAGGCCCTGGCGATTCCCTTGCCAATCTACCTGGTACAGAGTGATGCCCGTGTTTCACTATTGTAATCCAATTTACTCCTAATCAAAGATAAATAGGCAGAAAGCGGTTCATGCTGCGCCGCCAGCAGCAGCCGGTTGGCCAGCAGGCTGGCCCGGCCGTTCAGCGCGCGCTCGGCCGTCACCCGCGCCAGCTCCGGAAGATTATTGCTTTCAGAGAGATGCGCCAGAATCACATAGGCCGCCTGGCCGTCGTAGCCGTTCTCCAGGAACTCCGCCGCCGCCTCGTTCGACAGGTGCCCCACGCGCGAAAGTACCCGCTGCTTCACCGCCCAGGGGTAGGGGCCGTCGCGCAGCATCTCCAGGTCGTGGTTGGACTCCAGCAGCAGCAGGTCCAGGCCCTGCGAGCTGCGCCTTGACGTTGGGCGGAATGTAGCCCAGGTCGGTGGCAAAGCCCATCCGCACCCCTTCGGCCCGGAAGACAAAGCCCACCGGGTCGGCGGCGTCGTGGGGAATGGTGAAGGGGCTGACGGCGATGTCGCCGATCTCGAAGGGCTCGGCCGCCTGAAAATACTCCACCGCCGGCAGCCAGGTGGGGTCTTCCTTGCCGGGAGGGCAACGCTGCGGAAGTATTCATTTCTGTGACAGCTTCTGCGTCAGGGCACCACTTTAGTCGTGCGCGGAGATGCTGCATTAACGAGCGGGGCTTTAGCCCCTGCGGGACGCTCTTCGCTGCAATTCACCGGCAGCCTCCACCAGATCGCTCTCGTCCGGCTCGCCCTCTTCGCTGGGCCGCGTCGGCCTCCGCCTGGCGCTCCGCGGCCTGCTTGCGGCTCTGCTCCAGCCACTGCGCATAGGTCATCTGCCGCCGCGGCGTCAGCCAGCGCATCCAGGCGCGGTGCGTGCCCTCGGTAAAGTACACCGGAATGCCCAGCTTGCGCGCCGTCACGGCCAGCCCGCCCACGTGGTCGGAGTGCTCGTGGGTGATGAGGATCGCGTCCAGCGTCTCCGGCTCCTCGCCGGCCAGCTTCATGCGCCGGAAAAGCTCCCGGCAGCTCAGCCCGCAGTCCACCAGAATGCGCGTCCGCCCGCCGGAGACAACCGTGCGTTGCCCTTGGACCCCGACGCCAGCACCGTGAAGCGCACCATGCTTTGAGCATACCGCGAAGGGCTGTGCATTTCGGCGCACCAAAGGTTACCGTCCGGGGACCGCAAGTCTGCACGGCCCACCCTTAACGTGCCATTGAAGTGGGTGCCCCCATCCTTTGACGTAGGTCGCCGCGGCGGCTCGCGGCAAGGGTGGGATACCCACCCAGATCGAAGTCTATGCATTCCCACCCTTCACAAAGAACACGAAGAATGTGGCACTCGGCGTTGATTTTACAGGGCTTATGTACGGACTGAAGCCCGTACTCTTCAAGTGCGGCTCTCCCGGTTGGTTTAGCCCCCACCCGGCAAATTCGCCGGAATCTCGATCGAAACCAGCGTGCCCCGCCCAGGATTGCTGACCACGTTAAACCGCGCCTGGTTGCCGTAGAGCACCTCCAGCCGCTCCTGCACGTTCTTCATGCCGATGCCCGCGCCGGTGCGGCGCAGCGCCGAGGCCGGCCTGTTGCCCATGCCCACCCCGTCGTCGGCCACTTCGATAAGAACGCGATCCCCTCTGAGCCGGCTGCGCAGGGTCACCGTGCCGCCGTTCAGGCGCGGCTCCAGTCCGTGCTTGATGCTGTTTTCAATCAGCGGCTGCAGCAGGATGCTGGGCACCAGCACCGCCAGCGTGTCGCGGATCGATCTCTTTCTCGCACCCGCAGCTTGTCGGCGCCGAAGCGCACCACCTCGATGTCCAGGTAATCGTCGGTAAAGCTCAACTCCTCGCTCAGCGGAACATAGGTGTCGTGGTCCTTGAGCAGCGCGCGCAGAATATTGGCCAGCTTCACCGTCATCTCCCGCGCCAGCTCCGGCTTCATGCGCACCAGCGAGGCGATGGAGTTGAGCGTATTGAACAGGAAGTGCGGATTGATCTGGCGCTGCAGGGCGTCGAGCCGGGCTTCCAGCAGCAGCCGCTTCTGCTCTTCCAGCTTCATCTCGATGCGCAGCGTATTCCACACCTTCAGCGCGATGCCCACCACGATGGGCGCGCTCAGCCACACCAGCGCCTGCAGCCACCACTCGGCTGGCCAGCAGCGCAAACAGCCGGTGCGGAAAGGCGTGGGCCAGCCAGTCCCGGCAGGCCTCCGCCGCCACAATGAGAAACAGCATCAGAAACTGGCGGTCGATGCGCGGCTTGCGCAGGTTGCGCCGCACCCAGCGGTAGAGGCTCAGGTCGATGAAGGGCGTGAACGACCAGATCTCCTCCTCCTCGACAAAGCGGCCCAGCAGGCCCGCGCCCAGTCCCAGCAGCGGCATTGAAGGGCAGGGCCAGGTACTCGTGGTGGTAGACCGCCGGCCCCGACAGCACCACCCCGCCCAGCATGGCCCATCCCGGCCCCAGCAGCAGGCCCAGCAGAATCACCGTCTCGAAGGAGATGTCGGCGGCCAGAAAGTTGGGCACCGCGATCCGCACCCACACGCCCAGCGTGAGCGGCACCAGGAAGAACGCCAGCAAGGCCAGGGTTTGCCGCCGACTGCGGTGCTCGGCAAAGAAAAGCCGCCGGAAGGTGGCTACCCGCGCCAGCACGCTGGCCACCGAGGCCACCACGCCCAGCTTGACCAGCAGCGTGATCAGAATGAGATTGTCCGTCACCCTATCAATGTATCGCGACAGGCAGAGATCAGGTATCAGAGATCACCGCGCGTAAAATGGAACTATGGCATTTGAAAGCGTGAAGAAGATCGCCGAAGCGGATTTCCCCACCCGCTGGGGAGACTTCCGCATCCTGGGCTTTGAGGGCTGTGCTGGCGCACGCGGCGCGAAGGCGGTGGCGGGCAAGCCGAGGCGGTCTAGTGGCCCTGGTGATGGGCGACATTCACTCCGCTCCCCCGCTGGTGCGCATCCACTCCCAATGCCTCACCGGCGACGTTTTCGGCTCGCTGCGCTGCGACTGCCGCTTCAACTGGAGCTGGCCCTGGGCAAGATCGCCAAGGCCGGCGCGGGCATCCTGCTCTACGAGCAGCAGGAGGGCCGCGGCATCGGCCTGATGGCCAAACTGAAAGCCTACGAGCTGCAGGACCAGGGCATGGATACCGTGGAAGCCAACGTGGAGCTGGGCTTTGCCGCCGACTGCCGCGCCTACGAGCTGCCCGCCGAGGCCCTCAAGCTGCTGGGCGTCTCCCGGGTCCGCCTCATCACCAACAACCCCGAGAAGGTCGCCGCGCTGGAGTCCGCCGGCATCACCGTGGTGGAGCGCGTCTCCGCCGAAGTCGAGCCCCAGGAGACCTTCGAGCGCTACCTCCGCACCAAGCACGAAAAATTGGGCCACATCCAGGATGCGATTCAGGACGCGCTGATTACCGATCAAAGGCCTGGCTAGTTTGGCGCCTCGGAAGCTGGTTGAAGAAATCTCGATAAAAATCCCTGGTTTCATGCCCCTGCCGTGTGACCTGCCTGCTATCCGCAAAACACAAAAATGGGTTACTCTATTCAGTTCGCTGATAAAGGTGCATTTATGAATTCAAATACCTCTCGCCGCGATTTCCTCTCTGCCGGCCTCTCCGCCGGGTTAGCGCTTCCTGTCATGGGCGCCGGTTCCGCGATGGGGCTCTTGCAATCGTCCCCGGAATCCACCGCAAAGTCCCCTGTCAAACTCGACTACAGAACCCTGGGCCGAACCGGCCTGAAGGTCACCACGGTGGGATTCGGATGCATGATCACCTCGGACCCCAGCGTGATTGAGCGCGCCGCCGATATCGGCATCAACTACTTCGATACCGCGCGCGGCTATCAGCACGGCAACAATGAGCGCATGGTGGGCGCGGCTCTGGGCGCCAGGCGGAAGCAGGTCATCCTCTCCACCAAGTCGGACGCTCGAAAATAAGCAGGGGTTGCTGAAGGATCTGGAGACCAGCCTGCGCGAACTCAACACCGATTACCTTGATATCTGGTATCTCCATGGCAAGAGCAGCTCCGGACGAAATTCAGCGACGACATGATCGAAGCGCAACAGCTGGCCAAAAAACAGGGCAAGATCCGCTTTGCCGGCGTCAGCACGCACGGCGGCCAGCAGCAACTGCTGCCCTGGCTGGCGCAGAAGGGCGTCTTTGACGTGGTGCTTACGGCCTACAACTTCTCCATGGACGCCAGCATGGAGCAGGCCATTGCGGCCGCCGCCAAGGCCGGCATGGGCGTCGTGGCCATGAAGGTGATGGCCGGAGGATTTCGCCGACCTGAAGCCCGGCGATCCCCTCTTCAAGAAGCTGAAGCAGGATGGCGCCATGCTGGCGGCGCTGAAGTGGGTGATCAACAAGCCCAACGTCTCCACCACCATTCCCAGCATGACGGATATGGACCAGTTGGACGAGAACCTGAAGGCCATGGCGCAACCATTCTCCGCCGGCGACGAAAAGCTGCTGGCCGCGCACCTGGAGCAAATCAGCCCGCTCTATTGCCGCATGTGCGGCCAGTGCGATGGCGCCTGCCAGAAGGGCCTGCCGGTCGCCGATGTGTTGCGCTTCCTCACCTACGCCGACGGCTATGGCCAGTTCGCGCTGGGGCGGGAGAGATTTCTTGGAGTTGCCCCCCGAACAGGTTGCAGTCCGCTGCGGCGACTGCACCCAATGCACGGTGAAATGTCCCTTCGGCGTCCATGTATCGGACCGCATGGCGCGCGCCCAGGAATTGTTTGCATGAAGGCCGCCGGTCTGCTGCTCTACCATCCTGTGCGCGGCTGGCATGGCGCGCGCCCAGGACTATCTCAGTTGCCAATTCGCGCCCGGCTGGGAACAGTCCGGGCCTAAACGCCAGTACGCCGCCGACAATCTTTACGATTACAAGGATGGCGCCGCCGAAGGTTACCTGATCTACGGCTTTGTCGCGCATGCGGGGAATCGACTGCAAGTCGGGCGGAGACACGCTGACCATCGATGTCTCCGAGATGAACGACGCCGACTCGGCATACGGCATTTTCACCGCCAACCGCGATCCCAGCCTGCCCATCGTCAGCATCGGCATGGGCGGGCAGGTGCAACCGCAAAGCGCCACCTTCGCCAAAGGCAAGTATTACGTTGAAATGACCGTAATCGCCGCCAGCCCTGACAGCGATTACAGTGCGGCGCTGCGGGCCTTCGTCACCGGGATCGAGGAGCGCCTGGAGGGCAGGGTCACCGCCCCGGAGGCCTTGCAGTGGTTCCCCCAAGAGAACCTCGCCTCCACCCGCCTAGTCCCGGAAAGCGTGCTGGGGCTAAAGCAGCTCAAGCGCGGCTACGTGGCCACATACAAGCAAGGGCAGGCGTTTATCGTCCTTGAGGCCTCGCCGCAATCCGCCGCCGAGGTCCTCAAACAACTCCGCAAGCATTTTGACGGCGCTACCCCCGCACAGGTTGGCGACGAAGCATTCCAGGTCAAAGCGCAATACCTGGGCGGAATCTGTATCTTTCGCAAGGGGCGTACCATCGGGGGGTACGCAAACCTGCCTGATCCCCAACAAGCTGCTTCCCAGGCCGCAAAACTCGCTGCCCGCATTCCGTAAGAGCCTCTCCAAAACTCTTACCACGTTTCCTGACAGCTACTGAGGACTTCAAGCTTCCTGAGCATCGCCGATCTTTCCGGCTCCTCAAGCCGGGAACCAAGAAACGCGATCACCGCATCCAGCGTGGGAAGCGCATCCCATCCCCGCCGCTCTCCTCCGGCAGCCATAGCCTTGAGCGCGGCCGCCGCTGATGCAAACACAATTGCTTCCCTTACCGCCAGCTTTCGCGCCACCGCGAGCGCGAAGGCTCCATGAAACGTATCCCCGCAACCGGTCGTATCGAAGGCATCAACCTTGAAGGCCGGAAAATGCCGCACCGCCGGCTCTGCCCCGGTGCTGAAATAGCAGCCTGCGGCGCCATCCGTCACCACCGTTGCCAGCCGTTCCGTGCCTGCCAGCACTGCGCAGGCCTCGCGCGGCTCCTGTGCGCCGCTGGCCCACGCAGCCCACGCCTTTGAAACAATCAGGTAATCGGTCAGCGCGGTCAGTTTCATGGCCGATTCAGTACGGCCTTCAATATCCCCCAGAACCGGCACTCCCAGCCTGCGCACCTTCTCTGCCACCGTGGTCAGAGATGGCTCGGTGAGATGATCCAGCAGAACCAGACTGGCGGACTGAATCAGAGCCTCCGGTAGATCGTCCGCGCTAACCACCCTGTACAGTGCCGGGTCGTAGAACGCATTGCGATGTCCCGCGCCGTCCACCACCATGATGCTGTGGTACGGCCCGCCTGCCGGGTCGTGAACCATGTGCGAGATATCCACTCCGTGGTGCCGCAGCGCGGATACGATATATCTCGACAGACTCGTTGTCGCCAAAGCGCCCTACGTAGGCGGCGCGCCCTCCCAGCGTGCCGGCTGCGGCCATCGCCGTGCAGGTCAGTCCTCCGCCCTGACGCGTGCTGCCCTGAATCGGCACTTTGCTATCCACCGGCGGATATTCCGTTATGTAGAACAGATCGTCTACCGCCGCGATGCCGGCTCCCAGTACGTCGTACAGTTTGCTCATGAATACTTTCCCCGGCTCGCGCCCGCTAAAAACCGGGTGCCCCATCCTTGCCGGGTTCTTGTTTTTGCTGCCTGGGCGGCAGGTGACAAATCCCCATCCGCCTCATAGTTCGCATCCAAAGAAGTCAGTTCCAGATCCTTGTCCAGGCTGCGGCGTGGAGTGATTCCCAATTTGTGCAGCGTGCCGTGATAAGCCATCACCGCTTCCGCCGGCAGGATTTGATCGTCCGCCACCAGACGCAGAAAATGAACGAACGAGAGCTGGTGCTCGGCGGCCTTGATCTTTCTGCCGAAAAGCGCAGCCCGGGCCCCATAGCGCTTGGCCTCGTAAACCAGCGCGAAGGCATCGTGCGTGGTTCCCGCCGAGCCGCCCAGTACGCCCACCACCAGCGAAGAATCATACCCGCACAGTCCTTCCATGGCTTCCGGGCCGCCATAAGGAATCTTTAGAAAGCGCGGCCTGCCCGCCGCGGTTACGCCGGCCAGTAGCCGCGCGATATGGTCGTTGACGAAGAAGGGAATCTCCTCCGGCGCGATGCCGTGCACTTTGGCCGGCACATTGGGATGAAATACCTCGAGAAAATATCTGAAATGTTTCGCCTCCGCCTCCAGGCGGAAGGCCTTGTAAGCCTCCATCACCTTCAGGTCGCGCTCCGGATCGTTGTTGAAAGTGACCGAATAGAGCCCGAGATTCGCCCCCAGGCGGCGCTCATCCGGAGAACATGGACTCTTGCCCGCCTGGATATGGTCAATGGTGGCCGTGGCAAACGGGTGCGAAGGGGCCTGCGCATAGCGCGACCCGCGAACCATATGCAAGTCCGTCGTATCGTTCACGCGCACCGCCGGAGTCACCGCCGAGGTGTCGAAGATGCGTTCCTGAATGGTCAGTATCTCCGAGGTGCTAGCCGACATGAGCATGATGTCTACCATGCCCTGGGAGACGATCTGGCGCATCTGCTCCCGGTATTCGGCCAGCGAGCGAAGTCTTCCCTCGGCATTCTGCCCCGGCGAGGAGATGCCCAAGGCCATATCGGCATCCCTGGCGTCCGCCAGGATGAATACCCGGCTGCTGGGGTCCTTTTTCAGTGCGGCGAGTTTTACGTCAAGTGTCTTTTCCATGCACGACTATCATACCCAATTGCAACTCTCAACGGCGCGGGAATTGCTCAACCGGCCGGCTTATCTTCAGGCTGGCAAGCCGGTTATTGCCGAGCCCCTCCCGAGCGCTATAATTTGGGCGGTTTACGGCGTACGGAAACGATCTGCCCCACTGAGGTAACCCATGAAAACTGAACTTAACTCCAACGTCCGGGAGTTTATTGCGAAACCGCTCCCCAACCTCATCGGCGGCCAGGCCTGCGTGACCGCAACCGAACTAGTGTTGAACCCATCGGACGGCTCGCCTCTCGCCCAGGTCGCCATGGCCGGAGAAAAGGAAGTCGATCTTGCCATCACGGCGGCAGCCAAGGCCTTTCCCGCCTGGTCGGCCTTGTCTCCCGGCGACCGCGCCCAGCTTCTGCACCGTTTTGCCGATGCGCTGGAAAAGCACTCCGCCGAACTGGCCCAACTCGAGTCCCTCGACGTGGGCAAGCCCATCGCCGCCGCCGAGGGATTCGATATTCCCTTCGGCATTGAATGTATCCGCTACTTCGCCGGTCTCTCCACGCGTGCTCGTTACAGCGTCCCGCTCAACGTCAAAGGTTTCGAGGCGCGCACCTGGCGTGTCCCTTTCGGCGTCTGCGCCTTCATATTCCCGTGGAATTTCCCTTTCACGATTCTCTGCTGGGGCGTCGCTCCAGCCCTTGCCGCGGGCAATACGGCCGTTGTAAAACCTTCCGAGATCACGCCCCTTACCACCTTGTACGCGGCTCGGATTGCCCTGGAAGCGGGCCTGCCGCCCGGCGTGCTCAACGTCGTTGCCGGCACTGGCTCCGAGGCCGGTGCCGCGCTCGCCTCCAGTCCGCGCATCAAGCGTATCTCCTTTACCGGCTCACCCGAGGTAGGCAGGAAGATCGGCGAACTCAGCGGACGCAACCTGGTCCCCTGCAAACTGGAACTGGGCGGCAAAGGCGCAGCCGTCGTCTTCGACGACGTGGACGTGGATGCCACCGCAGCCCAGCTTGCCGCTGCCGTTACTCTGAACACCGGGCAGGTTTGCTGCACCGCCACGCGCTGGGTGGTTCACGAGAAAATCTATGACCGCTTCGTCGGCAAGGTGACTGAAATTTTGCGGCAAACCAAAATCGGCCCCGGCCTGGATCGCGATACGCAGATGGGACCGCTGGTCAGTCAGGTTCAGCGGCAACGCGTGCTGGGGTATCTCGATCGCGGCAAGCAGAGCGGCGCGCATGCCGTCCTCGATGGCGGCCAGACTGCGCCGGCCGGCGCGGCCAATGGATTTTATGTCCAGCCCGCGCTCCTGGAAGGACCGGATGACAATGTTTGCTGCCGTGAGGAAATCTTCGGGCCGTGCGCCTACCTGTTACGCTTCAAGGATGAAGAATCTGCCCTTGCCAAAGTGAATGAACTCGCCTACGGCCTGGCCAACAGCGTTTGGACCGCCGACCTGGCGCGCGCCAACCGCGTGGCCGAGCGCCTGGTGGCCGGCAACAACTGGATCAACGCCCACAACCTCTTCGCCTACGGCCTGCCCTACGGCGGAGTGAATTTAAGCGGCCTGGGCGGCGGCGTGAACAGTCCGGAGACGTTTTACGATTATCTTCGCCCCCAAACCATTGCCCGCCCGCTGAACTAACCTGTAGGCTGGAAGCTTTCACCCGGCGTTCTTCACCCGCACCACGGTAATCTTGGCAAATCCCTCTTCAAACACCGGCGGCTTGAGCTTCTCGGCCATCTTGCGCATCACCTCCGCGCTCACGGAGCGGTCGCGCTTGCTGTTGCGCTGCAGGCACACCTCCAGCGGCACATCGAAGAACACCGCCTGCACCTCGTAGCCGAAGCTCTTGGCCATCTTGATCCACTGGCGGCGCTCGTGAATGGAAAGATTGGTCGCGTCCACGTAGTTCCACGGCATGCGCGCGATCAGCCGCGCCCGCAGCAGCGACCGCAAGGTGGAGAAGACCAGCCCCTGGTAGCGCTGCTCCTCCACGTCGTCGAAGAGAATATTGCGCAGCAGGTCGCTGGAGAGCGGCGTAACTCCGCGGCGCCGGAACCACGTGGTCTTGCCCGAGCCGGGCAGACCGATGGCCAGCACTACGTAGCCCTTGGGAGCCTGGGGCGAACGCTCCGCCGCCGCCGGCTCCGGCGGAGGCACGGAGGCCGAATCCGGCTGCGTCTCCAGCTCGAACCGCCCCGAGCCGGCCGGCTCCATCCATTCCCGCCGCGCGGGCCATTCCCGCTTCGCGGGCTGCGCCGGCGCTGCGGGCCGGTGTTCCTGTGGCCGGTGCCCCCGCTGCTGCTGAGGAGCATGCGTCCCGGCAGGAGCATCGTCCGGATAGAACGGCACCAGCGGAGCTGGCTGATTCGATGGGAGTTCCTGGCCGATCTTGCCTGTGGATTCCGAAAGATTGGGAGTGCGTCTGGAACGTCTGCTCATACCGCCTTCAACTCTTGCCTATCGATACCGGGATACCACACTACCCAAGGACGCTGCAAATACTGTGCAATCCGTCACATACTGTCCCGTACCAGGAAAGGCACACTATCGGTGCAGCGCTTTCCGCGAAAAACGGGAGCGAACGAGTATTCATCTCGCCCCCGTTGACCAAAGTGTTACCATCAAGGGTTTGGCGGAATTGCCTTCCGAGTGCATTTCACATGCTGAACTAAACCAATCCGAACCAGTTCAAATCACAGAATCATTGATTAATAAGGAGAAAATCACACATGGCAGTTAAGGTTGGTATCAACGGCTTCGGCCGCATTGGCCGCAACGTTTTGCGCGCCGCGCTGGGCAATCCGGAAATTGATTTTGTTGCCGTCAATGACCTCACCAGCCCGGCAACGCTGGCGCACCTGCTCAAGTACGACTCCATCCTGGGAAACCTGAAGAATGAGATCGCCGCCGGCGAGGACTTCATCTCCGTAGACGGCAAGAAGATCAAGGTCTGGGCCGAGAAAGACCCCGCCAAGCTGCCCTGGGCTGAAGTCGGCGCGCAGATCGTGATCGAATCCACCGGCCACTTCACCGATGCCACCAAGGCCAAAGCGCACCTGGGCGCGACCGTGAAGAAGGTCATCATCTCCGCTCCCGCCAGCAACGAAGACCTGACCATCGTGATGGGCGTGAACCACAACAAGTACGACCCGGCCAAGCACCACATCCTCTCCAACGCCAGTTGCACCACCAACTGCCTGGCCCCCGTGGTCAAGGTGGTCATGGAGGCCTGCGGCATCGTTTCCGGCGTCATGACCACCATCCACAGCTACACCAACGACCAGGTCATCCTCGACTTCCCGCACAAGGACCTGCGCCGCGCCCGCGCCGCCGCCCTCAGCATGATTCCCACCTCCACCGGCGCCGCCAAGGCCCTCAAGCTGGTCATTCCCGAGACCGCCGGCAAGCTGGACGGCTTCGCCATCCGCGTTCCCACCCCCAACGTCTCCATCGTCGATCTGACCTTCATCGCCGAGAAGCCCATCACCGCCGAAGCCCTGAACGCCGCCTTCAAGACAGCCTCCGAGGGCGAACTCAAGGGCATTCTGGGCGTTGATGCGAATCTGCTGGTCAGCTCCGACTTCAAGGGCGACGCGCGCTCCTCGATTGTGGACACGCCTCTGACCAAGGTGGTCGGCTCCAGCGTCAAGGTGCTCAGTTGGTACGACAACGAGTGGGGCTACTCCACCCGCGTCGTCGACCTGATCGGCTTCCTGGCCAAAAAGGGCCTGTAACCTATGGGATCCTGGGTGCCCCACCCTCGCCGCGTTTTTGCTTTTGCGGCTAGGGTGGGATCCCGCGAAGACCACCGACACGCCATGTGCACAAACATCAGCGGCGGATCACCCTACGAGCCCATCATCGGCTTCTCCCGCGCGGTGCGCGTTGGAAACGCGGTGCATTTGTCCGGCACCGCCCCCGTGGGCGCGGAAGATCTGGACGCGGCCGGCCAGGCCCGCCGCATCTTTGAGATCGCCGCCGAGGCTCTGGCACACGCCGGCTGCTCGTTCGAGCATGTGTCCGCACCCGCATCTACCTGACCCGCGTCGAAGATTGGGAGGCGGTGGGCCGCGTGCATGGCGAGTTCTTCTCCCATATTCGTCCCGCGGCCACCATGGTGGTCGTCGCCCAACTGCTCAACCCCGCCTGGCGCATCGAAATTGAGATGGACGCCGAAATCGAAGGCGCAGTCTCTAGTCCCTAGTCCCTCAGAAAGGTTTTATCTCCATGCCCAAGCTCTCCATTCGCGATATCGATCTGGCCAACAAGCGGGTCTTCATCCGCGTCGATTTCAACGTGCCGCTCACTGAAGACGGCTCGACCATCACCGACGACACCCGCATCGTGGCCACGCTGCCCACCATCGTCTACGCCCTCCAGCACAAGGCCAAGGTCATTCTGGCCTCGCACCTGGGCCGTCCCAAGGGCAAACCCAATCCCAAGTATTCGCTGCGCCCGGTCGTCGACCGTCTGCGCGAACTGCTGGACAAGGCGCTGGGCGGAAACGGTCAACGTGGCCTTCGCCCCTGACTGCATCGGCGAAGTGGCCAGCTGAGATGGCCCGCCAGCTCGAATCCGGCCAGGTGCTGCTGCTTGAAAACCTGCGCTTCCACGCCGAAGAGGAAGCCAACGATCCGGCCTTCTCCAAGGCTCTGGCCTCGCTGGCCGATCTCTACGTCAACGACGCCTTCGGCTCCGCCCACCGCGCCCACGCCTCCACGGAAGGGATTACGCACTTCCTCAAGCCCGCCGTCGCCGGCCTGCTGATGGAAAAGGAAATCACCTATCTCGGCAAAGCCCTTGAAAACGCCCGAAAAACCCTTCGTGGCCATCATCGGCGGCTCCAAGATCTCCGGCAAGATCGACGTCATCGAGCAACCTGCTCGACAAGGTAGATACGCTGGTCATCGTCGGCGGCATGGCCTACACCTTTGAGCGCGCTCTCGGCGTCACTACCGGCAAGTCCCTGGTCGAAGAGGACAAGATCGATATGGCCAAAGCCGCCCTCGACAAGGCCAAGGCCAAAGGCGTCCAGCTTCTGCTGCCCGTCGATAACATCCTCGCCGACAACTTCGCCGCCGACGCCAAAACCCAGTTATGGGACTGCTCGGTCAACTTCCCCGCCGACTGGCAGGGCCTGGACATCGGTCCCAAATCCATCGCGGCCATTGAAGAGGTGGTCTGCCTCGGCCCGCACCATCGTCTGGAACGGCCCCGCCGGCGTCTTCGAGTTCCCGCGCTTCGCCGTAGGCACCAACGCCATCGCCAAGGCCGTAGCGGCCAACAAGGCGGCCATCTCCATCATCGGCGGCGGCGACTCGGTCAGCGCCATCAACCAGGCCGGCGTAGCCGACCAGATCACCCACATCTCCACCGGCGGCGGCGCCAGCCTCGAATTCCTCGAAGGCAAAAAACTCCCCGGCGTGGAAGCGCTGACGGATAAGTAGTGGACCGTTGCAGCAGGCCTTCCGGCCAAGCCTGCCGCAAACCGTGGAAATCTCCTCGCAGTGCTTGCAGTCACCTTGGCAGCAGACAAGCCGGATGCCCCAGGCCTCGATTATGAGACCTGGGAGGTCAAATGTCGCAGGGCGACCAGTCGGGTGCCCCATCGGGGTGCCCTCTGGGCCACGCGTTCTATGCGGCAAGGGTGGGATAGCACAAATCCCTAAGTCCCCGCATCCATCGCCCACGAAATTCCCCTGCCTTGCCATCTCCAGCAGCGCGCCGTCCGCAGTAACCAGCATCGCCCCCAAATGCCGCGCCGTAGCAACCATAATCCGGTCCGCCGGATCGGCGTGCATCTCCCATGGCAGACGCGTACTCTCGACCGCAATCTCCGGCTCCAGCGGGGCCAGCTTCACACCCGGCAGCGCAAGCGCAGTACGCATCCACCCCATCGTGTCCTGATGCAGATCGATGCGCCCTTTCGCGACCAGCACACCGATCTCCCACGGCGTGATTGCCGAAACCAGCAACCGCTCGACCCGGGATGATTTGCGGATAGCTTCATGAGCTTGCTTGCCCAGCCGGTCTTCCCCAAGCATCAGCCAGACAAGTGCGTGTGTATCGAGCAGCAAGAGCGGAAACCGCGCAGGGTCGGGAGCGGTGGTCGCCTTCACTTGAGCGCCTCCCACTCATTCTCCAGGGGCGAGATGATATCGCCGATGATGACTCCGCTCCCCCGCATCGCCCCGAAAAGCTCTTTCTCCGGCGGCATCGGCACCACCTGCGCCACCGGCTTGCCATGCTTGGTAATCACCAGCGTCTCGCGCTTCTCCGCCACCTGGTCCAGCAATTTCAAGCACTTGGCCTTGAACTCCCCGGCTGGAATTGTGGTTGCCATCAAATTCCTCCCATAGTCACTGACTACAGTCATATTCTAGCAAATACCCCGTCCATCTAGGCCAAATTCCGCAGCCAACCCCCGATTGCATAAAATAAGCCCTCTCCGGCGCACAATGGAATTAAGAGGATCATATTCACACCCGAAAAGTACCAGTTGTGTTTATGTCTAACTTGTCAGGAATGTCCCCGATTCAAAATGCCAGAATTGTGACCGGTTTATACCCCCCTGAGGGGTACCCCTCCCCCCCTATACCCCACTAGGGTATAAATTTCCCCTTAATCCTTGCAGATAATTATTAACCCGTTTGAAATCAACACAGCTCGAAGAACTTCTAGTCAAATATCTCCCACATCGTGAGATTTGGCATCTGAAAATCACCGAAAAAATCCGTTTTTCACCAATAGAACAGCCCCGGAGCATCGCTCAGGGCCGTTTTCGCTGACCTGCCGATTTGCTGACTTGCCGACTTGCTGACTCGCTGACTTGCTAACCTGCGCTGTGCTCCTCGTCACCCTGCGCCCAAATCCTATCGACTAACATTCAATCGAGGAACCCGAAAAAATGTCCCGTAAAGCCCTGATCGCCGCCAACTGGAAGATGTACAAAACGCCCGCTGAAGCCAAGGCCTTTGTCGATGCCTTTTTACCCCTCGTTGCCGGCCACAGCCGCGACGAGATCGCCCTGTTTCCCTCCCCGGTATTGCTGCCAACGGTGATCGCTGCATGCCAATGGCTCCAACGTCCTGGTCGGCGCGCAGAACATTCACTTTGCCGAGGAAGGCGCTTACACCGGCGAAACCTCGGTGGGCCAGCTCCTGGCCGTGGGCGGAACGCACACCCTCATCGGCCACTCCGAGCGCCGCCAGTACTTTGCCGAGACCGACGAGATCGTCAACAAGAAGCTGCACACCGCGCTCAAGCACGGCGTCGTCCCCGTGGTCTGCATCGGCGAAGTGCTGGCCGAGCGCGAAGCGGGCAAGACCGCCCACGTGCTCAAGACCCAGATCACCGGAGCCTTCGCCGGCATCACCGCCGAGGCCGCCGCGCCCATCGTCATCGCCTATGAGCCGGTGTGGGCCATCGGCACCGGCAAGACCGCCACGCCGGAGATCGCCGTCGACGCGCACAAGATCATCCGCGCTGAAGTGGCCAAACTGCTGGGCGCGGAGGTCGCCGCCGCCATGCGCATCCTCTACGGCGGCAGCGTCAAGCCCGACAACGCCACAGCCCTCATCGGCCAGGAAGAGATCGACGGCGCACTAGTCGGCGGAGCCAGCCTCAAGCCTGACTCCTTCACCGCCATCGTCAAGTATTGATTATCCTGAGCGCCGGAACGGCCGCGTATTCAACTCGCAGCCGTGCGCATCCTGGCTCGTGGCGTTCCAGCTCGCCTAAAACGAACCTCTGCTGCCGCCGCATAATTCCACCGCATGCCCCATGGCTTTCGTGACGCGGTTGGCCGTGTCTTCATCGAAAAAGAAGAAGTAGAACTCCACATTCTCCTGCCCTCGCACAATCAAGGTCGAAGACCGGCGGATCGACCTTCGCGTTCCAGGTTGTGTGCCCGGCGGCCGCATCGTTCTTGTTCTGGCGCTGGTCGCCCGTGGTCAGCGTCACGTCCTGCACGTCGTGCAGGTTGAACGAAGTGTCGCTATCGGAGATCTGTGCGCCGTCCCGGACGATGTTGTAGTGATAGCTGATGGTGCAGGCCGCCGCATCGGCCACCACTTTGCTTACCTCGAAGGTGAATTGATAGATCCAATTCGTATTATCGGCGCTGTCATGATAATGCGTAGCCCAACTCATTTTGCCCTGTTCGTTTAACTTGCCTTGGAGGAACTGCATCGTTACCGCCAGGGACGGCCCATTGTCCGCGGGCTTGGACGCAGGCGCCGCGTTCTGCTGTCCCCACGCTGCAATGGTGATTCCGGAGGCCAGAATGGCTGCAAGCCAGTGCTTCATTTTCATGCTTCTATCCCTTCTCTTGTTGGAGTTTTTTCCCGTATTACGTCCCGATTTCAAGCGGTACTACGGTCAAGCGGTAGTCCGGCGGGCTCTTCCAATCTCCGGCCGTAATCACAAAGACTCTGTTTGGCGTTTGAAATTTCGGGCACACCCCCGGCGAATAGTAGCCGGAAGGCTGAGAGTCGTAGGAACCGATGCGAGTCCAGGGTCCCCAGGGTTGAGGCGACTCATAAAAGTCCCACACCGTATGCTTCTTGGCTTCTTTAGTGATATTTCCGCCCCCCGCAGGATAATACCACCCGATCATGAAATACCTTTGGTGAGCATGCAGGTAAACGGCGCCGGTCATGCCAAATTTGCGCGCTCCTTCCAGAACCGGTTTGGCATCCATCATATTTTTTGACCATGAGTTAGCCCGGCCGCCCTTCCCTCCCGTGTAGTACTCCCAGTCCGCGCCGTTCAGCAGTCCGATCCTGGATCGCGCCACCCGCCCCAGCACCATGTCGTCGCCGCAATCCCAAAAGCCGTTATTCGATAAGGCGTAGACGTAGTCGCCTATCTTAGCCTGCCCCCACCCTTCATGGCCGAATTCAATGAAGTAAGGCGTGGCAAAACGCTGTCCCGGAAACATCGGGTTGTGATAGTTGACGTCGGCCGGGCGTGTCCACGTCCGCCCATAGTCGCTGCTCTTGATGATGCTTGCATTCTGCGCCGTTTGCCGGTTATGAACATCTCCGTATTTATGCCGGGCGATAACCCAATACAAGGCGCCGTCAATGAAAGTGCAGCCGCTCGATTTCCACGTGCATCCATCCGGCCCCTCTTCGCTGCCTTTTCCATACTCCGTCATGCGGTTCACTGTTACCCCGCTCAGGTGCAACGGATCGCTTCCATCGATGCGATTGAAATAAAGATTCGAATAGGGCAGTTTGTGAAAACCTTCCGTATCGTCCGACGGCGAATAGAGGTTATCATCGTCGCCCCATGCCGCAACCCAGGTGTCGCCGGCATTATCCTCCACCGGAACAGGAGTTCCCACGCTCACAACGCGCAGGCGGCTTTGTGCACCCGAATAGACTGCCGGCAGCAAGCTGGCAGCATGAATCTTGAGTGTCGCCGTCGCCACCGCCGCGAAAGAACCGCTGATCATATCCCGTCTTCGCATATCCATTTCCCTATAGCTAAGGGCGCGTCATAACTAACTCGCCGGCCCGCTGACTCGCTGACTTGCTAACCGCTAACTTGCCAGCATCATCTCGGAATATCCCGGTGCAGCGCCTTCGCCTGGTAGCCGGCCTTCTTAAGCCGCTTGCTCATCTCCTCGGCCATCATCACGCTGCGGTGCTGCCCGCCGGTGCACCCGAAGGCCACCGTCAGGTAGCTCTTCCCTTCCTTCACATAATGCGGAAGCAGGTAGAGCATCAGTCCCGTCACCCGGTCCAGAAACTCCCTGCTCTGCGGAAACCCGCGCACATACCCCGCCACCTTGGAATCCAGCCCGGTCAGCTTGCGAAATTCCGGCACAAAATGCGGATTGGGCAGGAAGCGCACATCGAAGACCATATCCGCATCCAGCGGCACGCCGTTCTTGAAGCCGAAGCTCAGGCAGGAGACCAGCAGTTGCTTGCTCTGCTCCTGCTGGCCAAACCGCGCCTGGATATGGGCGCGCAGCTCGTGCACGTTGAAGTTGGAGGTGTCGATCAGCGTATCCGCCACGTTGCGCATCGGGTCCAGCAGTTGCCGCTCTTCCACAATGGAGCGCCACACCGTCTCCGACCGGCGCAGCGGGTGCGGCCGCCGCGTCTCAGAGTAGCGCCGCACCAGCACCGCGTCCTGCGCGTCAAGAAAAACCACCCGCGTGGGCAGCAGCGTCTTTACCCGCTTGAGGATATCAGGGAGCCGGTCGAGGGTCTGCCCTTCGCGCACATCCACCACGATCGCGGCGCTGTCGATCTCGGCGGATTTCCGCACCAGCCCGGCAAAATCCGGCAGCAGTTCCAGCGGCAGATTGTCCACGGCATGATAGCCCAGGTCCTCAAAGGCCTTGAGCGCCGAGGCTTTCCCCGAGCCGGAGATTCCGGTCACGATAACCAGTTCTTTGCTTGGCTTCGCGGTTTTTCCTGGCTTGGCGGTTTGCTTGCTGTGTTTGGCGGCCGCTCGCGCACTGCTCGCTCGGGGCGCCGGCTTCCCTGGCGTCATGCGCCCATCCTACACCGAAGAGCCAGTTTCAGGTACTGGTACCACCGCCCAGTACCCCAGTCCCATCAGCTTCGCCGCCCGCGCCGGATCCAGCGCATACGAGAGCAGGGGGCCCTGGCCCAGCTCGCAGCCCATGCGGCACAGCGCATCCACTTGCGCGGCCGTCTCGATCCCCTGCGCAATCACCTGCATGCCCAGCTTGTGGCCCAGATGAATCAGCGACTCCAGCACCGCGCGCTGGCGGCCTGCGCCGGCCGCCACCTCGGTCAGCCGGGGTGCCAGCTTCAGCACGTCGATGGGCAGGCGCACCAGGTGGTTGAGCGGCGCCATGCTGGCGCCGAAGTTGTCCGCCGCAATGCGCACATTGCAGTCCACCATGCGCTGCAGGATGGCCACCGCCGCATCCGGGTTCTCGTTCAGCGTAGTCTCCGCCACCCCAAACAACAGCCGCGACGGATCCACGGCGTTCGTCTCCAGCGCCATTTGCAACTGCGCTATCAGATCGGCGTGGTAGAACTGCCGGTGAGTCAGATTGATGGTCAGGGTCAGAGCCTGCTGCGGCAAACCCTCGCTCCAGCTGCGCAACTGCCGGCACACGGCATTGATCGTCTCCCGGCCCAGGGTGATGGAGAGCCCGGTGTCCTCGGCCACGCTCAGCAGGTCGCGCGAACTGTCGGCCGAGCCGTCTACGTGGAGCCAGCGCAGCACTGATTCAAATCCCTCCAGCTTGCCGTTCTCCAGCCGGTAAATGGGCTGATACCAGACCTCGAACTGCCGGTTATCCAGCACCAGGCGCAGCTCCCGCTCCCGTTCCTTGTGGCTGGTGACGTGCACCTCCAGGCGCTTGTCGAAGATTTCGATGCGGCCGCCGCCCTCCTGCTTGGCGCGATACATGGCGAAGTCCGCGTCCCGGATCAGCATCTCGGGGGTCATGTGGTCCGGCCCGGCCATGGCCACGCCGATGCTGGCCCCGGACTGCACCTGGTGGCCGAAGATTTCAAACGGCCGCTCCATCTCGCGCAAAATGCGGTTGGCCACCACGTTCAGGTCGCCGGCTTCCAAAATGTTTTCCACCAGAACGGCAAATTCGTCGCCCCCCAGCCGCGATGCCGAATCCTGCGGACGCAGTGACGCGCGCAGCCGTTCGGCCACCGTAACTAGCAACACGTCGCCCGCCGCGTGACCCAGCGTGTCGTTGATCTCCTTAAAGCGGTCCAGGTCCAGAAAAAGCACCCCGCAGCTCTGATCCCGGTGCCGCGACCGGCGGCAGAACGCCAGGCTCAGCCTGTCCAGAAAAAGCGCGCGGTTGGGCAATCCCGTCAGCATGTCGTGCATGGCGTCGTGCTGCAGTTTGGCTTCCGTCTGCTTGCGCTCGCCAATGTCGCGGTAGGTAAGCACGTAGCCGATCCTGGCCCCGGCGGCCAGCAAGGGTCCGGCCACCAGCACTACATCCAGCAGCTCGCCTGCCTTGTTCACGCGCACCGTCTCCATGCTCGCGCGCCCTTGCTCGTCCAATGCCTTTTGCAGCATGGCATGCTCGTGCCGGCGCGTCTCCGGCACAATCATTTCCCGCAGGCAGCCGCCGCTCACCTCCTCGGCGCTGTAACCGAACATGCGCGTAAAGGCCGGGTTAGTGTAGAGCACATGGTCGTCATGTACAATGGCCACGGCATCCGGGATACTGGCCAGCACATCCTCCATCAGCCGCGACTTCGGCGCCCGCTCCCGCCCGCTGGGATGGGCCACAATCACCGCCTCGCGCAGCTCGGCATTGAGAATGCTGTGTGTGCCCTCCACCGGCAGCAGGCGGCCGTCCCTGGTGGGCATCGTGGCGTGGAAGGGGCTGCCCCGCTGGCTCCCAATCAGATGCGTCTGCGGCTCGGCCGTGCCCGGAAACAGCCCCCACAAAACATCCTCGACCGGCCGCTCCACCCACTCTTCTGCGGTCAGGCCCAGCATCTGCCGCGCTTCCGCATTGGCAAAGACAATCCTGCCCGCCCGTTCCAGGAAAACCAGCGCCGGCAAGGCGTCGAGTACTTCCTGCTGCTGGGCGCAATCCGAATTTTCCGGAAGGTTCAAGCTCACAGTCTCCCTGAGAATTGCCGCCACTGCCATCCTTGAATATGTCCTCTCCGGCCCTTGCGCCGTTCTGCTGTCAGTGCGGCCATACCGTGAATCCTATCTCGGATCGAGGCCGTCTTCCATCCCCCAAAAACGGGTACCGGATGCAACCAAGGTCCGCATGATGACTCCTTCGTGTGCACACTCCCGACCGGCTCTGGGGTATAACAGAGAAATTCAAAATGGGAAAAACAGTTACGCCAAAGTGCGTCACATAGAGTGTGCTCTCCAGATTCTTGTCAAAACAACGCTGTCATTCAAAACAATGCAGCCATCCTGAGCGGAGTCGAACGGTACCTGCATTTCCACAGCCTGTTTTCTCCAGCGATCCCCTGAGACACCGCGCTACGGAATCTCCACCAGCTCCATCTGCCCGTCGCGGCGGCGATGCAGCACAAACATCTCTCCCGCAGCATTGCGGAAGATCAGCAAATCACGGTCGCGAAACTCCGCTTCCTTCACCGCCTCCTCCATGGTCATGGGTTTCAGCGCAATGGCTTCGCTGCTCTTGAGGATGTGCGGCTCCATCACCGCGGCGCGGCTGGGGAACGAGTGCACGGCAATCGACGCGCGGGCCTTGGCGCGAGAGGGCTTGCCTGGCCCTGCCTCAGTCTCCGGCTGGGCGGCGCGAACCTTGGGCCGGGCAACAGGGGGCGCGGTCAGCACCTTCTCTTCCTTGGGAAGGCGTTTGCCTTCCATGCGCCGGTCCCGGTAGCGCCGCGCCTGGTTCTCGGCGTGCTCCATCGCCTCCCGAAGCGCCACATCCAGGGTGGCGGCCTTGCCCGTGGCCACAATGGTCTGCTGCCGCGCCTGCAGGGTCAACTCCACAATCTGCATGTGCCTCTGCGCGCCCAAGGTAACGCTGGCATGCGCGCTTCTGCCCATGATCCTGGATATGCCTTCCAATCCCTTCTCGGTCATCCTGCGCAGCGCCCTGGTAATCTTCCCGTGTCTGGCGGTGAACTCCACTTTCATGGCCGGCCTCCGCTCCTCGTCTTCCCCGGCGCGCTTCCCGGCCGGGACCATAAGGTTAAACCATGCTATACCATAGGCTGTGCGGAAAGATGCCGGATCGCTCCTGCAACCCGCTCATTCGTTTGAGGACCACCTACCCATGAAGACCTTCAGTTCCATGCGCCGCGACTTTCTGCGCACGGGCAGCATTGGCATGGCGGCTGCCGCCCTTCCTGCCGTTTCCTCTGCCGCCCCGGCGCAGGACGGCGCCGCGGCCTCCCAGTCCATCTTTGACGTTCGCCAATACGGCGCAACGGGAGACGGCAAGTCGCTGGATACAGGAGCCATCAACCGTGCTATTGAAGCAGCGGCCACAGCGGGAGGCGGAGCAGTTGTCTTCCCCGCGGGAACCTATCTCTGTTTTTCCATCCGCCTGAAGAACCAGGTTCACCTGCGCCTGGAGCAGGGCAGCGCCATCGTGGCTGCCGGCTCGCCGCTGCCCGGCGACCGGACCGGTTACAACGGCGGCGTCTACGATGCTGCCGAGCCTAAAACCGCCTGGGATGCCTATCAGGATTTCGGCCATAACCACTGGCATAACTCGCTGCTGTGGGGCGAGGACCTCCACGACTTCAGCATCACAGGCCCGGGCCTGATATGGGGAAATGGGCTCTCCGATGGCTTCGGGCATGAATGGGACCGTTCGCCTTTCACTGCCGAACAGCCGGGAGTGGGCAACAAGGCCATCGCCCTCAAGAACTGCCGCAATGTCCTGCTGCGCGACTTCTCCATCCTCAAGGGCGGCCACTTCGCCCTTCTGCTCACCGGCGTGGATAACCTCACCATCGACAATCTCAGGATCGATACCGATCGCGACGGCATGGACCTCGATTGCTGCCAGAACGTGCGCATCTCCAACTGCACCGTCAACTCGCCCTGGGACGACGGCATCTGTCCCAAGTCGAGTTATGCCCTCGGCTATGCCCGCCCCACCAGGAATGTAACCATCGCCAATTGCCTGGTAACCGGCTGTTATGAGATGGGCTCGGTGCTGGACGGCACTTTCAAGAAGTTTGCGCCCGGCTCCAGCGTGCCGCGCATCGGCCGCATCAAATTCGGCACGGAATCCAATGGCGGCTTCATCAACTTCACCATTACCAATTGCGTCTTCGAAGGCTGCCGGGGCTAGGCGCTGGAATCGGTCGATGGCGCTCTGCTTGAGGACATCGCCATCACCAATACCACCATGCGCGATCTTGCCTCGGGACCCATCTTCATGCGCCTCGGCGCGCGCTTGCGCGGCCCCAAAGAGAGCACAAAGGTGGGCACCCTCAAGCGCATCCTGATTAGCAATCTCACCTGCAGCAATGCGCCGTTAAAGCTCTGCTCCATCCTTAGCGGCATCCCCGGCGCCTCCATAGAAGACGTTAAATTTTCCAACGTTTATATCCAGACGGTGGGCGGCGCGCCACCCGAGGCTGCCCTGGTCCAGCCGCCGGAGTCGGAAAACAAGTATCCCGATCCCGGGATGTTCGGCCCCATGCCGGCTTCCGGCTTCTTCCTGCGCCACATCCGCCATGTGGAGATGAGCCACGTCGAAATTGCCCACGCCACTCCCGACGCGCGTCCCGCCTTTTACCTGAAGGATGTGGAGCGCGCGGATTTCTTCGCCGTCACGGCGCCCCGCGGCGCGGAAGGCGCTTTCGCATTGCACGGCGTGAAGGATCTGCGCATCGGCTGGAGCCGCGCCGCCCCCGACGTAACCCTGGGCAGTGTCGATAGCAGGATGTTGTGAGCCAACGGCCGGCCGGAGAAGCTTTCTCCGGCGGAAGCAAGCGTACGCCAGCCGCCCACCTGACTTTATGTGTCGCGTTGCCGCCGCTGGTGGGTGGAGGGAATACCCATGTCCTCGCGGTACTTGGCCACCGTGCGCCGGGTCAGTTGAATGCCCTGGGCCCCCAGCATCGCGGCCAGCTGGTCGTCGGTCAGGGGATGGCGCGCATCCTCCTCCTCGATCAGCTTGCGCACCTTGCGCTTGAGTACCAGCAACGGCGTGTCCGCGCCCTCCGGGCCGTTCGACCCCTCGGAAAAGAAGAAGCGCAGCTCGATCACCCCCTGCGGGGTATGCGCATACTTGTTGGCAACCGCGCGGCTCACCGTCGAGGGGTGAACCCCGATCTCCTCCGCCACTTCCTTGATCATCATCGGCCGCAGCGCCTCGACGCCCTGGTCGAGAAAGTCCTGCTGGCGGCGCACAATCACTTCGCAGGTCCGCAGGATGGTGCTCTTCCGCTGGGCAATGTTGCGCATCAGTTGCATCGCGGAGCGGAAGCGCTCCTTCACGTACTCCTTGACCTCTTTGTCGGTGTCCTCGGAGACCAGCATCTGCCGGTAGCGCCGGCTGAGCCGCAGGCTGGGCATATCCTCCTCGTTCATTGAGACCACCCACTCGCCGCCGCGCTTGATGAAGACCACGTCGGGCTCGATCAGCCGCGTCTGCTCGCGGTTGTACTGGCGGCCGGGCCGGGGATCCAGGGTGCGGATGAACTCCACCCCGGCATGAGCCTCGGCGAGCGTTATCTGCGCCGCCCGCGCCAGGTCTTTCACGTCCCGCTTTTGCAGCAGATGCAGGTGACGGTCCACGATCAGCGCCGCTACTTCCATGCTGCGCCGCCGCTCCTCAAGCCGCGCCTCGGCCTCGGCGCGGAAGCTGCGATGCGGATCCTCCTCTCCTGTCCGGCTCGGCACTCCGCTTGGCATACAGATGGCCGAACTCCTGCTGCTGGGCCGCGATCTGGATCAGCAGGCACTCGCGCAGATCTCTGGCCCCCACTCCCGCCGGATCAAGATGCTGCACCAGGTCGATGCCGCGCCGCACCAGCTCCAGGGCCGCGGCCAGTTCCGCCTCTTCCCCGTTGGGCGCGGAATGGTCCGTCCCGGCCTGCTTCTCCGGCAACTGCTCTTCCGGGGGCTGGAGAAAGGCCGCGGCCAGTTCTTCCTCGCCGGCGGCCAGGTAGCCGTCCTCGTCCAGGTTGCCGATCACGAACTCCGCCGCCTCGCGCAGGCTCGGCTCCAGCGTCAGAGCTCCCAATTGCCACGCCAGGTGATCGGACAGCGTCGTAGGCTGGGAGAGAAAGTTCTCAAACGAGGGCTTCTCGCTCTCTTCATACTCCGGCTGGGTGCGATAGCCGGGATCCAGGTAGTCCTGGAAGTACGATCCGAAGTCGATCTCCGCAAAGACGTCCTTGGGCGGTGCCGCTGCTTCCTCCGCTCCGCGCTCCAGCTTCTCCTCGCGGCCCGCAACTTCATCCAGCATGGGAACCGTTTCATCGATCTCCTCCAGGACGGGATTTTCCACCATCTCGGCATCGATCATCTCTTTCAGTTCCAGCTTGTTCAGGGCAAGAACGCTCACCATCTGCATCAGGCCCGGAGTCAGGACCTGGCGTTGCGCCACTTTCAGGTTCAGTTTGGGTTGCAGCAGCGGCATAAATGGGACTCGTTCCCGTTGGAACCATTGTAAGTGTAATCGCGTATGAAAAGTTCTAAAGGGAAACTTGCCTTATAATGCGCCAATCGTTCCAGATCTGGCAACAATCAATCCGGGAATCAACCGCGAATTACCTGCCCCGCCGGGCGCGTCCGGCACATTGACAAATCCTGAAATCCGTCAACCTCCTTTTGTATATCAAGCCGGGAACAATTGCGCCACCACAAATCTGCCATCCTGAATGTAAGTCGTCAAAAACTAAATGTCATCCTGAGCGCAGCGAGTCGAAGCACCTGCGTTTGCTCTTGCTTGAATATGCTTTAGCTCATTTGGCGGTATCAACAAGTGAGCGGCGAACCCGCATCAACCCAGCGAGAATCCCTCTCCCAGGTAGAGCCGCCGCACCTCGACATTGTTGCCCAGTTCATGCGGCGTTCCGGAGAAAATGATCCGCCCTTCGGCGATGATGTACGCCCGGTCGGTCACGCTCAGCGTCTCGCGCACGTTGTGGTCGGTGATCAGTACCCCGATGCCGCTGGCCTTCAGGTCGAAGATGATCTTCTGCAACTCCAGCACGGCGATGGGATCGATGCCGCTGAACGGCTCGTCCAGCAGAATGAAGTTGGGCTGGATGCACAGCGAGCGCGCAATCTCCACCCGCCGCCGCTCGCCGCCCGAGAGCGCGTAGCCCCGCGTGGTGCGGATGTGGCCCAGGTTGAGCTGGTGGATCAGCCGCTCGGTCCGGATGCGCCGCTCCCGGTTGCCCAGCGGCTGCGCCTCCAGCACCGCCAGGATGTTCTCCTCCACGGTCAGCTTGCGGAAGACCGATGGCTCCTGGGGCAGGTAGCTGATGCCGAAGTTGCGCGCGCGCAGGTACATCGGCATGCGCGTGATGTCGGTCTCGTCCACCAGCACGCGCCCGGTCTCGGGCGCCACCAGTCCCACGATGATGTAGAAGCTGGTCGTCTTGCCGGCGCCGTTCGGCCCCAGCAGCCCCACCACCTCGCCGCGCGAGATCCTCAGGTCGACTCCGCGGACCACCTGCCGTCCCTTGTACGATCTTGCCGATTCCCTCGGCGATCAGTGTTTCCATCTGAATTTTTGGCTCGCTTCCGCTTCTTCACTTCGGCGCCGTGGTCTCCGTCGTTGTCTCGCGTCCGCCGCCTTCGACTCTGACGCTATCATCGCGGCTATTGAAAATCAAAGCCTCGCCGGTCACAGTTCCCCGCGCCGGATCGGTCATGCGCGGCGGCGCGGCGGCGGTTCCGGTCAGCACATACTCCCCGGTCTCGCCGGAATACACCAGTTGCTCCCCGGTTCCGCGCCGGCCCTCGGAAGTGAGCGCCACGTGGCCGCTGGCCGTCATGCGGTCCACGCGCGCCGCGCCGCCGTCCTTGCCGGCGTGATTGCCCGGCGGCAGCAGCAGCAGTTCAACTTCATTGGAGACCGAAGTCGCCGTCCCCGTCTCGGCTGTCACCATGCCCAGGACGCCGCCGTGCATCACCGCCTTGTGCTCGGCGTCGGAATACTTCAGGTCGCCCCCGCGCACCCGGATCACCGACGGCGCGGTTGATTTCCCGGCCGCTTCTTTGCCCGCGTCCTTGCCAGACTCCGGTCCGCCCGTGCTCAACAGCACCACCTTCACCGGCTCGGCCGTATCCCTGCTTCGCGCCACCAGCGTCTGCCTCTGGCGATTCAGCACGATCACCGGCGCAGCCACCGCGTTGGCCTGCTGCCACAGACGCGCATCTCCCCGGAAGGTGGCCTCGCCGCTGACCTGGTGCAGTTGCGCCTCGGCCGCCACCACGTGAGAAGGACCCTGCCCGCCGAAAGCCAGGCTGCCCTGGCCCGTACTGCTCATACTGGTGGCGCCCTTGGCGCTCCCGCCCTGCTGGCCGGTATCCACCCAGGTCGCCTTTACGTTTCCATGCGCAAACGCATCCCCCGATTCGCGGGATACATCCACCTTCTCCGCCGTAAGTTGCAAACCACCGTTTTCCACGCGCGGGCTTAGCGTCAGGTGCAGCCACTCTCCCGCGCCCTCATAGACGGCCCGGCCTGCCGTGGCCCGCAGCGGCGCCTCCGCCTGCGGACCAGACTGCGCTGTGGCTTGGCCGCCGGCGTCTGAATCAGAACCACATGGCCATCCAGAACCGCCCACTGAACCTGCGCCGCGCTGTCCCGCCCGCTCTTTGCCCCGCCCCCGCCGGCGGGGGCAAAATGCGCCTCCAGCCGGTCGCCGCTGGCGGTCTGCCGGGTTCCCGTGACGGTAGTCTCCTCAATGCTGGCATGACCCACCCCGGTCATCTCCCTCAGCTCCGAACCAGACCCCAACTCGCCCGTCACCTCATCGGCCGCCAGCCGGGAGAGCGAAACCGCTCCCTTGCCACGCTGGCTCTCACCCGTCACCACCACTCCCTCGGTGCCGTGAATCGTGGCCGGCTCCGCCTGTCCCTTCCCGTTATCACGAAACTCTACGTCGGCCAGCGGCGACGCCCAAGTCCGGCTCACCCGCAGCGGACCGCTCCCCTCGTGAGTCTCGTTCAGATCCTTCGCTGTGCATCTCCACGCCCCGCTCCAGGTGTACGTGGCGCAGCTCGCCCTGCGGCGTGAAGTCCAGCTCCGCTGTAGGCGAGGTTCCATGCACCTGGCGGATCGCGCCTTCCATTCTGGCTCGCCGAGTCCATCCTTACCCCGCCTTCCAGATGACCATGCCGGGGCTGGTTGTGCTCGTCAAAGTCCATTGACCCCGTGGGCGCAGCCACGTGCGCGCCGTTCGCCGTCGTCAGCGTAAACCCGTTCATCGCATCCAGCCGCACCGCCGATCCATCCTCGCGAAACAGAACCTTGGCGTCGACCGCCGCCGCTTCCCCGCCCCGGTAATCGGCCGTAACCGCATGCAGGCGGCATATTTTGTCGCCGCGCTCGAACTCCCCGTGCTGGGCATGAATCACCACCGTTTTGCCGCCGCGCTCGGTCGTCAACTCCACCGCACGATGCAGAACCAGCAAGCCGGCTTGCGAGTCGTAGGTGGCGCCCATGGAGCTGCCGCTTCCCTGCGCCACGGAAAAATCCACATGCTGACCGGTAGTCGCCACTCCGCTCTTCTGGTCGAAGGTCAGCCCGCTGGTCTTTACGTGAATCTCGCCCCGCTCGGCCGTCTCGGCGGCCGAGGCCAGCGTGCTGCCCTTGGCTTTGTTGCCCAGCGCCTGCCCCGCCGTCGCCTTGGGCGCAATCGCCGGCGCCACTCCCGGCCGCATCAGCGTGATCTCCACCGGCCCGGCGGCCGTGGCTGAATTATTCTTCCGGGTCGTACTCGAACTCGTCGCCCTTCGATGCGGTCCACGCGGCTGCCGTCCGCGCCATACAGCTCGATCTTCACGTCGTGCAGCAGTACGTGGTTGCCCTCTTTCAACTGCACCACCTTCGACGCATGAATCTTGAACAGCGTATGCCCGCCGCGCGCCTGCGTGTAGGTCACGCCGTTGGCCTCCTGCTGGACTTCGATGCCCAGCCGCTTGGGCAGATCGCGCCGGTTGAAGGGATTCTTCCACTTGCCCACGGCCAGAAACACCACCAGTGCCGCCACCAGCAGAACCGCTGCCGCCAGCACCAGCGTCCGCATCCGCTCAATGGTGAATCGCGCGCTCAGTTTGCCACCCCTAGCCGGGCCGCCAGCCGCTGCGCCAGGCTCTCGCCCAGCTCGCTCCACAACAGCCGCGCCGTAGCCCCCGACCCCTTCTCAACCGCCGCCGTCAGCTCCACCAGTTGGCGCACATTCTCTTCCACGTGCCGGGCCGCCACCGAATCCAATTCAACGCCTTCCTCCAAAAACGGCGTGTCCGAGCCGAAATCGATCCGGATGTGCCCATCCTGCTCGTAAGCCCCTTCGTCGAAGAGCGGCCCATAGCCCGTCACCCGCACCAGCCGAGGCTCCCGCACCCAGCGCGCATCGAACAAAGCACTGTCATCCTGAGCGAAGGCCGCCGCGGTACGCCGCGGCGGATAGTCGAAAGCTTGCCCGCCGTGGCGGGGATCTGCATTTGTTTTTGATGTGTCATCCTGAGCGAGCCCTGTGCGAAGCGCGGGGCGAGTCGAAGGACCTGCGGTTCTGTTTTCAACTTCCCAAAGGCTCCACCCCATCTGGAACTCGTAGGCGTAATCGTCGTGCAGCAGCTCCAGCGCCTCTTCCACCGCCAGCCGCGGCTCCGCGCCCCGCTCGCCCCATCCATATACCCGCTGAAAAACCGGCGCCTCGTTCCAGTTGATCGGCCACACCGTAGCCGCATACACGCGCGCCTCGCCGCCGTGCGCCTGAAACGCGCCCAGCACCGCCGTCAGCTTGTCCCCCAGCGCCTCCAGACGCAGGTTGGGATACCACAAGCTCAGATAAAGCGTGTCGGCCATCTCTATATAGATTGTAGACGGGCTGCGTCCCTCTTCGATGACCGCGCCGCGCGCGATATATACTCTTGGCCATGCGAAAACTAGACTGCCGATTTGTCCTCGCCCTCGTTTTTTCCCTGGCCGCCCTGGCCGGCCAAGCGCAACAGCCGCCCGTCGATGGGCAACAGCAGTTTGCCGATCTGGGCGCGTGCAAGCTCGTAAGCGGCCAGCAAATCACCGCCTGCCGCCTCGGCTACCGCACCTGGGGCACGCTCAACGCGCAGCGCTCCAATGCCATTCTCTTTCCCACCTGGTTCTCCGGCAGGAGCAGCGACATCGCAGCCTCGGTAGGCGCGGACAAACTGGTCGACCCGGCCAAATACTTCCTCATCGTCGTCGACGCGCTGGGCGACGGCGTCTCCTCGTCGCCTTCAACCTCCACCACCCAGCACGGGCTCAACTTTCCCGCCTTCACCACGCAGGATATGGTCAACGCCGAGCACCGTCTGGCCACCGAAGCCCTGCACCTCACCCATCTGCACGCGGTGATGGGCATCTCCATGGGCGGGATGCAGACCTTCGAGTGGATGGTGAACTATCCCGATTTCATGGACGTGGCCATTCCCATCGTCGGCTCCACGCGGCTCACCGGCTACGACCTGCTGCTGTGGCGCGCCGAGGAAAACGCGCTCAAGACCGATCCCGCCTGGCATCAGGGCCGCTATAAAAAACCGCTGCCGCTAGGCGCGGTCGAGGCCATCCACCAGATGAACCTGACCACGCCCGCCAATTATGCGCGCACCCATCCGCCGGAAAAGTTTGCCGCCGACTATGCCGAATACTTCTCCAAAGGCGTTCTGCCCTTCGATGCCAACGACTGGCTGGCCCAACTGGAGGCCATGATCCATCACGACGTGGCTCACGGCGGCTCACTGGAGGATGCGGCCAAACGCGTGCGAGCCAAAGTGCTGGTGGTGGCCGCCGCGCAGGATCACATGGTCAATCCCAAGCCCGCGGAGGATTTCGCCGCGCTGTTGGGCGCAAAGACGCTGGTGCTCGACTCCGATTGCGGCCATCTCTCCAACACCTGCGAAGCCGCCACCATGAATCCAGCAGTGCGCACATTTCTGGACGGGCAATAAAGGGCATTTCTGGATGAGCAATAAAGGTAGAGAGTACAACTGAGAATTGGGTACTGAGAGTTGGGTGCCCCATCCTTTCGCTTTTTTCTGGCGAAAGGGTGGGAGACCAAAACATTCAACCAGCCCACTGGAAACCGGGTGACCCAGGTCTCGCCTTTGAGACCTGGGAGTGACATCTTTACCCCGTCACAATCTCGCTGAAGTCCGCAATCCCCGAAAACCCGCGCAGCACCTCGTCGATCAGCCCCAGGTGCGCCCCCCGTACCGCCGCATCGGGATCGAGCACCAGCACCTTCTCGAAGAACACGTCCACCACCGGACGGAGCGTGGCAATCAAGGCCAACGCCTCGCCGTAAGCCCGTTCCTGGCGCAGTTTAGCCACGCGCGGCGCCAGCGCCGCAGCCGCATCCGCAAGCCGCTGCGCCTCCGCCGAAAGCTTCACATCCTTCGCCGACCCAAGCGCAAACTTCTTCTCTTCCGCCTGCCTCAAAATATTCTTGATGCGTTTGAACGCCGCGGAAATCGCCGCAAAATCCTCTGACCCGCGCACCGCCGTCAGCGCCTCAGCCCGCGCCATCGCGTTGCGCACGTCGTCGGCCTCCGCGGCCAGCACGGCATTCACCACGTCGTAGGCAAACCCGCGCACGTCCTTTAAATAGAAGTGCAGCCGCTCGCGCAGAAACGCCGCCACCTGCTCTTTGTTCGCCCCACCGTCTGGGTGCCCCACTAGGTGCCCTCTGGGCACGGCGTCTTTGTTTTTGCCGCTAGGGTGGGAAAGCACAGAATCCGCCCTATCGGCGCCGCTCGCCCCAATCACGTCGCCCAGCGTCAACGGCAACTCCGACTCCGCCAGAATCTTCACAATCGCATTGGCCGCCCGCCGCAGCGCAAACGGGTCCTTTGACCCGGTCGGCGCGTTGCCAATCCCAAACATTGCGGTAATGGTCTGAATCCGGTCCGCCAGCCCCAGCAACTGCCCCTCGATTGAAGGCGGAATCTCGTCCTCCGTCGAGGCCGGCGTGTACTGCTCATAGATGGCCAGCGCCACCCGCTCGCCCAGCCCCTGCGCCCGCGCGTAGAGTCCGCCAATCACCCCTTGCAGCTCGGTAAACTCCTTCACCAGTTCGGTGGTCAGGTCAGTCTTGGCCAGCTCCACCGCCTTCACCAGCGCCGCCTCGTCAAACTTCACGCCCGCGGCCTTCACCTTCGTCGCCAGCGCCCGCGCCACGGCCAGGTTCTGCTCCGTCTTCCAGTAATAGCTGCCCAGCTCCTTCTGGAAGGTCACGCTCTTCAGGCTTTCCATGCGCGCGGCGAGCGGCGTCTTCTGGTCCACATCCCAGAAGAATCGCGCGTCCTTGAAGCGCGCCCTGAGCACCCGCGCATTGCCGTGCCGGATGATCGCCTCGCCCTCCGCGTCCACCTCGGTATTCAGCACCGCCAGAAAATGCGGCGCCAGATGGCCGTCCGCGCCCTCCACGGCAAAGTACTTCTGGTGATCGCGCATCACTGTAACCAGCACCTCCTCCGGCAGCGCCAGGTACTCGGCTTCAAAGTCGCCCAGCACCACGGTGGGCCACTCGGTCAGGTGCACAACGGTCTCAATCAGCGCCGCATCCTCGCGCCAGCGCGCGCCGTCCACCCTCCGCACAGCCGCATCCAGCGCCTTGCGAATCGACTGCCTGCGCTCGGCCACATCCACCACGACAAATGCAGCGCGCAATTTTTCGGAGTAATTCTTCGGCAGGTCAATCACAACCGGCTTCGCGCCGTGCAGCACGCGGTGCCCCCGGCTCCGATTGCCGGCCGCAATCCCCGCAATCTCCAACGGCACAACGGCAGAATCGAGCAGCGCCACTACCCATCGCACCGGCCTTACAAATCGCTCCGGCTTCCCCTCCCGCCAGTACATATTTTTGGCCCAGTAGATGCCCAGCACTTCCCTGGGCAGCTCCACGGCCAGCAACTCCGCCGCCGCACGCCCCAGCCGCTTCACCGTCGCGCCCACGTACTCGCCTTTGGCGCTGGCCACCTTCTTGAGAGCCGTCACAGCCACGCCCGCTTTTTTCGCAAAGGCCTCGGCCGCCGCCGCCGGCGCGCCATCCTTGAACGCCACCTTCCACGAAGGCCCCGTCAACTGCTCCTCGGTATCCGCCTGGCGTGGCAGCACGTCCTCCACCAGCACGGCCAGACGCCGCGGCGTCGAGTAGGTAGTCAGCTTGGCCTTGGCCCCCAGCAGCCGCTCCCGCGTGAGCAGATCATTCACGCGGCGGCCCAGCTCCGCCTCGGCCCCGGCAATCATGCGGTCCGGAACCTCTTCCAGCCCGATCTCCAGTAAAAAATCCGCCATAACCCTATTGCTTTCTCGCTAACGCGCTGCATAGTCGCTTGCTGGGTGCCCCATCCTTTCCGCGTTTTGTGCGGAAAGGGTGGGAAACCAGAATGAACTATCTTCATCCCGGCTCAATAACTCACTGCACCGCCTGCTGACTTGCGTAGGCTTTAGCTACGCCCACGGCCAAATTGCGAATACGCCCGATCACGCCCACCCGCTCGGTCACGCTGATCGCTCCCCGCGCGTCCAGCAGGTTGAAGAGATGCGAACACTTGAGTACCAACTCGTAGGTAGCCAGAAGCGGAAAGCGCCGCTTCTCCACCGCATCAGCATCTTCGCGCGCAAACAGCGCATTGGCCTGGTCGATCAGCGTCTGCGCCTCGGCCTCATAGAGCCGGAAATGCTCCCAGAGCTTGCTCACATCGGCAAGCTCGAAGTTATACACCGAGAACTGCAACTCCTCTTCCAGTCTTACCTCGCCGTAGGTCACCGCCGCGCCGGTCTCGGGATCGCGCGCCCATACGATGTCGTAGATGGAGTCCACGTCCTGCATGAAGGCCGCAATGCGCTCCATCCCATACGTCAGCTCCGCGCAGATGGGGTCCAGGTCCAGGCCGCCGCACTGCTGGAAGTAAGTGAACTGGGTAATCTCGAGGCCATCCAGCATCACCTGCCAGCCCACGCCCCAGGCGCCGATGGTAGGCGCCTCCCAGTTATCCTCTTCAAACTTCAGGTCGTGCTGGCTCAGGTCGATCCCCATGGCCTCCAGCGATTCCAGATATAGCTCCTGCACGTTCACCGGCGGTGGCTTCAAAATGAGCTGGAACTGCGTATGCTTGAAGAGCCGGTTGGGATTCTCGCCATAGCGGCCGTCCGCCGGCCGCCGCGAGGGCTGCGCATAGCCCACCTTGTAGGGCTTGGGCCCCAGCACGCGCAGAAACGTCTCCGGCGCCATGGTGCCCGCGCCCACTTCAAGGTCATAGGGCTGCTGCAGCACGCATCCGCGCTCCGCCCAAAAGCCCTGCAAGCGGAACAACAGCTCCTGAAAGGTGAGCGAGGCAGGCTTTCGAGCGGACGCAGCCGCGGAGGATGAAATTCTGTTTGAGGGCACGGATACTCTCTCTCGAAGGGACTACGGCAATTTTACCAGCAGGGATCATCCGCCCAGCCGTCCCAGCGCCTCCGCCGAGCGCAGCTTGCGCTCCAGATGCCGCTCCAGAGCCTGCAAGGTAAACCGGCGCAGATCCTGCCCGCGCCGCCGCGGCCACGGTTCGGCGGCAAATGCCGACGCCGGCACCCTCAGCATCCGCTGCGCCAGTTGCCAGGAGTCCGCCGACAGCCCGCTCGCGTTTCCATTCCGATGCAAGGCGCAGAACAGGCCGTCGCCAAGCGTATTGAAGCTGGTTTCGCCGGCCGTGCAGCGCCTCGCCGCAGGCCGTGCAATGAGCAATGTCCGGCAGACAGCCCCATCAGCCGCGTCATCCACAGCGAAAAATAGGTCAGCGGCATCCACGGCTGCTCCACCGTGGTCTGCTCCAGCACCGAGAGCAGCAGCCGGAAGACCGTCTCCTGGGGATCGTGTTCGGGCAGCGCCTCGTCCAGCACCTCGGCAAAAAAACTCAGCACCGCCATGCGCGCGTGATCCACCGGAGCCGAGAGCGGCGAACGCACGATCTCCAGCTGATCCAGCCGCACCAGCTCCTGCCGCGGGCCGCTCGGCAAACCAGGCCCGCGCCACCGTCATCGGCTCCAGCGCCCCGCCAAAACGCTTGCGGCTCCTCAGCGCCGACTTGGCCACTCCCTTCACCTTGCCGTAATCGCGCGTGAAAAAGCTCACAATCAGGTCGGCCTCATGCACCGGCCAGGTACGCAAAACCACCGCTTCTGAGGTAAGCACGCTCATTTGGTTACTATCTTCTCACTGCCGGAAGGCCGTCGCGGGCCGGCACGACGAATCTCTTCCAAAGGCATGAAATTATTAATTTTGCAAGAAATCCGCCGTAATACACAGGCATTCCTGAATTGAATCAGGCCATACCACCAGTCGAGTTTTGCACAAGGCCGGGGGGGTGACCCCCGGACTACAATAGACCCAGAGGTTCCAAATGCCTTCCGCAATGGTCACCTTCAACGGCCGCATCACACTCCCCTTACACGTCCGTAAACAGCTTGGCTTAAAGACCGGCGACAGCGTCGATTTTGTCGAAATCGAGAAAGGCCGGTTTGCCATCACACCCGGTGCAGGATCGATTCCGGACCCCAGGGGTTGGGTTCCGAAGCTGGATTTCTCGCCCGCCGCAGAAGAGATGGATTAGACCAGCCTCCAGACTGCCTCAAATAGACTTCACCACCGCCGGTGCTCATTCCCTCGGCGCCCATGCCCTGCCTGAGCGCTTCCGCGGCGCACACGAACAAACGCGTCCGCCGTGGCGGACGCGTCCCAGGCCAACTCAAAAACAGTTTAGCGGCCGAAGTGGGTGGCGTTCTTCTCGGTAAACTGGCCCACTTCTCCGGCAGGTCGTCAGCCGCGAAGATGGCCGAAACCGGGCAGGCGGGAACGCAGGCGCCGCAGTCGATGCACTCGACCGGGTCGATGAACAACTGGTCGGTCTCGGCATAGCCGTCCTCGTCCTTCTTGGGGTGGATGCAATCGACCGGACAGGCGTCCACACAGGCGGTGTCCTTGGTGCCGATACAGGGTTCTGCAATGACGTATGCCATCTCTGAATTCTCCGGGGAACAATAGCGGTTTCCCATGGGAAAGCCGCACTAGAACTCTCGACGCTGATAGTAGCACAGCACCCCAATAGGCTGACCCAGCCGCCGGCAACGCTGTTTTTGCATTTTGGGAATCGGAAGAATCATCCTCCGGGCTTATCTCCCATAAGCGCAGTCGCCGATCACGGGGCGCCCGACAAACCATCTACCCTGGCCGCCGCCCGCGCCGCCCGGTGCGCCGCATACTCCTGCGGCGTGGGAATGGGCGTCAGGCCGCGTCCGGCAAACATATCGTTGAAAAAAGCCCAGCAACTCGGCGTGGATCAGCCCGTTCGAGGCCAGAACCTCCCGGCTGTCCAGCCGGAAATTGTTGCCGGAGAAGTCCGTCACCCGCCCGCCGGCCTCTTCCACCAGCAGAATCCCGGCCGCCGTGTCCCAGGGATTCAGGTTGAACTCCCAGAAGGCGTCCAAGCGGCCGCAGGCGACGTAAGCCAGGTCCAGCGCGGCCGAGCCAGCCCGCCGCACCCCGTGCGAGCGCAGCGTGAACTCCTGGTAAAAGTGAATGTTGGGGTTCACATGGCGCTTGTGGCTGGGAAAGCCGGTGGCCACCAGCGCCTCGGCCAGCTCCGGCATGCGCGAAACCCGCATCGGCTTGCCGTTCAGCCTCGCGCCCCGTCCCCGCTCGGCGGTAAACAGCTCGTCGCGCATGGGATCGTAGATGACCGCGGCCAGCAGGGTTCCGTCCTGTTCCGGCTTTAAGCCCGCGGGGCGCTGCTCCAGCCCCAGCGAGACGCAAAACTGCGGAAACCCGTGGGCAAAGTTGGTGGTCCCGTCTAGCGGGTCCACATACCAGCGAAACTCCTTCTCCAGCCGTTCCCGCGTGCCCTCTTCGCCGTAGATGCCGTGCTCCGGGAAGGCCTCGGCCAGCCGCTCGCGGATCAGCTTTTCCGAGGCCCGGTCGGCCACTGTCACCAGGTCCACGTCGCCTTTGTACTCGGTCTCCACGCCGGCAGCGAAAAACTCGCGCAGCCGCGCTCCCGCCTCCTGGGCGATCGCCGCGGCCTTGGGAACCCAGACGAAATCCGATTCTGCCGCGCTCAATTGCCCGCCCCGTTGGCAGCCGAACCGTTCCCGGCCTGCCCGTTCCCGCCCTCCGGCCGCAAAACGCGCCTCCGCCCGGCTTCAGAGATGGTGCGGATCTGATTCTTGTAGATGAACAGGTTGGGCTGCCCCTCGCGCGTCAGCCGCAGCATGGCGTCGTCGAAGTACTCGATCCAGCCGCGCACCGTCTCCCCGTCGCGCAGCTTGATTTGGACAACCACCTGGCGGTCGCTGAGCGAGCGCAGGTAGAGCGCCTCCTGGCCGGTTTCACCCGGCGGAGGCGCCTTGGAACGGCGGCGCGTGGATTTCGGCGAGGTCATGACGCCATTGTAGATGCAGAACGGGCCATAATACTCTTCATATTGCCGTAATAGATCTTTTTGAGCACGTCGTCCGGAAGGCCAAAGCCGTTCAACGTCCAGTGGTAATTGAAGTTAAAATTGGCGCTTTCTACCTTGCCGCGCATGTAGAAATGGTCGTCGTCTGACTCGAGGATGCGGAATGTGGTGCCGAAAAATGGCTCGTTATACGTTACATCTGTCCCATAAACAATCCGATCTGAATATTTCAGCAGGAACCGACGCATGACCCTGGGGATCGTCGCCGTCTCAGCAAAGCGCGCTGCGATATCAGCATTCAGGTTAGGATACCGATCTAATAACTGGCCCAGGCGGTTCAAATCGTAATCGAGATTGCACAGATGGCAGGCGATGAACTGGGTGTTGGGATGTTTTTTTACCGCATTCTCAAAGCTATTGATGAGCTGGTCATGATCGTAGGTTCCGGGAACTATAACGATTCTCCAGCTCCAGCCGTTCATGAGCCCGTCGTTGGTCGAGTCCATTGGCTGGTAGGACCAGATTGGATCGGAGGTGTGGAAGCTGATCGGCATGCCGAGCTGGCCGGCTTTGTCCCACAGGATATCCATGCGCGGATCGTCCGGATGAGGCCCAATTGGGGCGTTCGGAGCAGGCGGCGGGGTGGGATCATGGGTGAAGGTTGGTCCGCCATTCAATGCAGACTGACCGCCGCGATGTTGAGCGGGATGGTGCGCGCCCGCATTCTGGCCCGAGAAGATACCCCGGCCTTTGTCGTGGAGTTCGCCGACGCCCTTGGCACCGGCGCGATGGCACTCTTCGAGCGACTTGATCGCATTGGGCCCAAAGCCGGCCTGGTCCACGCCCAGCAAATCGAACATGCACCATAGATCAAAACGATCCGGGTGATCCGCGTAATCGCGGGCAACCTCATTGAAGCGATCGGCAGTACCGGCGCCTGTGAAAATGACGGTTTTCTCAATGCCAACCTTGTCCATGATCCTGAGCATCTCCGCGACGGTGAGTGGGCCGTGACCATGATCATGGCCGTCGAAGACGGGAAATTTTGCCTTGGGAACCTCGGTTACCGGAATCCTATAGATGGATTGGGGAAGGTAATCGTTGAGAAGGATCGTGGGAGGTGTACCCGGCTGCTCAGAGGGGGCCGATTCTGCACCGCTATTGGATTGCACCGCCTTCCCTAAACGTGGGTTTGCAGCAAAGATAGTACCCGCAATCATTAATTCTCTGCGATTCATGGAAATGATTCTCCTCTCAGCGATTATTACAAATCACTTTACGCCGACCGGCGAATCCATGTAATAGCCGGTCTTGTGGCGGATATTGAATTCACCCGCCGCGGCCCTGGGGATGGTCACCTGCACGCGGTGAAAGGCCCTTCCGGGCTCCTGGTTTTTGGGATAGTAACCCAGCAGGTATTGCGTGCGCAGGTCGTCGCTCACCCGCGCAAAGGCCTTGTCGAGCCCGCCGTCGCTCACGTAGAAGCTCTTGCCGCCGGTCTGCTCGGCCAGGGTGATCAGCGCGTGTTCGCCGCCCAGGTCGCGGCCGGCGCTGGCTTCGATGGGCACGTCGATGATGGAGTAGATCATCACCTCGTTGCGCAGGGCCGCCTCGAGAGCCTGGGCGTAGGTGGCTGGTCTTGGCCGTGTCGTCGCCGTCGGAGATCAGCACCAGCACCTTGCGGCCCTCTTTCTTGCCCAGCCGCTCGGAGCCCAGAATGATGGCGTCGTAGAGCGCGGTAGCCCAGTCGCCGCGCAACTGGCCGAGGCCGTGATCGATCTGCGCCACGCTTGTTGGTGAAGGGCGTCAACTCGCGCACCTCGGTGGCAAACTGCAGCAGGCTCATCTGGTCCTGCGGGCGCAGAATGGCGTGGGCAAAGCGCCGGGCCGCGTCCGCCTCCTCGGCCATATCCTTGCGCACGCTGCCGCTGGTGTCGATGGCCAGGGTCAGGTTCAGCGGCAGCTCCGACTGCCGCTCGAAGACCGCAATCTGCTGCGGCCGCCCATCCTCGGCGAGGGCAAAATCCTCCCGCGTCAGCCCGCCCACAATGGCGCCGTTGCGGTCCGTCACGTTCACAAAAACATTGACCAGCTTCACGTCCACGTGCAGCGTGAGTTCCTGCGCCGCCGGCAACACAGGCGTAAGAGCTAGCAGCACATAGGCGGCGCGACAGAAAAATTTGCTGGATTTAAGAGAGAAATGGAAGCGATTTCGCGAAAAATGCCCCTCAGGGGCTAAAGCCCCAACTTCATTTTGGTGCATTTGTGGCACGACTAAAGTCGTACCCTGATACAAAGCGGGGTTATGAATCACTCTCAAACAAGAATACCGCCTGCCAGTTAGACGCGACAGTACAGGGAAAAGGGAATAGGGAATAGGGAATAGGAATCCGATGAACCGCGATGAATCCATGCTCAAAGTGGAAATGAACGTCGACGGCTCGATGGTCTTGTGTGACGAAAAGCCCGTCATCCTACATTGAAATCGAGCATGATTAAACAGAGCGGAGCAGGAACGATAAACCTTCCCTCCGTGCTTTTCTATTCCCTATTCCCCTGCTCTTCTCACACCAGTTTGTAGAGGAAGCCGGTGGGTGTTCCCCACAAGTTGCGAGCCCGGTCTTCATAAAAGATGCTGAACTCGATGCCGCTCAGGTCGTAGTCGAAGAGGGGAACGCGGTCGAAGGTAATGTCGCCTCGCACCGAATACTCATCGCCGCCACAGTCGATCATCAGCGTTTCCCCGGTGGAAAGCCGCTCCGGATGGGTCAGCAGTATGCAGGCGATGGCGAAGGTCCCCAGGCCAAACTCATTGCCGGCCATGGCCACGCGGGTGCGCCGGGCAGAGGAACCGCGATGCAGCATGCCGGCCTGCGCGGCCACCACCAGCAGGTCGTTCCCTTCCTGCTGATCGGCCAGAATCTTCTCCGCCAGCTTGGTGCGCTCGCTTTGGCGCAGATATGCCGGACCCAGGCGCCCGATGATGCGGTTGGAAAACCTGCGCTTGGTGGCCAGAATCCCCACCACCAACTCCACCGCTTCGTTGTATGTGGGAGCCAGCGCCTGCCAGCGCGGAATGGCAAACCAGGCCTCCGCGCCCTCCGGAAGCTGCCTGTGCCCCAGCTTTTCCATGCAGTTGCCCAGGCTGGGAAACAGTTCCCTCAACGCCGTTACCTGCGCTTCCACCGGCCGCACGCGGTAGGTGGAAGGATACACGCGATTGGAGCCCATCTCCTCGTCCTTGAACATGTCGCTGACTGTATGGCGTTGAATCACCTCCACCACCAGGCGGGCCACCTCGGATTTGAGCTTTTTGTCCTTGTCCAGCACCACCTGCGCGCTTTGCCGGTCCAGTTGTTCGATGGCCGTCTGGTAGGCCTCCTGGACCGCCGCGCCCAGAAACTCCTGCAGCAACCGGTTCTGTTGATCTGTCGTGTTTCCGGAAAGGTGTAACGGCACAATCTGATGAGGGGCTACTTGTGTGGCTGCCATGGTCACCGCTCTTCGCGCGCATCCGCGCCCTGGATTCTGTCGCTTTTATCGGCACAATCTCAGTTTTCAGCAGGCCTTTAGCACTAAAGTTGCTCTTTTTTTGTACACAGCCTCATGGGGAACTACCGCGCAATGGTCAGGAGGCTATCCCTGTGACAACTCTAAGGATGAGCGATACTGTTGGGGAGCGATCGAGCCGTTCAAGCCTGCGGGAGAGAAGAGGCTCTACCGGGACGGCACGAAGGCATTCTGCGCATTACGAAACCGAGGAATAGTAATGAATGATGACCGTTGGAAACCAAGAAAGGTTGTGATTGTAGGCGCCGGCGCGGTGGGTTCCACCTTTGCCTACGCGCTGGCTCAGACCGGCTTGGCCGATGAGATCCTTTTGCGGGATCACAATCACGATCGGGCCATGGGGCAGGTTCTCGATCTGGCGCATGGCCAGGCCTTCTTCCCCTCCGTCCAGATCCGCGAAGCCCAAGCGGCGGACTATGCCGATGCGCACATGATTGTGATTACGGCCGGGGCCAAGCAACGGCCCGGCGAGTCCCGTCTGGATCTGCTGCACCGGAACATCAAAATCATTTACGACATCATCGATGAAATCGTGCTCCAGAGACTCCTCGGCCGTGGTTTTGATTGTGAGCAATCCGGTGGACATTCTTAGCTATGCCGCTTACCGGCGGTCGGGCTGGCCGCGCGGACGCATCATCGGCTCTGGCACGGTTCTGGATAGCGCGCGCTTCCGGTATTTATTGAGCCAGAACTGCGGAGTGGATGTGCATAATATCCACGCATACATTCTGGGCGAACATGGAGACAGCGAATTTGCCGCCTGGTCCATGACCAATATGGCCGGCCTGCCCATCGAAGAGTTCTGCCGCCAATGCGCGAAATGTGAAGACGGGCCGGCGGCTCGCCGCCAAGTCGCGGAGGAAGTGAGACGTTCGGCCTACCACATCATTGAGTACAAAGGCTCCACCTCGTTCGGCGTCGGTATGGCATTAACGCGCATTGCCGCGGCCATCCTGCGCAACCAGCATGGAGTGCTCACGGTTTCATCGGTGCTGGAAGGGGAATACGGCCTCAACGGCGTGAGCCTGGGGGTTCCCTGCATTCTCGCTCAGAATGGCGTCGAGCGGGTTTTGCAGGTTACATTGCCGCCCGGCGAGCAGAGCGCCCTCGTGAAATCCGCCGCCATCCTGAGGGAAACGATCGAACAGCTTGAGTTGGCCTAGAAGAACGAGCCGTCAGGGCCTGACAGTGTGTCAGGCTCTGAACAGAGAAACGTTCTCCCGCTCCTTTGGCAAGATCATTGTTATGCTACGGCGACGGCCACCTGCTCGGCCTTGACTTGATGCGTGTCGGGCCTTGTCTTCAACAGCGGCAGCGCCACTTCGAGCACATCCTCGATGCGGCTGGCGTAGTGCACCGCTACGCCCTCCATCAGCTCCGGCGTCAGGTCCTCTTCCACGTCCTGGCGGTTCTCGGCGGGCAGGATGATGGTTTCCACCCCTGCCCGGCGCGCGGCCAGAAACTTCTCCTTGATGCCGCCCACCGGCAGCACGTTGCCGCTGAGCGTAATCTCGCCGGTCATGGCGGTCAGCGGGCGCACCGGCGTATCGGTCAGCAGCGAAGCCAGTACCGTGGCCATGGTCACGCCCGCCGAAGGCCCGTCCTTGGGGATGGCTCCCGCCGGCACGTGTATGTGCAGGTCCATCTCCTTGGTAAAGTCCTCGGCCAGACCCAGCGATGCGGCATTCGACCGTACCCAGGTCAGTGCCGCCTGCATGGACTCCTGCATCACTTCGCCGATCTGCCCGGTCATGGCGAAGTTGCCCTTGCCCTTCATCTTGTTGGCCTCGATGAAGAGAATGTCGCCGCCCGCCGGCGTCCAGGCCAGCCCCACAGCCACGCCCGGCCGCTTTACCCGCTCCGCGACTTCGGTTTCCACGCGCACCTGGATGCCGCCCAGGAACTCCTTGAGCGACTCGCGCGTCACCACCAGCTTTTCCGTGCTGCCCTCGACCACCCGCCGCGCCTGTTTTCGGCAGACCGTCCCCAGCATCTGCTCCAGCTTCCTCACGCCCGCCTCCCGCGTGTAGTGGCGCACGATGTAGCGCACCGCCTCCTCGGGAAACTCGATCTGCTCCGCCGTGATGCCGTTCTCCCTGATCTGGCGCGGAATCAGGTAGCGGAAGGCGATGTGCACCTTCTCCTCTTCGCTGTAGCCCTGCAAGGGGATCAGCTCCATCCGGTCCAGCAGCGGCGGCGGCACGGTGTCCAGCATGTTGGCCGTGCAGATGAACAGCACCTTCGATAGATCGAACGGCACATCCAGGTAGTTGTCGCGGAAGGTAAAGTTCTGCTCCGGGTCCAGCGTCTCCAGCAGCGCCGAGGCCGGATCGCCGCGGAAGTCGCGGCCCAGCTTGTCCACCTCGTCCAGCATGATCACCGGGTCGTTGGTTTCCGCCCGGCGGATGCTCTGGATGATCTGCCCCGGCAGCGCGCCGATGTAGGTGCGCCGATGGCCGCGAATCTCCGCCTCGTCGTGCATGCCGCCCAGCGAGACGCGCTGGAACTTGCGCCCCAGGGCGCGCGCGATGGACCGGCCCAGGCTGGTCTTGCCCACCCCCGGCGGCCCGACAAAGCACAGAATCGGCCCCTTCATGTCCGGCTTCAGCTCCAGCACGCTCAGGTAGTCCAGAATGCGGTCCTTCACCTTCTTCAGTTCGTAGTGGTCCTCGTCCAGAATCTCCTTGGCCTTGCCGATGTCGATCTTCGAGCCGGAACTCTTGGCCCAGGGCAGAATGGCCAGCCACTCGATGTAGTTGCGCGTGAGCGAGTAGTCGGCGGCCATGGGAGACATGCGCGACAGCCGCGACAGCTCCTTCAGGGCCTCTTTCTTCACCTCCTCCGGCATGCCGGCGGCTTCGATCTTCTGGCGCAGTTCGTCGATCTCGCGCTGGCCCTCGTCCTGCTCGCCCAGTTCCTTCTGGATGGCCTTCAGCTGCTCGCGCAGATAGTAGTCGCGCTGCGACTGCTGCACCTGGTCCTGCACCTCGGTCTGGATCTTGGCGCGCAACTGCTGCACCTCGATCTCCTTGGCCAGATGCTTGTTCAGCAGTTCCAGCCGGTCCACGATGCTCGGCCGTCTCCAGCAGTTGCTGCTTGTCGTCGGTGGTCAGGAAGGGCAGCGAGGAGGCCACAAAGTCCACCAGGCGGCTGGGCTCTTCGATGTTGGCGGCAATGGTCCGCAACTCGTCGGAGAGCGTCTGCGACTCGGAGACGATCTGCTGGAACTGCCCGATCACGTTGCGCACCAGCGCTTCTATGCCCGGCGAGGACGCCGGCTTCAGCGTCCTCCAGCGTCTCCACTTCGGCCACCATGAACGGCTCGGTCTGGCTGTAGCGCACCAGCCGCACCCGCTCCACGCCCTCGGTGAAGACGAAGCGGCTCTGGTTGGGCATGCGCACCACCTTGTGCACCGTGGCCAGCGTTCCTACCGCGTGCATGTCATTGGGTTTCGGCGCGTCCAGCCGCGGGTCCAGTTGCGCCGTCACCACGATGGTCCGCTCCTCGCCCAGAGACTCGATCAACTGGATGGAGCTCTCCCGGCCCACCGTCAAGGGCAGTACGGCATGGGGAAACAGCACCGTGTCCCGCACCGGCAGTACGGGAATCCTGCGCAATGTGCGGCCATCTTTCGTGGTTGTGCTCTTGGCAAGGGGCGGACTGGAAGTCTGGTTTGGCATTGAGTGTCCTCTTATCAACTTTTCTTCATTAGACGGCGCAGAATTCCCAAAAGTTGCAGGAATCTTGCCTCTACTCCGCCGTCCCGCCCATCCTCAATCCGCGCATCCCTTCGTTGGTACGATCCGGCGCCGGCCAGGGTTCCCCTCCCCAAACCCCGCGCCGCAGCTCCAAAGTCCGATCCAAAGCCGGTCGAACTCCCACGGATCTGCGCCCGCTGCCAGCCTGGATGCACGGTTGCTCCATGGCTGTATCGGCCAAACTCCGGGGAAAGTGAGAGAGGCCAACCGGATGATCGAAAATTCTGCCCGCGCTCCTCATCCAACCCGGCAAATCTGCGTCGTTGCGGTAATTGGCAGGATCAGGAGGCTGCCTGGGGAACCTCATAGAATGCATGAGTTTCCCTTGGGATCGCTCCGCAACCGGGAGTATTGCAGCGCCGCGCTTCATTCCTCGTTAAAATAAGGGGAAGCAGTCCGAAATGCCAGAGCTTCGACAGAAGACGATCGGGGCCGGCGCCGTCTGCATTCTCGCGTTGAGGCAGTCCTATTGCGCAACGGGGCGTGATTCCCCGCGTTTTTGGGAGATATAGTCTTGAAGGCACAACCGGCGGGGCAGTGCGGCTATCGGAATGGGCGCGGCTTTCTGCTGGTATGTGTCCTCGTCTTCGGGATCGGCGGCGGAACCGCCGGTTGGAGCCAGAAGCCGGACACCGCCTCCGGTCGAGCGCCTGCCGCTCCCGGCTCGCAGCGGTCGCAATCGCCATCTGAAGCTGGAGAAGATTTCCTGATCCAATGGAATGGCCTGCCGGTGCGTCGCATCTCGTTCGAAGGGGTTGCCGCCGGCCGCCTGGCCCCGCTGCCGGGCCATCTTGCCCAGGCTGAGGGAGCGCCGCTCAACCCCGAAAATCTGAAAAAAAGCCTGCGCCAGCTCTTTGCCACCGGCCTCTACGAAACCATCCAGGTGGAAGGCGAGCGCCTGCAGGATGGCGTAGCCCTCGTCTTCCGCGGCACTCCACGTACATTTATCGGCGCCGTCAGCGTGGAAGGGGCCAAAGGCGCCAACGTGAATACTCAACTGGAGCGCGCCTGCCGCCTCGCGCCCGGCACCCGCTTTACCCCGGCCAAGCTCACCTATGCGCTGGAACAGATGCGCCGCACCCTGGCCGGGAACGGCTTCCCCGAGCCGGCCATCACCCCCACCCTGACCCCTCACCCCGAGGAGCAACTGGTCGATATCGCCTTTCACGTGGTCTCCGGACCGCAGGCGCGGGTGGGCACGGTCCAGGTCACGGGCGACTCTGGGATGAGCGTGGAAGATTTCCGCCGCCACGCCCACCTCAGAGCCGGATCGCGCGTGGATCACGATACCGCCAACCGCGCCCTGACCGGGGTGCTCAAGCAATACCGGGAAGACGAGCGGCTGGAAGCCGAAATCAAGCTGGAGTCTGAACAGTACGCCGCCGGAAATGCCGATTTCCGTTTCTCCGCCAGCCAGGGACCTCAGGTCAAAGTGCTGGTCGAAGGCGCCAAAATGAGCCCGGAGCGCATCCGCCATGTGATCCCCATCTACGAAGAAGGCACCGTCGACGAGGATCTGCTCAACGAAGGCAATCGCCGTTTGCGGGATTACTACCAGCGCATGGGTTTCTTCGACGTCAAGGTGAATCACCAACAGCAATCCAGCGGCGGGCAGGTGAAGATCATTTACCGCGTGCGGCTGGGAGCGCGCCGTCATGTACAACGGGTCTCGGTCGAGGGAAACCATTACTTCGACTCCGCCACGCTCAAGGAACTGTTGAGCGTCCATGCCGCCGATCCCATTGACCGCCATGGCGCCTATAGCCAGGCTCTGGTCGCCGCCGATGTGAGCGCCCTCCAGGCCGTCTACCAGAACAACGGCTTCCCCAACGTGAAAATCACCCCCGAGACCAGCACTCCCGAAACCGGTGCGGCAGATACCGGCGTCCCTGAGACCGGTGCTGGGGCCGGTAAAGCGAGTCCGCAGTATGGAACCGCCCCCCTGGCCGTGGTCTATCGCATTGAGGAGGGCGAACAGATGCGTGTGGGCTCGGTGCGCCTGGAGGGGAACGAGCACGTGGATGCCAACCAGCTTACCCCGCTGCTGAACACCACGGCGGGCCAACTGTTTTCGCCCCGTTACCTGGCCGGGGACCGCGATGCCCTGTTGACCGCCTATATGAGCCGCGGCTTCCTCCAGGTGCAGGTGGAGGTTACGCAGCAGGTTGAGCCGGCCAACCCGGACAAGGTGGACGTGGTCTTCCACATCACCGAGGGGCAGCAGATTTTTGTGCGCAACGTGCTTCTCACCGGGCTGCATTACACGCGGCCGTACACCGTAGCACGGGCCATTACGCTGCATCGCGGCGATCCCGCTCAACCAGACCGCCCTCCTTGAGACGCAGCGCAATCTCTACGACTTCGCTCTCTTCAACGAGGTTGATACGGCGGTCGAGAATCCCAATGGAGACGAAACCTACAAGACTGTTCTGCTGCAGGCGGTGGAGGCGCGGCGCTGGGCCCTCACCTATGGCTTCGGATTCGAGGCCCAGACCGGAACCCCCCAGTACAACTGCGGCGGCATCATCGCCAGCGGCGCCAGTTGCAATCCCAACGGCAAGACCGGCGTCAGCCCCCGCGTGCATCGCCGACATCACCCGCAACAACCTCTTCGGCCGCGAGCAGTCCGCCTCCCTGCGCGGCACCTATGGGTTGCTGGAGCAGAAGATCAACCTGCTCTTCCAGATTCCGCACTTTGAAGGCAACCGGAACTTCGGGCTCGATCTCTCCGGCGGCTACGCCAACAGCCTGGATGTGACCACCTATGTGGCCTCAAAGCTGGAGGGCGGCGTGCGCTGGACCGAGCACTTCAACACGCCCAGCTCCATCTTTTCCAAAGCCAACACCTTCATCTATGAATTGAACTTCCGCCGCGTCAAGGTGCAGGCCAGCAGCCTCCAGGTCGCACCCGGCGAGATCATGCCCTTGTCCACGGCGGTGCGCGTAGGGGGGCCGGCGCTCACCTGGATTCGCGATACCCGCGACTCCGCCCTCGACGCCCGCCGCGGCACCTACACCAGCTTTCAGGAGTTCCTCTCCCATCAGGCCTTCGGCGCACAGGCCGACTTCAACCGCATCGACGTCTCCAATTCCAGCTATTACAGCTTCGACAAGGGCCGGGTGGTGCTGGCTCGCAACACCCGCTACGGCCAGGAGCGCGCCTTCGGCACTGCCCAGGAAAAGCTCATTCCCCTCCCCGAGCGGCTTTACGCCGGCGGAACCACCTCGCTGCGCGGCTTTTCCATCAATGCCGCCGGTCCCCGCGATCCTGAGACCGGCTACCCCATCGGCGGCGCCGGAGCGCTCATCAACAGCACCGAGCTGCGCCTGCCTCCGCCCACCCTGCCCTGGCTCGGCAACACGGTCAGCTTCGTCCTCTTCCACGATATGGGCAACGTCTTCACCAATGCCTCCGACGCCTGGGCCAGCGCCCTGCGCACGCGCCAGCCCAACCGCGATGCCTGCAAGGTTTTGAACGTTCCCAGTTCCCCCGATACCCCCCCGCCCGGCCCCGTCACCTCCACCGGCTGGCAGGGCCAGTGCAGCTTCAATTACTTCTCCCATGCGCCGGGAGTCGGGTTGCGCTACCATACCCCTGCAGGGCCCATCCGCTTTGACTTCAGCTATAACCTGAATCCGCCGATCTACCCGGTGATCTATAACTACTCCAGTCCCAAGTCTCCGCCCTACGTCGGCGAGGCCGGCCACTTTAACTTCTTCTTCAGCCTGGGACAAACCTTCTGATGAACAACCGCCCTCCAATCCGGCCCAGGAACAAGCCCGGCCCCGCTTGCCGGTGGACAATCCTTGGGTACCCCACCCTCGCCGCGTCTTTGTTTTTGCGGCTAGGGTGGGATAAGCTCCAAATCCATCGCAAGAACAAGCCCGGCCCCGCTTGCCTGTGGATTCTAGTCGTATGTCTCACCGTATCCGGCACAACACGGGCCTTCGCCCAGGCTCCTCAATCCGCGTCCCCGGTCGTCCTTGACCGCGTAGTCGCCGTAGTCAACAACCAGATCATTCTGTCCAGCGACCTCGACCAGGAAATCCAGCTCTCGGTTCTGGACCCGGCCGGCGTCGGTTTCGCTCCTCTCACCCGCCAGCGGGCCCTCGAGCAGTTGATCGGCCGCGCCCTCATCCAGCAGCAAATCCGCCAGGAAGATGTGCAGGCCGCGGAGCCTTCACAAGCCGGGGTCCCCAGCGACAGGTCTTCGTCGCTGGGGTGGAAGACCGAGGTCGATGCCCGCCTGGCGGAGATTCGCAGGAATCTCCCCGCCTGTATCCGCCGGAACTGCGCCTCGGAGGCGGGTTGGAAGGCTTTTCTGGCCGCGCATGGCCTCACTCAGGAGCGCGTCGAATCCTATCTCCGCTACCGCGTCCAGATCCTGCGCTTCATCGAACAGCGATTCCGCCAGGGCATTCGCATCTCCCCCGAGGAGGTCGAGAACTATTACTACGGCACGCTGCTGCCCCAGTACGCCGCCGGCGAATCCATTCCGCCGCTGGACCAGGTGGCCCCGCGCATTGAGGAAATCCTCCTCCAGCAGCAGGTGAATATCCTCTTCGATGACTGGCTCGCCAACCTGCGCAGGCAGGGCGAAATCGAGGTGCTGGACCCAGCCCTAGAAACCCCTCTGCCACAGGGAGATCAAGGCAAAGGAAGCCCATGACCGAACCCGACTCCAAGCTTCCTGAAATGAACCCCGCGCCGGATGAGCTACAGACGCCCCGTGCCCCATCCTTTCCGCTTCTTTCCCCGGAAAGGGTGGGAGACCACGAATCCAAATCGGAGTCCATTGATCAGGAGCCGGCTACACAGCCCGAGCCTTCCCGCCCGGCCCGGTCGCCGCGCCTGCGCCTGTTTTTCTTCCTCGGAGCCATCCTCGGCATCCTGCCGCTTGTGGCTGCCGTGGGCCTCTATTTTTTCATCAGTTCAGCCACCTTCGAGAGCTTCATTCGCAAGCAACTGATCGCCAGCCTGGAATCTGCGACCGGCGGCCGGGTTGAGATCGCCTCCTTTCACTGGCATCCGTTCCAGCTTGAGGCCGACGCCGACGGCGTGGTGATTCACGGCCTCGAAGACCCCGGCGAAGCTCCCTACGCCCAGGCGGATGCCCTACGCGTGCGCCTCAGCCTGATGATCCTGTGGAGCCCGCGCATCCTGCTTCGAGATCTGGTGATCTCCCATCCCGGATTCCACTTCATCGTCTACCCCGATGGCTCGACCAACCAGCCCCATCCCCGCAGACCCAAAAAACAAGGCCAATTCCCGCTCGATACCTTCTTCAACCTGCGGGCCGGCTACGTTTCCGTCCAGCAGGGCATCCTCCACTACGAAAACCGCACCGCTGCCTTCGACTTCCAGAACCGCTACATCCCGCTCGACTTCGAAGCCAACGATCTATCCCTGCTGGTGACCTACCTTCCCGCCACGTTCTCTGCGATTCCCCTGGGCAAGTCTTCATCCGTGAGGCCGGAGACTTACCGCATCGAGGCCGGAGCCACCGATCTCACCCTGGCGCGAGGTGGGCCGCGCAGCGTGCTGCCGCCCGTGCATGGTTATATGCAGGCCACTGTTGACCTGACGCGCAAGGCCGTCTACCTCCGTTCCCTGCGCATCACCTCCCGCACCCATGCCGCCAATGGCCAATCGCCCAAAGACCATACCCTCGAACTCACCGGCAAGCTGGAAGACTTTGCCCATCCCCGCTGGCAGGCCAGAGTCCAGGGCGAACTCGATATGAACCTGCTGGACCCGGTCTTTGGCTATCCGCATGCGCCGCAAGGCATTGCCCGTCTTGACCTTGACAGCGCCGGGGACGCTGCGGAGTTTCGCATCGATGGCAGCGTGCACGTCGACGGAGGCAGCTACATCGGAACCGGCGTCAACGCCACCGGCGTCGGGCTGGATGCGCATGTCCATGCCGATCCCCGGCGCTTGCTCATCACCTCCATCGTTGCGCGCCTTCGCCAGGGAGGGCAAATCGAGGGCGTTGTCGACCTGGCTCCCTGGCTGCCCTCCGGCGCCACTGCAGTTCGTGCCTCCAGCAATCATGGTCCCAGGGAAGCGGCTGGTGCCCGCTGGGCGGCTTTCTGGCGTGGAAGCAACCATGAACCCAAGGAAGCAACAGGTGTCCCAAGGGCGGCTTCCAGCGGCGGCTCCGGCAGAGACCTGGCCCCCGTCCGGCCCCCGCCGTCCGTTATCCCCATGAATGGCAAGGTGACGGCCCAGTTCAAAAACGTCTCGCTCGACGCCATTCTCGATATGGTGAGCCATCCGCCCTTTCAGCGCCTGGGTCTGGATACCCGCATCAACGGTCTGGCCATCGCCAACTGGTCCCAAGGCGTTTCGCGCACCGTTGCCGTCGACGCGGCTCTCAGCCTCACCCCCCCTGCGCAGCCCTTGATGAATGAAATTCCCGCCGGCGGCTCCATCGATGCCACCTATACCCAGCGCGATGGCGCCGTCGATCTGCGCAGACTCGATCTGCACACCCCCGCCAGCCAGTTGCAGGCCCACGGCCATCTGGGAGCTTACCCGCTCACCAGCCGTTCCGCAATGACCGTCGACTTCCATTCCCGCAACCTCGATGAGTTCGATACCGTGCTCCGCGATCTGGGCCTGAATCGCAATGGGAAGTCGGGAACGGCGGCTTTACCCGTAAATCTGGCGGGCCAGTTTGACTTTCAAGGCGCATGGACCGGTTCGCTCGTCGCTCCACACATCGTGGGCAGCCTCAAGGCCATGCAACTGGCCATCGAAATGCTGCCCATCCACCCCGTTCAGCCCATCCAGAAAGGCAAAACCCTCCAGCCGCAAGCCGTTAAGGCGCAGTCAGCCCAGCCAAAATTTGTCCGCTTCGATACGGTGGAAGCCAAAGGCAGCTATGCGGCGGAGCGTATCGTCATCTCGCACGCCCTGCTTCACCGCGGCAAGACCGAGATCGCTCTCGAAGGCTCGCTCGACGCCGCGCCGGGCCGGGTTCCGTCATTCGACGCCAACTCCGCGCTCCATCTGCGCCTGCGCGCCGGCAAGGTCGGCCCTCGACGATCTGCTCCCGCTCCTCGGCCAGAATCTGCCGCTCACCGGCGCGCTCGATGCCGATCTCCGGATCGATGGTCCCATCCATGCCCTGGGCGGCTCCGGATGGGTGGAGCTGGCGGGCGCCAGCGCCTGCGGTGAGCCGGTGGAGCGCTTCCGCGCCCAGGGCACCATGGTCAACCAGGTGCTCAATCTCTCCTCGGTCACCCTCAAAGGAGCAGGCGGCAGTATCGCCGCCATCGGCAGCTTCGATTTCAACTCCCGCCGCTTCCAGGTGGACGCCCACGGCTCCGGCATCGATATCTCCCGCATCGAGGCTCTGCGCCGCCAGGGGCTGGCAGCCACAGGCAAGTTGATGTTTTCCGTGCTCGGCTCGGGCACGCCCGATGACCCGCGTCTTGAGGCCCACGCCTCGCTCAGCTCGCTGGCCCTGGGCGGTGAACCGCTGGGCGCTTTGGAATTTGTCGCCCACACCGCCAACCGCGCCGTCACCTACAATGCCACCTTCCGGATGCAGGGCGCGGAAGTCGACCTCAACGGCCAGACCGCGTTCAGCGGCGATTATGCCACCCAGGCCAAACTCCAGTTCTCCCGCTTCAACATCGGCGCCCTGCTCAAGATGGCCCACGTCCGCGGCCTCACCGGCGAGTCTGCACTGGCCGGCACAATCACCGTCGAAGGTCCCCTGGCGCGCCCTGAACAACTCCGTGGCGAAGCCCGCCTGCAGCAACTCGCCCTCACCGTTGCCGGCGTCCGTCTGGAGAGCCAGGGCGGAGTCCATGCCACCCTGGCCGATGCCCGCATCCGGCTTGACCCCCTCCACGTCACCGGCGAAGAAACCGACCTGCGCGCCCAGGGAAGCCTCTCCCTCCAGGACAAAAAGCAACTGGATTTTGCCGCCAGCGGTTCTGTCAACCTCAAGCTGGCTGAAACTCTCGATGCCGACCTCACCGCCAGCGGAACCACCACCTTCCAGGTCGAGGCGCACGGCCCCCTCGCCAATCCCGGCCTCCAGGGACGCATCGACTTCCAGAACGCCTCCCTCTCCCTAGAAGACATTCCCAACGGCCTCAGCCAGTTGCACGGCACCCTTGAATTCAACCAGAACCGCCTGGAAGTCAAATCCCTCACCGCCATGAGCGGCGGCGGACCGCTCAGCCTCTCCGGTTACCTGGCCTACCAGCACGGCATCTACGCCGACCTCTCCGTCACCGGCAAGGGCATTCGCATTCGCTATCCTGCAGGGCGTCAGTTCCCTGGCCGATGCCACGCTCCACCTGCAGGGACCGCAAAACAACCTGCTGCTCTCCGGCGACGTCCTCATCACCCGCTTCTCCGTCAGCCCCGATCTGGACATTGCGGCCCTGGCCGCGCAGGCCAACTCCGTCCAGACCGTCGCCCCCCCTGACGCCCCGTCCAACCACATCCGCCTCGACGTGCACATCATCTCCTCGCCGCAGTTGAACTTCCAGAACGCCTACGCCAAGCTGGCCGGCGACGTGGACCTGCGCCTGCGCGGCACCGTCGCCTCGCCCTCGCTGCTGGGCCGCGTCTCCATCACCGAGGGCAGCGCCATCATCGCCGGAACCCGCTACGAGCTCCAGCGCGGCGACATCTACTTCACCAACCCGGTCCGCATTGAACCCCTACATCGACCTCAACGCCACCGCCCGCGTCGAGGACTACGACATCACCCTCGGCCTGCACGGAACCCCCGACAAGCTGGCCGTCACCTACCGCAGCGATCCCCCCCTGCCCGAGGCCGATGTGGTCGCCCTGCTCGCCCTCGGCCGCACCGAGAACCAGCAGCGCCTCTACACCCAGCAGCAGGAGCAGTCCCTCTCCAACCCCACCACCGACGCCCTGCTCGGCGGCGCCCTCAACGCCACCGTCAGCAGCCGCGTGCAAAAACTCTTCGGCGCGGGCTCCGTCAAGGTCGACCCCAACTACCTCGGCGCCCTGGGCAACTCCACCTCCCGCATCATCGTCGAGGAGCAGTTGGGCCGCAACGTCACCCTCACCTACGCCACCAACGTCAACACCACCGGCCAGCAGTTGATCCAGGCCGAAGTCGCCATCAACCGCCACGTCTCCCTGCTCGTGGCCCGCGACGAGTCCGGCGTCTTCTCCATGGTCGTCAAAGCCACCCGCCGCTTCCGCTAACGATCCCTATCGCAATGCTGTCATCCTGAACGGAGCAGACCGCGCTTTTTGCGGCCTGCGCAGTGGAAGGACCTGCGGTTGCCTTTCGCTCCCCACGCTGATCCGCAACCTTTTCCCCGCAATTCGCGTCCAATATCGGTGAACGGCAACCCGCGCCGGGTGCCCCAGGTCTCGATTTTGAGACCTGGGATACCACCAACTCCGTGGTTGCCACAGTCATTTTTCTCGAACCCCGTGGAGGTATTTTCAGATGATGAATAAGATACGCGTAACCCGGACCGCGCTGCTCGCGGCCACGCTCGCGGCGGTCCTTTTGGGCCTTCCCCGGCTCTCGATCGCGGCTGCCCAGGCCACCGGCACAGCCGCTGTAAGTCCCGCGGCCGCCGACGCCGCGGCCCGGCTGAACAAAAAGCAATTTCGCAACGTGAAGGTGACCGTGGACAACGGCATCGCCACGCTCTCCGGAACCGTGGACCTCTATGAGTACAAGGCCGACACCGCCAAGCGCGTCCTTAAGGCCAAAGGCGTCACCGCCGTGCGCAACCTGATTGAGGTCGCCGGACCCGCCATCCCCGACAGCGAGTTGCAAGCCAAACTGAGCGAAAAGCTGGAATATGACCGCGTCGGCTATTGGAACGTCTTCGATGCCATCAATGTAAACGTCCAGAACGGCGTCGCCACCCTCGGCGGTCATGCCCTCGGCTATGTGGCCAGGGACTCAGCGCTGGCGCTGGTCAGCACATATCCTGGCGTGAAAGATGTGATCGATGAGATCCAAGTCGATCCCGTCTCCCCCTGGACGACGGCATCCGCATCGCGGAATACCGTTCCATCTACGGTTTCCCATCCCTCAACAAGTACGCCATCGATCCCGCCAAGACCATCCGCATCACCGTGCAGAACGGCAACGTCGAGCTTGACGGCGTCGTCGACTCGCAGGCCGACAAGGATACCGCCGCCCTCCGCGCCAACGCCGTCCCCGGCGTCTTCAGCGTGAAGAACAACCTCCAGGTAGCCAACCAGCCCGGCGAGCCGCAGAAGTAAGCAGTGTAGGGTACGGGCTTCAGGTGCACAGCGAGGCGCTGGAGCGCCTCGCCTATTCCCTACTCCCTATTCACTGTTTTTTCCGTATTCGGTGCAAAGCGCGCGCAACGGAGGCTCATCTTCCACGATCTCCGGGTACCTGGGCAGAGGCTCAAAAAAATAATTGTCCGTATCGTCATCGTTCACCGAGGAGACCTCGCCGATCAGCCCATGGCCATCCACGGCGCGGAATTCGTGGTAGAGATAAGGGGTCAGCGTAATCGACTCGCCGGGCCCCAGGATCACTGTGCCTCCGGCTTCCACCTGGTGCCGCATTCCGTCGCAGACCACCGTAACCAGGCTCTTGGCCAGCCCTCCCTCCGGGGTTGAGTTGTAGAGTACGACCGCCAGGCGCCCCGTCCCCTTGCCGCCCCGGTTGATAATGTCCTCGGTCTTGCGCGCATGGTAGTGAAACGGCGTCACCTGGTCCTGCCGCACGAACATGATCTTCTCGGCATAAATCTTGCTGCCCTTGCCGCCCTCCGGCGTCCCGTTGCGCAGCGTAAACAGCGTCAGGCCGAGCGACTCGAAGCGCCCGGAGTTGAAATCCGTAACGTCCCACCCCAGCCGCTGGCTGCGCAGCTCAGTCGCCTCGCTGCCCCGTTGCCGCCATTCTTCCGGCCTCCAATGCGCAAACGGCGGCAGCACAAAGCGGTTCTCCGCGAAAAATGCATCCGCTTCCGCAATGGCCCGGTTGATCTCCGATCTCTTCATCAGAATTCCCTCGCGCAAGGCTTCTCTCCATTACTACATGTTTCAAATTTCAAATACCAGCCTTGTATCAGGGCACGATTTCACAGGCTGCGGAAAAACTCGGTCTGGAGGGAGGTGGGGGTTTCAACCCCCGCATAAAACCAACAGAATTCCCGCGGGCTTTAGCCCTGGAAGGACCGCAACTGGCATCTGCTAAGCCATTTTTGAAACCCGCTCTATTACCCGCTTGCGGAACTGGAGTTGGTTCCCTTCGCCACTGAAACGGAGCAACAACCGCCGTCTTCCCGGAGGGAAGATACGAAAATAGCCCAGGCCCGGGGTCCCCGGCACGCGCGATTTTTTGCGTGCTGGGGTGGGAGGCTGGAGTCCGCCGCGGTCTGCCGCGGCGGACAAGCCTGGGGCAGCATCCCGGTCATATTTCGCGTCCCGGAGGGCCGCGCCGAAACCCCCATTCCCCTACTGGCAATGAATGGTGAATCCGATCTTCCCCTGAACTCGATTAGGGGATGAGATCAGAATCTTCACCCAGCCGGTGTAATTGGCGAATCGCGGCGTATTCGCCCCCAGTTGCCACGTATCGTAAACCGGCACGGAGTGGTTGGCCATCGGTATATCGACGCTCGATGTATTAGCAGAATGGCCGCCGTCGTTGCGCACAAAGCTGTAATTCACGGTGGCTGGTCCGGTGCTGATCAGACCCCAGCCAAATTGAAGATTGACGGGGCATGAACCTGTGTATTGAAAGCCTTGTGCAACCTGGCCATTGGCGCGCAACGAATAGCCCCCTATGCGAACGCTCTGTGCCATCAGGCTGATGGATCCCAGGCAGATAAGAAACCCCATCACGCTTGCAGTCCTGCTGATTTTCATTTCCTCTCCTTTGGGCCGGAATTCCCCTTGGGCACTCCGGCTCGCCGAGTATACGCCACATCGGCCCGCCTTCGCCCCTCAATTAAACTGTCCCATGGAGCCCCATGCTAACCTTCTGGGCCAAAACGCGAACCACATTGGAGATGATCAAGTGGGAGCACTCCATCTTCGCGCTTCCCTTCGCCCTCACGGGAACCCTCCTGGCCGCCAACGGCCTGCCCACGGCGCGCGTCATCGCCTGGATTCTGGTCGCCATGGTCGCCGCCCGCTCCTGCGGCCATGGCCTTCAATCGCTGGGCCGACGCCGATCTGGACGCCGCCAATCCCCGTACCCGCAACCGCGCCATTCCCGCCGGACTGCTCTCGCGCCGCTTCGTTCTCGGCTTCACCGTGCTGACGGCTGCGATCTTCGTGCTGGCCTGCGCTGAACTCAACCGCCTCACCCTCTATCTCTCGCCGCTGGTCCTCCTGGTGCTGCTGGGCTACAGCTACCTCAAGCGCTTTACCCGCTGGTCGCATCTCGGCCTGGGTCTCGCCCTCGGCCTTGCCCCCTCGGCCGCATGGATCGCCGTGCGCGGCTCCCTGGCCCCCCGCATCCTTGTCCTCACCGCCGCCGTCACCCTCTGGGCGGGCGGTTTTGACGTCCTCTACTCCTGCCAGGACTTCCAGCATGACCGCGCCGCCGGCCTGCACAGCCTGCCCCAGTCCGCCGGCATTCCCGCCGCCTTCTTCGCTGCCCGCGCCATGCATCTGGGCCAGCTGGGTCTGCTCGTCTGGCTGGCCCAGCTCTTTCATTTTCATGCGCTCGGCTGGCTCGGCATCGCCGCCGTCGCCCTCCTGCTGGCCTATGAGCACTCCCTGGTTTCCCCCCGCGACCTGCGCCGCCTTAATGCCGCCTTTTTCACCATGAACGGCGTCATCGCCACTGTCTTTCTGGCCTTTGTAGCCGCCGACCTGTGGCTGCGGAGCTGATTTTGATGCCCGGCCGTGCATTCCCCTGTCAAACCCCGATGAGGCTGTGGTATTTTGCCAGAAAGCACTCTGCGCAAAACGCCTCCGCTGTTTCCGCACCGCGCACGCTAACAGGAGTCAGGCCGGAATGAAGATTGCCATCCAGGGTGAACCCGGCTCATTCAGCCACGAAGCGGCCATCAAACTGGTCGCCGATGCCGTGATCGTTCCCTGTTCGCTCTCCGCCGACGTCTTTGCCGCGCTGGACGAGGGATCCGTCGAGGCCGCCGTCATCCCCATTGAGAACTCCCTGGCCGGCTCGGTCGCAGAGCACTTCGACCTGCTGCTGGCCCACGATGTCAAAGTGGAGCGGGAGACGCTGTTGCGCATCCGCCATAACCTCATCGCCATCTCCGGGGCTTCCATCGCGCGAGATCGACCGCGTCTTCTCCCATCCCGTGGCCCTGGCGCAGTGCCGGCGCTTCCTCGCCCGGCACCCCCGAATGAAAGCCTTCGCCTTCTACGACACCGCCGGCAGCGTCAAGCAACTGATCGAGCTGCGCGACCGCCACGCCGCCGCCATCGCCAGCGAGGCCGCGGCCCACTACTACGGCGCGCAGATCCTGCCGGCCGGCATCGAGGACAACCCGGAAAACTTTACCCGCTTCTTCCTGGTCCGCCGCACCGGGACGCCGTCACCGATCCCCGAGTCAAACAAGATCAGCATCGCGTTTTCAGTCGAGAATCGTCCCGGCTCGCTGGTTGCCGCCCTCGCCGAGCTCGCCGGCCATGGGCACCAACCTCACCAAAATCGAGTCCCGCCCCGTCCACGGCAAGCCCTGGGAGTACATCTTTTATGTGGATTGCCAGATTCACTCCTCCGAGGAGGGTTCGCGCGCTGTTCAGGCGCTCAGCTCCCATTGCTTCATGGTCAAGGAACTGGGCCGCTACCGCGAAGCGCCGCTGTAGAGCGGAACCGGCGCATGGAGCGTCTATTCCTGCAGACTGGCTATCTGAACGAAAAGGGGACGGGCCTCAGCCCGTCCCCTTGTTATTAGCTGTCCTGCTCTGCGGCTTAGAAGTGATAGGCCACGCCGATCACCGGGTCGTAGATCTTGTACCACTTGTTGGTGCCCAGGTTATCCAGCGTATCTCTGAAGGTCGGCACCTTGGTGACCAGGCCGCGGTATTCGGCGCGAATGTCGAAGCTGGGGCTGATCTCGTAGGCGATGCCGGCGCCGTAGAGGCCCGCCATTTCAGTCTGCTGCCCGGCGTCCAGCGTGGTGGTGCCGGAGTTGCGGATGGGCAGGAAAATCAATGCGCCCAGGCCCGCCTCCGACAAACGGATTGAATTTGTGGAAGGTGAAGGAGCGCACATAGGCGCGCCGATCCCTCCTGGGTGCGGGTGTTCACCAGGTAGTGGTTGGTGTTGCTGATCACATAGTGGATCTTGTTCTGGTAGGTAATCCCGTAGTTGGCCTCGAAGGCGCTCGAGGGCGTCAGCATGAACCGGTAACTGGCCAGTGCCCCAAAGGCCCGGTTTGCGCTTACCTGAACATCGGTTGGCGAGGCAATGAACGGCTCAACAAGAACCGTTCCGCTGATGCTGATGTCCTGGCGGCTTTCCTGAGCGCGGCCTGCGGCCACGCGTAACGGCCAGCAGGAATGCAATAATAGCGATCTTCTTCATTCGGTCCTGAACCTCACGACTGCGCAACCGTCCGGCTGGCAACGAGCTTGTCGATTCCGGCGCGCCGGTTCGAGCCGGGCCCCGCTCTAAGCATTGTAAATGGCCGGAACGGCCCATGGCGGGAAGCTCCTGCCCCGGCCATTGTGAATAAATGTTCTGTACTTTGGACGCGAGCCGCACAAAAGGGGAGTGTACCCTTCTCAAACACCAAAAAATCGCTCCCATGGGCGGGTGCCCCAGGAGCCCGGCGCCCTTCACCCCATCCGCTCTACATGGTAATAAAACGGCGGTCCCTGCTGCTTGGCCAGCGTCCCTCACCGTGCGCAGAAAAGCCCTGGCGGCGTAGGAGAGCGTGGTCTGCCGCCGGTGCACCAGCCGCAGCACCCGCTTGAACTCCAGCTCGTCCACCGCCACCCGCACCAGCTCCCCGGTCTCCAGCTCCCGCGCCACGGTCAGATGCGGAACCAGCGCCACCCCGTTGCCCATGGATACGAAGCGCTTGATGGCCTCGATGGAGGGCAGCTCGACGGCCATGTTCAACGGCGTCCGGTAGCGCTGAAACGCCTCGATCACCTTCCTACGCAGCGGCGAGGCCACGTTATGCGCGATAAAGATTTCCTCCCCCAGGTCGTTGATCGAGACCCGCTCCGCCCCGGCCAGGGGATGATGCGGGCTCACCACGAACGCCAGGCTGTCTCCATAGACCGCGATGGTGCGGTACTGTTCTGGATCGGGCCGGAACGAAATCACCCCCAGCTCGAAGGTGCGCAGGTTCAGCTCCTCGGGAATGCGCGAGGCCAGCATGCGGTGTACCGTCACGCTCACCTGCGGAAACTCCCGCCGGAACTGGTCGATGGCCGGCAGCAGGTACAGGCAGGTGTACTCGTTGGCCGCCAGTTGCAGCCGTCCCCGCTCCAGGCTCTTCAGCTCGTCCAGCGCGCTGGCAGCCTCCCTCCTCAGCGCCATCAGCCGCAACGCATAGTCGCGCAGCAGCGCCCCCGCCGCGGTCAGTGATCCGTCCCGCGCCGCCCGGTCAAAGAGCGTCTCGCCCACGCTCGCCTCCAGCTTGCGGATCACCTGGCTCACCGCCGGCTGCGTGCGGTGCAGCCGCGCCGCCGCCCGCGAGAAGCTGCGCTCCTCCGCCACGGCGAGAAAGGTTTCAAGTTGATTCAGTTCCAAGGCGCCTCCTTGAGGCGAGAGATCAGGGGTCAGAGATCAGAGATCAGGGAAAAAACTGGGTGCCCCACCCTCGCCGCGTCTTTGTTTTTGCGGCTAGGGTGGGATGCCACGAAAATCAATCAGCCTTGTTCATTGGCAAAGGAGTTTGGCGCGTGACCGTGAAACCCGCTTCGGCAATGCCTGCAATCGCTCGATCGTATCGGGATACCGCGAAACCAGTTCGACAAACGTCGCCGCCAAAGGACTCACCTGTCCGCCTTGCTCCCACTTCTCCACCGTGCGCGGGCTCACGCGCAGCATATTGGCCCACACCGCCCGCGAAACATTGAACTTTTCCCTGGCCGCTACAAAAAACTCCGCCCCCGGCGACTCCTTCACCTCGGCATCCGGAAAACTATGCGTTCTCAGCGTCAGTTTCCCTTCACGGCGCTTCCCCATCGCGCCCACGCCCTCCATCAGCTCCGCGAAAATATCCCGCTTCTCTCCCCTCCGCTTGCTCATGACTTCTCCCTTCGCTTTCGCTCGGAGCGTTCGGCTTCGAGCGCCCTCTTCAGTTGCGCCTTCTCCTCCATGCTCAGATCGGCAGCTTCGTCCTTGGCGTACAAGGTCAGCAACCAGATCTCTTCATCCGATAGAAAACAGTAATAGATAATGCGCAACCCGCCGCGCTTTCCCTTGCCGCGCCTGAGGTCCTTCCAGCGCAGTTTGCGAATGCCGCCCGCGCCCGGAATCAGGTCGCCCGCATCCGGATTGTCTGCCAAAACCCGTTGCAACTCCCTAAATCCCTCATCGTCGAGATAATCCTCCCGATACCGGCTGAAGGCCGGAGCTTCAACAAACTGGAGTCCCTTCGAACGAGTTGGGCCCTTCATCACAGCCATCCTTACTATACCCATAATGGGTATACTTGGCAAGTACCTCTACAGCCAGCCTCAGTCCCGCATCCCTCAGGCCAACTTCCGCATCCCTACTTCTCTGATCTCTGATCTCGAAAATATTATAACGAATCATTATCGTATCCCAAATAATAATAACTTTGCCTTATGCCCCCTCCGCATCGGATACTATCAAAACAGGGGGCAGGTTTCCGCTGACAGGCGATTACATGACTGCAAATCATTCCAACCACGTGGCTTTCTTCGACACCACCCTGCGCGACGGCGAGCAATCCCCCGGCTGCAGCATGACCACCCAGGAAAAGCTCAGCATGGCCCATGCCCTCGAGGACCTGGGCGTGGACATCATCGAGGCCGGCTTTGCCATGGCCTCCGAGGGAGACTTCGCGGCCATCGCCACCATCACCCAGGCCGTCCGCAAACCCCGCATCGCCTCCCTGGCCCGCGCCAAAACCGAAGACATCGAGATGGCCGGCCGCGCCCTGCAGTTCGCCGACCGCGCCCGCATCCACGTCTTCCTCGCCTCCAGCGACCTGCATCTCGAATACAAGCTCAAGATCAGCCGCCAGGAAGCCCTCGACCTCTGCGGCGACTCGGTGCGCCTGGCCCGCTCCCTCTGCGACGATGTCGAGTTCTCGCCCGAGGACGCCACCCGCTCCGACCGCGACTTTCTGGTCGAAATGGTCCGCATCGCCGTCGAGGCCGGCGCCACCACCATCAATATGCCTGACACCGTCGGCTACACCACCCCCGAAGAATACGCCCGCATGTTCGCCGAGGTCCGCGAGCGCGTCCCCGCCATCGACGCCGAGGGCATCGTCCTTTCCTCGCACTGCCACGACGACCTCGGCCTGGCCGTGGCCAACTCCCTGGCCGCCATCTCCGCCGGAGCGCGCCAGGTGGAGTGCACCATCAACGGCATCGGCGAGCGCGCCGGAAACGCCGCCCTGGAAGAGATCGCCGCCGCCCTTTACGTCCGCGGCGACCGCTTCGGCGTCACTACCGGCATCAAGCTTGAAAATCTCTACCCCACCAGCCAGGTCCTCGGCCAGATCATCACCTTCCGCCCTTCGCCCAACAAGGCCATCGTCGGCGACAACGCCTTTGCCCACGAGTCCGGCATCCATCAGCACGGCATGCTGGCCAACCCCCTCTGCTACGAGATCATGACCCCCCAGTTGGTGGGCGTGGCCAAAACGCATCTGGTCCTGGGCAAGCACTCCGGCCGCGCCGCGCTCCGCCATCGCCTTGAGCAGCTCGGCTTCACCCTGTCCCGCGAGGAGCTGCAACAGACCTACTACCGCTTCGTCGCCCTCGCCGACCGCAAGAAGAACATCTACGACCAGGATCTGATCGGCATTGTGCCGGATCAGATTCGCGAGAAGCGCCGCGAACCGGTCTCCGAACTCGATTGAGAAACAGTCCAATGATTTGGTTTTGAGCAATGGATTTTCTTGATTTTGAAAGGGCACGACTTCAGTCGTGCCGCAAACGCAACAAGATTGACGGGCTTTAACCCCTGAGGCAATGCAAGCCTCAAACTGACCACTGAAGGAGAGTAAGAATGAAGTTGAAAGTTCTGGTAACCCCCGGCGACGGCATTGGCCCCGAAGTCACCAACGAAGCGGTAGCAGTGCTCAAGGATGTAATGGCCGCCGGCGGTCACACGTTGGAGTTGGATTTCAAGCGCATCGGCGGCGTGGCCATCGTCGCCGACGGCACGCCCCTGCCCAAGGAAACCCTCGCCGCCGCGCTCAACTCCGACGCCGTCTTCCTCGGCGCGGTAGGCGGCAATGAGTTCAATTAACTTACCCCCGACAAACGCCCCGAAGCCGGCCTGTTGCAGTTGCGCGCCGCTCTGGGCGGATTTGCCAATCTCCGTCCCACCTTCGCCTTCAAGGAAACCTGTGTCAACAGCCCGCTGCGCCCGGAGATCATCGACGGGACAGATATTTTATTTGTCCGCGAACTGCTGGGCGGCCTCTACTACGGCCAGCCCCGCGGCTGGGACCGCGAGAAGGGCATCGGCTTCAACACCATGTACTACACGCGCGATGAAGTGGCCCGCGTGGCCCGCGTGGCCTTCCAGTTGGCGCAAAAGCGCCGCAAACATCTCACCAGCGTGGACAAGGCCAACGTCCTTGAAGTCTCGCAGCTCTGGCGCGCCACGGTCACCGAAATCGCCCCCGAGTTTCCCGACGTGACCCTCGAACACCAGTACGTCGACGCCATGTCCATGCACCTGATGAATCGCCCCCGCGACTTCGACGTGGTGGTTACCGAGAATACCTTCGGCGATATTCTCAGCGATGAATCCGGCGTCATCACCGGCTCGCTGGGCATGCTGCCCTCGGCCACCATCGGCGGCAAGGTCAATTTGTATGAGCCCATCCACGGCTCCGCGCCCAACAGCGCTGGTAAGAACACCGCCAATCCCATGGCCACCATCCTGACCGGCGCCATGCTTCTGCGCCATACGGCCGGCCTGGACCATGAGGCGGCGATCATTGAGAAGGCGGTGCGCAAAGTGCTTGAACAGGGCTTTCGCACGCGCGACCTGGTGCGCCATGGCAAAGAAGGATTCACCGTCCTCTCCACCACCGAGATGGGCGCAAAGATCCGCGAAACGGTGAAAACCATGCTCGTCAACGCAAATGCTTCCTAGGGAGTGTTTCGTAAACACGCTTTGTATCAGGGCACGACTTCAGTCGTGCCGCAAGCGCAGTCAAACGTGAAGGGTACGGGCTTTAGCCCGTACATCAGACAACAGTTAATGACCGGAGCTTTACAGGCTGCGGAAAAACTTGATTCGGAGGGAGGCGGGGTTTTCAAACCCCGCATAAAGCCAAAAGAATCACCGAGGGCTTTAGCCCCGGAGGGAATGCAAGTCGCGGAATTACCGCTGGAGTGGTAAACCAACTCATGCGCACCGAACCAAAAACGTTATTCGAAAAGGTCTGGCAGCAGCACGTGGTGGTCGAGCCCCAGGGCGAGCCCACCCTGCTCTACATTGACCTGCAACTGCTGCACGAGGTCACCTCGCCGCAGGCCTTTGAAGGCCTGCGCCTGGCCGGCCGCAAGGTGCGCCGCCCCGACCGCTCCATCGCCACCGTAGACCACAACGTGCCCACCACCATCGAAGGCCGCCTCAACATCCTCGACCAGATCGCCGCCACGCAGATCGCCACGCTGCGCAAAAACTGCGCCGAGTTCGGCATCGAGCTCTACGACGTGGACTCGCGCGAGCAAGGCATCGTTCACGTCATCGGCCCCGAGCTGGGACTCACCAAGCCCGGCATGACCATCGTCTGCGGCGACTCGCACACCAGCACCCACGGCGCATTCGGCGCGCTGGCATTCGGCATCGGCACCAGCGAAGTCGAGCACGTGCTGGCCACGCAGACCCTGCCGCAATCCAAGCCCAAAACCTTCCGCATCGCCGTCGAGGGCGAGCTGCCCGCGGGCGTCACCGCCAAGGACATCATTCTCGCCATCATCGGGCAGATCGGCACCGACGGCGCCACCGGCTGCGTCATCGAGTACGCCGGCTCCGCCATTCGCGCGCTCTCCATGGAAGGCCGCATGACCGTCTGCAACATGAGCATCGAAGCCGGAGCGCGCGCCGGCATGATCGCTCCCGACGAAACCACCTTCGCCTACCTCAAGGGCCGGCGATTCAGTCCTAAAGGCGAAGCGTGGGATAAGGCCGTCGCCGAGTGGAGCAAGCTGCCCACCGATCCCGGCGCAAAGTTCGATCGCGAACTCATCATCGACGCCGCCACGCTGGTTCCCTACGTCAGTTGGGGCACCAGCCCCGGCATGGTCGCGCCCATCACCTCCGCCGTGCCCGATCCCGCCGCCGCGCCCACCGAGCAGGAGCGCAAAGGCCTGGAGCGCGCCCTCGAGTACATGGGCCTCAAGGCCCAAAACGCCGCTGGATGAAATCGCCATCGACCGCGTCTTCATCGGCTCCTGCACCAACGGCCGCCTTGAAGATCTGCGCGCCGCCGCCCGCATCGCCGCCGGCTACAAGGTCTCCACACAGGTCAGCGCCATGGTCGTTCCCGGCTCGCAGGCCGTCAAGGCGCAGGCCGAAGCCGAGGGCCTCGACCGCATCTTCCGCGAGGCCGGCTTCGACTGGCGCGAGCCCGGCTGCTCCATGTGCCTGGGCATGAATCCCGACATTCTCTCGCCCGGCGAGCGCTGCGCCTCCACCAGCAACCGCAACTTCGAAGGCCGCCAGGGCCGCGGCGGACGCACCCACCTGGTCTCGCCCGAGATGGCCGCCGCCGCCGCCATTGCCGGCCACTTCGTCGACATTCGCAACTGGACAGTAACGAACCTGCTGCGCAGGAGGTAAAAGCCTGATGGAACCCTTTCAGCACACTCACCGCAGCTGGCCGCGCCTCTCGACCGCGCCAACGTCGATACCGACCAGATCATTCCCAAGCAGTTTTTGAAGCGCATCGAGCGCACCGGCTACGGCGAGTTCCTCTTCTTCGACTGGCGCCGCACGCCCGCCGGCGACCCCGACCCGGCATTCGTGCTGAACGACCCGCGCTACAAGGGCGCGCAGATCCTCATCGCCGGCAAGAACTTCGCCTGCGGATCGAGCCGCGAGCACGCCGCCTGGGCGCTCTCGCGACTACGGCTTCCGCGCCGTCATCGCGCCCACCTTCGCCGACATCTTCTTCTCCAACGCCGGCAAGAACGGCATCGTCCTGGCGCGCCTCAGCGAAGAGCAGGTCGCCCAGCTGCTCCGAACGCGAAGACCATCCCCAACTATCAACTCACCGTCTCGCTCGAAGCCCAGACGGTCACCGACAATCACGGCTTCAACGCGACCTTCGAGGTCGACCCCTTCCGCAAGTTCTGTCTCCTCGAAGGCCTCGACGACATCGGCCTGACCCTGCGCCACGACGCAGCGCTCGACGCATTTGAAGCAAAGCACGACAAAGCAACCTGGCTGAAAGCGAAATGACCAGCGGCAGCCTTAGCCGCGTCTTGTTATGCGGCAAGCGTGGCGAAGCTAGAACGCTCAATCCGCGGAACTGGCTTCACTGACACCGCGAACAAGCTGACCACTGATCACTGACAACTGACCGCTAGCGAACGAAGAGAGCACAATGACCATCGAAGGCAAGCGACAAAGCATCCCGTTGACCGAAGGCCCCAGCCGCGCCGCCGCGCGCTCCTATCTGCGCGGCGTCGGCTACAGGAAAGAAGATCTGCACAAGCCCATCATCGGCATCGCCAACACCTGGACCGAGATCGGCACCTGCAACGTGCACCTGCGCGAAATCGCCGAAGCCCTCAAGGAAGGCATTCGCGAGGCCGGCGGCACGCCCATGGAGTTCAACACCATCACCATCTCCGACGGCATCACCATGGGCACGCAGGGCATGAAAGCCTCGCTGGTCTCGCGCGAAGTGATCGCCGACTCCATCGAGTTAGTCGCCCGCGGCAATCTCTTCGACGGCCTGGTCGGCATCGGCGGCTGCGACAAGAATATGCCCGGCATCATCATGGCCCTCTGCCGCCTCGATATTCCCGGCATGATGCTCTACGGCGGCTCCATCGCGCCCGGCAAGCTCAACGGCGATGGACATTACCATCCAGGATGTCTTCGAAGGCATCGGCTCCCACGCCGCCGGCCGCATCGACGACGCAGGCCTTGAAGCTCTCGAAGCCAACGCCTGTCCCGGCGCCGGCGCATGCGGCGGCCAGTTCACCGCCAACACCATGGCCATGAGCGGCGGAGATTCTGGGCATCTCGCCCATCTATCTCTCCGGCGTTCCCGCCACGTCGCCAGACAAGCTCGCCGCCACCCGCGAAGCCGGCCGCATTCTGATGGATGCCGTCCGCGCCAATCGCCGCCCCTCGCAGATCATCACCCGCAAGTCGCTTCGAGAACACCATCGCCAGCGTAGCCGCCAGCGGCGGTTCCACCAACGCCGTGCTTCATCTGATCGCCATCGCGCGCGAGATGGGCATTCCGCTCTCCATCGATGACTTCGACATCGATCAGCAAGCGCACGCCCTTCATCTGCGACCTCACGCCGGCCGGCAAATTCGTCGCCTCCGACTACCAGGCCGCCGGCGGCTCGCGCCTGCTCGCCAAGCGCCTCATCGACGCCGGCCACGCCGACGGTTCCACGCTCACCATCAGCGGCCGCACGCTCGCCGAAGAAGCCGCGCTTGCCAAGGAGACTCCCGGCCAGGTCGTGATCCACACCTTTGACAAGCCCATCAAGCCCACCGGCGGCCTCGTCATCCTCAAGGGCAACCTGGCCCCCGAAGGCTGCGTGATGAAGATCGCCGCCGCCAACCGCGTCGAGCATCGCGGCCCGGCCCGCGTCTTCGACTGCGAAGAAGACTGCTTCGCCGCCGTGCAAACCGGCAAGATCAAGCCCGGCGACGTGCTCGTCATTCGCTATGAAGGCCCCAAGGGCGGTCCCGGCATGAGAGAGATGCTGCAAGTCACCGCGGCCATCTCCTCCAACGCCGAACTCAGCGCGCCACCGTCGCCCTGCTCACCGACGGCCGCTTCTCCGGCGCAACCCGCGGCATGACCGCCGGCCACGTGGCCCCTGAAGCCTTTGTCGGCGGACCCATCGCCGCCGTCCGCGAGGGCGACATCATCCACTTCGACATTCCCAACCGCAAGCTGACGCTCGAAGTCAGCGACGAAGAAATCGCAGCGCGGCTCAAAGGCTTCAAGCCGCCCGCACTGCGCTGGCCCAAAGGCGTCTTCCGCAAATATGTCGATCGCGTAAGCTCCGCCTCCGAGGGCGCTACGACGTAAGAGCTGGTATCCCACCCTTTCGACAGAACTAAAGTCGAAAGGATGGGGCACCCGGCAAGTTTTTCTGATCTCTGATCTCTGAAACCTGATCTCTGACAAAGGAGTCCACCCATGGGAAACAAAGCCAACACGCAAGCATCGCACCTCACCACCCGCCCGCCTCACCGGCGCGGAGATCGTCTGGGCCACGCTGGTGGGCGAGGGCGTCACGCAGACGTCTTCGGCTATCCCGGCGGCGCCATCCTGCCGGTCTACGACGCGCTGCGCAAGTTTCCCATTCACCACATCCTGGTGCGCCACGAGCAGGGCGCCGCGCACATGGCCGACGGCTACGCGCGCGCCTCGGGCAAGGTGGGCGTCGCGATCGCCACCAGCGGCCCCGGCGCAACAAATCTAGTCACCGGCATCGCCACCGCCATGCTGGACTCCATTCCCATCGTCTGCATCACCGGCAACGTCTCCAGCAAGGTTCTCGGCACCGACGCCTTTCAGGAAGTGGACATCACCGGCATCACCCTGCCCGTGACCAAGCACAACTTCCTCATCAGTCGCACCGAGGACATTGCCCCGGCCATCCGCTACGCCTTCCAGATCGCCCGCTCCGGCCGCCCCGGCCCGGTGCTGGTCGACATCACCAAGGACGCGCAGCAGGGCACGGCCGTCTTCGACTTTGACGCCGCCAAGCCACGCCCCCATCGCCCCCACCCCATGCTGCAAGGTCGAAGACTCCGCCCTGGCGCAAGCCGCCGAGCTCATTCGCAACGCCAAGCGCCCCGTCATCCTGGCCGGCCACGGCGTCATCGAATCCGGCGCCGATGGAGCAGGTCCGCACCCTCGCCGAGCGCGCCCAGATTCCCGTCGCCCTCACCCTGCTCGGCCTGGGCGCGTTCCCCGCCTCCCATCCGCTCAACCTGGGCATGATGGGCATGCACGGCGAGGCCTGGGTCAACCACGCCATCCAGGAGGCCGACCTGCTCATCGCCTGCGGCATGCGCTTCGACGATCGCGTCACCGGCACCACCTCCACCTACGCCACCAAGGCCAAAAAAATTCACATCGAGGTCGACCCCGCCGAGATCAACAAGAACATCAAGGTCGACGTGGCCCTCATCGGCGATCTCCGCGAAGTGCTCGAGGAGCTGCTGCCCTGCATCGCCGGCCGCGACGGTTCCGCCTGGCTCAAGACCATCGCATCCAGCAAGGGCGCGGTGGCCGTGCGCGACATCAAGAACCTGCCTGACTCCGGCCACCTCTACGCCGCCCACGTCATCCACGACCTGTGGCGCATCACCGGCGGCAACGCCATCGTCGTCACCGACGTCGGCCAGCACCAGATGTGGGAGGCGCAGTACTACCACCACGAGCACCCGCGCACCCTCATCACCTCCGGCGGCCTCGGCACCATGGGTTTTGCTCTGCCCGCGGCCATCGGCGCAAAGTTCGCCTGCCCGGACAAGGAGGTCTGGGTGGTCGCCGGCGACGGCGGCTTCCAGATGACCGCCGCCGAGCTCTCCACCATCGTCCAGGAAAACATCAAGATCAACATCGCCATCATCAACAACGGCTACCTGGGCATGGTCCGCCAGTGGCAGGAGTTCTTCTACGAGCGCAACTACGAAGCCACGCCGCTGGTCAGCCCCGACTTCGTCAAGCTGGCCGACGCTCACGGCATCCAGGGCCTCACCGTCCGCACCCGCGCCGAGGTGGCGGAAGCCGTCAATACCGCCCGTTCCGCCCCCGGCACGTTTCTGCTCAACTTCAAGGTAGAGAAGGAAGACTCCGTCTACCCCATGATTCCCGCCGGCTCCGCATTGCACGAGATGATCCGCAGACCTGGCGAAAGACCCGCTGGAAGAATCGGCGGAAGACAAGTAACAAGACAGAGATCAGGGGTCAGAGATCAGAGATCAGGTCCGCAATCAGGTTCAGTGAGTAAGCAGGAGTTTGATCATGTCGCATTCGTTCCGGGATTTAACGGTTTGGCAGAGAGCGATGCAATTGACTGTTGCGATCTATCGTTTAACGCAAGAGTTCCCGCGCGAAGAGATATACGGACTTACCAGCCAGATCAGGCGTTCGGCGGTTTCTTTGCCGAGCAACATTGCTGAAAGACACGGAAGGTTGAACAAAGGTGAGTATCGACAGTTCCTGGGCGTCGCCAGAGCATCCAACTTTGAATTGCAAACACAACTTGAAATCGCCCGCGCAATTGGAATAGGAAATCCCAAACTGCTCAATGAAGCAGAAAGTTTATCGCACGAAGTAGGAAAGATGCTTTACGCAATCCTGGATACGACCAAAAAGCAGGTCGCGCCAACTGATCTCTGATCCCTGATCTCTGATCTCTGAAAGGCATTTATGCTGCACACTTTTGTCGCTTACGTTGAAGATTTGCCGGGAGTGCTGACGCGCGTGGCGTCGCTCTTCCGCCGCCTCAACATCAACATCAACTCGCTCACCGTGGGCCGCAGCGAGCGCCCCGGCCTCTCGCGCCTGACCCTGGTCTGCGAAGCCTCCGCCGAGGCCGGCCACCGCATCCGCGCCAGCCTGTTTAAACTGGAGAATGTGGTCGATGTGGACGACATTGCCCAGGCGCCGTCGGTCACTCGCGAGCTGGCGCTCATCAAGATAGCCGCCACGCCTCGCAACCGCTCTCAGATCTTCGACCTGGTCGAGGTCTTTCGCGCCCGCATCGTCGATCTCACCTCGGAGTCGCTGATGATCGAGATGACCGGCGTGGAAAGCAAGATCGAAGGCCTCATCGAGGTGCTCCGCGAAGACGAAGGCCGCATCCTCGAAATCTGCCGCAGCGGCAAGATGACCATGCGCCGCGGCCATCACATCTCGAGCGTCCTGAAAGCCATGGGCGCCGGCGCCGGCGAGCCTGAGGATGCGCCATCAGAAGCTCTCGAAGACAGCATCATCTCCGAGCCGGAATGACGTGAACTTGTGGTCTTGCCGGGCGCCTCATCAATGCCCCGTGCCCCATCCTTTCGCGTTTTTTCTGGCGAAAGGGTGGGAAACCTCGAACCGGATTTCATAACGCAATCTCAACCAGAAAAAGGAAACAAAAAATCATGGCCAAGACTTATTACGATCACGATGCCGACCTCTCTCTCATCCAGGCAAAAAAGGTAGCCATCATCGGCTACGGCTCCCAGGGGCATGCTCATGCTCTCAACCTCAAAGATTCCGGTGTTCAGGTCAAAGTCGGCCTGGCGCCCAACTCCAAGTCCATCGCCAAGGCCCAGAAGGCCGGCCTGGAAGTAACCACCGTCGCCGAGGCCACTAAATGGGCCGACGTGGTCATGATCCTGGTCCCCGATCAAACCCAGGCCAAACTTTATGCCGAAGAGATCGGCCCCAACCTCACCGCCGGTAAGCTGCTCATGTTCGCCCACGGCTTCAACATTCACTTCAAAACCATCGTCCCCGCCGCAGGCATCGATGTGGGCATGGCCGCGCCCAAGGCGCCCGGCCATCGTGTCCGCGAGATCTTCATCGAGGGCGGCGGCGTCCCCGGCCTCATCGCCGTGCACCAGGACGCCACCGGCAAAGCCCACGCCCTCACCCTCAGCTATCTCAAGGGCATCGGCTGCACCCGCGCCGGAGCCCTCGAAACCACCTTCAAAGAAGAAACCGAGACCGACCTCTTCGGCGAGCAGACCGTCCTCTGCGGCGGCATCAGCGCCCTCATCAAGGCCGGCTTTGAGACCCTGGTCGAGGCCGGCTATCAGCCCGAAAGCGCCTTCTTCGAGTGCATGCACGAGCTCAAGCTGATCGTCGATCTCATCTACCGCGGCGGCCTGGCCTACATGCGCTACTCCGTCTCCGACACCGCCGAATTCGGCGACTACGTCTCCGGCCCCCGCGTCATCAACGCCGAGAGCCGCAAGGCCATGAAGCAGATCCTCGCCGAAATCCAGGACGGCACCTTCGCCAAAAGATTCCTCGCCGACCAGAACTCCGGCCGCAAGGAGTTCCTAGCCTTCCGCGAAGCCGAAGCCAAGCACCCCGTCGAAATCGTCGGCAAACAACTCCGCGCGCAGATGCCGTTCCTCGACCCGGTCACTGTGGAAGAGGTAGCCAAGACCCGGTAGCTTCAACTATATCGACAAGACACGCCGGATAGCCATGTCGCTGTCCGGCGTTTTACTTTTTGGTATTGTCATCCGCAGTGAAACCCGAGAACCTATTGCGTTTATTATTGATTCGATAGCGTTTGGATGCCAATCTGAGAGGAGGCATAATCCCTTGGAGCGCATCGGCGGACCCATCACAGAATATCGCGCATCGACGGCAGAGGAGTTCTGGGAGGTTCTTTCTCCCCAGAAATACCTGTTTACTCCCCAAAGCAAGCCCATTTTTCGAGGCCAAGCAAATGCGGCATGGAAGCTCGAACCATCCATACTTCGGAAGGGTCAGCATCCCATTTATTCACAACTTTACAGACCAAATATAGTTCAGAGAGACGGCTCTGAATTTCAAATATATGCCGAAATCGGCTCGCTAGAAATGTTCGCCAATTATTGTGATTCCGCGGGCTTGATGATACCGAGAGACTCCACAGAATTAAGAATGAAACTCTTTAACTATCGAGATGCGACTGGCAAATTCATCCTTCCTCAACAAGAGCTTTGGCCATCATCCGACTACTTTGACATCATGGCTTTAGCTCAGCATCATGGCCTTCCAACAAGATTGCTCGATTGGAGTCGCAGTGCATACAAAGCAGCCTATTTTGCCGCGCTTGGTCAACTTGAGGACGATAGCAAGCAAATCGATGGCAGACTGGCCATCTGGGCTTTAGATACGATCTCTACCTTGGAAAACATAGAGATCATCACAACGCCTGGCAGCAACAATGCCAATGTTGCCGCGCAAAGCGGGCTATTCACCTTACTCAGACAAAAGTATAAGATGGGCGGACCTTTTGAAGGTGAGCACTGCCTCGATGATCATATTCTATCTCTGAAAAGCGATGCATTGTTAAAAGTCACGTTGCCCCTTGCGGAGGCACCGAAAATAATTGATCTTTGCGGGAGATTTGGCATAACAATGGCAACGCTGAAGCCTGATTTTTATGGCGCAGCTCATGCAACCCGTATCCGTCTTAAATGGCAGTCCCTGGCCGAAAGGGCAGACGGGGCTGAATTCGCAGACAAGCGAGGTATTCAGATTGAATCTCTTCCGGCATACATCTCCCCAAAGACCTGAGCTATTAACCCCGCCGTTCAGCCTCCAGCCGCTCCGCCAGAAAGACCTTGAGCAACGATTGATAGGGCACATCGCGCTTGTTGGCGAGAATCTTCAGGTCTTCAATCATGGCCACCGGCAGCCGCACGGAGATTGTTCTGAGCGAAGGCTTCAGGTTGGGAAACTTGGTCCGCCTAGCATGCGACCAGTCCAAAAACTCGGTCGAGTCCGCACCCTTGCCTGACGAGGACCAGAACTCAAACTCCTCGGCTTCGCTCTTGGACTCAGGAACTTGTTTATTCATGACGTTGGTTGCAAATCTTGAGTCCTGACTAGAATTCCGGCAATTCCTCAATCGGCGGTTCTAAGTCTCTTCCGCCATAGAGAATCCGCAAAATCTCGACACGTTCCTCTCCGACTCGGAACAAGATGGTCACCCGTCGTTCAAATCCCGTGGTGCGCAGCCCGGCAACACGTCCTGGAATCGCCGTTCCCCGTTGCGGGAAGGTTGCAAGAGAGAAGCAGTACTGCTCGATCCTGGCAAGATAGCCGTCGGCAGTCTCATAACTCGATTTTTCTGCTATGAAGCGGTAGAGCGCATTGAGATCGTCGACAGCCCCGGCGAGAAAACGAACCTCATACTTCTTCAACGTCCCGGCTCTTCCAGCGGCCGGCCGTACTTGGCCCGGAGCTCACGGAAAACTCGATCCGCCGGAACGCTCGGTCGCGGATCGGCCAACGACTCCTCCGCCTGCTTAGTCAGCCACTCGTTCAAACCAGCTTCCTCACGTTCTAGAGCCAGCAAGCCAGCCCGAATCACCTCATCCGTGGAGGCATAGAAGCCGGCCTTAACCCGGTCCTCTACACTCCGCCGCAGTGGACCCAAATCCACCACCACCGTATTCTGCGTCGTCGCCATGCGGACCTCCATTGACATCATTGTACCTCCGCTCTGTTTTTGAAGGTTGACACGCGAGCGGCGGACCCTGACGGCCGTCAACCGGGCGCTGGCTGTTTTTCTGGGATTGGGCTAAGTTTGTGACCGGCACTCTAGCGCGCAATAAGCGGTAAGAACCATCAGCTCTCTATACGGTGATCCTTAAACCACCAGATCGGTAGCCCAGTTCTCCCTCCCCGCAAGCCCGGATACAGAACTAAAAACCTTGTCCCCGGTGACAAGAATCGCCCCCACAGCGATGGCGTGAGCCGCGATCAACATATCCATGCTCTCCAAAGGCCGCCCCGCCGCTTCCTGCTTCACGCGCAGCCGTCCATATGCGCGAGACTCCTGCGAACCAAACGGAAGAACCCGCATACGGGCCAGGAACCAGTCGAGCGCGCGGCGCAGTTTCTGTGAGGCAGGGTTTTTGGCAAGGCCATATTCCAGTTCCGCCTCCGTAATGCTGGAGATGCAGGCAGTTTCGTCCATCCCCAGCCCGGCCAGCCTGGCGCGGGCTGCTGGAGACTTGCCCTTGATGATGTAGCTGACGGTATTCGTATCGAGCATGTAAAGGCGGATCATAGCTCTTCACGCTCTTGAGCCGGCCCCTGACTACGATCGGCAAGGAAGTCGTCTGGAAAGCCGGCCTTATCCAGAGCGGCATAAACCTCATCCCAGCTTCCCGGCGCCTGGGAGAGAATCAGATCGCCACTTTGCGCATCCCGGCGAATGTAAACCTCTTTCGAGGTAAACCGGTACTCAGCTGGAATGCGTACGGCCTGGCTTCGTCCGCTCATGAATACGCGCGCCTTTTCAATCTGTGCCATTGGCCCTCCGCTCTGATATATACCATGCCATATCTCACGGTGCGCTGCAACTGTCATGAAAGGCCGGCACTACTTCCGGTCCAGCCGGAACGCCGCCCCTTGAAAATCTCCGCGGAACCCCTCATCCATCTCGAGGCCATGATTCATCCACCAAGCCCCGCTGGCCGCCGCCGGCGTTCCCGTCCGCGCCTTGCCCTCGATGGGGCTCAGCGCATACTCCGCCGCCGCGTCCAGCCCCTTCAGCTTGAGCAGGGGAAACCCGCGCCCCTTCTGCGTCGAATGGATAAACGCAAACACCACCGCCTGGCTCTTATCCGCCTTCACCCTTTCGGTAGCCGAAAACTCGCTCCCGTTGCGCGGCGAGATCAGCCGGTACAAATCCCCCTCCACAATAGTCGCCTGCACCTGGTGGTAAGCCGCGATCAGCCGTTTGGCCATGGCTGTCTCCTCGTCGCTCCACTTGGTGATGTCGGCTCCAATTCCCATTGACCCCTGCATCGCGTTCAGCATGCGGTAACTCATCGGCATGGTCCGCTTATTCAGCCAGTCCGGCGTATCCCCCTCCCACGTCGTCATGATCTGCGGCGTGTAAGCGTAGGTGAATCCATCCTCCAGCGTCAGCCCGTCGAAGGCGTCGCCATCGTCCGAGAGCGCAACCTCGTCCACATAGCGCAAAATCCCCAGGTCCACGCGGCCCCCGCCGCCCGAGCAGGTCTCGATCTCCAGCTTCGGATGCCGCTTGCGCAGCTCGGCCAGAATGGCATACATGTTCCGCACGAACTCCACGTAAACTCGCTTCTGCTCCGCGGCAGGCAGCTGATCCCACCCCGGCTCGCTCCAGTTGCGGTTGTAGTCCCACCTTCAAGTACGCAATATCGTTCTCCGTCAGCAGCTTGTCCAGGAACCCCAGCACGTAGGCGCGCACATCCGGCCGCGCCAGGTTCAGCACCAGCTGATTGCGCTGCTCCGAGCGCGGACGCCCCGGAAAATTCAGCACCCACTCCGGATGCTTGCGTACAAATCCGAGTTCGGGTTCACCATCTCCGGCTCAACCCACAGCCCGAAGTCCATCCCCAGCGCGTGCACCTTGTCGATCAGAGGCTTCAGCCCGTGCGGAAACTTCTCCTTGTTTACGTACCAGTCGCCCAGTCCGGCGTGGTCGTCCTTGCGCTGTCCAAACCACCCGTCGTCCATCACAAAGCGGTCGATCGCCCAGGGCAGCGGCCTTCTCCGCCAGCGCCATCTGCCCCGCCTCGTTCACGTTGAAGGTGGTCACGCTCCCACGAGTTGTAGATCACCGGCCGCACCTTCGGCAGCGCCTGGCCCGCTGTCGCCGCCGTCCGCGGCAAAATGTGCTCCAGCTCAAAGCGGTGCAGCAGCCGCGAAGCCCCGCCCAGCCCGTTCGCCGAGTACCCTCCATAAAATAGCGGCGTCTCCAGCCGCTCTCCCGGATGCAGCACGTACCCGAAGTCGAAGGGATTGAACCCGCCGGTCACGCGCACCCGTCCAACTGGTCCTGCTCCACGGTGATTCGCCACGACCCGCTCCACCCCAGCGCGCCGAACCACACCTCGCCATGCTCTTCATCCGGCTCGCCGGCCTGCATCGCAAACCACGGATTGGCCTGGTGTCCCGTCGAACCCCTCCGGCTCTCGATCACCTTGGCCCCCGGATGCACCGTCTCCTGGGTCAGCGTCCACTCCCCCGCCCAGCGCCCGCTCAGGTAGTTCAGCGTATAGTGCCCCGCCGGCAGCGCCCACGCCGCGGCCGCGGCCTGCTCCACCGTCACCGGCAGCGCCTCGCGATTCTCGATCATCGCCGACCGCGCCAGAATCCCGCTCTTGGGGTCCATCTCGTAGTGCAGCGTCACAAAAATCCTGCGCTTGATGTCCTTCAGCACCACGTCGAAGCCGTGCGGCGCCTCGCTCCAGCTCTACGTAGTGCAGCACTAGGTCGCGGTTCCCGTCGGCAAAGCTCACCTTCAGCGCCGGCTCCACAAACAATCCCGCGCCCCACCCCGCGTACTCCTGCGGCGTGGTCGTGTACGAAGAGTCGAACGAGGCCCACTCCCCCATCGACTTGGCCCGCGGAAACGCATCTGTTGCTCCCAGCCGTCCGCCCCAGTAGAGCTGCTGCAACTCCCCGCGCTCATTCACGCCAAACACGTAGGAAACCCCGCCCCCATCCAGCCGGAAGACCTTGCTGGCGGCATCGAAGCTGGCCTCGGAGGCCTGTGCGCATGCAACCGCGGTGGCGGCAAGCAATACAACAACAACTGACATGGTTTTCAACATGGACCATCTCCTTAATCAAGCACCAAATCCGCCCCATCATACCATCCGCTCTGGCCAACACCCCCACCCCGATGTGTTTTAATCGAAATTGGCCCACATCTCTCCAGTGAATAGGCGCATGGCGACTTCTACCGCCCACAAGGCACAGCCGGACCAAAAGCAAACCTCCCGCTCACTGCTCCTCATCATCATGCTTGCGGCCTTTGCCATCCGTCTGCTGGTGGTCTGCTTCACCTATCGCGGCCTGCCCGACGCGGACAAATTCTACGAGCAGTTCGGCTGGGAAGTCGGCTGGGTGGCGCGCGCGGTGGCCGGCGGCCGCGGCTTTTCCTCGCCCTTCTACCCCTGGAGCGGCCCCACCGCCATCGTGGCCCCGCTCTATACCTACCTGCTGGCCGCCGTCTTCCGCCTCTTCGGCATCTACACGCTTACCTCCGGTTTCATCATCCTCTCCATCAACAGCCTCTTCTCCGCCCTCACCTGCATCCTCGTCTATTTCAGCGCCAACTATTCCCTCGGCGCGCGCGGCGCAAAATACGCGGCCTGGGCCTGGGCCTTCTATCCCTTCGCCATCTATTTCTCCGCCGGCCGCGTATGGGACTATGCGCTGACCGGCCTGCTCTTCACCACCTGCTTCTGCATCGCGCAGCGCATTCACGGCGCCGCCAGCCCCCTCGCCTGGCTGGGCTTCGGCGCGCTCTACGGCCTCACCGCGCTCTCCAACCCCGCGGTTATCTCCGTGCTGCCGTTTCTTCTTCTGCTGTCGCTCTTCAAGGTGCACCGCTCCGGCCGCCCCTGGCTGCTCAAGGCCGCGCTCACCGCCGCCGGCTTGCTCCTCGTCGTCGCTCCCTGGACGGTGCGCAACTACCGCGTGCTGGGCATCCTTTGCCCCATCCGCGACAACTACTGGCATAACTTTTACGCCGGCAACTACGGCGACACCTCCGACCCCATGCCGCCCCGCATGCACCCGGCCAGTAATCCCGAGGAAATGCAGAAGTATCTCTCCATGGGCGAGACGGCGTATCTCAAAGAAAAGCGCGACCTGGCCATCGCCTGCATCAAACAGCATCCGCTCTTCATTGCCGGGCTCTCCCTGCGTCGCGTTCTCTTCTACTGGACCGCCTTCTGGAGCTTCGACCCGGATTACATAAACCGCGAACCGACGGAGCTGCCCAACATGTTCTACTGCACCTGCATCACGCTGCTCATGGTGCGCGGCGCCTGGCGCTTGTGGCGCATGAACCGCGCCGCCGCCCTGCCCTACCTGGTGCTGATCGGCATCTTCCCGCTGGCCTACTACCTGACCCATCCGCTGATGGATTATCGCCAGCCCATCGAGCCTGCCATCCTGGTGCTGGCCATCGCCGGCGCATTTCCCTGGAGACGCATCAAGCCCGCCCATGCCGATTCCCACTCCAGTAACTGGATCGGCGTCGAACGCGCCCCTTAGAAGTTGCAGAGAAAGCAGCCAGGAGGGCCAACAAGAGAAGATCAGGAGGAAAGCAAGCACTCATGATGAAAAAGAGCGGCGCCCAGAGAGTCGAATCTGCATCTCGACTGCCCGCATCTCGACTGATCGACGCGAGAATCCAGGAGCTCGCCGACTGGCGCGGAGAGATGCTTTCCCGCCTCCGCGCGTTGATCAAGCAAGCCGACCCTAAAGTCGTCGAGGAGTGGAAGTGGGAGATACCTGTATGGTCCCACGACGGCTTGATCTGCACCGACGAGACCTACAAGAATGTCGTAAAGATGACATTCGCCAGGGGCGCCTCGTTGCATGATCCCTCAGGTCTCTTCAATTCCAGTCTCGAGGGTAGAGTGAGGCGCGCCATCGACTTCCGCCAAGGCGACAAGGTGAACGAGAAGGCTCTGAAAACTCTTATTCGCGCCGCCGTGGCCCTGAACACGTCCTCGGCATCAGAGGCCTAAGGGAAGTTTTTCAAAGCTCAGCTTTCCCGCATCCGCGTTTGCTCTGCGGAAACCATGGCCGGCTTTCACGGTTTAAAAATTACTTCCCGCGCCCTTTCTGCTTCTTCGGCTCGCTCTTCCGCCTGGCCTCCACATTCTTCAGCACCGCCTCGTAGCGCAGGGCCGCCGCCGAAAACCGGTTCACCAGCTCCGAGGTCTTCACCATGAACCCCGGATTCTTCTCCCGTATGGCATCCAGAAGAGGCGCAAACTTGGCCAGCAGATAGAATCCCTCGCTATTGCAGTCCACGAACAGCTCCGCTGAAACCGCTCCGTGCAGCACCATCGCCGCCGCCATCTCCCAGTAGGTCAGCACCTGCCGCAGCCAGGCGTTGTGCGGGTCGGCGGGGTTCTCGGCCAAGGCAAAAAACTCCTTCGCCGTGGCCGGCCAGAACTCGCTCACCACCCACGCGCGCGCCTGGCGCAGCACCGCTTCGGTGCGCAATTGATAGAGCTTGAGAATGATTTCAGCATCGGCCGGCGTTGCGAGCATGCGTTCCATTGGACTGTCTCCGTTGTCTCATATTAACGGATTCGGCCCAGTGCGCTGCGCGGCGCCCACCGCGAATCAAGCCTTCCCTTTCAGCGCCTCCGCGCGATTCCGCGTCTGGCTCACGAAAGCAGCATCCTCCGGCGAATCCGTCTCCATCGCCTCAAGATTGACCTCGACGTTGGCTAGCGCTCCTTTCCGGGCGGCCTTTGCCAGGGCCATCGCGGTCGTCAGATCGGAACTCATCCTGGGGTTGGTGATCGGCTTCAGCCGGGCAGCGATCTGCTCCACCTCAACGGCTCTTTCGGCCACGCCCAGCGGCACGCGAGCCGCCTCTTGCAGCGCAGCGGCTATCGCCCGGCCGCCGGCGGAGGCTTCCTTCGCCGTCTTGTAAGCCTTTATAACGGCGTTGTAGGACTCGGCGTCGGCGTCGATGGCGGACTTCAGTTCCTCACGCAACTGCGTCAGCCTGGCGACGGCTTCGCTGAGTTGGCTATCGTGCTGCAGGTAGGCTTTCTTGCCCCGCGACATGGATGCCACCATGCCCGCCAGCCCGGCCGCCATCGCGCCGCTGGCGGCGGCGGCCGAGCCCCCTCCGGGAGTCGCGGCGGGGGCGGCCAGTTGCTCTATAAATGGCTCCACTCCAGAGCGAAAACCGCCCCCGGCGGTCTTGCCGCTCATCACCGCGGCCAGGCGGTTTTCCAGGATAAGCGAGGAATCGAAGTTCTCCACCTGCAGGAACCACTCCGCGGTCTGTTCCAAAGCCAGTTTGGGAATCAGTCCCACGATCTCGCTGGAAACCGGAACCACGCCGTAGCGCGCCGCCTCCCGCTTCACAAATTCGAAGACGCAATGAACCGGAGTCTGCTCAAAGTCGGTCAGGTTCATTGAAACCTGGGCCATGCCGCGCACCAGGAATCCCGCTGCCTTGACGAATCGCAGGCCGCCGGAGGAAAAGCGCACCGCCTTGGCGATTTTCTTCGCGATGTCCACGTCGGGCGTGTTTAGGAAGACGTTGTAGGCAATCAGGAACTTGCGCGCTCCAACCACCGTCGCCCCGGCCGTCGGATGCACGCGCGCCTCGCCGAAGTCGGGCTTGCGGGCGGGATTGGCGGCAATTTCCTCGCGCAGTCCCTCGAACTGGCCGCGGCGGATATTTTCAAGATTCTGCCGTTCGGGCGTGGTGGCCGCGGCTTCGTACAGATAGACCGGGATTTGGAATCGCTTCCAGATTTCCGCTCCCACGTGCCTGGCCATGACCACGCACTCTTCCAGGGTGACGCCGCCGATGGGGATAAAGGGAATCACGTCGGCCGCCCCCATGCGCGGGTGTGCGCCCTGGTGCCGGGTCAGGTCGATCAACTCGGCAGCCTTCCCCACGCCGCGAATCGCGGCCTCCTGAATGGCCTCCCGCTCGCCCACCAGCGTGATGACCGAGCGGTTGTGGTCGGCGTCCATCTCCCGGTCAAGAAGATAGACGCCGGGGATCGTCATGGCTGCAACAATGGCATCGACCTTGGCTGCATCGCGGCCTTCGGAAAAATTAGGAACGCATTCAACGAGAGTGTTCGCCACGCCAAGAAGGATACGATCAGCGGCTCGATCCGGCAACCGCCGCGCCTGCATGAGGTAGGTCAGCTTCCGGATTGGCAGACGGCCCGCATTTGCTTTCCTCCGCCCCGGAGATGGGTGCCCCATCCTTCGCGCATTTTGCGAAGGGTGGGAAGTTCAGTTCTCGCCTGACAGAAACATCGACCGGGGTTTGTCAGGACTCGCGGTGACCCACCCGCACAAAAGCATAGGCGCGGGTAGTATCCTATGTAGCGGATTTGGGAGACTGCGCTCAGATGTAGCAGCAGTTCTTCAACCAGGAGAGAGTATGACGACGACAGCGGCTCCGATCATTCGCGCGCCGCGCGGCAGCCAGTTGCATTGCAAGGGCTGGCAGCAGGAGGCGGCTCTGCGCTGCCTGATGAACAACCTCGATCCGGAGGTAGCCGAGCGCCCTGCGGACCTGGTGGTCTATGGCGGCATCGGCAAGGCAGCCCGCAACTGGGAGTGCTTCCACGCCATCGTCCGCGAACTGGAGCGGTTGGGCCACGAGGAGACGCTGCTGGTGCAATCGGGCAAGCCGGTGGCCGTCTTCCCCACCCACGAGATGGCCCCGCGGGTACTCATCGCCAACTCCAACCTGGTGGGCAAGTGGGCCAACTGGGAGCACTTCAACGAGCTCGACCGCAAGGGCCTGATGATGTACGGCCAGATGACGGCGGGCAGTTGGATTTACATCGGCACGCAGGGCATTCTGCAGGGCACATTCCAGACCTTTGCCGCACTCGCCGGGCGCCACTTCGGCGGATCGCTCAAGGGCCGTCTGGTGGTGACCGGCGGCATGGGCGGGATGGGAGGAGCGCAACCCCTGTCCGTCACCCTGAACGGCGGAGTCGTACTGGCCGTCGACGTGGACCGCAGCCGCATCGAGCGCCGCGTGGAAACGCGCTATTGCGACCTGCTCGCCGAAGACCTGGACGAGGCGCTACGCCTATGCGAGGCGGCCAGGCGCGAGGGGCGGGCGCTGTCCGTTGGGCTGGTGGGCAACTGCGCCGATGTGCTGCCGGAGATTGTGCGCCGCGGCGTCCAGGTGGATGTGGTGACCGACCAGACCAGCGCCCACGATCCGCTGAACGGTTATATCCCGCAAGGACTCACGCTGGCCAAAGCAACTGAGTTGCGCCGCGATCCCGAAGAATACGTGCGCCGTTCCACAGCCTCCATGGTTGTTCATGTCAACGCCATGCTCGCCTTGCAGCGCGCCGGCGCCATCGCCTTCGACTACGGCAACAACATACGCCGCTTTGCCTTCGATGCCGGATGCGCGGACGCCTTTCTGATTCCCGGTTTTGTGCCGGAGTACATTCGTCCCCTCTTCTGCACGGGCCAGGGGCCGTTCCGCTGGGTGGCGCTCTCCGGCGATGCCAAAGACATTGACCGCACCGACAACCTGGCCCTCGAACTTTTTCCGGAGAACGAAATCCTCACCCGCTGGCTGCGCCTGGCGCGTGGCCGCTTCGCCTTCCAGGGGCTGCCGGCGCGCATCTGCTGGCTGGGCTACGGCGAGCGCGCGCGCATGGGCGAGGCCATCAACGAGCTGGTGCGCAAGGGCAAGCTCTCCGCGCCGGTGGCCATGGGCCGCGATCACCTCGACGCGGGCTCGGTGGCCAGCCCCTATCGCGAGACGGAGAAGATGCTCGACGGATCGGATGCGGTCGCCGACTGGCCCCTTCTGAACGCGCTGCTCAACACCGCATCGGGCGCAACCTGGGTCAGCTTCCATCACGGCGGCGGCGTGGGCATGGGTTATTCGCTGCACGCCGGACAGGTAACCGTGGCCGACGGCACGGAGATAGCCGCGCGCAAAATTGCCCGCGTGTTGAACAACGATCCCGGCCTGGGCGTGGTTCGCCACGCCGACGCGGGCTACGAGCTGGCGCAGCAAACCGCGCGCGAATGCGGCATCCATATTCCCATGGCGGAGAAATGAGCGTGGCCGGATTGCTCGCCATCGTCAACATCGGCCAGCTTGTCACGCTCGCCGGTCCCGCGCGTCCGCGCATCGGCGAGGAACTCCGCCAGCTGGGCTTGATACCCGATGCTGCGCTGCTCATTAAAGACGGCCGCATCACCGCTGCCGGTCCCTACAGCGAACTCCGCACCAGAATCCCGCCCCACGCAGTGCTTATTGACGCGGAGGGCCGCTGCGTCACGCCGGGTTTTATCGATGCGCACACCCACCTCGTCTTTGCCGGCAACCGCGCCGCCGAGTTCGAGCAGCGTATCGCCGGAGCCACCTATCAGGAGATCGTCGCCGCCGGCGGAGGCATTTTGCGCACCGTTGCGCTCACCCGCGCAGCCACGGAGGAGGACCTGCTGGCCGAGGCGCGAAAGCATCGCGACTGGATGCTGCGCTGCGGAACCACCACCATCGAAGCCAAATCAGGCTACGGGCTGGAGCGCGCCACGGAGTTGCGCATGTTGCGCGTGATGGCGCGGCTCCATGCCGAGGGCCCGGCGCGCATCGTTCCCACCCTGCTGGCCGCGCACATGATTCCCCCGGAGTTTGAAGGCCGCCGCGAAGAGTATCTGCGCTGGATCAGGGAAGAGTTGATTCCCGAAGTTGCCGCCGCCCAGCTGGCCGTCTACTGCGATGCCTTCTGCGACGACCACGCCTTGACCGTCGACGAAGCGCGCGGCGTGCTCACCGCGGCCCTCCGCCACGGCCTGCGGCTGCGCGTTCACGCCGAGCAATTCCGCCCCGGTACAGGAGCCGCGCTGGCCGCGGAGCTGGACGCGGCCACCGCCGATCATCTTGAGGCCGTGACTACCGAAACGCTTGGCCTGCTGCGCCGGGCCGCCGTGCAGCCGGTGCTCTTGCCGGGCTCGGTCTTCGCGCTGGGGCGCGAGCAGTACCCGCCCGCGCGCCAGATGATCGAGCTGGGTCTGGGCATCGTCCTGGCCACCGACTTCAACCCTGGGTCGTCCCCGGTGGCGTCCATGCCCTTCATTCTCTCGCTGGCCTGCCTGCAGATGCGCCTCACCCCCGCCGAGGCGCTCGCCGCCGCAACCATCAACGCAGCCTGGAGTCTTGGCCTGGGAGAACGTTTAGGGTCGCTCGAAGCGGGCAAGGAAGCCGATTTTCTGATCCATGAGTTCAGCGACTACCGCGAGCTGGCCTACTTTATCGCCGCCCCTTTCAGGCCGCGCGTTTTTGTCGCCGGCAAGGAAGTTATCCCCTGAGCGTCCAAGAGTTTCTGCCCCCTCCGGTTGCCATCCAGCGCCGTCACTAGCTTCCCACCTGCCTTTGATCGAGCTTGCCGGCGGAATCACCAAGCTACGTGACCCAGATCACCGCAAATGGAGCTTGACGGGAGACTCAATGAAGAGTTTGAGGCTTTCAGGAGCCAGGTTCGGTGCAATCCTGCCGTTCCGCTTCCCCCTGAATCGAATGTCGGTACAGGAGAATCCGCATGAACTATCCAGTTTGGGATGTTGCCTTTGGTGCCGGCCTGCTAATTGCGTTGGTAGCCATTCTTCACGTCTTCGTCTCTCATTTCGCGGTGGGCGGCGGACTCTTTCTGGTCCTCACGGAACGAAAAGCCCGGCGCAGCAACGACTCCGCGCTTCTCAACTGGCTGAAATGTCATTCCAAATTTTTCGTGCTCGTGACCGTCGTTTTCGGCGCCATCAGCGGGGTCGGCATCTGGTTCACCATCGGGCTTATCAGCCCCACGGCCACCAGCAACCTGATTCACATTTACGTCTGGGGATGGGCCATCGAGTGGGTGTTTTTCTTCCTTGAAATCACCGCCGCGCTGCTCTATCTCTACGGCTGGGAGAAGCTGGAGCCGCGGCTTCACCAGTGGTTCGGATGGATCTACTTCATCGCCGCATACCTGAGCCTGGTGGTCATCAACGGCATCATCACCTTCATGCTGACTCCCGGAAGCTGGATAAGGAACCACCAGTTCTGGAGGGGCTTTTTCAATCCCACCTACTTCCCCTCCCTGGCGTTGCGCACCGCCATTGCCCTGGCCCTGGCCGGGATCTACGCCCTGATCACCGCCAGCGTGCAGAAGGACGTTCAACTCAAGGCGCGCATCGTGCGCTGGAGCGCGCTGTGGATCGTGCCCTCTCTGGCCGTTCTGCCCGCGCTGGGCTGGTGGTACATCCGCAGGATTCCCGTCGACCTCTGGGCCAGCGCTCGCGGTCCCATGCCCACCGGAACGCAATTCGCCATGCTCGCCGTAGTCCTGCTGGCCGTGACCTTTGTGCTGGCCCTATTCACCCTGGTCCGCCCCGGGCGCATGCACCTGGCCTTCAGCCTGCTGGTGGCCCTGGTGGCGCTGGCTGCCATGGGTTCCTTCGAGTTCGTCCGCGAAGCCGTTCGCAAGCCCTACGTGATCGCGAACTATCTCTACGCCAATTCGCTCTACGCCAATCAGATGCCGGGAGATGGCGGCTTCAGCGTCAATGAAATCAACGATGCGGGCATTCTTGCATCAGCCAAATGGATCGGCACGCGGGAGCTGTCCAAAGACAACCAGGCCGCCGTGGGCCGCGAAATATTCCGCGTGGAGTGCCAGAGTTGCCACACCGCTAACGCCTACCGGGGACTCAGGCATTACCTGGCCTTGCGTGCCTGGGATCAGAACAAGATTCAAGCCATGCTGGGCGGCCTTGAATTCATGCACAACAGCGTCATGCCGCCCTTTGCCGGAACGGATTCCGAGCGCGCCGCGCTGGCGGCTTACCTGGCCACCCTCCAGCCCCTTCCCGCAGGCGCGCCCGAGGCCGCGGATGGCAACACTGTCTTCCGGCGCAACTGCGGCATGTGCCACCGCGTCACCGCCGCTGATCCCCTCTTCAAAAATCTGGCCAAAGATCCAACGCAGCCAGCGATGCCCTCAAGGATTTGCCTAGCCTCTTCCCTCTCATGCCTGACCTCAAGCTCTCTGACCGGGAGCGGACCATGCTGGTGCAGTGGGTGAACACGCAGCGCGGCGCTATGGCAACCGGCGCCGCCACGCAAGGAGGAAAATAACATGATGCAGCCCAACATGATTCCGGTATTGGACCCCAACCCGCTGCCCGCCCCCTATTGGGTCTTCAAACTGCTCCTCATCGTGACCTTCTTCCTGCATATCGTGGCCATGAATTTCATGCTCGGCGGGGCTGTTCTTGCCCTGGTGTCGAAGTGGCGCTCTAAAAATCGCGACACTGGCAACCGCATCTTCTTCGACCTGGCCAAAAAGGTGCCTTGCCTTCTGCCCGCCACCATCACCCTGGGCATTGCGCCACTGCTCTTCGTGCAGGTTCTCTACGGGCAATTCTTTTACACCTCGTCCATCCTCCTGGCCTGGCCCTGGTTCCTGGTCCTGGTATTCCTCACCATCGCCTACTACGGCTTTTATTACGCTTCCTTTCAGAGCGGGCAGCATGCGGGCAGGGCCGGAAAAGTGATGTTGATCAGCGTGATCCTAGTCTTCCTCATCGGCTTTATCTACAGCAACAATCTCACCCTGCTCCAGGCCCCCTCAAGCTGGGGCGCCAAGTATCTTGCCGGCCCGTCCGGCTGGAATCTCAACCTTTCTGAGCCCTCGCTGATTCCCCGCTTCCTGCACTTTATGGTGGCCGCCGTGGCCCTGGGAGGACTCCTCCTGGTATTCATGGCCCTCGCCAATTGGAAACGGGACCAGGAGTATGCCCGCCAGGTTTTGCAATTTGGCGGCAAGGCTTTTATGTATGCCACCATGGCCCAGATCCTCGTGGGCATCATCTTCCTGGTCAGCCTGCCGCGCGATATGCGCATGTTGTACATGGGGGATAATCCCCTGGCGACGGCTCTGCTGCTGATAGGCGTCGCCGGCGGCTTCGGCGCGATTTTCCTTATGTCGGATGCTCTGCGCAAAGAGAATCTCCGTGTCGCCGCCTTCTACGTGCCTGGCATCATCACTGTCGTTATCCTTTGCATGTCCGTCATGAGAGACATCCTGCGTGATGCCCTTCTGGCGCCCTATTTCCATCCCGGGCAATTCGTCGTGAACACGCAGTGGTCCGTCTTTCCCCTGTTTCTGGTGTTGTTCATTGCCGGAGTGATCCTCTGGCTGGTGATGCTGAAGCGGTACGGAATGTTCGGCGGCGCGAAAGCGGCGAATCGCCCTCAGCCGTGAACCCCGGGCAACGAAGCAACCATAAATAGCGCGTATTTTTCTTCTAGAACTGGTTGCATAAATGGGCTTTGTATCAGGGCACGACTTCAGTCGTGCCGTAAATGCCGCAAAATCAATGCGGGCTTTAGCCCCTGAGGGCGAAATTCTATGCTCCGAATTACTATTTCAACAAATTCCTATAGAACCCCTGAATTGGGGAACCTCTGAATAAATAGAAGTTTTGAAAGGGCACGGCTTTACAAGCTGCGGAAAACTTGATCCGGAGGGAGGCGGGGGTTTCAACCCCCGCATAAAGCAACAGAATCAACGCGGGCTTTAGCCCCGGAGTCAGCGCTTGTACCCGATCTTGCGCAGCAGATCGTGCCTCCACGAAATCTCATCCGGCCCTTCCACGCCCTTTGGTGACGCGCCGTCAATCACGCCCAGCACTCCCCGGCCCTGCTCAGTAACGGCCACAATGATTTCTACGGCATTGGCGGTGGCGCAGAAGATCGAACAGACCTCGGGCACGTTGCGAATGGCATGCAGAACATTGATCGGGTAAGCCGCCGCAAGAACCAGCACAAAGGTATGTCCGCAGCCCAGCGCCTGGGCATTCTTGATGGCGATCTCCTTGAGCGCCGCATCATTCCCCTCAGATCGTGTCAGGCAGGCTCCCGAACTTTCATTGAAGGCCAGGCCGAACCTGGCCTGAGGCGCCGTAGTGGCCACCGCCTCATACAGATCTTCCACGGTCTTGATGAAATGCGATTGACCGACAATGATGTTGGCGTCGGCGGGAAATTCCATACGTACCGATTTGATCTCCATCATAGCCGGGCCTCCGCCCATGCCACAGAATAACCCCGAGGAGCCAAATTGCGCGCCCTCCTGGAAGCGCCCGACTTATCGCTTGTACGTGCCCATCCATTGCGCCTGAGCCAGCACGTGCCCCTTCATGGCCAACTCCAGTTCTTTCCTGCCCGCGCCCGCCTTTACGTCGAGCCCTGCATCCAGAGCGAACAGCTTGAAAAAGTACCGGTGCGGCTTGCCCGGCGGCGGACAGGGACCGCCATAGCCAATGCGCCTGAAGTCGTTGCTGCCCTGGCGTGCGCCATCATCGAGCGCTTCCACCTTCTGCACGCCCTCAGGCAAACCCGATGCCTGGGCGGAGATGTTCCAGATGATCCAATGTGTCCACGTGCCCACGGGCGCATCGGGATCATCCGCAATGAGCGCCAGCGCATGCGTCCCCGCCGGAACGTCATTCCAGCTCAATGCCGGTGAGAGGTCGGCGCCATCGCAGGTGTACTTCCTGGCAATCTCGCCGCCGTTCGCAAATGCTGTTGATTGCAATGCCAAAGCCATCGCACGGCCTCCTTCTGCTTCGGAATATTTGGTTATCACTGTAACGCGAGTGATGCTGTGGCCCGAGGAGCCCGGCCGCGAACAACTGCATGAAAGCAGCAACACTGCGCTGGTGAGAATCAATGTCGTACACCGGGAATTGCTCATCGTATAACTCCAACGCCCAGAATTATACCTCCGCACCGCTGTTTTTCGAGCCGCTGTATTGAACGGTGATCTAGGAATCTCTGCATAAGTCGAAGTTTTTGAAAGGGTACAGTCGGGGACCGGGGAACGGGGGTACCGGGGTACCCTCTGGGTCGGGTCGGGTGCCGTACCGTAAATAAGCCGGTTTTGTATCAGGGCACGGCTTAAGCCGTGCCGCAACCGTGCAGACTGAACGCGGGCTTTAGCCCCTGAGAGAATGTCCAGTGTGGATCATGACTTATTCAGAGGTTCCCTGGTTATGCCCGCGATTCTTTCTCTACTGCGTCCCCTTCAATGCAGATTCTCCGGAAAGGAAGATACAGGAGCAGGAATAACCCCAATGCCACGCCTTCTGATGACAGGATGTACCAGGGCCATGGCCCAAGATAATTCAGAAGCGACGCACTCTCAGGCTTGGCCAGCAGGTACATGTAGTTTGTCCTGAAGATCCAATCGAATGTGCCGACGGCTGCGGCATAGATGTTCAGGATCAGCATCGTTCTGCCCACCGACCCCGGCCGTGGCCGCGCCTGTCCGGACCACACCAGGTACAGAGCAGCGCTCACAACCAAACCATGGGTGAAAAAGAACTGAACCGTCGACAAGGAAGGAAAGGACTCCCATAGGTCCGGTGTGAGCAGCGCCATCGTGGTTCCGGCCAATGCGCAATAGTAAACCAGGTCGAAGATGGCCACATGGAGGGTAAACAACGCGATGATCATCAGGCCCAGCGTGGCATCGCAGAGTTCCAGCGGAAGCCCGTCTGGAAACGTAAGCTGGCCGTGCCAGGCCAGGTATCCATACCACAGAGCCGAGTCCGAGAGAAGTATGGCTCCCAGGCCAAAACGTATCCATCTGCATCCCGGCGGGAGCAGCCGGTAGACCGCCGCAAGTATGGCTGCCAGAAGAGGGACTGCGCCGAGGATGGCGAGGTGCTCCGCTCCCAGGAGGTGGAAGTTGGTTGTCATGTTATAAGCAGCGGTCCATCGGCAATCAATCGTTCATGCCAGAGCGGGCCATCCATCATTGCGCTTTGGCGGGGTGCTCCTCAAACCACTTCCGCGCCCGCTCCTGGGTTTGCTGCAGCACCTCCTTCGACAGATGAGATGCGGCCTTGTCTCTGTCCTGAGCTACGCTTTGGGGGTTGCTTTGACCGCTGAGTTTGCCCATCGACGCAAGGTCCATCCAGAAGTAAGCCTCTGTATAGTCTCGTGGCAAGCCGTCGCCGTTGTAGCACAGAGCGCCAAGATTCCATTGTGCCCGGACATTTCCCTGATCGGCTGCCTTGCGATACCACACCGCGGCCTGAGCAGTGTCCTGCGGCACGCCCAGGCCTTGGTCGTAAAGCAGGCCAAGGTTGTATTGCGACATGGCATCGCCTTGATCGGCGGCCTTGCGATACCAGATAGCCGCCTGGGCATAGTCCAGTGGCACGCCCTGTCCGGTGTTGTAGAGCAGGCCAAGATTGAATTGTGCGTCTGCCAGGCCCTGTTCGGCTGCCTTGCTATACAAAAGAGCCGCCTGCGCCAGGTGGTGCGGCATTCCGTTGGCTTGGTAGTAGAGCACGCCCAGCCTGTATTGCGCCTTGGCATCTCCCTGATCCGCTGCCTTGAGATACCAGACAGCCGCTTGCGAACGGTCCTGTGCCACTCCTTCACCGTTGTCGTACAGCGAGCCAAGACTCGATTCTGCCTGGGCATTTCCCTGATCGGCTGCCTTGCGATACCACGCCGCGGCTTGACTGTAGTCTTGCGGCACGTCCTGGCCCTGCTCGTAATGCAGGCCAACCTGAAACTCCGCGGCGGGGTCGCCCGCTTGTGCCTTGGCCAGCAGCGCCGGGTCAATGCCATGGGCGGCGGTTGAAGAGTTCGCGGGGTTTTTTCGGCAGCCTCCCAGCGCCGAGAACGCAACTGCCGTGGAGAGACCCAGCAAGCAGACGTAGAACGCTTTGGCAGAGAATTGAGGCCAGTGCATAGAGCACCTCCAAACCATTCATCCCTAGAAAATTGCTTCGATCTGATTTGTTACAAAGTATAAATCATCGGAAGAGTGATTCTCCCGGGTCTGTCTACCCGTTTTTGCATTCAATCTGTCAATCTTTCGCGCTTTAAATCTTCATTTTTCCAGCGGGTTGGAGATTTTCGGCTGGCGGCATTAAGACGTTTAGGGGCCAAAGCAAAGCCCGCTGATTGAGCGGGCTTTAACGGAAGATGGCTGGTAGCGCTAACGGGAATTGAACCCGTGTTTTAAGATTGAGAATCTCACGTCCTAACCCCTAGACGATAGCGCCACACTCTTGCGCACGCAGCCGTCTCCGGCCGCTCCTTTACTTTAGCAAAAATCATGCCCTTGGCCAAAACTGCCCAGGACGCTTTCCGCGGGCGCCTCAGCCGGTCGCGTTCTAGAATGTCCGTCAATCATGTGTCCTCAAACGGGCACGCACAAAGCTGGCAATCAGCCCTAGTACTCCCGCCCCGAGTAAAATTTTGGCTTCGGTTGAATGGCCTTGCACAACGAGATACACAAACCCTCCGAGCACCAGAATCAGCGCCAATGCCGCAACACCCAGAGCCAGAGTGGCATAGATGAATTCCCGGCGAAGTTCCCGGTCCCGTGCCTGCAACACTAGTGCGGGCAGTGACGGGTCAATCCTTCGGAATTGCTCAAGTTGTTCAGGATTTGGAACGAGAGAAACTTGCTGTTTGGCCATCCAGTGCTTTGGCCTCCCTCTTTGGTCTTGTGCCTGTAAGGGTCGACGAATTAACGCCATTAAGGCCGCCTGTGAACTCCAGCAGAGCGCCGTATTCGGGATACGCCTCCTCAGGCGAGCGCGTATCCACCAGCACTGTTGGCGCGCCGGGGCGCTGCGCCTTGCCAAACAAGGCCGCTCCCGTGATTCCGTCAAGGAAGGAATCGGTCATGATGTTAAGGATTCTTGATGCAGCCATCGAACCGTCCTCCTGCTCTGCCTGGATTGGCTAACTACTAAGTTTACCACTTTACGAGACCATCACGTTAAGCCGAAGTTTTCGCTTCCCCCCTCAGATCCCCAGCTTCCGCACCTCGTCGTTGTAATACTTGCGGTACAGAATATCCCACTCCTGCGAGCCTTCCACGATGATCTTGCGCTGGTTGGCGATCTTCAGCCGCGCCGCCGTGTCGATCTTGGCCTCCTCTTCCAGCAGCGATTCGAGAATCTTGCGCGCCTCCTGGCGAATGGTGTTGCGGTCCTCCAGAAATCCCACCTCGTCAACCTCGGCCAGCGTGTCGGCCACCGTGTGGGCCAGCTTGTTCAGCTTGTCGCGGTTGACCCTCATAGAACCGCCTTGTACTTCTTGGTCAGCTCCGTCTTCACTTTCTTGAACATCTCCGCATATTGCGCGCCGCTCTTGCGCATCTCCTCGGAATACGCGTCCAGAATCACGCGCACCTCCTCGTTGATCCGGTCTTCCAGTGAAAGTTCCTCTAGCAGGCCTTCGTTGACGCGCGCTTCGGTCACCTTCACGTCGCTGGTGATGATCATCTTGGCGCCAATAAGGTGTTTGACCGTCCGGCGGGCCAGATACCCAATGTAATCACGGGAAAAAATCATGATTTAAGGCTCAGAATACCCCACCGGACCACCCCCTGTACACCGTCCGCCCCTCGGCTCTCACCCCCGATGCAGGCAGTTCTTGGTATTCACGCACTCCTCGGCCAGCCGCAGCCGCTCCACCGGCCGCCCGCCCACCAGGTGCTCCTCCACAATCGCCGCCGCATCCTCCGGCCGCACCTTGCCGTACCACACCGCCTCGGGATAAACCACCACCGTCGGACCGTGTTCGCACTGGTCCAGGCACCCTGACTTGTTGATCCGCACCCTGTCCGCGAGCCCGGCCGCCTTCACCAGTTGCTGCATCTGCGTGTGCAGGTCGCTCTTTCCATCCGTGGTGCAGGACGGCCGCGCCGCATCGGCAGGCCGTGTATTGTGGCAGACAAAAACGTGGCGCTCAAACCCGGGCAACCTGCGTTCCTCCTCAATCTGAATGTTTCCAGACTAAACCGTGCGCCAGAGATACCGGTTCCTTATTCCCTACTCCCTACTCCCTACTCCCTGTTCCCTATCTCTACGATCTTTCCACATCCCGTCCGCGCCCACCCGCCCCCATCTGCGAAAATGAGTACTTGGCTATGAGCACGGATAATCTCCTCTCGCTGAAAGACGACATGGTGGCCTTTATTGAAGGCCACGGTCTGCATCGCCTCCCCGGTTACGTCACCGAGGACATTCCCACCATCCTGTGGGAGGGAAACGGCAACCCCGACTCGTGGAAAGACTTTGTGGAGATGGCCAAGCACGTCGGCGCTCCCTTTGTCACCTTCAGCGAGATGTCGCTGCGAGCGCGAGGAACTCGACGCCCTCATCGATGAAGCCGGGGAGATGAACCTCCCCGATGAGGAAGTCCACCGAGTTGGTTGAAGCCCAGTGGCTGCGCAAGTACGCCGGCAAAATCGGCTATATCCAACTGGGCTTCGTCTACCAGGGCCTGGTCTTTCTCCACGAGACCACCACCGAATGGTATGAGCGCTTCCAGGCGCTGCTGGAAGAGATCGAAGGCTTCCAGGACATCGTCATCGACGACGCCCATCGGGTTGACGGCGAGGACGAGTAAGCCGGGTGAGCTCCGTGGCCACGGCGGATAACGGTCCGGCGCTGCCGCGCCATGCACTGCGCGGCGCCCGCCAGCTTTGGACCCTGGCCGAGCCCCATCCTGCTGAAGCCGCGGCCTTGGCCAAATCAGCACGCCTACCCCATGTACTTGCCGAACTGCTGGCAGCCCGCGGCATCACCCAGCCCGCCGAAGCCTACGCCTTCCTCAATCCCGTCGCCGGCCCACCTCCACGATCCATTTCTCATGCTGGGCATGAATGTGGCCGTTGACAGGCTGGAGCGCGCCATCGCCGCCCAGGAGCCGGTTCTCCTTTACGGCGACTACGACGTGGACGGCACCACCGCCGTCGTCCTGCTCAAGACCGCTATCGAGATGCTTGGCGGCACGGCCCGCTTCCACGTCCCCCACCGTCTCCGCGAAGGCTACGGCCTGCAATCCAGCGTCCTTGAAGCGGCCCATGCCGAGGGCGTCCGCCTCGTCATTACAGTAGACACCGGCATGAGAGCCTTCGCCGAGGCTGAAACCGCCCGCCGTCTGGGCCTCGACCTCATCATCACCGACCACCATCTCCTGCAAATCGGAGATGCCGTCCCTACCGCCCTGGCCATCCTCAATCCCAACCAGCCCGGCTGTCCCTATCCGGAAAAATCCCTCTGCGGCGCGGCCATCGCGCTCAAGCTCGCCCAGGCCGTCCTTGAGCGCCGCGACCCGGCCCGCACCCGCGATAAAACCCTGCCCAGTTTTCTAAAGCTGGCTGCCATCGCCACCATCGCCGATGCCGTGCCCCTCCGTGGCGAAAACCGCGTCATCGCCGCCCTCGGCCTCGCGAACTGCGCCGTCCTGTCGGCGCCGGCCTGCGCGCCCTCTTTGCCGCCGCCGCCCTCGATCCCGCCGCCAAACAGCTCACCGGCTTCGACGTCGCTTTCCGCCTGGCACCGCGCATCAACGCCGCCGGCCGCATGGATGTGGCCTCCGAGGTCATCGAGCTCTTCTCTACCCGCTCCCCGGTCGTCGCCGCTGAACTGGCCGCCAAGCTCGAGCGCCTCAATCGCGAGCGCCGCGAGGCCGAAGCCGCCGCCCTCACCGCCATTGAAACTCTCCTCGCCACCGATCCGGAGCTCGCCGCCGACCGCCTGCTCGTCATCGAAGGGGAAGGCTGGCATCGCGGCGTCATCGGCATCCTCGCCTCGCGCGTCGTCGAGCGCACCGCCAAACCCGCCATCGTGGTCAGCGTCGAAGACGGCGTGGCCCACGGCTCCGGCCGCTCCGTTGACGGCTTCCACCTCCTCAACGCCATCGAAACCTGCGCCGATCTCTTCACCCGCTTCGGCGGCCACGCCTTCGCCATCGGTTTTGCCATGCCCGCCGCCGCGCTGCCGGAACTCAAGCGCCGCCTGCGCCTCTACGCCGATGAGCATCTGCCCGCCCGCGAGCCTGAGCGCCTCCTCCGCATTCACGCCGAGCTCCCCCTGGACCGCATCACCCCCGTGCTGGCAGGATGGCTACGCAAGCTCGAGCCTCTCGGCCACGGCAACCCCGAGCCCGTCTTCGTGGCCCGCAACGCCCGCCTGCTCAGCCCGCCCCGCATCATGAAAGAGCGCCACATCCGCCTGGAACTGGCCCAGGAATCGGCCCTCGGCCCCGCTCAACCTCGAACCCGGGACCCGGTCCGCGCCGGCTCCAGCTCCGCCGTCCGTGCCGTCGGCTGGAACTTTGCCGCCCGCGCCGCCGAACTCGCGCTTGCTCAGGGCAGCCTCATCGACCTCGCCTACTGCATCCGCGAAAACAACCACTCCGAATATGGCGGACTGGAAGTCGAGATCGCCGGCATCCAACCCGCAGGCGCCTGACGCAGCAAAGCCCACGGCTATAGCGGTTCTCCAATGGATATACACCGAAGCCACAACCGCTGAGTGGCTTTTTCCTTAAGAAAAAGCCCCCCTGCAATACGTTGGCAAGAGTACGTGAATTGGAAAACCGCTCAGACCGTGGGCCTCGTTGCATCCTCTAAAGCGGTTCTACTATTCCTATAAGGCGCCGTGCCCCATCGGGGTGCCCTCTGGGCCCGCCTTGTTTCTGGCGAAAGGGTGGGAAACCACAATTTTCGTTTTTTTACTGCCTTACACCAATCTGTGGAAATGCCCTAAATTTCTTCGCCTGCCTTGCTTGATTGCTTGCGCCTCAGGCATCGCGGATCGCATCAGCGTGGTGTATCCCAGCTATCCTGCGCTGACTTCGATTTCATCTTATCCTTGTCGCTCTGACCATTGCTCTGTGTGCCACCACTGGGGTTTGGAGCCGTCCCCTCGCTGGCCTGGCCCTTGGCCGCGCCATCGCTGACGTTCTTGCTTTCCTTCCCCGCGCTCCCTCCTGAACTCTGAGTTCCGCTTTGAGCATTCGGCCCCGGCGCCTGCCGCGCCTGCGCGGTCCAGTCGTCCTGCGCTGATTTACCCCCGGAACTCCCTGATTTCGGCGGCGCCGCTGTCGATGTCGGCGCATTCCAATCGTCGCTCATTGTTTTGCCGCCGTTGGTCCAGGTCGGCTGCTGCGGCGCGGATGGCGTCGACGCACCGCCGTTGGGGTTTGGAGCCGTCCCATCAACAGCCTGGCCCTTCGCCGCTCCGTCGCTGATGTTTTTGCTGTCGTTAATGGAAGAACTACTTCCACTACCGCCGCCCGAGCCGCCGTTGGAATTCCGAACCATCCCATCCACAGCCTGGCCCTTCGCCGCACCGTCGCTGATGTTCTTGTGGTCGTTTACGGAATAACTGTTTCCACTACCGCCGCCCGAGCCGCCGTTGGGGTTCTGAACCATCCCATCAACAGCCTGGCTCTTCGCCGCTCCGGTGCTGATGGGTAGACCGGAATTATGATCCGTCTGACCGGCGCCGGAACCTCCGTTGGGGTCTGGAGCCACCCCCTCCTGAGCCTGGCCCTTGGCAGCGCCGTCGCTGATGTTCTTGCTGGGCGAAGTTGAGTCGTGCGGCTTGTAGTAGCTGTCAGTAGCCTGGCCCTTGGCCGCGCCATCGCTGACGTTCTTGCTCTCCTTGCCCGCGCCGGAGCCCGAACCCTCCGGCTGTGGCGCAGTTTGCGTGGGCGTATCCCAACTGTCCTGCGCCGATTTGCTTTTTTGATCGTCCGATGGTGTGGCCGGCTTCTGTGCCCGGAGCGGAATTGCGGGAAGCAGAAAGAGAAGCAACGCCGGCGCAAGCCAGCGTGCGCAGCGGAATACTCGCATGAGATGACCTCCTGTTTGGTCCTGCGCCCATGGGGAAGAAGCGCACTTGCGTCTTCAGTCTACACCTTAATGAGACACCTCCCTCCGGAAAAGGTTGCACCGCAGGGAGGTGTTCACTCTAAAATAATCCTCCCTCAGTAGCGGTAGCTCATTCCCGTGGCCACCACGTGCCGCGCCTGCAGATCGATCGGAATAGCAGGAGGGTAGGGCGACGGAAGGCCGGTAGGAGCAAATCCGATGACGCTCGCCACCTGGCCTACGCCGATATCGAAGGTGAAGTGCGCATGCTCCCTCTGCGTTATCCGTATCGCATAGTCCAGCGTGGTGGGAATATGCGCCGGGCTATTGGCAGGGTACAGAATGGGGCTCAGATTCTGTATCTGCGGCGGCTCCTGCATAGCGCCCGCCGAAGGGATGATCGCCGTCTTCCACGGGCCCGGCAGCGGCAGCCCCAGCCCGCCGAAGAACCGCCCCATAAAGCGCGTGCTCTGGCCGCCTATGCCCAAAATATCGGCATTGGTGGCCTTCCAGCCGAAGGTGGCCAGGAACGGCACCGGCGGCTTGGCCCAGGTCTTGGTGGCCACGATATACACGTCCCCGTTGCTGTAGGATTTGGCAGGCGGGATGGGTACCGCGCTACAGTATCCAGTCGTAATGCAGTACTCGTCGTAGCCTTCCACCGCCATCTGGAGGGCCGGACTGGAGACGAATCTGTCCTGGGTGCGCACGATGCCGCCCACCGCCAATCCCGGCATATACTTGTGAAATTCACCATCCTTGATTGCCACTACCTTGCCGGCGAAGATATTCATTCCGTTGAAGTGCCACAACTCGCTGAAATTTGTGCTGTCGCCTGTGATATGCACGTTGCGGCCATAAGAAACCTCGGCCCGGTTGGCAAACCCCTCGGCAATGCCGAAGGTGTGAATGTCGCCGATGACCGCGTTGGAGCCGATGAAGTGGTAGCCCACCGCGGGGTGGGAGAAGAACTGGCCTTTCTCTGAAGGGACGACGTAGGCTGTGGGCGTAATGAACCCGCCCGTGTAGCCTTCCAGCGTCAGGTTTTGTGCGTTCATCCGGCCAGTAAGCAGCATTGCGGCGGCAAGCAAGCCGCAAAGAGAAAGTGTGTAAAAATTGCGCAATTTCACGTTGTTTGACTCCAGTGGAGTGACCCGCCGCGGCGGGCCTGCCTCCGGTGAGATTCGGAAATTACCCTCTTTTAACACAAATGAAGCATTTTCGTCAGTGTTTTTGTTAGGGTGGTAAACTCAGCCCATGCCGCGCGGTCTCTTTATCACCCTCGAAGGTCTCGACGGTTCCGGTAAAACCACCCAAATCAATCGTTTGGCCGCATGGCTCAAAAAACACGGCCATCACCACATCTCGGGTGCCCCAGGTCTCGCTTCCGAGACCTGGGATCCCCGCGACCTCGTCCTCCTCCGTCAGCCCGGTGGAACCCCCATCGGCGACCGCGTCCGCGCCCTGCTGCTTGACTCCCGCTCCACCGCCCTCTGCGCCCATGGCCGAGATGGCCCTCATGTTTGCCGACCGCGCCCAGGCCATCGCCGAGGTTATCCAGCCCGCCCTCGATGCCGGCAAAATCGTCCTCTGCGACCGCTTCACCGACTCCACTGAGGCCTACCAGGGTGGCGGCCGCCAGCTCGGCTCCGCCGTCGTCCTCGAACTCCACCGCCTTCTCTGCTCCAACCTCCAGCCCCATCTCACCCTCCTGCTCCTGCCCTCGCTGGAACTCTCTCTGGCCCGCGCCCGCGGCCGCAACCAGGGCGAAAACCAGAAATCCGGCCAGGACGAAAACCGCTTCGAGCTGGAGCAGGACGCCTTCTACCGTCGTGTCTGGGAAAAATACAAAGAAATCGCCCTCCGCGAGCCCCAGCGCGTCGTCCTCATCGCAGGCAACCTGACTATCGACGAAGTCCACGAGCAGATCATCGAAGCCGTAGCCGAACGGCTGCTCGCCATTCGCGCCACTTAAGTTAAGTTGGTGCATCTTCGTTTGCGATTTGACAGCGCAGGATTTCTTCGCTACAGTTCTTCCACAAATTGTATTCACATCTTTTTGGCAAGGAGTAATCCTTTGGCGTTCAAATGTCCGTATTGCGGCCATGAAGGCATGCCCTACATCGAAAAAAAGAATTTGTCGACCGGCGGCTGGGTGTTGTTCGCGGTATTGCTGCTGGTATGCTTCCCGCTTTGCTGGCTCCCCTTCGTGATCGATGGGTGCAAAGAGGAAGTGCGCAAGTGTCCGGCATGCTTTACCAGGCTGGGATGATGCGCCGCGTCGTTCGCCCTGTGGCCCTTGGCGCATTCATTTTCTATCTGTTTTGGAATGTGGCGTGGATTGCCGGGGGGCAGATCCCTCCTTCCATCCTGAAGTCGGTTTTCGGCCTGCCATGCCCTACCACGGGTGGATACAGGAGCTTCCTTGCGCTTTGCAGTGGCGATTTCGCTCAATCGTTCTTATTCAACCCCATGATGCCGGCCTATATTCTGCTTTTTGGCTATTCCATCGCCGTCCTGTTGCGCCAGATATTTCGCCGCCAACGGCTCGTTCTCAGGCCTCTCATTGCCTGGATGTGGTGTCTTTCACTTGCGATCGGGTGGGCGGCGAAGTTTACTCTAGGACAGCAATACTGGTAGCCCGTGCCGGGTGCCCCAGGTCTCGATTTTGAGACCTGAGATTGCTCAGACCCTGGCCGGGCGCTACAGAGCCGGGATTCCCAGTTCTCGTTTCCAAAACCTGAGGCGCGCCACTATCTCCCGTGCCCCATTCTTGCGATTTTTTTCTGTCGCCAGGGTGGGAAAGCACGCCATCAGTCAGGGCTGGGATTCCATACACTCTAGCTCTCGTCCGAAAAGATGGCCTCGATGCTGGTCTCGAACAGCCGCGCCAGCTTGAAGGCCAGGGGAAGGCTGGGATCGAACTTCCCCGTCTCGATGGCGTTCACCGACTGCCGCGAAACCTCCAGCCGCTTGGCAAGCTCCGCCTGCGACCAATCCCGTTCCGCTCTCAGCACGCGTAGACGGTTTTTCATCTGTACCTCAGCCAGACCACCCCGTACGAGATGCCCGCGAAGACCCAGAAAAGCGGGTAAACCCAGATCAGGTCCAGGTGAGGAGCATGAGCGAAGTCCTCCAGGCTTCCCCACACCGTAACCGCTGCCAGAACCGCTCCAATCCCGCCCAGCAGGGACTGGACGAGGAGATTGCGCTGGAACTCGTCCTTTTCTTCGCCCAGGTAGAGGCCGGTGGCAACCAGCGCCCCAATGATGGGAAGCGCGGGAAGAATGGCCACCAGGTAGGCCAGAACGCCCGTGGGATGACCGTGGTGGAATTCGAGGGCGGTAACAAACGAGAACAGAATGCAAAGCGCCGCCGCGTACCACATGCGAGCCACGTAACGGCGTTGCGCAGGATTGCTGCTGGAACAAAGCATGATTGGTCTCCTTTACATACTGACAACTACACTTTACACATTCGCCCAATCCATGTCAAGTACCCTTGTCAATACTTTTTCAGACTGTGTGACCCAGCTCTCGATTCTGAGACCTGGGATTACCAACCTCCGCTGAGTGCTCCTGCTCCCGTTTCCAAAACCTGAGGCACGCCACTATCTCCCGTGCCCCATCCTTGCGACTTTTTTCTGTCGCAAGGGTGGGAAAGCACACAATCAGTCAGGACTCGTAAACTCCAGCATAGCCGGGTGCCGGGTGCCCCAGCTCTCGTCCGCCGCGGCGGAAGACCTGGGATTCCCGCCCCCCGCCTTCCCCGTCAAATGCTCTATCCTCAATCCGTGGCCTTCCAGGACTTTCTCGGCAACGCGCAAACCCTCACCCGCCTCCGCGAGAGCATAGCCGCCCAGCGCTTTCCCCACTCCCTCATCCTGGCCGGCCCTCGCGGCTCCGGCAAGTACACTCTCGCCCTCATGCTGGCCAAAGCCGTCAACTGCCTTCACCCCACCGAAAGCGGAGGCCTGCCCGACTTCTGCGGCCTCTGCTCCAACTGCACCCGCATTGCCCTCGCCGCCAACCTCGAAGACCTGGTAGCCGAGGCCGTTGCCGTCCGCGAAGATCTGCGCGAAGCCGACAAGCGCGATACCCGCATCCTCATCCAGACCCACCCCGACGTGCTCATCGTCCCTCCCGACCCGCCGCAGTTGCTCATCAAGATCGGCCAGGTCCGCCAGGTCATTCACGTCGCCTACTATCGCCCCCCGGTCGAATCCAAACGCACCTTTACCATCTTCACCTCGTCAGCCTTCATGAAAGAGGCCGCCAACTCGCTGCTCAAAGTTCTTGAAGAGCCTCCCGAGCACACCTCCCTTATCCTGCTCACCGAGAACCCCCAGGAACTGCTGCCCACCATCCGCTCCCGCGCCATCCTCTACCGTCTGGGCGCGCTCCCCGCCTCTGAACTTGAAGCCCTTCTGGCCGCCCGCCGCCCACAGCTCAAGCCAAAGGATCGCGCTCTGGCCGCTCGTCTCGCCGAAGGCGCCGTGGGACGCGCCCTCACCATCGATCTCGACACCTATCTCTTGAGCCGCCAGGATGCCCTAGTCCTGCTGCGCACCGCCCTGCGCGAGCCCGACTACTCCGCTCTCTTTCACGCCACTGAAAGCTACCGCGCCGGCGCCGACGGCCAGGAAAAAACCATCAACCTCCTTCGCGCCCTGGGCAGCCTTCTTGAAGACCTGCTCCTGATCGTCGCCGGAACCCCCGCCCTCATCCGCAACCTCGACCTCGCCTCCGAGCTAGACCGCCTGGCCCGCGACTCCGCCCTCAATGTCGATTGGATCGACTCGGCCGCCCGCGCCCTCGCCCAGGTCGAGCAGGGCATGCGCCGCAACCTGCTCCGTTCCCTCTCCCTGGACGCTATGGCCGTCAGCCTGGATAAAAATTGATGCCACCGGCTCGGCGTTGTCCGCTAATATAAAAGTAACCAGCGCTCTGCTCACTGCATCTCTAGGGATAACTGTTATCCAGGACATTGCACGGATGCCCTACGTCACAGGTCCTCCCTGCTATTGCAACGACGTATCCGCCTCTTCCCCAGGAGGGTTTTTATGTCCAGTTTGTCCGGTCATACCATTCCACCCGCAGGCAGTAGCCATCACGGCCAGGAGCCCCACCGGCCGCAACTCCGCGCCCACAGAAAATCTCCCTCGCCGCATCCCTACTACTTCCCCGCGCGCACCCTGGAGTACGATGGCCCCTACCGCCAGGCTGAACTCTTCTACCTGCAGAAGCAGATCCAGTCGCAAACCCCCATGGTCTTTGTGCTTGAAGACGGCGAACACGTCGAAGGCTGCATCGAGTGGTATGACCGCAATACCCTCAAGGTCCGCGGCCGCTCCAAGACCCTCATCTACAAATCCGCTATCAAATATATGTACAAACTGGTCGAAAACGGACCATGAAAATCACCTTGAGGGATGGGGAATAGGAGGGCAACCTCCGCGCCCGGACAGCTTCCACCGTCTATGGATATTTGTTGAAATCCAGCGCAAAGCACGGCTGCCTGCCGCCCGGATGACATTTTTACGAAGCGCAGAACAGCGTTAAAAAGGAAGAGCCCGGCCAATTGCCCGGGCTCTTCCTTTGCTGCGGTTAATGGTGACCGTGGTTAGTTGATGGTATAAGTCGCCGAGCTGACCGCGCTGGGCGACGCATAGCCCGGAGCCACGGCGATGGCCTTTATCGTCTCTGATGCGGAGACAGTGATGTCCTCCAGAGTCTCCCTGGCTCTGCGGAGACATGGGTTGTGGAATGACCGGGTACTCTTGTGTGGTGCCCGTCGGTGGATAGGTTGGCGTCGATCCGTCGGTGGTGTAGTAGATCGTCGCCCACGGATACGTCGTACTGTTCAGCGTAACCGCCGTCGCCGCGCTATACGTGCCGGCCACCGGGGTGAAGGTCGGCGCAGCCACCACGGAACCAGGCACCACGATGGTAATCGGAGTGCTTACGGTTACGCCATACCCTGCACCGGCGCCGTTATCCCCATACTGGTTCACTGAGTACAGCGTATAGGTCTGGGTTGCCGTGGGGCTGACCGTCACGCTCCCGCCGCCGGCCTTGACCGGACCGATCATGTCGATGTAGTCGTAAGAGTCTCCGCTTACGCTGTACGTGAAGGTAACCGGAGTGCCGGAGGATACGGTTTGCTGCGATGCCGTAAAGCTGCTGATCACCGGCGCGTTTCCGGTGGGCGCTGTTACAGAATCGTAGCCGGGGTAGGAGGGAGTCATCTGGATGACCGTAAAGTCCGACGACGGAATTCCGGCCAGATTCTGCAGGTCGCTGTCGTTCCAGCGCGAATCGGTGGCCCCCTGGATATACAAGTAGCCGCCGTTGTCCGCCATGATCAGTCCATACTGCTGGAAAGCGGTCAGAATAGCCTGATTGATCGCGGAGTAGCCGGAGATGTTGAAGGTCGAATTCAGACGAATCCGCATCCCCTCCACGGTGGGCGCGCCATAGGTAGTGCCCGCGGCATGACTGGCCGGTTCCACGAAATAGCCATCATTGGCGTCGTTCTTGGATTGCTGCATGGTAAAGCGGATGGCGTGCTTGATAGTGCCGGAAGCCGCTTCGTCATATTTCAGCAGCCCCGCCATGACCGACAATCCGGCGGCATCCGTCGAAGTCCAGCCCCAGGGGCGATAGTTGCCGTTGGCCATGTCCCAGATCGTTTCTTCCGAGGCATCGTACAACCCGTTGCAGCGGTTTGTATTGTACGTCTCATAGTCCCAGCATCCGTTGCGGTCGAGCACGTTGGTATGAGCGTCGCTTTGGTAAGTATCCGGCCAGCCCGAGCAGTCGGCAAAATTGCCTTCGATGGGGACGTTGTTCGGATACGGCGCTACAACCACATCGCTGTTATTGGCATAGTCGATCACGTTGATGGGCACCTTGGGCGTTGTCCCGGAGTCAACAATCATGAACGGTATGCCGCCATCGCCGGGTGAAGATCCAAAATTCACATGCGTTGACTCTCCGGAAAACCCTGCCGTGGTTTGAATCGCTGCATTATTCGGATCAACCGCTGCGTTGGCGATATTAGTGTTCCACTGAGACACCAGGCCGGTTGTCGCGCTTTGGAACGGAACAAACCCGTTCATATCCGCGGTGCCGGCTACGGATGAGCCAACCGACATGCCGTCGCATTGTCCCGTCGCCGTGTTGATGGTGTAAACCGCCGTGGCCACGCCGCTCTGGTTATAGCCGCTTGCCGTGGCAATGGCTTCTACCGTTTCAGTAGCAGTGACGCTGATCGCAGCGGTGTACCTGGTCGAGGCGGTCGTCGGCGTGCTTCCGCTGGTGGTGTAGTAGATGGTCGCGCCCGAGGTTCCGTCGCTCAGGGTTACCGTCTGCGACGTGTCATAATCTCCGCCCCCTGGGCTAAAGGTTGGCGCTGCCGCCGCTGGATTGCCGATGGTGTAAAACGCCACGCCCACGGGGCTCAGCGAATAGCCCGGAGCTATGGCGATGGCCTCCAGCGTCTCCCAAACCGACACGTTGATCGGCGCGCTATAGACGCTCGAAGCGGTCGTCGGCGTGTAGCCGTTGGTGGTGTAGTAGATGGTGGCGCCCGAGGTCCCGTCGCTGATGGTCACATTCTGCGCCGAGGAATACGAACCGGCCGCCGGGCTGAAGGCCGGCGTGGCTGCCGGCGGAGTGATGGTATAAACCGCCGAAGCCACCGCGCTGTTGGCAAAGCCGGATGACACGGCGATTGCCTCCACCGTCTGCGTCACGGAGACTGAGATGGGACTGGTGTACGAGGTGGAGCTGGTTGTCGGCGTTGTTCCGTTGGTGGTGTAGTAGATGGTCTCGCCCGCGGTCCAATCGCTGAGGGTCACCGTCTGCCCATAGATATAGGTGCCGGCCGCCGGGCTGATGGTCGGCGTGGATACCGTCGGCGTCCCCGTCGTCTTCAGGGCCACGATCACGTTGACATAGGTGTCGTCAAGACTGGCCGTCGCCGTCGCCGTTTGAACTCCCGTTGCGATTACGACTTTGTCTTCAGAGAAGCCGCTGTCGCCGCTGGATTCGCCCGTCATTTCGATGTCTCCCAACCCCGGCCCCGCCGTATAGGTTGACTGATTCGCGTTGTCGCTGAAGTAAGCGAGAACGTAATCGTCGGCATTGGAGGTGCCTGCGGATGTGGAAACGCTCAGTGACGTGCTGGTCTGGCTTGAACTTCCCGTTTTGTCTACCGTTGTCGTTATGCCCTGCACCTCGTAGATATGGCAGTGAATATTGTTCGAGGCGCTGACGTTGCAGGTCACGGTATCGGCTCCGGAGCTCTTGGCGGTGGCGGCGTAGATAGCGGCTACCGAGTATCCGGAAGTGCCCGCGGTCACCAGCTGAGTAAAGCTGTTGCCTTGTGTGTCCGTTGGCGTGTTGAGCGATACACCGTCGTAGGTGCTCACAGCCACCAGGATCACGTTTCCGGAGGTTACGTTGTTGTTAAACGGAACCGCAAGCGAGGTGGCGGTTGGGTTGTCTCCGCTATTGTGTTGAACCGTCATGATCGGCGTGCTTGAAGAGCTGATGGTGTAAACCGCCGAACCCACCGCGCTCTGCGAATAGCCGCTCGCCGTGGCAATGGCTTCCAGCGTCTCCGAGGTGGCGACATTAATCGCGCTGGAGTAGACTGCGGAACTGGTCGTGGGCGTGGTTCCGTTGGTGGTGTAGTAGATCGACGCGCCCGAGGTCCCGTCGCTGATGGTCACTGTCTGCGCCGAGGAATATGTCCCGGCCCCGGGGCTGAAGGTCGGCGTGGCTGCTTGCGGCAGGGTGATGGTGTATGCCGCCGAGCCCACCGCGCTCTGCGAATAGCCGCTGGCCGTGGCAATGGCCTCCAGCGTCTGTGTAACCGACACCGTAACCGGGGCGGTGTAGTGGGTCGAGCTGGTCGTGGGCGTGGTTCCGTTGGTGGTGTAGTAGATCGTGGCGCCCGAGGTTCCGTCGCTGATGGTCACCGTCTGCGCCGAGGAATATGTACCGGCCCCGGGGCTGAAGGTCGGCGTGGCTGCTTGCGGCAGGGTGATGGTGTATGCCGCCGAACCCACCGCGCTGTTGGTCTGGCCGCTGTGTGTGGCCAGGGCCTTCAGCGTCTGCGTAACCGACACCGTGACCGGTGCGGTGTAGTGGGTCGAGGCGGTGGTCGGGGTGCCACCGTTGGTGGTGTAGTAGATGGACGCGCCCGAAGTCGTATCGCTGATGGTCACCGTCTGCGTCGAGGTGTACGTCCCGGCCGCAGGACTGAAGGTGGGCGTGGCTACCTTGATGGTGTATGCCGCCGAACCCACCGAACTGTTGGTATCCCCGCTCTTGACTCCGAGAGCCTTCAACGTTTGTGTAACCGAGACCGAGACCGGACTCGTATACTTCGTTGAAGCAGTGGTGGGCGTACCTCCGTTGGTGGTGTAGTAGATGGTGGCGCCTGAGGTGGAATCGTTGATGGTCACCGTCTGCGTCGAGGTATAGGTTCCGGCTGCGGGGCTGAAGGTGGGCGTAGCCACCCTTGCGGCCCAGGCCGCGGTGCTGCTCGCACTGATTGCGAGCAGGAAGAGGAACAGGCTGAAAAAGCTCAGCCCATTCAAGTAAAGGCGAGACTTCATGCGAGGGAAGAGGGATCGGCTGGATACCATGACGTGCTCCTTTTGACCCCGGCGCGGCTAGATAGTCGGCTGGTCAAGCAAATTAACTACGAGGAGAAATACTAATCATTATTCGTTATCCAGCGCAATACTTTTTTCACATGCATTAATTTTATCTTCGTACAATTATAAAATTGGATTTATCCCAGTGGGCGGCTAATGACAATGCGCAGAAAATAGCGGCTAGCCGGAAGCTGTTCCTTATTCTCTGACCCCTGATCCCTGACCCCTGATCCCTAGCCCCCTGCCTTTACCAGCCGGTCCCGGATCGCCGCCCCAATCCCCACCGCCGGAGGCACAGGACAAAGAATTACCGTGCAACCCTCAGCATCCAGCGCCCGCAGCCCCGCATAGAGCTGCCGCGCCATCTCTTCCGGAGCCGCCCATCGCCCCCACGCATACTCCACCGCGCCCGAATTCAGTCCCGCAACTTCAGCCGGCAGCATCACTCCCACCCGCTCTCCGGGCCGGCGCAATGCCGCCTCGCGCAGCCGCGCACCCAGTTCAACCAGCTCTCCCTCCACCAGCACCAGCCGCGCCCTAGGGGCATAATGCCGCACCCCCACTCCCGGCGACGGCAGCCCTTCCCGCGGCGTCTCCTCCAGCTCCCCTGCGCTCAAAAGCCGCCACCGCAGTCTCCCCAATCCTCATTGCGTCTCGAATCTGCTCCGCCGTAACCGCCCCCGGCCTGTAAATCACCATGGGGTTCTGGCCACAGTCCAGCACCGTTGACTCCACCCCGTGCGCCGTTGCCCCCGCATCCAGCACCGCATCGATGCGACCATCCAGGTCTTCCAGCACATGCGCCGCTGTAGTCGGACTGGTATGCCCAAAGAGATTCGCGCTGGGCGCCGCCACCGGAACTCCCGCCCGCCGCATCACCTCCAGAGCCACCGGGTGCCTGGGCATCCGCACCCCCACCAGCGCCCGTCCTGCCGTCACCGCATCCGGCACCGCCCTGGTCCGCCGCAGCAGCAGCGTCAGCGGCCCCGGCCAAAACGCCTCCATCAGCCGCCGCGCCGCCTCCGGAACCTCCTCCACCAGCCCCTCCAGCATCTCCAGCCCAGCAATATGCACAATCACCGGGTCCCAAGCCGGCCGCTGCTTGGCCCTGAAAATCCCCTCCACCGCCGCGGCGTCCAGCGCATTTGCCCCCAACCCATACACGGTCTCCGTGGGCAGCGCTACCAGCCCCCCGGCACGCAAAATCTGCGCTCCGCGCTCCAGCCTCTCCTGAGCCTCGGCGGTATCCAGATGCGCCGGGTCAACAATCAATCGCAGTGTCTTCACTCTCTTATTCTCGCCTTTTTACCCCACTTCAGCTCCGTGTCTCATCCTTTCTGTCATCCGAGCCCCGTGCTCCATCCTTTCTGTAATCCAGAGCCCCGTGCCCCATCGGGGTGCCCTCTGGGCCCGCCTTTTTTCTGGCGAAAGGGTGGGAAACCGCGACACTCAACCGGCCCCGACTCAGTAGGGGCAATGCCGGGTGCCCCAGGTCCGGGGTCCCCACGGACAGGTCTTCGTCCGTGGGGTGGAGGTCTCGATTCTGAGACCTGGGAATCCACAAGCCTCGACCGGCCCCGATCAGTTGAGCAAGCCGAAGCGGAACATGCATTTCCGCATCCCCTCTTCACCGCGCAGTGATACAGTGAAACCTCATAGGATGCCGCCGCCTTCCCAGCGCAGCAAAAGGTCGCATCCCGCACCAAGGAGATCGCATGAGCCCCAATCAGACTTCCATTCCTGAGCGTCTTGCCGCCATCCCTCCCCCCTCCCAGCCATCCAAACGGTGGCGGATCCTGGGAGTATTGGTTGGCCTCTGCCTGCTCCTGCTTGGGGCCGTCGCCGTCTGGCATTTTGTCCGCGTAACCCAGCAGATCGGCAAGCTGAAGGACGCGGACTCCGCCATCCGTCAAAAGGCAGCCGAGGCCTTAGGCCGGAGCAAAAGCTCCCGCGCCGTCGAGCCCCTCATCGCCGCCCTCCATGACACAGACTCCGGCGTCCAGGGCAGCGCGGCCACGGCGCTGGGCGAAATCAAGGACCCGCGCGCCGTCCAACCCCTTATGGCCGCTCTCAGAGACGCGGTGAAGAACAGTCAGCCCTCCAGAGACTCCTATGGTAGCTATTTCCTCACCGATCAGCAGTCCCACCACCAGGATGTCGCCAGGCAGGCGGGCGACGCGCTGGGCAATCTGGGCGCACCGGCCCTTGAAGACCTGATGGCCGCCTTCAAAGATAAGGATCTCAACCAATATGCCGCTTCCGGGCTGGTGCAGATGGGCGCGCCCGCCGTCGACGCCCTGGTGGCCGAAGTGAAAAATCCGGATTCCGTGGTCCGCACAGACGCGGCCCGGGTATTGGGCGATATCAAGAACCCCCGTGCCGTTGACTCGCTGGTCGGAGTTCTACAGGTCAAAGACCTGCAATGGTACGCGGCCCTGGCGTTGGGCAAGATCAAGGACCCGCGCGCCGTCCAGCCTCTCATCGCCGCCCTCAGCGACAAGGATGCGGAATTCCGCGAGCAAGTAGCTTTCTCGCTGGGCGATATAAAAGACCCCCGCGCCGACGCGGCTCTCACCGCCGCCCTCAAGGACCCGGAGCCCAAGGTCCTGCACGCCGCGGCCAGCGCCCTGGGCCAGATCGCTGATCCCCAGGCGGTCAATGTTCTGCTCGCGGCCCTGCACCAGCACAACGCCGAGGTGATCGCCGGAGCCGGCAGCTTCTTCATCCAGCGCGGCGAACCAGGCTCGGAGGATGCGCTTATCGAAGCCCTGGATAAATCCGGCGACGAGTCGTTGGCTGTCAATATGCTCAACAGCGGAAACCAGAAGTTATACGACGCCGCCAACCACTGGGCCTCCACGCACAACTACATCATCACCTATACGCCCGGCGGCAATAGCCCAAGCTGGGGCAACAAGCAGTGAGCACCGGCCACTGGAGTACCGTGCCCCATCCTTTAGCCTTTTTTCTGGCGAAAGGGTGGGAATCCCCAAAACTGAACCCGCCCCGCCGGGTGCCCCAGGTCTCGCCTTTGAGACCTGGGAATCCCCAAAACTCAACCCGCCCCCCTGCCGTATACTCACTCCTTACCATGTCCGTCGAAACCGAAATCAAATTCATCGTGGAAGACCTCCCCGGCCTCACCCGCCGCCTCCATGCCTCCGGCTTCACCCTGCAAACCCCCCGCGCCTTCGAGTCCAACGTCCTCTACGACTTCCCTGACCGCCGCATGCGCGCCCGCACTGAAATCCTCCGCATCCGCAACTACGCCGGCCGCTGCACCCTCACCCATAAACGCCTCCCCGATCAAGGCCCCGGCGAAGATACCCACAAGCACCGCATCGAAACCGAGACCGAAATCTCCGACGGCGATGCCCTGGCCCAGCTCTTTCTCTCCCTCGGCCTCATCCCCGCCTTCCGCTACGAGAAATGGCGCACCGAGTGGACTGACGGCCAGGGCCACTGCGTCGTCGACGAAACCCCCATCGGCGACTACGCCGAGCTCGAAGGCACAGCCCAGTGGATCGACCGCGCCGCCGCGCGCCTCGGCATCGGCCCCTCGGAGTACATCACCCTCAGCTACGGCCGCCTCTTCGACCTCTGGCGCGACGAAAACCACTCCCCCGCAGAAGACCTCACCTTCGCCGCCTGCGCTCGTTGAGAAGGTGCTTTCTCCGCCTTCCCAGCTCTCCGGCAACCTCTCTCGCAAATTAATCCTTAAAAATATCTAATGTTCCGCGCCCCACCGCCGATAACCACTATGAGTTAAATCTCATAACTTCCAGGAGGGCCTATGTATTCCACCCACTTTTGCCTTATCGCCGGCAGCGCGCGGCATGTTGCGGTAAGGCTATGCAAGGCCGCCGCGCTCGCGCTTGCCTTGTGCTAGCCATTCCAGCCCGAGCAGCCCAATGATCGCGAACTCGCTTCGCGTGTGGCGCCTCAATCTCCGGAGTTGGCTGGGCGCATGATGATCGCAGGCGCTGAAAAAGTCGGGCCGTTGCCGATCCTGGGGGCAAAGTTGCCGGGGTCAGAACGGTCAGCGGAAGTCACTCCTTTCAACCGCCGCGGAGGATGTCGTGCGCTATTGGAGGTAAGCGCAAGGGACCGGCCATCCAGCCGCTAAGCGGAGCTCAGCGTCGCCCTTGTCCATTCGCGCGGGGCTCGAGTTTCCAGCTTCCCGCGGCGCGGCTTTTGATGGAATGACTGTAGCTGGCGCGGGTCCGGTTTCTCTGGACCCGCGCCGGTTTCCGCAGATTCTGCGCATCGCCGCCCCCCCGCTTTCCAGACGTTTCTCCGAAGTTGCTTTCTCTCTTCCGTAACCGGAGTTCTGAAAATCCACTAACGGCATCCCCCTTACCGTCGATAACCCTATCGAGCAGTTTTTTCAGCGTTGGAGGGCCCATGAACAAACATCGCTCCGCAATCAGTTCCCGCCGCCTGCGCCGTGCCGGGAGGAGGCTGTTTCAGGCAGCCGCGCTGGCGCTCCTTGTGGCCATGGCTACGCCCGCCGGCGCGGCGGACCAGCGCGCCGTCAAGTCGCGCGTGCCGCCGGTCTACCCTGAAATCGCCAAACGCCTCAAGATCGACGGTGCGGTGGTCATCGAAGCCACAGTGAATGCCGACGGCAAGGTCAGCGATGTGAAAACCCTCAGCGGCAATCGCGTGCTCTCCATCGCCGCTGAGGATGCGGTGCGCCAATGGAGATTCGAGCCCGGCTCCGGCCAGGCAAAGGTTGACGTGTCCATCAACTTCACCCTCGCGCAGTAGCCGGCAGCGGCGGCAACTGCTTGAGGATTGCTGGTAACCTGGGTACCTTTGCGTCTGCGGAGTCCCCAGACAGCGATTTCTGCTCCCTGGGGTGATGGGACTTCGAGCGCGTGCCGGAAGCCGGCGTCCGCTTCTTCGCCGGGAGTGGGAATCACCTGCCCACCCCCATTCCTCCATACCTTTATCCCCGCTGCCCCAGTTCCCTCCCCAAAAGTGCCTTGGGCCTCCAGTGCAAGGCCTTTTCTCTTCAGTATGGAATCAAGCCATTCACCCCTCTCAAGTAAAAAAAGGTTAGACTAAGTGGTGCAGTAGGCAAATTGGAGCAGCAGGTTAGCTATGCGTGCCACTCCCCAGAATCACGGCTCCTCTGGCGCCGGCGAGTTGTCCGTTGCCCTGATCGGCCCCGACGAACGGCGCCGCAAGGCGGTAGCCGCCGCTCTTGCCGAATACCGGAGCAAGGGAAAGCGCGATTCCAGGGGACTTGGGCGGGGGCCGGGCGCGGGAGTGCGCGAGCGCTCTGCGCTCGCCGGGGCGCCGGGACAGGCTGCCGCCGAAGGTGCGGTGGTGCAGGAGTTTACTTCCTACCCCGAAGGCCTCGACGATCTGCCCCGCACCCTGCAGCATTACGACGTCATCATCATTGACCTGGATAGTGACCCGGATAAGGCCCTCTATCTCGTGGAGGGCATCTGCGCCTTCAGCCCCGCCACCGTGATGGTCTATTCCGAGCAGACCGATCTGCATCTGGCGGTCCGCTTTATGCGCGCCGGCGCCCGCGAGTTCCTCACTCTGCCCTTCGCCCCCGACGACCTGGCCGGCGCTCTGGCCCGGGTCTCGATCCGCCGTCAGGTGCCCCGCACCGAGGCCAGATCAGCGGGCGGCTTATTCGTCTTTTTCGGCGTCAAAGGCGGCTGCGGAGTCACCACCATCACTGCCAATTTTGCCCTGGCGCTGGCCCAGGAATCCGCCCAAAGCACCCTCCTCATTGACTTCGGACTGCCCCTCGGCGACGCCGCCATCAACCTCGGCATGTCCGCGGAATACTCCACCGCCAACGCGCTGCAGGATTTCAACCGCCTGGATGCGAATTTTCTATCCGGGCTATTGGCCAAGCATAGTTCAGGACTATTCGTACTCGCGGCCCCCAACGAATTCCACCAGGCGCAGACTCCCACGGAGGCCATCGACAAACTGCTGGCCGTGGCGCGCCAGAACTTCGATTATGTGGTCGTCGATGTCGGATCCAGACTTGACCTGATGGAGTCGGCTCTCTTCAATGAATCCGCCACCCTTTACCTCATCACGCAGGTAGGCGTTTCCGAACTGCGCAATGCCAATCGCCTCATTTCGAAATACTTCTTCGCCCGTGGCAACAGTCTCCAGATCGTGCTCAACCGCTATATTCCCCGCACCCTGGGACTCGATGATAAGCATATTGCCAAGGCCCTCACCAGGCCCGCGCAGTGGACCATTCCCGACGATTATGCCACTGCCCGGCGCACCGCCAACACCGCCAGTCCCCTGGTGCTCGATGAATCCCCCATTGCCGTCGCTATCCGGAAAATGGCCAGAACGGCCTGCGGCCTGCCCGCGGAAAGACCCAGGAAAAAACTCTTAGGCCTCTTCTCATAAGAACTCAGGCCGGGTGCCCCACGGACAGGTCTTGTTCCGTGGGGTGGAAAGCCGGGTGCCCCATCCTTTCGCCTTTTTTCTGGCGAAAGGGTGGGAAACCACAATCCTCGACCTGCAATCCAATCCCCATCCACCCGCGCTACATCCCCGCCCCGTGGCACTTCTTGTACTTCTTCCCGCTGCCGCAGGGACAGGGATCGTTGCGCCCCACTTTTTCCCCCGTCCGCCGCTGCATGGGCTGGCTTGCATCCCCGCCTCCGGCCCTCGTGGCTGCCTCCAGTTCCCGCTGCTTCTTGCGGTGAAACTCCTTTTCCAGAGCGTCGATGGTCGTCGTGGGCTGCCGCGTGGCGATCGCAATCTCCCGTGGCGCTCCATCCGCAGTAAGCGGCCCCGCCGCGCTGGCCACCGGCGGCGCCTTCGGAACCTCCCGCCTCGGCCTCGGCGCAGCATCCACCGGCTGTCCATCCGGCCCCAGAATCTGCATCCGGAACAGAAACCGGACTGTATCCTCCTGGAACTTGAACATCATGGCCTCGAACATGTCGTAGGATTCCTTTTTGTAGGCCACCAAAGGATCTTGCTGCGCATACCCCCGCAGCCCGATTCCCTCCTTCAGGTGATCCATGGCCAGCAGGTGATCCTTCCATAGCCCGTCGATCACGCTCAGCATCACCATCCGCTCGTGGTAGCGCATGGTGGCCGGGCTGAGAATCTTCTCCTTGGCCTCGTAGTTCTGTTTCAGCTTCTCGAAGATGGCGTCGCCCAGCTCATGCCGGCTCAACTCCAGCGGCCTGATCCCATCTTTGCCCCCCGCCGCCGTCAGGCTCAGCCCGAACTGGTCCATCAGCCTCTCTTCCAGCCCCTTCACATTCCATTGATCGGGCCGCACCTTCTCGCCCGCAAACTCATCCAGCGCCCCGCTCAGAATTCCGCCGACATAATCCTCCAGAATCAGTTCCCGCTGATCCACGCCCTCCAGCAGTTGCCGCCGCAGGCCATAAACGGCCTCGCGCTGCTTGTTCATCACGTCGTCGTACTCCAGCAGGTGTTTGCGCGACTCGAAGTTCTGCGCCTCCACCGCCTTCTGCGCCCCCTCAATGCGGTTGGATAGCATCTTGCCTTCGATGGGCACGCCCTCTTCCATCCCCAGCCGTCCCAGCAGCGTGCTCACCCACTGCTTGGCGAAGATGCGCATCAGGTCGTCTTCCAGCGATAGATAAAATCTCGACTCGCCCGGATCGCCCTGCCGTCCCGCGCGCCCTCTGAGTTGGTTGTCGATGCGCCGCGACTCATGCCGCTCCGTCCCCAGAATGAACAGCCCGCCCGTCTCGATCACCTGCTCGTGATCCGCCAGCGCCGTCTCCGCGTGGCCCTTGTACGCCTCCGCCCACTGTGCCTCTCCCACCTCGTACTCCTGTCCCTGGTAGTAGAAGCGCAAAAATCCCGCCGGCGCCATGGGGTTGATGGCGCCCTCGTTGGCGCTGATGGCCCGCGCGTGGTTCTTCTTCACCAGCTCCTGGCGGGTCATAAACTCCGCGTTGCCGCCCAGCAGAATATCGGTGCCGCGTCCGGCCATGTTGGTGGCGATGGTCACCATCCCCGACTTTCCCGCCTGCGCTACGTATTCCGCCTCGCGCTCGTGCTGCTTAGCATTCAACACCACGTGCTTGACGCCCTTGCGCCCCAAAATAGCCGACAGCCGTTCGCTCTTCTCGATCGAAGTCGTCCCCACCAGCACCGGCTGCTTCTGCTCGTGCAGCAGCGCAATCTCCTCCGCCGCCGCCTTATACTTCTCCTTCTCCGTGCGGTAAACCACGTCCGGATTTTCCAGCCGCAGCAGCGGCCTGTTGGTCGGAATCACCACGATCTCCAGCTTGTAGATCTTCTCGAACTCCGCCGCCTCGGTCTCCGCCGTGCCCGTCATGCCGCTCAGTTTCTTGTAAAGCCTGAAGTAGTTCTGGAAGGTGATGGTGGCCAGCGTCTGGTCTTCCTTGCGGATACTCACGCCCTCCTTGGCCTCGATGGACTGGTGCAGCCCATCCGACCAGCGCCGCCCCGGCATCAGCCGCCCGGTGAAGGTGTCCACGATGATCACCTCGCCGTCCTTCACCACGTACTCCACGTCCCGGTGGTAGAGCGCGTGCGCCTTGATGGCCGTCTCCACGTAGTGCTTCAGTTCCCAGTTCTCCGCGTCCGCGATGTTCCCGATCCCCAGCAGCTTCTCGATGGTTACCCACCCCTCGTCCGTCACTCCGATGGTGCGCTGCTTCTCGTCCACGATGTAGTCGCCGGTCAGGTACTTGGTCTCGCCCTCTTCAATCTCTTCGCCCTTCTCCAGTTGCGGAATGATATTCACCACCCGCTGGTACTTGTCCGTGGTCTCGTCCGTGGGTCCGGAGATAATCAGCGGCGTCCGCGCCTCGTCGATCAGGATCGAGTCCACCTCGTCCACGATGGCGTAGTAGTGCCCCCGCTGCACGCAATCTTTTATCTCAAATTTCATGTTGTCGCGCAGGTAGTCGAAACCGAACTCGTTATTCGTCCCGTAAGTTATGTCCGCCCCGTAAGCCGCGCGCCGCTCGTTGTCGTCCAGGTCGTGAACGATCACTCCCACCGTCAGCCCCAGAAACTCGTAGATCTTGCCCATCCACTCCGCGTCGCGCTTGGCCAGGTAATCGTTCACCGTCACCACGTGAACCCCGTGCCCCGCCAGCGCATTCAGATAGCAGGAAAGCGTAGCCACCAGCGTTTTGCCTTCGCCGGTTTTCATCTCCGCGATCTTGCCCTGGTGCAGCACCATGCCGCCGATCAACTGCACGTCGAAATGCCGCATCTGCACCGCGCGCCAGCCCGCCTCGCGCACCACCGCGAAGGTCTCCGGCAGCAGCTCGTCCAGCATCTCCCGCTCCGCCTTATCCTGCTCGGCAGCCCTCGCTTCGGCGGCCTCGCGCGCCGCAGTCTCTTGCCCCGCCGCCCGTAACTCGTCAGGGTTTTCAAGCCTCTCCAGCCGCTCCGCAACCCGCTCCGCAATGCGGCGGCGGAACTCCGCCGTCTTTTCGCGCAACTGCTCATCCGTCAGTTGTTTGGTTGCCTCTTCCAGATCGTTGATCTGCTTCACGGCCGGATTCATCCGCTTGATGATCCGCTCGTTGGCCGTGCCAAAAACTTTGGTAAGTATCGTATCGAAAAACACAGGAATCTCCGTTTACCAGTGTAAATGGCAGGAGTGAAGCCATGATTTATACCGCTGTGAGTGCTTCAGAATGGGCAGGTCGCAGAGACGGATGCCGCTCTAGCATCAGGAGGCGTGACCGCACTTACACCCTTCAACCGCTGAAGGGCGGGGTGGTGAAAAATCGTCATCGCCCCCGGCAATACCCCGGATGAAACTTCCCGGGCCCCTCAACCGTTGGGGTTGTCAAGATGCGGCCTGTCGCTGTGCGGAATGCCGTCCGCGTGTTGACCAGCGGCCGTTATATCGGTATGTTTCCCGGTCTGATCGTAATGCGGAGAATCGCCGTGATATCCTTCGCCGTCGCCTGTAGAGACGGTGGCCCCATGCACCACCCGGCCCATCTCGCTGGCCGCCGCAACCCCCACCAGGGCCAGCGCCGCGGCCGTCATTCTGGATAGGAAAGAGCGCCGGTCAAGACACACATCTCCATTTCTGATCACCGGCCCGCGGCCTCCTTGCGCAATATCCCACAGCACGCGGCTGGAAGACCCCTCCAACTCCACGCCGTCCGCTTCACCAGCCGGCCTCCGGTCGCCGCGGCGTCGAATGGACAGGTAGGTGAGAACGGCGCCCGCGGCCAGCAACACTCCCATCGCAATTAAAAAGAAAACCATAAGCACCCCTCCGACTCCCCCCGTATACTCTGTGTAAACCTGAAAGTCAAGCCATGCCGTGGATAGGTACTGGGCCAGCTTATAGGGTACGGTTTTACTGACTGCGGAATAAGGTTGGTTTTGTATCTGGGCAAAACTTCACACGCTGCGGAATTAAGTCAGTTTTGTATCAGGGCATGGCTTCAGCCGTGCCGCAAGTCGAGCATAATGAATGTGGGCTTTAGCCCCTGAGAGAATATCAGCTCCAAAAAAGATGCGAAATTAAGCCGTTTTGGATCAGGGCACGACTTCACACGCTGCTAAAAAAACTCGGTCCGGAGGGAGGCGGGGGTTTCAACCCCCGCATTAAGTCAACAGAATGAACGTGGGCTTTAGCCCCGGAGGGAATGTTTTGCTAAAGAAGAACGTGTTCAGAAACTCCTGAAGCCGACTATGAGGATAAACCCCAATGCCCGTTGAACTGCGCCCGCTCGGCGTGAAGTGTAACATAGCCTGCAAATACTGCTACCAGCACCCGCAACGCGCCGCCGGCAACCAGGCCCGCTCCTACGACATCGAGTCCATGAAGTCCGCCATGGGGCGCGAAGGCGGATCCTTCACCCTCTTCGGAGGCGAGCCCCTCCTCGTGCCGGAGCCCGATCTTGAGCAACTATGGTCGTGGGGCTTCCAGCGTTCCGGCAGCAATTCCGTGCAGACCAACGGAATCGCCATCAATGAAAACCACATCCGCATGTTCAGGCAATACAAGGTTCAGGTGGGCATTTCCATGGACGGCCCTGGCGATCTGAACAGCCTGCGCTGGGCCGGCTCTCCCCAGCGAACCGCCCAAGCCACTGCAAGAACGCAGGCCGCCATCGAACGCCTTTGCCGGGAAGGAATCGTCCCTACTCTCATCGTCACTCTGCATCGCATCAATGCCCAGGCCTTGCAGCTCCCCAAGTTGATCGCGTGGCTGACCAATCTCGATGCCCTGGGCGTAACCTACGTCCGGCTGCATATCCTGGAGAGCGAGGACGAAAGCATCCGCGGGAGCTATGGCCTCTCCGGCGCTGAGAACGTCGAGGCTTTTCTTGCCCTCGCCCGCCTCGAACGCTCTCTGCCCCGCCTGCGCTTCGATCTCTTCGCCGATATGCGCTCTCTGCTGCTGGGCCGGGACAAAAACGTCACCTGCCTGTGGACGGCTTGCGATCCTTATACAACGGCCTCCGTGCGCGGTGTTGAAGGCCATGGCCAGCGCAGCAACTGCGGCCGCGTCAACAAGGATGGCATCGATTATGTGAAGGCCGACTCGCCGGGCTTCGAGCGTTATCTGGCCCTCTACTCCACGCCCTGGAACTGCGGCGGCTGTTCCGGCTGCCGCTTTTTCCTCATCTGCAAAGGGCAATGCCCGGGCACCGCCATCGGCGGCGATTGGCGCAACCGCACCGAGCATTGCGAAGTCTGGAAGCAATTGCTGGACTTCACCGAGCAGGGAGCTGATCGCCTCCGGCAAATCCCCCCTCACCGCCCAGCCTGCTCTTCGCGAACGCCTCGAAAAGCTGATGATCGACTCCTGGTCGCGCCACCAGAACCCCGCGCTTGAGACCCTGCTGGAAAGCATCCAGCCTCCCGACGCGCCTCCATCGCCTGCCCCGGCGGAGCGCTCCCGGTGACGCGATTGGATTTCAGGCTTCCGGAAACCGTTCGCCTGGCCTGGGTGAGCGATGAAGTTCGCAACCTGCGCCAGCCCATGATGCGCAAAGTCGCGCGCGCCTGGGCGGAGATGGAATGGCGCTCCGTCCCGGCCCATCTGCGGCGCTGCGCTTTGTGCCTGGTCTCCTCCGCTGATTTCGTCAACCTTGCCGCTCAGGTCGCCCAATGCGGCCTGAAAGCCATGCCGATGCGGGTTGAAGAAACCAGCGGCCTTCCCGGCTCGGCAACCATGCTGCTGCACGTGGTGGTTGCCCGCAAGCGCGACGCCGCGGAATTCAAGTCGGCGTGGATTCGCGGCAGTTCCGATGCCATGGGCGATCTGCTCGGATATCCGCCCTGCTGCCGCCAGTTCTTTCAGCGCATCTTCGTCGAGCAACGCATCACCGACCCCCTTTGGTCCATTGCCCAGGCCTCCGCGCTTTCCCGGCGCGAAGATAACTCGGTGGTCTTATCCGGCCCGCCGCTGCTCAACCTTCTCCTGCGCTCCATCGGCCTCCGCGCCATTCCCCACTTTCCCTGCAGCATGGATTGCCCCCATTCCCTGGCCCTGGCCAACCGCTTCATGGACCTGGGAAAATCCCTCGGCTTCTCCGATGAAATCCAAGGTCTGCATGAGATGCTTTCCTGGCCCGCCGAATGGTCGGCTCTGCACGGCATCGCGGAGATTCGCACCCCCATCGTCAAAATCTCCACCACCACCGACGCCACCGCCGAAAAACGCATCATCCAATGGATCGGAAAAGGCTATCCGCCCGGCGGCGCGCGCGGACTTGCCTTCCCCTTCCAGCCGCTTTCGCTCCATGACCGGGACAGCCGGCCTTGTTTAGGATGATGGCAGGTGGCCCATCATGCCCAGGAAATCGCGCCCGCGCCAATCCCCAGGCAAGCGCCCGCCACAGGCTCCGGCCGGGATGGCCGTTCCCAATCCTCCCGCAACTAAGCCCTGGCAAATTGCCGCTGTGTGCGTGGTCCTTGCGGCAGTTACCGTCTTTGCCTTCTGGGGTGTGCGCGGCAACGATTTCCTCACCTACGACGATGGCGTTTATGTCACGGAGAATCACCATGTGCAGCAGGGGGTGAACCTGCAGAGCATCGCCTGGGCGTTTACCACCTTCCATAATTCAAACTGGCATCCGCTGACCTGGATTTCGCACATGGTGGACTGGAGCTTATATGGCCGCAACCCTATCGGCCACCACATGACCAATGTGGGTTTGCATGCCGCCAATGCCATTCTTCTTTTCCTTCTGCTTTTCTACATGACCGGTTATTTAGGCCGCGCGGCAATGGTCGCATTCCTGTTTGCGGTGCATCCCGCGCACGTTGAATCCGTTGCCTGGCTTGCCGAGCGCAAAGATGTTTTGTGCGCGTTTTTCTGCTTCGCCGCATTGCTTGCTTATCTCTGGTATCTTCGCCGGCCCTCCTGGAAACGCTTCGCATGGGTGGTCTGCGCCTTTGCCTGCGCCCTGATGTCCAAACCCATGGCCGTTACGCTTCCATTGATCATGCTGCTGCTCGATTACTGGCCGCTGCGCAGAATTTCATTTACTAACTCATCGCCCGCCCATTGGTTCCCTGCTCTCTCGAAGTTATGCCTTGAAAAATGGCCGCTGTTCATTCTCTCGGCTCTCTCCAGCATCATCACCTTTATCGCGCAGCGCTCCGGCGGCTCGGTAATTTTGCTGCAAGCCTTTCCCCTCTGGGTCAGAATCTCGAACGCCGCCATCAGTTACTGCCGCTATGTGCGCATCGCCTTTTGGCCCCATCCGCTCACGGCCTATTACTACCATGACAGAATTCACATCGCGCTTTCTGCGGCGATGTTATCGGCCCTTGCGCTCATCTTTATAACTGCCGTCTGCTGGCGCTTCCGGAAGACAAGGCCTTATTGTCTCTTCGGCTGGCTGTGGTTTTTGGGTACATTAGTGCCGGTCATCGGCATCGTGCAGGTCGGACTTCAGGCCATGGCCGAGCGTTACACCTATATTCCCTTCATCGGCCTTTTTATCGCCGTGGTCTGGTTGCTGGGCGACGCCGTCGCCAACTCCCCCAGGATCAGGCTCGCGGCCCAACTGCTGGCCGTCACCGTAGTTGCGGCCTGCGTCGTAACCACCCAGGCGCAGGTAAAGGTATGGAAAAATACGGTAACGCTTTTCAGCCACGTTCTCGAGGTTGACCCGCGCGGAGAACTTCCCTACTCCAGCCTGGGCGTGCAGTACCTCAGGCAAGGAAAACTTGCCCAGGCACAGGCATATTTCGAGCAGGCGATACGTAACTGAAAAGTCCAGTAATATGTAATAACATAAC
>CAWCKF010000008.1:0-175908 GCA_963796085.1 uncultured Acidobacteriaceae bacterium | reverse complement strand
GTGAATCGCACCGTTCGTTTTTGGCCACATGCCGGGGACGGACGGTGCGATTTCTGTTAATAAGCGCCCTTCAAATGAAAGGGAAACCCGATGGCGATGCCGCTCTCTACCAGCTCCATCGAGGACGAGGTCTTCAGGCTGGAGCAGCAAAACTATTTACTTCTGATCCGCGCCAAAGCTGCAGAGGCTCAGTTGGCCTCTCTGGTCCTCCGGCACGGAAGCCTTGAACTAGACCGCCTCACCCGCGCTTGCCGTCTGAACAGCCGGCCCTGCCCGCTCACCGGGCTGGAATATGAACTTCTGGCGTTCCTGCTACTCCACCGGGGCCGTGTCTGGAGCCGGGCTGAACTTGTGAAGCGCATCTGGCAAAATGAGCCATCGAGTATTAACCTGGTCGCCATCTACATCAACAGCCTGCGCAAAAAGCTGGGAGCCGGAATCGTGCATACCGTTCGCGGCCAGGGCTATACCATCGATGACGAAAACAGTGGCAGCTGTTAGTCGCCGAACCACACATCTAGAAAGGCTCAACTCTAGATGAAAGTGAATCTCATTTCGGAGAAAATTTGATTCGCACCGTTCGTTCTCCGGCCACAAGCCGGGGACGAACGGTACGATTTTTTCTAGCGGCCGTAAAGACCGGCTCACTAGACGGCCCTGAGCAGCATGAGAGTGATGTCATCGTGTTGCGGCGCGTTGCCGGCAAAGCCATCAATATCCAGCAGAATGGCGTTCAACATCACCTGCGGGGCCGCCTCCAGGTTGGCGTTGAGCACATTCATCAGACGCGTTTCCCCGTACTCTTCGGCGTGCGCGTTTTCCGCCTCGGTGACGCCATCGGTGAAGATGACCAGCCAATCGCCGCATTGTAACCTGACCGCTCCCGAATCGTAAGCAGCGTCCGGCTCTATCCCCAGCGGGATGCCGCCTTCCTGCAAGCGCTCGACGGCTCCTGTCTGGCGGCGCAGGAGGGGCGGGTTGTGCCCGGCGTTCACGTAGATCAAGCCGCGCGACGCAGGGCTGTACTCGGCGAGGAATGTGGTGGTGAAGCGGCGGCCATTTTGGCTGTTGCCGCAGGCGTAGTTATTCATGCGGCCGAGTAGCTCTGTCAACGAGCCCGGTGCGCCGGCTAGGGTCTTCAGGCTGGCCTGGAAGGTGGCCATCAACATGGCCGCGGGCACGCTTTTGCCGGCTACATCGGCGATGACGATCAGGTACGCGCCGCCGGGCGAGATTGAAGCCGGATGAGAAAAAACGTCGTAGTAATCTCCAGCCACGGTGTTGGCAGGACGAGTGGAAAAAGCGATCTCCAGGCCCGGTACCTGTGGCGGACCCGGCGGCAACAGCCAGGACTGGATCTCCTTGGCTATCTGCAGGTTGCGCTTCATGACCACGCGGTCTGAGACTTCCAGCACCAGCAGCACAAAAAGCACCAGGCCACCCCAGAAGGAACCGCTGAACCGGAAGGTCATCAATTCGCCATTGCTGTCCTGCCACGACGCTTGCATGTTGGAAAAGAGAAAGAAGAACGCAATTACCAGCAGCACGCGGCGCGCAGGCGTCAGCTTATCGATCACCGCCCACAAGAACAGTTTGACCATGCGGAAGAAGTGCCTGACCCTTCCGGTTCCAGGCATGCGGTGGGAATCAATTTCCTCAGAATAAAGCCGGTAGCTGGAGCGGGCATCGGCCTGGAATTGCTTCCACAGCTGGCCGAGCGCGATGCCCTCGGTGATGCGCTGCCAGAATCTCCTTTCGCGCGTCATGACGGGCTGGCCCCCGGCAGTGAATTTCTCGCCTGCCGGCGGCAAAACTCCAGCAAATTAGGCGAGTTCAAGCTAAACATGGCGGGATTATACGCGAATCCAGAACTGGAGAACCGCTCTGAAAGTGACTATAATCACATTTGAGAAGGAAAAAGCGCCGCCATCCATAGATCTAAAGGCAAGAGCGTCGCTTGGTTAGAGTTCTTCAGAAGGGAATCCCGCCACATGGCGACAGGTGATCTTGCCCTGGGTCAGGAACAGGGCACACTCAGCACACACGCGCGCATCATCAACGACTTCAGCATCAACGTGGCCACGGTGAACGGCTCCGGTTCGCAATCGGCCAATGGCGTGCTGCTGAAGAGCATCTTCGGCATGGGCGTTCCGGTAAGCGGAAAGAATCTCTTCCCCTCCAACATTGCCGGACTTCCCACCTGGTACACCATCCGGGCCAGCAAAGACGGCTACGTGGCGCGCAAGCGGGATGCCGAGGTCCTGGTGGCGCTGAATTCCGACACGGCGCGGGAGGATGTGATGGCGCTGCCCGCGGGAGGCGTGGCCATCTTCGAGGAAAGCCTGAACCTGAAGCAGTATCGCGACGACGTGGTCTTCTACCCCGTGCCCTTTGACAAGATCACCCTGGCCATCTGCCCCGAACCCAAACTGCGCAAGCTGGTAAAGAACATGGTCTACGTGGGCGTGTTGGCGCACATGCTCTCCATCGACCTGGAGGTGGTGGAGAACGGGCTGCGCAAGCAGTTTGCTAAAAAGCAGAAGGTCTTCGATCTGAACTTTGGCGCCGTGAAGGCGGGCAGGGATTATGCGGCGGAGCATCTGACCAAGCGGGACCCGTACTTGATTGAACGCATGGACCGCACGGCAGGTAAGATCATCATCGACGGCAACGCGGCGGCGGGCATGGGCGCGGTCTTTGCCGGGGTGACGGTGGTGGCCTGGTATCCCATTACGCCCTCAACCTCGCTGGTGGAGGCGACCATCGACCTGCTGAAAAAATTCCGGCTATCGCCGCAGGGCAAGGCCACCTTTGCCGTGGTTCAGGCCGAGGACGAGCTGGCGGCCATCGGCATGGTGCTGGGCGCGGGCTGGGCGGGGGCGCGGGCCATGACCTCGACCTCGGGGCCGGGCATCTCCCTGATGGCGGAGTTTGCAGGGCTGGGCTACTACGCCGAAATTCCCGGGGTGATCTTCGACGTGCAGCGCAGCGGGCCCTCGACGGGCATGCCGACGCGAACCGCGCAGTCGGATCTGCTCAGCGTGGCCTTCCTCTCCCACGGCGATACCAAACATGTGGTGCTGTTGCCGGGTAACGTGAAGGAGTGCTTCGAGCTGGGCTACGCGGCCTTCGACCTGGCGGAGCGCCTGCAGACGCCGGTCTTTGTGCTCAGCGATCTTGACCTGGGCATGAACAACTGGATGTCGGAGCCCTTCGACTATCCTGATAAGCCGCTGGACCGCGGCAAGGTGCTGACGGCGGAGGATGTGGAGCGGCTGGGGGGATTTGCGCGCTACCGCGACGTGGACGGCGACGCCATCGGCTGGCGCACGCTGCCGGGAACCAACCACCGCAAGGCGGCTTATTTTACGCGCGGCTCGGGACACAACGAGGCGGCCGAATATACCGAGAGGCCGGATGAGTACGTGGCGGTGATGGAGCGGCTGGAGCGCAAGTTTGAGAACGCGCGCAAGCTGGTTCCTGCGCCGGTGACGGTGAAGGACGGCGCCTCGAAGATCGGCTTTCTGGCTTTCGGTAGCACAGACTTTGCGCTGCGCGAGAGCCTGGACCAGTTGGCCAGGGAATATGCGCGCAAAGTGGACTACATGCGCATCCGGGCCTATCCCTTCGCGCACGAGATTCACGACTTTGTAGCCTCGCACGAGCGCGTTTACGTGGTGGAACAGAACCGCGACGCGCAGTTGGCCAGCCTGCTCAAGCTCGACCTGCCCGCCGAACAGGTAGTCAAGCTGCGCAGCATTCTGCACTATAACGGATTGCCGCTGGACGCTCGCACCATCACCGAAGAGTTTGCCACCAAGGAGGGCCTCTAATGGCAACCGCTACGCCGGCGCCTAAACTGAATCACATCGGCCTTCCGATTCTTGAGTACCGCGGCGGCAAGTCTACGCTGTGCGCCGGCTGCGGCCACAACGCCATCTCCGAGCGCATTATCGACGCCATGTGGGAGATGGGCGTGGAGCCGGAGCGGGTGATGAAGATGAGCGGCATCGGCTGCTCGTCCAAGAGCCCGGCCTACTTCATGAGCCGCTCGCACAGCTTCAACGGCGTGCATGGGCGCATGCCGTCCATCTCCACCGGCGCCATCCTGGCCAACCACACCATGACCACCATCGGCGTCTCCGGCGACGGCGACACGGCCTCCATCGGCATGGGCCAGTTCGTGCACCTGCTGCGCCGCAACCTGCCCATGATCTACATCATCGAGGACAACGGCGTTTACGGGCTCACCAAGGGCCAGTTCTCGGCCACCGCCGACCTCGGCTCGCGGCTCAAGACCGGCGTCGTCAACGATCTGCCCGCCATCGACACCTGCGCCCTGGCCATCCAGTTGGGCGCGACTTTTGTGGGCCGCTCCTTCTCCGGCGACAAGAAGCAATTGCTCTCCATGCTCAAGGCGGCCATCGCCCACAAGGGCACGGTGATGCTCGACGTGATCAGCCCCTGCGTGACCTTCAACGACCACGAGGGATCGACCAAGAGCTACAAGTTCATGCAGGACAACGACGAGCCCATCAACGAGATCGATTTTGTGGCCAGCTTCGACGACATCGAAGTCGATTACGACTCCGGCGAGATCTACGAAGTGGAGATGCACGACGGCTCCAACCTGCGCCTGCGCAAGCTGCACGAGGACTACGACCCCACCGACAAGGCCAACGCCGTGCGCACGCTGATGGAGGCCCACGATAACGACGAAATCCTCACCGGCGTCTTCTACATCAACACCGGGAAGCCCACCTTCATCGACCTGCTGAACGTGGTGGATGAGCCGCTGGCCACGCTGCCCGAGTCGCTCACCCGCCCCCCCAAGTCCGCCCTCGACGGCCTCATGGCCAGCCTGCAGTAAGTAGCCTGGGTGCCCCACCCTTGACGCGTTCTTGTTTTTGCGGCTAGGGTGGGAAGCTGGCTGAATCTTGCAGAATAGACCCCTATTCAACGCATATTCTGCGTAGGATAGTTGCAAATGCGTCGAATATCTGCCATAATCTACGCAAAGGATGCGTAGATTGACCCACTATATCCATGATCGGAAGGACTGGCCCAGCTTTTCCTGGGATCGCGAGCGGCTGGCGGAGCGGCTGGCGGCCGTGCGTCACCAGCAGGGCCGTCTGCTGGGACGGATGGAGGCGCTCGGCTTCCCCTCCAGGCAAGAAGCCGTCCTTAAAACCCTGACCGAAGACGTGCTGAAGAGCAGCGAAATCGAAGGCGAAAAGCTCGATCCGGGCCAGGTCCGTTCGTCCATCGCGCGGCGGCTGGGCATCGATATTGGAGGGTTGAAGGCCGTCGACCGCAACGTGGAGGGCGTGGTGGAGATGATGCTGGACGCCACGCGCCGCTACGATGAGCCCCTCACCGTCGAACGGCTCTTCGCCTGGCATGAGGCCCTCTTCCCTGCCGGCCGCAGCGGCATGAAGCGGATTCGGGTGGGCAAGTGGCGCGACGACAGCAAGGGGCCAATGCAGGTGGTCTCCGGGCCGGTGGGGCGCGAACGCGTGCACTACCAGGCGCCCGCAGCCGCGCGGCTGGACGCGGAGATGGCGGCGTTTCTCGATTGGTTCAATTCGAGTAATGAGACAGATTGGGTGGTGAAGGCCGCGCTTGCGCACCTGTGGCTGGTCACCATTCATCCCTTCGACGACGGGAACGGCCGCATCGCGCGGGCCGTGGCCGACATGGCCCTGGCGCGCTCGGAGCAAAGCTCGCAGCGGTTCTACAGCATGTCGGCGCAGATTCGCCTGGAGCGCGATGCCTATTACGACGTTCTGGAGCAAGTGCAGAAGAGCACGCTAGATGTGACGCGCTGGATGGAATGGTTCCTGGAGTGTTTAGAAGACGCCATCGAGGGCGCGCAGTCCACTCTGGCCGGCGTTCTAGGCAAGGCCCGCTTCTGGGAGCTTGCCGTCGACTTCCCTTTCAACGAACGCCAGCGGCAGGTGCTCAACAGGCTGCTCGACGGCTTCGAGGGAAAGCTCACGACAACTAAATGGGCGAGGCTTGCGAAGTGCTCGCATGATACTGCGCTGCGCGACATTGCTGCTCTGGTGGAACGTGGCATTCTTGTTCGCGGGGAGCAGGGCGGGCGAAGTACCAGCTATGAGTTAGGCAAACTTTAGTGGCGGACAAGCAGCCAGAATCCCAGGTCTCGATTTTGAGACCTGGGAAAACACAGCACTCCATTACTCTTTCATCCTGAGAGAAGGTCGCCGTGGTAATTCATTCTGTCTCTCCGGCGCTTATCTCGTACTTCAGAATATCTCCCGGAGCGCAATGCAGTTCCTTGCACAGTGCGTCAAGAGTAGAGAATCGAATGGCCTTTGCCTTGTTGCTCTTCAGGATGGATAGGTTCGCCAGCGTAATTCCCACACGACCGGCAAGCTCCGTCAGCGAGATGCCTCGTTCGAGCATGACCCTGTCAAGATGAACACGAATTCCCATAACTCCTCGCCTATACAGTGAGTTCGCTTTCCGTTTTGAGTGCGTAGCCCCGGCGAAAAACTTCAGCGAGCACCACGAGCACGATTCCCATAAAGATCGCGTCGAAATCGATCGTCCAAGAAAAATGCGCGCCTGGTTCGTTCCCCGTCCCCCCGTTCAGCAATGCGGCACAAAAGAACGTTCGCAGAAGGGAGCCAATAACGACTGCGCAACCGATCATCCGCAAGCGACTCGGCGTTTTGGGATGAAACGGTTCTCCGGCTCCAACTGGTTCCAGAATTCGCATTAGCAGATAGAGAACCACCGCATGGCAGGTTCGTGAAACCAGTTCCATAGCCCAGATCCACCATCTCGCCTCAGTGCCGCGCAACATATCGAAGCTGGCCTCCAATGGGCCACTTCGGACATCGAACGACACATAGCGGAGCATCCTGACACCATTTGGAAAAGTGTGAAATGGAGCTATAGACATGAGCAAAACGCCCGGAATTGCCAGAAAAAACGCTACTTTGACCACGAGATGAAGCTTTGAAGCAATCGACTTCGGACCAATGAGATTCATAAATCCTCCTACAAAATGCCATGATGAGCCATCAATTATCGAATGTCAATAAATATATAGCGATTTTCAATAATTTATTTCTGCTATTCAATAACTATTTTGAGATGATCTGTAGCAAGATTCCTCATCCCAGATCGGACATTGATACCAATACTTCGCCTGATGTTCGCCACTGAGCTATAATGCTACCCATGGACTTTCAACTGGTGACCACCTACAAGCCGAAGGGCGATCAGCCGCGCGCCATCGACGAGCTGCTCAAGGGGCTGGCGGCGGGGGAGAAGCACCAGGTGCTGCTGGGAGTCACCGGCTCGGGCAAGACCTTCACCATGGCCAAGATCATCGAGCAGTCCAATCGCCCTGCGTTGATCCTGGCGCATAACAAGACTCTCGCCGCGCAGCTTTATCACGAGTTCAAGCAGTTCTTTCCCTCGAATGCCGTCGAATACTTCGTGAGTTACTACGACTATTACCAGCCGGAGGCCTACATTCCCGCCGGTGACTTATATATCGAGAAGGAAGCCACGATAAATGAAGAGTTAGACAAGCTGCGCCTTTCGGCCACGCGCTCGCTCTTCGAGCGCCGCGACTCGATCATCGTCAGCTCGGTAAGCTGCATCTACGGGCTGGGCTCGCCGGAGGCTTACTACGGGATGCTGCTGCTGCTCGAAAAAGGGCAGCGCATCAGCCGCCAGGATATTACGCGGCGCCTGGTCGAAATCCTCTACGAGCGCAATGACACCGACTTCCGCCGCGGCACCTTCCGGGTGCGCGGCGACGTGATCGAAGTCTTCCCCACTTACGACGAAACGGCCTACCGCATTGAGCTCTTCGGCGACGAGATCGAATCGCTGGCGCAGATCGACCCCCTCTTCGGCACCGTAAAGCAGAAGTACTCGCGCCTGCCCATCTATCCCAAAAGCCATTACGTGGTGCAGCCCGAGCGCCGGGCCGAGGCCATCGACTCCATCGTGGCGGAGTTGAACGCCTGGGTGCCGCAGTTGGAGGCCGAGGGCCGCATGGTGGAGGCGCAGCGCGTTCACCAGCGCACCCGCTTCGATCTCGAAATGATCAAGTCCATGGGTTACTGCCACGGCATCGAGAACTACTCGCGCCACTTCAGCGGCCGTCTGCCGGGCGAGCCTCCGCCCACGCTGCTGGACTACTTCCCCCGCGATTTTCTGCTCTTTGTGGACGAGAGCCACGCCACCATTCCGCAGGTGCACGGCATGTGGCATGGGGACCGCAGCCGCAAACAGAACCTGGTGGACTACGGCTTCCGCCTGCCCTCGGCCCTGGATAACCGCCCGCTGACTTTCGAGGAGTTTGAGAACCGCATTCACCAGACCATCTACGTCTCCGCCACGCCCGGACCGTATGAGCTGACGCGCTCGGCCGGAGTCGTTGTCGAGCAGGTCATCCGCCCCACCGGCCTGGTGGACCCGGAGGTCGAGGTCCGCCCCGTCAAGGGCCAGATCGACGACCTGCTGGGGGAGATTCGCGACCGCGCCAAACGCAATGAGCGCGTGCTGGTGACCACTCTGACCAAGCGCATGGCCGAAGACCTGGCCGGCTACTACACCGAAGTCGGCGTGCGCTGCCGGTACATGCACTCGGAGATCGAGACGCTGGAGCGCGTGAAGCTGCTGGCCGGTCTGCGCAAGGGCGAGTTCGACGTGCTCATCGGCATCAACCTGTTGCGCGAGGGCCTGGACCTGCCTGAGGTTTCGCTGGTGGCCATTCTGGACGCCGACAAGGAGGGCTTTCTGCGCTCGGCGGGGTCGCTGATCCAGACCATGGGCCGCGCCTCGCGCCACATCGAGGGCCGCGCCATTCTGTACGCGGATACCATCACCGACTCCATGCGCCGGGCGATCGACGAGACCGACCGCCGGCGAACCATTCAGCGGGCCTTCAACGAGGAAAACGGGATTACGCCGCAATCGATTATCAGCCAGATCGATATGGGCCTGGCGCATATTCTGAAGGCCGAATACGGCGACGTGGAAGAGGAAGAGACGGCGGGCTTGCCGGAGTTCACCACGCAGGCCGGGCTCGACGCCTATATCTCCAGGCTGGAGACGGAGATGCGCGAGGCGGCCCGGAAGTTCGAGTTCGAGAAGGCCGCGCGCCTCCGCGACACCATCAAGGAACTGCGGGAGAAAGAGTTCTTGTTCGGGTAGGCTGCGGCAATCACACCCAGCGATCTGGCGGATAGGCTGTGCTTCCCTGCTCCGCAGTCCCATATTACGACAGCAGGTGTGAGGCAGATCACACGGGAAAGGCCTATGATGAGAAGAGAATACCCTCGTTGGGAGGCCATTCGGCTCCCCGCCTGCGTGCAAGAATCATCGTGGAGTCTTGATGGCTGCGTTTGGTAGTTTTGCTCTTCTCATAGCTTTGGCGTTGGCCGCCTACAATCTGCTGGCTGGAGCATTGGCGCTGCGGCTGATTGCGGTCGGGCAGCCGGCGCGCATCTCCCCCGAACGGCTGGCCGATACCGCGCGCCGGGCCGGAATCGCCGGTTTTTTCGCAGTGACCGCGGCCGCTTTCGCCCTCATCTGGTCGGTCTTTGCCAACGATTTTTCAATCACTTACATCCTGGAGCACTCCAACCGCGCCCTGCCCGCCGCCTACAAGTTTGCCGCGCTGTGGAGCGGCCAGGAAGGCTCGCTGCTGTTGTGGGCGTGGCTGCTGGGAGCCTATGGCTTTGTCCTGCGGCTGACGCACAAGCAGGATGTCAAGCTCTACGCCTACGCCGGAGCGATTTTAGCCGCCATCCAGGTCTTCTTTCTGGCCGTCCTGAACTTTGCCGCCCCGCCCTTCGCCCTCTTCCGCGGCCAAATCCCCGACGACGGCAACGGCCTGAATCCCCTTCTGCAATACCCGGAGATGGTGATTCATCCGCCCATGCTTTACCTGGGCTATGTGGGCTTCTCGGTTCCCTTCGCCTTTGCGCTGGGGGCGCTGATGATGCGCTACCCCGGCGAAAAGTGGATCAAGATCACGCGCGTCTGGACCATGGTGACCTGGCTGTTTTTAACCTGCGGCATCTTTTTGGGCATGCACTGGGCCTACGCCGTGCTGGGCTGGGGCGGCTACTGGGGCTGGGACCCGGTGGAGAACGCCAGCTTCATGCCCTGGCTCACCGGAACCGCCTTTCTCCACTCCGTGATGATGCAGGAGAAGAAGGGCATGATGAAGAGCTGGAATGTGTGGCTCATCTTCTCCACCTTCCTGCTCACGCTGCTGGGCACGCTGCTGACGCGCGCCGGGCTGGTGAGTTCGGTGCACGCCTTCGCGCAGTCGTCCATCGGCACCTGGTTTGTGGTCTTCATGGGGTTGGTGCTGGCGGTCTGCATCTTCACTTACGTCTTGCAGCGCAGCCACTTGAAGAGCGAGCACCAGCTGGAGTCGCTGGTGAGCCGCGAGTCCAGCTTCCTCTTCAACAACCTGGTGCTGCTCACGGCCTGCTTCGTGATTCTGTGGGGAACGCTCTTCCCCATCCTCTCGCGAGTACGTGGAGGGCAGCAAGGTGACGGTGGGCGCGCCGTTTTATAACACCGTGGCCGTGCCCATTGGCCTCTTCCTCCTGTTTTTGACCGGCGTGGGGCCGCTGCTGCCCTGGCGTGCCACGTCGCTCAAGAGCATACGGCGCAACTTTGTGCTGCCGGTGATTGCGCTCTGGGTAACGGTGATCGTCTGCCTGGCTGTGGGCGTGCGGCCGTGGAAAGACGGCGCCTTCGATCAAGGCAACTTTTATGCGCTGGTGGCCTTTGCGCTGGCCGCGGCCGTGCTCACCGCCATTCTGAGCGAGTTTCTGCGCGGGGCCGCGGTCATCGCCAAGCAGAGCGGGCGCAACCTGCTGGTGGCCACCTGGCTGCTGACGCGCCGCAACACGCGCCGCTATGGCGGCTACATCGTCCACATCGGCGTGGTGATTGTGGTGGTCGGACTGGCCGGCTCGGCCTTCAATCGCAACGTGGAGAGCGAGATGGAGCTGCACGACAAGATGAGCATCGGCCCCTATACGCTGGAAGTGCGTCGGCGCCACGCAGGACTCCAATGCGAACTACAACTCCGAGTATGCGCTGCTGGATGTTTACAGGAACGGCAGGAAGCAGTTCCAGATGACCCCGGAGAAGCGCGTCTATCTGGCCAGCGAACAGCCGCAGACCATGGTGGCCATTCACTCCGCTCCCAGCTGGGATCTGTACGTAGTCTATGAAGGCACAAATCCGGATACGGGCCAGCCGATTATCAAGGCGTTTCTGAATCCCCTGGTGGGCTGGATCTGGGTCGGACTGGTGGTGATCGTCATCGGCACGCTGGTGGCGCTGGTTCCCAGCCAGAAGCCGGCCGGGCAGAAAGGAGGCCAGTGATGAGTTTTTTCAATCATCCTTGACTTGCCGGATAAAGGCGCCCGTGCCCCATCCTTTCGCCTTTTTTCTGGCGAAAGGGTGGGAAACCAAGGACCTGGACCGGCTACCAAATATCGGAGCAATTTCACACGTTTATCTTTTTGGATGAAATCATTGCAAGCGGCTGTGCTGGCCGTGGCCGTCTGCTTCTCGCTGGGCGCCACGGATGCGAGCTCGCGGTTCAACGACCTGGGACACCGGCTGATGTGCACCTGCGGCTGCGCGCAATTGCTGGGCGAGTGCAACCATGTGGGCTGCCCGGAGAGCGGGCGGGAGCGCGAAGAGTTGAGCGCGTCCATCGCCGCCGGCAAGAGCGACAAGGAGATTCTGGCCTGGTTCGCCGCCAAGTACGGGGCCACCGTGCTGGCCGCGCCCACCACCGCAGGGCTTCGACCTGGTGGCCTGGATTGCTCCCTTCGCGGTCTTTGCGGCGGCGCTGCTGGGCACCATTCTGCTGATCCGCCGCTGGGCAAGCGCGCCGGGAGGCAAGACGCAGGCTGAAACTTCAGTCCCCGATGCGGCCACAGAGGCGCTCAAGGAAAAGATTCGCCGGGAGACCGGCAGCGATGGAGGGTTTTGAGCCATGGCGCGAAGACAGTGGACAGTGGACAGTGAACAGTGGACAGTGCTTGCAGCAACAGAGGTTCTTGCGCTATGACACCAACTTTAGGATTGATTTGCGGATTGCTGTTGGCCTTTGTGCTGATCGTTTACACCTTCTGGCCGGAGAACGTCTTTGCCAGCCAGCGCGAGAAGACGCGCCTGGACTACCTGCTGGAGCGCAAGGAGCAGCTCTACGAGAACCTGCGCGACCTGAACTTCGAGTACCGCGCCGGCAAGTATCCTGAAGAAGATTTCGTAGTGCAGCGGGCGCAGCTTGAAAATGAGACGGCGCAGTTGCTAGCCGAGATCGAGCATTTGCGGCAGGCATGAACTCCCAAGAGCGCTATCATCCTGAGCGAAGCGTAGCGGAGTCGAAGGACCTGCGGTTGTTCTTAGGCACTTTTCATTACTAACTCAACCACGTCAAACCCATAGGATTCCCTAACGACTATGAAATCGACTCAATATGTTCTTCGCACTTTTGCCTTGAGCCTGCTCGCCATGGGCGCGCTGGCCCAGGCCGCCACCATCACCGGCACGGTGACCAACAAGACCACGGGCAAGCCCGCCGTGGGCGATACCGTGGTGCTGTTGGACGTGCAGGCGGGCATGAAGGCGGCCGCCCATGCCACCACCGACGGCAGCGGGCATTATTCGCTGAGCGAGCCCGGCAGCGGTCCTTACCTGGTGCGGGCGACGCACCAGGGCGCAGGCTACTTTATCGCCGCGCCCCAGGGCGGCGGGCCGGGAAACATCACCGTCTATGACGCGGCCGCCAAGGTCGATGGGATCTCCATCGAGGACGACATTCTCCAGCTCGAATCCGAAAACGGCGAACTGGACGTGACCGAGCAATACGTGGTCCACAACACCAGCTCGCCCGCGGTGACGCAGTTCAGCGCCAACGCCTTCGAGTTTGTGCTGCCGCCGGGAGCGGTGCTGGACGGCGCAGAGGCCACCAGGCCCAGCGGCCTTCCCACCAACGCCATGCCGCGGCCGTTGAGCCAGAAGGGGCACTATAGCTTCAACGTTCCCATCCAGCCCGACGAAGGCGAGAACCAGACGCTATTCGCCGTGCGCTACCACCTGCCCTACAGCGGCAAGTTCACGTTCAACCCCAAAGTACCCATGCCGGTGAACAATTTTGTCGTGCAGTTGCCCAAGAGCATGACCTTCACCGCGGGCGCGGGGAGCGTTTTCCGTTCCGTGCCGCAGAACGCTGCGGTGCAGACCCTCCTGCTGAAGAATGCGCTTCCCGGAAAGGCGCTGGAGTTCAGCGTCTCCGGCAGCGGATCGCTGCCGCGCGAGGAGCAGGGCGGCCAGCAACAGGGGGCAGACAACGGCGGCCAATCCCAGGAGATGGGCGGACCCAGCGCGCAGCCTGGCGGCGGCATTGGACCGCCTGTCAAGGGGTCCAGCCCATTACCGCCAGGTTCTGTATGGTGGATTCTGGGCGGGCTGGGACTATTGCTGGCTTTTGCGGCGGGCTTCTTTCTGCGCAAACCACCGGCGGCAGCAAGGTCACTCGAGCAGCGATATCACGATGGATACCGCGTGGCTAGTGGAATAGTTCTAATGGGAACCGTCGTTAAATTCCTCTCGCTGACGATTGGTGCAATCATTATCATCATCGCGGCTGTGGACGCCAACTCTGGCGCTATTCTAGGTAACTTTGAAGTCTGGGGAGGAATCATAGCAGGGGTCGTGGTTGCGTTGTCGGGATTTGCTATAGGGGTTTTGATCTCGGCGCAAGGCCACATCATGCAATCCATGATTGACACTGCTGTTAACACATCTCCTCTGATTGATGCCGCCGAAAAGGCTCGTCTGATCGGGATTACAAATCCAGATCGCGAGAAGCCCCCTTCCGGCAGCTGATTTCACGCATGGCTAAGTTGACTGAACGCGGGGATGAACAGATACCCGCGTTCCAGTTTCTATTCCCTATTCCCTATTCCCTACTCCCTGTCCCACTGTATTCTTGCCATATGAAGACCCTGTTCCGCACCCTTCTCTATCTCGCGCTCATCGTCTGGCTGGGCGCGGAGATATTCTTTCCCATCGTGGCGGCGACGACCTTTGGGGCGCTGCGGCCGGAGACGCACACGGCGGGCGCGATTGTGGGCCAGTTGCTCAGAATTCTGCACGGCATGGGGCTGGTTTCGGGAATGGTGGCGCTGGCCCTGCTGGCGCTGGCCCCGGCCTGGGGCATCTACAAACCGCGCCCGGTGCTGGCGCCCATGTGCCTGATCGTGCTCATGATTAGCTTGACCGTCTACGCGCAGTTCGGCATCATTCCGGCCATGGAGCGGGACCGCATCGCCGCCGGCGGGGCCATCGACGCAGCCGACGCGGCCAATCCCAGCCGCGTGCACTTCAACAAGCTGCACAGCCGCAGCGAGCATGTGGAAGGCATCATTCTATTGCTGGGACTGGCAACGGTAGTGCTGGTGGCCAGGGCGGAAACGGGAAAAGCGTAGGGAACAGAGGGTGGCCGCAATCCGCGAGCAGCGTGGAGGGTAGACGTGAACCCATCTTGCAAGAAAAAACCGGCGGTACTCAGGGCGTGGAGCCTTTTTGCTGTGCTAGCCGTTCTGGCGCTCCAGTGCATCGTGGCAGGTCCGGTGGCGGCCGGCTTTCCGGACAAGGACCAACTGGCCACGGGCAAGCCCGAGCGCAAATTGTCGGGAATCCTGGTCGGAATTCGTCCTCTCGGTACGCGCTTTCCCAACGGCACTTCGATCTCCAAAATCATCAAGCTATACGGCCCGCCAACTTCCAGGGAGGATGCGGTGGTGCCCGACGGAGCCGGTGGAACCCGGTTCTATAAGTGGGAGTGGCCGGGGCTGCGTATGAGCGTGGCCACGTACTTTTACTACGTCGGGGATGCGCAGCGGACGATGGTCGAATCGCATCCGGCATACATTGACGTGTGGGGCGACGCGCCCAGGGGAGCGCTGGGAGTTACGGGTCGCGGACTCCAGCTCGGCGCCACGCTGGAGCAGCAAAAGGCCATCTATGGCGATCGCTATTCGATTCCCTTCACTGAAAAAGATGGAACTACGCATGTGTCGGTGAATTGGGAGGACGGCGCTGAACTCACCATCGATTATGGCCCGGACGGGCACAGCAACCACATCCGGTTGACTTGCAGGGAACGATGATCGCCCATCCCACTTCCCTGCCTCCTGTATCATCGGAGTGGCTCTGAGGCGCGCGCCATGCATGGTGCGGGAGCCACTATGGTAAGCACATGAAGACTGGCATCATCGGCCTGCCGCAGGTGGGCAAAACTTCGCTGTTCAAGATTCTGACCAGGGCCAAACTCGAGGAGCGGGGCCACACGCGCCAGGAGCATATCGGCGTGGCGCGCGTTCCTGACGAGCGGCTGGACAAGCTTTCGGCGCTCTATTCGCCCAAAAAGACCACCTTCGCGTCTGTTGAATTCGTGGACGTGGCGGCCATCGGGCAGGAGGCGCTGAAAGAGACGGCGTTCCTGGCCAGCCTGCGCCAGGTGGATGCGCTGATTCACGTGCTGCGCGCCTTCGAGGACGACGCCATTGCGCACGTGGGCCCCATCGACCCCTTGCGCGACATCAGGAGCGTGGAGTTCGACCTGATGATCAGCGACCTGGCCCAGGTTGAGAAGCGCCTGGAGCGAGTCGAAAAGGATCTGAGGAAGCAGCGCACCCCTGATCTGGAACGCGAACACGCCCTGCTCCTGCGCTCCAAAGAGGCCCTGGAAAAAGAGCGGCCGCTGCGCGAGTTGGAGATGACGCCCGAGGAGAAGAAGCTCATCAAGGGCTTTATGTTCCTGTCGCAGAAGCCGATTCTCTACACGCTCAATATCGGCGAGAGCGCCAGGCTGGGCGACGATCTGGATTCAGCGGTGAGCCGCTTCAAGCTGGAGGAAGTGGCGCGCCGGCCCAACGCCGGGGCCACGGCCATCTGCGGCAAGGTGGAGGCCGAGCTGGCGGAGATGGACGAGGCGGAGGCCGCGGATTTCCTTGAAAGCTACGGACTGCGCGAGAGCGGCCTGGTGCGGCTCATCCGCAAAAGCTACGAACTGCTGGGGCTGATCAGCTTCTTCACCGCCGGGGAGGACGAGTGCCGCGCCTGGACGGTGCCGGTGGGCTCCAGGGCGCAGCAGGCCGCGGGCGCCATCCATACCGACCTGGAGCATCACTTCATTCGCGCTGAGACCATTCGCTGGGATGCGCTGCTGGAAGCCGGATCGGAGGCGGCGGCGCGGGCCAGGGGAACGCTGCGCCTGGAAGGCAAGGAATACATTGTGCAGGATGGAGATGTGCTGCACATCCGGCACAGCGGATAAAGCTCATGCTGAAGATCTCCCTCATTCTCGGCACGATTGCCGCGCTGGCCGACGTGGCCGGCGGATTGGTGCTGGTGCGGGCACGCGGCGTGGAGCGCTATCTGCGCTACTTTGTGGCCTTGGGCGCCGGCTTCCTGATCGCCACAGCTCTGCTGGAGATGATGCCCGAAGGTCTGCGCCTGAGTCCGCGGCTGGGGCCAATCCTGATCATGGGCGGCTATTGCGTGGTGCACCTGCTGGAGCACACCATCAACGCGCATTTTCACTACGGCGAGGAGACGCATCGCGACGAGTTCGTCTCCCGGCACACCGGTTACTCGGTGCTGGGGGGCCTGAGCGTACATGCGCTCTTCGACGGCGTGGCCATCGGTTCCGGGTTTGTGATCTCCAACTGGCTGGGCTGGCTGATTTTTCTGGCCATTTTTATGCACAAAGCGCCGGAGGGCTTCACCATGGCCAGCGTGATGCTGGCCAGCGGACGCAGCCGCTCCGCGGCCTTATCTTCCGCAGCAGTATTAGCCGGGGCAACGCTGGCCGGCGTGCTGGTGATCGAACTGGTTCCTAGCTGGCTGCCCTATGGTTTGCCCATCTCGGCCGGCGTGGCCCTGTACGTGGGCGCCACCGACCTGGTGCCGGAGGTAAACCGCGAGCCCGGCATCCGCATGGCGCTGGTGTTTTTTGCGGGCGTGGGCGCGTTTCTGCTGCTGCGCTTGATTTTGCCTACGATGTAGACGACTGGTTTTCACCCCTTGCGCCAGAAACAGCATTTCCCGGCGTAGAGCCTGGCCAGCAGCAGCGCATAATCCCAGCCTACCTTGAAGCCGGCTTTGCTGGCTCCGCTATAACGACTGCCGAAGACGTACGGCACTTCCGCGATCGAGCCAATGCGGCCGCGCACCAGGATCTCCAGCAGCAACTTGAAACCAGAGGGCTGAAAGAGGATTCGATCCAGGCAACGGCGGCGGACCAGAAAGAAGCCGGACATGGGGTCATGGGCGCGGAGCCGCGGCTTTTGCAGCGGCCAGGTAGCCCATATGGCGGCGGAAGAGAGCAGCTTACGCACCGGATTCCATGCGCCTACGCCGCCGCCGGGAGTGTAGCGGCTGCCGATGGCAATGTCGCGTCCATTGTGGATGGCGGAAAGCAGTTGCGGCAGCAGCTCCGGAGGATGCTGCAGGTCGGCATCCATCACGCCGAGGATCGGGGCATCGGTCTTCTGCCAGCCATAAAGAATGGCGCCGGATAAACCTCTCTGCCCTTTGCGCACCAGCAGGCGCACGCGCGGATCCTCTCGGGCGATGGCCGAGACCACGGCGCCGGTCCTATCCGGGCTGTCGTCATCGACGACCAGAATCTCGTAGGGAAGATGCAGGGGATCGAGCACGGAACGAACGTGGCCGAGCAAGCCGCCGATGTTTTCCTCTTCGCGGAGCGTGGGAATCACCAGGGCCAGCTTTTCCCGCGCGCGCTGCTCCGCCGCCGGCAGGTGCGTCTGCCCTGCATTCTCTGACCTGTGAGAGGTTTCTATCATGCGCCTTAGAAGCTGACCTTCCGCTCCGGGTACCAGGTGAGCTGGATGGTGGTGGTATTCACGGTCTGCTGGCTGGCGGGATAGACGGGGCTGCCGGTGGGGTAGATGGGAGCCTGCCATTTCTCGTGCGCGAAGTTGCCGTTGATCTCAAAATCCTTGCCGATGCGCTTGACCACCTGGAAGTTGATGTCGTTCACGGTGGTTCCGCCGGGGATAAAATCGTTGGCCGCTTTTTGATCGCGCGCGCCCACCTGAATCCACTCATTGCCGCTCAGGTGATACGTAATCCAGCCCTGTCCGCCTTTGTCCTCGCGTCCGATCCAGTCGCCAAAGAGCGCGCCGCTATTGGTGTAGCCCTGTCTTTGCACGGTCTCATAGTACATGTACTGGCCATCCCGGCTTCTATAGACGGGCGGATCGGTGGAGGCGGCTTCGACACGAATATCCAGCCGGGGAATGCCGGGCACGTGGGAAAGATAGATGCCGGGCCGCCAGGAGGCTCCATGGGGATTGTCGATGGGAGAAACATCGTCATGCACCTCCGAGTCCAGATAGAGCGTAAGCCATTTGCGGAGGCGGGGAAGGCGGTAGGAGAAGTCGAAGGCGCCAAAGCGTGCGCCGGGATCCTGGGTGCTGTACTTGATCGCGGCTTGGGGAGCGACTGTGCTGAAGAAACTTCTCAAAAAGGATCGGATGTTGACAGGCTCGTGGCCCTTGCCTCCCCAGATCACGGTGCGCTCGAAGCCGAATTCCAGGTTCTCCGTGGGCCGGAAGCTGATCTTCTCCACATGCACCCAGGGATCGATGGGATAGGTGTGTCCCTTGAGAGGGCCGATCAGAAACTCATAGCGGAAGGGGCCGGTGAAGCGCGAGAGCCCCGGAATGTGCAGCGGCTCGATGCGGTTGATGTGCAAGGCGTAGACGTTTTCGGCGTTGTTGGAGTAAGCCATGGCGCCGCCCTGAGCAGGTCCCATCCAATCGTCCTGCCGGCCGAAGGAGATGACGTGGTTGAGGACCTGTACTGAGGCGTAGGCCTCAATCACGCGCCCATTGTTGACCGCGGCGATGGTTCCCCACGGAATGGTGGTCTGCAGGTTCAAGGGGAGAGGGATCGTGGGAGGCGGAGGAGATATAAGGACAGAGTTGATGTAGGTGTTGAAGTAGTAGTCGGTGGTGCCGTCGCTGGAGACGAATGCCTGCGCCAGCGGGGTGGAGTAACCAACCCCCGAGGGAGCAGCCTGGAACTCGCCGCGCGCATAAATCAGGAAGCGGCCGGCGGCCGCGTAGCCGCTGGCGCCGGAGTAATTATTGAAGCCGCTCTGGTAAGGGCGGCCGTAGTCGTTGATGACCGTGGAGCCGAGATGGAAGCTGTCGCGCAAAGGCGTGCCGCTGATGTCGCGCGCCACTTCATAGACTGACTCCACGCGCGTGTTGCCCTCATGCACCAGGCAGGGGCCCTGCATGTCGTTGCGCAGGAAGTGAAGCAGCGCCTCATAAATTTCCTGCGCCTGGTCGGTGGCCGGCCCGGCATCCGCGTCTTCTATATTGGCGCCGGCTTCTTCCAGCATGTGGTCCACGCTGGCCCGCGTCCAGGGGCGCATGCCGAGATACACCGTATCCACAAAGCCCAGTGAATAAAGCCGCAGCATGGCCGGATAAACCCAACTGTCGACGGGGATGTACGGCGAGCCCATCTTGGAAGGCTGGCAGACGAATGCGGGGCGGTCGGCATCGCGCTCCACCTGTCCCCTGCCCTCCGCCGCTCCCGGCTGCGCAGCCGCGAGGGGATGGGCGGCCATCAAAAGAACTCCTGCCAACACCGCCGCGCAGTGGATTTGAGGAGTGATGGCCCAGCCTCTGCTCACGTTCATACCCCCACTCTATCATTTGGCAGTTGCGGCGCGATGCATGAAAATGCGCCGCTTGCCATGTCCGCTGAGCTCTTTCCGGCCGCTTCCTGATCCGGCACTGCGATTGGCGAAGCTGATACACTTTGTGCGGCGTTGGCGCGCCATTTGCCGGGTCATTATGAAGATTGTCATGGTTTCCGATATTCATGCCAACCTGGCCGCCCTGGAGGCGCTTCCGGAACGGGAGTACGACCAGCTCTGGTGCTTGGGTGATGTGGTGGACTATGGGCCCAGGCCTCATGAAGCCGTGCAGTGGGTCATGCGCAACGCCGCCATCGCGGTGCGCGGCAACCATGACCATGCGGCCGGCTTCTCGGTTGATCCCCGATGCTCGTTGCCCTTCAAGAGGCTGGCCGCCGAGACGCTCCGTTACACCCAGGAGACGTGCACGAAAGAAGATTTGAAGTTTCTAAGAAACCTGCCTGTTCACCGCCAGACGCAGGTGAACTCGACCAGGTTCTATCTGGTTCACTCCACGCCCTCTGATCCGTTGTTCGCATATTGCCCTGCGCAGTCGGAGCTTTGGCAGGAAGAGGTGGCGCGCATCGACGCGGACGTGCTTATTGCCGGCCACACGCACACGCCATTCATGCGCACCATCGGCAAAACCACCATCGTGAATCCGGGCAGTCTTGGCCAGCCCAAGACGGGGCGTCCCCTGGCGTGTTACGCGCTTTGGGAAGACGGCCGGATCTCGCTCCGGGAATATCCCTATCCACGCAGCGAGACTGTTGCGCAGATTCGCCGCATGCCGGTCTCCAGCGGAGATCAGGACGCATTGATCGCCGTACTGGAGACCGGGGCGCTGCCCAACCGATCATAAACAAGAGCCGCAAAATTGGTTTTACGTTATACTTTGCAGCAAATGTGCCTGGGAGGAACGAAATGTTCAAATCTATCCAGTCGCAAAGAGCCGCTATATTCAACGCCCTTTTCCAGGGATATGAGGGGCCTGCTTTCGCCATCCGGCTATGGGACGGATGGAGTTGGTTCTCGCCGGGCAACGAGAAGCCTCTCTGCACCATGGTTGTGGGCAGCGCGCAGGCGCTCCATTCGCTGATCGCCGAGCCCAACGAAATTACGCTGGGAGAAGCATTCATCCACGGCGACCTGGACATTGAGGGCAACATCTTTTCTGTCTTCTCCATTGCGGAACACATCTTCAACCATCCCCGCCCGCTGCGGCAGCAGATGGTGGAGAAAGCCTCCCGCACGTTCGTTGGCTTGCAGCGATGGCTCAGGCATGGCTGGCGGCATTCCCCGCAAAGAGACCGCGCCTCGATTTCTTACCACTACGATCAGCCCGTTGCCTTCTTTGAGCCGTGGCTGGGCCCATCCCTTGCCTATTCGTGCGCCTACTTCCGCAACCCGGATGATACCCTCGATGTGGCCCAAGAACAGAAATTTGAAATGATCTGCCGCAAGCTGCGCCTGCAGCCGCTGGAGCGCTTCCTGGACATCGGCTGCGGATGGGGCAGCCTGGTGTTGCACGCCGCCCGCAAATACCACGTGCATGCCCAGGGCATTACCCTCAGCAGGGAGCAGGAACTGGTGGCCAGGCAGCGCATTGACGAGACCAGCCTGGCCCAGCGTTGCGCCGTGGAATTGCGGGACTACCGCGAGTCAGAGGGAGTACAACACTATTTCGACAAGATCGCCAGCATCGGCATGTTTGAGCACGTTGGACTGAAGAACCTCCGCCAGTACTTCGGGACCGTGCGCCGCCTGTTGAGGCCCGGCGGCGTCTTTCTCAATCACGGCATCACGCGCTCTTCCACAGCCTCCGACCCCCAAGATTCCTTTATTGACAGGTACGTTTTTCCCGATGGGCATCTGGTCACCCTGCCGCAGGTTCTTGAAGCCGCCGCATCCCAGGGCCTGGAAGTGCGCGATGTTGAAAATCTCCGCGAACACTACGCCCTCACTTTGCGCCATTGGGTGGAGGGGCTGCTACGAAACTCCACCACGCTTCTGCAGCACGTATCCAAGGTCACCTACCGCATCTGGCTCTTGTACATGGCTGGTTCGGCCGCCGCATTCCGCAGGGGGGATATAGCCGTCTACCAGGTTCTCTTCAGCCGTCCCGACCGAGGCGACAGCCAGCTTCCGCTTACCCGCGAAGACTGGTACGCCATAAGCGCGTCCAGCCGGCAGAGTTGATCTGAAGCCATTCCAGGCTGGCGCTGACGGCGGCCCCACTCCTCCTCGCGCTCCACGCAACGGCGAGAATCGCCGCTTAGTGGCACCCCTCCAGCCCCGCGGCGTATAACGCTGGAATGGGGGCACGAGCGGAAGCAGAGCCAAGATCGCAAGCAGAGATCGATGCGTGGCTGCGCAACGGCGGCCTCGTGGTTACGGCCAGCGATCGTGCCGCCCGCGCCCTCGAGTTCGCCTTCCATCGCGCCCGCCGGGCCGAGGGATTTACCGCCTGGCCCGCACCTAACATCCTGAACTGGAAGAGCTTTGCCCAGGCGCAATGGGAAAAGCGCACGCTCGATGGCCGGCTGGTGCTGAACCCTCTGCAGGAGCAATCGCTGTGGGCGGCCATCGCCGGCGCCGAGCGGCAGATGGCCACTCTGCTTGAAGGTCCGCGCCACCGCTTGGCCGTTCAGGCCATGGAAGCCCACGAATTACTCTGTGCCTATGCGCCGCGATTGTTGCGGGAAAATGCGCGCGGCGCCTGGCAGCAGGATGCGGCCGCCTTCAGCGGCTGGCTCACGGCCTTCGACGAAGGCTGCCGCGCCGGCAACCTGCTCAGCCCCGCCCGTCTTGCGCTGGAACTGATCCCGCTGCTTGGGAATGTGCCGGATGGGTCCTCTCAATCCGAAGCCCCGGCCCAGCGTCCACCCCTCCTGCTGGCCGGCTTTGACCGCCTTCTGCCCATCCAGCGCGCCTTCTTCGACGCCTGGGGCACATGGCGGCAGGCCACTCTGGACGAACCTGCATCCCATATCCACTTTCACGAGGCCGGCGACGCCCAGGCCGAACTCACCGCCTGCGCTCTTTGGTGCCAACGTCAGCTTGCCGCCTACCCCCGCGCCCGTCTCCTGGTCGTCACGCAGGATGCAACCAGGCGCCGCGGCGAGATCGAACGAGCCTTTCTTAAGCACACCGGCCCATCCGCTTCCCCGTTCTTCGAGTTCTCCCTGGGAGTGCCGCTCAGCCAGGTGGCGCTGCCGGAGAGCGCTCACCTGCTGCTGCGCTGGCTCTCCGGCCCGCTGGCCGAGCACGAACTCGACTGGTTGCTCTCCACCGGCCACGCCGCCGCCAGCCTGCAGGAAAATTCCGCGCTGCAGGCGCACATGCGCGCGCTGCGCCGCCGCTCTCTGCAACAGCCTTACTGGACCCTGGCCGGCTTTATCGGCCAGCCGCCCGGCCAGCAGTTGCCGGCCGCCTGGGTAGCCCGCATGAGCGAGGCCCAACGCCGCCTGGCGGAGTTCGCGCGCCGCCCGCAAAGCCCGCTGGACTGGGCGGGGCTGGTTCCGCAGTTGCTGGATGCCGCCGCTTTCGCCCAGGCGCGTCCGCTTTCGAGCGCCGAATTCCAGGCCGTCCGCCGCTGGCAGCAGGCCCTGGACGCCTGCGGCTCGCTGGGCTTCGATGGCCGCCGCATTCCATGGTCCGAGTTTCTTTCCGTACTGGCCCGCACCCTGGACGAAACCCTCTTTGCCCCCGAGTCCCGCGACGCGCCCATCCAGATCGCCGGCCCGGCCGAGTCGGCGGGCCTGACCGCCGATGCCGTCTGGTTCCTGGGCGCAGATGAGGATGCCTGGCCGCCCAGGGGCTCAACCCATCCTCTGCTGCCGCCCGAGGTGCAGCGCGAAGCCCGCATGCCCCACGCCACTCCCCAGCTCGACTGGGATCTGGCCCACGCCATCACCACCCGCCTCCTTGCCTCCGCGCCGGAGGTCCACTTCAGCTTTGCAAAGCAAAAAAAAGAAGCCGAAGCCCGCCGCTCGCGCTTGGTGGAGCAGTTTGCCGGGACGCCTCAGCCGTTGCCGCCGGAGTTGACCGCGCCGCTCAGCCCGCCGCCGCAAACAGAATCTTTCCAGGACTTCAGCCAAATCCCCTTCCCGCACAACAAGGTCGAAGGCGGCGCCGGCGTCCTCACCACGCAATCGCAATGCCCCTTCAAGGCCTTTGCCACCGCGCGCCTGGCCGCGCAGGATTGGAGCCCTGCCGAGGCCGGCCTGACCGCTGCCCAACGCGGCTTATTGCTCCACGCTGTGCTTCACGCCGTCTGGGCTGGGCTGCCGTACAGCATTCGTTCGCAGGATCAACTCCAAAACTTAAAAGAGCGAAGCTCCTTTGTAGCCGGACACGTGCGGCGCGTTCTCCGGGATAAGATTCCCGCCGGACTCCGGGAACGCTTGCCGCGCCGCTACATGGAACTCGAAGAGTTGCGCCTCACCCGCCTGGTGACCGAATGGCTGGTGCGCGAGGCAGAACGGTGGCCCTTTACCGTTATCGGTACTGAGGTGGATAGCACCGTACAAATCTCCGGACTCACCTTCGACCTTCGCCTTGACCGCATCGACCGCCTCAATGACGGAACTCAGCTCGAAGACGGAACCCGCCTCAACGATGGCTCCCTTCTTATCATCGACTACAAATCCGGCGACGTCTCGCCTAAATCCTGGGAACTGCCCCGCCCCGACGACGTGCAACTGCCGCTCTACGCTAGTTTTGCCATCGATCACGAGAAAGAAAAACTCGGCGGTCTGGTCTTCGCCAAGGTGCGCGCCGGCAAACACGAATTTGCCGGGCGGGTTCGCGATGCCAGGGCTACGCTGCTTGAGCGCCTCAGAGGAAATACGAACTTGGTGAAGAACCCACTCACAGGGGTAGAACTCCTCAAATGGAAGAAGTACATCGAGCAGCTCGCCAAAGATTTTCTCGCCGGCCGCGCCGAGGTTGACCCGCGCGACTACCCCAAAACCTGTGAGCGCTGCGGCCTGCAAGCTTTGTGCCGCATTCAGGAACATCAAGACCAAATGGAAGCAGAGAACGGTTCCGAAGGTGAGGAGGCTGCCAGTGAATAATGCCCCGGCAAAATCCCCGCCCCCCGATCAGCTCCAGCGTGAGCGCGCCCTCGACCCTACCCTCTCCGTGCTGGTGCAGGCCCCGGCCGGCTCGGGCAAGACCGACCTGCTCACGCGCCGTTTTCTGCGCCTGTTGGCCGAGGTCGATGCGCCCGGCCAGGTCGTCGCCATCACCTTTACCAACGCCGCCGCCGCCGAGATGCGCAATCGCATCCTCGGCGAGCTTGAAAAAGTCGCCACCGGCCAAAGCGTGCCGGCCGCAGCCGATGAATTCTCCATGGAAACTCTGGCCCGCCGCGCGCTGGAGCATTCGCGGGCGCTGGGCTGGAAGCTCCTCGACCTGCCCGCCCAGCTCCGCATCTCCACCATCGATTCCTTCTGCCGCGACCTGGCTCTGCAGCAGCCGCTGCTCTCCGGCCTGGGAGGCGGCCTGGACATCGCCGAGGAGCCCGATGAACTCTATCGCCGCGCGGCCCGTAAGACCCTTGAACAGATTGACGAAGACGATTTGGGCCTGAGCAAGGCTGCCGAATCGCTCCTCCTATGGCGCGACAACAACTGGAAGGAGATGGAAGACCTGCTGGTCGAGATGCTAAAGAGTCGCGACCGCTGGATGCAGGACTTCGTACTGGAAAGCGAGCAGGATTTCAAGGCGCTGCGTAAGCGTCTGGAACGGCCATTTGCCCTTGCCGCCATGCGCGGCCTGGCTCCGGCCTGCTACACCGATGATGAATGGGAGATTGTGAAGGCCTGCTTCACCCTGTTGCATCATGCGGCAGGCGAACTCTACGTTGTTTTCGCCGAAGCCGGACGGGTGGACTTCATCGAAGTGGCGCAGATCGCACAACGCGTTCTCAAATGCGAGGACGGACTGCCCACCGAAGCCGCCCTGGCCGTCTCCGACGGCATCCGCCATTTGCTGGTGGACGAATTTCAGGACACCAGCCGCCGCCAGCACCAGTTGCTTGCCGGCCTCATCGCCGCCTGGCCGGAGCGCACCGGACGCACCTGTTTTGCCGTCGGCGACCCCATGCAATCCATCTACTTCTTCCGCGACGCCGACGCAGAACTCTTCCCGCGCGTGAAGAAAGCCGGCCTTGAAGATCCCAACGTCGATCCCTCCCATGCGGAACCGCTTCTCTTCCACTTCGTGCCCCTCCAGGCCAACTTCCGCGCCGCGCCGGCGCTGGTCAACCGGCTCAACGAGGCATTTGAGCAGATTTTTGCAACTCCCGACGGCAGCGGCGTCGCCTTCTCGACGGCCCTGCCCGCCCGCGAAGACCAAGCCGGCCCCCATCCGCGTTTCCGCCTGCATCTCGAATTTGTGCCGCGAACCGGGGCGGGGAAATCCGCCGATCCCGAGGCTGCACGAGAAAAGGAAGCCGCTCGCGAAGCTCAGATCGAAGAAATTGTCGCCCTGCTCCGAAATCATCAGGATCGTATGGAGCAGGCCCGCGCCAGCGGCGAAAAATACCGCATTGCCGTCCTTGCCCGCGCCCACAAATCGCTGGCGCCCATCGCCCTGGCCCTGCGCGAATTCAACGACCAGGCCCGGCGCGAAAACAGGAAAACCATTCCCTTTCGCGCCGTGGAACTGGAAAACCTGAAAGACCGCCCCGAGGTGCTGGATGCTCTGGCGCTGGTGCGCGCTCTGCTCAATCCCCAGGATCGCGTGGCCTGGCTGGGGGCTCTGCGCGCTCCATGGTGCGGGCTGGCGCTCGACGACCTGCACCGGCTCTCGAGCGCCGACAATGCCGCGCTACTCGCCCGGCCTGTGCCGGAGTTGCTGGCCGAGCGCCTGCCGCTGCTCAGCGAGCAGGGCCGCCGCGCCGCCCGGCGCGTGCTCGATGCAATGGCTGCCGTGCCCGCGATTCGAGCCTCCCAACCTACAGCAAAGCCCGGAACGTGGATCGAACAGGTTTGGCTGCGCCTGGGCGGCGCGGTGTGTGTGGACGCCACGGGACGCGCCAATGTTGACCTCCTGTGGAGCTGCCTGGACAATTTGCCGGGCGGCGAACTGGATCTGCCCGGCCCGGCGCTCGACGCGGCCCTCGTTAAGCTGAACGCGCTGCCCGATCCCGAGGCTGGCAGTGACTTCGGCGTGCAGTTGATGACCATCCACAAGTCCAAAGGCCTGGAGTTCGAGGTGGTCATCGTCCCCGAGTTGCAGGCCGGCACTGCCAAAGGCAGCCGCAAGATGCTCTCCTGGCTGGAGCGCGGCCTGGCCCAACCCGACGAATCGGGAGAGATTACCGAGTTTCTCATCGCGCCCTTCCAGCCCAAAGGCACTAAACGCGGCCAAGCTAAGGAGTGGGTCGATCATGTGATTAGCCAACGCGAAGCACAGGAGGACCGGCGCATCCTCTATGTGGCCGCCACCCGCGCCCGCGAAGAACTGCACCTCTTCGCCCGCCCCGCCTGCAAGGTGGACAGTAACGGAGAATTCAGCCTTCCCGCGCCCTCCGCCAGTCTGCTGGCCACGGCCTGGCCTGCTCTTGAGAATGAGGCGCGCGCGCGCTTCGAGAAATGGAAGGCCGCCAGGGAGAAAGTTGCGGCCGGCGAAGAGCAGGTGATCGAGTCCATCGCCGCCTCGGGAGAGAGCAACCTGGCCGTGATGCCCAACCCGGCCAAAGCCACGCTGCTGCGCCGCCTGCCGCCGGATTACCGCCCCACGCCGGCCGAAGCCTCCACGCAAGCCGCAGCGGAGCCGCCGGAAATGCTCCGTGCCCCATCCTTTCCGCTTCTTTCTGCGGAAAGGGTGGGAATCCACGAATCTCCGGGTGCCCCAGGGCCGGGGTCCCCACGGACAGGTCTTAGTTCGTGGGGTGGAGATCTCGCTTCTGAGACCTGGGAAGGCACGCTCTACCACCGCCACGAGGGCGGCCTGCTCTCCCGCGCTTTAGGCAGCGCCGTGCACGCCCTGCTGGAAGAACTGGCCCGCCTGCGCGCAGGCAATGATTGGAATGCCGCCCGCGCCGCTCTTGCTCGCTTCGAACCCCGCATCACCGCCCAGGTGCGCGCCTCGGGCGTAGAGCCGGCGCAGGCCGCCCGTATTGCCGCCCAGGCGCTGGAGTTTGCGCTCGCCGCTTCCCGTTCGCCCCAGGGCCAATGGATTCTCTCGCCCCACGCCCAAGCCGCCAGCGAGGTGAGCTGGGCCGGAGTCGTCGACGGCGTCCTGAGCACGGTTCGCGTGGACCGCGTATTCCGCGCCGGCCCCGCACCCGGATCGGAGGGAGCAGATTGCTGGTGGATTGTGGACTACAAGACCGCCCACGCCGACAATATGGAACCGGCCAAGGCCCTCCCCGGGCTAAGAGAAATCTATGCGCCCCAACTCGAAGCCTACGCCGCAGTCCTGCGCAACCTGCACGGACAGGACTCGCTCATCTGCGCCGGCCTTTATTATCCGCGCCTGCTGTTGCTGGATTGGTGGCAGCTATAGCCGGTTGGTTCCCGCTTCCATTGCTGTAACGCCTGGCGGACTATGCTTTCGGAGCGGGCTCTTGCGGAGCGGGCTCCGTCTTCAGCCCGGCATCCGGGTCGCGGCCGCCGGTCACGCTCTTATGGTGGCGCACATCCGCGCCCTGCACCCAGAAGATCACGTCCTCGGCAATGTTGGTGGCGTGGTCGGCTACCCGCTCCAGGCTGCGGCAGATCATCAGCGCATTCAGGGCCTGCGGAGCCAGGTGGCTCTGCTCTTCCATCACCTTGGTCAGCGCCTTGTAGGCGGCTTTGTTCATGGCGTCCACGGCGTCGTCCATGGCCAGGATGGACCGGGCCATAGCGGCATCGGCCTCAATGAACGACTGCAGGCACATGCGCACCATCTCCGCGGCCAGAGACGCCATCCTGGGAATATCCACGGGCAGTTCGGCCACCGCCATCTGTTCCATGTTGCGCACCCGCTCGCTGATGGCCTTGGCCGCATCGCCCACCCGCTCCAGGTCGGCATTGATCTTGATCACGGCCAGGATAAAGCGCAGGTCGATGGCCGTGGGCTGCTCCATGGCCAGCAGGTCCAGGGCCGCCTGGTCGATATCCCGCTCCATGCGATTGATGGCGATCTCGCTGCGGCTGACCAGGTCGCAGATGGACAGATCACGCACCCGGTAGGCCTCAATGGCGCGCTGGATGGCCTGTTCGGCCAGCCCCGCCATCACCAGCAGTTGCTCCTTCAGTTCTTCCAGACTTTGTTGAAAGCGTATGCGCGTCATCCGAACCTGCCCGTAATGTAATCTTCCGTGCGTTTGTCGCTGGGGTTGGTGAAGATCTTGTGCGTGGAGTCGAACTCCACCATGCGGCCGTTCAAAAAGAAGCCCGTCTTCTCGGCCACGCGGGCTGCCTGCTGCATGTTGTGGGTCACAATCACAATAGTGTACTGCGATTTCAGCTGGAAGATCAGGTCTTCGATCTTGGCGGTGGAAACCGGGTCCAGGGCGGAGGCCGGCTCATCCATGAGCAGCACCTCGGGGTCCACGGCCAGGGCGCGCGCGATGCACAGCCGCTGCTGCTGCCCGCCGGAAAGGCTGGCGCCGGACTTCTTCTTCAGCTCGTCCTTCACCTCGTCCCACAGGGCCGAGTTCTTCAGCGACTTTTCCACGATCTCGTCCATCGCGCGCCGGTTGCTGTAGCCGTTCAGCTTCAGCCCCGCGGCCACGTTCTCGTAGATGGACATGGTGGGAAAGGGATTGGGCCGCTGGAAGACCATGCCCACGCGGCGGCGAATCTCCACCGGGTTGGCGTCCTGGTAAATATCCAGGTCGCCGAAGCGCACCGTTCCCGTTACCCGCGCAGTGGGATTGGTCTCGTGCATGCGGTTCAGGCAGCGCACAAAGGTGCTCTTGCCGCAGCCCGAGGGACCAATCAGCGCCGTGGCATGGTTGGCCGGAATATTCAGATTGATGTCCTGCAGCGTGTGATTGGTTCCGTACCACGCATTCAGGTTAATAACCTCGATGCCGACGCCCACTTAGCTCACTCCCTTCAAAACGCCGCGGCTGGTTACGTACCGCACCAGTGAAACCGCAAGCACGATCAATACAATCAAAACCAGTGCTCCCCCCCACGCCAGCCGGTGCCAATCGTCGTAGGGGGAGATGGCGTAGATATAAATCTGCAGCGGCAGCGCGGCGATGGGCTTGGTGAGATCAAAGCTCCAGTAACGATTGCCGAAGGCGGTAAAGATCAACGGAGCCGTCTCGCCGGCCACGCGCGCAAAGGCCAGCATGCAGCCGGTAATGATTCCCGGCGAGGCCGTCTTTACGGTAATGGCCAGCACCGACCGCCAGTTGGGCACGCCCAGCGCCAGGGCCGCTTCGCGCACCGCATTCGGCACCATCAGCAGCATCTCTTCGGTGGTGCGGCAGACGGTGGGGATCATCATGATGCCCAGCGCCACGCCGCCGGAGAAGGCCGAGAAGTGCCCCGAACGGAACCACCACCAGCGAGTAAGCCGCCATGCCCATGACGATGGAGGGAACGCCGTTGAGCACATCGGCGGTAAAGCGCACCGCGTTGGCCAGCTTGGTTCCGCGCCCGAACTCGGCCAGAAAGATGCCTCCGCCGATGCCGATGGGAACGCCGATCACGCTGCCCAGGGCCAGCAGAATCGCCGGAGCCCAGGATGGCGTTGGCCATGCCGCCGCCCGACTTCCCCTACGGCCTTGGGAATCTTGGTAAAGAAGTCCAGGTTCAACGAACTGGCGCCCTTGTAAACCAGATAGACAAAGATGGCCACCAAGGGCGTCACTACCAGCACGGTGGAGAGCACCGCTATGCCGGTGGCCGCGCCATCGCTGAGCGCCCTGAAGATGGACCGCAGATTATGTTCTCCCTCTTTCAATCGCAACTCCCCACTTCTTCTTGGTCAGTGCTGCGGCGTCAAATGCACCCGCGACGGCGCTCCCCGCGTCACCGCCCACACCAGCAGCCGGGCAAAGGCGTTCACGATGATGGTCACGATAAACAGCGCCAGCCCAATCTCGGTCAGCGCGCTCAGATGCAGATTGCTCGCCGCTTCGGCATATTCGTTGGCGATCACCGACGCCATGGAGCTGCCATTGGACAGCAGCGAGCGGTGAATCTCCGGACTGTTGCCAATCACCATGGTCACCGCCATGGTTTCGCCCAGCGCCCGCCCCAGGCCCAGAATAACCGCGCCCACTATGCCGATGCGGGCGTTGCGCAGTACGCCCATGCGAATCATCTCCCAGCGCGTGGCGCCCAGCGCCAGCACCGCCTCGCGCTGCGAGTGCGGCACAGCGCTCATCACCTCGCGGGTAAGCGAAGAAATAATGGGCAGAATCATGATGGCCAGAATCACGCCGGCAGCAACAAAGCCCAGGCCGGTGGGATTGTCGTCGGTGAACAAGCCCGTCCAGCCCAGCAGTTGAATTAACCAGGGATTCACATGTTCCCGGAGCAGCGGCACCAGGACAAAGACCGCCCAAAGTCCATAAATGACGCTGGGAATAGCCGCCAGCAGCTCGGTCACAAAGGCCAGCGGAGCGCGCAGAAAGCCAGGGCACATCTCGGTCAGAAAGACGGCCACGCCGATGGCCAGCGGCACCGCGATCAGCAAAGCCAGAAACGAGGAGACGAGCGTGCCGTAGACGAACGGCAACGCGCTGAAATGCCCGTTTACCGGGTCCCAATAGATCGGCTGCTGTGCATTGGGATCGAGAAAGGCTTTGAATACGGCGGCGAAATTGAACCCGGTGGGCCAGGCAAAAAAGTTGAGGCCAAACTTGTTCCAGGTCAGTTGCGAGCCTTTCATCAGCTCCACGGCGATCAATGCCACGATGCCGAAGATGCTCAGCGCGCACAACACCATCAGCCAGTGAAAAGCGCGGTCCGCAAGGGCCGAGTTGCCGCGCGCCAGAAGGTACGTGCGAATCGAAGAAACCTGGGCCGAAGCCGCCCCCTCCGGGAGCTGTCCGTCTGGAGAAATCGCTTCCGGCTGAAGCTGGGCTTGGGAGATGCGAATCTCTGGCAGTTCGGCGTTCATCTAGAGTAGGCTACCCGGCAAAGATGAACAGGAGGTTACAAAGGAGCAAAATCAGGCGCATAGCTGAGGAAATTCAACTCTCTGGAGGCTTCAACCTTCCCCGGCCGGCTCCTCGTGCGCCTCTACGGCGTGATGCACAAAAACCGGCGCCCCGTCAGGCTGCCCGAAAGCAGTAGTGGGTCAGTTTGAAGGGTGCGGGCTTCAGCGTGAAGGGTACGGGCTTCAGCGCGTACATCAACTGCGCAAAATGACTGCGGAGTCCGCCGCGGCGGACCCCTGAAGGAGGGTTTTCTCAAACTGGCCCACTACCCGGAAAGCTCATGGAAACCGTGAAAACGCCGTAAGCTGGTAAGCTGGAAGCCGGAAAGCCGGAAACCATGCGCCCAGTCTTGATTTTTTCCGCCCTCGCCCTGGCCACCCTCGCCCTCCACGCCCAGAACGCTGCCCAGAGCCCTGTTCAGCCAAACGCCCAGCCCGACCCGCCCCACCGCGAGTGGAAGGCCTCCTGGATCACGCATCCCACCGCCCCGCTGCGTGAGCCGCTGGTGCTCCACTTCCGCCGTACGCTCTCCCTGGCCGCCGTTCCGGCCACCTACCCGGTCCGCGTCAGCGCCGATAACCGCTTCATTCTGTTTGTGAACGGCCACCGGGTGGGCGACGGCCCGGCCCGCGGCGACCTGGCCCATTGGCGCTACGAGCGCTTTGACCTGGCGCCCCTGCTCCAGCCCGGCCAGAACCTGATCAGCGCAACGGTGTGGAACTTCGGCGTCTACGCGCCCGTGGCGCAGTTTACCGACCGCACCGCCTTTCTGCTGGAGAGCGAAGCCGGGGCCCCCAGCGACAGGTCTTCGTCGCTGGGGTGGGAAGCCAGCGGAGACACTCCATCAGCACCCCCGATGGCTGGATGGTGGAGGAGGAAGCCGGGCCAGCGGCCCCTGGATCGCAGCGTGGTCGGCCTGCGAACCTATATGGCATCGGGGCCCGGCGAAGAGATCGATGCGGCGCATTACGACTGGGCATGGAATGACCCCTCCGCCGCGGCATCGTCCTGGGTTCCTGCCGCTTCGCCCATGCGCGAAAGCCTCTATTCCACGACCAATGAGGCCCACTCTTTCGACGTCGAAGCCGACAATCCCTGGGGCTTGGTTCCAGATAAGCTGCCGCCCATGGAGCTATTGCCCGCCAGCCCCGGCGAGATTGTCCGGGTCGATCTTTCCGCGCCCCCAACTGTCCCCGGTGAAGCGGGGCGCATCAGCGTCCCCGTTCACTCCAAATTGTCCGATCTTAAGGCATTTCCCGCCGCGCCAGTCAGCGTCCCCGCCGGTGCCCACGTCTACCTGATCCTGGATCGCAAAACCCTCACCACCGCCTATCCCCGGCTCACCGTCTCCGGCGGCAAGGGCGCCGAGATCAGCCTCACCTACGCCGAGGCCCTCTACGACAAGGACAAGCACAAGGGCGACCGCGACGATGTGGATGACCGCGCTGCCCTCGGCTTGACCGACGGCTTTCTCCCCGACGGCGGCGCGCACCGCTCCTTTGAGCCGCTGTGGTGGCGCACCTGGCGCTATCTCGACTGGACATCCAAACCGCCGCCGAACCGCTGCAATTGGAGTCTCTCACCGCCAATTTCACCGCCTATCCTTTTGAGCAGCGCGCCACCTTCATCTCCCCCGACCCCGAGCTCGAAAAGATCTGGGAGATCAGTTGGCGGACCGCGCGCCTCGACGCCCATGAAACCTACATGGACACGCCCTACTACGAGCAGCTCCAATATGTGGGCGACACCCGCATCCAGGCCCTCATCTCCTACGCCGTCGCCGGAGACGACCGTCTCGCCCGCCAGGCTCTCGAGGCCTTCGACCAGTCCCGCATCCCGGAGGGAATTACCCACAGCCGCTATCCCAGTTCGCTGGCGCAGAACATCCCCACCTTCTCCCTGCTCTGGATCGGCATGGTTCACGACTACTGGCTGTACCGGCCCGACCCCGGGCCGGCGCGCGCCGCGCTTCCCGGCGCCCGCACCGTCCTGGCCTGGTTCGCCACCCACGAGCAGCCCGACGGCCTGCTCAACAAGCTTCCCTGGTGGAGCTTCATCGACTGGGTTTCCACGGGCGAAATCCCCACCTACGACGCGCAACGGCGAGTCCTGCGTCACCACGCTCCAGTACCTGGGCGCCCTGAACGATGCCGCCGATCTGGAAAATGCCCTTGGCGACCCGTTGCTGGCCACCCGCTACCAGGACCGCGCCGGCCATGTGCGCTCGGGCCTCTACGACAAGTGCTGGAGCGCCTCCCGCGGCCTGTTGCCGACAATCCGGACCAGAAGAACTTCAGCCAGCAGGCCAACATCCTGGCCGTCCTCTACGATGTGGTTCCCAAAGACGCGCCAGCAGGAAATCCTGCGCAAGATGCTGGCCATCGACCCCGGCGCCACTCCCGGCGGCGTTCTGAGCGCCTCCTATTACTTCCGCTTCTACCTGGCCCGCGCCCTGGAGCACGCCGGCATGGCGGACGAGTATCTCAACTCCATCGACCCCTGGCGCAAGCTGCTGGCCCTGCACTTCAGCACCTGGCCTGAGGTTCCCGGCATCACCCGCTCCGACTCCCACGCCTGGAGCGCGCATCCCATCTACGATCTGCTTACCCTGGTAGCCGGCATCCAGCCGGCCAGCCCCGGCTTTGCCACGGTCGACATTGCTCCTCACCTGGGCAACCTGCCTTCGCTCAAGGCAAGCTATCCGCATCCCCAGGGCATGATCGAGGTGGAGTATCAGCGCCAAGGCGATAAGCTGGACGCAACCATCACCCTGCCCGGCACGCTTACCGGTTACTTCGTCTACGGCAAAGATTGGTGGCCGCTCCAGCCGGGCATGAACCACATCCAGGCTCCGCGGCCTTCCCCTTCAACAACTGGAAAATCGATGTAGTAGCAGGGAAACGCTGTTCCCCTTGGCAGAAAACGTGCTACAACTCCATCATGGCAAAGGGAAAGAGTTCTACGCCATCAGGGCCCGTCAACCTGCGCATGCTCGCCGAGCATCTGGAGCTATCGCAGACCACTGTCTCCCTGGTCCTGAATCAACTCCCCCTCCGCCAAGTCCATCCCCCAGGAGACCCGCAACCGGGTGATGGAAGCGGCCGCGCGGCTCAACTACCGCCCCAACTACTTTGCCCGGTCGCTGCGCCAAAGCCGGTCCATGAGCGTAGGCGTGCTGGCGCCGGACCTGAGCGAGGGCTACTTTACCCGCGTGATGAGCGGCGTGGTGGAGGAGCTCGACCGCGCCCACTACTTCTACTTCACCGCCTGCCACGACTGGAAGCGCGAGCTGATCGAACAGTATCCGCGCATGCTGGTGGAGCGCGCCGTGGACGGCTTCCTGCTTCTGAACACCCCGGCGGACCACATCGCCGTCCCCGTTCCGGTAGTGGCCATCTCGGCCCACAGCGTAGTTGAGAACGTGACCAATATCGTCCTCGATCATCCCCTGGCCGTCCAGCAGGCGCTCTCTCACCTCTACGCGCTGGGCCATCGCCGCATCGCCTTCATGCGCGGACCGCGCGCCATCCCCGATTCCGAGTTCCGCTGGGAAAGCATCCGGCAGGCAGCCGGAGAGATGGGCATCAAGCTGGACCCCGCGCTGGTCATCGGCATCGATTCCGCCGGATGGTCCATGAAGACCGGCCACCACCCCATGGCCCCGGAGATCGGCTACAAACCCATGCAGGCCCTGCTCGAAAGAACCCGCGACTTCACCGCCATCTTCTGCTTCAACGACATCGCCGCCATCGGCGCCATCCGCGCCCTCAAGGACGTAGGGCTCTCCGTGCCCGGAGACGTTTCTGTGGTGGGTTTCGACGATATTCAGTCCGCGGCCTATTCCACGCCCTCCCTCACCACCGTCCGCCAGCCGCTCACAGAGATGGGCAAGCGCGGCGCGCAGGTGCTTCTCGACCGCATCGCCAACCGCGAACGCGAGTACCCCGCCGAGATCGTCATGGCCCCGGAGTTAGTCGTCCGCGAGTCCACCGGCCCGGCGTCGGCAATCCGCAAAGCCTGAACAAGGGACGGTACAGAAGGAGTGAAGGTCGATGATGAGCAACGTGGTGAAAAGAGCAATCAGCTTTACCGTTTTCGGATTTGGCATATTGGGTGGTCTTTGGGGATGCGTCGCCTCAGCAGGAGGTGTGTTCACTATCGGGGGAAATGATAGCTATCAGGAGATTCTGGCGATCATATTTGCATGCATTACACCATTCCCAGTTTGTATTTTGGCCTTGTGGAAACGATTCATTGCAGGACTCTGGCTCATATTCGCAGGCTGTTACTTCACATACGGCGTGGTGGCGCAAAGAGCTTATATGATTCAGGAGAGAAACTTCCCAGATCAGCCCACGATACAACAGACAATACTATACAGTCTTCCTATCAGCTTGACCTTAATTGGAATCGGCTTGTTCGGTGTAGTCACCGACCAATTGAAATGGCCCAGATTATTAGGAAGCCGTGCAAACACAGGCGAAGCTGATGACGTACCAGAATCCTGAAAGTCTCGGAGTAAAGTACCAGATTCCAGCATCGATAGCTGGGAATACACGAATCCTATTCCCTATTCCCTACTCCCTACTCCTTATTCTTCTCTACTCCAGCATCTGCAAATTCAGCGGCTCCTCAGGCAGATTGTCTTTGCCTGGCCGAATAACGGCGATGGATATTCCCATGGATGGAATGCGGCGCCGAATCAACTTATGATGGATTGACTTTCGCCATATTCATTTTCTTCCGTTTACACCCTTATCGCGTTTCATCCTGTCTTGAGCAACAGCGAGATTTCGCATTACGTGGGGATCGGCCGGATTAATCAGTAACGAGTCGCTGAACTGCTTGGCCGCATTTTCATAATCCCCCATTTGAAAATATGCCACGCCCAGGTCATTATGCGCGCTGGCGTTTGCGGGGCCGAGGCGCACCGTCTGGCTAAGTTCCTCCGCTGCTTCGGGAAGTTGATGCGTCTCCAAATAGATCTTGCCTATATCGTAATGGACTGTTGCCTGATCGGGCTTAATGGCCAGAGAACGCCGGAATTCCTTTATGGCTTCCTCTTTCAATCCCTCTGTGTACAAAATAATGCCTAAATTGTTATACGCATAGTAATTATTCGGATTCAGGGTGATGGCAAACACCTGAAGATTCTCCTGAGCCGCCTCGTCAAGTTCTTCCTGCTCCTTGATGGCATCGGCATGATTAAGCTGCGCCTTTGTAAAATCCGCAGGATCAGTCCTCTTGTAAATCAGCACCACCGAAGACGACCGCACCTTATAATTTCCTATATCACCCCATCGGTATTCGGTGTGATCAGGCGACATAATGTCCGCCACTCCGACTAATTGTTTGTACCGTTGCGGTTGGTAAGCGGACCACCAGTGCAATATTTTAAACGATGAGATATCCGCGACCTGCATCCAGGATGATTGGTACATCACGAATACCACGTAATCCGGCTGCCACGTTTCAATATCGCTGATGAATTCGTCTTGCATGGTTATCGCGTATGGCTGGGGTTCCATCAGACCATACATGTAGATATAGCCCGTTGCGGAGCGCCGGTCCGCATAGAAAGGAATTTCAGGCTCTGATCCGAGTATTGCGATGCGGGAGTCTTTCCCTGTGTGGGTTCGAATATAGTTGGCGATTTGTATGGCCTCCGGGAAGGGGCTTTCCAGATACATGGCTCGTGAAATCTCTAATGGACTCATCTGAAACAGAAACTTCTGTTGCTGCACAATCGAGTACACCAATGCCGCGCCAAACACGCCATACGTCAGCCAGGATGCGCGCGGCCATTGTTTCCGGATAGCGCCAACCGCGGCTCCGGCCAGTAAAGCGACGGCCGGCAGCATGAGAACGAAATAGTGTTGACGAAAGTAAAAGCCCGGGCAGATAGCCAGAAAGGAGAAGACCAGAAAGATGGTAAAGAAAACTGCGGCCCGGCGATCCTCTTTCCTCCACCAGATCAGCGCCAGCCCCGCCAGGGCTGTGATCCAGATCGCAAGGTTCGGCCCCACGATGTGGGGGAAGTTATTACGGAACAAGTCGACCCCGGCGGAAAAATGCGTTTCCTGCTCATATACCTGTGCATATGTGTATGTCCAAAACCAGAATTTGTCGAATACCCCGGCCCACCACAGCGCCACACCGGTCAGCGCCAGCGGCATCGACACCCCGCCGAGAAATATGGCCAGATCTCTCACGGCCGGGAGCCAGGCGTCGCGGCGCCGGATAAAAAAATCTAACGCCAGATACACCACGCCGAAGGCCACAAACAAGGCGCCGTGCTGCTTCATCAGTACCGCAATGCCATAAAGCGCTCCGCTCCAAAGCACTGTTGGCCATCGCCGGCTATCGATTCCGCGCAGCAGCAGCAACGTTCCGCCCAGCGCCGCCAGCACCACAAAGTGAGTGGCATGAGCCTGGGTTCCAAGAACGTCCTGCCCCACCGAAAGCAGGGCATACGCCGCTGAAGCCACAACTCCGGCCGCGGGCGAGACCAGCCGTTTTCCGAGCAGGTAAATCAGCACCATCGCAGCGGCGTTCACCAGCATGAATCCCAGGTGGATCCCAATGATCGTTTGCCCAAATACGGCCATGATTGCGGCGTAGGCGGCATAGATGCCGGGGAATTTCATGCTGTAGACGAGTTGGTAAGGGGGAATCCCGTGCAGCAGGAGCTGGCCGGCATAGGCGAACTCTCCCTCGTCCCGCTCCAGGGGAGTTCCCAGCAGACGGATACGAACGGCGGCCGTGCACGCGACCACCATCGCAACCAGCATCCAGGGCCTGAGCCGTAGGCGTCCGCCAGCCGTTGACTCCACCGGTTGCGCTGCAGGCTCCGGTGCAATCTTCATGCTTTTTTTAGATTTAGACCTGCTCACGGCACTGTCCTCCGCATCAGGCATATGAATTTCGTGCGCACTGACGATGGGAAATGGATGGGCATTTCTCTAATACTCAATGCCTTTCCGAGCAGTACAGCTCGCTCAAGGGCGGTCTACCCGCAAATGCGGAAAAACCAGCCGCGCTAACTCGCTACTCCAGCATCTGCAAATCCAGCGGATCTTCAAGCAGATAGTCCTTGCCGCGGAGGCATGCAAGCGCCCGCCTGAGCGCCGATGCTTTGCAAGGCTCCACGGTCATCACGAAGGGCAGCGCGTGCGGCGGATAGCCGGTCTTCTGCACGATGGCGCGAATATTGATCTTCTCTTTGGCCAGCGCCACGGTAATATCGGCGATAATTCCCGGCTTGTCGTCCACCAGGAAGCGGATGAAATGCGGCACCTCAAACTCCGCGCCCACCCGCGCCGGGGCCGACGGAATCTCTACCCGCCGCGAGCCGTGCGCCAGCGCCAGCAGATCGCTCACCACGGCCACCGCCGTAGGATGCCCGCCGGCTCCGTGGCCGGAAAAAACCACGTCCCCGCCGTAATGGCCGCTGAGGATCACCATGTTCTCCGTGCCCCGCGACCAGGCCAGCGGCGAACGCAGGTCCACCAGCATCGGTCCCACGGTGGCCGCCACCTGGCCCTGTTGTCTGCTCGGCCCGCGCCACCTGGCGGATGGTGCAGCCCAGGTCCCGCGCATAGCTGAAGTCCACGGCTGAAACCGCCGTGATGGGCCGGGGCACAATCTCCTCCGGATTCACCTCCACGCGCAGCGCCAGGCGCATCAGGATGGCCAGCTTGGCGCGCGCGTCGAAGCCGCCCACATCCTCGGTGGGGTCGGCCTCGGCATAGCCCTTGGCCTGCGCCGTCGGCCAGCACCGCCGCATACTCCGCGCCCGCCTCCATCTTGCTCAGGATGAAGTTGCAGGTGCCGTTCAGAATGCCTTCAATGCGCTCGATGCGGTCGCCGGCCAGCCCCTGTTCCAGGCCGGGAATCACGGGAATTCCGCCCGCCACGGCGGCGCCATACTTCAGGTGCCCGCCGCTTGGCCGCGGCCAGCCGCTCCAGCTCCACGCCATGATAGGCAATCAGCTTCTTGTTGGCCGTGACCACGCTCTTGCCGGCCTCGAGCGCCTTGCGCACCCAGGCGCCCGCCGGATCGAGCCCGCCGGCCAGCTCCACCACCACGTCCACATCCGAGGCCAGCACGGCATCGGCGTCCTCGCTCCACGCCACGCTCGACGGAACCCAGTCCACGCGCTTGCGCGCCACGCCGCGATTGAATACGTGGGTCAGCTCCAGCCCCTGCGGCCTGCATTCCGCCAGAATCCGCGCCACCGAGCTGCCCACCGTGCCAAAACCGAAGATAGCGATGCGCAAAGGGCGCTGAACGCGGGACTCCCGCGCGGCCTGGGCGGAAATCTTTTGCGGCGATTCGGAACCATGCACTTTGGACACCGGCATTTCCTCTTATGAGTGAGTCAAATGATCTATGACTCCTGATCCCTGACCTGATAACTCGATAATACCTGACCGCGGCGCGCCCATTGCCCGATGCACGCCTCAGAAACCGCTCTTCGTGTAGCATGAATTCCAGATGCGGCGCACTCCTTCTCTCTTCCCCATACTGCATTTATCTCTGGCGGCAGCGCTGCTTATGGCCGCTTCCATCCCCGCATTGGCCACCGTCTTCGCCACCGTGCATGGCGTAGTCCACGATCCTCAGCACCGGCCCATCGCCGGCGCCACGGTCACCCTTGCAAGCCGCCGATTCCGCCTTCATCCTGCACGCCACCACCGGCTCCGACGGCGACATTCGAACTGCCCCAGGCGCCCATCGGCGTCTACCGGCTGACCGTCGCCGCTCCCGGCTTCGCCACGGTCGACCCAGCCGCTCACCGTCGCCTCCGGCACCAACCCGGTCGTGCACATTCGCGCTCGCAGATCGCCCCGGCCACCCAGAGCAGTCAAGGTCGAGGGATTGGGGATCTCCCTCTCCGCCGCCGATTCCGCTACCCCCACCACGCTCATCACCCGCGCCGACATCGAGGAGACCCCCGGCGCCAGACCGCACCATCGGCATGGAGATGATCACCGACTACGTTCCCGGCGCCTACATGACCCACGACATGCTGCACATGCGCGGCGGCCACCAGACCAGTTGGCTGATCGACGGCGTCGCCATTCCCAACACCAAGATCGCCTCCAACGTCGGCCCGCAGATCGATCCCAAGGACATCGACGCGCTGGAGACCCAGCGCGGCAGCTACGCCGCCGAAGTGGGCGACCGCACCTATGGCGTCTTCAACGTGCTGCCCCGCAACGGCTTCGAGCGCAACCGCGAGGGCGAATTGCTGTTCTCTGCGGCGGCAATCTATACACGCGGCGAAACCCAGCTCTCGCTCGGCGACCACTCCGCCGCCACCGCCTGGTACGCGAGCCTCACCGGCTCCCGCTCCAACTACGGCCTGGCCACGCCGGTCGCCGCAATCTACCACGATGCCACCAACTCCGAGAGCGGCTTTCGTCTCGCTCATCCGCAACCAGACGCCGAAGGATCAGTTGCGCCTCAACGCGCAGTACCGCCAGGATTACTTTCAGGTTCCCTACGATCCCAACCCCAACGACTGGGAAGGCGCTCAGCAGTTACTACTAGCTCCTACGGCCTGCGCGACGCGCCAAACCGAGCGCGACTCCTTCGTCATCGCCAACTGGGTCCACACCCTCTCGCCCAAGGCGCTGGTTTCCGTCGCGCCCTTCTACCACTTCAACCAGGCCAACTACGACTCGCTCGCCAGCCGACAATCCCGTCGCCACCACCTGGCATCAGACCTCGAATTACTGTCGGCGGCCAGGCCGATGGTCATCTCGACGCTCGGCCCGAACAGCTTCTCCGCCGGCCTCTACACGTTCTATCAGGCGGAGAACGACCTCTTCGGCGTCCAGGTCAACGACGGCAGCGCAACCTCCGAGCCCAACACCGGAGCCAACGCCAACGCCGCGCTCGTCGAGTTTTATCTCGCCGACCACCTGCGCCTGGGCCAGTACGTCACCCTGCTCGGCGGCGAGCGCTTCTCCATCTACCACGCCGGACTCGACGAGTCCGCCATCTATCCCCGCATCGGCGCAACCGTCGAAATTCCCCGCCTGCACTGGGTCCTGCGCGGCTTTTACGGCCACTTCTTCCAGCCCGCGCCCCTGCTGACCGTCTCCAGCTTCCGTGCTCAACTACGCCGGCAGCCTGCCCTCGGGCGAAAACACCTTCACGCCCCTGCCCTCGGAGCGCGACGAAGAGCACCAGTTCGGCATTCAGATTCCCTACAAAGGCTGGATTCTCGACGTGGATACCTTCAAAAACCGCGTCAACAACTTCCTCGACCACTCCAACCTCGGCGAATCGAATATGTACTTCCCCATCGCCGTCGATGGCGCGCTGGTCCGCGCCTGGGAACTGACCCTGCGCTCGCCGCGAGCTGGCCCACTTCGGCCAGTTCCACCTGACCTACTCCAACCAGATCGCCGAGCAGCGCGGCAACATCATCGGCGGCTTTACCTGCACGCTGCCCACCGACCCGGCCTGCGACCTCGGCCCCGACTACACTGCGCTCGACCACGACCAGCGCCAGACGCTGAACACCGGCTTCACGGCCAATCTGCCTCGCGCATACCTGGTTCTCCGCCAACGTCTACTACGGCTCCGGCTTCTCCAACGGCCTGGCCGGCGCCAACGCAGGGCCCCTACAACGGCCCCTATCTGCCCGTGCATACCACCTTCGACGTCTCCGCCGGCCACGCGCTCGGCGAGCGCTGGAAGCTCTCCGCCTCGGTCCTCAACGTCACCAACCACCGCGTCCTGCTGGATAACTCCATCACCATCGGCGGCTTCCACTACAACGATCCGCGCCTGATCTCCGCCCAGTTGCGCTACCGCTTCCACTTTTAGGCGCCGCGCGCGAGGCTCCGTGCTCCATCCTTTCGCCTTTTTTCTGGCGAAAGGTGGAACTCCAATGGACCTCATGGCGCGCAAGCGCCGTCTGCCCCACTGCAGGTGGTTTGCAGATTATTTCCCCAATCCGGTTATCATGAAAATCCATGGCCGACTCTCTTCGAGAAACTCAACCTCAAGGATCACCAGGAGATCCTCGTTCTGCACGCGCCGGAGAGCCTCGCGCCGGTGCTCGCGCGCCTGCCCGTGATCACCATTCATCACTACCTTGAGTCCCTTCCGGAGATCCGTTTCGCTCTCGTCTTCCTCACCCGCCAGGCCGAAGTCGACGCCATCGCGCCCAAAATCGCCGCACGGGCCAAAGGCGACGCTACCCTCTGGTTTGCCTATCCCAAAGGCACATCGAAAAAGTACAACTGCGACTTCAATCGGGACACCGGCTGGGAGGCGCTGAAGGCCGCGGGATTTGATACCGTGCGCGCCATTGCCATCGACGAGGACTGGACCGCCCTGCGCTTCCGCCGCAAAGAGTTCATCAAGCCCCGCTGATCCCCCACACACGAAATAACGGAGGAACACGAATGCAAGCCATTCCTAATCCATTGCGCCCCGCACAAGCCGAGGTCCATCGCACCGCGCACAACCAGGATTTGACCGAAGTACCCAGGCGCGCCAGGCTCGACCGGGAAGCCGAGAAGAAAAAGAACCAGCCGCCATCTCCATCACCCGCCACCGAATAACTGCACCTAACCGGGCGGCTTACAACTGCCCCGTGCCCCATCCTTTCGCTTTTTTTCTTGCGAAAGGGTGGGAGACTACGAACCTAACCCCGCACCAACTCTGAGAAATCCCCTACTCCGCCCGAAACAGCCCCGGCATCACCTCGCCCGCCTTGCCCTCCACCACGTGCGTAAATGCTGAAGCGTTCAGCGGCTTTTCCGGTCCCACGTAGACGGTGCGCGCTCCATTCTGCCGCGCCCAATGGACAAAATTGGCCGCCGGATAAACCGACCCCGAAGTGCCCACCACCACCATCAGCGTCGCCTTGCCGATCTCCTTCTGGATGCGATCCATCTCCAGCGGAATCTCGCCGAAGAAAACGATGTGCGGCCGCAACCGCCCTCCGCAGGCGCAGCGGCCCACCTCGTCCAGGCTGCCGTAAATCGCGCGATCCTCCACCGGCGGCCGTCCGCACTCCCGCTCGCAGCGCGACTTGGCCAGCTCGCCGTGCATGTGCACCAGCCGCACTGAGCCGGCCCGCTCGTGCAGATCGTCCACATTCTGCGTGCAGAGAAAGAAGCGCTCGCCCAGCCGCGCCTCCAGACTCCGCCAGCGCAACATGCGCCGGGTTCGGCTCCGCCTTCGCGTCCGTCCGCCCGGCGCTGCGAATAGAAACTCCCAAACCAGCCGCCGGATTGCGCTTCCAGGCCTCCGGAGTGCACACATCCTCGATGCTGATGCCCCGCCCACAACCCGTCCGACGCGCGAAAAGTTGGCAACCCGCTCTCCGCGCTGATGCCTGCTCCGGTCAGCACAAAGACCCGGTCGTCGGCAGCAACGGAAATTCGTATCCATCGTCATTACTCCAATCTCAGCTATCCGTCTGCCAGGCAAGCCTATTCGATCGTCCAGCCACGAATCCACGCTAACTTGCTAACTCGCTGACTCGCTATGCGCCGTAATTCCATAGTGTCCCTGACGCTGCACTCTATTCCCTGCTCTTTACGGCTCCAGCAGAATCTTCCCGGTCGTCTTGCGGTCTTCCAGATCCGTCTGCGCCTGCGCGGCCTCGGCCAGCGGATAGATGTGCTCGGTGCGCAGCTTGAGTTCGCCCTTGGCCGCCCAGCCCAGCACATCGCCGGCGCGCCACTCCAGTTCCGCCCGCGTGGCAATGTAGTGCCACAGCGTGGGCCGGGTCATAAACAGCGATCCCTTGCCGCTGAGCTGAATCAGGTCGAAGGGCGGCACCGGCCCGCTCGATGCGCCAAACAGCGCCAGCAGCCCGCGCGGACGCAGGCAGTTCAGGCTGCCCTCGAAGGTTGTCTTGCCCACCGAGTCGTAGACCACGTCCACGCCCTTGCCGCCGGTCAGCCGCTTGACCTCCGCCTCGAAGTCCTGCTCGGTGTAAAGAATCACATCGCGCAGCGCCGGCCTCGCGCGACAGCTCCGCCTTGGCCGGCGTGGAGACCGTGGTAATCACCCGCGCGCCCAGCCGCACCGCCATCTGCGTCAGCAGCAGGCCCACGCCGCCCGCCCCGGCATGAACCAGCGCCGTATCCCCCGCCTTGAGCGGGTAGGTGGAGTGGGCGAGGTAATGCGCCGTCATTCCCTGCAGCATGGCCGCGGCGGCCTGCTCCGGAGTCAGCCCCGCGGGCACCTTGACCAGTTGCGCCGCCGGAACCAGCGCATACTCGGCATAGCTGCCCAGCACGCTGGTCGAGGCCACCGCGTCCCCGGCGGCAAATCCCGTCACGCCCGGACCCAGCTCCTCCACCGTGCCCGCCGCCTCGCTGCCCGGCGTCAGCGGCAGCGCCGCCTTGTAGACGCCCTTGCGAAAGTAAATCTCGATGAAGTTGACCCCGACAGCCTCCACGCGGATCAACACCTGCCCCGCGCCCGGCTGGGGAATGGGCAACTCGGCCAGCTCAAGAACCTCCGGCCCGCCTGTCTGGTGAATCTGGATAGCTTTCATCACAGCTAAGAATGAACCTAGAGGGTAGGATGCTGCAAGCGCCCGGGGTCCCGGAGCAGCAAGCGCAATGCTCTATAGCCTGCAAAAAAACACCAGACCCCATCCAGACAACGCCCGGACGGAGCTTTTCTATTCCCTATTCCCTACTCCCTATTCCCTGTCTTTAGAACCTTCCTTCCCGCCCTTCCGACAGCATGCTCTGCTCTTCAGAGGAATCCAGGCGCACGATGCGGTCGATAGTGTAGGGCGCGCGGTGCTGGCTGGCGTGAAAGTGGCGCACCTGCAGCTCGCCCAGCAGACCGATGGCCAGCATCTGGATGCCGGCGACGATCAGCACCGCGCCGATCACAAACAGCGGCCCATGCTGGTCCATCACGCTCTGGTGCGGGCTGAGGATCTTCATCCCCAGCAGAACAGCGGAGAGGATGCTGCCCGCCAGCATGCCCAACGCGCCGAAGCCGCCGAAAAAGTGCAGCGGACGGCTCATGTACCTGAGCAGGAAGCGGATGGTCAGCAGGTCGAAGAAGACGCGGAAGGTGCGCCCGATGCCGTAGTGGCTCTTGCCCCGCTCGCGGTTCACGTTGCCGGATGGGAACTTCGCAGATTGATGCGCCATACCAACTGGCCAGCGCGGGAATGAAGCGGTGCATCTCGCCGTAGAGCGGAATGTTCTGGATCACCTCGCGGCGATAGGCCTTGAAGGTGGTGCCGAAGTCGTGAATCTCCACGCCGGAGAGCCTGGCCATCAGCCAGTTGGCGCAGCGCGAGGGGATGCGCCGCATCACGAAGTTGTCGACCCGCTCCTTGCGCCAGCCCGAGACCACGTCGTAGCCCTCTTCCAGCTTTTCGATGAAGGCGGGAATATCGTTGGGGTCGTGCTGCAGGTCGCCGTCCATGGCCAGGATGAACTCGCCCGAGGCATGGTCGAATCCCGCCGCCAGCGCCGAGGTCTGGCCGAAGTTGCGGCGCAGCTTCACCACCAGCACGCGGCTGTCCACCGCGGCAATCTCTTCCAGCAGCTTGTAGGTGCGGTCGCTGGAGCCATCGTCCACCAGCACCAGCTCAAAGCTCTCGCCCACCTGCTCCATCACCTGCTTCAGGCGCGCATATAAAGCGGTAACGTTCTCCTCTTCGTTATGAAACGGCACAACGATTGAATATTTGGCCATACTGTCAGTATAGATGGGGGTTGCATGGAAAGGTAGCGCCGCCTGCCGGAAGGGGCGCCAACGGTTCAGATTGCGGAGCCGCAGGCGGCGACAAACCTACCCGTTCAGCTCGTCCAGCATGGCCTGCATCTCGCTGAGCGCATGGCGGTTGCCGCTGCGGGCCGCACAGCCGATCCCGGCCTTCAGCCGCTCCCTGGCCTCCGCCGTCCGCCCCGCCGATACCAGCGTTTGCGCGGCCATGAAGTAGCCGGCCGTATACTCCGGATCGTTGGACAGCAGTGTATCGAATTCAGACAGCGCCGCCTCTGTCTCGCCGCGCCCGGCCAACTCCATAGCCACCCCGTAGCGGGCAAAGCTGTTCTTGGGGTCCAGCGCCAGAATCTCTTTCAGTCCTGCGATCTTGTCCATCCTGCCCCTGTCCCCCGGCGGGGGATTTGCACATTTGGCGCAGATTGCCGAAACTGGAATCAGAGGCCCGGCCGCTAGCGCCTCACCCCATCGGCCCGGCCTACTCAGTCACTTCCATTGTAGCGAGTGGCAAGTGTGCTCTGCAGTCTGTAGAAAAACCAGTAGTGTCCTAATTTGGCATTGTTTTGAAAGGGCACGGCTTTAGACGTGCCGCAAGTCTTGCAAAATCAACCTGGGCTTTAGCCCCTGAGGGATGTTGTTTTGTAAGTTTGTTTTTTATTCCCCATTTTTCCGCAGCCGCTCAGGCCCGCACAACGAATGGAGTCAGCGCAGCATGAGTTCCACCCCGATCAATCCCAATACGCGCACCGTGGCCAGCACCCAGTCGGAGATGACAGAGATCATCCTGCCCAACGACACCAACACCCTGGGCAGCCTGCTGGGCGGACGCCTGATGCACTTTATCGATCTCACCGGCGCCATGGCCGCCTACCGGCACTCGCGCACCAACGTGGTCACCGCCGCCATGGATCACATCGACTTCATCCGCCCGGTGCGCCTGGGCGACCTGCTCACCCTCAGCTCCAGCGTCAACCGCGCCTTTACCACCTCCATGGAGGTGGGGGTGAAGGTGTGGGCGGAAAACACTCGCACCGGTTCGGTGGTGCATGTGGCCAGCGCCTACCTGGTCTTTGTGGCCATCGACGACCAGGGCCGCCGGCAGAAGATTCCTCAAATCATGCCCGAGACTCCCGACGAGTTGCGCCGCTATGCTGATGCGCTGCTGCCGCCGCGAGCATCGCGAAGCCGAATCCGCGCGCCGCCGCAAGAAGCCAAGCCGGGCCACCGCCGCCCAGGAAAACGCAGCAGGCATCAAACCGTAGGCGAATAGAACGTAACTTCACAGAGAGAGCTTTTCCCAAAAGGAGCAATCGCACACTATGGCGCATTCCCCTTCCATGCCTTCCCCCGTAGCCTTGCCCGGCGTCTCAAAAATCGTCGCCATCGGTTCCGGCAAGGGCGGGGTAGGCAAAACCACCGTGGCCGTCAACCTGGCCGTCGCGCTCTCGCGGCTCGGCCAGCGCGTAGGCCTCATCGACGCCGACATCTACGGCCCCAACGTGCCGCTGATGATGGGCTCCAGCCAGCAGCCCAAAGTCGGGCCCGGAGAACCGCATCGAACCCAACCTCACCCACGGCATCAAGACCATCTCCATCGGCTACATCTCGCCCGGCGACAAGCCCATGGTCATGCGCGGACCCATGCTGCACCAGATCATCCGCCAGTTTCTCCAGCAGGTGGAGTGGGGCGAGCTCGACTACCTCATCGTCGATCTGCCGCCGGGCACCGGCGACGTGGTCATCTCGCTGGTGCAGACCGTGCCGCTCACCGGCGCCGTGGTGGTTTCCACGCCCAGTGACGTCAGCCTGCAGGATGCCCGCAAGGCCCTCGAGATGTTCGCGCAGGTCAACGTGGAGGTGCTGGGCATCGTGGAAAACATGAGCCACTTCACCTGCCCGCACTGCCATAAGGAGATCGACATCTTTTCCCGCGGCGGTGCGGAGCGCACCGCGAAGCAGTTCAACGTTCCCTTCCTGGGTTCCATCGAGCTGGTCCCCGCCATTCGCGAAGGCGGCGATCGCGGCCTCCCCGTCACCCTGGCCGGACCCAAAAGCCCGCAGGCAGCCGAATTCTACGCCGTGACCCGGAAGCTGATGGAACAGGCCGAAGCCGCCGCGACAGCAGCCACTGATGTGATTGAGATCAGATAATCCGGAAGCAATCCGCAGACAGAAAAAGCGGGGCGCGCGCCCCGCTTTCCCGCACTCCAGTTCCCTTTACCGCCAGTGCCCTTCAATCAGCACCCATTCCCCATGGTGGTTGACCCACTTGTGCGCCACCCAGCGCGCGCCGGGATGGGGCGGACGCTCCCAGCGGCCGGGAACCCAGACGTAGTGATCAACATCCCAGCGATGGTAGCCGTCAATCCATACGAATCCCCGCTCCGGGGGCCGGCCGCGCTCTTCGACGACCGGGGGCGGGGGTGCGACGCGAATCACAACCTGCGCATACGAAACGGCAGGGATCATAGTCAGAGCTAGCATTACTGCCAGTGCAATCTTTTTCACGATGATTCGATTCCTCCTGGGGGTTTGATTGTGGCTCCGGAACCGGCAACGTTCCCGGCCAACAATCTTATTAACTCATTCCCGGAAAATAGTTGCGTGGTCAATTGAAGAAACACCCGCGGCATGCAGCCACGCGCGACAGCGCCCGGTTGCAGGGTATGATGGCAGGATGAAGCGCGTTTTATTGTCCTGGAGCAGCGGCAAAGATAGCGCCTGGGCGCTCCACATCCTGCGCCGGCAACCCGATATTGAATTGGTCGGATTGCTGACCACCCTGAACACCGAGTTTCAGCGCGTAGCCATGCACGGCACCCGCCGTTCCGTTCTGCAAGCTCAGGCGGACGCCGCTCGATTGCCGCTATGGGTTGTGCCCCTGCCCTGGCCCTGCTCGAACGATATCTACGAGCAGCGAATGAGCGAAGTCTGCGATCGCGCTGTCCGTGAGCATATCGATGCGGTTGCCTTTGGCGATCTGTTCCTGCCCGATGTCCGCGCCTATCGCGAAAAGCAACTGCAGCCAACCGGGCTGCAACCCCTGTTTCCGCTATGGGAGATTCCAACCGCCGCGCTGGCTCGCGAGATGATTGCCGGAGGCTTGCGCGCGAAGGTGGTTTGCGTGGATACCAAACAATTGCCGCGCTCCTTTGCCGGCCGCGAGTACGACGCCGCATTGCTCGACGATCTGCCGCAGGAGATTGACCCGTGTGCGGAGCGCGGCGAGTTTCATACCTGTGCCTATGACGGACCGATGTTTGCGGCCCCTCTGCATCTGGAAGCCGGTGAAGTCGTAAATAGGGATGGATTCGTCTTTGCGGATTTTCAAGAACGCAGCGCTATTCTCGAATCAGCCTGAAATTTGTCCAGTCTGATGTTTGTTGCCAATGTTCGCTTGTGTAAGACAATATGGGTGCCCCATCCTTTTCACGTATCCGCCGCGGCGGATGAAAAGGGTGGGAAGCTGCGAACCTCAAAAAGCGTTACCGCTCCTCAGGAACCCCACTCAAGCCGCCTCAATCTCTTCGGCCAGCGCCTGTGAGGCTGCAATGCAAGCAGCGCGATCCACGTCCAGGTGCGTCACCAGCCGGATCGCATCCGGCCCCAAAGGCGCTGATCAGAATTCCGCGCGCCTTCAGCCGCGTCGACCACCTCCGCCGCGCTCACGCCACCCGTCAGCCGGAAGATCACGATGTTGGTCTCCACCGCATCCAGGTCGATCGCCACGCTCTCGATGTTGGAGAGCGCCTCGGCCAGCAGCCGCGCGTTGGCGTGGTCCTCATGCAGCCGCGCCGGTCCCTGTTCCAGCGCGATCAGTCCCGCCGCCGCCAGCACGCCGGCCTGCCGCATTCCGCCGCCCAGGGCTTTGCGATAAATCCGCGCCCGCGCCATCAGCTCCGCCGAGCCCACCAGCATGGAGCCCACCGGCGCGCCCAGCCCCTTCGACAGGCAGAACATCACCGTATCGAAGCCGCGCGTCAGCGTCTTCACATCCACGCCCAGCGCCGTGGCGGCATTGAAGATGCGCGCTCCATCCAGGTGCACCGGGAGCTTGCGCTCTTTTGCCCCGGCCCAGATCTCTTCCAGTAACCGGCAGCGGCGTCACCGTGCCCCCCGCCAGGTTGGCCGTGTTCTCAATCTCGATCAGCCCGGTGGCGGCGCGAAACGCTCCGCGCCCGTAGATCGCCGGCTCGATGTGCTTCCAGGTCAGAATGCCGCGCTCGGCGGCAACGGCGCGCACCAGGCAGCCGGAAAAGACCGCCGTGGTCGCCATCTCCCAGTCCAGAATGTGCGCCCGCGACTCGGCGATCACCTCCTGGCCCGGCTGCGTGTGCAGGCGAATGGCAATCTGGTTGCCCATGGTGCCGGTGGGCACAAACAGCGCCGCCTCGCGGCCAAAGACCTCCGCCGCGCGCCGCTCCAGCAGGTTGACGGTGGGGTCCTCGCCGTAAACGTCGTCGCCCACCTCGGCCGCGGCCATCGCCGCGCGCATCTCCGGCGTGGGCCGCGTCACTGTATCCGAACGCAGATCGATGATTGCCGCCATTGCCTTTGCTTCCTTCTGGGATCTTGAATGATGCTGCTCAGAGTCCGACATCCGGCCCGCCTGACGCCGCTATTCCCTACGTCCCTGTTCCCTATTCCCTATTCCCTGTCTTTACGGTATCTGCCCCATGGGCAACTCGATCACCGGCGTCCGCTTGCCATCCTTCACCGCATAGGCCCACAAGCCCGTGAAAGTTCTCCCGCAGCCCCGGCTGCGCCTTCAGCAGCGCGCTCAGCACCGCCATCGCCTCGGTGCGCTGCGCCGCCGGATCGGTCACTCCCGTCGATTCGTAGGTCACGCCCAGATCGGCGTGGAGCAGCGTCGCGTCCAGCCGCACCGCGTCGATCTTCCAGTTGCGGTCGCCGTCCGGCAGCGACAAAGGAAACGCGTCCTGCGGCGAATCCTTGATCTGCGCCTGCTCCGCCGCCAGCTTTTCCAGATTCGGCGAGGAAAGAAAATCCACCGGCAGCAGCAGATACCGCGCCGCCTCATAGCAGTACCATGCGCTCCACGCGCTGGCCCGCCCTGGCCAGCTCCCGGGCCCGCGTCCAGTACCAAACGCCGTCGTGCCCGTCAAAAATCCCCTGGCGCACGGTCAGCCCCGCCAGTCTTCCAGCCGTTCGCCGGCCGGCGTCCCAGGCCAGAATGATTCCCCATTGCCCGCCCAGCGGAGCCCCCGCCGCATCCGCCAGCACCAGCGCGTAGCGGCCCGGCGGCAGCGCCCGCATGGTGATGGTCACGGTCAGCGAGCCGCTGGCATTGGAGCAGAAAAACTGCGTATCCGCCGGCGCCGCCAGGTTGCTCGGCGTCCAGCAGATACATACTCCGCAGTTGCACCTGCCCGCCTTTCACCAGCGGCGCGGCCTGCTCCACCGCCCCGCGAATCCCGTTCCACTCCGCCGTCTCCGCGGGCAGTAGCGACGATCAGCAGCGAGGCATAATCCTGCTGCGCTATGGCCTCTGACAGCCGTCCCCCGGCCGCTATCAGTGCATTGCGATCCGGCTCCAACATCTCCGCCTGCGTGGTGCAACTCGCGGCCCGGCCCAGCGCCGGCAAAGCCAGCAAAACCGCGGCGGCCCAACCCTTCCAGCAGAGGCGCATTCCTGGCTCATCCTCCTCAGCCCGGTGAAACTCTTTTTGAGCGTCCGCGGGCCACTGTTAGTCTAGTACAGTAGAGCGGCAGTGGATTGCCGCCGCCCGGCAAGGGGCCGGGAGAGCTTATTCTCATGCGCAGATCGATCCCGCTCCCATCCCAGTCCGCGCCACACCAGGCTTCGCGGAGATCGCTTTCCTGGCGCTTCCAGCCCTCGGTTGCGGTTCTGGCTGCTGCTTTATTTGCGGCCCCATGGCTGTCAGGCGCCCAAACGCCCGCCGCACAGGCCCCTTCCACGCCTCCCGCGCGCACCCCGGCACACAAGCCGGTTCACCCCCACAAGCGTCCCAGCAAAGTCCCGCCATCCACCGCGGCGGATCAAGCAGCTCTCAAGCCCGCCAAGCCGGTCGAGCCCGAACCTCCGCACTGGCCGGCCAACGACAAGCCCAACGATGCCTCCGTAACCTGGGACAGCAAGGGCCTCCGCATCGAGGCCGATAACTCCAGCCTGCAACAGATTTTGAAGGATGTTTCCGCCGCCACCGGCGCCAAGGTCGAGGGTCTGGGCGCCGACCAGCGTATCTTTGGCGACTACGGCCCCGGTCAGGCGAATGTGGTGCTCTCCCAACTCCTTGAAGGCTCCGGCTACAACGTCATCATGATCGGGGACCAGGGCGAGGGAACACCCCGCCAGATCGTGCTCAGCAGCCGCAACGCCACGAGCACCCAGGCCGCCGCCGCTCCCGCGCTGCCCACGGCCGCCGCCAACGAAGAAGAAGCCGAACCCGAGGAACAGTCGCCAGCCGATCAACCTGAGTCGCCGGTCAGCCGTCACGGGGCCGTAAGACACCCCCCTCAGCCGTAGTAAATGCGGATGGCGCAGCGCAACCATCCGCGGGGAAATGAATGATCCCGCGCGGCTTAGCTCTGTGATGCAACACGAAAAACATGCCAGTTTCTTGTCTCCGGAAACAGCCGGAGACTTCCTGCAACTGTAAACTGTCCCAGTAAGCGCTTTTCATCGCCCCGATCGCTCAGGAACCCCATGCTGCTCGCCTCTCTCCGCCAGGAAGTCCTCCACGCCAACCAGGAGATCGCCCGCCGCGGCCTCGCTCCCCACACCTTTGGCAACGCCAGTGGAATTTGCCGCACCGGCTCCCAGCCCCTCGTGGTCATCAAACCCAGCGGCGTGGACTATGCCTCGCTCTCCGCTGTTGACCTTGTGATCACGGATCTCGACGGCAAAATCGTCGAAGGCTCCTTGCGCCCCTCCAGCGATCTGGAGACACACATCTGCCTCTACCGCGAATTCCCCCAGATCGGCGCCATCGTCCACACCCACTCCGAGTTTGCGACCTCCTGGGCGCAGGCAGGCCGCCCCATTCCCTGCCTCGGCACCACTCACGCCGACTACTTCCACGGCCCGGTTCCGGTCACTGCGGCCCTGACCGCCGAAGAGGTTGCCGAGGCCTATGTGCGGAATACCGGCGCGGTTATCGTCCGCCGCTTCCGCGCCGGGGGCCTGGACCCCATCGCCGTTCCTGGCGTCCTGGTGGCCGGCCACGCCCCCTTTGTGTGGGGCAAAACCGTCGCGCAGGCCGTCGAGCACGCCGACGTCCTCGAATACATCGCCCGCCTCGCCTTCCGCAGTGTGCTTCTCGGAGCCTCCGATGCCGGTATACCGGAGTACGTTTCAGAACACCATTACCTGCGCAAACACGGCCCCAGGGCCACCTATGGCCAGCTCTGACGCGTAATCCCGTTCTTCCCGCGCCACCGGAGTCTGGAAAATTACCGTTACAAATCGTAGATTTTTCGGTAATAATGTAGTTGGCTGATTGTTGATTATATAAATCTATTATTTGATATCATCACATAATTATTTCTCGATACATTTTCTCTTGCATCTTCGTGCCTCTGGGCGCATCATGACTGTAGTTGTAGTTTAAAGGTTCCCGTCTGCTGAAAAGAACCCCTGGGTTCTTCTTTGGATAGGTAGAATGGGTCAGCGAAGGGAGGGGTCAAAAGCCCCTCCTTTTCGTGTTATTAGTAGTATATCCTTGTGCCCCTTCGAAAAATATCGAACTCATTTTTGATTTTCCCCCTGATTAAATCATAAGTATCTAGTATCCCCTTCCTCCCACTTGCGGGCAATAGCCCATCCGCAATAGTCGGCAATCTGGCAATTCAAATCGGCCTTATTGGGGTGAAAATAGATATGGAATTTAGCTTTTGTTGCAGCCTTCAGTTCGGCACTAAGGGCTCCGCGTATATATTCATGCTTATCTTTTGTGAAAATTGAACTTAAAACAATTACGATTTTCTCCGCATTCATGAAACGGGGACACCCAAAAACATATTTAAGAAGTGCCTTGCAAACAACCCTATAAAATGGAGATTCATCTTTTTCGATTCTCGGTTTGCCCTTTTTGTTGAGTACCTTTTTTTTATAGATTGACGGGTGAGCCTTTTTCTTTTCCGCAATCACGCAATGGATCTCGTGTTCGTCGGTTAACCCATTGATCAACGCGAACACTTGATCACGCACTGTTTGCTTATCCTCAGACGCGTGAAGATACGCCTGACCGATTCCATCGTCAGCCAACGTGTACAAAAGGTCTAAAAAGGCTCCTTTCCCTCCGCGTGGATAGAAAGTACAAAATGCGGTTAGCGACCAATATTTGGAACCATTAGGGCTAAAGTCCAGGTTTCCTGATTCATCAAGGAATATGAACAGCGTAGTGTGATCTCTATAGGCCATTATGGACGAAATTATACGTGATTGGTTGTTGACTCTGGGATTCCTTCAAGAAGCCTATGCATAAATAATTTGACCGACCCGAGAATGTGTTCTGCAATATCAGGAGTGAAATCGGTGTTGGGAACAATTGCAAGATGATTTGCCGCATGATCCACCTTATGACGCCAAGCGAGTACCATACTGTCGATTTCGCGATTCATCTGCTCTAAAAATTCGAACTTGCCTTTCAGTGATGTGGGCAAATTGGCATGTCCTCCTTTGATAAGCTCACGCAGCTTCTTTTCGGTCGGTCCCCATCCTTTCTTTGGATCTAAAACGCCGATATAATCACCTAGTTGTATCGCTCCACACTCGGCTACATGTAAGGCGTGAAACATTGCAGCGGTAAAGCGGCTGAGAGCAAAACATTTATTCATCTCTTCAACATCTCTTACAGTGTCTGGGAAGCGGTCTAAGATTTTCTCCCAGCCGTCTCCCCATTTGTCGTAGCGCAGTGCTCCTGAAGCAGTTAAAAAAAAGAAGTATTCTCCGGTCATCTCATCGAGAAGCCTGTTTTGAAGTTCTAACGCCAAGGCTCTTTGCTGTCCAAAGGTGCTACCCTCCGTAGAGTAAAGATTTACGATTTTTTTAACGGATTTGGCTGACGCCTTTAACCCGAGAGTAGTGCAGTTTTCTACCAGGGGGGCAAAGGCTTTAATTCCACTGGTCTTAAGGTGAACAGGAATGGAATCTGAATCCTTAAGGGCATCAGGCCGTCGCACAGTCTCAAGAGCTGCGGACATTGCGATAAATAGTTCTGGATAAAAACGTTGCATAATATCCCATAGAGTTACAAGTTGATTTTTTCACACATCGGCGTTAAGCTCCAATCTAGGGCGTATATGCTGAGCATTTCCGTGCCTTCTGCCAAGAACGATACGGGCGATTTCGATCGTTTCACCGAATTTGCGCGGAGGCTTCTATCCGTGCCTCACGCTGAGATCAAAATCAAACTTGATGCCGAATGGGAAGCCACGCGAACTATTAAGGCTTCCACTTCTCGCTTATTTGGCACTTCCGCCACGGAGCGTTAGGCTTCCGTTTCTTCTACTTTGCCGGTCAGTTCACGTAAGTCAGTCTCTTCCATGAAATCTGCGACGCTGCAAGTACGAATCTGTCCAGGATTGTGAGCGAATTGTTTTTCGTTGCGTGATTATTATAGCCGATCATCTGCTCTTGGACCTAACGCGGCAGGTGAAACAGTTCGATGGAAACATAGGTCCATCCAGGCACCGCTTGAGCAGGTTCCAAAAATTCTCGAGTTCGGGTGGACTTCAGCCCGAACGTACTCGTTCATGTGGCTTATGGTCTAGTGGATGAAGTCTTGCAGTTTCAGTCTTGCGTAGCCAGTATGGGTATTGGTGTAAACCTTGGACTCGTGTATCAGATGAGCGAGGATTGCTGTCTGTAGCACTTCCCGGTGTACTTTTGGAATCACTTTGGCCCGCAATTTGCTACGATTTTTCTACGCATTACACTGTAAACTGCCTCTCCTTAAAGAACTACTGATTTCCATAGATCGATCCCTTTCGGTGGATACTACCTACTATTTTCTGCATTATACTCAGATTGTGCTCCCCTTCCGGTTGACGTTTTATTGAACAAGGAGTCACTATCTTGCGTATTCTCAATCGATTGCCGATAAGTCCCTGGGCAACCGTGTATTTCTCTTGCATGGCAACCGACGTGCTACGAAATTGAATGAGTAGAGTGTTCCCCCATGGAAACCAGCCTTTTCAACCGTTTGCAGGCGCCTCTGCTGGCCGTGGCCACGGCCGGCCTGGTGCTGCTGGCGGGGTGGAACTATCGCCAGGAAAGCCAGTTCCAGAAGCCTTACGATGGGGTTTGGTGGCGCGAGGTTGCGGGAGGGCTGGAAGCGGAGAAGGTGCTGCCCGACAGTCCCGGCCAGCGCGCCGGCATTCAGGCGCACGACCTGCTGACTGGGGCCAGGGTGTTGCCCGAGAATCCCGCCCCGCAGACGCAGGAGATGCTCCCGGGAGTAAACCCGCCGCCGGAGACCGCGCCTCCTCGCACAGACATTGAGGCCAAAGGCCTGCTTCCCGAAGCCAACTACACTCCCATCGTGCGCGTAGCCGACCTGGAGCGCGTTCTCTATCGCACCCAGATTTACGGCAAGGCCGGTTACGAAATCACCCGCGGCGGCATTCCCCTGGAGACGGTGGTCATCCCCGAGCCGCTGGACCGCAGCCTGGCGCTGGGGCTGCGCCTCATCGGCCTCATCTACCTGGCCATCGGCATCTACGTTCTCTTCCGCCGCTGGACAGCCCCGCGCGCCACTCACTTCTACCTCTTCTGCCTGGTTTCCTTCGCCCTCTACGCGCTCAAGTACACCGGCAAGCTGGACACCCTGGACTGGACCGTTTTCTGGTGCAATGTGCTGGCTGAGTCGCTGCAGCCGGCGCTGTTTCTGCATTTTGCCCTGAGCTTTCCCGAGGAGCGGCTCAAGAAACTGCGCCGCCGCTGGCTGTTGCCGCTGGTCTACGCGCCGGGCGCGGGCCTGCTGGGGCTGTGGCTATGGGCCATCGAGACGCGTCAGGCGACGGGGCTGCTGCATGCACCGCCTGAACCAGACCGGCACCGGCTACGACGCCGTCTTCTACGTGCTGGCGGCCGCCTTCTTCCTGCGCAGTTACAGCCGCGCCGACACGCCCCTGCTGCGCCAGCAGTTGAAGTGGCTCACGCGCGGCGCCCTGCTGGCCATCGTCCCCTTTACGCTCTTTTACGCCATTCCCTTCCTCTTCGACCTGCGCATGCCCAGCCTGCTCACCAATCTGGCGGGCCTCTCCATCGTCTTTCTGCCGCTCACCTTCAGTTGGGCCATCGTCCGCTACCGGCTGATGGATACCGACCTGATCTTCAAGCGCGGCGTGGCCTACACGCTGGCCACCGCCATGCTCGCTGGGCGCCTACTTCGGCATCATCGCGCTCAGCGCCCTGGTGGTCCACACCCGCCTGCCCGACGCCGTTCGCGAGTGGGGCCTGGTGCTCGCCATTCTGGTGGTGGCCGCCATCTTTGACCCGCTCAAGCGCAGAATTCAGGGCTGGGTCGACAGGGCCTTTGACCGCCATCGCTACGACTACCGCAAGGCGCTGGTCGAGTTCGGCCGCGGCCTCAGTTCGGAGACCGATCTTGCAGGCCCTGCTGGAATCCATCGTCGAGCGGCTGCCGAGCACCTTGCTGGTGGCCCGCGTGGCGGTCTTCCTGGCCCAGGAATCCGGCCGCCTGCGCCTGGCCGCCTCGCACGGCCTGCCCGCCGAGGCCGCGCAAGCGCCGCAGGATCGTCTTGCCCTGGGCTTTCTGGACTTCGACCAGGCCAACGACCACTCCCACATCTTCCTTGAAAACGCTCAAGCTGCCCTGCATCTGCCCCCGGACCAGCAGCGCACCGCCGCCCTGCTCGACCTGAACTACTATCTGCCCTGCCGCGTGGCCGCGGGCCAGATGCAGGACGGCGATCTGCTCCATTGGATCGGCGGCCACGCGCACCATCGCCGTCATCGGCCTGGGCCGCACCATCGGCGGCGACTTCCTCTCCAGCGAAGACGTGGAACTGCTCGAATCCCTGGCCAGCTACATCGGCATCGCCCTCCAGAACGCCAGCCTCTACGCCCGCCTGGAAGCCAAGATCGGCGAATTCGAGCGCCTCAAGGAGTTCAACGAAAACATCGTCGAGTCCATCAACGTGGGCATCCTGGCCCTCGATCTGGACGACCGCATCGAAAGCTGGAACGCGCAGATGGAGGCCATGTACGCCCTCAGCCGCGCCGAGGCCATCGGCCAGGCGCTTCGCGCCGTCTTTCCCCTCGAGTTCATCGACGCTATGGACAGCTTCCGCAACGAGCAAGGCGTGCATCACCTCTACAAGTTCCGCCTCACCACCCGCGCCGGCGAGCAGCGCACCGCCAACATCGCCATCGCGCCCCTGCTCTCGCGCGATTTCGTTTCCGTGGGCCGCATCATCCTGGTCGACGACATCACCGAGCGCGTCTCGCTGGAAACCCAGCTGGCGCAGGCCGACAAGCTCAGCTCCATCGGCCTGCTGGCCGCCGGCGTGGCCCATGAGATCAACACCCCGCTGGCCGTCATCTCCTCCTACGCGCAGATGCTCTCCAAGCAGCTCAAGGGCGACGCGCGCCTCAGCCCGGTGCTCGACAAGATCACCCAGCAGAGCTTCCGCGCCGCCGAGATCGCCAATGGCCTGCTGAACTTCTCCCGCACCTCCACCACCGAGTTCCGCGAGACCAACCTCAACCAGGTCATTCGCGACACGCTCTCCCTGCTCGAACACCAGTTCAAGACCGCGCAGATCATCGTCGATCTCGACCTGGCCGAGGAACTGCCCCCCATCCACGGCAACCCCGGCAAGCTGCAGCAGGTCTTTCTCAATCTGCTGCTTAACGCCAAGGAGGCCATGCCCGGCGGCGGCCGCCTGCGCGTGGCCACGCATGGTCAACGGCCACGTCAGCACGTCGCCGCGCTGGTCGCCGACTCCGGCTCCGGCATCGCTCCCGAGCACCTCAAGCGCATCTACGATCCCTTCTTCACCACCAAGACCACGCCCAGGCCCGGCGACCGCCGCGGCACCGGCCTGGGCCTTTCCGTCTCCTACGGCATCATCCAGGAGCACGCCGGCAAAATTCATGTCGAGAGCGCCGTCGGCGCCGGCACAACCTTTCATCTCGAGTTTCCCCTGTTGAGGAATTCCGTCCATGCCTGAGGTCGAACTGCCCTTGAATCTGCCCGTCTCCGCATCTGCCGCCAACGGCAACTCCGGCTACGCCGGCCGGCCAGCATCCTGGTCATCGACGACGAGGCCGCCATCCGCGAGTCGCTCGAAGTGCTGCTCACGCTCGAGGGCTACGCGGTCAAGAATGGCCGCCGACGGCGAAGAGGGCCTGCGCATTCTGGAGCAGGAAAACTTCGACCTGGTGCTGCTCGACCTGGCCCTGCCCGGCCAGAGCGGCCTGGAGCTGCTGCCCCAGATCAAGGAACGCCAGCCGGAGCTGCCGGTCATCATGATCACCGCCTACGGCACCGTGGACAACGTCGTCGAAGCCGTCCGCGCCGGCGCGGAAAACTTCGTCCAGAAGCCCTGGGACAACGAGAAGCTGCTGGCCGACATCCGCTCCGCCGTCGCCCGCCATCGCGCCGAAGAAGAGAACCTGCAGCTCAAGCGCACCCTCAAGCAGCGCTACAACTTCGCCAACATCGTGGGCAAGAGCGAGATCCATGCTGAAGGTCTTCGACCTCGTCGCCCAGGTCGCGCCCAGCCGCTCCACCGTCCTCATCCAGGGCGAGAGCGGCACCGGCAAGGAGCTCATCGCCAAGGCCATCCACGCCAACTCGCCGCGCAACGACAAGCCCTTTGTCCCCATCAACACCGGCGCCATGCCCTCCGAGCTGCTCGAATCCACGCTCTTCGGCCACGTCAAGGGCGCATTCACCTCCGCCATCGCCTCCAAAAAAGGCCTCTTCGAAGTCGCCAACGGCGGCACGCTCTTCCTCGACGAGATCGCCACCATGGGCATGGACACCCAGGCCAAGATTCTGCGCGTCCTGCAGGACCGCCGCTTCATGCACCTGGGCGGCGTGCAGGAGATCCAGGTGGACGTGCGCATCATCGCCGCCACCAACATCGATCTGCGCCAGGCAGTCCGCGACGGCCGCTTCCGCGAGGACCTCTTCTACCGCCTCAACGTCATCACCGTCGACCTGCCCCCCCTGCGCGCCCGCCGCGAAGACATTCCCCTGCTCGCCAAGCACTTCCTCGACTTCTACGCCAACGAGAACGGCCTCGCCCCCGCGCAAGCTCTCCGCCGACGCCCTGCGCGCCCTGGTCGATTACGAGTGGCCCGGCAACGTCCGCGAGCTGGAAAACGCCATCGAGCGCGGCGTGGTGCTCTCCTCCGGCCCCATCATCGGCTCCGATCTGCTCCCCGGCCACATCACCGGCCGCAGCTTCCAGGACGCCCTGCTCGAACACAACCCCAACGCCTCGCTCTTCGACATCCTCGAAGACATCGAGCGCCGCATCATCGTCGAAAAGCTCGAGCGCTGCAACGGCAACCAGACCGAAGCCGCCGAGCAGTTCCGCATCCCCCTCTCCACCCTCAACCAGAAAATCAAGCGCCTCAACATCGAAATCCGCAAAAAAGGCAGAGAGTAAACGAGGGAACAGGGACTAGGGAATAGAACTGGCTGCATAAATGGGTTTTGTATCCGGGCACGACCGGGGAACCGGGGTACCCTCTGGGTCGGGTCGCGTGTGTCAGGGCACGGTGTGGCATTGTGTCAGGGCACGACTTCACTCGCCGCGGCGAGCGGAAAAACTCAACCAGGGGGCTTTGTAACAAGGGCACGGCTTTAGCCGGGCCGATAAGGTCAATAGAATGAGTCGGGCTTTAGCCCCTGAGGGATGTTTTCCTACTGGGTGCCCCAGGTCTCGATTTTGAGACCTGGGATATAACGTCCATCTTTGCGCCACAAATTCTCCCGTAGGGAGAACGTGAAAATAGCCCAGGTCCGGGGTCCCCACGGACAGATCTTCGTCCGTGGGGTGTCAAGGTGAAACCCTGGGACAGAGTTCACCCCCATTCACCCGTCCCGTAGGGCCAGGACGAATATGCAGGACTCAGTTCATACAACTCGATTTCACGTCCACGGAGGCGACAAGGGCGTTTGCCGGTTTTAATTTTCAAAATGCAATGCGCATTGTGGACTCTTTTGATCCAAGCTTTGTCAATTCGTATTGAGTGGAGTGCGTTGCTTCGGCCTGGAACTGAATAGCCCTACGGATGATTGAAAAACAGGTCCAGAAATCCTAAGCAGTTGGTTGAGGCCAAAGTTTGAAGACCTGAGCTCCTATTCTCTTGAACTCCGCCTCGGCCGCGTCTCGCTGTTCGATACTATAACGTGTATCGGTCAGCGTATTCCCGTCTATTTCTTGAAAGCCAACCCTGATCTGCGTGGCGGGACGTCCGTATCGCTCAGCTATTGCTGTCTGGAGCAATGGCATCCTAAGTTGGTCCTTCCATCCTGGAACAATACCTTCAAATAACATCCCCCGGTAACCCGATTGAAGAAAATCAACCCTTGAGATGTAACCTCCGAGTTGCCAATTGCTCTTATATGGATAAGCGATCAGAACGTTAGCGTCAGCCGAAATGATTCCAGACGCCCCAAACCATTTTGCATATTTGTCGAGGTATTCGTAGAGCATTGCTATCCTTTTAGTGTCTTTAAAGTTCTTAACAGCGTACCTGTTAACTTTGTCACTAGCTGCGTCAACGCTCCCGGTTCTGTGAAATTCGCATATCGCCAAATTGAGCGCTTGTCTGTAACTTAATCTGCGTGGTCCTCCGCCTGACTGCTGGGCAGCAACCCAGCTCTTCGGGCTGAAGCGGCAAGCCTCAAGTTGCTTATGACTGATCTTCATATCAACACCTGTGCGGCTACGGGATATTTCGAAAGGACTGCGCGTGTCTCCGCCGCAGCACGCTTGTACATCAATATGGTTTCAAACGCATCGATATTTTCAGAAAAAAGCTCGGGCCATTCGTCGTACAACTCGGCATCCGACATCCTCTCAAACTTCAGTGTAAATTCTGCGAGGTCCGCCAGGTTGCGGCGGCCTTCATCGGCCGTTTGTAGGTTTACGGAAGTTTCCTTGAACACGTCACGGCCATATGCCGTTTTGTCCGGTTGATAGCTTTCGATCGCGATGCGTCGAATAAAACAGGGGATGCACTCACCGCAATGGGTTGTCCCCTTCGTCATGCGTGAACTTTTCCAGCAGCTAATCGAATGCGGAATGGTCTCGGGAGCATTAACAACAATTGGCTCAATTACTTCCCTCTTTGTCTTGAGAACATAGGGGTTTTCAATGATAAATTCGATCCTGAAGGCACCTTTCAGATAGAGTTGCATCTGAGCAAGTACATCCGGGTGGGCTGTGTGCGTTGAATAAGCTGCAATCCGGGCTGAGTTCAGGGGGAGATGGATGGCCATCTGTCCATTTTCGGCGATTACCACTATCTCTCGCCGACCCAAACGACTTGCGGTGATCGCCGCAAGCGTGAGAAATAGAAAGGAACGAGTTCGCTGGCTGTTCTCGGCGTCATGATCGAAAGAGCCATTATTGCGAGCAGATACAAAAAAACTGTGGTGTGTCAGTTTGCATCCTTTGCTTAACAGCATCTGATAGAGCATCGATTGAGCAGTTGTCGTTTGAGGGCTCATCGTGTGGTGACTCACAAGAGCTAAGCTATCGGCTCCGTTTGAAAACTCTAATGCGGCGGCCAGAGAGTCTAGACCTCCCGAGAACAGAAGAACTTTCCCGGGAGAAGGCTTGACCGATTTGAATTCACAAAGCAACCCTTTGCATTGATAAAGGTTTATTCGCCAAGTGTCGTTCGACAATCGGCGCAGCGTCTTTTCAATAATGGGTACTAATTCGATAAGACGGCCAATATTGATTATTGGTATATGTAATTCAAGTGTGCGTGCGAATTTCTCGCGCTCGCCTCGTTGCTCCGCGCGATCGACTGCAAATATTGACGACGCGATAGCGAGAAGATCCAGTTCAAGACTAGATATTTCTCCAAAGTTCTTCTCGATGCTCTTTTTCCCTGTTATGACATCGCCATCAAGCTTTAACAACGTCCCAAGGGGGATTTCCGGAATGTCACCACGGTAGAAATGGTACTCGGCCATTAGTGTGTACCACCCAGCCTTCGGAAAATGCCTCCGACGTACGCAGCCCAGCCCTCGGGGTCGACTGCTGGCGTTCCGGCAGATTTCACGATTGCCCGCGTATTCTCCATGAGACTGGCTTTAAGCGCTATCGCCGCCGATGTCGTGTTGACCCGATTTTTGTTACCGACAAAACTCGACAAATCACGAGATGCATAGTAAGAGGTGGCTTCCGCGAAAAGCTCGCGTGCAAACCCCTCGGCACCCTGTTGAGAATGAACGGCACGTGCGAGAGCTCTTTTTCGCAATCTCCACGGCGAATCCGCTCTTGTCCTGGCTAGCCAGGTGCTCTTCATAAGCACGGAGTGAGGTGCGAACATCTGAGGATTTCGAAGCTATGCGGCATGCGGTGGCTAAGGCGGGGTGGGAAAAGTCATCGATGATCTCTGGGCCACGCTCAGCCCGAACCGAAAGCCAAATCTCGCGATTCTGTTGAGGGGCTGGAACGTCTAGCCGACCAAGAACTGCCAAGGCGAACTTCCACGGAGGTTTATCCGGGGAACCAACGTTTTTCGATGTGCCCATTAGTACCGCTCTCCCTTAAGAGCTTCTACCTCTTTGTCAAACATTGTCCTAGTCAAAAGGCCACCGGCAAATAGAAAACGCCACTTCAGTCCCGTTCTAAGGTTAGGTTGATGCTTGAAATATCTGACGAAATGGGCGAGAGTATCGACTTCCAAAAAAGCGACCGGGACACCCGATCGTGAAGTGAATTCCCGAGAAACATGCATAAGCGAAGGTTCGTCCTGGTCAAAAGCCTTTGATACGACCACCGCCCCGAAAACTTCTGAGAAACCCCTCTGCCGTGTGCGTTGGTTTTCGGTATATTCGGCCAGAGCACGAAGCTCGGAGAAAGCGGCATTGAATGATGTCGAAGTCGCTTTCGCGTCCAAGACCAACACGCTTCCCTCTGGAATCAGAGCAATCATATCTGAAACCTTCTGCCCGCGCTTGGCCGCCCCGAGCCGCCTGACGGACCTGCCGAAACAGAACTCTAGGCCATCAGCTACTAGGGATTCGAACAACCGCCAAGCCTCACCCTCGAAACCCTCGGGCTTCGCGTTGCTTCCAGCAACCTTAAGCTTGCTAAGATACGAATCATCCAAGGCACGCCAGGACGGCACGGCTCCGCCGAAAGATTCCAAAAAGTCGACCCAGCCAAGTTGATCTGTGCCCGACAAGTTGGCGATAGTAACGAGTGTTCGATTGCTGCGTTGAGCTGCAAGTTGCACTTGGGGCCAAATATCAGGCGGAAGTTGATCTTCGTCTGTCAGTACTATCATCAACGGCACGCTAGCCCCGAGCAGTGGCGCTGAGCAATAAATCTCCGTGTGCGTCGGCTGCCGCTCGTTGTTTTCAATCGTGAAACCTGAAAGAAGCAGAGTCCGTATAGCTATCTGCAAGTTCGGACGGCTATTGACTTGTGCAAAGCTCATTTGGAAAACAATTGTAGATCAGCCACCTTCTATCGTCTACCCTTCGGCGGTGAAGTTGCCCAATTTACATGCTGATACTCATTCGCGGGTGCACCAGGAACAGATTGGTCAGAATCGATTCTGGAAAGGGTGAGTGGGTTCTGGAAGACGCAGTCGCTTTCGCTCCGTGGCCATATCAATCCTCGCAAGTCGGCAAGCGTTCACCGATGTGTACAGCCGATTTGGTGGGTGGTCCACATCCCCATCGGAGAATCTGGGTGCCCCAAAGCTCCGGGGTCCCCACGGACAGGCGGGTGCGGGGTGCCCTCTGGGCCGGGTGGTCCGTGGGGTGGGGAGCCGAAAGCCTGCCCGCCGTGGCGGGGCTCAGTTTATTGCTTCCCGGCCCCGAAATCGGCCTCAAACCGCCCTCAACACACACAAAAACGCCCAGTTATCCTCCTCATTTGCCCAATTTTTTGCAAAAAAACCTCTATCTCGACGTAGAACCTTTTTCGCGCGTCCCAGCCCAGTTTTTCCCGATCCCTGACCCCTGATCTCTGGCCCCTATTCCCCGCTCCATGCGCTATTCTGTCCATGCACGACCCCAATCCGGAGCAGTGGCGCTCCCTCAATCGTGCACCCAGGCAAACCCCATGGCGACCAACATCATCGCAAGTACCGCCAAGCAAGTCGTCCTCACCGTGCAGGAATACTCACTGCTCGCCGCCCGCGCCTTCACCAACCTCTTCACGGAACCCCGTTACTGGCCGGAATACCTCATTCAGTCCGACATCGTGGGCGTCGGTTCCACGTCCATCGTGGTGCTCTCCGGGTTCTTCACCGGCGGCGTGCTGGCCCTGCAGTCGGCGGCCACTCTTTCGGCCTTCGGCGCCATTTCCATGACCGGCCGCTTCGTTTCCCTCACCATGGTCCGCGAGCTGGGACCGGTGCTCACCGGCGTCATGGTCTCCGGCCGCAACGCCAGCTCCATGGCCAGCGAACTGGGCTCCATGGTGGTCACCGAGCAGATCGACGCCATGCGCGCCCTGGGCGTGGATCCCACGCGCAAGCTGATTACCCCGCGCATCTTTGCCTGCATCTCCATGCTCTTCTTTCTCACCATCATCGCCGACGCCTTCGGCATCCTGGGCGGCGCCTTTGTCACCGTCTTCATGAACCACCAGGACGGCCCCAAGTATTTCTCCATGGCCTGGGATGGCCTGCGCTATCCCGACATCGTCCAGGGACTGGTGAAGCCGCTCTTCTTCGGCTACATCATCGCCTCCATCGGCTGTTTCTTCGGCCTCAGAACCACGGGCGGCACCGAGGGCGTGGGCCGCTCCACCATTAAGGCCGTGGTCTGGGCTTCAGTGCTCATCATCTTCGTCGATTTCCTCCTCACCCAGGTCTTGCTCACCCTCCTCCCTCCCCAATGAATGAGCCTCGCCGCTTCCGCCCATTCCGGTCAACATCCGGCTCCGGCCGCGGATGCCGGCCCCGTGGTGGTCATGCGCAACGTCTCCATCGCCTTCAACGGCCCCCCGGTGCTCCAGGACATCAGCTTCTCCGTGGCGCCGGGAGAGACGCGCGTCCTGTTCGGACCCGCCGGGGTGGGCAAGAGCGTCCTGTTCAAGCTCATCAACGGCCTGCTCCGCCCCGACCAGGGCAGCATTTTGCTCTTTGGCGAAGAAATTTCCTCTATGCCGGAGGAGAAGCAATTTCCCCTGCGCACCCGCACCGGCATGGTCTTCCAGGAGGGCGCCCTCTTCGATTCGCTCACTGTCCGCGACAATGTAGCTTATCAACTGATCCAGGAGCGGGTTGACGACGACGAAATCGATCGCCGCGTTCGCGATGCCCTGCGCTTTGTGGAGCTGGAGGAGACTTTTGATTATTTTCCCTCCAGCCTCTCCGGGGGCATGAAGCGCCGCGTGGCCATCGCCCGCGCTTTCATCCACCAGCCCGAACTTTTGCTCTACGACTCGCCCACCGGCGGCCTCGATCCCGTCACCTCCACCACCATCATCGAGCTGATCATCAAGGAGCGCGACGTCTGCCATACCCCCTCTATGCTGGTTACCCATCGCCTCCAGGATGCATTCACCCTTTGCACCCACCGTTTTGACCCTCAAGTAGGCCGCATGGTCCCTCTGCCCGAGGGCGAGACCGACCCCACTACCACCTTCCTCATGCTGGAAGAAGGCCGCCTCATCTTCGACGGCTCCCTCCACAACCTGGTCCACACGCAAAACAAATTCGTGCGCGAGTTTCTGGAGTAGGCCGGAGTATGGGCTTCTATTCCCCACCTCCTCTTCCCTGTTCCTCCCCCATCTGATACTCTCGTCTGTTTTGAGTTTCCAGACTGAACGGCAGGTGCAATCATGTCTTTCAAATTCCAAAACTTCGATTTTCTCCACCTTGATTCCAGCTTCACCGAAGACGAGCTTCTGGTCCGCCGCACGGCCCGCGATTTCGTCGAAGACAATCTCATCCCCATCATTGAGGAGTGTTTTCGCGAGGGCCGCTTTCCGCGCCAACTTGTTCCCCTCATGGGCGAACTGGGCTTCTACGGCTCCAACCTGGAGGGATACGGCTGCGCCGGCATGTCCAACGTCGAGTACGGCCTTATCATGCAGGAGCTGGAACGGGGCGACTCCGGCCTGCGCAGCTTTGTCAGCGTGCAATCCGGGCTGGTCATGTACCCCATCTACACTTTCGGCTCCGAGGAGCAAAAGAATACCTGGCTCCCGGCCATGGCCAGAGGCGAAAAGCTGGGCTGCTTCGGGCTGACCGAGCCCGGCTTCGGATCGAATCCGGGAGGGATGACCACTACCGCCCGCAAGGTTGGCGATGAGTACATCCTCAACGGCGAAAAGATGTGGATCACCTCCGGCTCCATCGCCGATGTGGCCGTAATCTGGGCTAAGGTGGAAGAGGAGAACGGGCGCGTGCGGGGGTTCCTGGTAGAGACCGACCGGCCCGGTTTCTCCACCCACGAAGTTCACGGCAAATGGAGTTTGCGCGCCTCCATCACCAGCGGCCACTCGCTCCAGGACGTGCACATCCCCGCCGCCAACCTGCTGCCCGGCACGGGCGGCCTCAAGAGCCCGTTTATGTGCCTTAACCAGGCCCGCTACGGCATCAGCTGGGGCGCCATAGGCGCGGCCATGGACTGCTACTCGACCGCCCTCCAGTACGCCCGGTTCCGCAAACAATTCCACGGGCAGCCCATCGCCAGCCACCAGCTCATCCAGGAGAAACTGGTGTGGATGGCATCGGAGATCTCCAAGGCCCAGTTGCTCTCACTCCACGTCGGCCGCCTGAAGGACGCCGGCAAGGCAGGGCACCAGCACATCTCCATGGCCAAGCGCAACAACGTATGGATGGCTCTGGAAACCGCGCGGCTGGCCCGCGACATCCTGGGGGCCAATGGAATTACCGAGGACTACCCCATCATGCGCCATATGATGAACCTGGAATCCGTAAAGACCTACGAGGGCACGCACGACATCCACACGCTCATCCTGGGCCAGAGCGTCACCGGGATCGCCGCGTATTGAGGCGCGCAAGCGTTTGCGCCGGTCTGCCGCTATTTCATTGATCCGATCAGCCGCAGGCGCGCCGTGAAGGCTTTGCCCACGAACTCGCTGAAGGTCCCATACTGGGGCGAATCCACCACGTTGTTCACCACCAGAGGATTTTCGCTGCCGGTTATGTTTTCGATAGAGCCGCGCAGGCCGAAATACGAGCCGCGCAAGTGGAAGCGCCATTCCAGCCCCGGACTGAATGCCAGGTAATGGGGAAAACGCCGCGACCCGGCCGCGCCCACCACTTGGTCATTGTCGTCTACCGAGGTGAAGGGGAAGCCCGTACGCCAGTCGAAGGTGTATACAAAGTCCCACCGTTTTTTGAGCTGCGGAAGCGGGACAGGCAGCCATCCCCAGGAGAGCACGCGGTTGGGCGTGTCCCACCCCAGAGGGCCGCTCTGCTGCAGGCCGAGCATGGAGAGTGTGGGCACATAATCTATCGCGGCATTGGTGTGGGCGGAGGAATGGGTGTAAGCGGCAAAGAGCGTGTAGCCGCCGGCAAAGGTGCGCCGCGCTTCTATCTCCGTCAAAGTGTCGTTATCCCGCCGGGTATTGGTCAGCGCATAGTTGCCTGAAAGCACAGACAGATCGTTTTGGTTCACGTAGGTGAATTCATCAGATACGCGCTTGTTGAGATAATTCGCTTTGACATAGAGGGAACCGGGGAGCTTTTCTTCCACCCCCGCGCTCCAGTTCAAAGCCCGGGCCTCATGCAGCGATGCGTAGCCGGCGGTGAAGTCAGTTTCCAGCGGCGGACCCTCCGGAGTAACGCCATCGGTATCAAAATAAGTGTCGTAACGGATACCGGCCAGCGCTCGCGCCAGGTACTCCAGTTGCGTGTGCTCGTAATAAAGCCCCATGCCCGCGGAGAGCTTTGTCCTGCCTTTGGCCCCGGAAGGCGAGTAGATGGCGGCCAGGCGCGGAGAAAAGAGCGGGCTGCGAATGATCTCGTCCCAATCGATGCGCAGGCCCGGTTCGATGAGCAGTCCGGCGCCCGGCTTCCATCGATCCTGCAAGTATGCGCCGGCTTCGAGGTTATGACGTGTGAACGGCGCGGTCGAGGGAAAAACGCTTTGCCGCAGCAGGTATCCATCCTCGCGCAGATAGTTGACCGCGGAGCGCGTGACGGCCTCACTGAAGCCGATGTGGTCAAGATCGATGCCCGCCTTCAGATCGTGCTCTCCAGCCCAGTGTTGAGGCGGCATGTAGAGCGCCGCATTGCCCTCGATCCGCTGCGAGTGGCTGGTCAGATTCTCAAAGTAGCTGCCCTCAGTAAGCTCCGGAGTGATCTGGAAAGGGCTCGGAGGGCTCGTGACGTGCGGCTCGTAGCCGTCGCTGAAGCGCACCACGCCCACTCCCAGGTCAAGCAACGCGCCGTTTTTGAAGCTGTGCTGATTGCGAACATACGGCAGCCAGGCGATGGTGTTGCGGTCGGTGGTGCTAGGCTGCGGCACCAGGGACGAGATGCCGTCGTAAGGGGAATGATAGGCATTGAACAGCAGGCCAGTGGACAGAATGTTGGCCGGCGAAATATTCACCTGGAAGCGGACCAGGTTGCTTCCACGCAGCAGGTGGTTGGTGTCGGCCCCCTGGGGGAGTTCCTTAATGTAAATATCGTCGTATTCTGCCTCCAAACCGTCGAAGAACCAGGCCCGGTTGCGCACCAGCGGTCCGGAAAAGGTAATGCGGGGAACAAATTTGTCAAAGCGGATTCCATTGATGTCATGGAAAGAGGGAGGAAAGTCCGTGGCATTGAAGCGGAAGGTGTTGTCGCCCATCCCGGTGTAGAACGCCACCACGCCGCCCGTGCTTCTGCCAAACTCCACCGGGTAGCGGGTCGCCTCCTGGTCGATGGAGCGAACCGCGTCAGCGCTTACCCGCATGGCCAGTAGCCCGCTTATTGGAGAGCGGATATCGAATCCATCCAGCGTATCCAGGGTCGCCCACGTCTCAGACCCGGCCACGTGCACCTGGCCGGTCGCATCCTGAACCACCCCGGGGTAGAACGGCAGCAGGTTGCGGATGTCGCGGGTGGTTGGGTAGGGAACGTTGATGATCTCCGGCATATTCATGGTGAGCTGGTCGGAGGTCTGTTCCGTATCGATGCCGGGGGCCGAGGCGGTTACGTTAACCTGCTGCAGCACCATCTGTTCGTGGTTCAGCACCGTGCGGATCTCCCGAGCCAGGGGATCGGCCTGGGCCACAACCGCCTCATAAAATCCCGGCTTTTCGATGCGCAGGCGGTAGGACGCGGTTCCCTTCAGGAGATACGTTGCGTGCCCGGCGTAGTCGGTCGACAGGCGGATTTCGGCGTATCCCGGCTCCTGAAGGACTACCTGGGCGCCGGATACGGCCATGCCGTTCTCGTCCACGACTGTAAGGATCACCGGGGCATTGACCGCCGGAGTCTGTGCCGCGACAGAAACGATGCAGCCAACGAGAAATAGCTGGAAAATGACTTCGCCCGCACACTTGAAATGCCGCATGGCGTTCACCGTAACCGGTATGTCCATTATTGTAGTGCTGTTCTCCTGTTTGTGGGACGTTTCCGGAAGGCTGCCAGTTAGCTTGATTTTCAATTTGTGAAAAGCGATGCCCCTGGTACCCGCTGTGGCGGCAGGCCAGCCAAGTCTCGACAAGCCGACTCGGATGGAGCATAGTTTTACCCATGCCGAAATTTCCTGAACGTCTTCGTTTCTTTCTTTTTTGCGTATCTTTCGCCTTGCCGACGATCATGACGGCCTCTGTCCCCGCACAGCAGCCAGCCGCCACGCCCATCGTCCTCCACGCCGCGCGCCTGCTCCAGGTGGAGACCGGAACCCTGCTCCAGCCCGGCGAAGTTCTGGTTGAGGGCGATCGCATCCGCGCGGCGGGCACATCGGTGGACCATCCCCAGGGCGCCAAAGATCATCGACCTGGGCGACGCCACGCTGCTCCCCGGCCTGATCGACGCCCACGTCCATCTTTTCCTGCATCCCGGCGCGGAAGACCTGCAGACGGTCGAGGAGTCGGTTCCCTGGCGCACCATCCTGGCCGAGCAAGCCGCCAAAGCCGACCTGCTGGCCGGCTTCACCGCCGAGCGCGACATGGGCACCGAGGGCGCCGGCTCCGCCGACACCGCCGTCCGCGACGCCATCGACCAGGGCCTCATTCCCGGCCCCCGCCTGCGCATCAGCGGCAACGCCATCGACATTCTGGGCGGCCACGAAGACGCCATCCGCTTCAACCCCGCCCAGCACGTGCTCTCCAACGCCGACTACGCCAACTCCATCGACCAGCTCGTCGAAGTCATCCGCGAGCAGCACAAGGAAGGCTCCGACTTCGTCAAAATCTACGAGACCGGCCCCGACCGCATGATTGACGGCGACCTGCACACTCCCTACCAGTACACCGAGGCGCAACTGGCCGCCGCCGTCGCGGAAGCCCATCGCCTGGGCACGCGCGTCGCCGTTCACGCCATGGGCGAGCCGGGCACGCTCTACGCCGCGCAGGCCGGCGTCGCCTCCATCGACCACGCCACCCAGCTCAGCGACGAAACCATGCGCCTGATGCGCGAAAAGCACATCCCCGCCGTGCCCACCTTCGCCATCTTCGAGTACTTTGCCGAGCACGCATCTTCGCCAGCCGCGGCCGCGCGCGAGAAAGCTCTGCTGGACTACAAGATTCGCGAGTTCAAGCGGCAGATTGCCGCCGGCATCCCCTTTGCGGTGGGCTCCGACGTCGGTCCCTTCCCGCACGGCACGCAGGCCGTCGAAATGGAGCTGATGGTCCGCTACGGCATGAAGCCGCTGGCCGTCCTGCAGGCCGACATGATTGAAGGCGCGAGGCTGCTCGGCTGGGAGGGCCAGATCGGCGAGCTCAAGCCCGGCTACTTCGCCGACATCATCGCCGTCCCCGGCAATCCGCTGGAGGACATCACGGCGGTGGAGCGCGTGAGTTTCGTCATGAAGGGCGGCGTGGTAGTGCGGCCTTAGAGCGGTTTACTCGGTGCAGACGCCGCTTTCTTCTCTGCCCGCCGGGCCTGGATTTTTTCAAGTACTTGTGTGAACCGCGCCGGCTTTACCGGCTTAAGAGAATCTTTGGCCGCCTTGCGGTAGCCGCCCAGGTAGACAGAGTACATGATCGCCAGCGAGCACCCGATTCCCCACAGGAATCCGAAGCAGAATCCAAGCAGAGCAGCCCGTCCGAAAGCATCCATCGCGCTCTTCCTTATTTCGTTCTCTACTATACCGCAACGGTAAAGCTGTCTTCGGTGCGCGTCACCGCGTGGTACAGCGTATCGCGCTCCACCGGAACCCGTCCGGCCTCGGTGATCAGCCGGCATAGTTCCTTGCGCGTCATGCCCTGCGGCGTGGTGGCGCCGGCATCGTGGTAAATCTTCTCCTCGATCACCGTGCCGTCCAGATCGTCGGCGCCAAAGCGCAGGGCGATCTGCGCAATCTTCGGCGTCATCATCTGCCAGTAGGCCTTGATGTGCGGAAAGTTGTCCAGCAGCAGCCGGCTCACCGCGATCTGGCGAATATCGGTCAGCCCCGTGGTCACCGGCAGATGGTCGAGCGGCGTGTTCTCCGGGTGAAATGCCAGCGGAATGAAGGTCTGGAAGCCGCCGGTCTCGTCCTGCAGAGCGCGCAGCTTGAGCAGATGGTCCACGCGGTCCTCGTCGTTCTCAATGTGCCCGTAGAGCATGGTCGCGTTGGACTTGAAGCCCAGCTTGTGCGCCAGCCGCGCCGTCTGCAGCCACTCCTCGCCGTCGATCTTGTGGTCGCAGATGATGGAGCGCACCCGCGCGGCAAAGATCTCCGCGCCGCCGCCGGGCATCGAGTCCACGCCCGCCTCGCGCAGCTTCTTCAGCGTCTCCTCGATGGTCAGCTTGGCCCGCCGCGCCAGATACGCCACCTCCACCATGGTGAAGGCCTTGATGTGCACCTTGGGGAAAGCGCTCCTTGAGGCCGCGCACCAGGTCGAGAAAGTATTCGAGCGGCAGATCGGGATGCAGCCCGCCGACAATGTGAAACTCGGTCACCGCCTCCGAGTAGCCGGAAGCCGCCGTCTGCCCACGCCTCTTCCAGGGCCATGGTGTAGCCGGCCGGGTCGCCCTTCTTGCGTCCGAAGGCGCACAGCTTGCAGGCCGCCACGCACACATTGGTGGGATTGATGTGGCGATTGACGTTGAAGTAGGTCACGTCGCCGTGCATCCGCTCGCGCACATGGTTGGCCAGCCAGCCCACCGCCAGCACGTCCGGCGAGCCGTAGAGCGCCAGGCCATCGTCGAAGCCGAGCCGCTCGCCGCGCCAGCACCTTGGCAGCAATCGGCTCCAGCCGCGGGTCATGACTCCGAAAGGCGGCAGATTGGCGGGATTCAAGGCTCTCGGCGCGCATAGTCTTATGATACCGAAATATGGTCTTTCCCCGGTTGAGAGCCGCTCCCAGATCCCTGTTCCCGATCACCTCTGCCCGGTTTCCACTCCTGAGCCTGCGGCTGAACCAGCACCCCATCGTACAGCGACGCCGCCAGCAAGCGCTCTCCCGCCGCGCGGACCAGGGCGATGCGGTAGCCGGTCTGCCACCACTTCCAGCTCAGCGTCTTGGGGTCGATGGCGTAGACCTGGTCGCTGGACCGCGAACTCACCAGCACCTTGCCCATGCCGGGGTCATAGGAAAGATCGTCCACATCGCGAAAAGGAAGACGCTCGATCCAAAGCCACGTCTTGCCCTGGTCACGGGTAAAATAAACCCCTTCGCGCGCCCCCAGCCATAGCGTCCCATCCGCGGAGAAGGCCACGCGATGAATGCGCGTCAGCATGGTGGGAATCTGCATGGGCATCCAGGTCTGGCCGGAATCGGTGGACAGAACCACGCCATCGGGCCGGGCCGCGGCCATCGGTTTCCCCATGCACCGTAACGGAGAGATAATCGCCCGCTCCCATCACCGGGCCGCCCTGCCAACTGGCGCCCTGGTCCCTGCTGGTCAGTAGGCCAATAGCCGTAGAGGCCAGCCAAACATCCTGCGAGACATCCAGCGCATTCACGCGGCTGTCCAGCTCGATCACCGGAGCCTTCACCCGCTTCTCCACGTTGATGTGCTGTCCGGCAATGATCCTGCTGTCCGCTTTCACCACCGTGTTGGCGATGGTATTTCTCGGCTTCCAGATGGCAAAAGGTTTCGGGGTTTCCGAGGACTGGGGCGGGTTCAGGGGACTGGGGGCCACTCTGCCATTGGGGGAATTGGCCGAAGTCACCGGCAACGGGTCTTTAATGTCGGGCGCGCTGGCCGTAGTGACTGGCGACGGATCTTTGACTTCGGGGGGACTGGCTGGACTCACGGTAAACGGGATTTGGTCATTGGCGGGACTGGCCGGAGTCTCCGGCGACGAACTTTTTTCGTTGGGATGATTACCACTCACCGAACCCTCGTCCCATGCGAAGATGCCGTGACTGGTGCCGGCCAGCACGGTTCCGTCAGCCGCCTGCGCCAGGGCGAAAACATCACGCCCATCCAGTCCTCCATCGGGCTCCTTGCCGATCTGTTCCCAACTGGCGCCGCCATTGGTGGATACAAAAACGCCGCCATAGCTCTTGTCGTTCACCACGCCCACAAACAGCCGCGCCGGATTATTGCGGTCCACCAGCAACGCCTCCACCTTGCGCCCGGAAAAACCCTCGTTTGAGGCCGTAAAGCTCACGCCCCCGTCCTGGCTCGCAAGCACTCCGCCGCGATCGGTGGCCAGCAGCACCCGGTTGGTATCCCCAGGGTAAACAAAAACGTCGTTCACGATCACGTCCGGCCCGGTCATGCGCTGAAAGTGCCCGCCGCCGTCCACGGTCTTATAGAGACCCTCGGTGGTTCCGGCATATACAACCTCGCGGTTCAGCGGGTCCTGCATCAGAACGCGCGTCCGCCGCGCGGTGGAGGGAATCCCCTGGATCTTGCGGAACAGCTCGCCCCCGCTCTCGCTCTTGTAAATTCCGCTGCACGCGCTCAGAAATACGATGCGCGGATTGTCCGGATCGATGATGATGGAAAACACATCGGAGTCGTCAATCAGGCCTTTTTTGATGTTCTTCCAGCTATTGCCGCCGTCATAGGTTTTCCAGGGCAGATGCCAGGTGCCTGCGTAGACGATATTGGGGTCCACGGGGTCCACGGCCAGCGACTCCACCTCGTGAATCTCCCGGCTGTCCGGCGGGCTGATCAAAATCCAGGAGGCGCCCGCATCGATGCTGCGGAAGACCCCTTCCAGGGTTCCGGCATAGAGCATTCTGGAGGCGGAGGGCGCCTGGGCAAAAGCGCGAATCGACTGCCCGCGCAGGTCCTTGACCGCGCTCCAGCTCTGGCCCCCGTCGTGGCTCACCCACAACCCGCCATCGGGATGGTCGGCCTTCCATGCGGCCACATAGACGGTGGCGGGATTCGCCGCATCCACAACGATGTTGTCCACGATCAGGCCGTCGGAGGAGTCCAGTTTTGAAAGCCGATGCCAGGAAGCGCCCTGATTCAGGGACTCGTAGATCCAGCTGTTGGTGGTGCCCAGATAAAGATGGTTGGGATGGCCGGGAACCGCGGCCAAGGCGCGCGCGTCCCCGCCTGCCGGACCCACCGCGCTCCAGGCCACCTGCGCCGGCAAACCCTGTCCGGCAAGCGCAAACAAATAAATTGCAATGGCCCGCGCGAACACCTTGGCGGCAATCGGCGGCAGCCGTGGATCATGACTCCGAAAGGCGGCAGGTTGGTGGGATGCAAGGCTCTCGGCGCGCATAGTCCTATGATACAGAAATATCGTAGTTCCCCCGATTGAGAGCCGCTCCCTGTTCCCTGCCCCCCCTTTTCCTTCACCTCTGCCCGGTTTGCGACCTCGCAGCCGGTGATTCGACCACCACTCCATCAAAGAGAGAGGCCGCCAGCAACCGGTCTCCTGCCGAGCGAATCAGCAGAATCGGGTATCCTCCAATCTCCCGCCATTTCCAGGTCAGCGCCACCGGATTGATGATATACACAAAGTCGCTACGCCGGGAACTCGCTAGCAATTTGTCGAGTTGCGCATCGTAGTAAAGATCGTTCACATCGCGGAACGGGAGCCGCTCAAACCACTCCCAGGTCTTGCCTTGGTCGCGAGTAAAATAAATCCCTTCGCGCGTGCCCAGCCATAGGGTTCCATCCGCCGAGAAGGTGGCGCGATGAATGCGCGTAAGGCCGGTCGGAAGTTCGACGGGCATCCAGGTAAGGCCGGCATCGGTGGAAATAACCACTCCATCGTGCCGGGCCGCGGCCATCGTTTTCCCATGCACCGCAACCGACAGATAATCGCCCGCTCCCACCACCGGGCCGCCCTGCCAACTGGTGCCTTGGTCCTGGCTGGTGAACAGACCGCTGCTTGTGGAGGCCAGCCAGGCATCTCCCGTCAGGTCCAGCGCATATACGCGCCCTTCCAATACGTGGGCCTTATCCTTCACCACCATTTCTGTCGTGATCTTCTTGCCCTTTCTGATCACCGTGGTCTTCTTGACCATCGTGTTCTGGATGGTGTCCCTCGGCTGCCAACTGGCGCCGGTGAACTTCGGCGCCCCCGGCGACCGGAGCTCCCGGGAAGCGGCCTTTGCTTCCTGGGGTTGTGGCGATGGGTCTTTGGCGTTGGGGTGATCAGCCGTCCCCGCGTTCAAAACGAAGATGCCGCGATTGGTCCCGGCCAGCACGGTTCCATCCGGCGCCTGCGCCAAGGCAAAAACATCCCGCCCTTCCAGCCCTTCCCCGATGTGATCCCAGCTTGCGCCGCCATCGGTGGAAACAAACACGCCTCCATAGCTCTTGTCGTTTGATACACCGGCAAACATCCGCGCGGGATTGTCACGGTCCACCAGCAGCGCCTCCACCTTGCGCCCGGAAAAGCCCTCGTTCGAGGCCGCAAAACTATTCGCCGCGTCCCGGCTGTAGAGTACTCCGCTGCGATCGGTGGCCAACAAAACATGTTGCGTATCATGGGGATCGACAAACACATCGTTCACAATCGTGTCCGGCCCAGTCATGCGCTTAAAGGTCTTGCCTCCGTCTACGGTCTTGTAAAGCCCCTCGGTGGTTCCGGCATACACCACCTCACGGTTCACCGGATCCTGCAACAGTTTGCGCGTCCTGCGCGCGGTCATGGGGATCCCTTGGATCTTGTGGAACAGCTCACCCCCGCTTTCACTCTTATAAATCCCGCTGCAGGCGCTCAGGAAAACAATGCTCGGCTGGACCGGATCGAGGATGATCGAGAACACGTCGGAGTCCACAATAAGGCCCTGCTTGATGTTGTGCCACGTCTTGCCGCCGTCCACCGTCTTCCAGGGCAGGTGCCATGTGCCGGCATAGATGATGTTGGTGTCCACCGGGTCCACCGCCACCGACTCCACGTCATAGATCTCGCGGCTTTCCTGCGGGCTGATCGGCGTCCATGTGCCGCCGCCATCGCTGCTGCGAAAAACCCCCTCGCGGGTCCCAACAACGAGCGTTTTCGGATCGGAAGCCGCCTGCGCCAGAGCGCGAATCGACTGGCCGTGCAAGCCCATGACCTCGCTCCAGCTCTTGCCCCCATTGCGGCTGGTCCATAACCCGCCGCTGGTCCGGCTCACTTCCCACGCCGCCACATACAGGACTGCATGATTTGTGGGGTCCACGATGATGTGGTCGAGAACCAGGTCGTCCGAGGGATCCAGCTTCGAGAGCCGATGCCAGGATGCGCCCCCATCCTTGGATTCGTAGATCCAACTGTTGGTGGTGCCGAGATAAATGTGATTGGGCTGCCCCGGCTCCGCGGCAAATGCGCGCGCATCGCCGCCCGCCGGACCGATAGCGCTCCAGGAGGACTGCGCCTGAACTCTCAGTCCGGCAAGCGTAAACAGCACCATGAATAAGACTGGCGCGAGGCTTCTGCGCCAACAGGAGAAGACGTGGGGTAGCCGCAAGCTATTCATAGGAGCAAATTCTACTGAAATCGCAAAAAATAGGCAAAAAGAAATGAGGCTGACCGGTGTGCCGGTCAGCCTCAATCGATTGCATAAAGCATTTGCTATTGCCGCGTTCGTTCAGGCCCCTGGATCACTGTGCGGCGTGGGGCCGGTTGGGTCTTTACGGGGTGGCGGGCTTAGCCTCCTTGTGCTTCTTGGGCTCGGGCCGTGTGGGCAAGGCTTTGCGGGTCTGCGGCTTCACCATGGTCTCATCCACAGCAGTGGTCCCAGGTACATCGGTTGCAAAGTCGGCTCCTGAAGGCACCAGGTAGTTTTGCACTTCCTGAGCATCCGCGCTCCCGGTCTTGACCGTGATGCGTGAAGCATCAATGCCCTTCTCCGTTACCAGGTAGTCCTTGGTGTTGACGGCGCGCTGTGCTGCCATGTCCTCAGCCTTGGCATGCTTTTTGCCCTTCATCGGGGTCTTTTCCGCCGCGGTTGAGTCGCCCACCACGACAATCGTCGCATCTGTTTGCTTCTGCAGATCCAGGGCCACTTCGTCCAGGCAGGCCTTGGCATCGTTGTCTACGCGTTCCGGACGCTTGGGGTCCTTCTCGAAGGTGATCGAGCAGAGAGCCTGTGTGTGCGGAACCGGCGGCGGTGGCGGCGCCACGATGGTCACCGAGGTACTCGCGCTTGCGGTACCGCCCTTGTCGTCCGCTACGTTGCAGTTGATTGTTACCGTGCCGACCGGAGCGCCCGTTGAATTGAAATCCGCCGTAGTGCCGGTGCCGCTTACCGTGCCGGCCGCAGCCGAGTAGCTGTAGGTCAACGGACGGTTCTGCGGGCTCATCCCAACAGAGGTAATGGTGCTGGGGTCGCCTGGCTTGATGGTGCTGGGGTTGGCCGTGCAACTGATGGTGGGCGGCTCGTAGGGTTTCACCGTGAAGCTGGCCGTGCAGTCTGCCATCTCGTTAAGGCCTTGCCAGCCTTGCCTTCCTTCACGCTGCCCTTTACCTCATAGGAGCCCGGCGCCAGCGAACCGGTGGCTACACTGGCCGTGGTTCCGTGTGCCCGTCGCGCCGTTGCCCGACCATGAATAAACCGCGGTCATCTTCGGATCCAGGTTGCCGGCCGTCCCGGTCACCGTGACCGGGTCGCCGGGGTATACCCAGGACGGGTTAGCCGAGCAAGCCAGCGTCACTGGCACCGGCGGCGCAAAGTTGCCGATGTGGAAGACAATGCCTGTACTCGCGCGCACTGCATTGATAGTGACGGAGCCACCATAGTCTGGCCCGAAATCTGGATCGATGTACTGGTAATCCGCCTGGAAGAGGCGAATGGCAAAATGATGGTTGAGCCAACCCGTCTCCCAGTCCAGGCCGCCGCCGGCTGTTACCACCCATCCCCACGTCAGCGGCTGATTGAACGGACCGTCAACCTCCTCGGCGCCCCCCAAAACGTGCACGAAGGGAGTCCAATGGGGATACGGCCAGCGGTAGATCACGCCTCCCGATCCGCCGTAGAAAGAATTCGCTGCCGGCGTCGTAACCGGGTTGCATTCACTGCCTTCATCCAGGGGATGCACAGCTAAGTTATGCACCGGCTGACCGGTCACGTACGCGACGCAGTTCAGGTCCTGAGGATGCGCGTCGCCCTCGGCCTGTATCCCCCAATTCTTGTTGAAGAAGTAGGCAATACTTCCGATCGCGCCCAGGTTGACGGGCACGTAGCTGGTCGGCACGGTTTCACTGGAGTCGTAAAACACCGGATTGTTCACCGTGCCGTAGGGTGCAATGTAGCTGTAACCCAAAAAGATGTCCCATTTGGACGGGGAAGTGGAATCCGTAGCCGTGGGTTTGGCGGCCGGCTTGGTCGAACCCTGGGCTACCAGGGCAGCGGGCGCCAATGCCGCGATTGTCAAGGCAAAAACCAAACTCATAGACCTCGAAACACGAACGTTCATGCGTTTATCCTCCGCGATTAAGCTGATTGACCTAGGGTAGGGGACGTTGCGAGCACAAATTCCTGCTCGGGCTCACTCGGCTCCGTGAAGATCACAGACCGTACTGCACACATACAACACAATTAAACGTACCATAGGACCATTCCGGCAGTATATTTTTTTTCTACACTTCGCCTCATTCATTCCATTCAACATCCGACGGCAAAAGGCGATTACCTGGGTCATAAGGTGATTACCTTGGTAATCACCCCTGAAAACCTGCTCTTCCGTCCAACCATCACCCCATATTCAGGGTCTTCAGCAGGCTGCGCGGCTCGCGCTGGATCTTTTCCTGGAGAAGCGTGATGGCGTAGATGAGCTGCTCGGGGCGCGGCGGACACCCGGGAACATACACGTCCACGGGAACCACCTGGTTGACGCCCTGCACCAGCGCATAGTTATTGAAAACCCCGCCCGAGGTGGCGCAGGCGCCCATGGAGATCACCCATTTCGGCTCCGGCATCTGGTCGTAGAGCCGGCGGATGACCGGGGCCATCTTCTGCGAAACCCGGCCGGCAACGATCATCAGGTCCGACTGCCGCGGGGAGGGACGGAAAACCTCGGCGCCGAAGCGCGCAATGTCGAAGCGCGAGGCGCCCATGGACATCATCTCGATGGCGCAGCAGGCCAGGCCGAAGGTCATGGGCCAAACGGAGCTCTTGCGAATCCAGTTCACGGCAAAATCCAGCGAGGTCAGAATGATGCCCTCCGGCTCTTCGTAGCCGTAGCTCACTTCCTTCAGCTTGACGCGGTTCTTCGCGCTGCTCTCCAGCGCTCCGAAAAGATAGTGGTCCCGCTCTGCCGTGGCCGCCATGCCTCTACTATACCTTTTTTGCGCCTGTCCCGGTTCACGCTCATCCTGGTCCGCCGTCCGGCCAAATGGCGCACATGCGGCACGCCAGGCCCTTACACAATGCCTTTAATAAACCCATCAAGAATGTGTAAAGACACTTGCGTTCTCCCTGCCGTGTTTACGAAAATCATGATTACGCGCGAGCCATATCCTCTTGATCTTTGGCCTGTTGACCGGCACCCTGCGGTCATCGGCCAGCCATGAGCAGTTGCTGAATGAATTTGTTAGAGCCGTCCGCCAATGGCTCAATAATCGGCTCCTGTCTCTCGTCCACGCCTCCATGAGCAAATGCTTTTTTCGGAGAGGAAAGATGATGTGTACCAGAAGCAAGCTGTTGCTGAGCGCCATGCTGGGCTTTCCGGCCCTTACTTTGGCCCAGCAGGCATCGGCCCCATCCGCACAGGCCCCCGCAACCCAGGCCCAGGTGGCCGCCCTCCAGCAGGCCGTCCAGAATGCCCAGTCCGCCGGCGATAACGCCTGGATGCTGGTCTCCGCCGCCCTGGTCCTGCTGATGACCGGACCCGGCCTGGCGCTCTTCTACGGCGGCCTGGTGCGCAAGAAGAACATCCTCGGCACCATGATGCAGAGCTTCGCCATGATGGGCCTGGTCACCATTCTCTGGGCCGTCGTGGGCTACTCGCTGGCCTTCGGCCACGGCAACGCCTTCATCGGCGGCTTCGAGCACCTCTTCCTGCGCGGCGTGGGCCTCGCGCCCAACCCCGACTACGCCGCCACCATTCCCGAGCAGACCTACATGATCTACCAGCTGATGTTCGCCATCATCACCCCGGCGCTGATCACCGGCGCATTTGCCGAGCGCATGAAGTTCAGCGCCATGGCGGTCTTTCTTTCGCTCTGGTCGCTGTTCGTCTACTGCCCCATGGCGCACATGGTCTGGGGCGTGGGCGGCCTGCTCAACTCCGCCGGCGCGCCGCATCCCCAGCCTGGATTTCGCCGGCGGCACCGTGGTCCACATCACCAGCGGCGTCTCGGCGCTGGTCACCTGCATCTACCTGGGCAAGCGCATCGGCTATCCGCACACCAACATGCCGCCCCACTCCATGGTGCTCAGCTTCATCGGCGCCTGCCTGCTGTGGGTGGGCTGGTTCGGCTTCAACGCCGGCAGCGCGCTGGCGGCCAGCCCCCTGGCCACCAGCGCCTTCGTCAACACCCACTTTGCCGCCGCCGCCGCCGCCCTGGGCTGGACCATCGCCGAGTGGATTCACAACGGCAAGCCCACCGCCCTGGGCGCCATCTCCGGCGCGGTCGCCGGACTGGTCGCCATCACCCCGGCCTCCGGCTTTGTCCAGCCCTTCGCCGGCGCTGGCCATCGGACTCATCGCCGGCGTCATCTGCTTCTTCATGGTCTTCGCGGTCAAGAGCCGCTTCGGCTACGACGACTCCCTCGACGCCTTCGGCGTGCATGGCGCAGGCGGAACGCATGGGCGCGCTGCTCACCGGCCTCTTCGCCACCAGCGCCATTAACGCGGTCTACGGCAAGACGCCGCCGGAAAGCCGCTGCCCACCGGCGCCATCGACGGCCACTGGGGACAGTTGCTCAACCAGGCCGCCGGCGTGGCCATTGCCTGGGCGCATCTCCATTGTGGGCACACTGGTGCTGCTCTTCGTCGTGGACAAGCTCATCGGGCTGCGCGTTTCGCCCGAGGACGAATCCGAAGGCCTCGACCTCTCCCAGCATGGCGAGGAAGGCTACGACCTGAACACGTAAGGAGTAGATTTGTCGTCCTGGGCAGCCTGGCCACAGCGGCGAGTTACGGCTGGAATGAACTGCCGCCAACTTGCTAACTTGCAATCCCCGCCGCGGCGGGGGCTGACTTGCTGGTGTTTTTTTCGCAATCCTTTCGTCTTTTCTGGCGAGGAAACAATCTACTCCGGTCCAATTTCTTAGGGCCGGATCGACAAAAAATCCGGGGAACGGCCCAACCAGCCGCCCCGCCTGTTACGCTGTCAAACGAGGCAGTTTGTATATGCTCAAGATCGAAGCCATTCTCCAGCCTTCCAAGCTGGACGCCGTCAAGGATGCGCTGCTTGAGGCAGGCATTGAAGGCATGACCATTCTCGAGGCCCGCGGCCATGGCCGCCAGAAGGGCCACACCGAGTTCTATCGCGGCCGTGAATACACGGTCGACCTTCTGCCCAAGGTAAAATCGAGCTGGTGGTGGCCGACGAATTGAAGGAGAAGGCCATTGCGGCCATCATCGGCGCCGCCCGCACCGGCCGCATCGGCGACGGAAAGATCTTCGTCAGCCGCATCGAGGAAGCCATCCGCATCCGCAACGACGAACGGGGCGAAACCGCCCTCTAGCTGTTTGTGGAATTGGCCTTGAAAGGGCACGGCTTTAGCCGTGCCGTTAGAGAACCTCTGAATAAGTCAGTGTTTTGAAAGGGCACGACTTTAGTCGTGCCGTAAATGCAACAAAATCAATGCGGGCTTTAGCCCCTGAGGGATCCATTGACAGCCCGGATCGGTAGGCCGGGGCTTCACCTCCGGCCTCAATTCGCCCCCAAAAACCGCTCACTCCTCTTCCCGGAGGGAAGAAATGAAAATAGCCCCGGATGAAATCCGGGGACCGCGCCCCAATTCGATTTTCGCGTCCTGTAGGGACGCGTCGAACCCCTTCCTTCCCGCTCCACAATGTTCATGCGAGAGCCCTGACCGGATTGGTAGGCCGAAGCTTCAGCCCGTATATCAAGCCACGGAGGGCGCATCGTTTGCAAAGATTGATGTGACAGCCGACTTTGGCGTCACGATCACGGGCCACCAAAACGGCAGATCACGCCATCCCTTCGACTCTTCCCCGTTTTGACGGATCAACATCAACGCCGGTATATCTTTTACCTTTGATCCCAGATTATTGGCCTGTTGTTTCTGGTCTACGTTGTCGGAGAAGCGTCCGTTTGGACGGTACCTGGTAAGGTTGCGGTCTGTCGCTGTGAGCAACCAGACCTTGTTCTGTGTGTCATGATTCTTTGAGGTACGAGACAAATGTTCTAGCGCGGCCAAATGTGCCTTTCGGCTATCGTTGCATGAATCTTCGAATTCAAGATTTGCATAAGCCAATTCAAGTAATGCCATAGCCTTTTCAATTGTTATAAGGACTGGCTCCTCGGTGTTTTCTCCTATTGTATTTGCGACTTGTTGGTTTAATGCTAGGAGATTTTTCTTTCCGACGGATTTGGCGACAGTTTGGAATTCGGTTGGAAGCATACTACGGCCGGGCCGGATACTCACCACGTCCGAGAACATCAATTTATTCGGCGAGCATGGAATGACTCGATTCTGAACATCACATTGGATAAAATAAACCCCTCGATCATGCGCGCCCGATTCAAATGCTTCTCTCAGTGCCGCATCTCGCTCGTGGATTTTACTCATGATCTGGTAGACGTGTCGTGGTGCATAGAATCGTGTGACGGCAAGGTCCGCCGTCGAACGGGCTCCGTACATTCGAGAGTGCTGGAGAACTGTATCCTGCTGGAATTTCTTAGGGTTGCGTCCATAGTAGAAAGCAATGAGATTATTGATGGTTATGCCACGATCCAATATTTGTCCGCCGATGAACATATTCAGTGGAGTACGAAGGCTAAGCTGACCATCTTCGGCGAGAAGCTCCTGCACTACATTGTCAGAGTTCACCTTGATAATCTTAAATTCACCACCGGTGAGAGCATTTACCGCTTCCTTCTTTACAGCTTCGAAGCTCGGCAGCAAGGAGCCTTCCAACTTAATTGATCGTTGCAGGTCGGAATAGGCACTGTGAAGTAGACCATTGAATCGCGGTGTATCTGCCTTGGCTTCTTCGATGAGTGCCTTTTTGATCGCTGTTGCAACTTCCTCCTGCCACGCGTGAGACTCACGCGCCTGTTCCGTATGGAAAAGGAAACTGTATTTCGCAGGTTGCTGTCCGGCGAATTTCGCTTGAAGACGGCGTATCACGCCACCTACTATGAAAGTGACCGTCGCATCCCGAAGCACCTCAGCACGATTCTCCGAAAGTACGTTCTCGATTTGAAGTCGGCGGCGGTCCTGTTTCTTCAATGCATCCCGCTCTTGCAACGGAACTTCCCTATAGAAGTAGAAAGCGGGTGAGTCAGCATCCGTGTTGCGCTCGAAATAGAAGTCTCCGCCAACGTATTGAGAATGTGTTGGCAGAATCACGGTGAACTTTGGACGCCTCGGCATAAATAGCGGTGTGCCGTTGACCAATAGATCATCCTCGGGCTGAAGGTATAGGCAGTAGGGAGTTGCGGTCACCTCGAGAAAACTATAATCTTTTACCAACTCTCGGAGACGACTAATCTGCCGAGAAATCCTTCCGACAATGACAATTCCGTCCTTCTTCTGACCGCTGACGGAAGCGTAGTCGGCCTCATCGTCGATAATTAGAACTTTTCTTTCTCTTAGCTCCGGGTACTTACTCTCAAATGCGTCAAGCAGCTTATCAAGATTATCGTTCTCTTTTTTGACGACAAGTATTAATCTTTTATTTAACTCATATTTCTCCAAAATTGGCATTGACATAATGTCTTCTGCGAGGACCTCCTCGGCAGCGATCAATTCTCGGAAATCCTCCTTGACCCTTGTCAAAGTTTGCCGCGCCAGCGATATATTGTTCTTCGTTAGAATGACTGCCACACCGTAACCGCGGTCAAAGCAGCGCGCAATGATTCCGAGAAATGCACGTGTCTTTCCACTCTGGATTTTTCCGAGCAACATCCCAGGACTGCCTACCGTTGTACTCGCATCGGTCAGATGGTTCACCGCTTCTTCAACCTTCGCCATCAATTCTGGGTCGTCGTTACGCTTAGCGGCCATTTGGTCGTAATACTGCAGAGGCAGCTTGTAATTCATTGCCTTGCCGTTTATCTAGCCATGCTTGAATTTGAGCGCCGTTAAAGACCGGTCCAGATTTTAGATCCACAATTGGGGTTGGGAAATCGGCGAAGCGCTTCCGCCAGTTAGATACCGCTGATGGAGTGCGGCCAGCAAGAGCGGCGATTTCGTAGAGTCCAATCAGATCAGGGTCCGACATTCTGTGATCTCCATTCACAAGCATTGTGCATTACATTCACACATCTTGTCAATAGTCTTCACACCTACCGCCCGGACACCCCATCCTTCCGCAGTCTTTTCGCGGAAGGATGGGGTGTCCACAACTATCTACCAGCCCATTGCAGAAAATTACCGCCCGTCAGCGCACAATGAAATAGAGAATGAGTGAAGAACCCATTCTGCGCCGTTGGCAATCTCCCGCAAGTCCCCGGTCTGATCTGTCGGATATCCGCCCGGTTTATAACCCACCACGGCAGATTCAATCCCCAAGTGCAACATTTCCTAAAACAGGAGAAGGTTGCATATGGCGAACAAATACAGTCATCTGGACATCCGGGAGCGGGCAGTGATTGAGATGCATTTGGCATTGGGCACACGGCCCGGAGCCATCGCGGTTTTTCTCAGTTTGCGCCCGTTCCACGATCACCCGCGAGCTGCACCGCAATGGCTGGCGGCGCCCTTCGTATCTGCCGCGGTCGGGCAGGAAGATGCCAACGGGAGGCTACCGCTGCGAGCCGGCCGATCGGCGGGCAGGCAAACTGGCCAGGGTTCCGCGCGTCCCGAGCAGGCTCGTCCCAGGCACGCCGCTTTGGGCCCTGATGGTGGAGCATCTTCGCCGCGGCTTGAGTCCGGCGCAGATCGAGAGCACACTGGCTCGTATGCCGGAGCGGGTCCAACTGTCGCGCCAGACCATCTATACCTCGCTTTACGCCATGCCCAAGGGGCAGCTTCGCGCCAGCCTGCTGGCCCTGATGCGCCGCCGGCACAAGACCCGAAAATCCCAACAAGGAAAAAACAAAATCAACAACGGCTCCATTCCGGATATGACTCTAATCGACTTACGCCCCGTCGAGGTCAAGATGCGACTCATCCCCGGGCACTGGGAAGGCGACCTGATCATCGGCAAGGGCAACCGCTCGCAAGTGGGCACGCTGGTGGAACAGACCACCCTGTTCGTCGCCCTGATCAAGCTCGACGGCTCCAAGGCCGACGTCGCCGCCGAGGCCTTCACCAGGATCCTCAACCGCTTCGACAGCCAGATGCGCCGCTCCATGACCTACGACCAGGGAGGGGAGATGCGCCACCACAAGAGGCTGACGCAGGACACCGGAGTCGATGTCTACTTCGCTCATCCGCGAGCGCCGTGGGAGCGTGGCATATCGGAAAACACCAACGGGCTGCTCCGCCAGTACCTGCCCAAGGGAACCGATCTGTCGCTGTTTTCCCAGGAACAACTGGACGACATCGCCTGGCTGCTCAACACCCGGCCAAGGAAAACCCTGGGCTGGAAAGCACCGGCAGAACTGTTCCTGCCTGAAGGCGCATTCGATTTCGTGCAATACTGGTCTGCGGTTTCAAAATCTGTTGCACTTGGAAATTGAATGTGCCCACCCCCTACCCCCCACCCCCCGGGGTCCATTCCCCTCCCGTTCGCCTTTTTAAAGCGTAAGTGATTGATTATAAAAGAAAGTGATCTGAAAATTAGGGGGGAAAAGAGTCAAAAATGCTGAATTCCGCCCTTTTTCTGTCAGGAATCCTCCGTTTTCGCCAGCCCGCGGAGGAATAAAACTCAACTCCAGCGCCTCAACGCACGCCATCAATGGAAATATTCACCTTCCGCCCAAACATCGCTTATGCTGTTAACAATCCTTTCTTGCTTCGGCGAGCCACACACAACACTCATGAATCCAGTCGCTTTGGCGGTTGACGATCTTCGGGAGCAGTATACGCGGGAGATGGCGCTCGTCCGCCAGACCTGCGAACGCACCGGGGACGGCACGGCCGCCATCCGCCGCCGCTCCGCCGTGGTGGACCGCATCCTGATTGAGATGTGGCGCCGCAGGCCTTCGCCGCGCCAGCCCGCGCAGAACGTCTCCCTGCTGGCTCTGGGCGGCTACGGGCGCAAGGACCTCTTCCCCTACTCCGACATCGATGTACTCTTCGCCTTTGCCGACGAAAAAACCGAGGAGCAATCCAAGGAGGCTGTCCGCGCCATCATCCAGGGCATGTGGGACATCGGCCTGCGCGCCAGCCCCAGCTCCCGCACCGTTAAGGAAGCCGGCCGCTTCGATCCCGACAACCTGGAATTCACGCTGGCCACTCTCGACCGCCGCTTCCTCGCCGGCCAGTTCCCTCTCTACCAGCAGCTCCACCAGACCGTCCTTCCCGGCCTGATGCTCAGCGAGTGGAACACCATCACACAAAAACTGGGCGAGATCGCCCGCGCCCGCCACGCCAGCTTCGGCAACACCATCTTTCATCTCGAACCCAACCTCAAGGAGTGTCCCGGCGGCCTGCGCGACTACCACCTCGCCGTCTGGTTCGCCCTGCTCTTCCACCTTAAGGAAACCAAGGAGTGGCCCCGCCAGCGCGGAGGCGTATTCCAGAGCGTCCGCGGCGACGCCGAGTCCGCCTTCGACTTCCTCGCCGCCGCCCGCTGCTTCCTCCACTTCCGCCACGGTCGCGACGACAATATCCTCGACTGGCAATCCCAGGACGAAGCCGCCGCCAACTCCATCGGCCTTGAAACCCGAGGCACCGCCGATCCCGCTTACTGGATGCGGACCTACTATCGCCACGCCCGCATCGTCTATCGCCGCGCCGCGCTGCTGATGGAGCATCTGCCTGTCCCGGTCAGCTTCTATCGTCAGTTCCGCCGTCGCCGCACTCCTATCGCCGGCACCGACTTCCTCCTCGACCAGGGCCGCATCGACATCGCTCCCGGCGCGCAGTTCAGCGACACCGGCGCCATCCTGCGCATCTTTTCGCTGATGGCCACACACGGCTACACCCTTTCCCAGGCCGCCGAAGACCGCATCACCGACGCTCTGCCCGCCCTGGCCATTCACATCCCAGAAGGCCCTTACCTGTGGAACGCGCTGCGCGAAATTCTGCTCGGCCCACACGCCGCACATGCTCTGAGGACCATGCATGCCCTCGGCGTTCTGGAAATGCTCATCCCTGAATTCCACGGCATCGACGCACTGGTCATTCGCGACAGCTATCACCGCTACACCGTCGACGAGCATACGTTCCTCACCATCGACAACGTCCACGGTCTGCGCCAGCCCGCCCACGACTACGAACAGCGGCTGTCCCAGCTATTGCCGGAGATCGACCGCGTCGACCTGTTTCTGCTGGCCCTGCTGCTCCACGACACCGGCAAGGCACGCCGCACAGGCGAACACGCCGTCCAGAGCGTGGAGCTGGCTGACGCCTTCCTGGTCCGCCTCGACTTCGATGCCGAAGAGCGCGAGTCAATCCTCAAGCTCATCCGCGTACATCTGGAAATGTCGGCCGCACTGCGCCGCGATATCTTCGACCTCGACAACGTGCGCAGCTTCGCCGACAAGATCGGCAACCCCACGCTCCTCAAGATGCTTACCGTAATGACCTACGCCGACATCAAGGCCGTCAACCCCGAAGCACTCACTCCCTGGAAGGCCGAGAACATCTGGCAGTTCTACATGGCCACCGCCAACTTCATGGACCGCTCGGTCGACGAGATCCGCTACCACGCCGCTATCGATCCCACCCTGCTCAACCGCATCCGCTCCATGGTTCCCGCCGCTCAGTTCGATGCCCTCAGGCAATTCCTTGAAGGCCTGCCCCAGCGTTACCTGCAAACCCGCCTCCCCGAGCAGATCCGTCACCATTTCCAGATGGCCCTGAACCTGGACAAGGACCCCGTCCAGCTGGACCTGCGCCCCAACCGCCAGCTCTTCGATCTCACCGTCATCACCCGCGACCGTACCAGGCTGTTTGCCGACGTGGCCGGCGCCCTCGCCGCCTGGGGCATGAATATCGTCAAAGCCGGCGCCTTTTCTAACGAGGCCGGCGTTATAGTGGACAGCTTCCACTTCACCGACGTCTTTCACACCCTCGAACTCAACCCCAGCGAGAAAGGCCGCTTCATGGCCAATCTCCACGACGTGGTGGCGCAAAAGGTCTCTGTCCAGCAGTTGCTTGAGGCCCGTAGCCACATGAGCCGCTCAGCTAATCTCAAGGTCGAGGTTGCCACCCGCCTCCAGTTTGACTCCGAGTCCTCTACTCACTCCACACTGCTCCAGGTCGTCGCCCAGGATGTCCCCGGCCTGCTTCGCCAGATCGCCCTAACCCTCAGCACCCATCAGTGCGACATCAAGGTAGCTCTGATCGACACCGAAGGCGAAACCGCGATCGACGTCTTCTATCTCACCAAACACGGCGTCAAGCTCACCGAAAAAGCCCAGCAGTCCCTGGCCGCAGACCTCACCGCCGCCCTCGATTCCATGCGCGTTCCGGCCGTCTGAATTCCCGCTACCAATACGGTGATCCTGCAGCCTGGTCTTCACAGGCAGCCAGCTTTCACGGCAGATAAAATCGCACCGTCCATTCCCGGTATGTGGCTGGAAACAAACGGTGCGATCGATCCTGCCGGCCATTCAATCCGCGTGTTCAGCGATTCCCGGCTGCAAGCATGACGGTTGCTACAGTGAGCAAGGCCAGACCCGCGTAGAGCGTGCGACGGGCGCTTTTCGGCGCGGCGGTCCATTCGCCGGCGAGCAAGCCACCGACATTAGCAGTCATAATCGTAAATATCTGGATGAGGCCCCAACCGATCGAGGTACCGAGAGCGCCGAGGCAGACAGAGGCGACGCCGTAGACGGCTAATGCGCCCATCCAGAGGACGGCCATCAGCACAGCGTAGCCGGCATCGGGCAGCCACGGGCCACGAAAGACCTTCCATGTGTTGTTCTTAGTGAGAAGAAAGAGGCAATACGCGAGGTTGGGCAGCAGGCCTCCAGCCAGAGTGACAGGCCAGACGGTGTAGGGTGCGCGAATGGGCGAGACACCCAACTGGATGGCGCGGGCAGCGATGTCCTGGCCAAAGACGAAGGAGTAGTTAATCATGGGGGCCAGAAGGCCGCAGAGTATGGCCAGGGCCAGCGCCATGGCATAGCCGCTGCCGGTCTCCCTTTTCACTCCCTGCTCACGCCGGCTACCGGCGCGGGCTGAGAGCACGATGCCGGCCACCATGACGGCGAGTCCAAAGAGGATGAGCGCGCCACTGGAAGTGCCGAGAACCGCGCGGTTCCTGAAGATGAGCGGAACCAGCGTGCCGCCCAGAGATCCAAGACTGATAATGATGGCGAAGCCGAGCGCCTGTCCGAGGCGCGCAATGGAAAGCCCGAACAATACCTGGGCCACGCCCCAGCCGGCGCCGAGAAGAAACGGCAGCAGCAACTGGCCGGGAAGCAGCGAGGAGTAGAGGCCGCGCAGATTTCCGGCCAGCAGCAATGCCAGGGCCCAGGGCAGGATGACGAGCGAGAACAAGCTGAAAACCAGCCAGATGTTTTCCCATTGCCAGCGGCGGGCGAACTTCATGGGCAACATGCTGTTGCCCGAACAGAAGCCTGCTAGCAGCGTAAGTGCGAGCCCGACCCACACCAGAGCCGGCATAGCTAGTTATTCCTTCGCGCATCGTACTCATGCACCGCGTCGTACATGGCAAGGATATTTTCCGCGGGCACATTGGCCATGATGTTATGCACCTGCTGGAAGACGAAACCGCCGCCGGGCGCAAGCACCTCACATTGATGCAGCACGTGTTCGCGGACCTGGGCGGGCGTACCGCGGGGCAGAATGTTCTGGGTATCGCAGCCGCCGCCCCAGAAGGCGAGGTCGCGGCCGAAATCGCGCTTGAGTCCCTCGGCTTCCATGCCGCGGCAACTGATCTGCACGGGGTTGATGGCGTCGAGGCCGGCGTCGATCAGGTCGGGCAGCAAGCGGGCGCACGGCGCCGCAACAATGAAGCATGACCTTGACGCGCGGCCAGTTGCCTGGCGCGCGCCCACATCATGGCGTGGCGCGGCTTGAAGAACTCGCGGTACATGCGCGGGCGAAATCTGCGGGCTGTTTTGCGCGCCCAGATCGTCGCCGAAGAGGATGATGTCAATGGAGCCGCCCACCGCGCCGAGGAAGGTTTCGAGCTTGCGCATGTGAATCTCCATTAGGGCGTCAAGAAAGCGATGCACCCGCTGCGGTTCGCTGGCCAGCAACATGAGGAAGTTGTCCATGCGGTAGAAAAACTGCCCCATCTCGAGGAGGTTGCCTCCAAAGACCCCGATGATGGCGCGGTCAGTGCTGGCGCGCAAAGCGCGAGCACCAGCGGCCAACTCCTCCGGCCCGGAGATGGATGGTCCCGGCGGCGTGGGGGTCCCGGTCCACATGTGCTCCGGAAAAAGTTCTTCGATGCGGGAGAGGTCCTCTTCGCCGTCGAGGAAGGGCCAGTAGACCTGATCGAAGGTCAGCGATCCCTCCGGCATGCGAGCCATCACTCTGCCGCTCGGGGCACGCAACACCCAGTCCGTTCCTATGCGCTCCGGTTGCGCCCACACCGGCATCCTGCACGGCGATCCATCCGGCAAGGTCCAATCCGCCCACCACTTGTCGTCCTTGCAAAAGGCTCGCCCCAACTCCATCGTATCCACGCCCAGGCAGTCGAGCACGTCCTCGTGGCAGATGGCCAGTTGCTGGACGGCGTCGTAGACGTCGACAGAACGCGGCTCGAGGCCAAGAGCGGCTCTGAGTCTGGGATAGGCGATGGGGGAGATGCCCGACGAACGGTAACCCGACAGGTCAACCGGAACCCGGTCAGGCTGTTGATGGTTCAAGGAGGCAAGTACTCGTTCTCGCGATGTCATTTCGGCCCTTCCAAACCTCTCGTGATTCAGTTTGCTCCAGCCATTACGACTTAATAACTTTCGGCTTCATGCCACATAAACTTTGCGGCGTCTCGAATAAGATCTGGCGAGCGGTGGCGAGCGCCATTTTTTCGTCGTACTGTCCCTGGACGATCTTCCGCGCCAGGACATTTGCGAGCTGCTTGCGGACCATGACCGCCTTGGCATACGACCAGTCGGCGCAATAAGCGTCAGAGAGAAACCCGATCTGCTTATTCACAGGGAGCATGTCGAGGCGTGTTTCCATAACCTGGCGAATGAACAGGGGGAAAAAATTGTGCCACCAATAAGCCGCAAGAGAGAAGTTTGGCAGCTCGCGGCAGAAGGTGCAGAGCGTCTGGTTGGCGTGCAAACTTGCAATGTGGCATTGAAAGTTGAGCTTGGGATGACGGGCGATGAGATCACCCAATTCGCGCAAAGTGGTCTGGCGAATGCGGCTGGCCGTCTCGAAGGGCAAGGGATCGGCGCCCAGCGAGAACTGGAATAAGAATCCCTCGTGGCGCTGCTCAAGCCGCTGCAGATACTGCTCGATGATGTAGTTGGCATAGATGTCGCGTTCCGCCGGACCCGCCTGCGCGCGCCGCTTGAGAGCCCGGCTCATCTCCGCATCGTTAACCGGACGATAATCAAAGTCCGTGGAAAAATGCTGCGCCGTATTGAGAATCCGGTCATAGGGAGTGACGGCGCAGTAGTGATCCAGGCAGTCGTGCACATCCTTAAGCGTGCGGATGGGCCGGGGCACGGAGGGCCGCGCGCCTAGCGTCACGGGGATGGGCGGCTGCGGCGCCTGGGCAGTCCAGGTGCGTTCCAGCTCATACAATGCCGTGTCAAACTCACCCCACTGGCCACGCGAGAAGAATGCCCACTCCAGGCTGTACTGCAATAACTCTTCGCACTCGCCGTTGCGGCCCCGCCAGAGTTCAGTGCAGGTGCGCTGAATCCCTGCGCGGTCCAGCGTCTGGACGGCCCATGCCTTGCCTGCGCGCTCCCGGATCAGGCCATCGAGTTTGCGCCAGTTGGCCGCGGTAATTGGCTCCGTCCAGTTATAAAGATCCTTGAGGATGATGCGCGCCATCCAGGAACAGGAGGTGTTCTGAATCCTGGGCAGATAGGGAATGGCTTCTTCCAACCGGGAATGCGACTCTTCAATGGAGGGCATCTCATTGAGCCGTGCGCCATTGGGGCAGCCCGCCGAGTAGAGGTCGCTGATGACCATGTGATAGAGGAGGATGTCATCGAGGCCTCGCGCCGAGAGGTGCGCCGCGTCAAGGTGCGTATGGGCATCCAACAGGGGAATTTCCCAAAGCGCTTCTTCGAGACGATTTACCAGTTCTATAGTGTTCATACCAATCTCCTTCATCAATAGGTTTTTGTCATCAGGCGATCGACGTCGGCGGTGGCGGGAAGATGCTGCCATCCACTGGGACGGGTGGCAAAGACCGCCGCTGCCGCCGAGGCAAATTGCAGGCATTCAAGGATATCCTTACCGCCCGCCAGCGCCGCTGCATAGGCGCCATGAAATACGTCGCCGCATCCCGTGGTTTCGAGGCTTTCCACGCGCGGGGCGGGCAGGTGTTGAACCGGCGCCGAGGCCTGGAGGTAATAGCAACCCTCAGAGCCGCAGGTGACCGCAGTGCAGGCCCGCGGGCTGCGGCGATGCAATTCTTCCGCGGCCTGCCGGGGAGTTTTGGACCCTGTGCAGGCGGCGGCAAAGTTGCGCGGAACCAGGAGATGATCGGCCAGGGGCATCATCTCGTCAATGCGGGGCGCGTCCGGCCATTCCAGGTCCATGACTACCGCCGCTCCCGCCTGCCGCGCGCAACGCGCAGCGTGAATGGCCGTATCGGGGCCGAACTGGTCAATGAGCAGCACGCGGATAGCGCCCATCATCGCCTGGTTGACCTGGCTGGAAGGCAGGGGCGCGGCGCGGCTGACATCATAAAAGATATTCCGGGCGCCGGCTTTTTCGTCGAGGATGATCACGCTGTGAATTGGACCTGCGCCTGGTGTGCGCTGGACGAACCGGCAATCCACTCCGGCAGTTTGCAGAGCCTCGAAGGCCGCGGTGGAAAGTTCATCCTCGCCGAGCAGGGCCCCGTAGGCGCAATGCGCGCCCAAGCGGCAGGCTGTGGCAAGAGCAGTGGCTATCTGGCCCCCCACGTTGCGCCCCACGCGATTGACCCTGACCTTCTGATCCGGAGGCGGGTACGAATCAACGTAGAGGCAATCGTCTACGGCAATGGTTCCGAGGCCAAAAATGTTGAACTCCGGCCTGGGCATTTCAGTCTCCGAGGCCTGCGAGTTGCATGGCTTTTTCAGGGCTTACCTGGTCGTGGATGACCGCCTTGAAGGCTTTGACGGCCTTGGTGATTTCGGGGAAACCCCAGATGTTGCGGCCAATCACCATTCCGCGTGCGCCGCTCTGGACTACTTCTTTTGCCATGGCCAAGCTGGCGAGGAAAGTATCAGCCTTGGGCCCGCCGGCGGCCACCAGCGGAACCGGGCAATTCTCGATAATCTGCCGGTAGCCGGCCACGGTCCCGCAGTAAGGCACCTTGATCACGTCCACGCCCACCTCAATTCCACAGCGAACCGCCCAGGCTATATCCTCGGGAGTGAAACTGATATCGACTTTATCAGGGCCGAAGTTCCTGGGGTAGACGTGGAGGATGACGGGCATGTCCCATGTTTCCGCCTGCCGAACCAGGTCGGCGACGCGCCGGATGTGCGCCGCCTCGGTGGCTCCGCGGACGAAAGCGCAGGTGGCAAATGCGTCCGCGCCGATGCGCACCGCATCCTCGGGAAACGCAATCAGTTCGTCCGCTGTGTCGTCAGGACGGGCCGCGAGACTCTGCATAATGAGCGGAATCGATCCCGCGTGAGGTCCCCACCAGCCCAACGCGACTCCTTTGTTCATGGTGATGGAGTCGGGTTTGCCGGCCACAATGGCGGCGATGGTTTTGGGCAGCTCCCGCAGCCCTGGTTGCATATTCAGTATCCTGGTGATAGCCGAGGAAGTGATCAATGGCTACGGAACACAGACGCCCCGAGGGATGACTGAATAATCGTTTTAAGCGGATGCTTTTACCTAGTCCCATTTCATCTCCATTAGTTAATTGCGCCTGAAACCAGTTACGCCCCGCAGGGGGCCAAAGCGCTAAACTCTGCGCACCTCGATGTTCTGTGCCGCCAATTGCTGCGCTATTTCTTCCGGGAATCCGCTGTCTGTGATCAGACAGTGGATGGCCGATAGCGGAGCCACGCGGGCCATGGCGCGAGTGGGGAATTTGCCGGAGTCGGCCAGAAGAATTACCTGTTTGGCTGCCGAAATCATGGTGCGCTTGACGCGCGCCACCTCTATCGAGACGTCAGAAAGGCCCGTCTCTAACTCGAATGCGTGGGTGCCCAGAAAGAGCCTGTCGGCCAGAAGGTCTCCCAAATCGCGTTCTGCCAGCGGGCCTACCGTGCTGATGGTCTCAGGGCTCAGACTGCCACCCGCCAGCACCAAATGAACATCCGGAAGCGAACCCACCTGAATGGCGACGTTGAGGCTATTGGTGATAATGGTCAGGGGCGAAAGATTCGGCAATCGCTTGGCCATTTCCATCAGGGTAGAACCGGCATCCAGCATGATGGTGTCGCCAGGCTGGACAAGAGCGGCGGCGGCTTGGCCGATGCGCTGCTTGGCTTCAAGGTTGAGCCGGGCGCGCTGATCAAAGGCAACGGATAAAGCGGTGTGCGTGCGGGCGATGGCGCCGCCATGATCGCGCACCAAAAGCCCCTCATGCGCCAGCAGTTCCAGATCGTTGCGGATCGTGACTTCGGAAACTCCGAAGATGTTGCCCAGCTCTGCCACCCGCATGCTTCCGCGAGCGGCCACTAATTCGGTGATCATGCGCCGCCGGTCGGTTACCAGATGGGGGCGTCCTCCATTGATTAGAGAGAGAAGATGATTTTGCGCGCCCATGGACATGCTTTCCTGGTTCCGGATTGAAACCATTTCCTTAGCAATTCAAAGAGTAATGTACCTCGTGGTCAGGAAATACGCAAGTTAAGTAATATTTTCCGAACAATATCGAAATAATAGACTTTCGTATGTTTTCATATTTGCATTGACAAGGCAAATCTACTGTGTTGGAATTCCCACAATCAGTGCAGCCCCACAGAGTGAGACAATAGTCGAATCCACGAAAAAGATCTGCCGTGCCGGAGCCGTACGGGCCTTTCGGGGATTACTGGGCGTGGCATAGAGAGCATGCGGGTAGCGTGAGTGCGGAAGCGGATGGGAGGATTGAAACATCGTGCTGTCATGGATTGATTCCGTTACGATTTTCGCAAGCCTGGGGCTGGTTGTTTTCGCCGTGACGCGCGCCTCCAGAAAAAGCGCTACCGGGAGCGAATACTTTCTGGCCGGCCGCGACCTGCGCTGGTGGTTTATCGGCATGTCGCTTTTTGCCTCCAACATTTCGGCCGAACACGTCCTGGGGCTGGCCGGCGACGGGTATCGCGTCGGCATGGTGGCCGGCGGATATGAATGGGTCAGCGGCTGGGACCTGATCATGCTGGCCATGCTGTTCGCGCCCCTCTATCTGCGCGAGAAGATTTTCACCATTCCGGAATTCCTGGAGCGCCGCTTCGGGTGGCCCCTGCGCGCCTTCCTTTCCGCCAACCTGCTGATCATCAATGTCTTCACCAAAAACGCCATCGACATCTGGGCGGGCTCGCTGCTGTTTACGGTATTGTTTGGATGGAACCAGTTCCTGGTGATGATTGTGCTGTCGGCTTTCACGGCCCTTTACACGATGAAGGGCGGCTTGCGCGCGGTCGTTTACGCGGACATGGTGCAGGGGACATGGCTGATCCTGAGCAGCGCCTTGCTCACCATCCTGGGCCTGAAAGCCGTGGGAGGATGGTCCGGCCTGGTCGCCCACGTGCCCCACGCGTCGATTCAAATGGTCAAGCCTCTTACTGATGACTTTCCCATTACCGGATTCCTGATCGCCAATTTCTTTGCCGGAATGTTCTATTGGTGCATGGACCAGACCAATGTGCAGCGCGTGCTGGGCGCGCGCACTGTGGAGGACGGCCAGCGCGGCGCGATGTTTGCGGGCTTCCTGAAGCTTCTGGTTCCTTTCATTCTGGTTCTTCCCGGGCTGATCGCCCGGGTTCTCTACCCGGGGATTTCCCGCTACGACCTGGCTTATCCGCGGCTGGTCCAGGGGCTTTTGCCCGTGGGTTTGCGCGGGCTGGTGCTGGCCGGCCTGATTGCCATTCTGATGTCTTCCATGAGCGCGTGCTACAACGCCAGCGCCACGCTGGTGGTCAGGGATTTTGTGCTGCGATTTAAGCCCTGCCACCACCGAAAGCACCCAGGTGGTCATCGGCCGCTGGGTTACGGTGCTGATGGCGGTGCTCGGCGTCGCGGCGGCTCCGCTGGTTGGCCTTTCGGTGACCATCTGGTACTACCTGCAATTATCTCCGCCTACCTTTCCGTCCCCATGGCGGCGGTTATCCTTACCGGGTTGCTGTGGAAGAAGGGCAACACCAAGGGAGCCATCGGCGGCCTCATCGCCGGGTTCAGCCTGGGGATGGTCTTCTTTCTTGACCAGGTGCTGCACTTGGGCTTGCCCATCCTCTCCCACCCGATCATGCACTCCTTCATGCACCGGACCCTGGTGGTGTTTGTCGTTGCCGTTATCGTGATGGTGATCGTCAGCCAGATCACCAGCCAGGCCGCGGATTTCAGCAAAGCAGCCGTGGTCAACGTGTTCGGGGAATTCACCGCTCCCTGGAGAGGATTCGCGATTACCGCAATGCGGCATTGTGCTGTTTATCTGCACGGTTGCACTCTGGTATCTGCTTCCGGTAATTGATCGTAGCTGTTTCATAACCTGGTTTTGAAAGGGCACGGCTTCAGCCGTGCCGCAGACAGCGCAGTAAAATTGGGACTTTAGCCCCTGAGGGAAAGCTCAAATACGCTCGGCATGCAGTTATGAAAAGGCTTGTCGGCAAATGAGAATTCAGCGAGGCGATGAACGAAAATGAACGGCACTGAAAAAGTTATTATTCTTGATCCCTATCCGCGTTACTCGAACGTCATCTTCAGCCCCGAGGACAAGCGCCGGCTGGAAGCGCTGGGCCGCGTGATGTGGCATGACGGCGGGCCCGCGCCCGATGCGCATATCGACCAGTACCTGCCGAACGCCGTCGCCCTGCTCGGCCAGTCGGCCATGCCGCGCGAGCGCCTGGACCGCGCGCCGCACCTGCGGCTGATCGTCAATATCGAGGGCAATTTCCTCCCCAACATTGATTACGAGGAATGCCACCGGCGCAACATTTACGTCACCACCATTGCTCCGGTGTTTGCCGCACCCGTGGCGGAGATGGCGCTGGGCATGGCCATTGCCGCCGCGCGCGGGATGGTGGAAGGCGACGCCAAAGACCCGGGCGGGAAGGGAATCGCTCTATGGAGATGGACGATACGGAGGATTCCTTTCTGTTGCGGGGCAAGACGATGGGTGTCATCGGCTGCGGCAACCTGGGCAGGGAATTGATCCCCATGCTGCGCCCGTTCCAGGGCGAAATTCTGGCGCACGATCCCTGGGTTCACGATCAGGTCTTGCGCAACATGCAATTGCAGCCTGTGGGACTGGAAGAATTGTTCCGCCGCTCCCGCGTTGTCTTTATCCTGGCGCCGCACCACCACGGAGAACGCCGGCTCGCTCGACAAAAGGTACTTCAACCTCATGCAGCGGGGATCCGTGGTAGTGCTGGCCAGCCGCGCGGGGATTGTGAACTTCGACGATCTGCTTGACGCCTGCGGAGTCGGGCCACATTCGCGCCGCCATCGATGTTTTTCCTGCAGGAGCCCATTCCGCCGGACCACCGCGCCCGCCGCACTCCGAACACGATCCTCTCCGCACATCGCGCCGGAAATGTGCCGGAGATCATGCCTGAGATCGGAAAGATGGTCGTGGACGATGTGGAGTTGGTCCTGCGCGGGCTTCCACCCCAGCGAACGCAGCGCGCCAGCATGGAGACCGCGGCGAAGTATCGCAGCACGACGCCAGGCAGTTCATAGAATGAAAGCTTCCTGGACAGAGGCGAGATTGAATTCTTCGCTTCCCGCCAATAGAAATGTTTGATTCATTTTTTTGCTGAAGAGCCCGGCCAATTGCCCGGGCTCTTCCTTTGCTGCGGTTAATGGTGACCGTGGTTAGTTGATGGTATAAGTCGCCGAGCTGACCGCGCTGGGCGACGCATAGCCCGGAGCCACGGCGATGGCCTTTATCGTCTCTGATGCGGAGACAGTGATGTCCTCCAGAGCCTCCCTGGCTCTGCGGAGACATGGGTTGTGGAATGACCGGGTACTCTTGTGTGGTGCCCGTCGGTGGATAGGTTGGCGTCGATCCGTCGGTGGTGTAGTAGATCGTCGCCCACGGATACGTCGTACTGTTCAGCGTAACCGCCGTCGCCGCGCTATACGTGCCGGCCACCGGGGTGAAGGTCGGCGCAGCCACCACGGAACCAGGCACCACGATGGTAATCGGAGTGCTTACGGTTACGCCATACCCTGCACCGGCGCCGTTATCCCCATACTGGTTCACTGAGTACAGCGTATAGGTCTGGGTTGCCGTGGGGCTGACCGTCACGCTCCCGCCGCCGGCCTTGACCGGACCGATCATGTCGATGTAGTCGTAAGAGTCTCCGCTTACGCTGTACGTGAAGGTAACCGGAGTGCCGGAGGATACGGTTTGCTGCGATGCCCGTTGCGCCGCGCGCAGTGCCTCCAATGGTAAGCAGCATCATTACCCGCGAGACAGCGGAAAGCCATCTGCGCCATGCTATAAGGTAGTTTTTGACAAGGAATAGGAAACAGGGATTCGGGTATAGCGATTATTCAGGCATAGCGATTAGGCGATACACTGGGTGCCCACTCCTTGCGACTTTTTCTGTCGCAAGGGTGGGAAACCTCAAAGCCTGCGTAGAATTAGCCAGCATAGTCATGCAATATGCTGGACTGAACAAGTTTCCCTATTCCCTGCTTTTGTAAGGAGCACAGCATTGGATCGATTCACCGGAGTGCTGGGAATTCTGGCCGTGCTGCTGGCGGCCTGGCTGGGCTCGACCGACCGCAAGCGCATCCGCTGGCGCACGGTCGCCTGGGGACTGGGCCTGCAACTGCTCTTCGCCTTCCTCGTGCTGCGCTTCAACTACGGACAGCGCGCCATGACCTGGGCCGGCGGCGTGGTCAACTCCATGCTCGCCTCCACCTTTCGCCGGCACCAAGGTCCTCTTCGGCCTTCCCAACTCCGGGCCTTCGGCCATCTGCTGCTCTCAATGCGGCTCCATCTTCGCCTTCCAGGTTCTGCCCACCATCATCTTCATCTCCGCCTTTTTCGCGGTGCTTTACCACATCGGCCTGATGCAGATCGTCATCCGCGGCTTGGCCTGGGTCATGCTCAAGACCATGCGCATCTCCGGCGCGGAAAGCATGAACGTGGCCGCCTCCATCTTCATGGGCCAGACCGAAGCCCCGCTCACCATCCGCCCGTTCCTCTCCAAGGCCACGCGCAGCGAGCTGATGACCATCATGACCAGCGGCATGGCCCACGTCTCCGGCGGCATCATGGCCATGTACATCGCCCAGGGCGTCGAGGCCCGCCATCTGCTCGCCGCCGTCATCATGACCTCGCCCGGCACCATCCTGATCGCCAAGATGCTGGTCCCCGAAACCGAAGTCCCCGCCACCGAAGGCAAGGTCGTCATCCCCAAAGACGAGCTGCACAAGGATGAAAACTTCATCGGCGCCATTGCCCGCGGCACCATCGACGGCGGCAAGCTGGCCATGAACGTGGCCATCATGCTCATCAGCTTCCTGGCCCTCGTCGCCCTGCTCGACAGCCTGCTCGGCTGGACGCACGGGCTCGCCTACATGCACTGGGTTCCCGGCTCGCTCGGCCAGATTCTCGGCTTCCTCTTTGCGCCCGTTGCCTGGCTCATCGGCGTTCCCTGGCACGACTGCGGCGCCATCGGCAACCTGCTGGGCACGCGCATGGCGCTCAATGAAGTCATCGCCTACATCGCGCTGGGCGCGCAGAAGGCCACGCTGGCGCCGCGCTCCTTCACCATCGCCACCTTTGCCCTGTGCGGCTTCGCCAACCTCGGCTCCATCGGCATGCAGATCGGCGGCATCGGCGCGCTGGTTCCCGAGCGCCGCAACGACCTGGCCAAGCTAGGCGTTCGCGCCATGCTCGCCGGCACCATGGCCAACCTCATCTCCGCCTCCATAGCCGGCATATTTCTGGGATAAGAGTGGAAGATGACCTACTTCGACCAAGTCGCTGCAGCCGCCTCGTTCCTGAAGGCCAGGCTCGGCTCGCCAGCTTACCACATCGGCATCGTCCTCGGCTCCGGCCTGGGCGCAGTAGCCGACGCAGTCACTGAGCCAATCGTCGTTCCCTACGCCGAGATTCCCCACTTCCCCCGGTCCACCGTCGAGGGCCACTCGGGACGCATCGTCGCCGGCTTGCTGGACGGAATCCCCGTCGTCGTCATGCAGGGCCGCGTCCACTTCTACGAGGGCTACTCGCCGGGGCAGGTCACCTTCCCCATGCGCGTGCTGGGCGCGCTCGGCATCCGCGCCGTCGTCCTCACCAACGCCGCCGGAGGCATCGCCGAGAGCTACCGCGTAGGCCAGCTCGTCGCTCTCGCCGACCACATCAATTTCATGGGCTGGAACCCGCTCGCTGGCCCCAACGAGCCCCGCTTCGGCTTCCACCCCGGCTCCGCCCTTCGCTTTACAGACATGACCGAGGCCTACTCCAGGGCGTTCCGCGCTCTGGCTAAGGAAGCCGCTGCGGAAGAAGGATTTACGCTCGCCGAAGGCGTCTATCTCGCCGTCAGCGGCCCCAGCTTCGAGACTCCCGCCGAAATCCGCGCCTTCCGCGCTCTGGGCGCCACGCTGGTGGGCATGTCCACCGTGCCTGAAACCATCGCCGCCCGCCACATGGGCATCGAGGTCCTCGGCATCTCCTGCGTCACCAATCTCGCCGCCGGTATGGGCTTGAAGCCCTTGAGCCATGAGGAGGTCGTCGCGACCGGCCGCCAGGTCGAGCACCGCCTGGCCCGCCTCTTCGAGCGCCTGCTGCCCAAAATGGCCGCACTGCTTGAAGCTGAGCCGGAAGCCGGGCAGTTGTGAGCGATTTTGCGGCGCGCGAGCGCCTGCTTGCCTCCCAAAATTAACAGTCCCTCATTTTCCACTGACGCTTTTGGTTCGTTTACTAAAGTTTCATGCGACGATGATATGAAACCGTGCATCTTACCGATAAGGTCAATAGGATGACCGGTAAATTCCCCACCATGAGCGCATCTGTAAACTCGATGAAGCGGAAGGCGGTCACGTGGCTCCTGCAGGGCATCTCGCCCCGCCGCCTGGCGCTCACCCTGGCTCTTGGATTCGCCATCGGCTGCATTCCCGTGGTGGGCATTCCCACCGCGTTGTGCGTTCTTCTGGCCCTGGCGTTACGGCTGAATCTGCCTGCTATACAGGCGGCAAACTATGCCGTCATGCCTCTGCAGCTTGTGCTCATTGTGCCTTTTGTCCGCATGGGCGGCTGGCTCATGTCCTCCGGCTCCAACCATGCCGCCAAGGCTGGCGCCTTGATTCACACCTCGCCTCTGAAGCTGCTTTCGCTTCTGGGCTCAGTCACAGGCCACGCCATGCTGGCCTGGCTGGTGATCGCCGTCCCCGCAGTCCTGCTCATGACTTTGATTCTCACCCTGCTGCTGCGCCGGATTCCGGCCCTGGCGGCTTCTGAAGCCGGCGACTGAATCCTCTCTCCTACTTCGCCGCGTAGGGATTGGGAACGGGTTCAGCGCTCTGAAGCCATGCGGTGTAGATCATGTCCCGCAGCATGGAAGCTCCGGCGGCCAGGCGTTCCGCGGTAAACTCCCGCGACTCGGCCGTTCCGGCGCCCACGAAGCCTCCAGCCTTCTCCAGTTGATAAACCCTCTCCACGTAGGTTGCCGTGTGGCGCAGGTAGGCCACGTAGCTGTCAAAGATATCGCCGTCGATGGCCCTTGGCGCCGTCATCCTGGCCCTCACCTCGGGTTCATGGATGTTGGCGGCCACAAACGGCCCCTCGAACTGCCAGTGAATCTGGTGGCCGGTGGTGTAGCCGTGGGGGTTCGGTCCCACCCAGCCGTTGTATTGGATGGTGGTGTGCAGGGGCTGCGAGCCGTCGCCCACGTAGTGGCCCAGCCAGCCGGCATAGAAGAGAATCGCCTGTTCCACCGGGCGGGTATCCTGGCTGGCGGCGGCAAGGTTCCGGTACTCGCGCAGCGCCGCCTTCAGCCGCTCCCACACCTCGGTAGTCTCCCAGGGCTGCAGGCCGATCTTCTCCGGCCGCTGACCGGCGGCAAAGACCTTCGCCTCGAAGTCCAGCCGCGGCGCGGCAGGGGGCCCAGCGCGTCGGCCAGTTCCAGGTCGATGAAGTGTTCCGGGGCCTGCGCCGCGCTCAACTCCGGCTCGGCGGGCGACCGCCAGCGGTCCGGTTCGGGACCCAGGTACTCGATCTCGTTCACCGCCGCCTCGGAGCGCAGAAATGCCGGCACATCGGCCGGCAGCGTGCTGGCCGCCAGCCGGTTAATCAGGCGATGGCCCTCATTGCCCCACGCGCGGGCGGCCGGCGGCAGAGCAAAAACATAAACCAGCCCGGTCAAGGCCAGGGCTGCTCGAATCATGTGGAACCACGAAGGCAGGCGCAACATGGGGTCAGTATACGGCTGCCTTTGGGTACCGCTGTACGAAAGTCCGGCCATCGCAACGCTTCTCTGCCGCTTTACTCCTGCAAGTCTTCCCAGCCTCGCCCCGCTCTTCCTGAGCTTATGTTACTGGATCGTTTCATCCCGGGAAACTCGGCTTCGATTTGCGTAGAAGGGCCGGAATCGAACGCGTATACTACCTGAAAATCGCCCGCGAGGAGTTGCGTTGACTCGCGGGGATGGATAAGACGTTTTTTTTGAACGCTCCACGGCCTGCCGGCGGCTGCAAAGCCACTGCACAAGTGCCGATTTGTTGGATAGTTGCCTGGGGGCGCCATGCAGGAGCATACAACTGCCGCAATAGAGAGACCTACGCGCATTGTCCGGCGTGGCTTTTCCTACCTTTCGGCGGTCCTGCTAGGTCTCGCGTTGGCCCTGGTGTTCGGAGTGCTTACGCCGCGCCTGGCAGCCCACTCCAGCCTCCCTGCTGGACCGCTGATCTTCGTTGCCGGAGCCGCCGCCGCAGTCCTGGTTCTTCGCCTGATAGTCCAGCGCGAGCACCGCGTGGCCCTGCAACTGGTGATGAGCGAAATCGTGGGCGAAAACACCTCCCCCGAGATCGCGGCCATGCGCATTCTGGAGGCCCTCTGTGTCTCCCAGGGCTGGGACGTGGCCATCAAATGGGAGGTCAACGCCGAGAAGAACCGGCTGGAATTCTGCTCCGGCTGGGGCGTTCCGGGACGGCACATGGAGACCCTCATCCAGGAGGGCATTGGGCTCATGCTGGAAAGCGGCGTCGACCTGCCTGGACGGGTTTGGCGCGGTGGCCGACCGGCATGGATTACCGACCTGACCTCCCTGCCCCCCAGCCCGCACACTCAGGCCGTCCTGCGCCACAGGATGGTCTCCGGATGTGCGGTGCCTGTGCGCGTGGGAAACAAGGTGCTGGCCGTCCTCGAATTCTACTGCCACTTCAGCCTCCGGGAAAACCGCGAGACCCTGGCGGCCGTTGAGACGGTGGCCGCCTCGCTGGGACAGATGCTGGCCCGCTCCCACGAACGGGGCCGGGCCGAGAAACTCTACCGCGAGCAGGAAATCCTGCTCGACTCGGTCGCAGACGGCATCTGCGGCTTGGATGGCCACGGCCTGGTCAGCTTTGCCAATCCCGCCGCCGCCCGTCTGCTGGGCACCCCAACCTCTAGCCTCACCGGCAAGCCGGTGCATGACTTGCTGCACGGCTACGCGCCGCCCCGCCGCCGGTGCAACCAGGATTGTCCCCTCCGCCGCTCCTCGGGAAACTATAAGGCCGCGGCCGGCGAAGACACCATTTTCCGCACTGACGGCAGCGCCTTCCCCGCCGAGTACGTTCTGACTCCCATCTTCGATAATGGCCGCTTTTCAGGTTCCGTGCTCAGCTTCCGCGACATCAGCCAGCGCTACGCCCTTGACCGCCTCAAGGACGAGTTCATCTCCACTGTCAGCCACGAGTTGCGTACCCCGCTTACCTCCATCCGGGGAGCCCTGGGCCTGCTTTCCTCGGGCATGCTGGGCAAGGTTAACGACAAAGCCGCCAACCTGCTCCGCATTGCCCTCAACAACTCTGACCGCCTGGTCCGGCTCATCAACGACATTCTCGACCTGGAACGCATCCAGAGCGGCAAGGAACCCCTCGCCTTTCGCCCCGTGCAGTTGGCTGAGATCGTCCGCCAGGCTATCGACGGCATGCAGCCGGTAGCCGAGGCAGCGGGAACACAATTGATACACGACACCACCCTGGTGGAGATTGACGCCGATCCTGACCGCCTGCTGCAGGTGCTCACCAACCTGCTCTCCAACGCCGTCAAGTTCTCTCCACACAACTCCACCATCTCCGTAACGCTGAGCCCTGGACTCAACGGCGTCACCCTCTCCGTCATCGACCAGGGCCGCGGCATTCCCGCCGACAAGCTGGAAGCCATCTTTGGACGATTCCAGCAGGTGGAGGCCGCGGATTCCCGTCAGAAAGGCGGCAGCGGCCTGGGCCTCGCCATCTGCCGCACCATCGTCCTGCAACACTCCGGGCGCATCTGGGCGGAACGGAATCCTGACCGCGGCTCTACCTTCCGCGTCTTTCTGCCCTATAAACCCGTTTCTCAGGCTCATTTTGAATCCCCGGACGGAATATTCGACCAGGAACACGGCCGCGGCACCATCCTACTGGCTGACGCCAATGGGTCTACGCGCCCGCAGATCGCCGCCCAGTTGACCCGCCGCGGCTACCGCGTGGTAGAAACCGCTACCGTGGAGCAAACCCTGGCCGCGGCACACCAGGGCGTCGAGGCCATCCTTCTCGATACCTCCCTGGACGGCATGAACGGCTGGGAGATTCTGCCCCTCCTGCGCCGCATGGACCCCGAAGCTCGCACCCCTGTTGTCCTGCTCAGTGTTGAGAACCGGCAAAAATCGGCAGACCTGCCCGCTCGCGTCGAAGGATGGGTGGCCAAACCGCTCAATGAAGATGCGCTGCTGGGCGAACTGGCCCGTGTGCTCTGCGGACCCGGCGAAAAGGCACGCATTCTGGTCGTCGAGGACGATGTGGACCTGGCCCGCGTCATTGGCGATGTCTTCTCCCGCGACACTATCGAGGTCAATTTAGCCTTCTCGCTCCAACAGGCGCTGGATGCGTGTTCTGCCTTTCAGCCCCACCTGCTGGTGCTGGACATCGGCCTGCCCGACGGAGACGGCTTCAACGTGGTGGACTGGCTGCGCAAGCAGGAAAACCTCGCCCGTTTGCCGCTGGTGGTCTACTCTGGCCGCGAGCTCACCCCGGCAGAATGCCGCCAGCTTACCCTCGGGCCCACCCACTTCCTCATCAAGGCTCGCGTCCAACCCCAGCAGCTCGAGGCCCTGGTCTTGACGATGTTGCGCAGTTCGCGTCAGATGGAAGAGATTCCGGCCGCCGGCTATCCCTGAGAATGAAACTTCCACACTGGCCGGGGAGATGATTGATGGCGCACCGCATCCTGATCATTGACGACGAAGAAGACATCCGCGACGTAGCGGCGCTCAGCCTGGAAACCGTGGCCGGCTGGGAGGTATTGGTGGCCAGCTCCGGCGCCCAGGGCCTGGCCCGCGCCATCGAGCAACAGCCCGACGTCATTCTGCTGGACGTAATGATGCCCGGTATGGATGGCCCCACCACCTTCCGCGAGCTGCGCAAGAATCCCGCCACCGCCCGCATCCCCGTGCTCTTGCTCACCGCCAAGGTGCAAGCCTCTGACCAGCGCCGTTTTGCCGACCTGGGCGTCGAGGCCGTGCTCTTCAAACCCTTTGACCCGCTCACGCTTTCCACGCAGATTGCCGGCCTGCTGGGCTGGACCTGAATGCCCTTCGCAGAAATTAGGGTGCCCCATCCTTCGCGCTTTTAAGCGAAGGATGGGAAACGAAAAAACTGAATGGCAGATGAAAATGGACCCCATCGAACAGCCCGCCCTCACTGAAGCCCTCGACCGTATGTGGACACAATTCCTGCCGCAAATGAAGGAGCGGGTCGGATTGCTGGAATCCGCCGCTGCCGACTTTGCCGCCAACCGGCTCTCCACCGAGCAGCACGAGGCCGCCAGCGCCGCCGCCCACAAACTGGCCGGCGTGCTGGGAACCTTCGGCCTCACCAGGGGCACCGTCCTGGCCCGCGAACTGGAGATCATGTACTCCCGCGACGGCGGCCCGGACCCCGCACTCGGCGAGCGCCTCACCTCCATCGCCGCCGAGTTGCGCGCCATTGTCGACAGCCGCAAGTTAGTTGCATGAAGTTAAATCACATCCCGCATGAAGGAGAGAACGAATGAAATCGGCAAAATCCGCCTCCACCCGCTTGCTCTTTGCTTCCCTCGTCGTTGTCCCTGCCATGGTGACATTGTTGCTGGCTCAAGCCGCGAGTTTTCATAACGCCCCCGCATCGGCCGCTGCACTGGAAAACCCCTACCCAGGACAGCAGAATGCCCAGGCAGGCCAGCAACTCTACCGGCAAAAGTGTTCCGTATGCCACGGTCAGAATGCCCAGGGAATGAGCAACATTGCCGCGCTCGCCACAGGAGCGACACAGGCAGCCAAGCCCGGTGAGGTCTTCTGGTACATCACTCGCGGCGATAAGGCCAGTGGGATGCCCGCATGGGCCAGCCTGCCTGACCGTCAACGCTGGCAAATCATCACCTATCTGAAAGCTCTGCAGACTCCGGAAGCGGCGCGCCTGGCTGCCGCCGGCGGCAATGAAACATCTGGTGCGGGAATCCTGAACGCACCGGCGCCCAAACCGCCGTTCACTGATTTCCGCTTTGAGAAACCCGGAACCACACGGAAGATTACCGTGCAGGACCTTCCCGCTCCATTTGCAACCGAATCAGCCGGCAACGGCCCCCGCATCGTTCCTCGTCCTGAGAATATGTGGCCGCAGGCTCCAAATGGCTTCAAGGTCGATCTCTACGCCGCCGGGCTTGAGAATCCCCGCCTTATCCGCACTGCTCCCAATGGGGATTTCTTTGTCGCCGAAAGCGAACCGGGCCGCATCAAGATCTTCCGCGGCATCACTCCGGACGGCAAACCCCAGATCGACAGCATATTCGCCACTGGCCTTGACCGCCCCTTCGGCATTGCCTTTTACCCTCTCGGCCCCAATCCCAGGTGGGTCTACGTCGGCAACACTAACTCCGTAGTGCGCTTTCCTTACGAGAACGGCGATTTGAAGGCGCGTGGGCCGTCACAGCACGTGGTGGACTTGCCCAGCACCGGTAGAGGACATTGGACGCGGGACATTCAATTTTCGCCCCATGGCAACACCATGTTCGTTGCCGTCGGCTCGGGCTCCAACGTGGATGACCCGGATACTCATCCCGCGGAGAAGAATCGCGCCAATATCCTCGCCTTCAATCCCGACGGTTCCGGCATGCGCGTCTATGCCTATGGAATTCGCAACCCGGTGGGGCTGGCCATCGACCCCAAGACCGGCCAGTTGTGGTGCTCCGTCAATGAACGCGACGCGCTGGGCGATAATCTGGTTCCCGACTACATCACCCATGTGCGGCCGGACGGTTTTTACGGCTGGCCATGGTGGTATATGGGCGGGCATCAGGATCCGCGCCACGAAGGCAAGCATCCTGAGCTCAAAGACAAGGTCATCACGCCGGACGTGGTGCTCCAGCCGCACAACGCCTCGCTCGAAATGACCTTTTATGAAGGTAAACAGTTTCCGCCGGAGTATGTCGGAGACATCTTCGCTGCTGAGCACGGCTCGTGGAACCGGGCAGTTCGCACCGGCTATGAAGTGATTCGCGTGCCCTTGCACCAGACCGGCCAGGCCAGCGGTGAATACCAGGAATTCCTCACCGGCTTCGTTCTTCCCGACGGAGATGTCTGGGGCCGGCCCGTAGGCGTTACGGTTGCCCACGACGGATCGTTACTGGTTACCGATGACGGCTCGAATTCCATCTGGCGAGTCTCCTATACCGGAAAGTAGCCCATGCCGGAAAGTAGCCCGGCGCACTAGATCTCGATTTTGAGGCATTGGAAAACACAAATTCCGATTCGCCCTCTGTCCCTTCCAGCAATAGCCTCCGTGCCCCATCCTTTCGCCTTTTTTCCGGCGAAAGGGTGGGAAACCGCAGACACTTAAGTAAGCGTCCCTTCATCGCCACGAACATCGAGCAAGCCCCCACCAATTACACTTCAAAGGGAATGCCCGCTCCTGATCCATTCGCGCCCCAGCTCGGCCTCACCTTCGAGGAACCCCGGCCCTCCCGCCGCATCTGGCCCGTCCAGCGAGCTGGTCGCCCAGGTGCGCGAACTCATCGAGCAGGAGTACGGCGACGTCTGGGTCGAGGGCGAAATCTCCAACTACCGCCCCGCCCCCTCCGGCCACGTCTACTTCACCCTCAAGGACGCCGACGCCCAGCTCCCCATCGTCCTCTTCCGCCGCCAGGCCATGCTTCTCCGCTTCCGCCCCGAAGACGGCCTCCACGTCCTGGTCCGCGGCCGCGTCAGCGTCTACGAGCAGCGCGGCCAGATGCAGCTGGTGGCCGAAACCATGGAGCCGGTCGGCGCCGGCTCGCTGCAACTGGCCTTCGAACAGCTCAAGGAGCGGCTCAAAGCCGAAGGCCTCTTCGACACTGCCCGCAAGCGTCCGCTGCCCGCCTTTCCCCGCACCGTGGGCATCGTCACCTCGCCCACCGGCGCCGTCATCCGCGACTTCCTCAACATCGTCGCCCGCCGCCACTCCGGCCTCAACGTCCTCGCTCTACCCCGTCTCCGTCCAGGGCGACCAGGCCCCCGCCGAAATCGAATCCGCCATTGCCGAGTTGAACGCGGCCAGTCTCGCTGATTCGGGCCTGGTCGACCTCATCGTCCTGGCCCGCGGCGGCGGATCGCTGGAAGACCTGGCCGCCTTCAACTCGCGAGCGCGTAGCCCGCGCCATCGCCGCCTCCCGGCTGCCCGTCGTCTCCGCCATCGGCCACGAAACCGACTTCACCATCGCCGATTTCGCCGCCGACCTCCGCGCTCCCACCCCCTCCGCCGCCGCCGAGCTCATCACCGAGGCCCAGCACAAGATCGCCGAGCATATCGCCACCTACTCGCACCGCCTCGACCGCGCCGCCCGCTTCCAGCTCCTGCAAGCCCGCCAGCGCCTCACCCGTCTGCCCGTCAGCCGCGCCGAGTCGCGCATCTCCGCGCTCCTGCACCGTCTCGCACAGCGCCTTGACGACCTCTCATTTCGCCTTGAATCCGCCCTCGCCACCCAACTCCGCCAGCATCAGGCCTACCTCGCCGATCTCACCGCCGCTTTCCTTCGCCACGATCCCCGCCAGAGCTTCGCCCAGGCCCGCGAGCGCCTCCAGGCCTGCCGCACCCGCCTCGACCGCTCCCTCGAACGCGCCTTGCAGCGCTCCGCCGTCCGCATCAGCGCCCTCGACGCCCGCCTCCACTCGCTCTCGCCCCTGGCCGTCCTCGACCGCGGCTACGCCCTGGTTCTCACCGCCCAGGGCTCTCTGGTTCGCTCCACGGCACAGGTTGCCTCCGGCGACAAAGTCACCACGCGCCTCTCTGACGGAGCCTTCACCAGCCGCGTCGAATCCACAGCGCCCAATCAGCCTGCCTCCCGCAAAAAAAAGCAAGAATTGAGCCTATGACCCCACCGCGCGCACGCAATCTCTTCGGCACTGATGGCATTCGCGCCATCGCCGGTGAATCTCCGCTCGATCCCACCACCATCTACGCCACCGGCCTCGCCCTCGCCCACTCCCTGCGCAAAACGGCTTCCGAACCCAGGGTCCTGCTCGGCCGCGATACCCGCGAATCCAGCCCCTGGATCACCGCCGCTCTCGCCGCCGGCCTCCGCGCCGCCGCAGGCTCGCGTTGAAAGCGCCGGCATCATCCCCACCCCCGCCGTCGCCTTCCTCGCCCGCACCCACGGTTTCCACGCCGGCGTGGTCATCTCCGCCTCTCACAATCCCTGGCAGGACAACGGCATCAAATTCTTCGGCGCCGACGGCTTCAAGCTCCCCGACTCGGTCGAACTGGCCATGGAAGACGAAATCCTCCATCACGCCTCCCAAATCGCCGCTCCCGACCCACGGTCCCTGCCGCCCGTCGAAGACAACCCCGCCTTCCAGGTCGATTACATTCAGTTCCTCATCGATTGCGTTCCCGGCCTCTCGCTGGATAGCCGCGGCGAATACATCGTGGTCGATTGCGCCAACGGCGCGGCCGCAGCCGTCGCTCCCGAGCTCTTCCGCCGTTTCGGCGGCCCTCGAGCCGTCTTCGGTTACGCTCCTCAACATCTCCCCCGACGGCCGCAACATCAACGACAATTGCGGCGCTCTTCATCCCACTCATGTAGCCGCACGAAGTCGCCGCCCGCGGCGCCGCATCTCGGCCTCACCTTCGACGGCGACGCCGACCGCTGCATGCTGGCCGGCGCGCAGAATAACGTCATCAACGGCGACGCCATTCTCTTCATCGCCGCCCTCGACCTTAAAGCTCGCGGCATGCTTACCGGCGATTTGGTTATAGCCACCTCCATGTCCAACATGGGCCTCGAAGCGGCTCTCAAGCGCCACGGCATCCGCATGCTGCGCGCTCCCGTGGGCGACCGCTACGTCCTGGAGCAGATGCTTCAGCACAACGCCGCTCTCGGCGGCGAGCAATCCGGCCACATCCTCCTGCCCCATCTGGCCACCACCGGCGACGGCCTGCTCACCGCCCTCGTCGTCCTCGACCTCATCGTCCGCACCGGCAAATCCATCGACGAACTCACCGCCGACCTCAAAGTCTTTCCCCAGGTCACCGTCAACATCGATGTCCGTGAAAAGAAGCCCTTCGAATCCATCCCCGCCGTAGCCCATGCCATTCGCGCCGCCGAAGAAGACGTTAAAGGATTCCGGCCGCGTAGTAGTCCGCTACTCCGGCACTGAAGCCCTGGCCCGCGTCATGGTTGAAGCCGAAACCGAAGAGGCCATGCACCACCACGCCACCGTTATCGCCGACTCCATCCGCAACGAACTCGGCGTCTGGTAACTTCCGGTGCATTGCGCAGCCGGTGATTTTTTCTCGCAGCCGGATTAAAATTGAACTGGGATCGAAGTTTCACGCCATATACCCAGGCAAGATAACTGCCCGAATCCACACTACGGAGAGAACAACCATGGCACTGATGAAGACATCCAATCCGGCACTGAGCGAGAATACCTTTCGCAACCTTGCCGGCGCGGGATACGGCGGCATGACCGACATCGACCAGCCGCATGACGCTGAACGGCACCGTCAACAAGACCGGCATTCTGCTGCTCTGCGCCATCGCCACCGCGGCCTGGACCTGGCACCTGCTTCCTTCAGTCGCGCGATTATCGCGGATGTGGCGCCGCTGATGCTCGTCGGAGTCTGATCGGCGGATTCATCTGCGCCATGGTCACCGTCTTCAAGAAGGAGTGGTCTCCGGTGACGGCGCCCATCTACGCGCTGCTGGAAGGCCTGGTGCTCGGCGGCTTGTCGGCTGCCTTGGACCTGCGCTATCCCGGCATTGCCATCCAGGCCGTGAGCCTCACCTTCGGCACGCTCTTCGTGCTGCTGCTGGCCTATCGCTCCGGACTGATCCAGGTAACGCAGAAGTTTCGCCTGGGAATCATCGCCGCCACCGGCGGCATCATGCTCTTTTACCTGCTGGAAATGCTGCTGGGATTCTTCGGCATCCGCTTCGCCGCCATCAACGGCTCCGGGGTCATCGGCATCGGATTCAGCCTCTTCGTCGTCGCCATCGCCGCCCTCAACCTGGTGCTCGATTTCGACTTCATCGAGAGAGGCGTCCAGTGCGGCGCTCCCAAATATATGGAGTGGTACGGCGCCTTCGGCATCATGGTCACGCTGGTCTGGCTCTATATCGAGATTCTGCGCCTGCTCTCCAAAATACGCAGCAGATAACCAGGGTGTATTTCAAAATCAGACTCGCCGCGGCGAGTATCAGGGCACGACCGGGGTACCGGGGTACCCTCTGGGTCGGGTCGGGTCGCGTGCCGGAAATGGCCGCAAAAATAATGGGCTTTAGCCCCTGAGGGAATGCTGGAATCGCAATAAAAACTTGTTCAGAGCTTCCTAAAATTTGCCAACTCGCACAAAAGAGCCCCGGCCACGGCCGGGGCTCCAGTGTCAAGTGACCGGGTGCGCTGCACCCGTTCCTTCATTGTTATTTGATGCTTACCACAAGGCCCGCCCCCAGGCGCAGGTTGCTCTGCGCGTTGTTGGTAGAGTTGGGCAACTGGGTGTATAGCCAGTCCGCCTCAAAGAGGCGCACTGTAAAGCGCTTGTTCAGTTGCCGGTTGACCCCGCCGCCGCCTAGCAACGCCAGGCTGTTGGCGGTGCTGGTAGGCCCGCTTACACCGGGAAAGACGCTGTTCATGCCGAAGGCCTCGCCCGCCAGCATCTGCCCGTAGACGGTGTAGCCGTTCCGCTGCCAGCGGTAGCGCGGACCGAAGGTGGTGGTCACCATATCCAACCCTACGCCGGAACTCCGCATATTGCCGTTGTGCTGGAAGCTGATATCTGCGGTCGCGCTCAGCCCCCGCCAGAATCGCGCATCCAACTGTCCGCTGACTCCCTCCATCCAGAAGTTGTTGCCTGTGATCAAGCCGGCAGCCATCGGGTTGTAGGTAAGTGCCGCTTCCAGATGATCCGCCGGCCCATTCTTGGCCACCGGCTTGCTGGAAGCCGACTGGCTCAGAGCCAGCAGCGGCACACTCAATACCGCTCCCAGAAGGAGCGCATAACTCAGTTTCCTATTCATGGTCTGTGTTCTCCTTCCTGCTCATTGCACTTGTAGCGTCAGCGCGGTGTTGTGTTGCAACACGCTGCCGCTGCTTGGGGTTGCGGTGGCTGTGGCGGTCACCGAGTAATTCTGCGGCGACTGCATAAAGTAGCCGTTTTGATTACTGCAGCTCGTCAGCGCCGTCATAGCCGCCGCGCCGCAGAGCAAAATCAGCACTGTCAGCAATCCACCCAGACGCCGCCCGTTGCGGCGCATTCGGCTCGCAAAAGGCAACAACAACAGAGCCAGCGCCAGCGGCGCCAGATGCCGGCCCAGAGCTGGCGCGGGCGCGGCCTGTGCCGCCGAGGCGGCATTGATGGTCAGCGTCACCGTCTGCGTGCCGCCGTCGGCGGCAATCGACGTTGGATTGAAGCTGGCCGTGGCTCCGGGGGGAAGGCCGGTTACCGTGAAGGTGACCGGACCGGCATAGTTCGTATAAAGCGGCGTCACGGTGAGACCGATGCTGGCGCTCTGGCCCGGAATCACCGACAGCGTCGAGGCTCCCGAAGGAGCGAAGGTAAAGTCCAGGTAATCGTCCGTAACATTCACGGTAATATCGCCGGAGTTGAGCGCGGTGTTGCCGTCGTTATTCACCCCCTCGGCCTGATAGGTGAAGGTATCGGAGCCGGCATATCCCGCGGTAGGCGTATAGAGTAGCGTGTTCCCGCTGGTGGACAAGGCGCCGTGGCTGGGACCGACGGTACCGGCCACAATTTTTGTAACGCATCCATACACGGCTCCGGCCACCGGACCTTCGCCGGGATTGCCGGCCGCGCTGCAACTGCTGATGTAGCCTGCCGGCATGGCAACCAATGTAGGACTGTTAGCCACCAGCGTTACCGATGCAGGCAGGACGTTGAGGATGACATCCAACGTAGCAGGTCCACCGGGAGTTGACGTTCCCCCGGCTGAACCGGGACCGCCGGCACTGTTCCAAACCGTGGTCACGCCGATCGTGAAGAAATCCACACCTACATAGGTGGGCGTGGGCGGGGTATAGACGTAATTCCCTGTGCCAGCTGACAACGTCATGGTCCCGCCCTGCGCGGTGGGAATGGAAGTTTGGGTGTCGTTGGCCAAGTTGTTGTTGAAGCAGTCTGCATCTGCGGTGAAGACACCAGAGCCGCCATTGACAATCAGGTATGTGATGCCTTCCTGCGGCTGGCAGAAAAGCGGATCGCCGGGATTAGAACCACCGGCGGCATACACATGGGGAGCAAGGGTACAGGCCAAGCACCCCAGTGCAAGGATACGCATGGCTGCAAAGACTTTCTTGGACATAATCAAAGGAGGCTAGCAGATTTACGCGAATGGACGCAAGGGATATTTACATCCCGCGGAACAGGCATGTGCGTTCTCGTTTGTTTTGCAGGTAAATCATTGAATCAATGGACGATATTTACCCTATTTACTCCTTTTTCGTCCGCAACGCGAAAGACTTTTCCACGAAAGAAACATTCGAGCTGTTCTCCAATATACCAGCGAAGATGCGTGCAAGGTAGAAGTTTCAAGGAGAAAAATTGTCCCCGCCGCAGATGGTTTCAGGAGTCGCTGGGGCTTTTGCGCCGCGAAAGCACAAACGACTTGCGGCGGTCCTTGGAGGCGTGGTCGATCTGCTTCCAGAAGCCCACGAAGTAGTCGACCGCGGAGATGATGGAAACCAGCACCGTGAAGTAGATGGCGGCGATGGCGATCCACTTCACCGGAACGATGAGCATGCCGAACTGCCACTGCTCCCAGCGATGGGCCAGGATGGCGGAGACCACGGAGACGATCTGGATGACCGTCTTGAGCTTGCCCAGGTCGCTGGCCTGGATGGTGAACCCCTCCGAAGAGGCGATGGAGCGCAGCCCGGAGATGAGGAACTCGCGGCCGATGATGACCACCGACGATCCAGACCTTGACCACCTGGGGGTTATAGGCCACCAGGGCGATCAGAGCGGCGGTCACCATCACCTTGTCGGCGATGGGGTCCAGCAGCATGCCCATGGTGGTGATCTGGCCGCGTTTGCGCGCCAGGTAGCCATCCAGGCCGTCGGTAATCGAGGCCAGAACAAACAGGACCGACGCCGTAATCTCCTGCGCGCCGTTGCGAGCCTTGCCAGGGAAAGTGCGTTGACAGAATCCAAAGCAGCAGCGGGATCATGACGATCCGGCTCATCGTGATGGAATTGGGCAGGTTCATGTTTCGTGCTGCTATGCCGGAAGAAGCGCCTCCGGTCTCAGCTTCAATTATTGCACCGGCAATCGGCGCGGCGGCTTTCCACCTCTACCTGCGCATGCGCGCACAAACCAAAACGGGAAGGGCTAAGCAGCCCTTCCCATCTTTTTGAACCAGCCTTCAATCAGACCGGCCAGTTACGCGTAGATGCCGCGCTGCTTGATGGTGAAGGCCACGCGGTCGATGGCCAGCATGTAGGCGGCGATGCGGTTGTTCACGTTGTGCGCCTCGGCGTAGCGCACCACGTCGTCGAAGCTGTCGCGCAGGATGGTCTCCAGTTGCTCGTTGACGATGGCTTCCTTCCAGAAGTAGCCCTGCCGGTCCTGCACCCACTCGAAGTAGCTGGCCGTCACGCCGCCGGCGTTGGCCAGGATGTCGGGCACGATGAAGATGCGCTTGTCGGCCAGGATCTCGTCGGCCACGGCGGTGGTGGGGCCGTTGGCGCCCTCCACCACGATGCGCGCCTTGATCTTGTCGGCGTTGCGGCTGGTAATCACGTTCTCGGTGGCCGCCGGGATGAGAATTTCGCACTCTGACACCAGCAGCTCTTCGCTGGGCATGGCCTCGGCGCCGCGGAAGCCCAGGATGGTGCCGTTGCGGTACTTGTACTCGATCAACTGGTGAATGTCGATGCCGTTGGGGTTTGCCAGCCCGCCATCCCGCTCGGCGATGCCCACGATCTTGTAGCCGTGCTCCATCATCAGCCGGGCGGCATTCGAGCCCACATTGCCGAATCCCTGAATCACCACCCGGCAGCCGTCGATGGGCATGTTCAGGTAGCGCAGGCTCTCGTCGCACACCACCAGCACGCCGCGCCCGGTAGCCTCAATCCGGCCGCGCGAGCCGCCGATGTTGAGCGGCTTGCCGGTCACCACGCTGGTCACCGTCTGGCGCATGTGCATGGAGTAGGTGTCCATGATCCAGGCCATGGTCTGCTCGTTGGTGTTCACGTCCGGCGCGGGAACGTCCTTTTCCGGCCCGATGAAGTCGATGATCTCCGAGGTGTAGCGGCGGGTCATGCGCTCCAGCTCGCCCTGGCTCATCTTCTTGGGGTCGCAGATGACGCCGCCCTTGGCCCCGCCGAAGGGGATATTGACCACCGCGCACTTCCAGGTCATCCAACTGGCCAGCGCCCGCACCTCGTCCAGAGTCACGTCCGGCGCGTAGCGGATGCCGCCCTTGCCCGGGCCGCGGGCGATCGAGTGCTGCACCCGGAAGCCGGTGAACATCTCGATCTGGCCGTTATCCATGGTTACGGGAAAGTGCACGATGATCTCGCGCGACGGGGTGCTGAGCACCTTCCACAGGCCTTCGTCCAGGTTCAGCTTGCGCGCCGCAAATTCAAACCGCGCGCTTTGTGCTTCCCAGGGGTTGATCTCCTGGTCCAAAGTCACTGTCGGGGTTACCGTTGACATTCATCTCTCCAATTCCGATTGCCTGCCGCTTGGGCTTATAGATCGCTCTCCACAAGCCCAAACCCCAGTGAGTCTAGGCTCGCCGGAGAGCCCAGTCAAGCTGCGCCGAACCTGGCCAGGCAAACTTTCCCGGCCCGGTCTGACTCCTCCAGTATCGGCCCTGAAGCGGGAATTACACTAGTCTGCTGTGAAAGCCTCAATCCAACCCGTCCAGCCCAGCCGCAAAGAGTTTCTGGCGCTTGCCAGTGAGCACACCCTGGTCCCCGTTTGCCGCATCCTAACTGCCGACCTGGAAACGCCGGTCTCGGCGTTTTTGCGCGCGGCCTGGCCGGAGCGGGAGTGCTTTCTGCTGGAGTCGGTCGAAAACGGCGAGCAAGCTGGGCCGCTACACCTTCATCGGCCTCGCCCCCTTCAAGCGCATTGTGGCGCGCGGGCGCGAGATCACCATCACCGAAGGCAAAAAGGTCGTCCAGATCGAGGACGACATCTTCGCCGTGCTGCGCCGCGCGCTAGCGGCCACAAGCCGGCGCGCCTGCAGGGGTTGCCGCCGTTCACCGCCGGAGCGGTGGGCTTTTTTGCCTACGACGCGGTGCGCCAGATCGAGCGGCTGCCCGCCTTGGCCAAGGACGAGCTGGGCGTTCCCGACGCCTGCCTGCTCTTCTTCGACGAGGTGCTGGCCTTCGACCACGTGCGCAAGGAGATCTGGCTGGTGGTGACGGCCGACGTAACGCAGGGGCAAGCCGGCAAAGGCCTACGACAAGGCCATCGAGCGGCTCGACAAGCTCGAAAAGCGCCTGGCCCAGCCGCTGCCCACGCCGCCTGCCCATAAAGCCAAGAGCAAGCTCAAGGTAAAGCACCGCACGGCCAGAAAGGATTTCCTGGCCGCCGTGGCCCGCACCAGGGAGTACATCGCCGCCGGCGACATCTTCCAGGCCGTCCTCTCGCAGCGCTTCGACGTCGAGCCGGAGGCCGACAGCTTCCAGGTCTATCGCGCCCTGCGCACGGTGAATCCCAGCCCCTATATGTACTTCCTGCGTTTTGCGCCGGAAGGTCCGCTGGGCGGCGTGCCCGATAAGCCGAAACACTCCTCCAAAAAGTCAAAAGCAACCCGCGGTCTGTGGAGCTGGCGGGGTCGTCGCCGGAGCTGCTGGTGCGCGTCCACCAGGGCAAGGTGGAGTACCGGCCCATCGCCGGGACCCGCCCGCGCGGGGCCACGGAGGAGGAAGACCAGGCGCTGGCCGAGGAGATGCTTCACGACGAGAAGGAGCGCGCCGAGCACGTGATGCTGGTGGACCTGGGCCGCAACGACGTGGGCCGGGTAAGCGAGTTCGGCTCGGTCAAGGTGGACCGGCTGATGTTCGTCGAGCGCTACTCCCACGTGATGCACATTGTGAGCGCCATCGAGGGACGGCTCAAGCCCGAACTCACTGCCGTAGACGCCCTGCGCGCCTGCTTCCCCGCCGGCACGCTCTCCGGCGCGCCCAAGGTGCGGGCCATGGAGATCATCGAGGAGCTGGAGCCGGCCCGGCGCGGAACCTACGGCGGCGCGGTGCTCTACGCCGATTTCTCCGGCAATCTCGACTCCTGCATCGCCATTCGCTCCATGCTGGCCATCGGCGGCAAAGGCTACGTCCAGGCCGGAGCAGGCATTGTGGCCGATTCCGTGCCCGAGTCAGAGCACCAGGAGTCGCTCAACAAGGCGCAGGCGGTGATCCGGGCCATCGAGCGGGCGAGGGAGATGTAGCAGGCTGCGCCGTTCATTCCGATTCGAAGAACCGGCGCAGCTTGCGGCCAAGATTCGAGAAAAATCCGCCTTTTTTCTTGGCCGCGGGCGGCTTTGCCGGTGGAGTTGCCGGCGGAGTCGCTTCCGCGCCTGCCGCCGGAGTTGCGGCCGGTGGAGGGCTCTTGTAGACCAGGGGCGCGACTGGCTGTGCCGGCGCGCCGCCGGCATTGGCTTCGCTGGGAGCCGGTATGGGAGCAGGCTTGGGCAGAGGCGCAAGGCCGGCGCTCTGGGCCATCGGGAACTCATTCGTGCCCGGATGCGCTGCGGGCGGGCAGCCGCAGGGTTCCTTTTCGTTGTCCACCACATCGTGCAGGCTGCCACGCTCGAACATCACCCGCTGGCCGGGCTGCACGCGGTAGGCGCCACCCTCAAAAACGCTTGAGACCAGCACGTAGGGCGCGTTCAAGCCGGCGTTGTCCACGCAGGTGTCGCCGTGCTGGCCCAGGCGCACCTTTACCTCCGCCGCGCCCGGACCGCCGATGAGGATGCGGAAGTCCGGGGTGAGCAGAATGTCGGAGTTGCGGCCGGTGGCGAAGCTGGCCTCGATGGCGCCGTGATCCATGGCCATCATTAATCCCGGAATCTCGCCCGCGGGAACGCTGGTGTCGGCGGCCAGATTGACGGTGGTGGAGGCGCAGACGCGCAGCACGCCGCGATGCGGCAGGATAACCTGGGTGGTCTCGGAGCCGGAGGCGACGGCGCCGCTGGCCACGATGATGGCCTTGTTCTGTGAAACCTCCAGCGCTCCGGTGACCTTGGCCGTTTTATCGGGATTCTTGCTGTCCTCTGGCGTCAAAGGAACTATCGCAATGGGTCCGGCATCGGTTGCAGTGGTCTGTGTCTCTACAGTGGTCTGAGTCGCCTCAGGCGCTTGAGTCGCCGGGGAGGTCTGGCCTGCGGGAGGGGTCTGGGCGCACAGCATGGGCGCGGCAAATACAGCGGCCGCCAGTGAAAGCATTCCGGGCAGGGCCAGCAGACTCAGGCGGTACATAGGGCTCATGCGGCGCATAGTTCTCATGTCCTCTGCATCTTCAGGAAGTTGCGGATCATCTGGTGACCGCCATCGGTTAAAACGCTTTCGGGGTGGAATTGTACACCCTCAATGGGCAGGGTGCGATGGCGCAGGCCCATGATCACCGAGCCTCCTGCCGAGCCCGCGCCGTCAGGCTCCGCAGTGCGGGCGGTTACCATGAGCTCGGCGGGCAGCGACTCCTCCTGGACGATCAGGGAGTGGTAGCGGGTACAAGTGAGCGGCGTGGGCAAGCCGGCAAAGATGCCCTTGCCGTCGTGCTCCACCGGGCTGGTCTTGCCGTGCATCAGGCGCCGCGCGCGCACCACCAGGCCGCCAAAGGCCTCGCCGATAGCCTGGTGCCCCAGGCAGACGCCAAGAATGGGCGCCTTTCCGGCCATGTGCCGGATAAGCGGCACCAGGATGCCCGCCTCGCGCGGCGTGCACGGCCCCGGCGAGAGCAGGATGCGCTCCGGGTGCAGCGCCTCCACCTGCTCCACCGTAAGCTCGTCATTGCGATAGACCTCGACCTCCGCCCCCAGCTCCCCCAGGTACTGGACCAGGTTGTAGGTGAACGAATCGTAGTTGTCGAGGACGAAGACCATGGTGAACTCCAGTGTAGCGCGAGTACCGGCTCGTCTGGCCGCTCCGGGCACTGTATAGGCCCCGTGCCCCATCGGAGTGCCGGGGAACCGGGGTACCCTCTGGGTCGGGGTCGGGGCCCCGCGTTCTTGGAGGAAAGGGTGGGAAACCACGAACCTTCGACCGTTCTGCATCACCGGGCGCAGCTTGCAAGCCGGTTGCGCGCCGGCGGCGCATCTGTAAAACTTTTTACGATGGTTCTACATTTTCTGATTCAGGGTCGTGTACAGGGGGTGGGCTTCCGCTGGTATGTGCACCGCGAGGCCAGCGAGCTGGACCTGCGCGGCTGGGTGCGCAACACTGAGGAGGGCGAAGTGGAGGTGGTGGCATCCGGCACAGCAGAAGACCTGGCCGAGCTGCGCTCGAGCCTGCGCCGCGGCCCCAGGGGTGCCCGCGTAGACCGCCTGATCGAGCATTATCTGGACGAAAGCGAGACCGAAGGACTGAGTTCGTTCAGAATCGACGGCGCATGGTAAACCCGCCAGACTGCTAACCCCGCTATAATCAGTCACGAAACCCAATCATCAAGCGAGATCAAGGAGCCGCTCTACCATGCCCGAAGAAACCAACCCCACCGAGCCCGTCAACGTGGAAGCCCTGAAGGCGCTGGTGCGCACGGTGCCCGATTTTCCCAAGCCGGGGATTCTGTTCTACGACATCACCACGCTGCTCAAGGACAAGACCGGCTTTGCGCAACTGATTGACGCGCTGGCGGCGCACTACATTGCCCGCAGAGATCGACCTGGTGCTGGGCATCGAGGCGCGGGGATTCATCTTTGGGCCGGCCCTGGCCTACCGGCTCAACGCCGGATTCGTGCCGGTGCGCAAGCCGCGCAAGCTGCCCGCTCCCGTGGCGCGCGTGACCTATGACCTGGAGTACGGCTCCGACACGCTGGAGATTCACCTGGACGCGATCCAGCCCGGCCAGCGCGTGGTGCTGGTGGACGACCTGCTGGCCACCGGCGGCACCATGGAGGCCACCGTGAAGCTGGTCAAGCAGTTGGGCGGCGAGATCGCCGGGCTGGCCTTTGCCGTCGAGCTGGACTTCCTGAAGGGCCGCGACCGCTTCACGGAGTACGACGTCTTCAGCCTGCTGCACTACGACGAGTAGCGGACTTGGGCCTTCTTCAACCCGTATTCGAAAAATGCTTTAAGATGCCGCTTCCGCCTCACCTGCCTGGGCCGCGCCGCCCGTCTCCTGAAGCATCTGCGCATCCGCAAAGCGGTATCCCACATACACATCCGTCAGCAGGTACATGGGATTGGAGGGATCGTCTTCAATCTTCTTGCGCAACTGGCGGACAAAGGTGCGCAGGTACTCGACCTCTTCGCGGCAGTCCGCGCCCCACACCGCGGTAAGCAGCTTGGCGTAGGTCACCACGCGGCCGGCGCGGCTCATCAGGCAGTGCAGAATATCGAATTCCTTGCGCGTCAGGTGCACCGGCTTGCCGCGCTTGGTCACCTTGCGCTTGACCGGCTCCAGGCGAATCTCCCCGATCTCGATGGGCGCGTCCTCGGCGCGGGCCGGGGCCCGGACGCGGCGGACCGCCGCGCGGATGCGCGCGATCAGTTCCCGTGTGCTGAAGGGCTTGGTGACGTAATCGTCCGCGCCCAGGTCCAGCGCCTCCACCTTGTCCTCTTCCTGGTCGCGCACGGTGAGCATCAGGATGGGCAGCCGGGGAGCAAAGGCGCGAATGCGGCGCAGCGTTTCAATGCCGCCAATGCCGGGCATATTCACGTCCAGCAGAACGGCATCGTAAGCACCGGCGCGCAGCAGTTGCAGCGCCTCTTCGCCGCGCGAGGCCTCGGCCACCTGAAAGCCGAGTTCCACCAGCGGCGGCCGCAGCGCCCGGCGGATGGCCGATTCGTCGTCGACCACAAGAATGCGAATGGCTGGCTGGTTCATCAGGAGCACCTCTTCAGCACGGGAGCGGGGATGGCCGCAAAGAATGTGGTCCCCTCATTTTCATCGCTTGTGACCCAGACATAACCGCCATGAATCTGCGCCACCCGCTTGGCCACCGAAAGGCCGATTCCGGTGCCGGGAGCGCGGTTCGAATGGGTCGAGGAACGATAGTAGCGGTCGAAGATGCGCTCCCGGTCGGCCATGGGAATCACCGGGCCGAAGCTATGCACCGAAAAGATCGCCTCCGCGTTGGCAGGCACCACGCGGATGGTGATGGTAGTGCCGAAGATCGAATACTTGCAGGCGTTGTCGATGTACTGCGTCAGCAGCATCACCATCAACTGGCGGTCGCAGCAGAGAACCAGGTTGTCGTCCTGGCAGATCGATCGCCACCTTCATGCTGGCCAGACGGTCCCTGAGGCTGTCCACAACCTCTTCAATCAGCGCACCCACGCCCACCGGCGCGGCATGAATCGTGACCTCGCCGGCATCCAGCCGGGCGGTGGTCAGCAGCCGCGTGGTCAGATCGCTCAGCAGGCCGGTCTGTTCATCGATCAGCGCCACCAGTTCCGCCTGTCCGGCGACAGATGGCCCATCTCTCCCAGGCCCGTGCTGGCCGCGCGGATGGCCGTCAACGGCGTCTTGTAGGCGTGCGCCAGGCTGTCCAGCACCGTCGAGCGCAGCTGCTCGGTCCGGCGCTCGCGTCTCGATGCGGCTCTCGTTGGCGAAGGCCCGGTAGCGGTCGAAGGTAATGGCGATCAGCGAGGCGATGGCGTTGTTGGTCAGCGGGCTGGTCTCGCCGCGCACCACCAGGCTGCCCACCGGCACCGTCCCCAGCCGCACCACGCGCCGGCCCAGCCCGGTTTCCGGATCGTCGTCCGAGGTCTCGAAGTAGTAGACGTTCTGCGCCATCTCCTGCGGGTCCACGCTCCAGATTCCCGCCTGGTACACCTCGTGCAGATCGGCGTCGAAGACCGCCACCGCCTCCAGCGCGAAGATTTCGTGAACCAGCTCGGCCAGCTGCGGCCCCGGCTCCATGTGCAGATTCATCTCCAGCGTCCGCCGGGTGAACTCATACAGGTCGTGCATCTGGCCGCCCCAGGACTCGGCTTCCTTGGCATGCCCGGTGACGCGCGCGGAGAGCCGGCTTACCGTGAGCGCCACCAGCAGGAATACCAGCAGCGTGACCGGGTTGGCTGTCTCCGCCGCCAGATCGAGCCTGATGCTGCCGCGCAGTAAATATGCCTTGCGCCACGACCGTCGAGAACGACACCATGGCCGCCTGCCAGAATCCGCAGAGCCAGGCCGTAGAAACCACGATGAGCAGGTAAAGCAGGACAGCCACGGGTAGCAGCCACCCCCACCAGTACGCAAAGACCGTTATAAGGATGACGGCTGCGATCCCCAGTGCGCACTCCAGCGTGAACAAAAGCACGCGCGGCCCGTAATCACGCGCGCGCTTCGCGCCCATCAGAGAACCTACGGAAATATGGGTCCCAGACAACCGGCCACCAGCCTTTCCATTGCCGCGGTAGAGCGGAGAAGCCAGACGCCCGCGCAAAGACTGTGATCGCTCCGGCGCCATTAGGCCCGGGCGGAAAAATGCGCAGGATAGCCGCGGCTCTGGCTGCACCTGCCTTGGTTTCGCTTTACGCCTCGCTTTGGCCGTCGCGCTGGCGCGGATGATTGCTGGGCGTCCCCCAACTCATTATTTCATCGTCGCGCATCTTCATCGGCTTGAAATTGTGATACCACCCGCCCTCTGACAGAGTATCCGGAAAATCGTGAACCAGCATGCCCGGTTGATTGATCTCCAGTTGTTTGGCGATGGTGGCGTCCGGCCGGGCAATGAACGACCCCCAGTGGGAGTAGGGCTGTGATGAATTGTTGACCACGGCCCACATGCGATTGTCGGCGCAGCGGGTGGGAACCTCGCGGACGTTCAGCGTGTCCAGGCAATTTTTGCCTTTGTCATTGGCGTTGTACATGGAGTGGACCATCACCGTTACGCCCAGCTCCCGGTAGGCAATGTAAAGCTGCGGCCAGCAGATGTCGTAGCAGATGGCCAGGCCGATCTTCACGCCTCGAATCTCGCGCGTCACCAGGCGGTTGCCGGCCGAGTAGTACTTCTGGTCCGCCGCGGTGCAGAAAGACTTGTCATAGCGGTCTACGATCTTGCCTTGCGGGTCGATGAGATAAACGCAGTTGGTAGGCTTCGTCTCCCGATCAAGGAAATGGGTCGATCCCAGGGCCAGCCACACCTTCAGCTCTCTCCGGCCAACGCCCGCAGTGCGGCGGTTTCCTTGCGCAGCCCATCCCAGTTATAGTTTTCGAATGAGGAAAAGTCCGACCCCGCATATCCCGACAAACTGGCTTCCGACGTATGCAGCAGGTGCGCTCCCTCTGCAACCGCCTGGCGCATGAACTCCCGGACATACCTCGCATTTTCCGCCGGACTGGCGCTTACGGGAAACTGGCAGGTGGCGATCCTCAGTTTTTCTGTGGAGTTCGCATCCTGACTTGGCAAACTGTTTGGCGGGTTGGCCGGGTTGGCTTGCGCAGCCGGTGCTTCAGCGGCGCCAGGCAAAGACGGCAACGCGGCGATGCATCCCAGCCCCGCCAGAGCCTTGCCCGCCGCCATCACGGCCTGCCGCCGGCTGATACCGGTTGCGTTCACGCTGGAATCGAACCTCATAAGCTGCTCCTTTGTCTCCATAACCCAAGCAGTAAAGTAACTTGAATCATACTTCATCAGCAGTTTAGAAAATCAAACCGGGCTTCGTCCAACAGGCGCGGATTGGCAACTGATTTTTCTCTGCTTCCGCTGGTGCGCATGGGCAGGCTCAGGGAATCTTTTTGCAATCCTTATTGGTTCTTTATGTGTCTTTTGCATTACTAGACTCAATCTGAAAAGAGCCGGACCACAAGGCGCAGCACGAAACACATGAAAATTCCTTTAGTGGAATCCAAAGGCATAGTATGTCCGCGCGGCCCTGAAGGCTTGGCTGGTATTGAGATGGCACGCTAAGACTGCAATTGCTTGGCCTCTTTTTGGCTGGATTCACTCTTTATCATTCAACAAAATTCAATTCTCTGGAGGTACAGTGCCGATGTATTTGAACCCCAATCGCATTCTTCAATCGATGGCCGGTGCATTCATGGCCATGGCCTTGATAGCTGGCGCGCAAGCCCCGGCCCCGCCCGCTCCCGCAACAGCTCCCGCGGCAGCCACGCCTGGCTCCCATGCGGCGCAGCTCAGTAACGATGCGATCTTCAAAGAACTCGAGGAGATGAAGGCGCGGACTGCGGAAATGAATGCGCGGATCGCGCAACTTGAGGCCGAACTGAAGGCGCGCGGCGAAACCGCGGCCGTTCCGGCACTCGCCGCTGCCGCCCCGGCGCCCGCTCCAGCCGCTCAGCCTGCAGCGGCTCCCGCCCCGCCGCCAGCGCCCACGTGGAGCCTCGGGCCTATGGACATCAGCGGCTTCATTGACGGCTATTACAGCTATAACGCCAACCGTCCCAGCGACTACGCCAACGGCCAGATCAACCGACCTCTATAACTTCAACGACAAGACCGACCAGTTCAACCTGAGCGCGGCCAAGCTGACCTTCAACCACGATCCCGATCCTGTGGGCGCGCGCATCGATCTGATTTTTGGCCGCACCAACACCTTTATCAACAAAGCCGCAACCAACGGCAAGGGCGACCAGCTCAACTACATCGAGCAGGCGTTCATGAGCCTCAAGCCGCCCAAGGCCAAAGGTCTTGAAATGGACTTCGGCAAGTTCGTCACATCGGCCGGCGCGGAGGTGATTGAGTCCAAGGACAACTGGAACTACTCCCGCTCGCTGCTGTTTGCCTACGCCGTTCCCTACTTCCATTTCGGTCTGCGCTCATCGCTGCCGGTCTCCAAGACCGAAGACCATTGGCGCGCAGGTGGTCAATGGCTGGAACAACGTCACTAAGTCCAACGGTGGCGTCACAATCGGCCTGACCAGCGCGTACGTCAAGCCCAAATACACCTGGAACCTCAACTACTACACCGGCCCCGAAAACACCGAGACGCAGAATGGCTATCGCAACCTGATCGATTCCACCCTGCTGCTGACGCCCAACGCAAAGTTCAACGCCTACCTCAACTACGACTACGGCCAGAACCGCGATGGCATTGTGACTACGCCCCACGGCAGTTATGGCGACATGCTGTTGTATCACTGGCAGGGCGGCGCCGTTGCCGCCCGCGAACAGGTCACAGGCAAGCAGGCTTTGGCAGGCCGCTTCGAGTACTACGACGACTATCAGGGCTATACCACCGGCGCGGCTCAGGATTTGAAGGAGTTTACGGGCACCTATGAATACAAGTGGATCGAGGGCCTGCTGGCCCGGCTTGAGTATCGCCGCGACTGGTCAACCGTGAATTTCTTCACCAGGGGAAACACGCAGGCTGCTGTGAATGCGCAATCCACCGTGACAGCCGCCTTTGTGGCCTTCTTCGGTCCTAAACGGTAAAAATCCACACGGAACCATAGATCTGGCGGGAACGGGTTTTAATCCGTTCCCGCCAGCTCGCAACCGATCCAACGTACAGATATTAAGAGATACTGGCAAGCACGCATCTCTTTTCAGTTTCCTCATTCCATCTTTATTTCTTCGCCATTAGCATTCAGCTATTCACTCAGCACTCTCCCTTGCGGGTCCGTACAGGAAACCGAATAGGGGTGAGCTAGAGCAAGACCCGGGGGCTATCCGCCCGAAGTAGCCATTCCAACTTTTAATTACAGGAGAATGCTCATGGCAGATCAAAACGCACCTCAGATGAAGTCCACCCTGGGCCTTACCGGGCTGACCGCGAACGCCATGGCCCTCATCGCCCCCGGCGCCTTCCTTTGGCTCACCTTCTACATCCAGGCCACCACCGGCACCACCGCGCCCGCCATGTGGCTGGGAATCTTTGCCGCCTTGTTGCTCTGCCTGGCCACGGCCGTTGCCTACGCTGAGATCTCCAAGCTCTATCCCGGCACCGGCTCCAGCTACTACTACGCCGAGCAGGCCTTGCTCTCCAAGGACAAAGCCTTCAAGTACGCCCGCGTGGCCAAGTTCATCGTCGGCTGGGGCTCCCATCTTTACTACTGGGTCTATCCCGGCGTGATGGTGGCCGTCACCGGAATCTTCGTTGGCTACGTGGTGGGCTTTCTTTATCCCAGCTTCATGAGCGGTGCCAACCCCGGGCCGGTCTTTATGGCGCTGGTAGCCGTGGTCTTCTCCTTCTTCGTCGCCTGGATCGCTCAGAAGGGCGCCGGAGCCTCCACGGCCGTCAACATTGCCATCAATGTGGTGCAGATTTCCGCGCTGGTTCTTTTCAGCGTTCTGGCCCTCGGCTATCGCGCCAGCCACCCGTCGGGCACGCCCGGCTTCCAGTACGACACGCAGACGCTGGCTACCTACACCTACCAGTTCAAAACCGACCCCAAAGACGGCTCCACGGTCCGCGACGCCGACGGCACGCCTATGCCGTTGCTGGACTCGGTCGGCAAGCCGGTTCCCTACGTCATCACCTACCCGGCGACAGATGCAACCGGCAACTTCCTCACCCACCAAAACGCCGCCTCGGTGATTGCGCCGCACAAGTTCAGCTTTCTCTTCATCCAGGCCACGGTCGCCATTCTGATCCTGGTCGGCTTTGAATCGGTGACCTCGATGGGAGGCGAGGCCAAAAATCCCACCAAGCATATTCCCATCGCCGTCATCGCCTCGCTGCTGATCCAGGGCCTGGTGTGTTACCTGTTCGAGTATTTCGCCGCCAACTACTTCCTCAACTCCGGCTACACCATGCAGAGCGCCGCCAGCTCGGCGGCGCCCATCGGCGACATGATGATCATCGTCGGCGACGCGCTGCTCGGCCACGGCAACGGAAAGTACTTCATGCTCGCCGAAGCCTTCACCGTCTTCCTGGCGCTGATCGGCACCACGCTGGCCTGCATGAACACCGGCGCCCGCGTTACCTACGCCATGGGCAAGGACGATGAGGCCCCCGAGCACTTCGGCATGCTGCATGCCAAGTCCCTCACCCCGCGCCGCGCCATCTGGACGCTGGCCGTCATCTCCGCGGTCATCGGCGTCATCGCCGTCACTCTGGCCTTCGGTGACGCCGGCGCGCCCACCGATGCCGCCATCGCCGCGCTGCCTCACGGCATCTTCTCCAACTTCGGCTACCCCTCGCACGACACGCTGGCTGCGCTGCCCAACTCGCTGCTCACCATCACCCTCACCTCCAACTTCGGCACCTTCATCCTTTACGCGCTTAGTTGCTTTCTGTGCATCGTGGCCTTCCACAAGCGCCCCGACTACAACCTGGTTATGCACCTGCTCATCCCCGGCTTCGGACTGCTCGCCAACCTGGTCTGCATGGCCTTCTACCTGATCAGTCCCGTCTTTGGCCTGGGAACCTTCAAGGAGCCGCTGCTGGCGCTGGGCATCTCCGCCGTCTGGGGCATCTACGGAGCCATTTATTTCCTTCGTTCCTCCAAGGCCAAGGGCAAGTCGATTTTGCTCGGATCAAGATAAAGTCCCTTGACTGCACCAGAACCACTGGGTGGATTTTTTCAACCTCTTCCTGGGAGCCGAGAAACTTCAGAACCACCCAGTGGCTTTTTCTAGAAGTCGATGTTTCACCATCTCTGCAGAACATCTTCCCCGCGGCAATGCGGAAGATGCTTAAGCGGCGGCGCCCATGTTGGATCTTCAGTTCGGCCAGGCAAGCGACTTTGGCAAAGTACGCACTAACAATGAAGACGCGATGGGGTCATTCATCCCCGCATCGCGCCATCAGGCCCGCACCCATGGCTATCTGTTTGCCGTTGCCGACGGAGTGGGCGGTCTTGACCTGGGCGAAGTTGCCGCGGCTACGGCCATATCCGTCCTCACCGAAGAGTTCGCCAGGGCGCAGGCCGGCGCCATGCTCATCAGCCTCCTGCCGCGCCTCATCCAACAGGCCAACGCCGCCGTTCACGATTGCACCCTGACCCCCGAGCACCGCGGCATGAAGATGGCCACCACCCTCGTGGCATGCGCTCTCCGCTACGATCAGGCCATCGTCTCTCATGTGGGCGACTCCCGTTGTTACCTGGTCCGCGGCGGTAAAGCCAGACAGATTACCCAGGACCACACCTGGATCAACGAGCAGCGCAAGATGGGACTGATCTCCGCCGGCGAAATGGCCGAATCGGAATCCCGTCATGTGCTGCTTCGTTCCCTGGGGCCGGAGATGTTTGTCTCGCCGGACACCACCGCTCTCACTCTGCAGCTAGGCGACGTGCTGGTTCTTTCCACCGACGGTTTGCATGACGAAATGAGCGACAAGGCCATTGCCGCCATCGTCTCCCAGAACAAGAATGTCGACGAGATCGCCCGCGAACTGGTAACCCGCGCCGTCGAGATCGACGGCAACGACAACGCCACCGCGCAGGTCATCCGCGTTCGCTCCGTGGAGCAGGTGGGCATGTACCGCGGCCGCCCCTACCGCCTGCCCTCCTGATACGGAATGATTGATCCGCCCAAATCTATTGCATCACCACTATGCTGTGATCCTGTCTTTTCGCTGTGATCATGACCTTTATGCTGTCATCCTGAGCAAAGCGCAGCGGAGTCGAAGGACCTGCGGTTGCTTTTGCCTGTGTCCGTCGCAACCCAATAGGCCGGATTAAATAATCGAGTTACTGGACAGGTTCTTGCAAAACTCTTACGGAATCCTTACTGTTTCCGCTCCGTTTCCCGGTAAAGTGAACAAAGATGCCTGCATGGAGTAGGCCGCCCGATGGGATTTCACGACAGCTACGAAGCCGGTTCCCGGATCGATTCCTACCGCATTGAGGCGCCTGTCGCCCGCAGCGGAATGGCCACCATCTATCGCGCCATCGATCTGCGCGATAACCGCGTCGTCGCCCTCAAGATTCCCCACCCTGATCTGGAATCCGATCCCATTCTCTTCGACCGCTTTCAGCGCGAGGCCGGCATCGGCGAAAAACTCAATCATCCCAAGGTGATTCGCGTCATTGGCGGGGAGGAGCGCTCCCGCGTTTACATGGTGATGGAATGGTGCGAGGGCCGCCTCCTGCGCCAGATCCTGCAAGAGGGCAGAATCCCTTATGACCGCGCCATCCGCATCGCGATTGGCGTTCTCGACGCCCTGGAATATATCCACGCCAACGGCGTGGTGCACCGCGACCTCAAGCCGGAAAACATCATGGTCGATGACGAAGACAACATCAAGCTCATCGATTTCGGCATCGCCAGCGACTCCGCCGCCCGGCGCCTGACTTTCACCAACTTCACCGCCGCCCTCGGCACCCCGGATTACATCTCTCCGGAACAGGTCAAGGGAAAGCGCGGCGATGGCCGCTCCGACATCTATGCCCTGGGCGTGATTCTTTATGAAATGCTCTCCGGCAAACTGCCCTTTTCCGGCCCCTCGCCCCTGGCCGCAATGAATGACCGCCTGCTCAACCACCCCATGCCTCCCCGCGTCGCCGACCCCTCCATCTCTCCGCAAATGCAGGAAATTCTCTATCGGGCGCTGGAAAGGGATCCCAGAAACCGCTATGCCAGGGCGCACGAATTTGCCTGGGATCTGGCCCACGTGGATCAGGTAGGCGTGGAGGACCGCGCGGAGTTGCGGGATTGGCAAAAACGTAAATCCCAGCTCTCCCGTAAGATCATCTATTACGGCGCTCTGGCCTTAATCCCGGTAGCAATCCTGCTGTTGATGATGCTGGTCACGCACCTCCGCTAAGGGCGCGCATCCCCGCGGGCTCTTTATCAAAATATCTACGCGTGTCCTTATTGTGCCAGGCTTAATGACCAGGCTGCTCCGCGCTCATCCTCGCGCGCATACGCTGTTCCGCATCCGCGCTCCAGTATTTGCAGTCCAGCCGGATGAAAACCGACGTATACGGTATGGCCATGTTGGTTTTGAGGACCAGAACATGAAACAGCTTGCTGGTCTCGTCGATGTTGGCCAGGACCTTATCATGCAGCATGGGCTCGATCTGGTGGTTGCGGAGAAGGTCTTTGATCTCGGCCCGGTATGCTGAGGCGCCCGGCGCGTCCTCGTCCGGCACGAAGGGCAGTTCCGCGTCCATATAAATGATGGGGCGGACATGAATGGAGTTGTTGATGGCGCCCAGGACGTAGCGCACGACCTCCAATTGGTCAGCATTGGTCTCGATGGTCTCCACCCCGGGAGAAGACTGCAGAGGATAGGCCGAATCGACGATGAGAATCCAGTTCCGATGGCCGAGCAAAGGCATGGTTTCGGCAACGGTCTTTTTCCAGTCGGGGTTCGTGGAAGGTGTGGCGGCGTGTATGATGGAGGCTCCTGACAAGAGACTAAATGTGAGGCTGAGAACAACGAGATACCTGTGCATGTGAAGATTACCCTTTCTGCCGCGAATCATTCTGAGAGCGGCAACTCCGCAGCGGATGTTCCTATCTGCGAAGCCGCCTTCTTAAGTTAGCAGTTTAGTAGACGATAGCGGTAACCATCTGTCAAGCGGTCTTTGTGAATGGGTCCTGTGCGGCGCACCCTCACAAAGCGGCAGAATCGGCGCCAAGCCCAACAGGATGACCGGTGCCGTCAAACGAAAACCGTGTTTCCACCCGGCAGGATTTCTCGTCTATAAAAGTGCGGTTGGCTGCTGCCCTGGCTTCCAGCCTTGGTCCCTGAATGAACGCCAGCCAAGTCCTCTGGTTACCTTGGTAATCAGACTCTTTTGCTGAAGGCTGGAGTGCGCTGAAGTCCTAAGCGGGCTGGAAGCTGTTGTCCGCATCCGTCAATCCCGTATTCTGTTGTGCACAGAGGTCGTCATGTCCGCAATATTCAGGATGCGCCCACCCGTCTTCGCTCTTTGTCGTATCTCCCTTGCGGTTTGCTCCTTCTGGTTGTGGCCCTGGCGGCTGCACCCATGAGCAGAGCCCAAGCCACGCCCCAACATCAGCAGCCTCAGCAGCCAGCCCAGACCACGCCTCCGCCGCAGCAGCCCGACCAGGCCGCGCCCGAAGCGGGCGGTCCCGGCGGCGACACCGGGGTCATCGCCCTGCCCAAAAAGAAGGAGGCGCCGGAAGAAGCGCTGCCGCCGGCCCCCGCCGCGCCCAAAGTCAAGAATCCGGAAGGGATGACCAACTTCTCCCTGCGCGTTGAGGTCCCCGAAGTCACCGTCGATGTGGGCGTGCTGCTGGAAAAAACCGGCCAGTTCGTGCCCAGCCTCAAGCCGGGCAACTTCCGCGTCTATGAGGATGGCGTGGAGCAGAATGTCACCGGCTTCAAGCGCGTCGAGGCCCCCATCACGGCGCTGCTGCTGTGCGAGTTCGCCGCCACCAACTACAACTTCATCTATGACATGCGCAACGCGGCCTGCTGCCTTTGCGCAGCAGTTGCGCCCCCAGGACTACGTGGCCATGATGACCTTCGACATGCGCACCACGATCGTCATCGACTTTACCCAGGACAAGCGCCAGCTTCTGCGAGGCCATCAACTCGCTGCGCTTGCCCCAGTTCACCGACCGCAATCTCTTCGACGCGCTCTACGAGGCGGCAGACCGGCTGAGCCGCATCGAGGGCCGCAAGTACATCATTCTCATCGCCTCCGGGCGCGACACCTTTTCCAAGCTCACCCTCGACAAGATTCTCCAGAAGGTCAAATCCACCCCCGACGTGACCATCTTCACCGTTTCCACCGGAGGGGGAATGCTGGCCATGACCGAAGGCCGCGGCGGCATGAGGGGCCAGATGCGCGACATGGATTACCTGCAGGCCGACAACGAGATGCAGAACCTTTGCCAAGATCACCGGTGGTATCAGCTACTTCCCGCGCTTTGTCGGAGAGATGCCGGACATCTTCAAGCAGATCAACCAGACCATCCGCTCCAGGTACCAGTTGGTCTACCACCCTACCAACGCCAAGCAGGACGGCACCTATCGCAAGCTGCGCGTGGAACTAGTGGACGACGAGGGGAAATCCTTGCGCATGCAGGATGAGAAGCACAAGCCGCTGAAATACGACATTATTGCCCGCGAAGGGTACCGCGCCCGGCAGGAAGTGGAGTAGCAGCTTAGCCCAGTGCGCTCCGGCTTCCTGCTGCTGGAAGGCAGCCGCAGACAGGTAAGAACAAAGTGGTAGTACGGCGGCCTACTCGATGAAATGCAGATTGAGAAGCATGTCCCAGATGTAGTACCCGATCACAAACAGCGTCCCAGCTACAACCAGCCAGAAGGCTAACCGCACCACGGGCTCCATCTTTTTGACATTTGCAATGATCTCAGCCTGTTCGTCCTTTACGCGGCTGAACGCATCGTCCAGAACGATCTGGTCGTCCTCGTTGAGGTTCAGTCTCCATGTATACACTTTGAGGGCGACCAGGATCAGAACCAATACGCCCCAAACCATCCACATTATCGGAACAAATCCAGTCATACTCCACCTCCGCAAAACTCTGGTCCCAGATACCGGCGGGGCCATAAAGGAAACGCGGTCTCGTGAGTAGAGGGTCCGTACGGTTGACCATCATAGCCCTAAATGCGGTACCGCGTGGTGACAAAAATCACAGCCATTGTTTTGCCCGGAAAACCCTGCCTTTTCACCCCCGCCGCATCCGCTCAGAGAAGGACCGCTCACAGGGCGCAGGTCCTGCGACTTTCCCATATCCGGCCGCATCCAATGGGATGAAGACGCCAATGGGGCTTGTGTCCCCGCCCCCGGCGCAGTACAGTTGGAGCAGTACATCTACGGAGTACGGCACGCATTTCACTCTTTGGAGAGACCATGTCCACCACCACCGCTGCACCCGCGCAGGAAACCGAAAAGAAAGCACCCCTCTACCTGACCCCTCAGGCTATTGCCAAGGTACGTGAGATCATGGCCACCCAGGATCCTCTTCCCGCGGGGCTGCGTATCGGCGTGGTGGGCGGCGGATGCTCCGGCTTCCAATACTCCATGGCCTTCGAGAACCAGAGCGGCATGATGGATAAGGTCTTCAAGTTCGACGACTTGCAGGTCTTTGTGGACTCTACCTCCTTGATGTACCTGAACGGCTGTACTGTCGATTACGTGGAGACACTGGAGGCGGCCGGCTTCAAGTTTGATAACCCCCAGGTCAAGAGCACCTGTGGCTGCGGTTCCTCCTTTAGCGTGTAACTATCCGCTTTTTAGTCGTGTTCGTGCACGTAAAAAGGCCCGTCTCCTTCATAGAGGCGGGCCTTGCTGCGTATGGGCGCAGGTGCGAATGTCGCACCGGCTTGATTGATCAATTGCTGCGCGGACTATGGAGGTGTGGACGAACTGCCTCCGGAGTTGCTGTTGCCGCTCGAACTGCCAAATCCCGAGTTACTCCCAAAGCCTGAACCACTGCCGAATCCAGAACCACTGCCGAATCCCGAACCACTGCCGAATCCCGAGCCGCTGCCGAATCCCGAACCGCTGCCAAATCCTGAACCGCTGCCGAATCCGGTACCGTTGCCGAGTCCATTACCGGTGCCCAGTCCTGTCGAACTGCCGTCATTCGATAGGCCGCTGGACCCGGCGGCGTTGCCTCCCATCATCTGCTGCTCCATAATCGGATCGTAGACGAACTCCCACTGGTCATAGTGATTCTTCTTCTTGTAGACCAGGATAGACTGCTTGGGGCTGCCGGGGGAGAAGCCGATGATGCCCCCTCCGCCAAAAGTCTGTCCTGTCCCCCCCCCAGAGCCTCGATCCAAAGGCTGAACTGCCGCTGCTGGAACTCGAGCCCACGCTGCCTGTCCCGCTCGTGCTGCCCGTGCTGCCCGCGTTGCTGGTGCTGTCCGTGTTGCCCGCAGTGCTGGAAGTATCGGTGGAACTGCCGCCGGGGCCGGAGGTACTGCCGGAACTGCCGTTGGGGCCGGAGGTGTCGCCGGAACTGCCGCTCGCGCCAGTGGCATCGGAAGCACATCCGGTTCCGCCAATCGGCGTACTTGAGCCAAATCCAGAGCTGGAGGAGTCGAAGCTCGAACCGGAGGAGCCAAATCCGGAACCGGACGAACCGAAGCTGGAACCGGACGAACCGAAGCTGGAACCGGACGAGCCGGACATGGAACTGGAGTTGAGCCCGGAGGAGCCGAGTCCGGAGGAGTTGAGCCCGTTAATGCCGCAGTTGAGTCCTATCCCTCCCATCATCGAGCCGGCCATGGGCTGTCCGAAGAACCCCATCGCCGTCGGCGCCTTGTTCTGGCCGTACCGGATGGGCTTCCACTCGTCCTTCCCGGTGGTGGGGTCGATGTATTTCTTGCGCAGAAAGCGGACATTGTTGGTGGGCTTGATCAACGCGTCGACGTTGGGAGGATAGCCGCCGAACTTCTTATAGTAGAGCCTGATGGCGCGCATGTACTGCTTGCCGCGGTGCATGGTCTCGATATCCCGGTCGCGCTGGATCTCTTTCTTGATGTTGGGCGCGGCAATGGCTAGGGAGATGATGAGAAGAGCCAGCAGGAAAATAACCGCAATCAGAATATAGCCCTCTTCTGAGGGGTGGGGGCGGCGGATTGGGGTGAGCTTCATCATTGCAGCACGCGGTTTCAGTTGGCCTGCAAGGGCAGACTCTTGGTGTTGTTGTAGCCCAGGTCGGTGACCTCGACGCTGGCCGGCAGGATGGCGCCCACCTTATAGCGATGATCTACTATCTCACCGCTCCTGGCCATGAAGACGTCTTCCCCATGGATGAAAAAGGCTTTGATCGTCTTGTCCTTGGCCTGTGTATAGCCGAAGTACTTCAGATCGATGGCCGGCGGCTGGGGTGGCACGTATGCTGCCGGCGCCGCGTTCGCGGCTGGCTGGCTTTCGCGGGGGCCTTTTACCAGGTTTTCGATTTGCACGGGCACGGACTCGGCGGAGAAGATGTTCCTGCCCGTGCCGGCATATTCCACATCTTCGCTCCCGGCCAGCTTGTCAAAGTGTACCGTGGGGTCGAGGCCGGCGTTGGAGAGCTTTTCCGCCTCCGCCCCTTGTGTATTCTGCTCAGCTGGTGCGGTTCCCGCTGCCGCATGTGCTTTGGCTCCTGTGGATGCAGGTTGCGCCGGGATTGGCTGAGGCGGCGTGGAAGAGCCTCCGGAAGAACCAAACAGTTCCCAGCCGCCGATCACGAGAATCAACCCAAACAGCACGGCGACTATATATACCTGGCGCTTGTTTTCCGTTCCCAGACGAAGGGCCATGACTATTCGCCCTCCTTTCCGGTCGCCGGTGGGGCGGCAGCGTTGTTCGCCCGGGGCCGGCGTCGGCGGCAAGCCGCTGGCCGCTGCATCGGCCGGCCGCAGCCAGGTGGAGACCCGCAACCGCAGGTTCACCAGCCCTCCCTGCTGACCGGTCAATGCCATTGCCCGGATGACGAAGAAGGTCTGGTCGCGCTCCAGGCTGTTCACAAAGCGCATGATCTGGGGATAGCCGCCGCTGATGCCGGCGTCCATGGAGATTTCAGTCAGATCGGAGCCGGGGGGGCCTTGCGTGTACTGGACCCTGGAAAGCCGCACCCCTGAATTCACCTGCAGCTCGCCGATGCGGCTTGCGATGGAGGAGTAGTTGGGCGGGATGCGCTTGTCATAGAAGGCATGAATCTGGGCGCGGGACTCTTCCACGCGCTTGTCGAGGCCGCGCAGGGGAGCGGTTTGCAGGTCCAGAGCCTTCAGCTCAACCTGCTTGCCGGCCAGGGCGTCGGTGGAGCGGCCGTTGGTGGCGGCCCAGTCCAGGCCGAAACGGATGGCCAATACCGATGACCAGCACAAGCAGTACGGCGAACCCGGCGAAGTGCCAGGTGAGCGGGGAGGTCAGGCGTTCGCGCCACAGGGAGGACGGGCCGTTGCTCATTGCGGGCCTCCTGGCGCTGCATTGGGTTGATTGGGATTAGGCGAGGGGACCCTGTTCCGATTCGATAAGTCCCGAAAAGGCTTGCGCTGCGGTGGGCCGGTATCGGACGGTTGCATCGGCTGCTGCAAGGGCTGCTGAATCGGGTTCAATGCAGGAGTGGGAAGCTGACGGGCAGCGCCCGGCGCAGGTGTGGGGAGTGGATGAGCCGCGCCCGGTACAGGAGCGGGAAGCGCATGGGCTGCGCCCGGTGCGGGCGCAGGCGAACTGGCAGCACTTTCGGCAGCAGAAGTCGGCTTTTCGGCCGCCTTGCGTTCTCCGGGCAAGGGCGGATTGTACTCGGCCAGCAAATCGAAGTTGACGCGGTTTGAAGGCGCTCACCGGCTCCAGGCGCTGGTTGGGGCCCCCCGGGGACTCGGCGTTTTCGCCCACGATGCGGGGCAGAAGAAAGCGTTTGGAGTGCTCCAGATTCCGCACCAGTTCGACGGCGCGGTCGCGGGGGCCAATCACGCGCAGATGCAGGGTGATGTGGCCGTCCTTGGCGCGCACCGGCTCGATGGTGGAGACCTGCACGCCGCCGGGCAGCACGGTTTCCAGATCCTCCATGGCCAGCGTCCAGGAGAAAGCCTTCTCATCGAAGAGCTGGTTGAGCGCCTCGGCCTGGGTCAGCAACTGGCACGTTGGCCGGCTGGCGCATCATCTCCTGGTATCCCTGCCGTTCCTGGGTGATGCGGGCGATTTGGCCGTCCAGCGAATGGTCGCGGGCGCGGGCTTCCTCGGCCTTCTGGTGGAAGGCGTGCAGCCCCAGGCCCAGGCCGATAGCTACCACGGCCAGCACCGCCATGGCGATGCGCAGGCGCTTGATGGCCGGTCCCAGGTCGGCGAAGGGGCGGGTAGCGAGATTGAGAGTGATGCGCATGGCTTACCTCACCCCCGCCAGTGCGCCGGCCACGCCGGCAATGCTTGTGGGTCCAAGTACAGTAGCGGCTCCGGTTTCAGGCTGTGGCGCCAGATCGACCATGGTCAGTTCCGGATCGTCGATCCAGCGGCCAAAATCGCTAGGCTCCGCCGGCCGCCGGCAAAGTACAACTGGCGCGGCCGGCAGTTGCAGCTTGTCTTCAAAGTAGGCGGCGGCCACGGCAATGCCGCGCTGCACCTCTTCCAGGCGCAGGCTCGGGATCCTCCGGCAGGTCGAGGGTGCGATAGAGCAGCAGGTCCTGGCCGTTGGTGATCGAGGTGGTGAGCGCCAGGGCGCTCAGGTTGGCGATCAGCACGGCCTCCATCGCATGGAATCGATCGCTTCCAAAGCCGCCAGGCTGGAAGGCAGCACCGCGCCGGGCTCGTAGCCGGCGGCGCGCACCGCGGCCTCATATTCAGCCAGGATGGGGCCGGGAATCACGGCTGCCAGCACCTTGCACTCGGTCTTGTCTGCCGCCAGCACCTGGTAGCTCAGCCCGGCGTGCTCCACGTCGAAGGGAACCATCTTGCGCAGGCGGAAGCGCAGCACGGAGTAGGCTTCGGCGGCCTGGCTGGGCAGGGAATCGAAGTCCAGCACGAAGACGCGCACCACCGTGTCGGGCACCACCAGGTGACGGCGCGGGTGCGCGGCGAAACCTGGCCGAGAGCGGAGCGAATGGCGGCCGACAATGGCCTCCGGCGCGCGCAGGTTCGGCTCGCCGATGCCCGGCACCAGCGCCCCGGCCGGCAGCGGCTCAGTAAGGCATAGACCGGCTGGCTGCCCCGGCCCCGGGCAGTGGCGGCGGCCAGCACCCCCTCGGCGAAATCTCCACCGCCGCCGGCGGACGCCCGCCGGGCTGGGAACCGAGTCTTGCTATTGTTTGCATCAGTCAATCGAACTTCCAGTCCCTAGTCCTATCGCGAAGCCTCGATAAACGTAACCTTGTTGATCTCCTTGAGCGTGGTCAGGCCGCGGCGGACGCGCTCCAGCGCCGACTCGCGCAGAAAGCTCATGCCCTCCTTCTGGGCCAGCTTGCGTACTTCGGAGGTGGGCTTCTTTTCCAGAATGATTTCCCGGATGGGGTCGGTCAAGTCCAGCAGCTCGTGGATGGCGGTGCGGCCGCGGTAGCCGGTGCCGCCGCACTCCATGCAGCCCGGCGCCCTCGCGGAATCCGAAGCCGCGCCACTCCTCCGGGTCCATGCCGCTGGCCCGCAGAGTCGTCGTCGTCATAGTAGACCGTGCGCGCGCAGTACTCGCAGTTGGTGCGCACCAGCCGCTGCGCCAGAATGCAGTTGAGCGCGGAGACGAAGTTGTAGGCCTCCACGCCCATGTTGAGAAAGCGCCCCAGCACGTCCACCACGTTGTTGGCGTGGACGGTGGTGAAAACCAGGTGCCCGGTCAGCGCGGAGTTGATGGCGATCTGCGCCGTCTCCTTGTCGCGGATTTCGCCCACCAGAATCTTGTCCGGGTCGTGGCGCAGAATCGAGCGCAGGCCGCGCGCAAAGGTCAGCCCCTTCTTCTCGTTCACCGGAATCTGCGTGATGCCGCGAATCTGGTACTCCACCGGGTCCTCGATGGTGATGATCTTGTCCTCGTCGCTCTTGATCTCGTTCAGCGCGGCGTAGAGCGTGGTGGTCTTGCCCGAGCCGGTCGGGCCGGTCACCAGCACCATGCCGTAAGGCTCGCGGATATAGCGGCGGAAGCGCTTCAGGTCCTCATCGGCAAAGCCCACCACGTCCAGCGTCAGGTGGTGGAACTTCTCGCTCATCGACTCCTTGTCCAGCACGCGCAGCACGGCGTTTTCGCCGTGAATCGTGGGCATAATGGAGACGCGGAAGTCGATCAGCCGGCTCTTGTAGCGCACCCGGAAGCGGCCGTCCTGCGGCACGCGGCGCTCGGCAATGTCCAGCTCGCTCATGATCTTGATGCGGCTCAGGATGGTGGTGTGGTGCTCGCGCGCGATGGGCGCCATGGCCGCCTGCAGCACGCCGTCGATGCGGTACTTCACCACCACCGAATCGTCATTGGTCTCGATGTGAATGTCCGAGGCGCGCCGCTCCAGAGCGGTGAAGATGGTCGTATCCACCAGCCGGATGATGGGGCTGATGTCTTCTTCGCTGGTCAGCTTCTCGATGGAGATGTTCTCGTCGGCGTTTTCGTCGCCGGTGAGCACGTCGAAGGTCAGCCCCTCGCTGGCCTCGTCCAGCACGCGCTGCGACTGCTCGGTCTTCTTCAGCAGGTCGGTGATCTGCGAGAGCGTGGCCACGCGCGCAATAATGCGGTGCGCCGAGCAGGCCGGCGATCTCGTCCAGCACCATCAGCCGCGAGGGGTCGCTGACCGCGATCACCAGCGCGTCCTGCTGCTGTTCGATGGGCACGAAGTTGTAGCGGAACATCAGCTCCACCGGAACGGTGCGCAGCAGTTCGTGCTGAATCTTGAAGTTCTTCAGGTCCACGAACTCGGCGTGATAGCGCTGCGCCAGCGCCTCGGCCTGGGCGCGCTCGTCCTGGCCCGTGGGCGAGAGCGGAAGCGGTGGGCAGCGGAACGGTGGTTGCGTCAGCCATGGCGGATTACCCCCTGACTCCCGCCCGCCTGCCCCAGCGAGAAGATGGGCAGGTAAAGCGAGATGAGAATGAAGACCACCACCACGCCCATGACGATCAGGATGGCCGGCTCGATCAGCGCCAGCGCGGCGGTCAGCGCGGTGGCCACGTCCTCCTCGAAAAACTCGGCCACGGAGTTGAGCATCTGCGGCAACGCGCCGGTCTGCTCGCCCACCGTGATCATCTCCGCGGCCAGGTCGGGAAAGACCTTGGTCTGGGTCAGCGCATCGGCCAGGCTCTTGCCCTCGCGCACCGTGCCGATCGACGCGATGACCGCCTTCGAAACCCGCCGCGAGGAGATGGAGCGGGCCGCCGTCTCCAGCGACGGCACCAGCGGCAGACCCGCCGGTCAGCAGCGTGGAAAGCGTGCGCGCAAACAGCGCCACCTGGTACTTGAGCCAGATCTTGCCGAAGACGGGCAGCCCGATGCGGAAGCCGTCGATGAAATCCCGGCCCCGCTCGGTGATGGCGAAGCGGTAGATCCCGGCGGCCACGCCCAGCGCGATCAGCAGAATCCAGAGGAAGTTGTGGTTCAGCCACTTGCCGAAGCTCAGCAGGCCCATGGTCATGGCCGGCAGCTTCGAGCCCATCTGGTCGTAGAGCACGGCAAACTGCGGCACCACCACGGCGAACAGAAAGATCATCAGCCCGATCACCAGCGTCATCAGCACGCACGGGTAGATGAGCGAAGCCATCAGCTTCTTGCGGAAGGTGAGCGAGATCTTCTGGAAGCTGACGTAGCGCTCCAGCACCTCCTGCAGGTTGCCGGAGCGCTCGCCGGCCAGCAGGGTAGTGGTGTACATGACGGGAAAGCCGCTCTGCGCCTCGAAGGCCGCGGAAAGCGCTTCGCCGGTCTTCACGCGGTTTGAAACGTCGTCCAGCTGCGCCGGCAAAGTGGGCGTTCTTCTGGATCTTGGCCAGCATCTGCAGCGAGCCCAGAATGGGCAATCCGGCCCGGATCAGGGTCAGAAACTGCTGGTTGAAGATGAGAAACGGCTCCAGCTTGACCTTGCGCCGCCTGAGTCCGCCAAAGCCGCCCCGGGCGCGGACGCTGAAAACGTGGTAGCCGGCATGGGTAAAGCGGGCGCGCAGCTCCTCGGCGGTCGCCGCCGTCTGCACCTGCTCCTGCACGCGCCCACGCTCATCGGCCAACTTGATGACGAACTCTGCCATGCTCTGCTCGCCGGACCGGAAGTTCCGGCCTTTCCAAGGTTTTTTATCAGTATTCAGGGTACCAGCTTCGGCTGCCTGTCCTTGTAACGGATAGACGCGAAAGGGAGTAGCAACGCTCATAGCCGGCGGACCTGAGAAGCGGCTATTTCCGCCCGCGCAGGCTGGGTGCCCCAGATTCTCGATTTTGAGACTTGGGAATCCAAAGAAGTGGATTCACCCTGACCGTCCCCCCAATATGCACCGTGCCCCATCCTTTCCGCTTTTTTCTGCGGAAAGGGTGGGAAACCTCGAATCTCAAATCGCCCGCCATTCATTGAGCCTCCGTTGTCCATGTATCCTGATTGCGTCCCCTTCTGTGATAGGCAATCAAGGGTTCAGGATTGGTGCAGCCAATGGATTTCGCCATGCAGGGAAGGCGGTTTGGCTCGGGATTAGGCGCCAGGCTCGTTCCCGCCCTGCGCAGGCACTGGCGTCTGGCCGGCGGCGCCTGCTGCTTGCCGCGGCCGCTGATTCGCGCGGCTCTGCTCGACAGGTTCCCACGGCCATCGCCTGTCCAGCGGCTCGTCGTTCCCTATCCGCACGAGACTGGCCCAGGTCAGTTTTGCCGTGGCCGGCGACGTGATTCCGCACGAGCCGGTCCGCGCCGCCGCAGCCGCGGCAGCCGGCGCAGACCCCACGAACGCCCAGGGCTGGGGCGCGCTCTTCAGCGACGTGAGCGACGTCTTCCAAAAGGCCGACTTCGGCTTCGTCAACCTGGAAACCCCGGTGGCCCCGGCGCACTCGCACGGCTCCAAGCCCTTCATGTTCGACGCGCCCGTCGCGCTGCTCGACGGCCTCAAGGCCAACGGCATCAAGATCGTCTCCTTCGCCAACAACCACGTCATGGACCAGGGCTGGGCCGGCTTTGCCGAGACCCGCGAGCATCTGCGCGACAACGGGCCTGCTCTTCGCCGGCTCCGGCGACACGGCCGCAGCAAGCCTGGCAGCCGGTCGATCGTCGAGGCCAACGGCATCAAGGTGGGCTGGCTGGGCATGACGCGCTGGCTCAACGGCAACCGCAACCCCGACAAGGACGACCAGCCGCACGTGAACTTCTTCCCCTATCCGGGCGAGTCCGGCGGCGCGCCGGGGATGGACGAAGCCGGAGTGCTTGGAAGCCATCAAGACAGGCGCGCGCCCAGTGCGATCTGCTGGTGGTTTCCATTCACTGGGGCATCGAGTACGCGCCCGCGCCCCGGCCGGAAGACGTGGAGACGGCGCACAAGATGCTGGAGGCCGGAGCCTCGGTGATCGTGGGCCACCATCCCGCACGTCCTGCAGCCGGTGGAGACCTATCGCACCCAGGACGGGCGCAACACGGTCATCTTCTATTCGCTGGGCAATTTTCTCTCCAACCAGTCGCGCACCTATGTGGATGGCCTGATGCCGGACAAGAACGGCGACCCGCGCGACGAGATGATCGGCCTGTTTTCCGCCGTGCGCAAGGACTACGGCCCGGCCGGCGTGCGCGTCGAGCTGGGCCACGTGGGCATTCTGCCCGTGTGGGGCGAGAACAACCGCAACGAGCTGGCCAGCGGGCCGCGCCAAAACCACCGTCATTCGCCCCGTCCTGATCGACCGCGAGATGCCGCGCCTGCAGGCGCGGCTCGACGAGCTGAACAAGCTGAGCGCTCGGCGACGCCCCGCTCACCGCCGAGCAGAAACAGGAGTTCATCGAAGTCACGAACCGTCTGAAGCTGCTCACCGATCGCCGCAGCACTGATCCTGGCCCGCATCGGCGATGAGTATGTGACCGACCCGCCGAAGCTGGCGGCGAAGCCGTAAAGCGGACAGCAGGCCTGAAGTCAACGGTACCTATCCCTTTTTACGAGAGCCCCCAAGCCACGCCAAAAACCGGCCCCAGCGGGAGCTGGCCGCCTTCTCTTCGTGTTCCGGGTACTCAGCTTGAGCCTCTGCATCGGCGGCCTCCCGGGCGGCCTTCGCGGCTTCAAATTCCTCCCTGTCATCGTGCAGAATCTGCCACAACGCCAGACCGCGTACCTCCCAGTCCCCGTAGCCGCATTTGTCGCACTTGTACTCGCGAATATCCCGCCCGGAGGAGGTGTCCTTCTCCGTCAGCCGCATCTCTTCACCGCACTTGGCGCAGATCATAATTCCTATCCGCAACAACTCTGGTCCCGTTTGCGGCAGGTGTCAATACCCGTTCGCCACCAGCCTGTCCGCGGTCACTTCCAGATCCTGCTTCTTCCTGGCCTGCATCTGGGCCAGGGCCAGCTTCACCAGCACATCGGCCTCCACGTTCACTTTAGCGCCGGCGCTGAGCGTATGCAGATTCGTTCGCCAATAGGTCAAGGGAAGAATCGCAATGGTGATTGCCTCGCCGTCGAAGTCGGCAATGGTCAGGCTGATGCCCTCGATGGCTACCGAACCCTTATGCACCATCCACGGGCGCATATCTTCGGGAATCCGCACCTTGAGGGTCCAGTCGGTGGTCTGCCTGTCAAAGTTCGGGCTGGCCGGAGAAATCACAGGCTCTAGAGAGCGGAGCTGCCCCGTCCCGTCCACATGCCCCTGCACGATGTGGCCGCCCAGCGGGCTCCCGGCCGCGGTAGGCAGCTCCAGGTTGACCTTGGCCCCGGGAGCCAGCGACCCCAGCGAGGTGCGGTCCAGCGTCTCCTGCGCCAGGTCGGCGTGGAAAAAAGTGGGGTCCACGTCCAGCGCCGTCAGGCAAACGCCGGAGACGCCCAGCGAGTCCCCCTCGCGCAGCCGTCCGGCCAGACCCGGAGCCTCGACCGTCAGCCGCCGCACTCCGCCCCTGTCCTTCAGGCTCACCAGCGTGCCCGTCTGTTCGATGATGCCGGTAAACATGGTTCTATTTTAAGGGTCCGGGGAACAAGCCGTCAGTGGCTGGTTTCCAGAGATCATCATCGGCTGTAAAAGGCAACTGGCCGGCCTGCACCCCGGCTTTCCAAATGTGGCACGCGGACTTCCGGCCACAAATCGCGGCGTGGCCGCCCCGCACTTTTTCATGGTCTCCTCATTGAGCCGCTGCAAAAAACCTGCTCAGAACTTCTCCCAGTGCAGCACTTCCGCCAGCAATCGCTTCGGCTTTTGCGGGGATTCCGCCGGGTGTCCGAACGGAATAAGACTCACAACCTTGTATCCGTGCGGTGCCCCGACTTCCTTCCCAATCGTCTCTGCATACGGCTTCTTATCGCCAGCCACCCAGCACGCACCCAGTCCATGCGCCGTCGCTGCAAGTAGCATGTTCTGGCTCGCGTTACATCCGTCTTCGAGATAGTATTTCGTATCTTTGCACAAGACCACCACACAGGCTGCGGCATCTGCGATGAACTTGCCGTAGTCTGTCAGGCTGGCGATTCTTCGCAATGCCTCGCGTTCCGTTACGACAACAAACTCCCACGGCTGCTCGTTCCGGGCCGTCGCAGCCAGACGAGCACAGTTGACAATGTCCTCGATTACATTTCGCGCCACAGGTTCGGCTGTGTACGCACGAATACACCGGCGTGTCTTTAAAACATCGATTGCATCCATGATTTCTTCTCGTGAATCGAATTATAGAACTTACACATTGTGGAAGGCATAGATTCAATTCCCGGAGCAAGTAATCGGTATTTTCTCGGGGCACGATGCCGTATTTGTGTTTATCGGCTCACAAGAGGTCTCGAGGAGAATCAATGCACACGATGTTCGCAGATTTAACAATGGTGTGCCGAACGAACAATATTTCACGGGTAAAAAAGCGCAGTTTAAAGACATCCTCGCCAAAATGAGCGAGACAAGAAAAACTGGCACAAAATTTCTCTCGTCTTCGCTCCCCGTTAGTGGCCAAGCAGCTTATCCATCCAGTTAAAAAGTTCCAGGGACCAGGACTCAATGCCGTACGGCTCCATGTGTATCTCCATCGGCTCGCCTCCCGGCTCAACCTTCACGTCGGGTAGTGGACGAAGCCGGGCATTTTCATCCCCAGACGGCGATTCGGCGTCCAGCATTCTGCGTTTGGCCACCAGGGGCTCCTCGAGGCCGCGCGCATCCAGTCTGACGGTAACCGGCGTACTTGAAAAGTTCCAGAACAGAAGATTGTAGACATGGTACGACTTATCGTACGACAGGAACGCATGCACAGAGTCGTCGTTAGAGTCGGCCTCAAGACGGTCCCCCGTCACCCTCGCCAGCAGCTCGAAGGTGAAGTACGCGGGCCGCATAACATTCTGATAGTCGAATAGCCCCGAATATTGCGGCATCCGGTTCCACCAACTGGCAAAGAACGAGGCCCCTCCCGGCGAGAAGAACGGCGCCACCCGCTCGCGGTCAAGGTGGTAATCGCGAATATGGTAATAGCAGGAATACGTCAGGCCGGACGCTTTCATGCGCCAGGCTGTCTCCGCTATAAAGGCCGGCTGGATGCGCGCGTCCTGGGGCGGCACGGTCAACGCCATGTTCCACTCATCAAGGATCGTTTCAGGCCGCAGCGGCGGGTGTTGCGCCAGCAGGGCCTTAACTCCCTCGATCGTCTCCTGGATCGCCCTGGGGTCGCTCGAGTAGATATGCCATGAAACAAAGCTGAGCGGCGCCTTTTCCCTGTCGCAGTACGCCATCAGCGCCGGAAGAATGGGTGACTTCCAATAAGCCACGGCGGGACCGCCGACTCGCGCGGTTGGATCGGCCCTCAGGATAGCAGCCACCGTATGCCGGTAGTAGCGCACATAGTTTTCCGGAGTGAATCGGTAAGGAGATCCTCCCGACTCTCCGATATCTCCCTCGTTCCCAACCTCCCAGTAGAAGCCGCTCAATCCCTTTTGCTTGTAATGACTCACCATATGATAGATAAGTTGCTCCCACTTGCCGTAGTCGGTTGGGTCCACCACATCCTGATCGACCTTGGGGAACAATACCTTCGGCTTGATGGTGATGCACATCAGCGGCACAGCCCCGGCGCGGACGATTTCATCTACCGACTGATCGAGCGTGTCAAAGTGATAGCGTCCCTCTTCCGGCAGCAGATCGAAGTACTCCTGCACAAACAACCGGATCAGGCGTGGATGAAGGGCGCGAATCTCGGCTACACGGCTGTCCCACATCGGATCCTGCGACAGGCCGCCTTGCCCGAGGGCGATGTGATCCATCTCCATGGGGCCAACATCCTTCGCAAAATCGAGCGTCAATGTAGCGCTACGGGTTTGTCCGGCGGCAAAGGCGCCCATTCCAGTCGCAAAAAGGAAGATCAGAAATTGTGTAACTCTCATCTGTTGACTCCTTCAATCAAAAGCTGCTCCTAAGCGTGCTTTCTAGCCGAGCTTGCGGTCCGGCCTCTATCCACCGGGAGCGTAATTCCAGTAACATATGAGGACTCGTCTGATGCAGGAAACAGCGCGGCCCATGCCACTTCCCCGGTCATCATGCCTTCCATCGCCTGAATGGAGACAATGTTCACCATCGAACCCGGCTTCTGGGCAATCATATACGGCAATACGGCTTGTTTCGATACGCCGCCCGCGTAAAATGCGCGTCTTCCCTTGGCGCTGTCGGCAAGGCTGGCGCGGACAGCCTGCGCCTTTTCGTATCGGATTCCGGTACGCTGAACAGGACTTGGAACCATTTCCGGTTTTTCCCCCGCTCCGTCGATCTGGAGACGATGCTGGCGGGCGAGTCGTACTGAGCTTGTCCGCCTCCTGAACTTGCACACAGAACTGGGCATTCCGTTTAAAATAGGTTTGGCGGGGATTCATCCCCGCCAAACCTATGGGCCGGCTCGATTTGGATTCTGCCGGCCTATTTGCCACCCCCCAGCGAGGATTCCGGACACATCATGGCTCAAATTCAAGGACTTGCAGCGCACGCGGCAGGAGCAGAACTGTTGCCTTTTCACTACGACCCAGGCAAGCTGGGGCCGCAGGAGGTGGAGATCGCCATTACCCATTGCGGCATCTGCCACAGCGATCTTCATCTCATCTCCAACGACTGGGGCATCAGCCAGTATCCCTTCATTCCCGGCCATGAGATTATCGGCACAGTATCGTCGGCCAGTGGTTCGGTGCGCTCGCTCAAGGTGGGCCAGCGCGTGGGCCTGGGCTGGCAATCGAACTCCTGCGGCGTGTGCGAGTGGTGCACCCGTGGCATGGAGAACCTTTGTCCCGTCGGCAGAGGGCACCTGCGTGCACCGCAACGGCGGCTACGCTGACAGCGTGCGCGCCAATGCCCGCTTTGTGATTCCCATTCCCGAGACCCTTGCCAGCGAACACGCCGCGCCGCTGCTGTGCGGCGGCATCACGGTCTATAACCCGCTGCGCACCCATGGCGTCAACCCTTCTTCGCGGGTTGGTATCGTGGGCATCGGCGGATTGGGACACATGGCCATCCAGTTCGCGCGGGCCTTCGGCGCGGAGGTAACGGCCTTCTCCACCTCGGCCGACAAAGAAGAAGAGGCGCGCGCACTGGGCGCCCACAACTTCGTCAACAGCCTCGAATCCAAGGCCATGAAAGATGTCGCCGGGCACCCAGGACTTCATTTTGACCACCGTCAACGCCGACCAGGACTGGGGTACCTACATCCAGGCCCTGCGGCCCACCGGGACGCTCTGCTTTGTAGGCGTTCCACCCTCGCCGGTCGCCGTGCAGGCCTTTCCGCTCATCTCCGGCCAACGCTCCATCAGCGGCAGTCCCATCGGCAGCCCGCACCAGTTGCGGGAGATGCTGGACGTGGCCGCCCGCCACGGCGTAAAGGCCCAAACCGAGGCCTTCCCCATGGCCAAGGCCAACGAAGCCATCGAAAAAGTGAAGAAAAACAAGGTGCGCTACCGGGCAGTGCTGGCGAACTAAGCATTGAAGGGCGCCCGGTCAACCGTGCGCCCTTCCCGTTTTATCCTTTTCGAAATCTTTCTTCCAGCCGTTACTCCCTATGGCAACACGCAAAGAAAAATGTTCTAGATTCGAATGAATAGCTTCTTGCGGTACATCCAATAGAGCACCAGCCAGTAGAAAACCAATGTCAGGGTGCCGAGAACGATGGGTTGGAGCGCCGTTCCCAGGACATTCAGGGCCCACCCCATGTGAATCCGGAAGCTGTTCTCGACGAACCCCCTCCACAAAGACGCGATGACGTACGCGGCAATGGAATTCATGCCGATAACCACCAGCGGGAAGGCCATGCTGCGATGCTTTCTGACATCGACGATCCAGGAAAAAGCGGCCAGGAAGAGAAAGCACACGCCGCCGCTGAACAGTGTCCACGAGGGCGTCCAGATGCGCTTCACAATAGGACAAATTCCGGTGAAGTGAAACAGCAGTCCGGCGGCTATTAATGCGGCTGCCGCCAGCAAAAACTTGCGCAGCGGGATGCGCGGCGCGTCGGCGATGAACCAGCGGCCCGCAAAAATCCCCAGCATCATGGTGCCCAGCGTGGGAATAAAGTTCAGCGTCACATAGCCGCCTCTGCTGAACAGGTAACGGTGGGCGCGGGGAAACAGGTTCAGAAACCAGATGTCGAACGCCTGGCCGAGATTGCTGTTCTTGTTCCAGTGCGACATGAAGCCGGTGTAGAGATGATTCCAGCCGGCAGGCACTCCCATAGCCGCGTAGTTGAAGTTGGGGTCCGGTGCCGGATACAGCGCCCAGGCCAGCCAGTAGCCGAAGAGAATTCCTGCAAATGTGATCCACTGCCAGCGCGGGCGAAGGTACGTAATCAGGAAGGCAAAGGTGTAACCGAGGCCGATCTGGCTCAGCGTGTCGGCGAACTGGAAGTTGGTCATGGGGCCGCGGGTGGACGAAAGGAAGACCCCCAGCGCTATGAGAACGAAACTGCGCCAGATGGTATGGCCCAGCATGCCCTTGAAGGTGGAGCCTTTCTTCTGGCGGCTTCTCAAAGAGTAGGGAAGCGCGACGCCGACCAGGAATGTGAAGCCCGGCTGGATGGTGTCGTGCAGGCTCATGCCGGCCCACTCGGAGTGGGACTGGTTGAAGCCCAGAAACTGCCAAATGGGATTGTCGGGGAAAGATTGTGCTACGTGCGCCAGTTGCAGGACTTCCGCCATCATCAGCAGCATGACCAGGCCGCGGTAAGCGTCGACGGCTATATTTCGCTCCAGCTTTTGTTCCACACTCACGACCGTTTCGCTCATTGGCCAACCCTCCGCGGAGATTTTTTTATTTGCTTGGCAGCCGACACAAAAGAATCATGATCTTTCGCATACCGGCTTGGATTTCTTTTTGAATGGTCTAGACGAGTGTACTGGGCGCAACCCTCTCTGTAAACATTTATTCTAACCTCTTCATTCGTAAGCGGGAATACTAAGCCTGGAAACGCAGAGATAAAATATGCGGCCGTCGCCTCGCGCGTAAGTTGAAGAGGCATTTTTAGTTTATTGATTTTTTGGTGGACGCGGCAGGAATCGAACCTGCAACCTGTCGGTTAAGAGCCGAATGCTCTGCCAGTTGAGCTACGCGTCCTGGGTTTCAGGAAGAGCCGTGGAACGGGAGTCGTTGCACACGGCTTGAGCAGACAGGTGATCTCTGCCAACCCTTGAAAAATATAACACATACCGGGAACAGGCGCCAAAAGTATGGCGGAAAAAACTGATCTTTCCACTAAGAAACTGCTTTAGAAGGTGAAGGCCAGGCCGCCGCTGATGCTGCGCTGGTCCTGGGCGAAGATCAGCAGGGAGCCGTCGCTCAAGAGGTAGGGCTGGTAGCCCTCGGCGAGCAGGTTGCGCATATCGAGCAGCACCTCAAAGCCGCCTGTTCCATCGCTGCGCAGATGGATGGGCTGGCGGAGGTGAAGGTTGAAGTAAGGCTCCGCGGCATTCTCCGCGAACGGCGCAACGGGGGTGATGGTGGATTCAGGCTGCCAGCGGTAGCTGGCCCGCCAGCGGGTGCCGGTGCCATCGAGGGTGCCGGAGAGGGAGATCGAGTAGCTCTGGGCATGGCGCGCATGGGCGGAAGCAAGCACCTGGGCCATCTCCACCGGCAACGTGGACCTCCCCAGAACCAGACCATCGCCGTTGGCGTAGCTGAGGCGGATATGGTTGCCACGAGGCAGCCGGCGATCCATGGTGGCCAGCATTCCAGCGCTGAAAAAGTCCGGCCCGGCTGCGCGAATCAGTCCGCTGGCGGGGTCGAAGAGCACGGTAGCGGCAACGGGTGTTGGAGGGGCGGAATAGTCCGCCGCAAAACGGCCCATGGCCTCCATGACCGGGTTGTCGATATTGTCGGCATAGAAGAGAACGGCTACGCCTGAAGCCTCGGTGCGCCGTTCCCAGCCCAGTTCCTGGTGCAGGCCGTGCTCCAGGGCCAGGTCGCCATCGCGGATGGATAGCTGGGGCAGCCATGCCCGGGTTTCCGTTTCAGTCTGCTTCCTGCCGACCGGGCATGAAGGTAGTCATCCGGTAGCGAATAGTGGAAGTTCCATCGCGCCAGCCCGCTGAGGCAAACGGCAGCGTCGCGGCAACCGTGTTGGGAGAATGCCCGGCGAAGCGCGCCAGCACCTGCGTGGAACCCACTTCCGCCTCGATCTCATCGCCCAGGTTCATCGTCTCCCAGGTGCGGATTGCGGCCTCATCCAATCCCTCGGCCCCGGCTGCTCCTTCGCCCCCTGAGGCGTCAACCTCGGGATGAATGGCGATGGCAGCCACCGATTGCACCGAGCCGGCAAAACCCAGATCCTGGCGGAAGCCCAGCATCGATTCCATGCCGGCATCGGTGTCGGGAGCAAAATCCACGCGCGCCAGCAGCTCGCGGCTGTTGGACGGCGTATCTTCCACCGCAGCCGAGAAGCGCTCGCCGCTTTCGCCAAAGGTTCCCTCCTGCCCGGTGGCCATCAGGCGCGCCTTCAGCTTGGGCGCTGCGCCGGAGCCGTCGGAGACCACCACCAGCGGCCCGTCTTCCAGCCAGCGCAGCAGCGGGCGGTTGGCGGCCGAGCGCAGCGTCCACGCCCAGTCGTCTTTGGAGGCATTGCCGGCGCGCGGCTCAGAGGGCAGCCACTGCATCACTTCGTACAGGCGTGTTCAGGGTCAGGTTCACGACGGTGCTGGTGCGGACGCGCACGTTTTCGCGCAGCGAGGGCAGGAAGGACGTGCCCATCGCCTTGAGCGCATAGCGGCCGGGAAGCACGGATGGAATGGTGAAGCGGCCTTTGCTCGTCGGTGTAGACGCTGGCGATCACGGTCAGGTCGGGGCGCAGCAACTGACCACGGCGCCGATCTGCGGCACGCCGGCGGAGTCGCGCACCACGCCCGAAACCGATCCAGGGGCGGCTCCGTTAGACCGGAGCGCTCCCCACGGCAATCAGCGCCGCGAAAACAACGAGATGGAGCCTGCGCATCATCACCATAGGTGACCTGGCGGCGTCCCTGGCAAATCTCTTGCGAATTGAACCCGCACGGCTCTCCGAATCTTGCGTCCGGTAGCTTGCTGCGCGGGATACATACTATTCCACGACAAAAGGCGCCGATTGCGCAATCTCTTGTTTTGAGATTGTGTCATTTACTTTGATCGTCACCTTGTACTTTCCTGGCTGCAGGCCAGCCATGGGAAGAGTTTTCTCCACAGTCAACTGGTCGCTGTGCGCCCCCAAGTCCTTTGATTCCAGCTGCTTTCTCGAAAATCACCGTGTTGGTCGCGGCATCGATAATCTGGTAGGTCACCGTGGCCTGGTTGCTCTTGGTGGCCTCGTCGATGCCCAGATTGTAGACCTGCATCCAGAAGTTGAGCTGCTGGCTCGCGCTTGAAGCTGACCGGGGTGGCCGGGTTGGCGGCTTATCACGCGGGCAGATATGCGTGTTGCCGATGACGCAGTTGCCGCCGCCGATCTCGCGCGAGGAGACCGCGTTCATCTCGTCGGCCAGAATCAGCGAGGAGGTGGCCAGCTTCTCGTCGTGGATAAGTGGGCACCTCGATGCCGCGCCCGTAGATGCCCTATGTGGTCCGGGTTGTTCACGTCCTTGATGGCGATATCCAGGCGGTAGAGGCCGGGCAGCAGGGGCAGAGCCTTCCAGTAGACCGACTTGCGGTCCAGGGTCTTCTCCAGCAGTTCGGCCGGCTCTCCACCTCCACCGTATCCTCAAAGGTCTGCACCGTCTTGTGGGTCAGAGTGGTCACCTTGCCCAGAATGTTCACTACGCCCTTGGACACGCCGTCCTTGGTCACGAAGGTGATGTCGCGGTTCCTGATCTGCAGGGTGATCGGCACCAGATCCGTGTTTTCCGTCACCTTGATGAAGTCGGTGCGCACATCGAAGGGAAAGACCGGGCCGTTGATCAGCTTGTGCTCGGAGATGAAGTTCTCAAGATCGGTGAACTTGATCGGCGGCGGGGCAAATATCTTGGCTGCCAGTTCGATGCGGTCGAACTCCTTGGCCTGCTGCGAGGCCGACAGCGGGCCGGCGCCCAGGTGTTCCATGCCGCGGGGCCCGTGAAGCGGTCGGACTGCTTGGCCATGCCCATCTGTTCATACTGGGTCATGCCGGCGCTGGGAACGCGCAACAGCGCGTCTTTCTCGCTGCGATCGATGGTGAAGTGGTAGTCGCCGCACTGGCAGGTGTCCACAAACTCCAGGTCGATGTTTTCGCCGATGCCCTCGAGATAGCGGTAGTGCCAGACCTCGAACGGGAACGTCGTGGTCTCGCCGCCGCCTTCTTCCATGGGCCGCTGGTAGATGCCGCCGGAGGGGTGCGAATCGATGGAGTCGGGCGGGCCGTAGGCGATGTAGATGTGGCCGCGGTCGGTCTTCCAGCCGGGCTTGCCGGCGGCAAAGTGCTCGTTGGCATAGGCGATGCGCCGGTAGTGCTCTTCGCGGAACTCGTTCTCCGGCGAGTCCGGATTGGGGTTGCGGCGCAGCCAGAACTTCTCGATGAAAGCGTCGCGCTCCTCGTCGTTGCTCAACGTCTTGAAGGCCTTGGCTCCTCGTCGGTGATGATGTAGGCCACATCCTGGTTAAGCCAGGTCTTGTAGGCGCCCTTCAACTCCTGCCGCACGGCCTTCTGGGCGGCGAACTTCTCCTTGTCGGAACGTTCGCGCTTGAGGGGGTCCGGTTCCTGGCTCTGACCCGCCGCGGCGGGCTGAGCCTGCTGCTGGCCCTGTGGATCGGCCGGCGCTGGCGGGTTGGCCGCCTGCTGGGCCGTGAGACCGGCAGCGGGGGTAAAACCAGGCCGCAACCCAGTGCGGCGAAAAGAAAAGTACGGCCGTTCAGCATCATTGCCTTCAAAACTCCTGCGATCCCTTATTCTACGGGTCCCGGTGGGGCTGGGCAAGATTCCGTCTGGAGTTGGCTGCCGATTGGACGCGCAAAGCGCCTCGGAAGTCACCCGGAAGGCGGCCCGGGAGGCACTTCTAATCGCTCTGGTATAAAAGGTTTTGAGACGCTGGCGGGCGGTTCAGCCGTCCAAAAGGAAAGCGCCTTCCTTTGGCCGCGTCATTTTATGGCGCTTCCGCGCGCCTTTCTGGTTCGGCCGGCGCGGATCCGGTGCGGCCGGACTGCGCAGCGGCCCTGCAAACGGCCGGTAACCGGTTTTTCATCCATATGGGAACACTGCCCGGCAGCAATTGCGTAAACTGATATGGGATAGCCTGGAGCACGAATAGCACATGAAAAAGATCCTCCTGATTGTTCTCGCCGTAGTGGTGGCCGCTGGGCTTGTGGCTTTATTCATCTACAAGCAGCAATCCGGCTACACCAAGGTTCTGACCGCCAAGATCGTGCGGCAGGATCTGGCCACGGTGGTCAGCGGCACCGGCCAGATCAAGCCCAAGACCTACGTCAACCTCGGCGCCACCGCCATGGGCCGCGTCACCCACCTCTACGTGAAAGAGGGCGACATGGTGAAGAAGGGCGAGACGGTCGCCACCATCGAGAACGTGCAGCAGGAAGCCAATGTCGCCGGCCAGCAGGCCGCCATCGCCGCCGCCAAGACCGACATCGCCTCCTATATTGCCGCGGAAAAGACCGCCGAGGCCAACGTCGAGCACGCCAAGGCCGATCTGGAGCAGAAGCGCCTGGACTGGGAGCGCGCCCAGGCCCTCTACAAGGCCGGCATCATGGCCAAGCAGGACTTCGACGCCAAGAAGGCCGCCTATGACACCGATGTGGCCTCGCGTGGCCCAGGCCGTCGCGCAGCTCAACCAGGCCAAGGCGCAGACCGATTCCGCCGCGCGGACACCTGCAGACCCAGGTCGCCACCCTGCGCTGCCAACCAGGATCTGCTCGACCTGACCATCGCCATCGCCCCCTTTGACGGCATCGTGACCAACGAGCCCGTCCGCGAGGGCGAAACGGTGGTCGAGGGCATCCAGAACACCGAGGGCTCCACGCTGATGACCCTGGCCGACATGAGCGTCGATCACCGCCGAGGTCAAGGTGGACGAGACCGACATCGTCAACATCCAGATCGGCCAGCCCGCCGAGGTCACCGTGGACGCCCTGCCCGGCAAGGTCTTCAAAGGCCACGTGACCCTGGTCGGCGATCAGGCCCTGCTGCGCTCCACCGGCGTGGCCACCTCGCAGTCCACCACCGGCACCGAAGAGGCCAAGGACTTCAAGGTCGTGGTCACGCTGGACAACCCCTACCAGCGAACTGCGCCCCGGACTCTCCACCACCGCCAAGATCACCACCGCGCACAAGACCAGCGTGCTCTCGCTGCCCATCCAGGCGCTGACCATGCACAACCCCGACGACGACAAGCCCAAGGGCAAGGGCGGCGTGCAGGCCGCTTCCAGTTCCTCCGCCACCGCGCAAAGAGCCCGCCGGTGCAGGGCGTCTATGTGGTCGACAAGGACAAGAACGGCAAGCTGCGCGCCAAATTCGTTCCCGTCACCACCGGCATCACCGGGGCCACCGACATCGAAGTGCTCTCCGGCCTCAACGAAGGCCAGGAGATCGTCACCGGCCCCTACAAGACGCTGCGCGCCCTTAAGAACGGTGCGCTGGTCAAGCGGGACACCGCCAAGCCGGTCATACGACCTCCGGCGCGACCTCTTAGCGCAGTTCAGCTATCGCATTTAGGAACCGTAGTCCGAAACCACGGAATGAAGTCAACGCGACCAGCAGGGAGCGGTGACTTGCACGATCTGCAGAGGCCACGCTATTCCGGAAATGCCGTAAACTGGGCAGACAGACCGGGCGGGCAAAACCGGGCACAAAGGATGAGATACGAATGGCTCTGGACAGCATGAGCAGCGAAGAAGGTGTGCAAGCGGCGGCCAGGCCGCAAGGCGACATGATCGTCGTCGAAGACCTGTGGCGCACCTACGATATGGGCTCCGAGCAGCAGGTGCAGGCCCTGCGCGGCATCTCCCTGCGCATCAAGCACAACGAGTACGTGGCCATCATGGGCCCCTCCGGCTCGGGCAAGTCCACGCTGATGAACCTCATCGGCTGCCTGGATACGCCCTCCAAGGGCCGCTACTGGCTCAACGGCCAGTTGGTCAGCGAGCTGGACGACGACCAGTTGGCGCGCATCCGCAACAAGGAGATCGGCTTCGTCTTTCAGACCTTCAACCTGCTGGCCCGCGCCACCGCGCTGCACAACGTGGAGCTGCCGCTGATCTATAACGGCACGCCCGCCGCCGCGCGCATCGAGCGGGCCAAGGAACCCTGGCCGACGTGGGCCTGGAATCGCGCATGTACCACAAGCCCAACGAGCTCTCCGGCGGCCAGCGCCAGCGCGTGGCCATCGCCCGCGCCCTGGTCAACCGCCCCTCCATCATCCTGGCCGACGAGCCCACCGGCAACCTCGACTCCAAGACCGGCCTGGAGATCATGGCCCTGTTCGATACCCTGCACGCCAACGGCAACACCATCGTGCTGGTCACCCACGAGCCGGACATCGCCGAATTACGCCCATCGCGTGGTGCATATCCGCGACGGCCAGATCTTCTCCGACGAGCCCTCCAAGCGCTCCCGCTAGAAATACAAAGCGGGAATTTTCCTCGCCCTGCGCGCCTGAGAGCCGCCCTCATCGCTCCGGTTCATGTTTTTCAGGCCTGCGCCGATAAGACCTCTGTTGGCCGGTAGTGTTGCTTTGGGCCAGGGAGGCGAGGCACGTTGAGATCCATGCACAGCGCCGCTCAGTTCCAGCCCCAGCCCTCCGCCTCCGGCCTGACGCTTGTGGAGGTGGATTCGCCGCTGCGCCGTGCAGATTGTGGGCGTCAGCGCGGCCTGGCGCAAGCTGCTCATGCAGGCGGAGATGGCCGCGCCCCATGTGCAGGTGGCCGCCATTGAAGGCGAGCACGGCTGCCGGCAAGCAGACCCTGGCCCGCTATCTCTTCAGCCGCTCTCCGCTGGCCGCTCCAGCTTTCAGCGCCGCGATGCCCGCGAATGGCTGGTCACCGACGCCGATCCCGCCACCCTGGCCGGCTTTACCTATCTCGACCGCGTGGACCTGCTCGCCCCTCCCGGCCAGGGGCTGCTGCTCAGCGTTCTCAAGGCTGCTCCAGGACCGTCCGCCGGGCCGCGCCGTCCTGCTTGCCTCCTCGCAAACCCCGCTGCGCCAGATGGCCGGCCAGGGCCTGCTCCTGCCCGACCTGGCCTTCCGCCTCACCGCCGTCCGCTTCGCCATTCCCCCCTTGCGCCAGCGCCGCGAAGACATCGCCCCGCTGGCCCAGTCCCTGCTCGACCGCATCTGCAGCCGCTATCAGCAGCGTCCCGTGGTGCTGGGTCCCGGCGCGCTGGCCCGCCTGCTCCAGCACAACTGGCCGGGCAACGTGCGCGAGCTGGCCAGGTGCTGGAAACGGCCTTGCTGGAAGCCGTCAACGGCGTCATCCGGGCCGACGACCTCGCCCTGCCCACCGCCGCCGAGACGTCAGCCGGACCGATGCCCCAGCCTCTTCGCACCGACAGACCTCTCCCTGGACGCGGTCATCCGCCATCATGTGCAGTACGTGCTCGACCTCAACCGCGGCAACAAGCTGCGCGCCGCCCGCCAGCTCGCCATCAGCCGCTCCACCCTCTACCGCATCCTCGGCAACGAAGCCATCCTGGCGCGCTAAGGGCCGCATCTCGGTGAAGGGTACGGGCTTCAGCCCGTACATCAATCAACCCATCCATCCTTGAAAATCAACCAGCGCAACGAAGTTGCGCTCAAATCCTCTCCTCCAAAAATGTCATCCTGAGCAATCAATAAAGAACTGTCATCCTGAGTGAGCGCAGCGAGTCGAAGGACCTGCGGATGTCCTTTGCGCCGGGTGCCCCAGGTCTCGATTTTGAGACCTGGGATAACACGCCCATCCTTGCGCCGCAAATTCTCCCGTAGGGAGAACGCGAAAATAGCCCAGGGTGAAACCCTGGGTCAGCGTCCCCTCTCACCAACCCCCGTCCCATAGGGCCGGGGCGAAATTGAAAAAGTCGAATTCTGTTCTGGTATTTTCAACCAAGCCTGTCAAATGGTTCGGAGCATCCCAGGTCTCAAAGTCGAGACCTGGGGCACCCATTCGAATAACGTGAAATGAGATGTGGGTCACCCGCGTACCTGGCTATTTTCATCTGTTTCATGGTTCGGCATCTCTACCTGGCCGGACTCTGGAGGTATTTAGGACGCTCAGCGCCACTTTTCTTAAAAATCTTATCGAAGAAAGGAGCCAGCGCGGCAGAAGCGTCCTCTGTCCCGTCGTACACCCCCCCTTCTGCGACTGTGTTGCTCATGCAGATTGGCCCGTTGAAATAATGCGAGAATGAGCTTTGGCCCTCGTAAACGAGTTTCATCCTTGAGACACCTTCTATTCCAGCGATCCAACGATATGGAGGCTTGACCTCAAGGTTATCGAGGAATCGTGTATAGTCACGAAATCCCTTAATTAAGTACTTTGCGATCTCGTCAATGTATATCTTGTCATCGAAGCTCAATAAGGTGGTGTCAATACTCCATACCTCCCCGGTTATGAATGCGAATGCGACACCACTGGTCACGTTCCCCTTAGATTGATCAATGCTGTTGCAGACTCCAAAGCCGTCTTCGGCAATCAGTAACTCAATATTAATGTCTACAAGTGGCATGAAACAAAAGTTCAAGCGGGTCGCAGCGTTCTTAAGATCAAGTGGGCCAAATTCGCCTTTAGATTGGTCAACCGGTATGAGACGTAACCACACGGCTCGCCCTTGCGCTAGCATTACGTCAAATTGTTGCGCGTTGGGGATCCGCATTCGGCTCCAGGTCATACCCAAGGGGTCCGTGCTTTTCCGAAAGCGTGCCTCACCCTCTTTGGGCTGGGCCGCTGGAAATGGCGGCTTCGCGAACACTTTTCCCTGGTCGTTATAACCGACAAGGTTGTAATTGGTCACAGTAACCAAAGATGCCGTGATGCCTCCGGATTGGTTTACCGAGGTTACTGGTGACGAGAAGAGAATCAGAGCTCCGCTATCGGCCTCTTCATCCGAGAGCTTTGCGGCCTTTTCGAGATGAGCGGACTTGATCTCATGCAGCCGCTCGACAGTGTAGGATTTCTCGTCGTTATCAATGACGTCATGATGCACACCGCACATGAGGATGAGGTTTTCATATCCATGTCGATCCTGATCGGATTGCGTCACGTCGTAGCGAGGGCTCCCAGGTTTCCTGCCCTTAATGTGACAGACCTTTCCCATCACTACTGAACCACTGATAAGGGGCTGCGCACAATTGGGGAAGGCGCACAGGTTCCCCGACTCGCCGAAGAGCCGCTTAATCGTCTGTACGCTGGGCTCGGTAGGCCCGCGCTTATTCGGAGCTTCTGCCATTTAATCCCCTATATTATCCCGCAATTCTGAGGAACCGGGAAGATCGCCCTACAAACGTGCCGCGACGCGGGCCTAGCGCCACTCAGGCACCTGTCACTCCAGCCCGTGTGCCGGGTGCCCCGGCCGGGTGCCCCAGCTCCCACTTTTGAGACCTGGGACTGATCCCCGGCCGTTCCCACCCCGCCACCCGAACTCGCACCTCTTCGAGGAACTTGATCCACCACCCCTGACACCCCAGCGAGCAAAGCTCGCTGGGGTGTCTACTCCCTATTCCCTACTCCCCATTCCATCCGCCGCCCGTCTCCGCGGAATCCTCCTCCAGTTCTCCCTGCCATTCGGGCTCTATCGCCAACAGCTCAGCCTCGCTCGGCCCGCGCCGCTTCTTCACCGGCTCCGGTCGCGGCTTCTTGCGTTCCGCAAGCCCCACCAGCACCTTGGCGCTGGCCAGGTCTCCCCCCAGCGCCTTCTCCGTCAGCAGATCGGCAAGTTGCTTCGAGTTCCGCCCCACCCGCCTGTCCGCCTCCTGCCGCAGCCGCTCTGCGCCGTCCTTGCGCCCCGCTTTCCCCCCGCACGCTCGTGTCCTCTTCGCCCCTTCACCTGTCTTCTTATTGGTTGTACTGCTTGTTTTCTCGCTCGTTCTGTCTCTCTTAAAATCCTGCCGTATTACGGCCATCTTTCCGCCATTCCCGGCCACGCTCCGCGAATCATCGCGCCAGCAGAAAAGGAGCATACGGCAATCCCCTTCCGGAATCGCCTCAAAAAATGCATTGTCAGAATTGTGTAGTATGACTTCCAAGAATGCCGGTGTCTTTCCCTCCCTTGCGCACGCGCGCCGCTGAGATGGCCTGAAGAAGATCAGGAAGGCACACTCCCGCCTTCCGTTCTACGCTTGTCTCATTCCGTTATCTCTGCTATAAGCGTACCGGAAAGCCACTCAATTCTCTGCAAACGCCCAGCACATCCGTTGCCCTGGTCCCTATTCCCTATTCCCTAGTCCCTGTTCCTTCCGCCCCCAGCACGGCCGTCCACAGTCGCGCCTCCGCCAGTTCCTCCAGCGTCCTCCCATGCTCCGGCACAATCCCGTACACCACCTTGCAGCCCATCGCCTCCGCCATGCGCGACAGCGACCTCATGGTGATCGTATTTTTCGCCTCCCTTGCCTCCAGGTCGAACACCGCCGAGCGGCCCACCCCCATCTTCTTCGCGATCTCCACCACCGGAACACGTAGCGTCTGCCGCACCGCTCGCAGTAGTTCATTGGTAGGATTTTTCTGCATTCCCGCCCTCCGGTAAGAACGCATCTCCACGTCCAGCCTCTTCCGCGCCAACCTTCGTTCTCTCTCCCGCATCGTCCCATGCCCTCCTGATCCCTGACCACTGTTCACTGACCACTGATCCCTGACCCCGGAATAGCTGGCAGCTAGCAGCTAGCAGCTAGTTCTAAAGGTAGACAAAACGGCCCTAATTTTCTGCAAAAACGGCCGGAAAACGCCTCAAAATGACCCTGTTTTGAGCTGTTTTTTTGTGTTTAAGTCCGCTCCGTTCTGGACATTCCGTAAAAATATCTATGCTTATATCCTGACTTTCTTGCCCAATTTACTTTCATCCTCCATAATGTCGCGCTATAACCCGCCGGAATTCCCTCTTTTGTCGGCCTATTGCCCTAGCGATAATGCACAAAACATGGGTGCCCCATCGGGGTGCCCTCTGGGCTCCCGCGTTTTTGTTTTTGCGGCTAGGGTCGGAAACCGCGAACCTCGAACAGCCGCCCCTTGCGTACTGGTAGCAGGGACTTCACGCAGCGGAATAGCTCGAACCGGAGGGAGGCCGGGGTTTCAACCCCGGCACAAAACCATTCACAAGATTTTGGAAATTAACCCACGCGGCGAAGCCGCGATTAAAGTTAACTGGTTCTCGGCGGTCTGTCTAGAACAAACCATCGTTCCAACACTTTGAAAACTTCATCCTGTGTGTCCGGGTCCGATGTGCGGCTCTCAACCAATTCGCGAAGCCGCGCCGAGGCTACCTCATGGCGTTGTTCCAGTTCACATAATAAGCGCAGCGCAGCATCGTTCTCGATCGGCATGACCTGCGGCCCGGAGACGCCAAGGTTAGCCATGCGGGCTAGAAGCTCGGTTGTGCCGCGTGACGGACAAACAACGTGTTCCTGCCGCTTCTTGCCGAAGTAGACCACCTCTTGATCGAAGATGCTGTTCACCGCCAAATAGACTGGGCGCTCGTCAGGAATCGTAATCTCTCGCGTCGGAGCCTCCGCATGGTTGCGGACCCAATCGGAGAGCGGCGTCAAGTCCGTTAGATCGACAGCGTCCCAGGCATCGGCTGCCTGCTCTTCCGTCGTGAACTCTCGCTTCCCGCCCTTGGCGCGATCCTCCATCTTTTGTATTTCGGTTACACGGATTGCGCGGAAGTGCGACGCCGTTTCCTCATGGAGGCGATTTACCAATGCTCGTCTCTCTGCCTCGTTTTCTACACCCAATAACTCAAAGACAGCATCATCCAGATCGCGCCGATCCGGCAGTCGCAACTCTTCAGAGAGAGTAAGAGGACGTGCCGCCAACTCCAGTGCGCGCCGGTAAGAATGGCAGTCCATGAGCGATTCGTCTACAAGTCTACCGACTGTGCGTCTGGTCATCGAATGAAGAGAATCGATAAGCCGCTTTGCAATCCTCTCATCGACTCCGCGCGGGTCTGGAATTTCGATCAGATTTACATCGATTACTTCTGTCTTTAAGTTTCCCTCTGTACCGGCGAATCGGCCATAAAACGTCTTGAATAGTCCGACCAGCGTACTATTCAGCACGGCAATCAAAACCTTTTGTTCTTTCTTGGACAAAAGCTCTGAGGATAAATCGAACAGATTATGATTACAGATCAACCACTCAGGGTTGCCAGGAATAATGTGCCGGTATTGCTGTGCCATTGGCCATAACGCAAATCCTGGTTTAACCAGCTTGGTCAAGTCGTACCACGGGTCACGTGCAGCACATGATGCTCTTTGAGGAACAGGGACAGCCTTTGACTTCTTGGATGCGTATGTCGCCGTTTCGCCAAATTTCAGGTACCTATATACGTGCGTTCCGCGAAGCGAGGACAGGGCCTCACCTACCAGAAGGACAACGCGGTCCAAATCACGCGACAATATCTCCGGTCTGTCCACCTTCATGAGACTGTGGACCTCTGGCTTGACAAACAAAGTTTCGATGGGGTGCAAAGTACCTGCGCCATCCTTGATAAGACGAACTCTGCCGCTGGCAAACTCTTCCCTGTGTGCGCCGGTAAGCCGTTTGAAGTCATTATCGGTGATCTGTATACCTAGAAACTCCTTTGTCACGTCGCGCGGCATGAAAAAAGCATCACAGCCAGAGGTGATCCCGCGCCGAACATCCACGATGCCGCCGAGTACTACAAATCTACCGCTAAAGCGGTCCATGAGTTCGAAATATAGGTCTGGTGCCCGTAGATAGCGCCCCCATTTGCCCGCAAGGTAGTCCCGTTCAGCACCATGGCCTCTTAACCAGACCTGTTCGTCGCCAGAATCCTTGTTCTGCTCTTCGGAATCCTCATCCTCATCCGATTCCACAGGCGTACCCGGCTTCAGTACTTCGCCCGCGCGGACTCCCTCATCCCACAACTCGGCCTGACTCTTCAGCAGAACCCGCCACCGGTCATCATGCACAGGTTTCTTTATTTGCTCAAGCTGATCGCGAATCGCATCAACCGCACTTTGGCGCGACATCTCGGCAATCTCTGCCTCTTTACCGACGCCGCCTGTAGGCAACACGCCGATAATCTCTGTCAAAGGCTTCTCGAAGCGAACAAATCGAACCAGATTAGCCCGCCGCTCCTCAGGGTCAGAGCATCGCTGCAAAATCGTGATGCAGGTCTTGACGCGGGCATCCGGGAACCATCGCTCGGTGGCGCTTTCGAGAATGGCTACTATTTTGAAGTTCGAAAGAATCCAGCGTTGTAGTGCAAAACCGTAATCGACATCAAGCCATTGCCCGCTGGTTAAAAATCCGAAATAACCGCCCTCCTTGAGAAACCGGCAGGCGTGCGGCCAGAAATAGCAGTGCAAGTCCGCGCGTCCGCGAAGCTCTGTCCCGGGGAATGCCTCCTCAACGCGCTTGGAGAGTTTGTCTTTCTCTTCCTTGCCGACTTTCTCTTGGCGGACGTATGGCGGATTGCCGACAATTGCGTCAAGTGGCGGCAGCATCACTGGACTGTGCTTGTGTGGGCCTTCGGGAAGCTCGCAGAACGGTCTACCCGGTATTACATCGAAGAAATCGGTACGGGCGATACGAGGGTAGTTTGCCTTATCGTTAATCTCGCGCGCGGCCAGGTTCAATGTTGCCAGGTGAGCAGGATAGAGTCCGATATCCGCGCCAAATAGCTCATGCAATAACTGTGAATGAGGCCGATGGTCATTCATTGCTCGCTTGCGGTAGTAGGCTCGTACCAGAAAACTGCCGCTGCCGCAGGCGGGGTCTAAAACAACAGTGTCGGCTCTGCGAATGCAAAACGAATTGATGAGGTCTACGGGGTCCGGACCGGTGAAGTGCTGGCCGAGGCGATGACGCTCTTCCGGGCTGATGAGCTTCTGGAAGATGAGGCCAACCACATCGGCGGGAACGTCCCGAAAATCGATAGCCTCAATGCCGCAAAGAAATCCACGCCATGCATCCACTGCGCCGTCGGGAGTGAATACCAAGTCGTTCGCCCAATCGCGTTCCCCTGGGAATAGGAGGGTCTCGTAATCGTGGCTTTCCTCGGCGGCCTTACTCAACAACTCGTCAATGCGTCGTATCGCCTGGGTGGCTGTCTTGATTGCAGGACGTAGCTCCAGGCGGGGAAGCGGGAAGCGGGCGCAGAGCGCCTTGTAGAAGATGAACCGGTTAGCCCACACGTAGGCCAATGTGCGCGCGGCATTGTCTACAGCCTCGCGCCATTCCTCGGGCCGATAGCGCAGGAACTGCCGCCCCTGCTCCGCCATCCACTCTTGAAGCCTCGTGTCGAATCTGCGATCTGTCAGAGATTTGTTATATAAATACTCGCGCAGCAGCTTTACTGGCCAATCGAGATGGCATTCAAGGGACCGCAGGAAGATTTCATCCGGTGGCAGAGACCAATCCTGCTTGACGCCTGTGACAATATCCGACAATTCTGCAATCAGGTCCGGGAGAAATTTGCTTGCAATTTGCTCAAGAATCTCAGGCCGTGCTACTTCTTGAGCGGAGGAAAGATTCAGCCGCAGATGCCAGACCTTGATACGACGGTCAAGCAGGCTTTTTTCCTGCTTATAACGGTCAAACAGAACAAATGTGTTTACATCCCACGTGAAGAAGTACTGCACGTTCGCGTGGTCAGCCTTCTGCTGTGCGTCCTCAATCAACTTGCTATCGAAGGCTGAGACGCCGCCTGGAAGCTTGACTTCCCCGGTTAAAAGAAGCTTGTTGTTTTTCCCGTAGAAGCGGAGGTCTTTGCGCTTGGTCTTACCTGTTGTAGAACCCACACCTTCGATGCGGGCCTCGACAAAGGGACATTGATCCTGCAACCGGGCGAAGATGGGATTAGCACCGGCGGCAATCTTTCCGCAAAAATCGACTTCGTTAATGGTCTCAGTGGCTACAGGTGGCATTGCTCTATCAAAAATAGCAGCAGTGGGCGGTTTTCGGGGAGTGTCAGATAGGGAACCGGTCGAACGGCGTAATCTTCTACACTCAAGGGTAGGGCAATTTCGCCTTTTGATTTCAAACTGAGGACCGTTCCCTTGAGAAGATTCCCGCTCCCTATCCTGGCCGTCTCCGCGTTGCTGCTGCTTGCTCTCTGCCCCCGCCCTGCGCCCGCAAGCCCCCGCCGCCGCTACGGTTGAGGCCAACCGCAAGGCCCTCAACGCCCTCTTCCAGGACTACTGGGAAGACAACCTCAAGCATTCCCCGGAGTTCGCCTCCACGCTGGGCGACAAGCGCTACAACGACCAGATCTCCGACTACTCCGTGAAGGCCGTGAACGACCAGCTGGCCCGCGAGCAGAACTTCCTGCATGCACCTGGCCGCCATCGACCCGGACGGGCTTGACGGACCAGGAGAAGATCAGCCGCGAGCTGCTGCTGCGCAAGTTTGCCGACGACCAGGAGGCCGCGGAGTTCAAGGAGTGGGAGATGCCCGTCAACCAGATGGGCGGCATCCACACCACCTATCCGCAACTGGTGGCCCAGCTCAGCTTCACCACCGTCAAGGACTACGACGACTGGATCGCCCGCCTGCACGCCATTCCCAGGGCCTTCGAGCAGGTGACCACCAATATGGCCATCGGCATGGAAGACCACCGCGTGCCGCCCGCATATCTTCTGGACAAGGCGCTCGACCAGGTGAAGCAGCTGGCCGGCCAGAAGCCCGAAGACTCGCCCCTGGCGCTGCCGCTCAAGAACTTTCCCGCCACCATCAAGCCCGCCGAGCAGGAGCGCATCAAGGCCGAGATGCTGGACGCCATCGGCAAGGAGGTGCTGCCGGCCTACCTGCGCTTTGCGCGCTTTCTTGAAGTGAGCTACATTCCCGCCGGCCGCGCGCAGCCCGGCATCGATGCCCTGCCCGATGGAGCAAAGTACTACGCCTTCCGCATTCGCCGCACTACCACCACCGATCTGACCGCCGGAGCAGATTCACCAGATCGGCCTAGACGAAGTGAAGCGCGACGAGGCCGAGATGCTGGCCATCGCGCAGAAGCTCGGCTTTCAGGACCTGGCCAGCTTCCGCGCCAGCCTCAAGACCAATCCCAAGCTGAAGGCGGCCTCGCGCGAAGCCCTGCTGGACGCCTATCGCGGCTACCTGACGCCCATGCAGGCCAGGCTGCCGCAACTCTTTGGCCGGCTGCCCAAGGCCAAGTTTGAAGTGGTTCCGGTACCGGATTACCTGGAGAAGACCTCCGCGCCCGCCTACTACCAGGCCGGCGCGCCCGACGGCAGCCGCCCGGGCCGTCTGTTCATCGACACCTACAACGCCACCGACCGCAACCTCTACAGCGTTGAAGACATCGCCTACCACGAAGGACTTCCCGGCCACCACCTGCAAATCTCCATCGCCCAGGAGTTGGATGGCCTGCCCACCTTCCGCAAGCACCAGCACTACACGGCCTACACCGAAGGCTGGGGCCTCTACTCCGAGCGGCTGGGCAAGGAGGTGGGCTTCTACCAGGACCCCTTACTCGGACTACGGGCGGCTGGAGGGCGACATCTGGCGCGCCATCCGCCTGGTGGTCGATACCGGCGTCCACGTCCAGCACTGGACCCGCGAGCAGATGGTCGAGTACTTCCACGAGCACTCCAACATCGACGACACCAGCATTCAGGCCGAGGTGGACCGCTATATCGCCTGGCCCAGCCAGGCGCTGGCCTACAAGATCGGCCAGTTGAAGATACTGGAGCTGCGCGAGCGGGCGAAGAAAGCCTTGGGCGACAAATTCGACATCCGCGCCTTCCACGACCAGGTGCTGGACTCCGGGCGCGCTGCCGCTGGACGTGCTGAGCGACCGCATCGACGCGTGGATTGCGGGGCAGAAATAGAGTCTGCTATCCACTCGGCCTGGGCAGACCCTGGCCTGCGGTACTGGCGCCATTCGTGGCATCCACCCCGCGGATGCGAGTATCCTTGAAGGAAGCACCACCACATTCATCCAAAACCAGAAAAAAAGGGAAAAAACATGGCGGAGAGAACCGTTGAGGGCAGCGAAGCACCGGCGCAGTTGCCCAAAGTCCACGTGGCCGTTCTGGGCGCGGGCAAGATGGGCGGCATTTTGCTGCAGGCTTTCCTGAAGCAAAATCTGTTTGCTCCTGACCAGATTCATGCCACCGTGGGCCATGCCGAGCGGGCGCTGGCGCTGAGCACGCAGTGGGGCGTGGACGTGAGCACCAACAACCTGAAGGCGGTGAGCCAGGCCGATTTGATTCTGCTGGGCGTAAAACCCTTCCAGGTGCCCGACTTGATGGCCGAGATACGTCCCGCGCTGACCAAGGCCAAGACGCTGGTTTCGTTCGCGGCATCGGTGAAGACCCGCGCCATTGAAGAGGCGGCGGGGCTGGAGATCGGCGTGATCCGCGCCATGCCCAATACGCCCTCGGCGCTGGGAGCCGGGGCTGCCGCCCTCTGCCGCGGGCGCTTCGTCAGCACGCAGCAGATGGAGCTGGCGGAGCGCATCTTCGAGACCGTGGGCCGCACCGTGGTGGTGGACGAGAAACACATGGACGCCGTAACCGGGCTCTCCGCCTCCGGGCCGGCCTACATCTACATCATCATCGAGGCCCTGGCCGAGGCGGGCGTGAAGGTGGGCCTCTCCCGCGACGTGGCCACGCAACTGGCGGCGCAAACCACCTTCGGCGCCGCCAAGATGGTACTGGAAACCGGCTATCATCCGGCATTGCTGAAGGACGCTGTAACTACTCCGGCGGGCTGCACCATCGACGGGATTCTGGAACTGGAGGAAGGCGGGCTGCGGGTGACGCTGATCAAGGCCGTGATGCGGGCTACGGAGCGGGCCAAGCAACTGGCGGCGGGGTGAAGAGACAGGGAACAGGGAATAGGGAACAGGGAATAGAAAAACGGTCAAGCGGGATTTGTGCTTTCCCAGGTCTCAGAATCGAGACCTGGGGCACCCGGCTCTAAAACAGCGAGGGATGTATGACGACCAAGGACGAATCAAGCGCAAAATCCGTGATTGACTCTGGCGGTTGGGCGAACTATTGGATTTGCGAGACAGTATTCCGACGCAAGCGTGAGACTAAACGCTATTGCCATGATTGTGGGCGTGGTTGGTGCGAGGGCGAACATGGTAACTTTGCCTACAACATAGGCAAGTGCATCGTTTGCGGATTGCACAAAAAGGACAAGCCGGGTTAGGCTCCCTCAATTTTGCCGCATCACGTGGATTAGCCAACTATATAATTGCCCAAATTAGGGCACTCCTTAATCCCGGAATCGTTTTTTCGCCTGCCCGCTGACCTGCTAACCTTCTATCTTGCCCATCCAACGCCCAACCTGGCTGCCTACTTACCTGCCAGAACTTGACGGGCTGCGCGGGCTGGCGATTCTGTGGGTGGTTCTCTATCACTGCAATCCGCTGCTTCAGGGAACGTGGATTTACTCCGCCTCGCTGTGGGGATGGGCGGGAGTGATTGTGTTTTTTGTTCTCTCCGGATTCCTGATTACCTCCATTCTGCTGGGGACGCGGGACAAGCCGCACTACTTCCACAACTTCCATGCGCGCCGGGCGCTGCGCATCTGGCCGGTCTAATCTTGCTGCTGGCGGTGGTTTACCTGAACGCGCCGTGGTTTATCGGCCCCACGGTGCTGGAAGCCATCAAGGCCGCGCCCTGGCTGGCTTACATCTTCTTGGTGCAGAATCTTTTCCATCTGACGCTGCCCCCGGCCATCGGACCCACCTGGGCGCTGGCCATCGAGGAGCAGTACTACTTTCTCTGGGCGCCGCTGGTGCGCTTGCTGCGCAGGCCGTGGATGCTGGCGGCGGTTCTGGTTGCCGCGCTGGCTGGTTCGCCGCTGTTGCGCCTGGCAAACTTCCACTGGATGACGCCTACCAACACACTGATTCACCTGGACGGCATCGCCTGGGGCAGCCTGCTGGCGCTGGGAATGCATACGCTGAAGCTCAGCCGCCGCGCCTGGCTCCTGTTGGGCCTGGCGGGCATCCCGCTGGGCTTCGGCGCCGCCGCCACCGTAGCCGGCGGCACCGCTTTTCTGGATTCCGCGCTGGCGGTGGGCTTTGCCGGCGCCATGCTGGCCGCGATCGCCTCCAGCGGGGCCCGCAATCCGTTGAACGCCCTGTTGCGCCGCGGACCGCTGGCCTTCTACGGCCGCATCAGCTACGGCCTCTACATGATCCATATTATGGTCTTCGTTTTTTTGGGCTGGTTCGATCTGTGGATGGACCGCTACGGCATGGCGGGAAACCTGGCCGTGGTGGCCGTCCGGCTGGCCGCCTCCACCGCCGTGGCCACAGTGCTGTGGTACGGCTTCGAGTCGCAGATCCTCAAGCTCAAGCGGTATTTTTAGAGTATTTTCATAGTTGGTGTAAGGCAGTAAGAAAGCGAGAATTGTGGTTTCCCACCCTTTCGCCAGAAAAAAGGCGAAAGGATGGGGCACGGTAGCTCAGTGGTTTTGAGTCTCGCATCGTCCCTACGGGACGGAACAAATATGAGAACACGCTCACCCAGGATTTTGTCCGCCGCGGCGGACTTCATCCTGGGCTATCCTCGCACCCTCCCTGCCGGGAGGATCGATCCCTCACTGCGCCCTGACACAATGTCACACCGTGTCTATCGCTTTTTGGAGAAATGCCGGAGCTGAGTGGATATTCATAAGCTGAAAATGGGAAGACCGTTTCTGGTCCCACAAAATGAGCCTACGTCTCATTGTTTGTGACATCAATCACCCCTGGCTGTAACCTGCGGCTGCTAGGCTTAAGCCTGTCACGCAATTTAACCCTTGCGAGGTGCGCCATGACCGAAAGAACGGGGAGTAAAAGAGCGAGCAAGGCCCCCTGAGCCCGGAAATGCTGGCCAAAATGGACGCCTACTGGCGGGCCGCCAACTATCTTTCCGTCGGCCAGATCTACCTGAAAGACAATCCGCTGCTGGAGCGGCCGCTGACGCTGGACGACGTGAAGCCGCGCCTGCTGGGCCACTGGGGCACCACGCCGGGGCTCAACTTTCTCTATGTGCACTGGAACCGGCTGATCCGCGAGCGCGACCTGAACATGATCTACATCATCGGCCCGGGGCACGGCGGGCCGGGACTGGTGGCCAACACCTATCTCGAAGGCTCGTACTCCGAGATCTATCCCCACATCGAGCAGAACAAGGACGGCATCAAGCGGCTGTTCCGGCAGTTCAGTTGGCCCTACGGCATTCCCAGCCACGTGGCGCCGGAGACGCCGGGCTCGATCCACGAGGGCGGCGAGCTGGGCTACTCGCTGGTGCACGCCTACGGCGCGGCCTTCGACAATCCCGACCTGATTGTGGCCTGCGTGGTGGGCGACGGCGAGGCCGAGACCGGCCCGCTGGCCACAAGCTGGCACTCCAACAAGTTTCTCAATCCCGCCACCGACGGCGCGGTGCTGCCCATCCTGCATCTGAACGGCTACAAGATCGCCAACCCCACGGTGCTGGCGCGCATTCCGCACGCGGAGCTGGAAGACCTGATGCGCGGCTACGGCTATGAGCCCTTCACGCTCGAAGGCGACGATCCGGCGGTGATGCACCAGCAGGCCGCGGCGGTCTTCGACACCATGCTCGATCGCATCGCCGCGATCCAGAAAGCTGCGCGCGAAGACGGCTCGACGGCGCGCCCGGCGTGGCCCATGCTCATCCTGCGCACGCCCAAGGGCTGGACGGGACCGAAGTTTGTCGACGGCAAGCCGGTGGAAAACACCTGGCGCGCGCACCAGGTTCCGCTCAGCGAGCTGCGCGAGAAGCCCGAGCACCTGCGCCTGCTGGAAGAGTGGATGCGCAGCTACAAGCCCGAGGAGCTCTTCGACGAGAAGGGCCGGTTCCGCGCCGATCTGGCGGAGATCGCGCCCAAGGGCCGGCTGCGCATGGGCATGAACGCGCACGCCAACGGCGGCCTGCTGCTGCAGCCGCTCATGGTGCCCAACTTCCGCGACTTCGCGGTGAAGATCGAAGGCCGCGGGCAGCAGGACGTGGAATCCACGCGCATCCTGGGCCATCTGCTGCACGCGGTGATGCAAGCCAACATGGACGCAGAAAAACTTCCGCGTCTTCGGTCCCGATGAGACGGCCTCCAACCGCCTCGAGCGACGTGATCACCGGAACCGGCAAGGCCTGGATGGCGGAGACGCTGCCCGTGGACGAGAATCTGTCGCAGACCGGCCGCGTGATGGAAGTGCTGAGCGAGCACATGTGCCAGGGCTGGCTGGAGGGCTACCTGCTCACCGGCCGCCACGGCTTCTTCTCCTGCTACGAGGCCTTCATCCACATCATCGACTCGATGGCGAACCAGCACGCCAAGTGGCTGAAGGTCACGCGCGAGATTCCCTGGCGCAAGCCCATCGCCTCGCTCAATTACCTGCTCAGCTCGCTGGTCTGGCGGCAGGACCACAACGGCTTCTCGCACCAGGACCCGGGCTTCATCGATCACCTGATGAACAAGAAGGCCGACGTGGTGCGCATCTATCTGCCGCCCGACGCCAACACCCTGCTCTCGGTCGCCGACCACTGCCTGCGCAGCCGCAATTACATCAACCTGATCGTGGCCGGCAAGCAGCCCGCGCCGCAGTGGCTCACCATCGACGAGGCCGTCGCGCACTGCACCACCGGCCTCGGCGTCTGGCCGTGGGCCTCGAACGACGAGGGCGACCCCGAAGTGGTGATGGCCTGCTGCGGCGACGTGCCCACGCTGGAGACCCTGGCCGCGGTCAGCCTGCTGCGCGAGCGCATTCCCGATCTGCGCATCCGCGTGGTCAATGTCGTGGACCTGATGGCGCTGCAGCCGCAGTCGGAGCATCCGCACGGGCTGCCGGACGAGGACTTCGACCAGATCTTCCCCGTCGGCGTCCCGGTCGATCTTCGCCTTCCACGGCTATCCGTGGTGCATTCACCGGCTCACCTACCGGCGGCACAACCACGACAACCTCCACGTGCGCGGATACAAGGAAGAAGGCACCACGACCACGCCCTTTCGACATGTGCGTGCTCAACAACATCGACCGCTTCCAGCTGACGCTCGACGCCATCCACCGCGTGCCCCGGCTGGCGCCAAAGGCCGATGCGGCCGAGCAATGGTACTCCGAGGCGATCCAGCGCCACAAGCTCTATGTGGCGGAAAACGGCGACGACCTGCCCGAGATCAAGGACTGGCGCTGGCCGCAAAGCTAAGCATTTTCACAGTTGCTATAAGGCAGTAAGAAAGTGAGAATCGTGATTTCCCACCCTTTCGCCAGAAAAAAAGCGAAAGGATGGGGCACGGCACCTTATAGGAACAGTAGAAACGCTCTAACTCGCTGACTAACTGGGCGCCCCAGGTCCGAATTTTCGAACCTGGGATTCCTCTTAACTCGCAGAGGTTTCTCATTCATGGCTTCTTTGCCTGTATTGGTTTTGAACAGCGGTTCTTCTTCCATCAAGTTTTCCATCTATGAAGCCGGCGACGGCGAGCGGCGCAAGCTCCTCGAGGGCGCGGTCGACGGCATCGGCACCGATCTGGGCAAGTTCTGGATCAAGGACGCCGACGGCAACAAGCTGGTCGATCAAACGCCGGCTCTGCCCAGCCGCGCCGTGGCCTTCAAGCTGGTGGCCGACGCGCTCCACTCCGGCGACTTCCCCGCCCCGGCGGCCATCGGCCATCGCATGGTCTGCGGCGGACCCACGGTGCAGCGATAACCAGCGTACCCGTTGAATCGCAAGACTGTCGTGGCACTGGGAATGGGTGACAGGCGCCACTTGTCTCTAGTAGCGAAGTCGGCTGCTGGGATGGTTCCGATCCAAGCCTCGACGCGGCACTCGCGAACGATGCGCGGGTCCAGCGGCAAGTCTACGAACGGAAACTCCGCTGTGAGCGTGGCGGCGAACCGGAAACCCTTATCTTCGATTTCGAGGCTGAGTGGAACAGTCGCGAACTCAATTGAGAAGTCATCGCCCTTGCTCTCGTCGCCGGCGAGCCGACTTAGTCTTGAGCGCAGTCTGGTGACGGCGAAGCTGTGCGATTTCGGTTTGCTTCTGTGCCTGCACTTGTTTGTTCTGAGAGTTTACAACCACGCTGGCAGCACGTTCGATTGCTGCTTTCGTCTCGGCTGCGCTTACACTGGTCGATGCCCGCTCCTGCTGGATTGAACGGCCAATCTTCAGACTGGGCATCGTCGTCCAGCGGGTTCGTGAAGTCCTCCAGGCGGACGTGAAAGGCAAGAAGCAGCCTGGCCGCTTGACGGGAAATGCACTCATACGCTCCCCCAAAGCTGCGCAAGCGCAGTAGACGCACTTGTCAGACGTGGAATGTAGATCGGCGGAGCCCCATTGTCATCGGACCTGTTGGCGCTGCC